>CAZUEX010000009.1:0-138922 GCA_964619535.1 uncultured Leptospiraceae bacterium | reverse complement strand
TGAGTCCCGCAGAACCAGTGTGAGTTCCGAAACAAAAGTGCGGAGCGCGGGGGCGACATCTGCGTGACGGGTAACCTGCGGCTGGGCAAGCCCGACAACTACCGACGCTACCTCGTTGCCATGAATGGCGATGCAATGGGCAAGTCCATGCAGGGCGCCGGTGGTGCACTGGTGATGGGCGTTGTCATGAACTCCATCATGGCACGATCGGCCAGTCGTGATCGCATTCTTGATGTAACGCCCGAGCAATGGCTGACCGAGGTCTATGAAGAGATCAACGGCGTCTTTATGGCCTTTAACGGAAGTATGGTCATTTCCTGCGTCATCGATGTGATCGACGAAGAAACCGGAGAGATGTTCTATTTCAATGCGGAACACCCCTTCCAGATCCTGTACCGAAACGGCAAGGCCTCGTTTATCGAAGAAGACCTGCAGCTGCGAAAGCTCGGACTGGAATCCGAAATCCCATTTGAGGTGAAGCGGTTCCAGCTGGAACCGGGAGATATCATCATTGCAGGTTCCGATGGTCGGGACGATATCGACCTGACTCCTGATGAGCCGGTGCGCACCATCAACGAAGATGAAAACATGATCCTCGGACTGGTGGAAGAGGCACAGGCCGACCTTAATGAACTGATCGAACTGATCAAGAGCAAAGGGGAGCTCACCGACGACCTTTCGCTTCTGAAAGTGGAATTTCTGCCGGTCAGCCAGAAGAAAGAAACAGAAGAACCTGTTACAGAGGATGACGTTGTAAAACCGGTTGTGCTGATCGATGATCACGATGAATACGAGGATGAGGCTGAGCCCGAAGCGGCCGATTCCGACGAATTCAGCGAGCTACTCGAAGAGGGCAGAAAGCTTGTGAGAGCCGGTAAATCAGCCGAAGCCCTGGAACTGCTTGAGAAGGCCTACGGTTTGCGCCAGGATGATCCTACGCTGAATAAGATCCTGGCTGTTCTGACCTTTCGCGAAAAGGACTATGAAAAGGCCGTTGAGATTCTCGAGAATTATCTGAACCATGATCCGAATATCGAGGATTTCTGGCTCTACCTGTCCATTGCCCATAAGCGCATGGGCAACCTGGAACGTGCTCTTGAGGCAGCTGAAAAGGTGTTCGAAATAAACAGCCAGCGGGTGCCAAACCTCCTGCAGCTGGCAGACCTTCATTACCGGATGGGACACCTGGGCCGTTCAAGGATCTTTCTTGAGCAGGTTTTTCAGATTGACCCGCATAACAGTCAGGGAAAAACCCTCGAAGAAAAGATTGCGCGGATGGCAGCGGAATCGTCTGGTTCATAGAACAGGCGTTTTATGACTGCCTGAACGGAAGTTGCATTGAAGGTTACATTCGAAGAGATATACAGACGCATCCAGGCGCTGAACCGTGAGGTAGACGAGCTGAACGTTCTGCGCCGCAAGGTGCCCGACAGGCGGCCTTACTCGGCCGACCTGCAGGTGGCCTTTGATCGTGTGATCAACGACCTTCTGAACCAGAAGCTGGAGCTGGAACAGCTTGAGGTCGAATCGCCGCCTGTAGACCTTGTGGAAAGCATCCTTACCGTCGACCTGGCAACGGCCTCACGCATCCAGGTCGATCGTCAGATGCCTGAGCGGCCTGACGAAAAGGATGCGCAGATCATGAAATTCCTGCGCGAGATCCCGAAAACGGAACTGCACCTGCACATGGAGGCCTGCATTTCTCGCGAAACCCTGATGGGCATTCTCGACAGTCACGGCAAAGAATACGATCCGGAAGAGATCGAAAAGCTCTACCAGTTCAAGAACCTCCAGGAGTTCATCAAGCTGTTCCTCTTTATCCTGGATGCCATTCAAAAACCAGAAGACTTCGTTCTTATCTTCAAGAACCTGCGCCAGTACTGCGAGGCCAACAACATCCGCTACGCCGAGGTCTTTTACGCTCCTTCCAAATTGCTGCAGAACGGACTTCGTTTCGAAGACATTGCCCGCACGCTTGACGGGCTTTCCCGTGACTGCCGTCTGGAAGGTGGCCCTGATATCCGTTACCTGGTCGACGTGTCGCGTACGTTTGGGCCAGAGAATGCAAGCCAGAATCTGCAGCGCCTGCTGGCCTGCAAAACCAACAGCCATATCGGCATAGGCCTTGGCGGTGCTGAACTGATGGGCCCTGCTCGTGACTACCGCGATGTCTTTGCCCAGGCACGGGCAGAGGGATTGCATACGGTCGCTCACTCCGGTGAGGACGATGGCCCCTGGTCGATCTGGGACACCGTTCGAATCCTGAAGGCAGAGCGCGTTGGCCACGGCACGTCCGCCATACAGGATCCCGATCTGCTGCTGTATCTGAAAGAAAAGCAGATCCCCATAGAGATCTGTCTGACCTCGAACCTGTTTACGGGCAAATACGTGCGCAGGGCAGAAGACCATCCGGTACGCCGCTACTACGATGATGGGCTGATCTGCACGATCAACACAGACGACCCTGAGATCTTCAATGTCGATCTAACGACAGAGTTCTACAACCATTACAAGCACCTGAACTTCACGATTACCGAGCTCGTCGATCTGATCCGGATGAGTGTGTTCTCAAGCTTTCATCCCGATCCGGGAGCACTGTGGACGCAGTACAAAACCGAGATTGATGCCAAACGCGAAGAATACGATCTGTGATCTGGCTACCACTGCCGAGGATCGCAACGGTATAGCATCACAACCCTGCAGGTTGCACCGGCCGGAATAAAACGAAGCATCGTTGCCTCATCAAAGCACCGCTGCCAGGGCCCTTCTGCCCCTCTCTGCAAACGGTCATGCCAGAGGGTTTGCAGCTCAATGGTTTTCTCGGTCAATGCCAGCCATTTGCTGTTTGCATGCTGTTTTGCAGCCTCGATACAGCGCTCCTTGCGCTCTTCATACGAGGCATTCAGGCCTCCTTCTGGCATGCGGGCCTCTCCGAATATGCGTATGCCATCCTCCATGCCATAGAAATCATAGAGCATGGCATCATCGTTTACGCGAATCTGTGAACTCTGACAGCCGGAAACAAAAAGAAAAAACAGGGAAAGAAGTCGAACGTGCGGTATAGAGGAATGGTTTTTGCGTCTCATGTGATGATTTTTCGATTGATGACACCGCATGCGGCCGGAATGTCAACTCCAATGACCAGGCACAAGGTTCTGCACCTCGCTTCTGCGGCCTTTTTGATCATCTGTACCGCCCCTCTGCAGGCCCGGTCCGACCGCCTGCTTGTTCTGCCATTCCATGTATCTGGCAAAGCACCGGCCGGCTACTTCCAGGAGGCAGATCTGCCCCGACATGGCATGCAGGCAGCCCTGTTTCTAAGCCGGCTTCTTCGAGATTACAGAAGCATCCCTTATACCGAAGGCAAGCAGGGTTTCGATGAACAGGCCGCCGAGAACCGTCTGGGCCGCTTCTGCAGTGATCCGAACGTATCTCATGTTCTGGGCGGGCACCTGCTTTTTACGGGCCCTTCCGATCTGACCGTTGAGATATTCACGGCCTCCTGTGTGCGTCGTAGCATCCTGTACCGGGATCGCTCATCGGGCAGCATCAACGAAATACAGAGCCTGATGCGGAAAAGCATCTATCGCACAACGCCGTTTTTGCCGGAAAGCCGGTCGTATGCCAGGCTGCAGAACTTCGATCAGATGAAAGATAACCATCTGCATGTTGTCGTAGACCTTTCCGGTTCTATGGAGCTTACCCTGCCCTTTATCAGAAGTGCCCTTGAGACGCTTGTGCCGTCACCACAGCAGAGCATCACGATCACCACGATTGCTTCGCCAAACCGCATCGATCATACGGAGGCCTTTACCGAACCGGTGGCCTATCGGAAGGCCGTTCGATCTCTGCATGGCTCGGGTACGACCTCTGAAGCACAGCTTCTGGATGGCCTGCGAAGAGCCGGCAGCCACCTGAAGCCTGGCACGGGGGCCATGCTTTTCCTCACCGATGCCTCGTTTTCTGAAAAGGGCATGCTGCAATTGCAGAAGGTCTTTCGCAGTTATCATCGGTCAGGAATCAGGGTGGGCTTCTTTCCCGGATACGGAAGCGACCCATCCTTCCTCAATCGAACCGAACGCTTTGACCGCATTGCACATATGGCTGATCCCGTCTTTGCCAGAAAAGGCAGCTTCGTTTCGGGTGAATCGCATTTCTTCGTTCGTAAGGGAGCCTACTACTTTCTCTGTCCGGCACGAGCGGGTGAAGAGATTGCCTCGGGCAGGCTCGATACGAAGCAATGCCAGCCCTTCCCTGCACATCGCTACGCAAAAAGTGAGCTGGATCTGGACCGCATCGTCCCATCGTACGCGAAGAAGAATAACAGAAAGGTAAACGCCATCAGTCCTGTATATTCTGACCTGGCATTCCGTATTGCCGATTTTATCTCTGATCGCAGCGGCAGCCGCGCTCCCTATCGGATTCTTCTTCGAAACGGAAATCAGGCCTTCTGGATTGGTCTAACGCATAGAAGGGACTATCTGACATTGAGCCAGAAAAAGGGCCAGAAGCTATACGTAGGCCTGCATCTAAAACGAACTGCATCCGGCATAGAGAACATTCCCGTACGGATCTACGTTCTGCCCGATGCCGAGGTACCGCGACTGTTTATTCTGGAGTACGAAAGGCTGCTGCGGCTCCGGCAAACGGCCTGGAACAGCAGAGATGCCTGGTTTTTCCATGTAGAGGTACGCGATTACCGCCATGAATGATTCGCAAGAACAACTTCCGCTTCCGGTTATGGCCGCAGGCCTCGTGCATGAGGTGAAGAATCCGCTTTCGGCGATTCACCTCCATCTGCAGCTGCTTGAGAATCAGGTGCTTCAGGTCGAGGATGAAGCCCTTCGAGAGCAGATGAAGAAGCGTATCGAAATCATCAAACGAGAGATTCTCGGACTGAACCAGACCCTGCAGGAATTCATTCGCCTGATCCGTTCTGAAACACGCTCCATTGCATCGACGGGCCTGAATGAGATCGTCGACCAGGTCGTGCAGCTTCTGCGACCACAGGCGGAGCGCAATCAGATCAGGATCGACAGGCTTACGGGCAAGGTTCCGGAGAACCTGCAGATCGATGCTTCGTTCTTGAAGCAAACCCTTGTCAACCTCATCCTGAACTCCATTCAGGCATATGAATCCATCAACGACAATCGTGACAGACGCATTGTCGTTACCACGGGCATAGAAGACGGTCGCTTTTTTCTCAGAGTTGAGGACAATGGGGCCGGCATCCTGCCCGAAGACCGCGAAAAGATTTTCGAACCGTTTTTTACGACGAAATCGCAGGGAAGTGGCCTCGGCCTTTCACTGGTTCGCAAGATGATGATGGAAATGGGCGGTCATGTCGATCTTGTCTCTTCTCCAGGGAAGGGAACACGGTTTACCCTGTATTTTGATGGCGAGGCCAGGGCGTTACCCGAACCGGATAGTTCTCCGGACAAACAGCAGTGAAGGGAGCGACAGAAAGGTCATGATTCTCATTCAGCTGATAGAAGACGACGTTGTTCAACGTGATGCCTTAAAGGAATTCCTCGAGAGCACGTTCAGCGGTAAAGAAAAGGTACGTGTTCTGGAGAACGGAAGCGTCAAAGAAGCCATACAGAGCTATGCTGCACGTTCTGCAGAAATCGCCATCGTTCTCTCGGACCTGAAGCTTCCGGATGGAAGTGGAATCGACTTCCTGCGTCATGTAAGAGAGCAGGACACCGCTCTGCCCTTCATCTTTTTAACAGGTCAGCCAGAGGTTGAATCGGCCGTAGAAGCACTGCAGGCCGGTGCTTCGGACTACCTGACCAAACCGGTCGATCTGCTTCACCTTCAGAAAAAGATCGAAAGCTACCTGCAATCCGTGCGCCTGGCCAAAGAAAACCGCTCTCTGCGCATGCAGCTTTCTGGCCTTGCCGGACGTGACCGAATCATCGGTAATTCACCGGCCCTGTTGCAGGTGGTGGAACGAGCCTCCCAGGTGGCCCCCACCGACGTCACCGTTCTCATCGAAGGGGAATCAGGAACAGGGAAAGAGCTGGTGGCCGGTTTTCTGCACGAAAATTCTGCAAGGGCATCCCATCCTTTTATCAAGGTTAACTGCGGTGCCCTTACGAAGTCCATTCTTGAGTCCGAGCTCTTTGGCGTTACCCGAGGAGCCTTCACCGGCGCCGACCGCGACCGTGCAGGCCTTTTTGAGGCGGCATCGGGTGGAACGATCTTTCTCGACGAAATCGGAGAAATGGATCTGGAAAGCCAGGTGCGCCTTCTACGTGTGCTGGAAGACCGCACGGTAACCCGTCTTGGCTCTACTCGTCCGATCGAAGTCGATGTGCGCGTCATCACAGCAACCAATAGAGACCTGCTCAAGGAGGTGGATTCCGGTCGGTTTCGAGAGGATCTTTACTATCGCCTGGCCGTCATCAAGTTGAAACTTCCGGCTCTTCGTGAGCGAGCGGACGATATTCCTCTGCTGTTCAACCATTTTGTGGTGCAGTTCAACGAGCGGTACGGCAAAAGTGTGACGACGCTTACCCCCGATCTTTTGACCTTCTTCAAGACCTATGACTGGCCTGGCAACATCAGGCAGTTCCGCAATGTCATCGAGGCGATGGTCATCCTTGCCCGCGATGATGTATTAACCAAGGCCGACCTGCCTGAAGAGATTCTTCGCGCACCATCCGGGCACCGCAACCTTGTGGAGACGATCATTCCGGGAATCAGCATGGACGAGTATGAGAAGGCCATCATCGAGAAGAATCTCTCTTTTGCCGGTGGGAAAAGGGATCGTACGGCCTCCATGCTTGGCATCTCGGAGCGCACGCTATACCGAAAACTACAACGCTTCGGCCTGGGATAGTATGAGCCTGCAAAAAGGCCATGCCATCGTTCTCAAGAAATTCAGGTCTGGAGAGAAGGACCTGGTGGCCCAGCTGCTTTTCGACAGCGGTGAGAAGCGACCACTCCGTCTGCATGGCATCCTCTCCTCAAAAAACCGCAGCCCCCTGCTGGCCGAGCCCGGATGCCTGATAGAGCTGAACAGCTACGACAGCGGCAAAGAAGAGCTTTCTTTGCGGGAAGGGACCGTTCTCAAACGCTACGATTCTTTGAAGACAAACTATCAGAATCAGGAGCTGCTTTCCCGAATCCTGATTCTGGGCAATCTGGCCAGCTCCGGCGCTCCGGATCCGGCCTCGTTTGTTCTTCTGAAGTCGGCTCTTGACTTTGCCGATGGACTGGTGTCGCAGACGACGGAAAGG
Source organism: uncultured Leptospiraceae bacterium (assembly GCA_964619535.1). Lineage (GTDB taxonomy): Bacteria > Spirochaetota > Leptospiria > Leptospirales > Leptonemataceae > Leptonema. The sequence continues at coordinate 131,678 of CAZUEX010000009.1, read as the reverse complement.
CATCAGTACGAGGCCTTCTTGCTTTTCCTCTGTGTAAGGACCCTTTCTTTGATGGGCCTTCTCGGCGACACCGGTCACTGTGCTCAATGCGAACGTCCGCTGCATGAGCGCGCCCTGTTCGGGGACGGAGGCTTCTTTCTATGCGAACAGTGTAATTCTCTGGCCGACTCCACCGGTTTCTTTTGCTCACAGGAATTGATGCGCATGCAACATCATCGCTACCGCACGATCCGATCGCATATCGAGGGTCTGGATGCAGCCGTCTTTCAGCAGCTGAAGAATGGCCTGCAGCGTGCCCTGCGTTTCACCGTGCCAGACCCTCCCGACATATTTGGATGATTCGGAATTGGCCGCAAGGTGCTTTGCAGAATCATGGTCCCATTCTCAGAGCAGAGGGCCAGCGATGATTCTTCGTGATATAATCCGTGATCTTTTCAGTGCCGCATTGAGCGAACTTGCCGGACATCCCGTCGAGGCGCGTGTAGAGAACGCTCGCGATGAACGTTTTGGCGATTTTGCCTGTACATCCGCCATGGACAAAAGGGTTCGCGAGGCCTGCGGGGTGAAGAATCCGCGTGAGATGGCTGAGAAGATCATGCAGAAGATGCAGGAACTGGATGTCCGCAGCACACTGAAGGACGAAAGCATCCCCGATTCGATCAATGGCATCATTGCCGGTATGGAGATTGCCGGACCGGGCTTCATCAATGTGACGGTCAACAATGCCTTCCTCTATACTTTTACGATGGCTGCCCATCACTCACCGGCCACATATGGCTCCAGTCAGGTTGCAGAGCCACGCAATATCATCTTTGAATTCGTCTCGGCCAATCCGACCGGTCCTCTGAACGTCGTCTCTGCCCGTGCCGCTGCCCTGGGAGACTCCTGCTGCAACCTCCTTGAAGCGGTGGGTGAAAAGGTCAGCCGGGAATACTACGTCAATGACTATGGCAATCAGGTAACCCTGCTCGGTATCAGCTGCCTCTTTCGCGCACTGGAAAAAGAAGGCATACCGATCAAGTTCGCTGAAAAAACCGAAAATGGATCGGAGCATCCGGACGGACCTGGCCTGCCTTTCCCTGCTGAGGCCTATCATGGCGAATACCTGAAAGACATCGTCGATACGATCAAGCATGAGGTGGCCATCCCCGTGCAGGACCTGGACCGACTGCGTCAGCTGGCCCACGAAAACCTGAAAGAAGGCGATCTGTTTACGAAGGTGTTTAACGAAGAGCTGGAAGGGATTGCGGCCCATTTCGGCCGGGCAGCCATCGATCAGTTCCTGTCCATGCAACAGGCAGATCTGGAGCGTTTTCGAACCCGCTTTGATCGCTTCTTTCGAGAGAGCTCTCTTCATGAAAGCGGTGAAGTGCTGCAGGTAGCCGAAGAGCTGAAGGACTATATCTATGACGACGGTCAGAAGAAGGTATTCCGCAGTACGGATTTCGGTGATGATAAGGATCGCGTTGTGGTCCGCGATGACGGACGCCCCACCTATCTGCTGGCCGACATTGCCTATCACCGTACCAAAATCCAGCGCGGATTTTCGCACATCTTTGACATCTGGGGGCCGGATCACCACGGCTACATCGCCCGACTTGCCGGTGCCATGCAGGCCCTCGGCTTTCCCGAAGACCGATTTCGTGTGCTGATCGCCCAGCAGGTAAACCTGCTTGAAAACGGACAACCCGTCGTCATGAGCAAGAGAACGGGGAAGATCATCACGCTGCGCGAACTGATCGAAGAGATCCCGCTTGATGTGGTGCGGTACTTCTTTGTTATGCGTTCTTTTGAGGCTCACCTGGACTTTGACCTTGCCGAAGCCCGTGACACCTCTGAAAAGAATCCGTACTATTACGTGGCCTATGCCCATGCCCGGATCCGCTCGATTCTGCAGAAGGCAGGCGAAAGAGGCCTGTTTGATGGCTCCATACCGTCATCTTTGCCTGAAATCGAGTGGAGCGAAGAACGTCGGCGTCTTCTGCTGCTCGTGGCCCGCTTCCCTGAAGAGGTCAGAGAGGCAGCCCTGAACTTCGAGCCGCACCGTCTCATTGTGTTTCTGTACCAGATGGCCAACGCCCTTTCTCGCTTCTACGGCGTTCGAGAGAATAAGATCATCGATCTCGATGCTGCAACGGCTTCGGCCCTCCTGGCCGTTTTACAGGGCCTGGCCGTCTGTATAAAACGAGGCCTGGGCCTTCTTGGCATGGAAGCTCCCGAGCGAATGGAGCGAGCGGCCGAAGAAGAGGCCTGAAAAATCTCGCAGCGATCGCACAATCGGCCGATACTGTTACAGAATGGCCGATTCGTGCAGAACAATCTCTATTATCAATTACAAGGGAGGTGTCGGTAAAACGACGATCTCCCTTCAACTTGCCCTGGGGCTGGCCTCGCTGCACCAGAAGCGTGTGCTGATGCTGGATCTGGATCCACAGTGCTCGCTGTCTGTGTCCGTTCTGCCAGAAGAGACCTGGATCAGCCATATCGAAAACAGGGGCTCTGTGCGTTCCATTCTGTCGAGCTACTTCGAAGGGAATCCACGAATCGACAGAGACTGGATTGCAGAAAAGGCCATGCAAACGCCACAGGGACAGCTCGATCTCGTTCCCTGCCATCTGGATCTGCCCGATTATGAGATGCGGCTCGTATCAGAGCGCCCTCCGCAGGCCACCGATACCGAAGAATTCGAGCGCAGCCGACACCATCTGCTTCGCGATGCCATTGAGCCTCTGCGAAAAGAATACGACTACATCATCTGCGACTGCCCGCCAAACATCTATTTCGTAGCACGAAGTGCCATTCTGGCCAGCGATTACTACCTCGTGCCAACCATTCCCGATTTTCTTTCATGCTACGGCATTCCGTTTATCGAGAATCACATTCAAACGCTTCTACATGACCTGCTGCCTGAACGCCAGAGGGCGGCCAATCTGGGCATCGTTCGTAATCGCGTTCGTCGAAGTGGCACAAAGCTCGTAAACGAACATGAACGCCAGAGCAAGCTGATCGCTGAGATGTATCCCGAGCTGCTCTTTGATGTTTGCATCCAGGACAGGATTGGCATCTCGGAGATCATGGGACAGCGCAAGAACATCTTCGCCGATACCACGCACCGCCTTGAGCCCATCCGCGAAGAGCTGCAGGCCTTCGTCAGTGAAGCCCTGCAGCGTATGGAAACAGCGAAGTAGAAGGCGTTATACCCTTTCGAGCACCATGGCAATGCCCTGACCTCCGCCGATACACAGCGTCGCTGCGCCCAGGCGCTTTCCGTCTTCGTGCAGCTGACGCGCCAGGGTAAGGAGAAGGCGGTTGCCGGAAGCGCCAAGCGGATGTCCAAAGGCGATAGCTCCTCCCCGCACGTTTACCTTTTCATGGGGGATGGGTGTCTCTCGCAATACGGCAAGCACCTGAGCGGCAAAGGCCTCGTTGATCTCTACCAGTTCGAGGTCGTCCAGCGTCAATCCACTGCGTTGCAGGGCCACAGGCAGGGCATAGGACGGGCCCATCCCCATGCGATCAGGACGACAGCCGGCAACGGCCCAGCTGCGAATCTTTGCAAGCGGACTCAGCCCCTTTTTCTCAACCATTTCTTCTGTGGCCAGAACGACAGCAGAGGCTCCATCGTTAATCCCTGAAGAATTGCCCGCCGTTACGGTTCCGTTTTCCTGAAAGGCCGGACGCATATTGGGCAGCTTCGATTCAACGGCTGCACCACGGACGGCTTCATCAGCATTGAACTGGGCCTCCTTGCCATTCACAATGATGCCAAGGGGCAGGATCTCACCGGCCAAAAACTCCTTTGCCTGCTCTGCCCGTGTTTGCGAACGCAGGGCCCACGCATCCTGCTCTTCACGACTGATCTGAAAATCCTGTGCCAGGTTCTCTGCCGTCTGTCCCATATTGATACCGGCATAGCTGTCGGTCAGAGCGGATTGCAGGGCATCTTCCAGCTGCTCATGACCCATGCGAATCCCCCATCGCATGCCGTTTGCATAATAGGGGATTTTAGACATAAGCTCCATACCGGAGCATACAACGGCCCGGGCATGCCCCAGCAACAGCGCTGAAGCCCCCTGGGCCACAGACTCCATGCCGGATCCACAGAGACGGTTTACAGAATGGGCCACGGAACGCAGGGAAAGCCCGGCCTTCAGGGCAGCATGACGGGCCAGATAGGCACTCTGTCCCGAGGTCGGAACTACGCTTCCAAGGATATGCTGTTCTATTTCGCCGGCTGACAGGCCGGAACGCTCGATGGCCGAAGAAAGGATGGTGGAGAGAAGCTCGCTTTCAGAGGCCTCTTTCAGAGAGCCACCAAATCGTCCAAAGGCAGAACGTACGCCGTTGACAAGATACACAGATTGCATGAACCTTGATATGTGCAAGACGGGCCGTTGTCACGCAAAACGTCCTCCCGGGCCTTCACCGGGAAAAAAACTTTTCTAATAGAGAAAAGTTCCGGCCCGCTCTGACCGATACGTCTTAATGAAGGTGAATCCTGTGAGGAGTTTCTCATGAATCTCAAGTTATTTCAATGTTCAATTCTACTGGCGATTTTTGCAGCGCCGGCCGTCGTATTCGGCCAGGCTGAGCCGCAACCCGATCCAGCAGAGGCCAACCAGGGACAGCAGATGCCCCTGATCCAGATCGATCTGGAAGACTTCGAAGAGGCAGAAGACTGGGTGGCCCGAGCAACCTCTCCGCTTGGCGAAACGAAGACGCTGAAGCTCGTTCAGCGAGGCGAAATCCGCGCCACAGACGATGAGAATATGCGACCACCGCAGGCCGAGGCTCTGTCTGTGGATGTCAATCCCGACAATCCAAACCATATCCTCGGAGTAAAAACCTACTTCAATGACCGTGGTTTTGACCGCGTTGAGGTCAAGCCCCCGCATGAGTTTGTCCTGAAGGGCAAAGCACGTCAGTTCTCCATCTGGGTACTGGGTCGCAACTACCGCCATACGATGTATCTTCGCCTGCGCGATTACCGGGGTAAAACCCACAACATCCGCCTCGGTCGGCTGAACTTCTTCGGCTGGAGAAAGTTCACCGTAGCCGTTCCCGGATGGGTACCACAGAGCACGCGATTCTCGCTTCTGGACAAAAACCTCCATTTCGTTAGCTTCTTTGTAACGAGCGATGTTCATGAGGTTCCCGGCGAATTCTACTTTTACGTTGACGGCCTGAAGGTGCTTGTCGACCAATCCGAGCAGGTCTATCCAGGCTCTGAAATCAAAGACAACTGGTAAAAACCAGCTCCTCATACAGGATTCTTCAAGAAATGCCGATAAGGGAATGAGGTTACGGTCATGAAATTTAAGGTATCAATCCCCACTCTGGTCGCCACTCTGACAGGCATATCCAGCATGTTTTTGATCGATGGGGTTCAGGCAGGAGTGGAAACGGCCGTCGGAAGCGATGTAACCGCATCGGAACTCCGTGCCATCACCGTGGAAAGCTGGGATAGAGATTACTCCGGAGGCGGTTACGGCTGGGAAGTGTTGACCGATAAGGATACCCGTACACAGGGTCCGTATCAACCAGCGGCATCCAACCTGCAGGCCGAGAGAGAGGTAAAGCTGATTAAGGGAACACCGGCCGACATCCGGGAAAACCAGGGCTATGACCAGGCCCGGATCCTCGGCGTTAAGTTTGCCTTTACCTTCTCCGGCTACAACGTTGTGACGATCCGTCCGCCTGCAGTGGATCACTATATCGTAGAGCGTCCCCGCCCCTATCTGAACGAGCTTGCTCTTGCAGAGAACTACAAGGCACGTTCCTGCTACGAAAACCCGGCTCTGTCCAGCGCTGTAACAACACAGCGTGCACAGATGGTAGACTGCGTCGTCGGTGTAAACCTTCCGGGTGTTGTGTCGAAGATTTCCGTCTGGGTTCTGGGTCGCGGCAACGAGTATGAACTGGAAGGCTGGGTTGAAGACTGGAAAGGCGATACCCACATCTATAAGTTCGGTTCCATCGATTTCATCGGATGGCGTCCTATGACCATCGAAATTCCGAAGAACGTTCCTCAGGATGTAAGCTCTTATCCTCAGATCAAGACGCTGGTGTTCCGGCAGTTCAAGCTGCGTTCTACTCCGGAAACATCACTGGAAACGGTCTACGTCTTCTTCGATGAGCTGAGAGTCCTTACGAACATCTTTGAGGTGAACTTCGACGGAAATCAGATCGACTTTGATCGTGCCGATTGCGAGCAGAAGAACCGCCTGATCAAGCTGATTCAGTCCAGTGCACGCAGACCTGATCTGTATCAGCCAAAAGATTGTTCTACAGCGCCAGGGCCTGCAGCGCCCATTGCTGACCAGCCCGCTCAATAAGAGACGGTTGCAAAGCGATGCTACAAGAAGACCGGACCTCTGTGGTCCGGTTTTCTTTTGACTGCTCCTGTGCCGTGATGCATGCTATTGCACAGCATAGCACTGCGCATGCACAATATGCTGAAAGCAGTTGATCATATCATCGACCGCTGTCTTCGAAAGCAAGGCCGAGCGCTGACTATCTGTCATAGCGAGGTGCCGCCCGTACTGCACGGCATGCTTCCGAAAACGGTACAGGCCCTCGATACCGTAGAGCTCCACCATGGCCTTCAGATGCTCGGCAAAGACGGCCTGTAGTTCGCCGGCCTCTGGCCTTTTGCCCGAGAAGATCCACGGATTTCCATGAGCGGCACGCCCGATCAGAATACCAGCGACGCCGGTACAGCGCATCTTCTCTTCAGCCTCTGACAACGACTGTACATCGCCGTTACCAAGCACGGGAATCTTCAGGGCATCCCGTATCGCTGCAATGATATGCCAGTCCGATCGGCCGGTATAACGCTGCATGGCCGTACGCCCGTGAACGGCTAACATCGAAGCACCGGCCCCTTCAATACGCCGGGCTATGTCAACGGCCTGCTGTGCATCATCCCAGCCAAGGCGCATCTTGGCACTGACGGGCACAGAAAGCCGTTTTGTCATGGCCTCGATTATGGTACCGATTTTTTGAGGATTCTGCAGCAGGGCCGCACCGGAGCCTTTATGGGCTACCTTGGGCACAGAACAGCCAAGGTTCAGGTCAATGCCATCCGGCTGCAATTCTTCAAGCCGAAGGGCTGCCTCTACAATGGTGTGCACATCGTGGCCAAAGATCTGAAAGATGACAGGCCTTTCTTCTTCGACATAGCGGAGCATGCTCAGGGTTCGCGCATTACCGCGAACCACGGCATCGGTGCTTACAAATTCCGTATACGACAGCGCCGAGCCCATGCGACGACAGATGCGACGATATGGCAGGTCAGAGTAACCGGCCATCGGTGCCAGGCTGACCCCGGAATAGATTACCTCAACCATGCTGTACCGGCTGTGCTGGTATTCCAGCCACGATGTACATAACGAAAGGGATAGTTGCAGAGGACCGGCGCCCTGTCAGGAGCGCACCGGCTGCAAGAACATCGGTCCTGAAACCTTTTCTCTCAATGCCGCCCCGCCCAATTCCTCTACAAGCGCCAGGGCAAATTCAAAGGCTGCACCCGGACCCTTGCCTGTAATGATCCTTCCTGATACGACGACACGCTCATCGGACCTGTAACCCGGATGACTGCCCGTCATCGTTCCCGGATACAGGGTAAATCGATCCTTTTCTTCAAGGATCTGATTCTTGAGCAGGACGTTAGGCGCTGCACAGATGGCACCGATCCACTTTCCGTCCTCTTTCATCTTTTTCAGAAGTGAGGCTATACGGGGATCAGCGGCAAGGTTTTCAGCCCCCTTACCACCTCCAGGAAGGACAATCAGATCAAAGGTAAGGCCTTTACTGATGACCTCGTCCAGGGTCATATCGGCCACATGCCGTGTCTGGCGGGAAGCACGCACCGGACCTTCGCCAAGCGAGGCGGTAACAACCTCAAAGTCAGCCCGGCGAAGCACATCGATAACAACGATGCCTTCAATCTCTTCAAATCCTTCAGCCAGAGGAACGAGAACCTGTATCATGCGGGTACCTTTCTGAGCCGGGCGAACGATGTCAATGGCTTAAACCGGGCAATCATCGAATCAGCGAGGAGACCGGAAATAGGCCAGAAGAAATTCAGAGATCGATCGTTCCTGAAAAACCTGACAGACCTTGTAGTTCACGGCAGTAGGACAGGATGCTGTGCCGGTCACCTTACAGCCTGCCTTCTCGCACTTCTTGCGATTGTCAAAGGACTCAGAACCCGAGTAGCGACAGTAATCACGACAGGCATCGGAGCTGCCTGGCCCGCATATGTAACAACCATCGGCATGCAGTGCCGGTGTCCAGAGGAAGGCTCCACCGCAGAGGATGGTCAGCAAAAGCAGCATTCGTTTCATATGGTTCTCCTCGATATCTCCTGAGGCATCTTCCGGTAAGGAAAGAAAGGATGGGAAAAATGCCTTCCTACCTGACGGGATTCGAAAGGTACGTCAACGAATTATTGACGGCGCGGATCCATCCCACGCCTTCTCGACTGTCTTCCTTTCCCTGTCAGCTTACCGTGAAAGGCCTCTTTGCTTCTGGATCCACGCCCCAATGCCAGTAGAAGATGCCTGTGGCGGTCAGGGCCAGGCCTGCCAGTGAAGCCACAGGAGAGGTATAGAATGTAAAGGCCGTAAAGGCAAACTGCGTCAGTATCACAAGGGCAAACACCAGCGGAAAGGCAGGTGTCTGAAACGGCCTGTGAAGATCGGGAAGAAGCTTCCGCAGGCGCAGAACGGCATAGAAGGTGAGGAAATTGAAGATGGCCGAGGTGAACGTAAAAAAGTCAATGACCCGTTCGTAGGCCGAGGCTGCCCCTTCTGGCTTGAAGGCATCAGCAGTCAGTGCAAAGACCAGTAGAACCGTAGCCCAGATGCCCTGTAGAAACAGGGATCGCACCGGCACCCCATGTCCGGAAAGAGGAGCAAGAAAACGAAAGAAGAGCCCATCCCGGGCCATGGCCTGCCAGGTACGGCTCTTGGTAAAGATCTGGGAGTTCACATTCCCGAAGGTATTGGCTGCAATGGCAAGTGATATCAGTAGACCGCCAAGACTGCCGGCAGCCCGCTCCAGTGCAACGGCAGCAACGGACGGAGCATCCTGCAACTCAGCAGGAGAAAGCTGCAACAGATAGGACACATTGGCCAGAATATAGAGCAGCATCACGGCTCCAATTCCAGCAAACAGAGACAGCGGCAGGTTCCTGGCCGGGTTCTTTACCTCTTCTGCCACATACGTGGCCCCTTCCCATCCACTGAACGAAAACAGAGCATAGCGCAGGGCAACGGACATGCCAAGAAGCGTCTCCATCCAGGGCCTGTCCGGCCACCACGCCGACTGCAGATGTTCGGGACGTGCATCGAAAACGCTTCCTACAATGATAACGGCCGCAAGGGAGGCAATTTTAATGAAGCTCAGAACGTCCTGAAAAAGCCCGGAGAAGCGAACACCGAGCATGTTCGCTGTGGTTAACGACCATATCGTAATTAAGGCCAGTGCTCCCTGGAATACCGGTCCAGGTTCCACAACGCCCGCCATGACCAGGATGGCTGAGCAGTACTCCGCGAATACGATGGCAACAACAACAATCGATGCCGTTTCAGAAACGAAAAACATAGCCCATCCACGAAGGAAGCTGATGATGGGCGGGAAGGCTGCTCTCAGATAGACGTAAGGCCCTCCGTTTCGCGGAAGCATGGCCACCATCTCGGAATACAGCAAAGCAGACAGAAACGTAAGCAGACCACCAACGATCCAGACAGCAAAAAACGGCCCGATACCACCCGATACGGCAATCATTACCGATGCCGGTGTACGGAAGATGCCCGAACCGATAATTCGACCGATGATGATAGAAAAGGCCTCGGTCAGACCAAGGCCTGCTTTATAGCCAGAATCCATCCACGATGTTACGAAGAATATACGGGCACTGCCCAGTCCTTAAACTTCGCATCCTCTCCCCTTACCAATTTCATGTAGCGATCTCGAAGGCGTTGCGTAATCGGCCCCATCACACCATCACCGATAATGCGTCGATCGATCTGGGCCACCCAGGCCACCTGTGCACCCGTGCCAGAAAAGAAGACCTCATCGGCAATATACAGCTCGGAACGACCGATATCACGACGCTGCACTTCAATGCCTTCGTCCTTTGCCAGTTCGATAATCGTACGCATCGTAATGCCTTCCAGGATCGAAGCATTGTTCGGAGGGGTTATCAGAACTCCGTCGCGAACGATGAAGAGGTTTTCGGCGCTACCTTCACTTACAAAGCCACGAGTATCAAGAAAGATGGCTTCATCATAGCCATTCTGCACGGCCTCTGATTTGGCAAGAGCAGAGTTTGCATAACCTCCGGCCACTTTCGCTCGGGTCGGAATGACATTGTCGTCGATTCGCCTCCAGCTTGAAACGGCAACATTCAGGCCTCGATTGGTATCGATGTAATCATCAAGCTGCATCGTGTATACTGAGAAGGAATCAGCCACATCGTGAAGGCGTGGCGAAAGTTTCAGTTCGGATTTATAGATAAAAGGGCGAAAGTATACGTTGCAGCGATACTCATTCTTTCGAACAAGCTCCAGTGCTATCTCGGTCATCTGTTCGGGAGATATCTCTGGCTGCATCTGCATGATGCGAGCACTGCGATGAAGGCGACGGAAATGGTCCACAGGCCTGAACAGAAAAACATTGTTCGTCCCTGGGTCATGATAACCACGCATGCCCCCGAAAACCATGGTGCCGTACTGCAGCGCATGTGTCATAATGTTAATATTACAATCACGCAGTGGACGGAATTCCCCGAGATGGTAGGCAATGGAGTTAAGCTGATCTTCCATACTTCCAGGCTGCAAAGCGAAGACACCCTGTAAAGTCAATTCAACGGCAGGCCGAGTTTCGCCATAACCTTCTTGATATCGGCCCACACATCCTTTTTCAGGGGAGAGGAATCGCCGCCGTTTCGCAGTACATAGCTTGGATGGTAGGTCGGAAAAACCGGAATGCCTTCATAAGAAGCTTCCCTGCCCCGCAGTTTTGTAATCCCTTCCTGAGTTTTCAGCAAAAACCGCGTAGACGGATTTCCCAGGGTAACGATAACCTCTGGTTGGATCAGCTCAATCTGGCGCAGCAGAAACGGTGAGCATGCCGCTGTTTCCTCTGGATCGGGCGGCCTGTCCTTCTTGCCGAGCCCATCCACCGTGGGGCGACACTTCACGACATTGGCAATATAGACATCCTCACGCCGCAGACGCATGCCATTTTCAATGATACGGGTAAGCAGCTCGCCGGCTCTGCCTACAAAAGGCCGTCCGGTTTCATCTTCCGTTCTGCCCGGGCCCTCACCGATAAACATCAGCCTGGCCTCTGGATTACCTTCTCCGAACACAACGGTATTTCGCGTTTCACAGAGACGACACCGCCTGCACTGCAACGCCTCTTCCTTTAGATCATCAAGGGATGTAATATGGGCATAGGGCCCCTTTGTCGTTACACGTGGAAGGCTTACCTTCTCTCTGGCGTAAGTAAAGAGATCTTCTGCCATCGGTTTTTACTCAGTTCTCCATCAATGTGGAAGCCAGCTCGGCCAGTTCTGAACGTTCTCCTTTTTCAAGGGTAATGTGCGCAAATAATGACTGCCCTTTCATCCGATTAAACGTAAAGGTTAACCCATTCGTGTACAGGTTCAAATAGGGGTGATCAATCTGATAAAAATCACCGGTAAATACGATTTTGGTACCCTCACCTGCTCGCGTTATGATCGTCTTCGCCTCATGCGGAGAAAGGTTCTGTGCTTCATCGATGATAACGTACTGGTGCGGAATGGAGCGTCCTCTGATATAGGTAAGGGCCTCCACATCAACCAGGCCTGCCTGATGCAGATACTGTATTGTACTGTCACTCTTCCTGGCAGTCAGATCCTTCTCTTTGTTCTCATCCTGTCTTTCGCCTTCCCGTTTGCCTGGCTGCCTTTTCTCGTCCCTGGGTTTACCTTCCAGAAGAAATTCCAGATTATCATAGATAGGCTGCATCCAGGGCCGCAGCTTCTCATCGAGTTCTCCTGGCAGAAATCCCAGATCCCGCCCCATCGGCACAACGGGACGGGCCACCAGGAGCTTTCTGTACAGCTGTTCGGATAACACCATTTCAAGACCAGCAGCGATGGCCAGCAGCGTCTTACCTGTGCCGGCTTTTCCGGCAATCGTAACCAGCCTGATATCAGGATCAAGAAGGGCATCCAGGGCAAAACGCTGCTCGCGATTGCGCGGATGAATGGACATGCCAGGCTTTTCAATAAGCGGACGCAGGTTCTCATCTGCTCCACATCGCGCAAGTGCGCTGCGCGACGGAGACTTCAAGGTCACGTACTCATTGATCACAGGAGGAGACTTCCTGTCGCCTTCTGGCAGGCCTCCCGTCCAGGAGATCGTTTCACCTTCATAGAAGCGGTCTACGAGTTCATCGGAGGTCTCAATCGTTCGCTCCCCTGGATACAGGTGCTCGCCCTGTACACCGTTTTCATGGTAATCCCATGCCGTAATACCAAGCACATCTGCCTTAATCCGCAGATCAGCGTCCTTTGTCAGAATGGCCGTCGAACGTCCGGTATAGCTACGCAGCTGCAAAGCTGCAGAAAGGATGTAATTGTCCTTGATGGCATGATCCAGGCCTTCCGGAAGGTTTTCATAGTTCTCAAGGATGAATACCTGAACGGTGGCCCCGTTTTCCAGCGGAACCCCTTCCGTAATCTTACCCTTCATGCGTAGCCGGTCAATGGTGCGAATCGTTTCTCTCGCTGCCTTGCCGATGCTTGACATCTCTCGCTTGAAGGAGTCCAGCTCCTCTATGACGATCAGCGGAATAATCAGCTTTCTACCGGGGAACTTTACATGAGCATTCGGATCGATCAAAAAGACATTGGTATCAATCAGAATGACTTCTTCGGTTATGCGGTCAATCAGAGGAGCTTCTTCCATGGTACCCTTTCGATGATAGCGGATCGACGCAGTCCGTCAATCCCTTCGCAAACGAAAGAACGTTTTTCGGATGGACGCCCATAACACAACGACAGTCTTATCAGTATGCTCGATACAATTCCGGATCAAATCTCGTTTGATGAGAAAAACCTGACCATCGTCTGGAAGGATGGCAAGGAATGTCAGTATGATCTTCTGCGCCTTAGAAGGATGTGTCCCTGTGCTCAATGCCGTGGCGGACACGAAACGACGGCCAAACGCATCACCGGACATATCCAGGAGATTCAGCTGCGTTCCTTTCGGAAGGTAGGCCGATATGCCATCTCTTTGCTGTGGTCAGACGGGCATGACCTCGGCATCTACACATATGACAGCCTGCGTAGCTGCTGTGATCAGGGCATCCCCTATACACCACCCGGCGAGCAGGACGCTTAAACCCTTCGATTAAATAAAGCGGGCAGACCTGCACACGGGCCCTCTGGCCTCCGATGATAATAGGGTGTCCCCCTTTCGACTGCTTGTTGTGGCCATGATAGCCCTGCTCGGTCTTCCCGCCCCGGCGCGCAGCGAACGCCGGGTTTATGTCGTCTCATCAAAGACAAGGATCCATCTTCCGCGGGATTTTCCCTACCGTCAGCCACAGCGCCAGTTTGCAGAGGGCAAAGGGGCACGACTGGATCTGTATTCACGCGGTTTCCGGGCAGGTGATGCGGTTTACGCCGAGATCCGCCTGCCGGCAAAGGCTGCATCCTCCTATCTAACCCTCGACGGAACAAGGCTACCGCTCACCCGCACCTCGTTCGGCTACAGAACCCTCTTTGCCATCCCCTCGAATTTTCGATCCCGTCATATGGAGCTCACCTGGACCGTTCCCGGCCTGGGCCTGAAAAAGACCCTTGCCTTGCGCCCGAAAAAGGTTTCCTGGCCGGTGAAGAAGCACTATCGTCGACTGCGCACGGGCCGCCGAAAACCCTTATCAGCCGCCGAAAAAAGGAAACGCCAGCAGAAGCAGGCTGCCTTTCAACGCAAGATTGCAGGGGAGCGGCGACTCAAGGCCCGGACCTTTTCCATACGCTCTGCCGATAAGATCGGTGTTTCCATTTCGCATCCCCGGGACATGCACTATATTACCTCGCCGATCTTTGCACGTCGGGTAAGGATTTCTTACGTCATAAAAAAGAGAAAGCGCAAAGAGGTAGGCCGGCGCACCGTCATACACAGGGGCGTGGACCTTCGAGGCAGGGTAGGAGCTCCTATCTTTGCCATCCTTGACGGCCGGGTGGTGCTTGCCAGGCGGCTGCATTACGAAGGCAATTATACGGTCATCGATCACGGCCACGGGGTATTTACCGGCTACATGCATCAATCACGGATCCACGTAAGGCCTGGCCAGTTCGTCCGCGCCGGGGATTTTATTGGAGAGGTCGGATCCACAGGCTTTTCAACGGGACCGCACCTTCACGTTACTCTGACAATACGGGGAGTTCACGCCGATCCGCTTTCTTTGCTGGTGCTACCGATTCGCAATTAGGTGAAACAGACAGGAACAAGCAGGAGAGGAGAACGAGAAAAAAAAGAAAATGCGCCCAGAAGGATTCGAACCTCCGACCCTTTGATTCGTAGTCAAATACTCTATCCAGCTGAGCTATGGGCGCTTTTCTGTGGATAGAGAACGGAAGCCTCTTTCTCTGTCAACCGAGAATTCATTTACCGGCCCAGGGAACGCCCACAGCCTTCGCAAACAGACGCATCTGTTCGGCAGGGAACTGCAGGACGCCCTCCTCATACCACCAGAGCTCCAGCCCCGCACAGCGTTGAACGGCCAGAGGCCGGCCATACAGGGATTCAACGTTCTCCCTGTCCAGGCCATTCAGCACCGCAAAACGGTATTGTCTGTCCTCGCCACCAAACCAGCTCAGATTCGTAATCCAGAATAAGAGCATATCAGCACGATCCGGGTGGACGGGCAACAATCGCACCTGCCCCTCTGAAAAGAGCGACAGCCTCTTCGCCGGCCAGTAGTCCGCGATGCCATACAGAGGCCCTCCACCATGCTTTTCGACCAGGGAGCGCACACATTGCACCTCCTTCATGACGGCTGCATTCCTGCCGCGAGCGGGCAATGCGGCCACCGAAAAAGCATCAGGACGCAGATAGGGCATGGCAAAAGGTAGAACTGTTAACAGAAGCAGGATCGGCAAGCCGCCTCGTCTACTGGCGAAACCCCATACAGGCAGAAGAAGGGCAGCACAGGCAAACGGCACCAGAAGCACAAAGAGGAAGTGCAGGTAGCGTCCGGGTATGGGTGCCACCGGACCGTCGTCCGGTGCCAGGGCCATTTGTAGCAAAAGCGCCGATGTAAGGCCGCCTATTCCGGCAAGTAGCAGTCCCGAGCGTGTGGCCGGATCGTTATTTCGACGCAGCAGAAGAAGCAAGGCCGATACAATCAGAGTGAGCATCGAAAGGGCAAAGCCTTCTGTCTGCATCACCTGCCACAGAGCAGGCCATCCGGCCTCAAGGGCACCGTACAGTACCGTCTTCATACCGGCCAAGGGAGGAAAAAAGACGACCGAGTCGCGAATGCGCGCCACAATCCGCATGCTCAGGAACAGAGCCGCAAGAAGAAGTGTCAGATCGAGGACGTGCCTCGCTCTGTCAGTCGATGGGCCAGTCACGGTATGTCCGCCTTTTCCACCGGGAAAAATCAGTCCGATCAGGGCAACGGCTGCAGCCGGTGCAACGGCCAGCACAAGCATCTGCCTGTCCGAAATCAGCGTAACAAGCAGTAACAGCAGGGCCAGTAGTCGACTAACCCAAACACGGCTTCTGACTCGATACGCTGGCGACCACAGGATCCAGAACAAGAGCACGACGGGAAGCAGCCCGGAATGATTGGTCGGAACATGCGCACCGAGAAAGGAGGCGGAGAAGCCAGGGACAAGCATGAAGCAAAGACTGATGAACGTCCACAGAAGAAGGCCCTGCTGATACCCAACCCTGTACATCCTCTTCAGAAGTACCGCGAACCCCGTTCCGTTCAGAAGATAGTAAAAGGCCGCCGTAAACCGAAGGGCAAGGTCAATGCGCGTGGCATTGTCGCTTCCAGCAAGGCGCATCAGGGCATCGAACAGGCCATAGAGAAGCAGATCGGGAAAAAAGTAGGGAGCCGGTGTCAGGGCCCAGCCCGATACATCGATGCCCCTCCACAGATCGTCGAAGAAGCTCGGTGCATAGAGGATATCGGAGTTATGCAACTCTCTGTCGGGCAGGGCCGAAGCCAGGAGCAAAGCCGTAAACAGGCTGCCCGCTACGGTAAGAACAGCGAGCAATCGTTCGAACGTCCGACTATGGCCCATAGATGCGTGCTCCTCTTGCCAGGTTTTCAAAGGCTATAGAGTCGTCCAGCCATAGCGAGCGGAACTCCTCGTAGCTCAGATCAGCCTCGATAGCCTGCCGGTACAGCGAAGATCCCCACAGCCGATCCATGAAGTAGGTGCGCCCCCCGATGATGCGAAACCGGGTTGGATGCAAACGCTTGATGATGCGCATGTATTCGTATCCCGTTCGCAATGGATCAAATTCTCTGGAATAGGGATGGAACTGTATACCACGCACCTGCCGTCCCGCATACAGAGAACTGACCGGCGTAAAAACAACACTGCCAAACCGCACGCCTTTCAGGTCCAGCTTGCGCAGTTCTTCAAGGACCTGTTTTTCTTTCATCCAGGGAGCGCCGGAGTACACAAAAGGGCGGGTCGTCCCGCGCCCCAGAGATACATTCGTTCCTTCAAAAAATACAAGTCCAGGATACACAAGGGCAGATTCAAGATCCGGTATGTTCGGAGAAGGGTTAATCCAGCTGCTTGCAAGAACCCAGTCCATCTCGGCCGGCACAAAGCCATCCACGCGCAATACGCGAAGACGCAGGGACTGAAACCTGTGCTGGGCCATATACACCGCATACTCTCCCGGCGTCATGCTATACAGAAACGGCACAGGAGCCGTGCCCACAAAGCTCACATAGCGTTCTTCGACAATGCTTCCTGCTGGCTTCCAGATGCCGTAAGGATGAGGCCGATCAAGAATCAAGACCTCAAGACCGGCCTTCTCTGCATCCTCAAGCAAATAGGTCAATGTCGTAGCATACGTGTAGCACCGCACCGGAAGATTCTGAAGATCAACAACGAGGGTATCAAGCCCGGCAAGATTCTTCGGACCGGGACGCTTGATGCGTGAATAAAGACTCAGTACGCGAACGCCCGTATCTGGATCAACCCGGATAATACCACGGCGAAGGGAATCGTCTGCACCGTACAGGCCATGCTCTGGCTCGAGTATGAGATCCGGACGATGTCCCGATTCTACAAGCAGGTCCAGGATCGAATTCAGCTCTCTGTCCCTTCCTGTTCCGTTCGTCAGAAGAGCAAAGCGACGGCCATCCAGCAGGCGAAAGTCTGTGGCAGCGGCAAGGTCAAGGCCCGTCAACACCGGCCTTCGCGCCCCATACATGGTAGGAGCGGCCTCTCTCGCCGCTTCAAGAACCGATGAACGAGCGGCCACAACGCAGATCCGTCCGTTATCTTCATTGCGTTCCGTTTCAAAGTCTTCCCGTTCCAGTGGACTCAGGCACTGTCCGGGTGGTCGTATTCGCATCTGCTCCGGGGAAACAGAACAGGCAGCAGAGAAAAGAATAACCGGTAAGACAGCAAAGAGCAAAGCGTGCCGAAAAAAGACCATTCGCACTCCACTTCTTCGGGCCGAATAACGCTTGACAACCAAATAATGTTCGGTAAACATGCAGGCGTGTCTGCACGCAGCGAGACCCTGAGCTTCGGTTCGGGAACAGAAAACGCAAACGGTCTTCAACTCAAACTGAGTTTTGACGAAGACACCAAAACAGTTTACGGCGAGTTCAAAGCAGACGAACGCTTTATCGGTGAGCCCGGCGAGATTCATCCCGGTATCCTGGCAACGCTTCTTGATGAAACGATGATCAAGATTAACCAGGCGATGAATTTCGACACGCTAACCGGCGAACTCACCATCCGGTACCTGATGCCTGCCCGTGCCGGTGAAAGCCTTTATCTGCGCGGCTGGTTCGTAAAGAAAAACCGCCGGGTAGTTGAGAATCGGGCCGAGATCGAAAACGAAATTGGAAAGATCGTCGCTCGCGGTAAAGGCAAGTACATGGAGCGCGAAGAAGAGTAGCACCCTACTCTTCTGGCCTGTATTCCTCTGGCAGAGGCGATCCCGTCCGAATCTTCCATTCAGTTTCAATCACCTCCAGTTCGTCCTGGGTGATTCGACCGGCAGCAAAGTCCTGTTTCATTGAAACAAGTCGTCGATGCAGTTCTTTCAGTGGCAGGCCACGTAGCTCCCGCCCAAGACGGTTCAACCGTCGGCGATGGAGCTCGTTTTCAAGCAGTTCCACAACCTCCGGATAATCCGGTATGGTCCGTTGAAACTGTTCTATCTGCCCGGCAATAAAGTCATCCGTCCACTGCCTGGCACGCAGTGCCATACGCCTCAGGTAGTCTGGAGTAATATAGAACTCACGTAGATTCACGTTTCGCTGTTCGAACCTTCACAGAAGGACCGGACGGCTCCTCATCGTAGACGTCGATTTCAATGGCCTTCTGGGGCCCGGAGGCCTTCTCTGTATCGGCCTCCTCTTCAGAAGACGGGTGCTTACCCTTCTCCGGATCACGATCATCTGCTTCCGGGACCATGCCCCATCCTCTAATCAAGCTTATTCGATGTAAAGCTTTTTCGTTGCTTTTTCCATTCCTGAACTATGGTTCGCAGAATGACCGTCCCGGCCTTCCAGGTGCCGCGCAGTGTGCCGCTTACCTTGCTTTTCCCGCCCAGCCTTGGAAGCGCATCTACGGGGACTTCCCGTATCACAAGGCCCTGCACAAGGGCACGAACCTGCATCTGAATCGTCCATCCATAGTTCCGATCATCCATTGCAAGAGATTGCAATGCCGAAAGACGGATTGCACGAAACGGACCAAGGTCAGCAAAAGACCGTCCCCAGAGCCATCGCATGAGAAGAAGGGCCAGCCAGTTTCCCATCCTCTGATGAGGCAAAATCCTGCCCTTTCTGGCTCCCAGCACAAGGTCTGCCTGACCGGCAAAGATCGGCCTTAACAGATCCGGAATTCGGCTCTGATCGTCCGAGCCATCGGCATCCAGGAACAAAATAATCGTATCGGAGGGGTACACCGTAGAAACATGCTCTATGCCCGTAAGCATCGCAGCACCATAGCCACGTTCCTCACAGCGTAGCAGTACTGCTCCATGCTCTTGAATAATGCGGGGCGAATCATCGGTGCTGCCATTATCCACGCATACGACCTGATTCACCCATATCGAACCTGAAAGAGGAGGAAGGACCTTCGGCAAACTCTCGGCCTCGTTCAAAACAGGCAGCACCGCAACGACCTCGGGAACAAGGCGCACATACGGATGCTCGGATCGTGCCGCCCTTTTGCGAAAGGCCAGCAGGTCTTCGAGTACATCCACATCGTCTACGGTTACGTCCATGCTCAGAGCTCTGCAGCCTGCCTCATGAAATCGTTGCATCTGCATGGCCAGGACGGAAGGCGTGGACCACTCGATGTCTCGAAAGCAGCGATCAAGAAGCATCCCCACAGAACGGTGTAGCGCAACAGCGGAATAACCGCCATCAGAAGAAGGCAGCAGAACAGCATCATACTCGCCGCAAAGAGAGGACATCTTTCTGGCCTGGTCTGCATCAAACTCAGGCACATCGGAACCTGCCAGGACGACGGTTTCAATGTCACCTCGAGAAAACAGATAGGCGAAGGCATTTTGCATCCGTTCGCCCAGGCCATCACCGGTTTGCTGAAACACCTGCACGTCGGGATAACATTCTTCAAAGTAAGCCACGTCATCGGCAAAGATATAAAGACGATTCCCGTAAGCAGCATGCAGACGTTCAATCAACGCATGCAACATGGCTGCGAAGAACTCCACCGCCTGGGCAAAATCAGCTGCCAGGCGCGTCTTCACCCTTCCAGCGACAGGTACCTTACAGAAGAGAACGACAGCCGTCGGATCAGTATTTCGTTTTTTTGTCGAAGATGTCAAAGAAGTAGTCTTCCTCTTCAAACTCCAGCCCCCGGTTTGGATACGCCTGATCATAGAACAGAGCAGCAAGGATTTCGAAGCGCTCATCTTCGGGAAGGTTCTTTTCTTCCCAGCGTATATTTCGTCGTTTAATTAAATAAGAGATTGTATCGTCCGATGCAGCAAAATCCACGCCTGTGCTGTTCAGCTTGCGAATCAGCCAGTTCAGGTTATAGGAAATGTAGTCACCAAGAACCTCAAGAGACGCTACTGTAGGCTCAAACTTCATCATCGTCTCTGTCAGGTAAAAGGCCTTTCTGTAGGATTCAGGATTGAAGCGTCCGTCCTTTACACTTCGCGAAATGCTTTCAAGAATCGTAAACGTCTCATGATACGATTCAAGAATCAGTGTCGTGTAACGCGAATGCTCCCCAACCACTTCAATGATATCAAAGAACTTCTCCCTTTCCATACAGGAATTCAAAATCGGATAACGTTCGTCCGGTTCCGGATCTATCAGGGGGATGTAGAGATAGCGCGTCTCCACGACGAAACGAGAGTCTTTCGGAACATAGTATTCAATCCGAACGGGCTCGACATAGTAATGAATTCGGTCAAGATCGGGAATCCCTGGATCAACGGACAGTGACTTCAGCTTCTTGACGTCATCGGTAACGACCTTCTTGCCTTCATGGCGCACTCCGGCCTTCTGAATCCGTTTGATTTCGCCGGGGGTGGCCAGCTCACGACGATGGTGCAGCACCTCATCGGAAGAGATGCGCTCCGCTGAGAACGGATCCCGCTTCTTCTTTTTCGGTGGCTCTGACCCCTCAAGCGGTAAGGGCAGATCTACATCGAGGATTCCGTCGTCTGCCATAACATCGCCTCCTGGCTATCCATCACCCATAACGATGCTTCGCAGAACAGGGTCTTCAATGTTACCTGCGGACATCTTCAACCGCTGCAATGCTGCACTGTTTCCACTTTTTACAAGGGCCTGCAGAAGAAGGAAACGCACTTCGATATCGTATCGGTTGTTTTCCACGGCAGCGGCCAGTCGATAGCCGAGCGTGGAATGTGCCTGTTCTGCCAGGATCTGTGCGGCTTCCCGTCGAACCGAGGCATCGCTATCATGCGTTGCCACCTCAAGAAGAACCTCGTGCTGCGAGCGATCGCGCAGGGTGCCAATGGCCCGCACAGCCATCGCCCGCAACCGCGCATCCGCCTCAGAGCGGGCAATTCGACCAAGGGCCTTATGAAAATCGCCGAGCTTCAACCGGGCCAGGGATTCAATGGCAATGCCCTTTAGCCCGTCATTTTCTTCTCGCAGCAGGCGCAATGATAGCTCTCTGGCCAGAAGCGATGAATGAAACGAGCTCGCAGCCTGGTAAGCAGCCTCGCGTACCAGTGGTGAAGAATCCTGCATCGCCCGGATCAACGTATACTGCTGCCCGCCAATTCGCCGTTCGCCAATAATCTGAATAACCGTTCGTCTAACCTCTGCATTACTTTCGCGAGAAAAGCGACCCGTAACGAGGTAGCTCAGATCCCCCTCGGCCCTGGATTCGGCAACGGCATGCAGAGCATAGATACGCACGGACTTGTTTGGATGCGCGAGAAGGTTACGCAGGAAAGGTACAAATCTGGAGTCACCAAGATATCGGGCGCCCTGCAGTCCATAAATCACCAGAACAGGATCATCAGACTGCATGAATCGAATCAAAACAGGAATGACCGTGTCATTCTCCATCGCCACAAGGGTCTTGATGGCCTCAAGCCGAACGTCATAGATGGGATGATCCATCATACGTGTTACAGCAAAGACCATCCGGTGTTCCTTGAACCTTACTGCCAGCTTCATGCATCGAATGAGAAGGTCGTCCGGAACAGACTGTTCCATGTAGCGATCAAGAAGAGCATACCAGCCGGGGATGTACGTGTCCAGAGACGGGCCCATCACTTCCATGATGCGAATCAGCATGCGATGGTCATCATAGTCTCTCGATTCAAGAAGATAACGCGTGGCGCGACGAAACAAGAAATACTGTTTGGACTGGTAGGCATACCAGAAGGCCTGGCGCCGCTGCAGGCCTCCCTGCTCCATCATGTACAGAAGACGCGCCGGATCATCCCCTGCTGCTTCCAGCGATTGCAGGGCACCGGAGGCCAGCCCGAAAAGCAGTATGGCACATAGAATACGCTTCATCGCTCTCCTGACCGCAGTGCCGAAATGGCTAACCGTTTCTTCTTGAGTATGTCTGCATTCCCTGGATCGTATTCAGCCGCTGTTTCAAGCGCCTCGAGGGCCCTTCGATATTCTCCATTTCGGTAGTAGGCATCACCCAGCAGGAAATAAGTGCGCGACTCAAGCCCAAATGGTATTCTGGAATGTGCCACGGCGGAGAGGATCTCAATGGCCTTTTCCCGATCAACACCCGACTCCTTTCGAAGCAGAACTTCCGCTCGTAGAAGCTGTGCCTCTGCATCGGACTGGTCCAGACGAGCTGCCTTATAAGCCCAGGAACCGGCTTCATCAAGGGAATCGCGGTCATCTCTTTTCAGATGCAGCGATGCCATGGCCTTGGCCGCATTTCTTCGCTGCTGCGGACTTGAGGAAGCCCCATCGAAAACCTTCCTGTAATAGGCAGAGGCCTGCGCCACATCGTTCAGGGCATGATACAAAGCACCCATGCGCATATACAGCTCTGCATCATCTTCAACAGGGACTTCCCGGTTACGCGCCTCCACCTGACGATATTCATTGAGGGCCAGATCATAGGCTCCCCTGGCCCGATAGGAATCACCAAGGGCCAGTCGGATCGTCCTTTCTTCAGAACGATCGAGTTTCACATCGCTTTGAAGAGCTCGTCGCCATACGGAGACGGCTTCATCAAACCGTCCCCCCTTGCGATACGTCAGTCCGAGTTCATAGAGGATATTACTATCGCGAGGTGAAAGCGATGCGGCACGGCTCAGGGCATCTGCTGAGTCCTGATAACGTTCCATCTGCCGATAGATCCGTCCAAGCCGCAGCAGAGCTTCTTTCGTATTCTCATCGCCTGGAGTTATGTTAACGATCTTTCGATAATTATCAGCAGCCCGAAGCAGGTCTTTCTGTCGATGATAGAGGTCGCCCAGTTGAAACAGAACACCGACATTCTGCGGATGAATCAACAGAGCCCGCTCAAGCGCCTTGATTGCCAGAGCCGGCTCCTTGAGTCTCTCAAAGGCAGTGGACAGATTCTGAAATACATCGACATCATTTCCACCGGCCTTCAGGGCCTTATCGAAGGCCTGCAGGGCTGCCTGGTTATCCCCTTTACGCATTAGAACAACGCCCAGATTATAATGATAACGGGCCTCATCAGGAGCAAGGGCAATGGCCCGGCGATAGTAGTCGGCAGCCTGTTCAGGTCTCCCTTTTCGAAAAGCTATCTGCCCGAGGTGGGCCAGAGCACGCACGGCCAGTGGATCAGAGGGAAACATCTCTGCCAGACGGCGAAATTCCAGTTCAGCCTCGTCCAGTTTGTTCTGCCGTATCAATGCCAGGCCGAGGTTATACCTCATAATCGTATCACCGGGCGAGCGCGACATACCTTCACGGTATTCTCGTTCGGCTTCTTCCGGATTGCTGGACTCAAGCATCAGATTCGCCAGAAGCATCGACACCGCCGGGTTATTCGGATCAAGCTCCTTCGCACGTTCAGCATATCGCTTCGCTTCATCACGATTGCCAAGCTTCCGCTCCACAATGGCCAGGTTGATCAACGCTCCGGCCGATGTTTCATCGAGCTTATGCGCGGAAAGGAAATGGTGTTTTGCCTGCCCCGGACGATCCTCTTCCAGGGCCATCACGCCAAGAAAGATATGAGCTACAGCACGCTCTTTATCGTCGGCGGACTCATCGAGAATCCTCTGAAACGTTCGACGGGCCTCTTTACGAGACAGCTGCAAATACTGCTGCCTGCCCTTTTTCAGTTCATCACTTAGGTTCTTCTCTGGAATATAATAGCGATCGCAAAGGCCATCGACAGAGAGTTTGCTCTGTGGTGCGGTTTGATCCTCATCGGTCTTCCAGTAATAGACAGCGGCACCGGCTACCAGCAACAGAAGGGCAACCATACCCGACAGGATCAGCGTGCGGTATCTGCCTGCAGGTCGGTCCAGGTATACCGGGTCACCGGTGCCATATTTGTCGCTGTCTTCTTCGGTTTCAGGAGCCGGTCGGATGGTCCCGGGGCCATCCGGCTCAAACATCAGTCGATTTTTTGCCATCTTCACCTTCCCGGATCGCCCGGTGATCCTGGTAGATGTGATCCAGGGTGCCGTGCACGAAGCCCACCGAGGGTTCGCCGTCATACCGACGGGTCAGGGTACAGTAATCGTCGATCAGAATGCGGATGTCAAACGATCCTTTCAGGATCTCAAAGGTACCCATCCTCAGTATAGATCGGACGATTGTGGAAATCTGTGAAGCATCCTTGTGGATGTAGGCATCGATGACACCGTCAATTTTCTCTTCAAGCTCGGCAACCCCTTCAATGAGCTGCAAGGTCAGCTCCCGCTCTTCATCGCTTAGGGGATTGTTCAGCCAGCGAAACTCCAGTACCTCGGGCAGCGGATGATGCACCACCTCAATCTGGTACAGGGCCTGCAAGGCCACCTCCCTCGCATGGGAGTTCGGGTGGCGATTCAAGGCCT
Organism: uncultured Leptospiraceae bacterium; assembly: GCA_964619535.1. Taxonomy (GTDB): domain Bacteria; phylum Spirochaetota; class Leptospiria; order Leptospirales; family Leptonemataceae; genus Leptonema. Next base: position 106,917 of record CAZUEX010000009.1, on the reverse strand, counting down.
TGCGCTGCGAAGCAGGCTTCTTCTTAATGCGGATCTTTTTCATGCTCAGGCACGGATCTTCTTATACAGATCGACCATCTCTATGGCCGTCAGTGCCGCCTCATAGCCTTTATTTCCCGCTTTTGTTCCTGCCCGTTCGATGGCCTGTTCGATGGTATCGGTGGTCAGCACCCCGAAAACGACAGGCTTGCCTGAATCGTAAGCCGCCTGGGATACAAGCCTGGCTGCCTGGCCGGCCACATAGTCATAATGGTCGGTTGCCCCTCGAATTACGCAGCCAATGCAGATGACGGCATCAAAACGGCCCGTATCGGCAAGTTCACGGGCCGTTGAGCCAAGCTCAAAGGCACCGGGAACATAGACGACCGTAATGTCCCGGGCTGCTACGCCGTGACGTTGCAATGCAGCAACGGCCCCATCCCGCAGCCGAAAGGTAATGAACTCATTCCATTTTGAAACAACGACGGCATGACGCTGGCCGTTACCCGAGGCCCCTCCTTCGAGGTAGGTCGGAACTCCGCCCTCCGCACTGTGATGAGAATCCTGCATGACCTTCTCCCTTACCTTTTCCTGGCCCTGAATTCATCAAAGGCAGCCCGGCCTTCCTGCTCGTAGACAAGAGAATCCAGAAGCTGGAAAAACCATTTTCTGTGGGGCGTGCCGGGTGGAAGGATCCGGCCGTTTACAACCAGCGTGGGAGTCGAATGCACATCGATCTTCTTTGCATCCTCGATGTCCCGCATGAGCTTTTGCTGGGTGGCCAGCGATGCCATGCAGGTTCGCAGCGGCGTCCAGGGGATCCCTGCATCAACACTGAGCCTTTCCAGATGCTCCAGGGTAATAGGCAGGCCTTCGTTCTGCAAATTGAAAATGCTGTGATAAAAATCCGCAAAGCCCGGATGACCCGCAGCACAGATCGCTGCCTGTGCCCCATTACAGCGCCAGTCCCCGTAAGGCTTTTGCGGAGGGCTCGTGATCACCGGGTTGCAGGTGGAATCCAGCGGGAAGTGGCGATAGTAGACCTGTATGCGTCCTGGCCAGCGCTTCAGAGCCTCCTGCAGGAGCTCTGACGTATTCCGGCAGTGTCCGCAGAGAAAATCCGCAAACTTATGAATGACAATATAGCCGTTTTCTGCTCCCTCACGTGACTGCAGCCCTTTCACATCGAATTCCACGGACTTCAGTGCCGAGAAATCCGCCAGTACACCGGGGACGAGGGCCTCATCGATCGGACCGTCATCATCCGTAGCTTCCCTGGGAGCCCCCATGAAGTAGAGCACAGCCGTTACAAGCAGCGTAACCACAGCACCGGCTACGGCAGGGTTTCCACTCACCTTTAACGCATCCACCAAAGCAGGTCGGGGACGGTTGCTTTGCAGCCAGTGTGTAAGCGCCAGTACAAACAGTGCCAGGGTAATCAGATACGTATAGGCACAGAGGATGCAGGGAACCAGTATCTGCGTAAAGTTGATGTATCCCAGAATGACATCGACAACCAATCCTGCCGAAGTGGCGTACAGCAGTACAAGGGCCATCTCGGACCGAGCCCGCAGGGCCTGCAGGGCAAAGGCCACACCGAGGAAGGCATAATACAGGAGGCCGAAAAGTGCGATCGGAAATGGACCGATCTTCGAAAGCGAGCTTTCTCCCAGCCTTTTGCAGCCATCGATTCCGTCAATGCTGCAGCCCAGAGAGGAAGAACACAGATCAGAGAATCCATGCTTGCAAAGCAGAAGCGTAGAAAAGATGACACCAAGTGTGGAAACGATTACACCGATGTACAGGAGGAGCGGATTGGACTTTTGCTCGGGCATACGACACCAAAACGACAGGATGAGTTCCTGAAAAGCAATTTACGAAGCGGAATAGGAGGTGAGTCTGTGGGAGCTACTGGAGTTGAACCAGTGACCTCTTGCATGTCAAGCAAGCGCTCTAACCAGCTGAGCTAAGCCCCCGCTGCAGCCAGACTTCGCCGGCAGACCATCATGTCAATCGTTCTTCGGCTGGCCTGTAAACCGGTCAATAATGCTCGCACCGACCATATCTCCCATCACGTTCACAGTCGTACGGCAGCGATCAAGAAACCAATCGATCGATAGCAGAAGGGCGATGCCTTCCAGGGGAAGGCCAACGGCACGCAATACAATGGCCATCGTTACCAGACCTGCCTCGGGTATGCCCGCAGCACCGATGGCGGCCAGGGTAGCCGTTAAGAAGATAACAATCTGTGATGAAAGGTCCAGCTCTACCCCAAAAACATGAGCAATAAACAGCGCTGCCATCGCTTCATAGAGCGCAGTTCCATCCATGTTGACCGTAGCACCCAGTGGCAGTACAAACCCCGTAGAAGCCGGGCTTACATTCTCTTTTTCTTCGAGCACGCTCATCGTCAGAGGAAGAGTGGCCGACGAAGAGGCCGTAGAAAAGGCCGTACCGAAAACGGGCAGGCTGTTCAGAAGAAAGCGAAAAGGATTCTTTTTTGCCAGAAGCCAGTAAACCAGCGGAAGGACAAGAAAGCCGTGAATGCCCAGCGCCAGCAAAACATTGCGAGCATAATAGCGCAATGAAAGGATCTCATCGAAGAAGGCCTCACCTGTAGCAGCCGTTCGAGCTGCAATAAGGCCGTACACTCCAAGCGGAGCAAAAACAAGAACCAGATGCACGATCGATATTACGGCCTTCTCCATCACCTCCATAGCGCGAAAGATCGGCGTTGCCCTTTCGCCCTGCAATGCCAGAGCACCACCAAAGAGAAGGCAGAAAAGAAGCACGGGAAGGATGTCCATCCTGGCCAGGGATTGGAACAGGTTGGGAGTCACAAAAGAAAGAAGTAGATCTGAATAACCGCGCGAATAGGCCTGCCCTTCCGGTGCCTGCACCGAAGAGACATCAAGGCTTCGCTCTCCAAACCCCAGTACATCAGCAATGACGATTCCGATGCCAACGGCTATGGCCGTGGTGCAGCCGAAGTACAGCAATGTGAGAAGGCCCTTCTGCCCCAGCTTCTTTACATCACCGATACGTCCCACCCCTGCAATCACAGAGGTTATGATAAGCGGAAGGATGACCATCTTCAGGGAATTCATGAAGAACGTGCCCGTCCAGGCAGTGGCCTCTGCAAAAGCCGGAGCATAGAGACCTGCAAGCACTCCTGCAATCAGGCCCATGACGATACCAACAGGTAGATACAGGATCCGAAAAAGATAGGGTATGCGCAGCATGGTTTACTCCTTTTACGCCGACAGCATCTGCTGCCAGCGGGACCAGAGATCGGGTAACAGCAGCCCGGCCTGCCCCAGAAAACTGTAATCGGCCACCCGACTGAATTCTGAACGTTCCAGATTCACCTCCACAACGCAGGCTCCGGCATGCCGGGCCTCCTGCGCCAGCGCCACCGGTACCCCAACCTGACCCGAACTGCCGATCACCAAACAGATGTCAGCGGAACGCAAGCCTTCTCTTACCGACTCAAGCATTACCGGATCATAGCTTTCCCCAAACCAGAGCACAGCAGGGCGCTGCAGGCCTCCACAATGACAGTGAGGCGGAACACCGTCCAGCTCCAGACGTTCCGTTTCTTCGCCGCATTGCAAACATCGCACCTTCCAGATCGAGCCATGAATCTCTATCATGCGACGACTTCCGGCACGACGATGAAGACCGTCCACATTCTGGGTTACCAGAAGAAAACTCCCGTTCTGGGAAAAATAGTCTTCCATTTCCACCAAGGTTCTGTGTGCAGGATTTGGCTCAGCCCTGCCACAGATCTGTCGCCGCATCTCGTACCATTCCCACACCAGCTGCGGGTTTTTCTGGAAGGCAGTCGGTGTTGCCAGTTCCTCTGCCCTGTAATTTCTCCATAATCCGTCCTTTCCGCGAAAGGTTGGGATGCCACTTTCAGCTGAAATACCAGCTCCTGTAATTGCCACGATGTTGCGAGCCCCGCGAAAGCTCGCTGGAAGTTCACCTATCATGCAGACCTCCGACGCCACCATCTCAATGCAAGGATTGCAACGATCACAACGATCAACGCCCCAACGGCCGTGTTATAGTACTGAAGCCATTCCAGAACCTTTCGCCAGTTTGCTGCAAGCAATCGACCACCCGTTAACAGAAGCATGTTCCAGATCAGCGCTCCCACCGTAAAACATACGGTAAACAGTAGCAGATTCATCTTTGACAGGCCGGCAACAATACTGACAAAGAAGCGAATCCCCGCAGAGAATCGCGAAAAGATGACAAACCATGCCCCCCATCGAAGGAAGAATGTTCGGGTGCGCTCCATCTGCTCTTCTGAGACGAAATCAGCAAGCAAACGCTGTAAAACTCCCGGCTTCAACCAGAAATGAATTCGCCTTGCAAGGATGAGAACCTTATCGCCGGCCATGTACATAATCAAAGCACCTGCCACACTACCCAGACACGTGCTCAGAATTGCCGCCGGAAGGCCAATTGTGCCGTGAGCCGTTAAAAACCCCGCGAAGACGATAAATGTATCGCCCGGCCATGGGGGGAAAATATTCTCTATAAGAGCAGCTACAAAGAAAAAGATATGCAAACCTGTGGCAGGCAGGTCCGAAATCTGCTTCAGGATCTCATCGACCATGAATTTCTTCTTCCACGATTCGTTTCAAACCGGCAAGCACATCCACAGAACGTAGCTCAGCTAACCTGCGGCGTTGCCCTTCCAGCATGGCCCGTTGCAGCTCTGCATCCGTCAGGATGCGTGCAGCCACCTGCGCAACCCACTTCACATCGGGAATCCGGAACCCAATACCTGCCCCACCAAGGACCTCGCCCACAGAGCTGTCATCAGAACAATAGGCAAGTACCGGAACATCCGCGGCCATTGCCTCCACCAGTGGCACCCCGAATCCTTCATGTTGCGACAGGCTCATGTAAAGCGAAGCATTTTTATACGCCAGAGCAAGATCGGCATCGCTCAGATAACCGGCCCAGCACACATCATCCGATACATCCAGTTCCCGTACCAGGTTTTGCAGGTACAGCGCATAACGATCCGTTTCAGACCGAAAGGATCCGGCAATGAGCAGCCGGGCAGGTATATTTTTGCGCAGCAGTGCAAACGATTGCAGAAGCAGATCGATTCCTTTGTTCGGAGCGATGCGGCCAACAAACAGAATTATCGGTCTTGTATCGCCTAACCATTTCCGCCATTTCTCGTCACCCGAGGCCGGACGAAAAAAAGATCGGTAGCCTTTCAATTCAATAAGGGGATAGGGCAGTACATCGATGTCTGTAAATCCTGCAGCCTTGAGCTCGTCTGCACTGAATCGAGAAAGGGTTACCGCTCGCAGGTTCATCCCTGCCAGTCGATTCAGTTGATCTCGACCAAGCTGCATGCGCGAAGCCGCTCTGAAATCCCAGGGCAGATAATATGCGGGAGGGGTTATATTATGATAGATCAGAAGAGGCCGCACATAGGGCAGAAGAAAGTTATCCAGGTATAACAATCCCACGCTGTGATGGTAGATAATGAAGTCATCCCTTGCAGGTGTGTACGTGGAAAGATGTCGCACACGGTGAATGCCCGATATCGTTTCAGCGTACACCCTCGTCGAACGAAAAAGACCACTTCGCTTTAGATAACCATCGAGAGCAAAAACATAGTTGGTAACGGCATCACCGCTGGCAACCCCGGCAGTAACCTGGACCAATCTCATATTACCGCATATTCTCCTTCATCACCTGCCGTCGCTGGCTGCCTCGCTTCTGCTGCCGGGCTTTGCGTTCCAGCCACATCTCTTCAAGAACCAGAAAAAAGGCATCCTTCCGGTGCCCATCAAACTTTTCGTGCAAGAAGACGGCTAAACCATAAACGGCCCGCACCCAGCGTTTCAGAAAAAAGGGGATAAAGCGGTAACGCCGGGCCATCAACGAAGGCGATCGTACAGGTATCTCAAAGAGCGATCCTATACGCAGCAATTCGATGGCTGCTGTATCATCCAGACGAGGTGCCCTGCCCTTCAGTTCAGGCAACCGTTCGACAATCTGCGGAGCGGCCAGTATCATTTTTTTCTTCGTTTTTGTTCCCATCCGGGCCGTCCTATTATAGTTGTAACCCTGAGTTACAGCAAAAACTAACACCTGTAAAAATCATGAAGATCACCAGTAAAGGACGATACGGACTGAAAATAATGCTCGAGCTTGCGGCGCCTGAGGCGCGCAATCGCCTGCTCAAGAGTCGAGAGATAGCAGAGAATCAGAACATCCCTCTGAAGTATCTGGAACAGATCATTAACATTCTCAAAAAGCGTGGTCTTGTGATCAGCGTGCGTGGCGCTGAAGGCGGTTACCGCATTGCCAGGGATCCACAGGAGATAACGGTCTACCAGATTCTCACCGCACTGGAGGGAGACCTGTCCATTTTGGACAAAAACTCCGATCTGAACGAAGGCTACAGAGCCCTGTTCTGGACGGAGATCGATAACCGCATCAAAGAGATGCTCGACGTAAACCTGATGGACTTCCTGAACCAGAGCCTCTCGGCTCAGGACTCGCTCATGTACTACATCTGAGCACCCGTTCCATCGTTCTGCCACCCCAAAAAAAAAGAGCGGAAAGCCCGCTCTTTTCTTTTGCGCATCTAATGCGGGTCAGCCTTCGCCGCCCTCTTCTTCCTTCTTACCAAGCTTGAAGCGGTGGTACCACTTCTCATCCCGTCTTCCCGAAGAAGAGGACTTTCTATCACGGCCTTCACCTGCCCCTTCCGGATTTGCCTGGGCTCGCAGAACCTTACGAGGAGTTCGCTTCTGTACCCGTCGATCTACAAGCTCCACAATAGCCATGGGAGCAGCGTCGCTGTTTCGTTCCGGAAGATGAATAATGCGCAGATAGCCGCCATTGCGCTCACGAAACCGCGGAGCGATATCAGAGAACAGTTTAACAACGATATCCCGTTGTTTGATCGAGCGCATTACCTCACGCTTATGATGCAGTACCTGAGCCGGTGTGGCCCCGTCCACAAGGCTTTTCTTCGCCCGTGTGATCATCTTTTCGGCAAAAGGACGAATATATTTGGCTTTGGCCCGAGTAGTCACGATCTGCTCATGCTGAAAGAGCGAGGTAAGCATATTGTTTACCATGGCCTTTCTGTGCGAATGTAAACGATTCAGTTTCTTTGTCGTATTTCCCTTTTTCATAATACCTGTACCGCTCTTTCAAAGTCAGTAGTCGCGCTGAATAAACAATTCCCGCATTCCAAATTCCAGACTGAGCTCTGCCAGTTTCTGTTTAATCTCAGCCAGACACTCCTCGGAGTAATGTCTGGACTTCTGCAGCTCTTCTTCGTTCTTGCGAACGAGATCCATGACGAACTCAATTTCCAGGCTTTTCAGCATGGACAGAGAACGAACGGACAGCTCCAGTTCTTCGACATTCTTCTCAAGACTTGTCTTGAGAGCGTCTTCCATTTCTGGCTGCTCATCTTCCTCTTCTTCGGGAAGCTCTTCAAAGTTAATGAATACTGAGAGATGATCTTTCAGGATCTTGGCAGCCTGCGAAAGGGCGTCCTCTGGAGCGATACTGCCATCGGTCCAGATTTCCATGGTCAGCTTCTCATAGTCTGTCCGCTGACCCACGCGAGTTTCCTCAACCTGCATATTCACCCGTTTTACAGGTGAAAAAAGGGCATCGACAGGAATCGTACCGATCTCATCGATGCTTTTCTTCAAGATCTCAGCCGGAAGGTATCCACGTCCCCTTTCAAACTGGATGTCCATCACGAGGTTAGCATCCTCGTTCAGGGTAGCAATCTGCAGCTCAGGGTTCAGGATTTGAATCGAGGAATCTACAGCAAGATCAGAGGCTCTCAGAACGCCCGCACCCTTCTTCTCAATGTGGATGATTCTCGGTTCATCACGAACCTCGGCATCATAACTTGCACGAACCTGTTTCAGGTTCAGAATAATCCGGGTAACGTCCTCTACGACGCCTTCAATCGTCGCAAATTCATGCTCCACACCCTCAATACGCACTGCCGTAATGGCCGTCCCTTCGATAGACGACATCAGGGTTCGACGCAGTGAGTTACCGATGGTCGTACCAAAACCTCGCTCAAACGGTTCGGCAACAAACTTACCATATCCAGGCTCATTGGCTACTGTCTGGTATTCGACCTGCTTCGGTCTTTTAAATCCTCTTAAAAGGCTTCTCATGATTCCCTCTCTGGCTGATTGGCTGTATCAAACACGTCGACGCTTGCGCGGACGACATCCGTTATGAGGAAGGGGAGTAATGTCACGAATCATACGAATCCGGATGCCTTCATTTGCAATTGCACGAATCGCTGATTCACGGCCAATGCCAGGACCTTTTACCAGGACGTCTACCTCACGCAGACCGAAGTCCCGGGTTTTCTCAGCGGCATCGCGTGCAGCCATCTGTGCAGCATAAGGAGTCGACTTACGCGATCCCTTGAAATGCAGGTGACCGGCACTGGACCATGCGATCACATTGCCGGAATCATCCGTAATGGTGATGATGGTGTTATTGAATGTAGCGTTAATGTATACCCGTCCGCTTGGTACGCTTCGTTTTTCCTTCTTTTTGACCGATGCCTTCGCCATTGTCCTATCCCGTTATTATTTCGTAGCCTTCTTCTTATTCGGAACGGTTTTACGTCCACCTTTTCGGGTACGAGAATTCGTCTTGGTTCGCTGTCCACGAACCGGCAGTCCCATCCGATGACGCAGACCTCGATAGCACCCAATGTCCATCAGACGCTTCACATTGAGGTTTACCTCGGTTCTCAGGTCACCTTCTACCCGAAAATTCTCTGCAATATAATTCCTGATCAATCCGACCTGCTGATCGTCCAGGTCCCGCACACGAATCGACTCATCGATGCCTGTCTCTTTCAGGATCTGGCGAGCGCGCGTGCTTCCAATCCCGTATATATAGGTCAGACCGATGACGACCCTCTTATCCTTCGGTAAATCTACGCCGGAAATCCTTGCCATTTCAATACTCCTGAACTATCACCGCTGCCGCTGTTTGTGCTTCGGGTTTTTGCAGATGACACGCACAACGCCTCTTCGGCGAATCATCCTGCAATCGCTGCAAATCTTCTTTACGGACACACGCACTTTCATAATTCCAATCCGTCGTTATTTTTTTCGATAAGTAATCCGGCCACGTGTCAGGTCATACGGTGATAGCTCCACCGTTACTCGATCGCCTGGCAGGATTCTGATGTAATGCATTCTCATCTTGCCGGAAATATGGGCAAGAACCCTGTGCCCATTCTCCAGCTCAACACGAAACATCGCGTTCGGAAGGGGCTCGATCACCTTACCTTCGACTTCTATCGCCTCTTCTTTCGCCATATTCGTAGTTACTCCTGAACGGACTTACCAAGAAAACAGTCCCGGCCGCCACGTCAACTCTTCAGACATTCAGCACAGCAAGAATTCTCTGTGTGATTTCGGCCATACTTCCCAGACCGTCTACCTCTCTGAGAAGTCCCTTCTTACGGTAAAACTCGATCAGGGGTTTTGTCTGGTCATTGTAATTCTTGATACGATTGCGGATTACCGGTTCTGTATCGTCCGAGCGTCCTTCTTTCACGGCCCGATCCAGCAGTCGCTTTACCACCTCTTCGTCCGGCACCGACAGGTTCACCGCATGGTCAATGGTCCGTCCCATCTTTTCAAGCAGTTGATCCAGTGCCTCCGCCTGCGGAATGGTTCGCGGAAAGCCATCAAGAAGGAAGCCCTTCTCGCAATCCGGTTCTTTAAAACGCTCTTCCACGATGCCGATTACAACAGAATCAGGTACCAGCTCCCCGGCATCGATGTAGCGTTTTGCCTCCTGCCCCAGAGGAGTTCCTCCCTTGATGGCAGCACGCAGAATGTCTCCGGTCGACACCTGTGGAATACCAAACCTGTCGATCAGCAGTTTTGCCTGTGTTCCTTTGCCCGCCCCTGGCGGTCCCATAAAAATCAGGTTCATTTGCCCCTACCTTTCAGCTTACCCTTTTTCATGAAACCTTGATAGTTTCGCATGATAAGCTGTGCTTCAATCTGCTTCAGAGTATCCAGCGCCACACCAACAATAATCATCAGCGAAGTACCGCCGAATGTGTACGCAAGGCCCTGGATCGTCTGATTGGTCTTAAGATCCATCAGATTGATGATGAAATAGGGTGCCAGTGCAAGCCCGGCCAGGAATACCGCTCCCGGTAGGATGATGCGGTTCAGTGTACGCTCAACGTACTCTTTCGTATTGGCTCCCGGTCGGATCCCGGGAATAAATCCACCATACTTTTTCAGATTCTCTGCCAGTTCGGCCGGATTAATATAGATCGCCGTATAAAAATAGGCAAAGAAGATGATCAGCATCGTATAGATGAAGTAATACGGCAGTTGCTTCCAGAAGGAGGGAGCAAAGGGATTGAGCCACTCCTGCATGTTCTGTGCAATCCAGCTTACCGTCGTCTGCCCACTACCGTCGCCGGCCAGCATACCAAGTACGGTTTGCGGAAACAGCAAAAGCGAGGAGGCAAAGATAATCGGCATCACACTGGCAGAGTTCAGCTTGAAAGACAGGCTCTGGCTCTGTGCCTGCACCATGCGCCGTCCCTGCATCTTCTTACCATATTGAAGAGGGATCTTACGAACGCCCTGGGTCAGGATAACCGTCAATGCGATCAGCAGAATAAATACAATACCAAGCACCAAGATATCAAACATCTTCACCGACTCATCACGGAACATCTCAAGGACGTTCTTTGGCAGCCTTGCAATAATGCCTGCAAAGATGATCAGTGAAACACCGTTTCCGATCCCTCGCTCGGTAATCTGCTCACCAAGCCACATCAGAACCAGTGTTCCTGTGGTCATCGTTATGATTCCCGTTGAGTAAAACAATGCCCGGCTGATCTCAGGCGAAACAAAGGGCTCACCCGTCCGACTTGTTTGATCAACGGCTCCCACAAGAATAAAGGCGGCCTGAATAGCACACAGGACCACCGTTCCCATCCGGGTGTACTGATTGATCTTTCTACGGCCGGCCTCCCCTTCCCTTTGCAAACGAGCAATCTGCGGCACAATGACCGTCAGGAGGCTCATTATAATGGAAGAAGAGATATAGGGCATGATGCCCAGGGAGAAGATGGACATCTTGAAGAGCGCACCGCCCGAAAAAACGTCCACCACATCCAGGATCGACTGCCCCCGGGGAACCGCTTCGGCTACAGCCACAGGGTTCACTCCTGGTATGGTGATGAACGTTCCCATACGAAAAACGAGAAGCACGGCTACAGTAAAGAGCAGCTTCTTTCGTAGATCAGGGATTCGTAATATATTAGCGACTGCGCCCATGTTTATTCCAGTTCCGTTTTCTTTTTATTTTTCGGCCCCGATAAGCTTCACCTCGCCACCGGCTTTCTTGATCTTTTCAATAGCCTGTCCGGAGGCTGCATGCACATGCAATACAAGGCTGGAAGAAACCTCGCCATGTCCGAGCACCTTAACCGGTACATCCGTACGACGGATCAGCTTCTTCTCTTTCAGCATATCGACGGTTACTTCACCGCTCAGTCCGCTCTTTTGCAGAAGCCAGAGGTTTACCAGCTGGAACTCCTGTTTGAAGATGTTTGTAAATCCTCTTTTCGGTACCCGCTTGTACAGAGGGTTCTGCCCACCCTCAAAGCCGATCTTATGGCTGTAACCGGTACGGGATTTCTGGCCCTTCTGACCACGTCCCGATGTCTTTCCCCAACCGGTGGCATGACCACGACCAACTCGCTTACGCTTCTTCTTTGTACCGGGTACGGGTGCCAGATAGGTGTACTCAACGCGCCTTTTCTTTTTAGAGCGCTTCTTCTCCGGCATAACGCTGGATAGATCTAATGACTCAGCCATTCGCTTCCTCGACTTTCAACATGTAAGATACCTTACGGATCATGCCGGCCACTGCCGGATTGGATGCATCGAGAATATTCGAGCTCCACATTTTGCGCAGTCCCAGGGACCGCACCGTAGCCCTGTGATCCGGCTTTTTGCCGATCGGGCTTTTGACCAACGTAACCTTTACTTTGCCAGCCATTCTACCTACCTCAATCGCCTGCATCCATTTTGCCAAACAGCTGTGCCAGAGGAATGCCACGCTTTTTCGTTGAATGCAGCGGTGTTTCCAGCTGCTTCAGTGCATCGATCGTAGCCCTGACCACATTCAACGGGTTCTTGGACCCAATGACCTTCGAAAGGACATCGTGCACACCGGCTGTTTCCAGAACGGCCTTCACGGACTCACCGGCAATCACTCCGGTACCTGCAGTAGCAGGTCGCAGGATCACACGGGTGGCCTTAAAGCGGCCCTCCACGTCATGTGGAATCGTATTACGACGCGTAAGGGGGACAGTCTCCAGATTCGCCCGGGCAGAGTCCATGGCTTTCCGAATTGCATCCGGAACTTCATTGGCCTTTCCAAGGCCGACGCCCACCTTACCGTTCAGGTTTCCGACTACTGCGAGGGTATTGAACGAGAACCTGCGCCCGCCTTTTACCACCTTCGATACGCGATTAATCTTAACTACCCGCTCAACGGATATATCACCTTTTTGCTGATCTACTGAAGGTCTTCTCATAATTAAAACTCCAATCCGGCCTCACGGGCTTTGTCAGCAAACTCTGCCACCTTTCCGTGATACGGCGCTCCCCGACGATCAAATACGACCCTGGTAACACCCTTTTCTTTGGCCCGAGCGGCAATCATCTCACCAAGCTTCTGTGCCGCCGCGCGATTCTTCCCGCTGCCCTTTAGCTCAGCAGCGATACCCTTCTCAAACGTGGCCGCCTGGCAGATGGTTTTACCGGTGATATCGTCTACCACCTGAGCCAGCAGATAACGATTGGACTTCTTCAACAGAAGCCTTTTGCGCTCTCCCTTCACGATAAGGGCTTTCTTTACACGACGTACACGTCGCTCCAATCTATGACGCTTTAACGCTAAACGATCCATATACTATACCCTTACTTCTTGCCGCCTTTACCAGACTTACCGGCCTTACCGGCTTTGCGACGAACTACTTCATCGGCATATCGGATGCCTTTTCCTTTGTAGGGCTCCGGCGGACGGAATGAACGAATCTCTGCAGCAATCTGACCCAGACGCTGTTTATCGATGCACTTCAGTTCAATCCTGGTTTGCTCAACCTTTGCTTCTACGTCAGCCGGCAGTTCATAATTCACGTCGTGCGAAAAACCAAGCGACAGAACAAGCTGCTTTCCTTTCAGGGCAACACGATAGCCAACCCCAACAAGCTCCAGATTCTTCACCCAGCCACTGCTTACGCCTTTGACGTGATTATTCAAAAGAGCCCTGGTAAGGCCATGATAGGCCCGCTGCTCTTTCGAATCGTCAGAGCGTTTCACCTGTACAACTTCGCCTTCCTGGACCATCGTGATTCCCGGCGGTATCTTAAAGCTGATCTGGCCAAGCGGGCCTTTTACCATAGCCTCAGACCCTTTTACTTCAAGCTCAACCTTTGCAGGCATCTGGACCGGAGCATTACCAATTCTGGACATTTTCTGTTCCTCTACCCTACCGTATCACCAAACTCGCAAAAGGATCTCTCCGCCGACGCCCATACTCTTCGCCTGACGCCCGGTGGTTACCCCTTTCGATGTGGAAACGATGGAAATACCCATATTATTCTTCGTTGAACGAAGAGTATCTTTCGTCACATAGATGCGACGACCGGGACTCGAAACTCGCTCAATGGCACGAATCACCGGCTTCTTCTCATAGTATTTCAGCGTAACGACAATATCTCTTTTGTTGCCGTCCTTCTTTACCTCGTAATCCGAGATGAACCCTTCTCTTTTCAGGATACCCAGAATCTCTTCTTTGATTCGTGAGTACTGGAAGGCCACCGTCGAATGCTTCGCTCTTGAAGCATTCCGAATACGGGTCAGCATATCTGCTATAGGATCATGAATCATACCATTATCTCCGAAGATTACCAGGACGATTTAAAGACTCCGGGAATTTCCCCCAGACCGGCTCGTTTGCGGAAGCAAATCCTGCACATACCAAATCTCCGAAGGTAGCCACGGGGTCTACCACAAAGCGGACATCTGTTATGAGCCCTTACAGCGAATTTCGGCTTGCGATTTGCCTTCTCCATCGAAGCTTTTCTGGCCATGTCTTACTCCAATCAATCCTTTCTGAACGGAAAACCCAGGGCTTCCAGAAGCACTTTCGCTTCCTCGTTCGTTTTAGCCGTCGTTGTGACGGTGATGTTCATCCCGTGATATCGGTCGACCTTATCGACATCGATTTCGGGAAAGATAATTTGCTCTTTAATGGAGAAGTTATAGTTCCCTCTTCCATCAAAGCCAGACGGCTTAATGCCGCGGAAATCCCGGACGCGAGGCAGAGCCACACGTGTCAGCTTATACAGGAACTCCCACATTCTGTCGCTGCGCAGAGTTACCATACAACCGAGGCTCATTCCTTCCCGTATCTTAAAGTTTGCAATGGACTTGCGAGCACGGGTCTTCACGGGCCTCTGGCCGGTAATAATTGCAATCTCCTCCATGGCGTTTTCCAGCGCCTTCGGATTGGTCGGTGCTTCACCAATACCAATGTTCAGGACGACCTTCTCTACCCTGGGGATCTGCATTACCGACTTATACTGAAACTTTTCTTTCAGTGCCGGAATGCATTCCTTCTGATACACTTCTTTCAATGCTACCATAGCGCTCTACCGTCAGATTTCCTTGCCACCCGGCCGCGTTACGCGTACCTTCTTGCCGTCTTTCATCTCGTATCCGATACGCACACCTTTCTTGGCTTTCGAATCGTAATACATTACGTTCGAGATGTGCATGGGAGCTTCAATCTCCACCTGTCCACCCTGAGGATTTTCCTGCGAGGGACGGACAAAACGCTTTCTTTTATTCACTCCCTGCACGTAAACTCGATCGCGAAGACGATCGATATACAGGATTTTGCCACGCTTACCTTTTTCTTTTCCCGCAATGACGATCACTTCATCGTCAACCTTCAGTGCGGTACGGCGGTAACGCTTCCTGTTAAATTCCGTGTGTGATAACTTGCTGATCAGTTTCTTATTCATCACAGCACCTCAGGAGCCAGCGAGACAATCTTTTTGAAATCACGATCCCGAAGTTCTCGGGCTACCGGTCCAAAAATACGAGTTCCTCGCGGATTCATCTTTTCATCAATGATTGCACATGCATTCTCATCGAACTTGATCGTGCTCCCATCCGGTCGCTTGATCTCTTTACGAGTTCGCACAACAACTGCTTTCTGTACGGCCTTGTTATGCACCTTTTTGCCCCGGTTATCCTTCAGGCCGTACTCAGGCACAGAGTCCTTAACGGCCACGACAATGACGTCACCAACCGAAGCATAGCGTTTACGAGTACCACCCAGAACACGAATACACATGACCTTGCGTGCGCCCGTGTTGTCGGCGACCTGTAGCATGGTCTGTACCTGAATCATATCTGTCCTCTCTGGATAATCTTAAAGAGCCGATGTCTTTTGTGGCGGGACAGTGGTCTTGTTTCCACCGCCTGCACAATATCGTCTTTTTTCGATTCATTCCTTTCGTCATGAATCTTCACTCTACGCGATACCTTTACAATCTTTCTTACTTTAGGATGCGTATAGAATGTTTCGAGGAGGATGACCCGGGTCTTATCCATGGCGTCCGATACAACGCGACCCTGCACAATCCTCATGTTTTTACTGCGTTCCTTCATACTCAATTACTCCCCTTCCGCTGTCTCTCATGTAGAAGGGTCAGAATCCTGGCTATATCCTTCTTTGCCTTTCTCAGGCGTGCGGGATTCGCCACAGTCCGGGTAATCCCATACTGGAACCTTGCTTCCCTGACTTCGGCCCGCAAAGACTGAAGCTGGCTGCGCAGATCCTCATCAGACAGTTCTCTCAACCTTGTCTTCGTTGCCATGATCAGATCAGCTCCTTCTTCACCATCACTGTTTCCAGCGGCAATTTATGGGCAGCCAATCGAAAGGCCTCTCTGGCCAGCCCTTCCGGGATTCCACTCAGTTCGAAGAGGACACGTCCCGGACGCACTACTGCAACCCAGTATTCCGGCGATCCTTTACCGGATCCCATCCGGGTTTCAGCGGGCTTCTTTGTGATCGGCTGATCGGGAAAGATACGAATCCACATCTTTCCACCACGCTTAATATGACGGGTCATCGTTCTACGAGCGGACTCAATCTGCCGGGCCGTAAGTCGTCCCGACGTTACCGCTTTCAGACCATACTCACCGAAAGATACACTGCTACCCCGGTGGGATAGACCTTTCAGGCGACCCCGCTGTCGTTTACGAAACTTTACACGCTTTGGGCTGAGCATACCTTACCTCGACCTTCTCCGATTATCGCGCTGACCGGATTGATTTTCTTCTTCGGTAACCATGGCATCACCGTTGTATACCCATACCTTTACGCCGATGATACCGTAGGTGGTCTTCGCCTCACTCAGGGCAAAGTCGATTTTGCCTCGTAGCGTATGCAGCGGGATCCGTCCCTCTTTATACTGCTCACGACGAGACATATCAGCCCCGTTAAGACGGCCCGATACAGCAATCTTAACACCCTCAACACCGCCTCGCATAGCACCGCGAAGCGCCTGCTTCATAGCACGTCGGAATGGCATCCGCTGTTCCAGCTGCTGTGCAATGCTGTCAGCAATCGTCTTTGCAACCGTTTCGGGCTTCTTGATCTCAACAATGGACAGGTTAATGGGCGATGATACCATCGCTTTCAGCCTGGCCTTCACCTCTTCAATGGTTGCTCCTTTCGGACCGATGACCATGCCGGGTCGCACCGTTTCAATGATAACATTAATCTTCTCTGGATAACGATGCACATTAATGCGAACGATACCGGCCTTCCTGTATCGCTTCTTCAGCATCTCTTTAATCTTGATATCTTCATGCAGAAAGGCACGGTATTTCTCACTGGCAAACCAAATGGAATCCCAGGTTCTGTTAATGCCCAGCCGCAGGCCTATTGGATTTACTTTTTGACCCATCTTCTCTTTTCCTGCCTACGCTTATTCGTCCCCAATAACGACTGTAATGTTGCTGGTTCTCTTCAAACGACGCATAGCACGTCCACGCGCTCTCGGTCGAAACCGCTTCAGCGTTTGCCCTTGATCGACATACACCTTCTTAACAAAGATGCGATCTTCATTCACTCCAGTGGAGTTATTCAGAAGGTTGGCCCGGGCGGATTGAATCGTCTTCTCCAGGAATCGAGCCCCTTTCTTCGGCATAAACCGAAGTATATTGAGGGCCTCATCTACCGGAAATCCCCGCACCTCATCGGCCACAAGCCTTACCTTTCGGGGACTGATCATCAGAAATCGGCTAACAGCTTTTGCTTCCATCGTTCTCTGCCTTACCTTTTGACCTTCTTGTCGAGGCTTGTATGGCCTTTAAACGTCCGCGTTGGAGCGAACTCACCCAGCTTATGACCAACCATATTCTCATTGATATACACCGGAATAAATGCTCTTCCGTTGTGTACGAGCATGGTATGGCCGATCATGTCAGGAAAAATCGTCGAACGACGCGACCATGTCTTGATCGGCTTCTTGGTGCCTTCCGTGTTCATTTTCAGAACACGGGACATGAGCGATTCCTGTACGTAAGGGCCTTTTTTAATCGATCTTGCCATATACTACTTCCGCTTACCTGGTCCGTTTATTCACCCGACGCTGCACGATAAACTTGCTTGTCGGATTGTTCTTCTTACGAGTCTTATAACCCTTGGTAGGCTTGCCCCATGGAGTACATGGATGGCGACCACCAGAGGTCTTACCTTCACCACCACCGTGCGGGTGATCAATCGGGTTCATAACAACGCCCCGAACATGCGGGCGAATGCCTTTCCAGCGACTTCTACCTGCTTTACCGCTGCTCACCAGAATATGGTCCTTGGCACCGACCTCACCAACGGTAGCATAGCATTCCTGGAAGATCTTTCGCAGCTCACCCGAAGGCAGCTTTACCAGAATGTATTTTCCATCGCTACCGGCGATTACAGCCGATGTCCCTGCAGAGCGACAGATCTGCGCCCCTTTGCCGGGATACATCTCTATATTATGCACGGTTGAGCCCGGTGGGATCTTCTTCAGAGGAAGCGCGTTTCCGGCTCGAATCGGAGCATCCTCGCCGGCCATTACCGTATCGCCCTTCTTCAGGGTATTCGGGGCCAGGATATACCGGTACTCGCCGTCGGCATATTTCAGCAGTGCAATATTCGCAGTTCTGTTCGGATCATACTGAATCGAATCCACTACTGCCGGAATATCCCGCTTATTTCTTTTGAAGTCTATGATACGATACTTGCGCTTATGGCGACCGCCTCTACGCCGTACCGCAATTCGGCCCGTATTGTTTCTACCCGCCTTATAGTTCAGCGTGTCAAGAAGGCTCTTTTTCGGCGCAACGCGATCCAGTTCGTCGTTGATCATCACACTCTGATAACGAGTGGTGCTTGTGTATGGCTTAAGTTTTCTTACGGGCATCGTCTTCTACCGTCTTATTTCGTAAGATCAATCGTCTTGCCCGGCTCGAGCGTAACGATGGCCTTTTTAAATCCCGATTTACGGGAATGAGAATTCCTGAACCGTCGCAGCTTCGACGGCGTATTGATGATGTTCACCTTCATAACATTTACATCGTAAATCTTACGAATGGCCTGCTTCACGAGCTCTTTGTTCGCGTTCTTTTGAATCTTGAACACGATCACCTGCCCCCCGCTACTCTGGGCCTTCATTGCCTCAGTCTTCTCGGTCACATAAGGCATGATAAGTACATGATTCAGGTCCATGGTTTCCTCATCTTAACGATGCAGTAATCGCATCAAATGCTTCACTGGTCATCACCAGTGCAGAATTATTATACAGTTCAGGCGCCAGCAGCCTTCTGGCATTCATGGCCTGCACCAGTTGAATATTCCGTACGGACGGCTCCACATACTGATCGCCATCGGCATATACAAAACATACTGTCTCTGAAGGCAGAATGTTTGCTTTCTTCAAAATCTCATAGGCCGTACGAGTAGAGTAACCCTCCATCTTCAGGCCCTCGATAACGAACAGCGATCCTACATTCGCCTTATGGGCTACGATATGCTTCAGGCCATTCTTGCGCTTCGCACGCGGAATCACTTTCGAATAATCCACGGGCTGTGGTCCATGCGCAACACCTCCCCCACGAAACTGCGGATTCCTTGTAGAGCCCTGCCGTGCATACCCGGTTCCCTTCTGTCTCCACGGCTTTTTACCGCCACCGGATACCATTGCCTTGGTCTTGGTGGAGTGGGTCCCCTGCCGACGATTGTTTCTTTCAATCTCAATCACCTCATGGATCAGAGGGAAAGAAACCTCTTTTACCGCCAGTTCTGCAGGCAGATCCTTTTCGGCCCCTCGGGCGCCGCTTTTATCAATTACGATATATTTCATTTTAGCACCTCGACGCTCAGCACTGATTTTCGTGGACCGGGAACTGCGCCGTTAACGAACAATAGCTGATTTACTTCGTCGATGCCGACAACCTTCAGATTTCGAACCGTTACCTGTTTTGCTCCGGTTTGTCCCGGCAGCTTCTTACCTTTAAGAACCTTGCCAGGGTCGGTTCCCGGTCCCATCGAACCGGGTGCACGGTGAAACTTAGAGCCGTGCGTCATACGGCCCCCGCCGAAGCCATGCCTTTTCACTACACCCTGGAAGCCTTTCCCTTTACTCTGCCCTACAACCTTGACCACATCTCCGGCTTTAAACATGGATACGGTAAGCTGCTGGCCAGGTTGAACCTCCTCTGAAAAATCCCTGTATTCCTTTAAGTGTTTAAAGGGACCCAGTCCGGCCTTCTTCAGATGATTCAACTCTGCCCGGGTAAGAAGCTTCTCTCGCGTTTCGCCATAGGCAATCTGGACGGCCGAATAACCATCCTTCTCGGCTGTCTTTACAGCCGCAACATAGCATGGCCCGCATGACAAAACCGTCACCGGTATCTGCTTTCCATTTTCATCAAAGACCCGGGTCATTCCGAGCTTCTGAGCCAGCATTCCTTTCGACATGGATCAGCTCCTGATATCCACACTGACACCGGCCGGCAGCTGCAACTTCATCAGCGCCTCTACCGTATCCGGATTCGTATCCATAATATCTATCAACCGCTTATGTGTTCGGATCTCGAACTGCTCACGTGATTTCTTATTCACGTGAACAGATCGAAGCACCGTAAACTTCTCAATGGACGTGGGCAGAGGAATCGGCCCAGAAATCCTGGCGCCGGTTCTCTTTGCAGTGGCCACTATCTCAGCCGTGGATCGATCGATCAACTTGTGATCGAAAGCCTTCAGCTTAACCCTGATACGCTGGACCATTCCTCAAACCTCGATTCCTTACTCTACGATCTCTGCGACGACGCCGGAACCGACTGTACGACCACCCTCACGGATAGCGAACTTCAGACCTTTGTCCATGGCGATGGGAGTGATCAGCTCAACTTCCACAGTTACGTTATCACCGGGAATCACCACTTCTTTACCAGCCGGCAGCATAATCGTACCGGTAACATCCGTTGTACGGAAATAAAACTGAGGACGATAGTTGTTCTGAAAAGGAGTGTGTCGTCCACCCTCTTCCTTTTTGAGAACGTATACTTCGGCCTTAAACTTTTTGTGAGGAGTAATCGTTCCTGGTTGAGCCAGAACCTGGCCACGCTCGATTTCCTCTTTTTTCGTACCACGAAGCAGAGCACCGATGTTGTCACCAGCCTGAGCAAAGTCGAGCTGCTTGCGGAACATCTCGATTCCTGTAACAACCGTTTTTGCGGTTTCGCGAATACCGACAATCTCAACCTCGTCAGATACATTCAGCTTACCGGTCTCAACACGACCCGTAGCCACAGTACCACGACCGGTAATCGAGAAAACGTCTTCTACCGGCATCAGGAAGGGTTTGTCCACATCACGCTGCGGCTCAGGCACATAGCTATCAAGCGTCTCCATGAGCTTGATGATAGCCCCTTCGCCAAGCTCCGATTCGTCACCTTCCAGAGCCTTCAGAGCAGATCCCTGAATAAAAGGAGTCTCTCTCGGGAAGCCATACTTTTCAAGCAGGTCACGAATCTCTTCGGCAACGAGCTCGGTCATCTCTTCGCGCTCATCCGGCTTAAGGACATCGACCTTGTTCAAAAAGACCACGATGTAAGGAACGCCAACCTGACGGGCAAGCAGGATATGCTCACGTGTCTGCGGCATGGGACCGTCAACGGCAGAACATACGAGGATCGCTGCGTCCATCTGAGCAGCACCCGTAATCATGTTCTTCACATAGTCGGCGTGACCCGGACAGTCAACGTGTGCATAGTGACGGTTTTCCGTCTCATATTCCTGGTGAGACGTTGCGATGGTAATACCACGCTCTCTTTCTTCCGGAGCGTTATCGATTTCATCATATTTAACAGCCTTGTTCTTACCGCCTTTAGCCTTAGCCAGAACGGTGGTGATGGCGGCCGTCAGAGTCGTCTTGCCGTGGTCGACGTGACCGATAGTCCCGACGTTCACGTGCGGCTTCGAACGATCGAATTTTTCCTTAGCCATAACCTTTTACCTTCTTAAATTTTTAGAACCGAAAATCGTGAGATTGCTACTTTTTTAAAAAAGGGTACCCTGTCCAGTGCAATTCCGAACAGTGGCCCCAATTTTTCAAAAAGATTCGCTTAAACCGATGCCTTTGCCGCAATCTCATTGGCAATATTTGCAGGCACCTGTTCGTAATGTTTGAACTGCATGGTGTAGGCGGCGCGTCCCTGTGTTAAGCTACGCAGATCGGTCGCATAACCAAACATCTCAGAGAGCGGAACCTCCGCCTTTACAACCCGGGCATTTCCTCTTTGATCCATGGATTGAATGCGACCACGGCGACGGTTCAGGTCACCAACCACATCCCCCATGTAATCTTCCGGTGTTACCACTTCTACGTCCATGATCGGCTCAAGCAGTACCGGAGAGGCCTTTTTACAGCCGTCCTTAAAGCCCATTGAGGCGGCAATCTTAAATGCCATCTCACTTGAGTCGACGTCGTGATACGATCCATCAAAGACCTCTACCTTAACGTCAACTACAGGGAATCCTGCCATTACGCCACTCTGCATGGCTTCCTGGATTCCTTTATCAATGGCCGGGATGAATTCTCTTGGAATCACACCACCGACAATGGAGTTGATAAACTCATAACCCTTACCGGGCTCATTGGGAGTCAGACGCAGGTGGCAGTGTCCGTACTGACCACGTCCACCGGTTTGCTTGATGTACTTCGACTCGATCTCTGCAGGCTTCGATATGGTTTCACGATAGGCAACCTGAGGTTTACCAACGTTCGCCTCTACCTTGAACTCCCGCTTCAGACGGTCGACAATGATCTCCAGGTGAAGCTCACCCATACCGGCGATGATCGTCTGTCCGGTTTCCTGATCCGTTTTCACACGGAACGTCGGATCCTCTTCGGCCAGTTTCATCAGAGCGGTACCCAGCTTCTCCTGGTCAGCCTTTGTTAGAGGCTCAATGGCCAGCTCGATCACAGGATCCGGGAATGTCATCGATTCGAGGATGACGGCATTGCTTTCGTCACAGAGCGTATCGCCGGTTGTAGTATCTTTCAGACCTACGGCCGCAGCGATATCACCGGCATAGACGATATCAATCTCTTCCCGGTTATTGGCATGCATCTGAAGGATACGGCCAACGCGCTCTTTCTTGCCCTTGGTGGAATTGTAGATATAGCTTCCTTTAGTGATCGTTCCCGAGTACACGCGGAAGAATGTTAGCTTACCAACAAAGGGATCCGACATTACCTTGAAGGCCAGAGCGGCAAAAGGCTCATCGTCACCGGCATGGCGCTCCATTTCCTTTTCGGGATCATTCGGATCGATTCCCTTAATGGCCTCTACATCCAGAGGCGAAGGCAGGTAATCGACAACGGCATCAAGCATCGGCTGAACGCCTTTATTCTTAAAGGACGATCCGCATACGATCGGGAACATCTTCATGTTCAGCGTACCGATACGGATGCACTTCTTCAGTTCTTCAACCGTAATCTCGCCGGTTTCAAGATACTTCTCCATCAAAGTATCATCGTTCTCAACCGCCGATTCGATCAACTTCGTGCGATATTCTTCTGCCTTTTCTTTCAGATCGTCAGGAATGTCCTGATACTCGAATTTGGCTCCAAGCTCCTCGCCGGCCCAGACGATAGCACGATTATTGACCAGGTCGACAACACCGACAAAATCGGCCTCGCTGCCAATCGGCAGCTGCAGAGGTACGCCATTTGCACCCAGTCGCTCCCGAATGGTGTCAACACAATAATAGAAGTTCGCCCCCATTCGGTCCAGCTTGTTCACATAGCAGATCCGCGGAACACGATACCTGTCAGCCTGCCGCCATACGGTTTCCGTTTGTGGTTCTACGCCGGCAACGCCGTCGTATACTGCGACAGCACCATCCAGAACACGAAGGGATCGCTCTACCTCTACGGTAAAGTCAACGTGACCCGGAGTGTCGATAATGTTAATACGATGAGGCTCCAGCTGCTTTTCGGAACCATTCCAGAACGTAGTCGTGGCTGCCGATGTAATCGTAATGCCACGTTCACGTTCCTGGTCCATCCAGTCCATCTCGGCTGCACCTTCGTGCACCTCACCGATCTTATAGGTTTTACCCGTATAGTATAGAATACGCTCAGTCGTCGTGGTTTTACCGGCATCGATGTGTGCCATAATGCCGATGTTTCGCGTCCTCTCAAGAGGGATCTTACGTGCCATAAAAGTTCCTGTACCTTATTTCCAGAATCACCAGCGGTAGTGACTGAAAGCCCTGTTGGCTTCGGCCATTTTGCGTGTATCATCACGTTTCTTGATTGCACCGCCTGTTTCATTCTTCGCATCAAGAAACTCAGCAGCCAATTTCTCTGCCATGGAGCGGCCCTTACGCTCACGCGCATACCGAACCAGCCAGCGAATGGCCAGGGTCTGACGACGTTCGGGCGACACCTCAACGGGGACCTGATAGGTCACACCGCCAACCCGACGGGATTTCACCTCAAGGTTGGGCTGCACATTTTCCATTGCTGCCCGCATAACATCGATTCCTTCATCGCCAGTCTTCTGCTTGATGACTTCCATCGCTTCATAGAAAACACGTTCCGCGACGGTTTTCTTTCCATCTCGCATCATGTAGTTGATGAAGGCAGTAACCATGGTATCCCCGTATACGGGGTCTGGCTGCAACGCTCGTCTTTTGACTGCAGTCGTACGTCTTGACATCTCTTAAACTCCTTATGCCTTCGGTCGCTTCGCACCATATTTGGAACGAGCCTGACGGCGCTTTTCAACACCGAGAGAATCCAGCGAACCGCGAATAATGTGATAACGTACACCGGGAAGGTCCTTCACCCTGCCGCCACGCACAAGAACGACGTTATGTTCCTGCAGGTTGTGTCCTTCACCCGGAATATAGGCGGTTACTTCAATACCGGTAGTCAGTCGAACCCTTGCCACCTTCCGAAGAGCTGAGTTCGGCTTTTTCGGAGTAAAGGTCATCACGCGTGTGCAAACACCCCGACGCTGAGGACAGGCCTTCAATGCAGGAGACTTTGTTTTGCGCTTCTGCTTCTTGCGGCCTTTACGAATTAACTGGTTAATGGTAGGCATACCTCAAATCCAACCTGTTCCTTTAAGTTCTATTAGCCGACCCCGATCGAGGTCGGAATCCAAACAAATGATACCGCTTCGAGTGAAACCACCCGAAAGGAGTACCACGAAATGCATTGCGCCCGCCGCAGCAACCGTTTTTCAGATCAGGGCTTGCAAAACGCCTGTCGGCCTCCGGCAGAGCCCACTGCCCGAGGAGGCCGAAATCAACGCTCATTCCCTTTCTGCTTCAAGGGCAATCTGGCGGCGTTCTTCATCCTTACGTTCCCGATACAGGCTCTGAATATCGCCATACTCGTTATAGAATATCTCGATATTCTTGTAGGCCTTCAGACCTGATCCGGCCGGAATCAGATGACCGATGATGACGTTCTCTTTCAGGCCGAGCAGACTGTCCTGCTTGCCCTTGATCGCCGCATCGGTAAGCACCCTTGTTGTTTCCTGGAAGGAAGCTGCGGAGATGAATGAATCGGTGTTCAACGAGGCCTTTGTGATTCCAAGCAGAATCTGCCGCCCCGTTGCCGCAACACCACCCTCCGACACGACGCGTTCGTTCTCATCACGGAAGGCATACTGATCCACCTGCTGACGCATCACAAACGTCGTATCGCCTGGATCAGAGATTTCGATCTTCCGCAGCATCTGCCGGACGATGATCTCAATATGTTTATCGTTAATAAAAACACCCTGCAGTCGATACACCTCCTGCACTTCCTGGATCAGGAACTGATGAAGGGCCTCCACACCAAGGATGCGCAGAAAATCGTGAGGATCCAGTGAACCTTCGTCGATCTGATCCCCTGCACGAACATAGTCGCCATTCCGAACAAGTATGCGCTTTCCGGTGGGGATGGTAACCTTTACCTTCTCCTCGTCCTCGTTCTCGGGAACGATGTACAGGACGCGCTTGTCTTTAACGACCTCGTTGCGGTCTTCGATCATTCCGTCGATCTCAGCAAGAGTGGCTGCATCCCTGGGACGTCGAGCCTCGAAAAGCTCTTCAACGCGTGGCAGACCACCGGTAATGTCCCTCGTTTTCTCTGCAGCGGCAACGAGCTTGAAGAGCACATCACCGGCATCGACCTCCTGACCATCTTTAACGGCCAGGATGGCATTCAACGGCACGGTGTATTCAGAGGAGCCAACACGAATACGGGGATTCAGCTTTTCACGGCGATACTCGTAGATACGGAAGCTACCTTCTTCGTCTTTCTTGAGGTTTTTGTCCTTCTCGATGTCTTCAAAGACGACCTTTCCGGCAGTATCGGTCAGCACCACGTCATTGTATGGATCGAAGGTACCGATGACCTTACCGGATTCCACGAATTCACCGACAGAAACCGTAATGGCGGTTCCGATCTTCACCGGAATGTTCTGGGTTTCTCCTTTAACATAGAACTCGCCGTCTACGATCGTCACAACGCCCTGCGACTCGGCGACCAGGTTGTTCACTTCCTGTCCCTGGGCATTGATGTAGGAGTTGGCAAGAATCTCACCCGGTGTTACGGACTGACCATTCTCAACTCGCAGACCTTTCAGGTCCGAGGTTTTCATCCTCTGATAAATGCGCTGGAACTCAATATTACCACGCGTTACAAAAACACGCTCGCCACCCTTCTTCTCAACGATGCTTCCCGAGATCGACGAAACGAGTACATCAGCCGTAACCTTGATGGTATTGTCTTTTACCTGAAGGTTCGTAGCAACACCACCTACGTGGAAGGTACGCATGGTCAGCTGCGTTCCCGGTTCACCGATCGACTGGGCCGCAATAATACCCACTGCTTCGCCAAGCTCTACGGGCTTCAGTCTGGCAAGGTCCATGCCATAACAGGTGGCACAGAGGCCATGACGTGTTTCACAGGTCAGGGCCGAACGGATAAAGATCTTCTCAATTCCCAGGCTATCGATCTTCTTCGAAGCCTCTTTATTGATCATGGTATTGGCAGCGTAGACCACCTCGCCCGAAACGGGATCCACAATGTCGGCCGCAAGCACCCGTCCAAAACAGCGATCACCCAGGGAGACGACCGTTTTATCGCCTTCGCGAACGGCCTTCATCCAGACCCCGTTTTTCGTACCGCAGTCGTGCTCGGTAATGATCACATCCTGGGAAATGTCTACCAGACGGCGTGTCAGGTAACCGGCATCGGCCGTTTTCAGGGCCGTATCGGCAAGTCCCTTACGGGCTCCCGATGTGGAAATAAAGAATTCGAGAACTCCGAGACCTTCCCGGAAGTTGGAGCGAATGGCCAGCTCAATAATCTCACCGGAAGGACGGGCCATCAGACCTCGCATACCGGCAAGCTGTCGAATCTGTGCACGTGATCCACGAGCACCGGATGCAGCCATGGCATAGACGGGATTGAAGCCCTGCTGATCCTTCTCCAGCTCCGCAAACATGGATTCTGTTACGAGGTCGTTGGTACGGGTCCAGATCTCAATGACCTTTTTATAACGTTCTTCGTTCGTGATGACGCCGTTCTTATGCGCAGCGGTCACGTCTTCCACTTCGGCGTTGGCTTTGTCGATCAGCTCTTTCTTCTTCGAGGAGGTCTTGATATCAGAAAGAGCAATGGACGGAGCAAACATCGTCGAATAACGGAATCCAAGCTCCTTGAATCGATCGAGCATCTCGGCCGTAGCTGCAGCACCAAACTGGTCATAGACCTCGGCAATAATTCGTGTTGCTTCTTTATCAGAAACAGCACGGTTTACAAACGGATAGTCTTTGGGAAGGATGGAGTTAAAGATAACACGTCCCGGTGTCGTCTGAAGAAGACGTCCTTCAAAAAGAACAGAGATCTTCGCACGCAGACCGACTGCCTTTACGTCGAGGGCGTAGCGAATCTCATCCAGACCAGAAAAGGTCTTGCCTTCGCCCAGATCGCCGTCCAGCTGCGACGTAAGGAGATAGAGACCAAGCACCATGTCCTGCGTCGGCGAAACAATCGGGTTACCGTTTGCCGGGTTCAGCAGGTTATGCGGGGACAGCATGAGCATCCACGCCTCGATCTGCGCTTTTGGCGACAGCGGAACGTGGATGGCCATCTGGTCGCCGTCAAAGTCGGCATTAAAGGCACGGCACACAAGCGGGTGCAGCTTGATGGCCTTGCCCTCTACCAGCGTCGGCAGGAAGGCCTGAATGCCCAGACGGTGCAGCGTAGGAGCGCGGTTCAGCATCACCGGATGCTCTTTAATGACCTCGTCCAGGGCCTCAAAGACCTCTTTTTCTTCGGCTTCAATGCGCTTCTTGGCCGTTTTGATGTTCGGCGCCAGCTCCAGATCCACAAGGCGCTTCATGATGAATGGCTTGAATAGCTCAAGGGCCATCTTTTTCGGAAGACCCATCTGGTGGATCTTCAGCTCCGGTCCGATGACGATCACGGAACGGCCCGAATAGTCCACACGCTTACCAAGAAGGTTCTGGCGGAACCGTCCTGTCTTACCTTTCAGCATATCGGAAAGGGATTTCAGAGGACGGTTGCCTTTACCTTTTACAGATTTCGCGCGACGGCTGTTGTCGAACAGTGCGTCAACGGCCTCTTGCAGCATGCGCTTTTCATTTCTTACAATAATATCAGGAGCCCGCAGCTGTTGCAGACGGCGCAGACGGTTATTCCGGTTGATGACCCGTCGATACAGGTCGTTCAGGTCAGAGGTGGCAAAACGACCGCCATCGAGCTGCACCATCGGACGCAGCTCTGGAGGAATGACAGGCACAACGTCCAGCATCATCCACTCCGGCCGGTTGCCAGATTCACGCAGCGCTTCGAGAATCTCAAGGCGCTTCAGGATCCGTTTATCCGAAGCCTTGATTCCGTCGGCAATCTTATCGCGGATGGCATGGATCTCTGCATCGATGTCAATGCGGCTGAGCATCTCTTTGATGGCCTCACCGCCCATCATGGCTACGAATTTGTTACCGTACAGGTCCAGGTACTCGAAGTACTCATCATCATCGATCAGTTCGCCCGGCTCACGATTGGAGTCTGCCGGATCGATGATTACATACTTCTCGTAATAGAGGATGCTCTTCAGCTCGTTTACGGTCATGTTCAGCAGAAGACCGATACGGCTGGGCACAGAGCGGTAATACCAGATATGAGCAACAGGTGTGGCCAGCTCAACGTGGCCCATCCTTTCGCGACGTACCTTGGAGTGGGTTACTTCCACACCACATCGGTCGCAGATCACACCCTTGTAGCGGATGGACTTGAACTTACCACAGTAGCACTCCCAGTCCTTCATCGTGCCGAAGATCTTTTCGCAGAAGAGACCTTCTCGTTCCGGACGAAGGGTACGATAGTTAATCGTCTCGGGTTTTTTGACTTCGCCAAACGACCATTCCCGGATGCGCTCCGGGCTGGCCAGCATGATCTTGATGGAATCAAAATCGGTGGGTCGATTCATACTCATGAAATATTACCTGCCTTACATGCGCTCAATGGATTCGATTCGGATGCGCGCCCTTCTTTCCTGTCGGTCATCGCTTTCCAGATCGCTCAGGTCGATGCGCTCACCGGAAGGATCCAGCAGCGCAACATCAAGGGCCAGACCTCGCAACTCTTGCAGAAGAACATTAAACGACTCCGGCACGCCCGGTTTAATCGTGTGAATGCCCTTCACAATGGCCTCATAAATGCGAGCCCGTCCGATCATATCGTCGGATTTCACCGTAAGCAGTTCCTGAAGTGTGTGGGAGGCCCCATACGCTTCCAGCGCCCAAACCTCCATTTCTCCAAGACGCTGCCCACCAAACTGGGCCTTACCGCCAAGGGGCTGCTGCGTCACCAGAGAGTACGGACCGGTCGATCGGGCATGGATCTTGTCATCGACAAGGTGTGCCAGTTTCAACATATAGATGTAACCGCAGAATACCTTGTTCTCAAACTTCTCACCGGATCGCCCATCATACAGGTCGTACTTGCAGTTCTCGGGCAGGCCGGCCTCTTTTAGATAGCGCTCGATGTCGGCCTCTTTCGCTCCGTCAAATACAGGAGTTTCAAAGAGGGTTCCCAGACGTTTGCCGGCAAAGCCAAGCATCGTTTCCAGGATCTGACCGATGTTCATACGGGAAGGTACACCCAGCGGATTCAGAACAATGTCGATGGGGGTACCATCTTCCATGTAGGGCATGTCCTCTTCGGCCATGATACGGGCCACAACGCCTTTGTTTCCGTGACGTCCGGCCATCTTATCGCCCACCTGCAACTTCCGCTTCGTGGCCACATAGACCTTCACCATCGCCTCTACGCCGGCTGGCAGTTCATCGCCATTATCCCGTGTGTAATGCTTCACGTCGATGACGATGCCTTCCGTTCCATTTGGCATACGCAGAGAGGTATCACGCACCTCCCTTGCCTTTTCACCGAAGATGGAATGAAGCAGCTTGTATTCCGGGGTAAGATCACTTTCGCCTTTTGGCGTTACCATACCGACGAGGATATCACCGGATCGTACCTCGGCCCCGATTCGGACGATTCCACGGTCATCCAGATCACGGAAGGCCTTGTCGCTCAGATTCGGAATATCCCGCGTAATCTGCTCCTGACCGAGCTTGGTCTCACGAGCCTGTATTTCGTATTCTTCGATGTGAACCGAGGTGAATACGTCTTCTTTTACAATGCGTTCACTGAGGAGGATGGCATCCTCGAAGTTATAGCCTTCCCAGGGCATGAAGGCAACCAGTACGTTCTTCCCAAGTGCCAGGCGGCCCTGGTCGACCGAGGGGCCTTCTGCAAGGATGGTAGCCATGCGCACCAGACGTCCACGGTTATCTCGCTTCTCTGCAAATACCTTCTGGCCACCGATGATCTCGCCTTCCTGAACCTTGTCCCCCTTCTTCACGAACAGCTCGAACTGCCGCTCGCCTTCTTTCAGGGGAACCTGCGTCGTCCCTTCTTCGCCTTCAATCTCGAAGGCCTCTGCAGAGACCGATTTCACAACGCCCGATATCGGAGCATACAACATCTTCACAACAGGACGTTGGTTGAAGATCGTGCTCTGGTTGGTTCGCAGGAACTTCTTGAGTTCGTATACCCTCGTCTCTTTATTCGAGATCTTTACGACAATCTGCTTCGCATCGACCTTAACAACAACACCGTCCTCTTTGGCCGTTACGCATGTACGAGAATCGTAGGCTGCACGCACCTCCATGCCGGTACCCACAAGCGGGGCCTCATCTACCAGCAGGGGCACAGCCTGGCGTTGCATGTTCGAGCCCATGAGGGCACGGTTCGCATCATCATGCTCCAGGAACGGAATCAGCGCCGTCGAAACAGAGACAACCTGCAGCGGAGCAATGTCCATGTAGTTAATCTCTTCCGGAGCAGCGATGGGGAAGTCGTCCATACGACGACAGGACACCATACGGTTGGTGAACGTATTGTCGTCGTTCAATGGAGCGTTTGCCTGTGCAATGGTATAATGCTCTTCAATGTCGGCGGTCAGGTATTCGACATCATTCGATACCTTGCCTTTATTCACCTTACGGTAAGGGGTTTCCAGGAAGCCGTACGGGTTCACCCGCGTAAGCGTCGACATCGACACGATCAGGCCAATATTCGGCCCTTCCGGCGTCTCAATGGGACACATACGGCCGTAATGCGAGTAGTGAATGTCCCGCACCTCAAAGCCCGCACGTTCCCTTGTCAGACCACCAGGTCCGAGGGCATTGAGACGACGTTTATGAGTCAGCTCGGCAAGCGGATTCGTCTGATCCATAAACTGAGACAGCTGGCTGGATCCGAAGAATTCGTTGATCACGGCCATAATCGGCTTGATCGAGATCAGGGCCTGCGGTGTTACAGAGGCAAGGTCCTGGATGCTCATCCGTTCCTTGACGACCCGCTCCATACGAGCAAAACCCGTCTTCAGCTGGTTCTGCAGCAATTCGCCTACGGATCGAATCCGTCGGTTACCGAGGTGATCGATATCATCATAATGATAACCGGGCACCTCGTTTACAAGGTTTACAAAGTAGCGGAAGGTTTCGATCAGATCGACCGGTCGCAGGGCACGATCCTTTACGTCCGTGAAGTCCTTCTTGTTGATAAAGCGGAACTTGTTATTTACTTTATACCGACCGACCTCTCCGAGATCGTAGGAACGTTCGCTGAAGAACAGCCGATCCAGCTCCTGACGAGCCGCATCGGCGTCGAACGGTTCGCCAGCACGCATAATATGGTAGAACTTCTGCAGAGCCTCTTCTTCGGTCTGCGTTCCGTCTTTTTCCAGACAGTTGATGACGACGGTATCGTCCCGCCCCCCCGGAAAGACCAGAAGGTCCACGCTCTTGATCTTCAGTTCTTTAAGAATGCCAATATTATCTTCGTTGATCGATTCGCCGGGGAACATCAGCGTTTCACCCGTTTCCGGGTTTTTCACCGCTGAAGCCAGCCTGCGTCCCATGATGCGACTCAGGTCTTTCTTCTGTGCCCCTGCAATCTTTGCGGTTTCAGATTTATAGAATAACCGTAAAACTTCTTCGTTGCTACCGGCGCCCAGACACTTCAGCAGAAGTGTGGCGGGGAACTTCTTCTTGCGGTCAATGCGGGCCATTATAATGCCCTTGTTGTCCAGCTCTACCTCAAGCCATGATCCACGATAGGGGATGACACGGGCAGAGTGAACCATCTTCTCCTGATCATAGAAGAAGAAGATGCCCGGAGAGCGATGCAACTGAGACACAACAATCCGCTCAGCACCGTTGATGATAAAGGTGCCCTGCTCCGTCATCAGCGGAATGTCGCCCATATAAACGGAATGCTCCCGCACCTCAAACGTCTGCTTGTTAATCAGACGGATTGTGGCTTTTAAAGGAGCCTGATAGGTCAATCCTCGACTCTTACATTCTTCAGGGGGCCATTTTACCTCACCAAAGGTGTAAGAATCATACTCCAGGACCATGTCGTCATTGGAGCTCTCTATGGGAAAAGTCTCCTGAAAGACGGCCTCCAGTCCACGCGGCTGCCGCTTCGGCGCCGGAACGTCATATTGGAGAAAATCCTCATAGGATTTGATTTGAATCTCGATGAGATCGGGAAGGTAGGAATAATCCGTGATCTTGCCCAGATTTTCAACGTTCAACTGCTTCTGTTCCATCATAGGAGGTGCCGAACCGGTTCGATGAGTGTATGCGCGCGAGCGCAGCCTGTGTTGCAGGCTATGTTATAAAGAAATGGAAAGCCCGGTGAAAAGACCCCGGGCATTCCTGTTGCTGAATTTCTCAGGCCTTTGCAAGCTCGACTTGAGCTCCAGCTTCTTCCAGCTTCTTCTTGAGAGCTTCTGCATCAGACTTAGAAAGTCCTTCTTTCACGTTCTGACCGCCTTTCTCAACAAGATCTTTCGCTTCTTTGAGGCCCAGTCCGGTTTCTTCACGAACGACCTTGATCACGTCGATCTTCTTGTCACCGAAGCCTTTCAGAACCACGTTAAAGCTGGCGTCGTCATCCGAAGCGGCCGCTGCGCCGGGCGCTGCCGCTGCAGCTACTGCAACAGGAGCGGCCGTAGAGATGCCGAATTTGTCTTCCATCTTTTTTACGAGTTCAGCTGCCTCAACGAGAGTGAGCGAACCAATCTGCTCAAGCAATGCATCTACTGACATTGTTTTCTCCTTATCCTTATCCCTATTTGTATTCCTTCATGTAATCGTTTACTGACCGTTCTTCTCAGCAACGGCCTTAATACCCCGCGCAAGGGCGGACATAATCTGGTTGATGCCGGTAGCAATCTTCGTAGCCGGTGTATTCAGGCCGCGACCGATAATGGCAAGCAGTTCGTCCTTGGAGGGCAGATCTGCAATAGCCAGCACCTCGTTTTTCGGAAGGAAGCGCCCTTCGAAGTAGCCACCTTTTACCGCCAGCTTCTCCTCGCTTTTTCCCTGCTCGACGACAATCTTGGCCACGGAAGGCACATCGTCGCCGACAAAGATTACAGCACAGGGTCCCTTCAGAACATCCTTCAGGCCTTCTGCAGCCTCTTTATGCGCTTCAGACTGAGTCAGAGCCAGCTGGAAAAGCGTATTCTTCAGAACCTTCATGGTTCCGTTGGCCTCTCTTATCTGAGAGCGCAGCGCCGTAATCTTGGCCACATCGAGCCCTGAGTAGGTCGTAATGACAAAGTTCGGCTTCTCTTTCAATAAGGCCGCTATGGTTTCAACTTTTTGCTTATTTTCGACGGAAGGCATGATTCACCTCAGACAAGATTTCGTACATTAACCTTAAGAGCAGGGCCCATGGTTGGAGAGATATGCAGCGTTTTCACATACTCACCCTTCGCATCTGAGGGCTTGTCTCTCAGGATGGATTGATACAGATGGCGGATGTTCTCGGCCAGCTTCTCGGGCTCAAAGGATACCCGACCTACCGGAACGGCAACGACGCCCGTTTTGTCGGCCTTATATTCAACCTGCCCTGCCTTCACATTCTTAACAGCCGTGGCCACATCTTCCGTTACCGTGCCCGCCTTGGGCTTCGGCATCAGGCCTTTGCGACCGAGGATCTGACCGAGTTTACCGATTTTCGGCATCATGTCGGGAGTAGCCACACAGGCATCAAAATCCGTCCATTTCTCGGTCTGAATCTTTTCAATAATATCTTCTGCACCCACGAACTCTGCACCGGCTTCTTTTGCAGCAGCGTGCTTATCGGCCTTTGCAATCACACAGACCCGGATATTCTTACCCGTCCCATGGGGAAGACGCACAACACCACGAACGTTCTGCAGCGATTTGTAGCCGATTTTCAGGGAGGCATCTACCGACCCGTCAAACTTTGTCGTCGAGATCTCACGGATCTTCGCAGCGGCTTCTTCTACAGACAGAAGCTCACCGGGATTGATCTTTTCGTAGGCCGCTTTCCACTTCTTTCCACGATTCATCTCAGTCCTCCACCTCAATACCCATCGATCGGCAGGATCCAGCAAGGATGCGGACGGCCGCTGCCGTATCATAACAGTTCAGATCCTGTTTTTTCACCTCAGCAATCTTCTCAAGCTGAGCCCTGGTAATCTTGCCCACAATGGTCTTACCCGGTGTGGACGCACCAGACGTCAACCCGAGCTCCTTCTTGATCAGCAGCGGAGCCGGTGGAGACTTCGTAATAAACGTAAAACTACGATCGGAATATGCGGTGATAATAACGGGAATCTTGATACCCGCATCACCCTTGGTTCGTTCGTTGAACTGCTTGCAGAACTCCATAATGTTCAGCCCGTGCTGACCAAGAGCCGGACCGACCGGAGGAGCAGGAGTCGCTTTTCCCGCTTCTACCTGCAGTTTAATCTGAGTGACGATTTTCTTCTGTGCCATTTCCTATGACCTGTTCTGGTTTCTCATCCAACGTTCGAAGCAACCTGCAGGTAATCCAGCTCCACAGGAGTGGCCTGCCCGAAGATTTCTACTCGAACTCGTAAGCGCCCTTTTTCGGGCATAATCTCATCTACAATGCCGGCAAAATTGGCAAACGGACCATCGATGATTTTCACCGTCTCACCAACACGAAAGAGCATACTGGTTACGTTTGCCTCTTCCTCTTCCTGGCTCTGCACATTCAGCAGACTCTTCACCTCTTCCGGTGTAAGCGGCTGGGGATCGGGATTCCCGACAAAACCAGAAATCGACGGCAGACGACGAATCAGGGACTGAAGGTTATCGTCCAGGTCCAGCTCGGCAATTACATAGCCAGGCATAAACTTCTTCTCAACGATTCGCTTCTTCCCTCCCTTCATCTCAGCCATCTTAATGGTAGGGACACTTACCTGCCCCACCCTGGAAAGAAGGCCGCGACTTTCCGCCATCTTTTCGATGTTCATCTTGGCCTTCTTCTCGTGGCCCGCATAAGTCTTAATTACATACCACTGCTTCATACGATCAGCCCCGCGGACTCAACCCGAGCCCAGGCCAACAAAGAATTCGAAGATCCTTTCGAAAACGAGGTCGGTGAAGAACAAAAAGAGCGAGATCACCACAACCGACACCATCACAACGATGGTGGAGTTTACGACCTCTTCTCTTCCCGGCCACACTACGTGCCGCATTTCCTCTCTGGTCTCTTTTAAAAACTTCCACATATAAATAGACCACCGCTGGCAGGTCGGGGGAGAATCGAACTCCCATCAAGGGTTTTGGAGACCCCTATTCTAGCCATTGAACTACCGACCTATTTCAAAGGCCACGCCCCGCAGCCGAGCCCTCTACCAGGCTTGAACTGGTGACCTCATCCTTACCATGGATGCGCTCTACCAACTGAGCTAAGAGGGCATTCTCCTGCGAATAGGACAGGAAAGACCTGTATTTTGAACATAGGGGGATCGTCAATCAAAAACGGCCGGAACGACGTCTTCCACATGCGGCTTTTTCTTTACAGGGAAGCGATCCTGCTAATAAGCGACATAATTCCAGATTCTATGGTCGGCTTCACGGTCGGGTTAACGGCCAGAAGAATAATCTTCGCCCTTTGCTTCATCAAAACCTCATCCAGATCCTCGTCAAGTAGATCCAGAACCTGTTGCCATACCTTGCGCAGCTCCATCTGCACCGGCGCACTGGCCTGCTTCACCCTTGCGGTAAACTCATTCACCAGGGTCGTTGCCTTTGCATAGCGATCCATGCGCCTGAAAAGCTCCTGCAGCTGTTCCTGTGAGTAAGGAAGGGTCTGACTGATCCGGAACAGCTCCTCATCCAGGTTGATGGCCTGCTTTCGCTGCCTGGCCGACAGGTTCAGCAGGGCCACAACGGCCTTGATATCATTCGAAGCCGTACTGAGGTAGGCCTGATAGCCGGCACGATCCTGGTTCTTCTGGAATTCGGCCATCCTCGCACGGATGGCCGCAAAGCTGGTCAGAGACACGCCAATGGGTTCAAAGGCCGGGCCTGCAGGCTGATCCTCGGCTTCTGCAGCGTCGAAAAAGGATTCATCGCCGGAGTATTCTGCGGGCACAAGCCTGCCGCTCACCTTCAGCTCATCGCCAAACCTCTGCAGAATCTCCTCAAGGATAGACGTCTCTACCGGCTCTGTGGACTCTTTGGCCGCCGGGGCCACCTCTTCTACGACAAAGGCCTCTTCGTCTGCCGAAAAGGCCTTCGGCACCAGGGCTTCATGAACATCGAGGATGTTGCCAAAGCGCTCAAGGATCTCGGCAATAATGGACTTCTCTCGCCGAAGGCCAGCTACAGGCAGATCGTCCTTCTCTGCCTCGGTCGCCCCCTGCCCTGCCTCTGACGATGCATCGGCCGGAGTGGAGTCGGATTCGGATGTAGCAGAAACGCTTTGTGGCAGGACCTCCTGGCCATTACGAATCAGCTTGACCAGCCCGCCATCCAGGGGCTGAAAACGGTCCGGTGGAGCAACGATGGGGCCGATCTTCGACAGGATCGTATCGATAAGAGGACCATCCTGGGCGAAGACATCAGCGGTCAGGGATTCTGCCTGCCTGTGCCGCTCTTCAATTACAGAGAGGGCCTTTAGAAAGTTCTGCCCTATATAGGCGCCAAGCTGGTCTTCCCGGATCTGCAGGATACGGCCGAAATCTGGCAGGCGCTCGATAAAGCCATCCGTGTCGGCAATGCCATGAATCAGTGACTTCAGCTCCGAAAGCTTTCCCTCCAGGGTTTCTGCATCGTCGATGCGTTTCTTCAAGAGGGATTCAAACAACAGGACATAGGCCTCCTGATGCCGCTTCAGCTCTTCGGCCTGCCTGTTATCGATAGCCACCATTGTGTTCAAGGAAGTAGAAACGGGCAACGGGTCAACCGTGATCAGCCTGCCTGCAGGATGTCGCCCTCTTCTTCTACGATGCGGTAGCGTATGTAGGTATTACAGGTGGCTTCGTTTGTATAGCGCACCAGGTCATAATCCACACGTGGCGAAAGAAAAAAGTCGGATTCCCTCAACCGCTTCTGTATCTCTTTCTTGATATGAGCCCGTGCCTCTGAACGCCTGGTATACCAGGTGGGCACAACCATTTCATTCCTGTAGGCAAGCTTCTTCTCTCGATATACGGCCACCGTCAGTTGAATGCGAAAATAGACTTCTCGCCCAACCTGTTTCGACAGTACGTCCTGCTGTGTATCTTCGGCTTTCATGGTCCAGAAGTACTATCGACGCAGCGCGAAGTCGTACTGAAAGGGGCGCGATCACTTTTTCGAGAAAAGCATTTGCTGTACGTGCTCTTCGAGCATACGGGCCCCCTTCCCGTAGTTTCTCTGCCAGGAAGCAGAACCATCCTCATCTACGACATTTGTAACAGCCATCAGGGCAGAAAATGGAATCTGGCATTCAAGACAGGCCCTTGCCATGCCGAACACCTCGAGGTTTTCCACAAAGGGAAGAGCCGATCCGGTCAACTGCCGTAGCCGATCGGAACCCACAGGTCGAAGCGATACGGCCTCCGGAGCGTTGGCGGCCACCTCGGGAATGCCCTGTGCCAGCTTTATGCCCACCGGTCCAGGCTGGGTTTCGATCAGCCCGGATACCGAAAGCGACTTTGCCTGCGGAGGATCCATCAGGGAGGCGAGGCCAAACGAACAGAAAGAGCGAGAGAAGACCATCGCCGGCACATCCACGAGGCCGGCATCATAGATGCCGCACGATCCGATGAAAAGGATCTCTGCGATAAGCCCGGACCGGCCCATTTTGCGGGCCTGCTGTTGCCAGTTCATCACGGACAGGGCAGCCGAAACATTGCCGATACCACAGGAGCGCAGCGAGATCTGCAGGCCCTCCTCAACGACGCTGCCGTCCATCTCACGAAACGGATCCAGCTCCCCCGAAAAAGCCCCGCAAAAAATCAATGTGCGACTTGACATTCCGTTCGGCCCTCCTTAGCCTCCAGATTCAAGCGTCCAGAATCAGGAGCAAACGATGACTCACAAGCAAACAACAGAACAGATCCGCTTTCGCAAAAGCCTGCTGGTCCTCTCTGCCGTCATCCTACCCTATATTCTGGTCTACTTTCATCGCGTGGCACCCGCTGTTGTTGTTGATCCGATCATGACGGATTTTGGCATTGAGGCCTCCACGGTCGGCCTTCTGGCCTCCACCTACTTCCTGGTGTATACCTTTTTGCAGGTGCCGGCCGGCATCCTCTCTGACTGGCTGGGGCCGCGGATTACGATCTCAGCGGGAACGGCCGTGGCTGCTCTTGGGTCGCTGCTTTTCGGGATGGCGCCCTCGATCGAATGGGCCTTTGTCGGACGCTTTCTCGTAGGAGCGGGCGTGTCCTTCATCTTTGTGCCCATCCTGCGCCTGCATACCACCTGGTTTGAGCCACGTCACTTTGCCACGCTATCCGGCCTGACGCTCTTTATAGGCAACCTCGGCGCCCTGCTGGCCTCCTATCCACTGGCAGCCCTGAGCGACCTGGCCGGCTGGCGCTCTGCCTTCTACCTGACCGGAATGGCAGGCCTGGTTGCCGCTGTGTTAGCCCTGATCTTTATCAAGGACTCACCGGCAAACGTCGACCTTCCCCTTCCTGCCGGAGCACCGCGCTCAACCAGGGCAACCTTCCGTTCGGCAACGATGGGAATGGTCGGCGTCATGCGCCAGCCCGTAAACTGGCTGCCCTTCCTGATCTTTGCCGGACTGTACGGCACCATCATGGGATTCCAGGGGGCCTGGGGCTCTGCTTTCCTGCAGGATGTCTATGGCCTGGAGCCGGTGAAGGCCTCCACTCTGCTCTTTGCCATGGGCCTGGGCATGCTGGTTGGATGCCCTTCCGCAGGATGGCTGGCAGACCGCACGGGCAGACTGCGGCTCGTCTTTGCCTCGGGCATGGCCCTTTTTCTTTTGCTGCTCCTTGCCCTGCGTCTGTGGCCTGATCTGGCCCTTCCCGTTGCCATGCCGGTGCTCTGGATCCTGCATTTCTGCCTTGGCCTCACTGCCTCTGTCTTTATTCTCACCTGGCCGATGGCGCGGTCACTGAATGACCCACAGGCTGCCGGAAGCGCTACGGGCTTTTCGAATATGGGCGGCTTCCTGGGCGGTGCCATTATCCCGGCCCTGTTCGGTGCCGTCCTTGAAGGCCACCAGACAGAGCAGCTTTCAGCGCAGGGAAGAGCCGTATTTGAGGCAGCCGGTTACGAAAAGGGCTTCCTGATCTTCTTTGTGGCCACGGCCATGAGCCTTTTGCTCCTGCTTTTGATGCCCGGCAGGAAAGACAAAGCGCCCTCTCCCTGAGGGCCTTTTTCTGTTTGACAGGCCTGCTGCTCATTACATGATATTGAGTCTCATTTGCATTTTACGACCAGAGGACATCATATGGCAGACCGACTATTCCAGATCTTCGCACAGCATGGAGCCCTGCTCTACTTCGAAGACGGATCATTGCAGCAAGAACATACCAGAAAAGGCCCTGTAGAGAAAAAGCAGCCCAAGCAGAAGAAGCGACAGCCCGCCGGCCCGGTACAGCCATCCCCTTAGCTTCACCGATAGAACGCTGACCATAGAGCCGAGCAGGAACAGAGCGGGGATGGTCCCAAGGCCAAAGGCAAACGTGAAAAGGAATCCTCTTCCCGGTCCGCCCGTGCCCGCTGCGCCCAAAAAGGCCGAATACGACAGCCCGCAGGGAAGAAGGCCGAGAAAAAGGCCAAGAAGATAGTAACGCCATACCGAGTCCACGGCCTGCAGAGGACGCACTCCATGCAGCATAAAGCCTATGCGGCTCTCGATGCGTTCCAGAAGCTTCCAGCGCAGAAGGCCAAGAACCTCAAGGCCGCGCACGGCCATGAAAAGGCCGGCAAAGAGGGCCACAGCATTCTGTACGCCTACCATGGTACCGGCTACATTGACGAAAGAGCCGGTCCATCCCATGATGGCGCCGACCCAGCCGTAGGTGGTAATCCGCCCTGTATGATAGAGCAGCTGGGCAACCGTTTTCTGCCACACCGTTCGTCGACTTGCATCGAGGACGGTCGTGCTGACCAGCGGTCCACACATGCCAATGCAGTGCCCGAAACCGGCAAAAAGGCCCGTTGTAAGGGCCCCCAGAATGGCTATGTCGGCATGTCCGTCCATGGGATCAGGGCATGGTTTCGAAACGAAAGTGTGTCTTAGACTGCTTTCCGGCCCTTTCCACGATTACAGCGGCATCCCAGAGTCGGTCGCCACTGGCACATTTTACAATGCTACCGGTGCCTGTATAGGTTCCGTTTCCAGAGGGAATCAGGGTTACCTGATTCTCGCCCATGTACATGGCCGGCATGGTAAGATCCACGATGACCTTTGCATCGTTCACTCCCTCGATAGACACCGAAAACTGCAGGTCTTGCAGGGCCTTTACAGGCTTCGGACCGATATCAAAACGCACCGGCGTTCCATCGTCCAGATATCCTTCGCAGGGGCCTTTGTGGATATCGCAAAGGGGAGGGGCCGAACCATCGCTCTTTGCCCCCTGTTCACAGGCTGCAAAAGTAAAAAGCAATACGAGAAGAAGGGGAATTCTTAACATGACCACAGCTTCTGGAGGACGCTTCTGCCGTCACTACAAAAGCAACAGGTCACCGACAAGCAATCAGAAGGCCGTAAGAGCGGCCCGCAGAAAGCTTGTAACGGGCGCCTGCTCACGAGTATCCTCCAGGCTTTCTCGCATCTCGCGCACGACCAGCCGGGCATCCGTTACCAGGGTTGTGGCATTTTCGTGCAGCTGATTATCATTGATGAGCAGCCCGATGGTGCCGCGCCCGTTGTTGATCTTTTCTGTAATCTCGGCCACGTTCTGTATGGTTCGACGTACGTCCTCGCGATTCTCCGAGATCATCTCGGCAAGGCCGGCAACGGGGTCTCCGGCATTCTGGCCGCGCAGAACAGCCCTGCCTGTTTCACTGTCGGCCATCAGGGCCTCAAGGGTATACTGTGAAGCGGTCTGTCCTCTCTGCATCGCTTCGCGCGGATCAACCCACACGACCCGCAATCGCTGCGGTGCCAGACCGGAACGGACACGCGATGTGCCTGGATCAATGGCCACCACCTTGCCCGACAGGATGGATTCATTCTTGAGGCTTATGCGATAATTGCTGTAGAAGACGACAGGCTTTTTCAGCTCCACCGTAATGGCCACAATCTGCCTGGTACGTTTTTCGGAATCGTCGGGAACAGGCCTGTCCTGTTCATCCACCGAGACAAGCTCGATGTCTGTCACCGTGCCGGCCGGCACCCCGAGAACGGTAACCTTTGTGCCGGGCTTCACGCCCTCTGCATGATCAAAGTACAGGACCAGCTGCTTTCCCTGCCGTGCAAAAGGACCACTTTCGGAAACCACAGTGAAATATCCGACAAGGCCAAGCGACCCGGCAAAGAGAACACCTACGACAAAGTTCTGGAACACCCTCACGCCTGTACCCTCATGGCAGCCACAGCTCTGTCAAACAGAATCTCCCTTCGGATTTCCACCCTTCAGATCAAGCCACCTCTTCCGTATCGGAACGTAATCCCTGCTCAGAGGAAACTCCAGTCTGGCTACCGTGCTCTGACCTTTTGTAAACACCCGAAAAAACTCTGGATCAAAACCCATGTCCTTGATCAACATGATGACAAGAGCAAGCCCCAGGCCGGCCCCTTCTGAATCGTCTCCATAGGCTTCAGAAAACTGGACGAGATTCTTGACCTCCATGGCGCGGGCCAGATGACTTCGCAGCCGCCGCTCTTCTTCGGGTATCATGATGGCATTGTTTTCAACGTAGATCAGAATCCGCTTTTCATCGGCATCCACCTCTACCGTCACGCGCAGTCCCAGGTTGCGAACGGCCTTCTTCCAGTCTTCCTCAGAAATGGTCCGGAGTGATTCCTTAAAGGCTGCAAGCCCTTCGGCATAGCTTTTCTCATCGTCAAACGAATACCCGTTATCGTTGAAGAACGTCCGCTTCAGGTTGGCCTTCACCGCATTGTTGATCAATTCCTGAACAACGTTATAGATGGTGTCACCCATCCCCTCTTTGGCAAAGCGCGAATCAAGGTGACGACAGAATTGGTGAATGCTGTCGCGTGAAGGGGAGTCAAGCGTCTCTATGTAAAAGGTTTGAATCATTGGAGACAACGCT
Organism: uncultured Leptospiraceae bacterium; assembly: GCA_964619535.1. Classification (GTDB taxonomy): domain Bacteria; phylum Spirochaetota; class Leptospiria; order Leptospirales; family Leptonemataceae; genus Leptonema. The sequence continues at coordinate 64,120 of CAZUEX010000009.1, read as the reverse complement.
GGAGACGGTCACAACCCGGAACGAAGAGCAATACCGCAGAACTCATATACGAACCAGGCGATCTGCGATATCCATATTAATCTCTGTTCCGCCGTCAGACTACTGAACTCTGTATGACCATCGAACAGCCGGGGCTCGAGCTCGGCCAGAGTCTTCATTACGAGCTCTCTGTCCATGGGCACCACGGATGATCCTGTCTGTTTCTCTGTCATGGCTCTTCGTCAGATGATGCCAGCTTCCGCAGTTCCCTGATGTCATGCAAATCCTTTTCCCGGGGTTGCGGAAGCCCCTCTTTCATGCGGATGAGTCCCTTCTTCGAAGCAATGCGTACCGGATATCCACGAATCTGCACAATGTCACTTTCATGCAACAGTCGTTTGTAATCAGCTTCTCCGGTAAGCATTACATCGACCTGTCTGTATGGATTATTTACATCAATGAAGGTGAAGACGACGGCATTTTTTTCTCTTACGATGAACTGCCGTAGCTCCTCATCCATCAGGGTTTCTGCCGGCACGGGGGCTCTGGGGGCAAGGTTTAAATCTTTCAGTGCTTCAATCAGGAGACTCAGGTTATCCGGCTCCATGTCGACGGATAAATCCAGATCCATCGTCATGCGCGGAACGCCCTGCATCACCACGGCCACCCCGCCGCAGATGATGTAACGCACTCCGCGCTGCGACAGTGCCAGCAGAATCTCTGTAAGGTGACTCGTCATCTCTTTCGCTTCGTGACATACAGTAGCCCCCTGTCAGAAGCGGTGCTCCGGTCACCGGCAAGCACCGCTGCCCTTACCCGTAAATAGAGGCAAATTGTTCTACGGGGATCTGCTTTATTTTTGATGCATGACCGGCTGTTCCAAAGGCAACGAAACGGTCATGGCAGACGCTCTGCATGGCTTTCATGGCCGGCTTGAGAAAGGTACGCGGGTCAAACTCAGCTGGCTTTGTTCCCATCACCTCTCGCACAGCCGCCGTCCAGGCAAGACGCAGGTCTGTGTCGATATTCACCTTTCTTACACCGTTCTGAATACCCTTCTGAATCTCTTCAACGGGCACGCCATACGTTTCAGGGATCTGTCCACCGAATTCGTTGATCTTCAGTCGCAGGTCTTCCGGAACAGAAGAGGATCCGTGCATAACGATATGCGTGTTGGGAATCTTATCGTGAATCTCTTTGATACGTGATATCACAAGGACATCGCCCGTAGGCCGCTTCTTGAATTTATAGGCCCCATGGCTTGTACCGATGGCCACAGCCAGGGCATCCACACCGGTTGCACGCACAAATGCTTCGGCCTCTGCGGGATCGGTTAACAGCTGCTCCCGACTCAGTGTGCCCTCAAATCCATGGCCATCTTCTTTATCGCCCTTCCCGGTTTCAAGGGATCCAAGGCAGCCAAGCTCACCTTCCACGCTAACGCCGATCTTATGGGCTACGCTCACCACTTCGCGGGTAACGTCTACGTTGTAATCAAAATCAGCCGGTGTCTTTGCATCCTCGCGAAGCGATCCGTCCATCATGACGCTGGTAAACCCTGCACGAATGGCCGAATAACACGTAGCAGGCGAATTTCCATGATCCTGGTGCAGACAAACAGGAATATGCGGCCAGGTTTCGGTAGCAGCAAGAATCAAATGGCGGATAAAATTCTCACCAGCGTAGCTGCGAGCCCCGCGAGACACCTGCAGGATAACGGGACTTTCGGTCTCTTCCGCAGCTCTCATAATGGAAAGGACCTGTTCCAGATTGTTCACGTTGAAGGCCGGAACGCCGTAGTTGTTCTCCGCTGCATGATCAAGCAGCAAACGCATGGAAACAAGGGACATCTCTTACTCCTCAATTCTATCAGCATTGCTATAGGACTCTATGAAAGCCTCAAGCATACACCAGGCCAGTTCATGGCAGGCCTCTCAGAAGGGAATTCGATTTTAGTATACCCCTGACCCATGCCTTTTGACAAGGATCTTCTTTCCGATCCCGTAATTCTTCTCTGAATTCCGCTTATCCGCAGCAGGTCATAGATTTTTTTTCTGTATCTACATTTAGCCGACAGCCAGATTCAGACTATCGGGCAAAAAAAATCGCTTGCGAATAAAGAACATCTGCAGGCCAATCCGCCATGGCCGTTATTGAAGTCGCTCCAGGCGTAACCGTCTGCCAGACAGAAAACAGAAACCTCCTTTTCGGATGCCCTCCCGAGGTGATCAAGCATCTGATGCTGAAAGGCCTTCCCAGTCCCGATGTCATTATCCTTCCCGACACATCGTACCGTTTTGATGTTCTTCAGAATTGCACCGAATTCCCGCTCTATTCGTTTCTCTTTGTGGAAGGCCACTTTCGTAGCGGAAAAAAGCTGACCATCGTCGGCACACCTCTGCATATCAAAGCCAATCGCAAGCTCCTGCGCCTGACACTGCTTGGCCCGACGCGAAAAGAATACGCAGAACTGGGTAGCTCACACTGGTTCGATGAGCTGTACAGAGAATCGCGGGCCATGGCTGTGAAAGACGCCTCGGGAAGAGAGTTCAGTATCGACGACTTCGTAGATTTTATCCCTTTTGCTGAGGGAGTGGCCACACTTGCCGATGGTACCCGGATCGAACATACAGGCAAGGATCGCTATCGAGTCGGGCAACATGAGATCGATATCTCTTTTAATACACCCCAGCTTCCTCCTTACAACCTCCACGGTGATTTTGTAACGACGATTCCGATGCGCCTGGGTGTTACCGTACTTGGCGGTGCTTCCGGCTTCATTGCAGATAAACCATGCTCCTCTTTATTGCTGCAGTACAACTCCGAGCATATGCTGATCGATTGTCCGCCGTACCTGGAACAGGCTCTGAATGCAAGAGGCGTTTCATCCTCTGAGATTCGTTCCATTTATCTGACGCATATTCATGACGACCATTGCAACATCTATCCGCTGCTCAGGCTATCCAACAAGGTACAGCTGCTGGCCACGAAAGAGATCTTCTGGATGGCCATGATGAAACTTTCACTGCAAACACTGATGCCTGTTGAAGATGTTTCAGCCATGTTCGACTTTGTTGAGGTTACGCCATATGAGGTAACCGAGTTTTACGGAATGTCGATCATTCCGCACTATACGGTCCATTCCATACCAACCATCGGGGCCACGTTTCGCATGAAAGACGGAGCAACAACGCGCAGCATCGTCTTCATCGGCGACAACAAAGCCTTCAGGGACATCGAGAACATGGTCGAACAGGGAATCGTGCGCAAAGAGAAGTATGACGTACTGAAAAGTCTGTATACGGAGCGTCACGACATCCTTTTCGCTGATGGTGGACAGGGGATTTTACACGGAGATCCACGTGATGCACTGCACTCGCAATCTGATCGCATTGTGTTTATGCACCTGGAAAGCCTCCCTTCTGAATTCGATGCCACCTTTTCTCATGCCGTCGCAGGAAAGCGTTATCCGATTATACAGGGAAGCCATGATGCCTATCTGATCCGCACGATGCAGATCCTGGGCGATGCCTTTCGTAATATGTCCCATGGCTGGAGCACGGCCCTGATGAACAGCTTCCAGATACAGACCTTCAATGCAGGTGATGTTATCTTCAAACAGGGCGAGACCTCTCGCGGCCTGATCTATATCATTCTGGCAGGAAGTGTCAGTGTCATGGTACACGATGGGCGCAAACTGACAGAACGAACCCGCAAAGAGGCAGGAGACTTTGTCGGCGAAATGGCCGTCCTCGATGAAAACAAGGTGCGATCAGCCTCGATCGTTGCGCGAACACCGGTCGTTCTCTGTGCAATCGATGAAAAGCTCTTTCATGAATTTCTCATTGCCGAGAACAGGATCGAAGAGATGCAGCATCTGTGGAAGGTCCGTTCCGAGATCGAGCGTTTCTGGCCCTTTTCTGAATTTGCCGACAGCGTTAACGATCGCATTGCGCGCAACTGTGTTCGAATGCGAGTGGCAGAGGGTGAAACGCTTGTAGAACAGGGAAACACCGATGCAGACTTTTATATTATTCTTTCCGGCGAGTTCAGTGTTACCCGAAACGGTGTTGAAGTAAAGACACTGCGCGGAGGTGATATGTTCGGAGAATATGGATCCCTTGCCAACACCGTTCGCAACGCCACGGTACGGGCCCTGGACGACAGTGCTGTTGTCCGTATTGCCAGGGGCGAAATCCGCAAGATCGTCGAATCCGCACCGATCTTTCACTTCAGCATGCGAGAGATCATGATCAAACGTATGCGCGAGCTGAAAAGTGTGGATGAGACAGGAACTGTACAACCGGACACCGTCTAGTTCCAGAAGTAGGCCACTATGCCAAGTAGAATCAGGGTGAACCCTGTAATCTTCTTCTCATGACGTTCCAGGAAGGCACCGCTCCAGTGAAGCAAACTACGCCGAACGAGGAGAACCAGAAGCACCATCGTTCCAACAGAAAGAACGGGATAAAGGGCGGCGACCAACCAGATTCCGGCCCAGCCATGGGCACCGGCCGTGAAGAAATAGGATTCGATTTCAAGGCAGGGGGAAAAGAACATCGCTCCGCTGAGGATCAGGATGATCATCCATCGCGAACGTCCGGCCATCTCCTGCTTCCCGGGGATGTGCTCATGATGGGAATGCCTGAGGTCCAGACTGAAGTAGACGATGCCCATGAAGATGAGAATCAGAGGGGCAATAATCGTGCCCACAAACATGTACTCCTGCGCCAGGGAGTAGCCGATGCCGCCTATAAGCAATCCGAGAATGACGGTGCTGGCACTATGAGCCAGCCCTGCCAGCAGGGTAATACCTATGGTTTCGGATAACGTCCAGCGCTCGGTACGGGAAAGCAGTACAAAAGGCATCCAGTGGTTGGGGATGGCAGCATGTATGATACTCAACAGCACCGTCCCCACGAAAAGAGTGATCATTCATCGTCCTTATCAAGCTTGAACTGCTCTACCATCTCCTTGAGGTTGACGGCAAGTGCACTGAGCGTTTGCGATCCCCGGGCCACCTCTTCCATGGCATCCGTCGTTTCTCGGGTGGATTGGCGGACTTCCACGGCCCGGCTTGCAGTGTCGTTCATCAGCACATTCAGAGCGTTGATCCGGGATCGTACGGCGTCGGATTCACGCACCTCTTTTTCAGCAATTTCCAGTATGGCCTGGGCCTGCGTGGAAATCGACCGGGAGGCCTCCACAATGCGCCCCAGTGACTCGTTCACGGCTGCGGCAGCCTCTGCCCCCTGCAGAATGAGCTCGGACTGCTTTTTGGTGACATCTACGGAGCTTCGTGTGATCTCAATGATCCGGTTCACCATCGTGGCCACGTCCTTGGCCTGACGGGTGGATTGATCGGCAAGCTTTCCGATTTCATCGGCGACTACAGCAAAGCCCCGCCCGACTTCGCCTGCCCTTGCGGCTTCAATGGCTGCATTCAGCGCAAGCAGGTTGATCTGCCCCGCAATGCCGCTGATAGCATCTGTAATCCCTTCGATCTGGCGGGTAAACTCATCCAGCTGCAGAATGGCCTGCAGGTTCTCTTCGGATCCCGTCTTGATCTGAAACATCGTTTCATTCATGACAATGACGTCCTGCCGCCCCTGATCGGCAGCAGCATAGGAATCGCCTGCCACCTTCATGGTTTTGCCGGCCTGATCCCTGGCCTGGTTTAGCAGGTTCGTAAACGATTCGATCATGCGATTGATCTCATCTGTATGCTGCAGGCCCGTCACCGAATCGTCGGCTACCTTTTGGACGGTATCATTTACTTCGACCGCCGAAGACGATACCTCCTCTGAAGAGGCTGCCAGCTCTTCAGAGGCATGAGATACCTCGTTAGAGATACGCCGGATGGACGACACCATCACGCGCTGACTTTCCACCATTCGGTTAAAGGCTCGCGCCATCGCACCGATTTCGTCGCGGCTGAGCGTATCAACACTGACGGACAGATCACCAACGGCAATGGATTCCGTAGCCTTCTGCACGGCATGAACGGGATCAAGGAGCATACGCGTGGCCGGTATGGCAATCAGCACACCAATGCCAATAAAAATGACCACCATGATCAGCGTAACAAGTCCGGTAAAGATCAACGGCTCCCGTACCTGCGTGTCAAAGTTCATACCAATACGGATATAGCCAATTCGGCCCATAGCCGTATCCAGGGGCATGGCCAGGTCTCGTGTATATACGCGATCAAAGGCATAGTAGTCCTGAATAATCGGCGTCTCTGAGTAAAACGCCTTCATGGAATTCGGATCGTTAAAGATCAACCCCACATAGTGAGGATGGCTGTGCACAAGGGCGCGACCATGCCGGTCCTGGATGATGGCATAGCGGATCGATTCTTCTTTACCGAGGCGCTCCATCGTCTTCTGCAGCTTGATGTAATCATTCTGGACGATGGCCTCCACCACAGGCCTGCGCAGGGCTACGGCAATCTCTCTGGCACGACTGTCCGCATCACCGCGAAGAATTTGATAGTTGTATACAATGATAAAAAAGGCCAGCGTAATGACGGCACCCGCCTCCAGAAAGGTAATCATGGTGATCACCTTTACACTGAGAGGCACCTTCAACCCCAGAAATGCTTTCCAGATCCTGTCAAACATCTTCTGTCCTCATTCGTAAGTCGCGAAGCGATCGTAGTCACCGGGCCGTGCTGGCACAAAGGCCTCCATTCCCGGTGCTATAGGATGCAGGATCTCTGGATCCCGTACGGACAGAAAGGCTCGTCGCAGCCTGTCCACAGTGGCAGCCCCCAGAGCGCTGCGAGCTACAATCGGCTCTCCAGGCAGGTTTTCGGATCGCGCAAGGATCCGCAGCCCGATGGCTCTCATCCGGAATTTTTCGTAGACCGAGTCGCTCATGGCACCGGCGCTGTAGGCCCCGTTGAGCACATTCTGCGCACAGTTGTCCATGCTGCCCAGCATGCCCACCTTGCTCAGTTCGCCCATGCCTACACCGGAGTCGCGCAACATTCTGCGTGGAATAGCATTGGAATATGTGGAAAGGGGATCGCCCAGAGCGATACTTTTTCCACGCAATTGCTTCAACGATTTAATTGGACTATCATTTCGAACAGCAATGACAGAGTAGCTTCCGATACCGTCCTTTTTTCGCGGACTGACAAGAACCTCAAGACGTACCCGATCGCGAAGACGCAGATATACAAGGGGACCAAGTCGGGCAATGTCCACCTGTCCTCGCTCTACGGCCTGCATCAGTTCCTCATTGCTTTTCAGAGGGATAAAACGAACAGGTCGACCCAGAATTTCAGAGAGCTTCTTCAACAGCGCATAGTAGGATTCGGAAAGCTCAATGGGATTTTCAAGCGAAGCGGCGCCGAAACGCAGAGCATTGCTCTCGTCGGCTACCTGTGGCAATTCAACGCGCTCATCAAAGGTTGGCTCCGAGAATCCTCCGCTATCACCACCGCAGGCAAGGAGCAGAAATAGCAGCACGTAAACACCGCGCTGAAAGATCGCGTGCAGACGGTTGTCATGTTGCGTCATTGGTTTCGGCAGCCAGAACATACGACTGTTCATATGATCGACCATGACAGGGCGGTCAACAAGAAGAAAATGGGGTGATCTGGATTTTACGATGTGGCTTGTTTTCCCACCGGCTGCCGGATATCTGGACGAATGGCAGCCCTCACACTGAAGAAAGATCGCGAGCGATCCGTCCTGCACCGTCACCCCTGGATCTTCAGCGGGGCGGTTCATCACGCGGAGGAGGCGCCTTCCGGTTCCATCGTTACGGTACATTCGCATTCGGGAAGCGTCCTCGGAGCGGGCTTTTATGACGGCCGGCATCAAATCCGCTGCCGGCTTTTTCATTTTGGACCTGTGCCGGCCTCAGGCTTCGACGAGGCCTACTGGAGCGAAAGGCTGGAAAGAGCCTCTGCCCTGCGGCGCGCTGTCCTTCCGCCCGAAACAACCGCCTTTCGTCTCATCCACTCCGAATCGGACGGCTTTCCTGGCCTGATATGCGACATTTACGGAGAGGCTGCCGTTCTGCAGGTCCAGCATGAAGGCACGCGCAACATTATTGGCATCGTCGAGGCCTTTCTGAAAGAACAGCATGGCATCCGGGCGCTGCGAATCGATGATACCTGGAAAGGCGAACCCACTACAGTGGTGGAATTCTACGAACGCGGACTTCGACTCAAAGCGGATCTTGCCGGTGGGCAGAAAACCGGCTTCTTCCTCGATCAACGCGAAAATCGCAGGATCGTGGAAGAACATGCGGCGGGACGCTCCCTCTTGAACGCCTTCTCGTATACCGGAGGCTTTTCGGCTGCAGCCCTTCGCGGCAAGGCACGCTACGTTCTTTCTGTCGATCTTTCAGAACGGGCTCTGGAGCTCTGTAAAGAAAACGTTGACCTCAACCCACATGAAGGATCACACGAAATACAGAAGGCAGATTGTTTCAACTTTCTGCGCGAAGTCGAAACCAACCGTTTCGATGCCATGATTCTTGATCCACCGGCCTTCGCCAAAACGCGCGCAGCAGTGGATCGTGCAGCCCGCGGATACAAAGACATCAATCTGCAGGCCATGAAGAAGATCGCCTCCGGTGGACTGCTGTTCACTTTTTCATGTTCGCAGCATGTATCGACCGATCTCTTTCGCAAGATCCTCTTCGCTGCGGCCTCGGATTCGGGTCGGGATGTGAAAATCATTGACTTTCTGACCCAGGCACCGGACCATCCTATCAGTATCTATCATCCCGAAGGTCAGTATCTGAAAGGTTCTGTCTTGCTCGTTCAATGAGATCCCGGATGCGGCTACCCTTACAGTGTTCCAGAGCAGGACGTTTCCAGTCCGTCCTTATAGCAGCCATGCTGCTCTCAGTCGGATGTTTCGCTCCAGAGGCCCGGCTCCCTCCTGAACGTATCCGTTCCGTTCCTGTGCTCGTAGAAGGCGAAGGCAGGCATGTACTTCTTTACGTTCCGCAGGCAATCGAACAGGGCAGCCCACGGTTATATCCTCTGGTCATGGTCTTTCATGAACGGGATGGCAATCCACAGTCCATTGTAAAACTCAGTCGAAACCGGTGGCAGGAACTGGCAGAAGCCCATCAATTCTTTCTGGCTCTTCCTGTAGCCACAGACGGTAGCTGGGACCGCTCTGACAATGTTCTCTTTGTTCGCCTGTTGATCGACGAGCTGGTACGCAATTTTCCTGTAGACCCATCGGGCATTTATGCAGCGGGCTTTGGCGAAGGGGCATTCTTTACGCTGAGGCTACTTTGCGAAGCACCGGACCGTTTTCGCTCCCTGGCGATTATCGCAGGCGGCATGCGGCCAGGCCAGGTTTGCAATTTTACGCATCCGGTGTCCGTGCTGATTGCCCATGGCACGGCAGACCCCGTCGTTCCCTTTGGCGGTGGCGAGATACGAATGCTTCGCACCCCGCTGGGACAGGCCCTGCCCTTCGTAGAAACGGTCAAGAGGCTTAGAAACGGTCTCGGATGCAAGCACGGGCCTGTTCGCAGGTCCGATCGCTTCCCGCAGGACGGAACCAGCCTCACCATGGAAAGCTACACATGCAACGATGAGACCCGGCTGAAAAGCATAACGATTCACGGCGGCGGTCACACCTGGCCCGGTGGCTGGAGCCCAACTCCACCCGAAATCGTCGGCCCCGTCTCTGCCGAGTGGAATGCCACGGAAAGCAGCGTCGAATTTTTCTTCACAGATAACAAGGATTCGCGATAGTATACCCTATGCCAGTACTGTTACCGGAGGCCCCATCCGTTGCCGTCATCGGGGCGGGAGCCGTAGGAGCCTTTTACGGATCGATGCTGCAACGATTCGGCCTTTCCGTCGAATATATGTCGGCAACGATGGCAAAGACCAGATACCTGTCCGTGCGCAGCCCATGGACCAATTATACCTTGCCCGTGCGCTGCTTTGCACGCTCAGAAAGCATGCAGCCGGCCGATCTCGTCATCGTATCTCTAAAGACGTTGCCCTACCTCGATCCGTTTCCCCTGGTAACGCCCGTTCTAAAGGAACATAGCGTAATCCTGCTTCTGCAAAACGGGATTAACCAGGAAGAGCGGTATGAAGAGCATTACCGGCGCTCCTCCCTTCAACCGGTCATACTGGGAGGTCTGGCCTTTACGTGCATTAACCGTATCAGTGCAAAGCGTATCGATCACATCGACTATGGCATGGTTAAGATCGGTGCTCTCAACCGAAAGCAAAACGCCACAGCGCGAAAACTAACCGCCCTGTTTCAAAAGGCCGGAATCGAAAGCGATTACGTTCCCAACCTCCGCAAAGCGAGGTATGAAAAATTGCTGTGGAACGCTGCTTACAATACGTTATCCGTACTTCTGCAGGCCGATACCGATCCGATCGTTAACAATCCAAGAACGGCCGACCTATCCCTGCGCATCATGCGCGAGATCAAGGCCATTGCAGCCACAGAGGGGATTCGGTTGTCCGAAAAAACCATCCGGGATATGCTTGAGCGAACAAAGCGTATGCGCCCTTACAAAACATCGATGCTGCTTGACTATGAAGCAGGACGTCCCATGGAGGTTGATACCATCCTGGGCGAACCTCTCCGCATGGCCAGAAAAGGCAGGGTAAACGTCCCGCACCTGCAGATGGCTTACGACCTGCTGCAATTCTATAATCAGCGGATGACAGGGAAACAACGCACATCCTGAAACATCACCGTGGCGAATCGCCAAGGATGCAACCGGCAGCTTCGTTCAGATCAGCAACTCTGTACTTTAGATTCGCTGGCGGCGTTCCGGGCTCTTCTTTGCTTCCAACGAGGATGCCCGGTATAATCTTTCCGTCGACACGGGTATCCAGCCCTGGCTGCAGATCGCGGTAGCGATCGCCGATCATCCAGCTCCGACTCACATCAATCTGCGGATGTCGCTCCAGGGCCTTCCAGAGCAAACCGGCAGCAGGCTTACGGCATTCACACCGATCATCCGGCACATGCGGACAGAACAGGATATCAAGCACCTGTACACCCTCAAGCGCAAGGAGGTGAAGCAGCTGGCGATGAACGGCTTCCAGTTGCTCGGCCGTAATCAGGCCTCTTCCAATGCCTGACTGATTCGTTAAGATGATAAACTGGTAACCGGCCGCCTGCAGGCGCTGCAATCCTGCCGCAACACCGGGCAGAAGCCTGACCCTGGAGGCATCATTGAGATATCCTGGATCTTCGTTCAGCGTATCATCACGATCAAGAAAGACTACTTTCATCGAACCTTCAGAGATTTCAGGGCCTGTTCAAGCCCCCTGGCATGATGCTCCATCAAATCGCGAGGGCCACCTGCTTCAACCAGGATAATTTGTTTTCCATCGACAAGAAAACCTGAAACATAGAGATAGTCCTGATCGGCCTCGGACAGCTGTCCTCTAACGAGGTGCATCGTTCTTCCCTGGTACGTCCGCAGAGTCGTGGAATCGACAATGCGATAGCCTTTCTTTTCCAGTGCCTTTACAAGCGTTGTTTTCCATAGGTTGGCATCGCCTTCGGGTTCATTGGCAACCTCACGAACGCGGAAACGTACTCCGTCGGCCGTAATGGCCTTAAACTCATCCCAGAAAAGAGACCGGTTCTCGTAAACCGCAAAGCCGGTCGGAGCAACAGCATCAAAGCTGCGGCAACCCGCAAGCATCAAAGCCATTGGCAGAACAAGCCAGCGACACACGGAGAAAAGCGCCTTCATTGCCCCACCTTCTTCATCAGATCGTATAGATCCGCTTCGTTCACCCAGCCAAAGTCCGGTTCTCCTGCCGGATTCACCGGAGGCCTATAGGAAAACGTTACCCGTAAATCAATGAACAGCGTAGATTCCACCAACATGCGACGCCGGCCTTTCAGCTTTTCAAGCTCATCCTGCACTTTGCGTAACTCCTGTTCGAGTGTTAACGTCTGACGCAATCCGGCATCTGCAGCCAACTTCTGCAAATCGGCCAGATGCTTTTCTTTAACCCGTATAGCCAGATCAAGGCCTGCAATCTGCTCGCTATGATCGGTGCGACTGATTGACCGGGTCATCAGAGCACCAAGGGACAGCACCTTCTTCTCTACGCTATCGAGACGGCTTTCGGTTCCTGCCGGAATACGTACGATAATCGCCGCATCGGACAGAGCAAAGAGATAGCCGCCTTCATCTTCTGCCCAGCGTTTCAATTCGCGCAATGCCTGCTCGCGGTTGGGTGCCTGCAGGGCAAACTCCAGCTGAATCCGTTCCCGTGGCATTGCGTTTACGACAGCTGGCAGCGAGACGAGAAATGCAAGCAACAGCGTTCTCACAGCGGACCTCCTATTCGCAGGAACTCAACCATTTTCGCACCGTCCTTTTTGAAAGCCTCTTCGCCCGGGGAAAACGCTTCAAAGACCTGTATCTTCTGACCCGTAACACGGAAAGCAATACCATAGTAGTAGATGTTTAATCCGTCATGAATACGATAAACAAACAGGTGGCCGTTCGGCAACGCCACACTCTTTAGCTCCTTATAGGATCGCCTCTGAAACTCAAGTTGCAGAGCTTTGCTCCAGAAGGAGGCATCCCCCGCCGGATTGTTATCGACTTCTCCTGACCGCAACACGGTACCATCTGGAGAGAAAAATTGCTGATCGTCGCCGTCTTCAAAGGCCTCGCTGTTATCGAAAAATCCGGCAGGAGCAGTCCGTTCAATCGATGAAGGCTCTTTAATGCTACGCCGTTCCGGTCGCAGTGCTCTTATGAAAGGAAAAGGACTTCGCCTGCCCTGAACGGTTCTTGTTTGAGGCCTGGCCTGCAAACGCACAGCAATGGTCGACATCGATGCGCGATTCATCAGGTCCTTGCTGCGAGCTGATAGCGTTTCAATCTCTGTGGCCAGACGATTGATCTCGCGCAGGATCCTGACCTTTTCTTCAACACTCTTCACAGTGCGCAGGAGCTTCTCCAGACGTGCCTTCAGTATGCGGGCCGACTTCAGTCGATTCTCGACATCCATAAAGGCAGCTGTTACATCCTTTGCCTGTATCGACCGCGTCAGTACCGTTCCCAACCCGGCCAGCGCATCCATGACGTCGAAAAACCTCGCAACGGGAATACGCAGTACAACTTCGACGCTCTGTCCCTGGTTTTCATGCTTCGCCTGTTCGACAAGGCCACCGTGATCACGCGCTATCGAGGTCACCGCCGGCAATGTTGATGCAGGATGAACCACCTGAATCTGCATACGCCCACGATAAATGACAAGACGCTTCGCTGGAGCTGGTTCTGCTTCTCTTTCAGTCCGGGCTTCTGCGGGACTGCTACGGTCCGCTGATTCCAGGATGCTTCTCTTGTAGTTCTTGGGAGCATAGCCCTGATCCTCGCTCACATCCATCGTGGCTTCACGATGTTCCCCGGCGCTACACCCGAGAAATAAGGGCAAGGCTATGAACAGAATGGTAATGAATGATAAGCAGAGTGATTTTTTCATTTTCGGTACGCCAGGATCAGTCCTGATTTTTTGCTGGCAGACACCTGCCCATAACCAAATTCAAAAGGGAGCGGCCCATCCGCCTTAAGAAAGGCCTTCCTCAGATCGGGCTGTGGATAATAGCCAGTCCCCGCTAAACGTGGCGGCCCCACATAAACCCCGTACAGCTCCGTATGCCAGACGTTTGGGTCAAAGTATCGATAAGGCAATCCCGAATCATCCTGGATTATAACATCCGCCTGATCAAGGAAGTACTGCGCAGCCTGTCTGTAATTCGACGAGTGAAGCAGATAAACAGCAGCTTTCATCATAACGGCCGTTCGACCCAATCCACGAAAGAACCTTCCTTCAGGTTTCTCGGGCGAAAAGAGAGAGTTGTCGATCCGAGCAGAGATATAGATGACTTCCTTGTGCAGGCCTGTCGTTCTTTCGCGAAATCGAATGCGATATCCAGACAGACGACAGGGAGAATCAACTTTCTCTACAAGCTCGCCAGCATCATTCACGCAAGTCCTGCCAATCGATTCCAGACTGTGTCCAAGCCTGACCAGAAAGATCGCTACGGTTGGCATGGTTCCGTAGATTCCATACTTCTCGGGATTCATGTGCTGATTCATCAGACGAGAAAAGAAATACCCGGTTCGAACAATATTGCCCAACATATGCTGTAGAGAAAGTAAGCTGCCTCTCAACTGTTCTTCCGTTAAGTCGGTGGGATCTGGCATTTGCCCGGGTTTTTCCATGGCAAGCATCACATATCGATCGGCCTGTGGGTACATCAGGTGCAGGTTTAAGAAGTCCCCACCACTGAGAGGATAGAGGGCCGTGCGGTTTTTCACGTTCGCCCCAATATGCTTTTGACGCCAGGGGACAATTTTGTTGATTCTCTGGACTTCCACAGAATGCCAGAAATCATTCATCTTACGGGCATGAGCTCTGTAAAACGGATGGTTCAGCAATGCCTGGATTTCAGGCCTCTCGCTATACTCGCCGGAGACGGCCATACCCGCCAGAAGCAAGGCTCTGTCCTGAATCTCGTTCGATAGGTTTGGTGGCTCAGCCGGTTGTTGCCTTACATCAGCGGTATGACGGGAATTGGCCGGTTGACAACCTGTCAGGGTTACTGCCAGTAAGAAAAAAACAAACAAAATCTTGATCATGAAATATCCTATCTGCCCCGACACAAATGCGACCACTCTGTCCTTCCTCTCCAAACATTCAGGCGTCAAGAAGAATCCTGACGTCCTATTGACACCAAACAATACAGATGGTCTGACTTTTGGAGCCATTTATGCGAAACAGCGAAGATCCGGACGAACAAAGAAGCGTGCTGGCTATGTTTGTAAAACTCTGGTTAGCTTTCTGGCGATGAAATCCACGGAAACAGTGCAGATTATTACGGGATTCCACGTCCGTCCCGCCTCATCTGGAGGAGTTCCTCCATTTTCCAGGGTAAGGACTCCCATATCTATGAGCATCAGATACACGAAGATGTAACAGCGAGAAAAACCAGTAGCCTGGGAGATTGCTGACAAACGCCCCCAATCCTTCTCATCCGGATAGAAGTTCACCCGGCGCAAATTCTGTCCCTCTGTCTGATAGCCCTTCTTCCACGTGCTCGGCTTCAGGAAGCTCAATTTATAATCCAAAAGCGGGTCCTCGAGAAGGCGGGCCAGATACCATGCCAGGGGAAGGTCGCCCACCTTCTTATAGGAACCCGGAGAGAAGAAACGGTGAAAGTACTCTTCTGGAATCAACAGGGTGGAGCGAGAAGGTGAATATGGCTCCCCCATGAGTCGTGTCTGCTCTTTCATCACTCCACTGGTTCAGAAAATGAGCAAACTGTTTCCAAATTTTGCGTCGTTACCTCCACGCCGTTTATTACGCTACTGCTTGGACAGGAGCGGATCTTCAATGCCAACTTCAGCAAAGCCTCTGGCACGAAGGAGACAGCTATCACACTTTCCGCATGGACGACCGGTGTCAGATGGCTTGTAGCAGCTCGATGTCATGCTGTAGTCTACTCCAAGCTTCAAACCTTTTTGGATGATGTCGGCTTTGGTGTCATCTACCAGAGGAGCCTTGAGAATGAACCCCGTTCCCTCTACTCCGGCTTTTGTGCCGAGATTCGCGGTTAACTCGAAAGATTTAAGAAATGTTGGACGGCAATCAGGATACCCGGAATAATCGAGAGCATTTGCGCCAATATACAGGTAACGCGCAGAACGTGATTCAGCAAAAGAAAGTGCATAGGCCAGGAAAAGGAGATTGCGAGCCGGCACGTAAGTGACGGGAATCTGTTTTTCAACTGTCCGGTCCAGGAGCTCGGTTCGGTTTTCCGGAACCTCTGCACCACCATGAATCAGCGCTGTCGACGATGCGGACGATTGATTCCGAAAAAGAACAGGATCAATCTTTACCGTATGGTGCTCGAGAACTCCGGCCCGACGTGCCTGCTCGTCAGCACATTGTAACTCAAAGCGATGCCTCTGCCCGTAATCAAAAGAGATACAGTAGATCTCATGCCCTTCACTCTTCGCAAGAAACAGCGTCGTTACGGAGTCAAGCCCTCCGGAAAGCAAAACCACGGCAGACATAGGGACAGAAAAGCTCCTCTGTTACCTCGGGGAAGAACAATTCTGGAGCGGACCATTCCTCCGAGGATTCGGGGCAGCGGTTCCCCTTGCATCTATCGTTGCTTCAGGACGTTACTGGCAACATACCGTGCCAGAAGCATAACCGTCTCATAGGGATTCACCTTTACCGAAGTGGGAAACAGCGAAGCGTCAGCAACGAAGATATTCCTGTGTTCGAACAGGTGACCGTTCGTATGTGTAATCCCCATTCGGTCATCCGCAGCCATCCGTGCTCCCCCCTGTGGGTGGGCACTTGACAGGGGCGACCGCTGGAGATCGAGAAACGGAAGATCGACAAGTGCGGACAAGGTGCTGACGTCCGATGTAGTAAGCACTGTTTTGCTACTACCGGGAAGGACTACCTTTTCACAACCGGCCGCAAAGAATATCTCAGCAGACCGTCGCAAGCCCTGAATCAGCGCCCTCTTAACTCCATCTGCAACCGTATAGCGTAAGACGGGTTCTCCCGTCTTTTCATGGATCGTTATGCGGTTATGAGCTTCTGCCTCATCATGCACAAGGATCAGGATCGACATCATCTTTCGGTAATCGTCCATCAGAGCCAGATGGTCTGCTCCAAAACCGGGGTTGTTCTTCGCCGTTACACCGGGATAGTAAAATGACGTTTCCAGAAGATAATGATCCGATTCTGAAAAATCATCAACAAAATAGGTTTTTGGGAACCCTCTGTAGTTCTTGATCGGCTCTTTGTATATGCCATTCACATTGCATGCCGGGTGCAATGTCACATACCGTCCCAGCAACGACCGGTCCAGTTTGACCTGCTTTGACCGGGCGAGAAGGGCCGGCGTATGCAATGCCCCTGCCGCAATGACAACCGTCCGCGCTCGCACTGTATGCTCCCCTTCGCTCCAGACGTTCGGCTTAGTATACGATGCAGCCGGGTTAACCCGTAATTTGATAATAGCCTCATCGCCTGGAACAATCTCATGCACGCAGGCATTCCAGACGACCTCAGCTCCACGCTGCATAGCCAGTGGGATCTGCACCTCCAGAGTCCCCTGCTTGGCTCCTCGGGTGCATCCGAGATTGCAGAAGCCCTGCTCACCGCACTGCCGCGTATTGATGCGCAGTCGTTTCGCCGTTATACCCAGGCGCTCACACCCTTCTCGAAATAACCGGTTGTTGTCGTTATCCATGGAAGGTGGCAATTCTTGCACACCTATCTGCTCTTCGATTTCATCAAGGATGTCGCTCACATACTCATCACCGAGAAAGGAAAGACCAAAGGTATTCCGCCATGTGACCATGACATCAGCAGGCGGTCGAAAAGAAACTCCTGTGTATACGGCTGTGCTGCCCCCAATGGCACAGGCCGCCGACAGGCCAATGGAACGGTCTGCAGAAAGCACAGCTCCGCGATTGAAGTAGATCTTCGACATCTCGAGTTCCCGCTGTGTAAAGCTCTCTTTGGGCCAGTAGGGGCCCCGCTCCAGAAGCAACACCTTGAGACCGCTTTCGATGAAACGACTGAGGTATTCCAGCACCGTTCCTCCGCCAGCGCCTGATCCGATAATGACAACATCGTAAACGCTCATGGCTGACTCCCCACATCTCCGTGAATCGAGCGTTGTACAATCGGTCCTTCATAGCCGATACGCTGCCATGCAGAAGAGGTTCCGTAGTAAGCGAGCAAAAGGAGGGATCGCAGACCAAAAAACCCGGCACGGATCAACCCAACGGGAAAGGACTCAATGGCCAAAAAGAAACGCTGCCGATCCTCGAGCGTCATCCTGCGCCAGTCCTGGAAGCCACGCAAAAACGAAAGCAACAGCAGAACCCTGAAAAAAAGCAAAACCTTCTTCTGCGATGCTACGTCCAGATCAGCAAAGAGCTGCTTGAAGTTTTCTATAATCTCGGCCTGTACGGCCTCATCCCCCTGCACTGCAGGAACGATCGCGACGGCCATGGCACGTAGATCGAATGCCCTGTCTTCGATTGCCTCCATGGCCCATGATGTAATCTGTTGCATAAACACCCTCTTGCGGTTTCGCCCGCTAACCCACGGTACTCCCCTCAGCTATGCACTCCGGCTGACGCTGTCAAGTCTTGACGCTATCGCTACGAAAACGAAAGATGCGTCGTGGCCCAGCTCCGCATCGACAAAGATTTTGCAATCTACATCGGTACTCTTTCACAGAATACGCCACACAGGCACTTTGCCGTGCAGTGGTCCCTTGCATTGAACAGCGAGGAAAAACTCCGATTGCAGATGGGGTCTGTTACCACTGCCGCAAAAAGCGTTATCATCCCAGCCGGTGTAGAACATGATCTGCAATGCGGTGAAGCCCTGACGCTCCTTGCACATCCTCTTTCACCGCTGGGACTGTGCCTGCAGAATGGTGGTGTTTCTACACAGAGCGAAGAGGCCATTCGTGCAGCAGCCTCGGCCAACAACATGGAGCTGCTTCTGCAGAAGCTTAACGGCCTCGTCTGTACGATTCCCCATCCCAGCATCGATGGACGCATACAGCAGATCCTTCTGCAACTGCAAAGCAGGCCTGTGCTTTCGGCTGACGATGCAGCAGACACCGTGGATCTTTCTACAAGCCGCTTTCTGCATCTGTTTAAAGAACAAACCGGCATGCCTTATCGACGGATGCTGATCTGGAACAGGCTGATGATCTTCTTCGCACATCTACAGGCTGGCAGCGATATCACAACGGCCGCCATCGATGCGGGATTCGCGGACAGCGCACATCTCAGCCGCAGCATCAGACAGGCCTTTGGATTGACGGCCAGGGAAATCTCAGGGGCCCTTTCCACCGATCCGCTATCAAAAAAGCGGCACCGGTAGCAGGTTCATTCAAGTCTGGCAGAGGTCCGATGGTTTCTGTAAGGCTATGAATACGATTCCTGCATCGAAGGCCAACAGCCTTCTTCAAAGAACCACCTTGCTTGACTATGACGATCCCGGCATCCAGAGGCTCATCGAAGAGCGTCAATGGCGATCGCTTCCAGCGCGACAACGCATCCGCTCCATCTACAACTTCGTGCGCGATGAGATCCTCTTTGGCTACAATCGCCGGGATGAGATTCCAGCCTCCGAGGTCCTGGCGGACGGATATGGCCAGTGCAACACGAAGGCAACACTGCTTATGGCCCTGTTTCGTGCCGTCGACCTGCCCTGTCGGTTTCACGGATTCACCATACACAAACAGCTTCAGAAAGGTGCCGTCACGGGCATCTGGTACCGACTGGCTCCGAAAGAGATCGTCCACAGCTGGGTAGAGGTACAGCTGGATAACGACTGGTTTTTTCTCGAAGGGGTAATCCTTGATAGCCGCTATCTCAGGGCCTTGCAGTCAAGAAGCCAGAACCAGCAGCAGGGTGCCTTCTGTGGTTTTGGTGCATGCACGGAGGACATTATGCGCCCTCTCATTGACTTTGACGGCAACCATACCTTTATCCAGGCCGATGGTATCGCCAGGGATTTCGGCCTTTACGATGATCCCGATTCCTTCTATGCAGAACACAGGCAGGCTCTGTCGCCCTTGAAGCAATGGCTTTTCAGCAACCACATCCGGCATCGAATGAATGACAATGTACGCCGCATCCGCGGATAAACACAGCCTGCCCCGGCCAGTAAAGGCGTCCGGTCGGTCAGACTGGACGCCTCATTCCTTCAGCATCCCCCCGGATCCGACGGGATTCAACCCCTGTATTCACAACGGGCCGTACAGGTTTCGTGAACAACAACGCGACAGAGGCCGGGCAGATCAGGCTTCAATCGATTCCAGATCCACACTGCGATCACCTCAGATGTTGGATTCTCCAATCCTGGAATGTCGTTCAGCAAATAATGATCGAGCTCATCAACGATGGGCTTCACAAACCGACTGATGTCAGCAAAGTCCATCACCCATCCCAGCTCGGGATCAAGAGGACCCTCCACATGTACGTCAAACTTGAAGGAGTGGCCGTGCAGTCGGCGACACTTATGCGTTTCGGGCAGTTTCGGCAGATAGTGAGCCGCTTCGAAGCGAAAGCTTTTTATGATTTCCATAGCAGTTCCGTTGGTTTATCTTCCCCTGCTTCTCTACTCAGGGGTTATACTCCACGAGAATTCGGGTCCCAGATCAGTTTATGCAACTGCAGCTGCATGCGCACAGGCAGGCGATCCTCGATCACCCACCCTGCAAGGTCAGCAGGGCTCACCTCGCCAAAGACCGGCGATACAAGCAGCCCGCACAGACGATCCAGCTGGTATTCCCGGATCCATCTCCTCGCAGCTTCATAATCCCGTCGATCCGCAACGACAAACTTGATCTCGTCGCTGCTCTTTAGAAAAGGCAGGTTGTCGGCAAAGGGATGATGTGATTCACCGGAGCCCGGCAGCTTGATATCCAGAACGATATGTGTCTCTGCTGGCAGGCCTTCGATCGAGCGGTGTCCTCCCGTTTCCAGCAGCACACGGCATCGTTTCGATATGCGCTGAATCAGCTCTACCACGGCCTCTCTTTGCAGAAGGGGCTCACCACCCGTGATCTGCACAAGGGATACACCTTCGGGAATACCGGCCACGATGTCATCCAGTGAATGCTTCGTCCCACCCTTCCACGAGTAATCGGTATCACACCAGCGACAGCGCAGATCACAACCGGCCGTTCGGATAAAATAGCAGAGCAGACCGGCATGCCTGCCTTCTCCCTGGAGAGACAGAAAGGTCTCTGTCAGGCGCAGCGTGTCGGTCAGAACGGCCATGGCCTCCGGTTTTCTCGGTCATCACAGGCCGTCAAATGGGAAACTCTGTCTTACCGCATGTGACCGACCATCTGCCGCAGTGCAGATACGCTGCGAGGCCTCATCCAGTGGTTCCAGAGCCAGCGCAGCCTCATCGTGATTCCGATCCTCACGGGATGCAGAATCCCTTTACGTATGAGCTCGTCTCTATTGCGAAAGGCGGATAGCTTTCGTGGATTCAGGATGCCGTACACTGCCCGTATCCCTTCGTCCATGTCCAGGCAGTGTACCAGGATCGGTTTGCCGTTTCGATATGCGACGAGGGCCGGCATGCCATTCACGTTTGCCGTATATACCTCTGCAGGTCCCCCTTTACGTCTTACACCGAGCAGCAAGGCTGCAATGGCCACGCGGCCATAAACCGTGCGCTGTGCAGCACCAACGATACCACCACCATCCGAATGAAGCTGTGCATCCTCGGCAATGACAGAAAGAAGCAACTCTGGATCGGCCGTTACCAATGCCCGGACGTACCGTTGCAGCAACAGCTCCTGTGTGCGGTCTATTGCACCCGGACGCTGGTTCACATCGATCGTAACCCGGGCGCGACGCAGGATCTGTCTGCAGGCCGCTTCCGATTTTCGCACAATCTTCGCTATCTCAGCATAGGAATAGCCGAATGCCTCCCGCAATACAAATACGCCTCTTTCTACGGGCTTTAGCTGCTCAAGGAGCAAGAGAAAGGCCTGGTCTACCTGATCGCTGTACGCGTCTTCGCGCGATTGCACCATGGCCGTGGGAACCGGCTCGGGCAAATACGGACCGACATACATTTCACGTTTTCGCCTGGCCGTCTTCCATTCGTCGATGCACAGCCTGGTGGTAATAGAGACAAGAAGCGATCTGTGGTCGCGAATCTTCGCAGGCGATTCATTCGCCTTACACCACCGCAAATACGCTTCCTGCACAATGTCCTCGGCATCGCTCACACTGCCCATCATCCGATAGGCAATAGAGAAGAGCAGGCGGCGATGCGTCAGAAAAACATTCAATTCACTGCTGGTATCTGTCCCTGCGGCCATCGGTATAGTTTCCATCCTGTTCTGCGCTCCAGTCGAAGCATGCGTACCGTGTAGCGACATACCTGCTCCTTGATAAAGGCGGCCGGCCGACCGGTGATCACCCGTTCCACGGGACGGTCAAACGAATCTGTAAACTGGATCAAACCATCGTGACGCCCCAGGCTGATCGATCGACCCGGAAAACCAAATCGAAAAGGACGCATAAGGCTTCCCCGCAAATGCTGCAACACCGAATGTGCAGCATGAGCCCCCAGAGGCATGGCCGTAACACATCCCATACGCATAAAGCCATAGCCGTCAGGCAGAGCAATGGCATCGCCGGCGCCGAAGATACCTTCTGTACCGGGAACAGCCAGCGTTGCATCAACGAGCAACTGATCCCGATCGTTGACGGGCAGGCCCGATTTTCGTGCAAGAGGAGATCCGAAGAACCCACCGCTCTGAATCGTTATGCCGGCCGGAAGCCTTCGGCCATCTGTTAGTCGAACAAAAGGGCCCTCTATGTGATCCACCCGACTCCCCTCGATCAGCTGAATACGGAACCGCCGAAAGACGTTGCGAATATGCTCGGCGCCCTTGAGCGAGAATTCTCGATCCAGGTGTCCACCGTGAACAACCGTAATCGAAAGATCCGGTCTGCATTCAGCAAGCTCTGTGGACATCTCGATGCCGGTCAGGCCCGCTCCAGCGATGACAACGTCGCCGGTCCAGTTCTTCAAGGCATGGCGCAGACGTTCTGCCTCACCCTGCGCTCCGATGCAGAAGCTGTTTTCTGCAGAAAACACAGCCCGGCACTCACTTCCAGGGGCATAGATCAGCACATCGTACGGTACAGATCCACTCTGTGCCCTGACCAGCCTTGCCTCTGTGTCTATCGACTCGATACGGTCGTGTACAAAGCTAACCGGTGTACGCAGCATATCGCGCAGCGGTCTGCGAGGCAACGTCTGACCGACAGCAAGCTGATGGTCGCGGATTCTCTCCACAAAGACCTCTGAGGCATTGATGAGCGTAATCGAATACTGTTCCTTTTCGGCAGCTGCCAGTCGGTTGGCGGCCATGACGCCGGCATAACCGCCGCCTGCTATCACTATACGTCTTTTCATAGAACCTCCCGCCGGTATCCTGATTTATCAGGGAACCGACAGAAGGCTGACGAATAGAAGGGACTGAGTGTGACAGGAAGGCGCAACTTTTTTCAGACGCATGAAAAATTCCGTGGTGCTATCAAGCTACAGCTGTCAACGTAAGCGGTCACCGAGGCCGAGAATACACTGCTCAAGATAGAATTCTTCTTCTGCCGGAGTTTCAAAGATGCCCTCCGGCAGCTCATCCGAAAGAATGACATTCAGGCGCGAACGCAAGGCCGGTCGTTCGCGATCGAGATACGGAAAAAGACCGCCATTGCGGATGGCGTAGATCATCTCATCGAATTCTGATTCCAGGAATTCCAGTCGGTGGTTAAAGAAGAGCCAGATAACCTGATCGCCTTCCCGTCGCCCTCTGTTCTGCAGTGGTATCATCTTCTGCTACAACACCCCTCAGGCCTTAAAGCTCTCCCTCAAACAGATCAATACGCTCCTGAAGCTCCAGCCATTTCTCTTCAAGCTCGGCCAGCGCTTTTGTCACCTCTTCCATGGTCCTGTATTTCTCCTGGTCGTAAGCGCCTGAAGCAAGAAAATCGGTGAGCTCAGCTCTCTTTTCTTCGAGTTCTTTGATCCGCCTCTCCATGTTACGCAATTCATCGCGAAGGCGGCGAATCTCTTTCTGACGATCCTTTCTTCCCAGATTTAAAAAACGAATCAGCGCTTCCTTTTTCTGTTCGGGCCCACCGGGCGGAGCAACGGGCAGAGGGGTATGGCCGTTCCTCTGTTCCTTTCGTGCCGGATCAACGGCCCTTTCCGCGGCCTTTTTTACCACCTCGGCATCACCGGAGGCCAGCTCCTTCTCAACGCGGTTACGTTGATAGAATACATAATCTTCGTAAAGGCCCGGATACAGCATGATGTTTCCGTCTTTTACTTCGATAATCTGGGAAGCGACGACATTGACAAAGGTACGATCATGGCTCACAAAGAACAGCGTACCGGAATACTCACGCAGGGCCAGAGCCAGAAGCTCCACCGTTTCAAAGTCAAGGTGGTTTGTCGGTTCGTCCAGCAGCAGAACATCGTTTTTCTGCAACATCAAGCCCGCAAGACAGAGGCGCGAGCGTTCACCACCGGACAGAACTCCAACCTTCTTGTCCACATCGTCCCCGCTGAAAAGGAAGCCACCGGCCATATCAAGGATCTCCTGGCGATTCGTTGAGGAATCGGCCATGCGACGCAGTGATTCGAATACCGTCTCTTCTTCCCTGAGAGAATCGGAAAGATGCTGGGCATAGTATCCCATCCTCTTATTGGGAGCCCATCGTAATGTTCCGCGAACAGGTTGTAGCATTCCCGCAAGTGTCTTTAGAAACGTCGACTTTCCCTGGCCGTTATCACCGAGAACGGCATAACGCTCTCCTCCGCCTAACTTCATTTCTATGCCATCGGCCACGACGTGTTCACCGTAGCCGATATCCATATCACATTCAAAGATCGGGCCTCTGGAAACTCTTACGTCTGGAATCTTTATGCGAGCAGTTCGCGTCTTTTTCAAGGTTTGCACATCTTCCAGCCTGGCCGCCATTTTCAGTTTGGACTGAGCCTGTGCCGCTTTCGATGCCTTTGCGCGAAACCGATTTACAAAATCCATCAGCTCCTTGCGCCGGGCCTCTATGTTTCGCTGCTGGCGTGCAATCTGCTCCTGACGTTCTTCGGCATAGCTGAAGTACTCATAGACATTGCCAGGAAACAGAAGCAGCTCATCCTGCGAAATCTCAAGGGTCATCTCGCACGTCTGCATCAGGAATTCGCGATCGTGAGAGATGATCATATAGCCGCCCTTCCAGGACTTCAGGAATGCTTCAAGAAAAAGCTGCGTCGATAAATCAAGGTAGTTCGTAGGCTCATCCAGAAAAAGAAAATCGGGAGCCCGTGCAAGAAGCGAGGCCAGCTTCACACGCATGCGATAGCCACCGCTTAACTCAGTAATCGGCCGATCAAGCTGGTGTTGCAGAATGCCCATCTTCGCAGCCACGCGAGAACAGGTCCACGGCTCTTCTTCGCTACGGCGAATCAGATAATCAAGAACCGTTTCTTCCTCGTTCCAGGTATCATGCTGCTCGAGAAAACCAAAGCGCATGGACTTGTTAAAAATAATGCTGCCCGAATCCGGTTGCTCTACGCCTTCGATCATCTTGAAAAGCGTCGTCTTACCCGCACCGTTACGTCCGATGACACCGATTTTCTCATCTGCCGGTACGGTCAGGCTGACGTTTTCAAACAGCGTGCGGATGCCGAACGATCGAGAAAGATTCTGAATAGTAAAGGCCGTTTTCATGATCCTGTTCCAGTTCTCAGATTGTCCCTGGCGAGGAAACAGAAAAAGGGATGGTCATATGCCCGGATCCTGCGGTGGTGGGCTATGAAGGCAGGAAAACGTTCCACTCTTTATGCCCTGCTGGCGATCTCTGCCGTTGCCATCATCCTCCTGCTCATCGTGGCCTGGCAAAACCACCGGCGTGAACAGAAAAGGCTGCTGGAGCGCCTGGAAGGCAGAGAAGGCCTGCTCATCCAGATTCTGCAGCCAGATGAAACGCTGCAAAGTGGCTCCGCAGCCCTCCAGAAAGCCGTGTCGGAGTTCCGACGTGACATAAAAGACGGGTATGCGCCCCTGAAAATCGTCACAGATCAGGCAAACAACGAAGTAGCCCTGATCCGCCTACATCCAGAGGGCAGGCTGCAACAGGCCGGCGCCAGGATCCTCGATCACGAGGACTTCATCCAGTCCTGTCTCAGGGATCTGCAGCCACTGCATGAAGAGCTATCGGATCTACTGCGGCGCCTGGTGTACCGCCTGGAGGCCGTTCCAGGACCGGTCTTCCAGGATGAGGCCTTCCGAATCGCACTGCATCGGGCCGAGAAGCTATGGCAGAAACGCAACGATCGCATCGAAGAACTCGATGCACAGCAACGCAACGGTGGTCAGAGCCGCCGAACGGTACTGAAACAACAGATTGCACAAACGCAGGATGAGCTTCGAAAGCTCGATCTGTCAGACACCGATCGGCGTGTCCCCCTGATTAAAGAACTGCGAAGACTGCAACAGGACCTTGCCTCTATTCCCGCTCAGCTTTCACCGGCAGCCCGGGCCCTGCAGGATTATCCCTTGCTTTTTCTAAACGTAACGGACAGCGGGCAGCTCTTTACTATTCCGCAGAACGTAGCCGATCGCCAGAAACAGATCGACCTTTACAGAAGATGGTTAACCCTTGAGTCGGCCGATCTGCTCCGGCTGATTCGAGAAGACCTGCAGGCACATCCAACGACGACAATAGAGGTGCGACGTGCAGCATTGCATGAGACAGTCCGGTGAAATTAGTTCAGTCTTTCGCCGTATTCAGGCCTGTACAGAATCCGTCCATGCAACAAGAAAGCGATCTTTGCCGGACAGATCCTTTTCAACTCTGAGATGGTTAAATCCGCACTCCTGTGCAAGCTCTGTTAGCAGGGGCAAGAGCGCAGGCGAGCTTTCCAGATACAGTCGCCCGCCGGCATTCAACTGACGAAAGGATTGCCTGAACAGTCTGCGATAGAATCCCCCTGGATCGTCTACAATCAGGGCAATGGCTGGCTCAAAATCGCGCACATCACGATCCAGCGATGCGAACTCTTCTTTTAGCACATAGGGAGGATTCGATACGATGAGATCAAAGGTTCCCGGCACATCTTCCAGCAGATCCGAAAGGATAATCGTTATCCGCTCTTCCAGTGCGAGGTCCAGAAAGTTACGCCGGGCCGTTTCCAGGGCATCAGCCGATATATCGGCGGCAATGACATCGCTGTCTTTCCATTGCATGGCCAGGATGGCAGCAATACATCCCGACCCTGTGCCAATATCGACAACACGCTGCGGTGGCTCGGGGAAATCCTTGAGGATATGCTCGATCAACTCTTCCGTTTCCGGCCTGGGAATCAATACGGATGGATCGACCTGGAACTCTATAGAAAAGAACTCGCGTGTTCCTGTTAGATATGCAAATGGTTCTCCCTTTGCTCTGCGACGAATTAGCGAAGCAAAGCGCCCGAAATCACTTCGGCTAAGACGACGATCCGGCTCGTTCAGATATTCGTATTCACCGAGCTTCAGAACATGGCGCATCAAGATACGTGCCTCGCGCCGGGCCTCGCCTGCCGGCATGCCCTGTTTCAAAAGACGGGCACCCACTTCTGTGCATTGCTCCAGTCGATAGGCCATTACAGATTCAAAACGTATCTACAGTGCTCGTTGTCATGCAGCAGGCGACGCTTCTCCCCGCAATGCCGAACCCCGGAAAGGGCCTTCGTGCATCCCGATAAGGCCTCGGCCGATTCTGGAACCTGCTCGATACGTCGCAGCCGCGCTTCGATACAGGCAGCCTCTGTAAGACGACCTTCAAGATAGGTGCGCCGCTGCACATCGTCGGCCAACACCTGTCGCACCTCTTCCCTTTCACATTCGACAACCTGATCGCAGAAGTCCTTCGCTGCCTGACCAAAGGCCTGTGTGGTAGCCGGCTTAACAGGCTCGGCCTTTCTGCAGGCAATCATCCCGAAACACAGGATCAAAAGAGCATAAGATAATCGTAACGATGCGGATTTCATGGCGCTACGAGCAAAATTCGCAGACAGTCCTACGACACAAGCTTCTTTAAGAAGCTTCACAGGATTGACATTGCAGGCCTCAGCCAGATTTGTAGCAATGTTATGAGAGATTTTCATACCCCTGCATCCGGACCTCCTGCAGGCAATCCTCCGGGTCCGCACATCCTCGAGAAAATCGGAGAAGAAGGGGTTCGGCAACTGCTACGACTTCACTACAGCCATCTTCTAAAGAGTGCCATTGCTTATATGTTTCCTTCTGAGCCAGACGCCGTAGAGGCAGCGGCACAGAAGAATGCTGACTTCTTTATCCAGATCATGGGTGGCCCACCATACTTTTCGAATAAGTATGGCCCGCCGCGAAT
The DNA here is from genome assembly GCA_964619535.1 of uncultured Leptospiraceae bacterium. GTDB lineage: Bacteria > Spirochaetota > Leptospiria > Leptospirales > Leptonemataceae > Leptonema. The sequence continues at coordinate 36,151 of CAZUEX010000009.1, read as the reverse complement.
GCGTGCACGCCATATGCCTTTTGAGATCACAGAACGCGCCAGAGACGTATGGCTGGAATGCTTTTTTCGCGCGATGGATGACCTACCATTTCCTGAAGAAGACAGAGAAGAGTTTAAAACATTCCTCGTTTCGTTTGCAGGCTGGATGGTGAACTCCGCTAAAGATTCCGTTTGACACAGTGTCCAGGCCGGCAGAATACCGGCCAACCGACGGAAGCGATCTTTCAAACATGGAAAAGGAGTCTCTTTACCATCTTGTATATCAGACAAGTCGTACCTATGCGGAGCGACCCTGTTACTGGGTGCGGCTTGAAAAGCAGGAGTTCGCTGCCGTTTCCTATAGCAGCTGGCGCGCCGACATGAAGCGCTTCCAGGCTTATCTCATCTTTGAGCTTGGATTGAATCACGGCGACACGGTGGGCCTCCTCTGCGACAACCGCTACGAGTGGAACCTCATAAGCCTTGGACTCAATACCATCGGCTGCATCGATGTGCCGAGAGGCTGTGATGCCACCGAACAGGACATCCTTTATATCCTGAACCATACGGAATGCTCCGTCTTAATCGTGGAGCATGAGCAGATGCTGGCCAGAATCGTAGATCTGATCGGCGATCTGCCTCACATCCGACACATCCTCTGCATTGAAGGTCCGAAGACGTTTCGCAACCTGGACAAATGGGAGCTGCGCCTTGCAGAAGAGCGTGCCGTTAAACACTCCCGGGCACCTGACGTTAAACTGCACTTCCTTATCGAAGCCCTGGAAAAAGGGCATGCCCTGATCCGCAAACATGGAGAAGACGTGCTGCGCAGGCGAGGTCTGGCCATCCAGCCTGACGATCTGGCCACAATTATCTACACAAGCGGAACCACCGGAGCCCCCAAGGGGGTCATGCTAACACACCGCAACTTCTGCTGGGAGGTAGCCCAGCTACAGCTAAGCACGCCTCTGAATGAAACAGACAGAGCAGTCATATTTTTACCGCCCTGGCATATTGCAGAACGTATCCTTGAACTGACCATGATTGCCAGTGGCGCCAGTATGGCCAACTCCAGCGTGCTGCACCTTGCCGGTGACCTGCAGACCATCAGGCCAACCCTTCTCGTTTCTGTGCCCCGTGTATGGGAGCAGCTGTACAAACGTATCATGGACAATGTTCGCCGGCAGCCCGAAAAGAAGCAAAAGCTGTTTCACCTGGCCGTTCAGGTTGCCGGCTGGCATATGGATGCCCTCGATAACCTGCTCGAACGGATTGCCATTACAGAGCCGGAAACGCCGTCACAGAAGTGGATTCGAAAAGCCCTTTCTGTCTGTGTGCTGTCTGTCACATTCCTGCTGAACATTCCAGCCCAGATCATTCTCAAGAAGGTTAAAGAAATCTTCGGCGGACGACTCAATTATGCAATATCGGGCGCCGGAGCTCTTCCAGGACATATTGCCGATTTCTTCCGTTCTGTCTATATTCCTATAGTGGACGCCTACGGGATGACAGAAACGACCGCCGTTTCAGCAATGGGACGACTTCCCTGGCCAAGACGTGCCTGCGTGGGGCCGGCACTGCCCGGTGTCCATATACAGCTGCGAGACGAGTTTGGACGTATTATTACCAGGCCAGGAGAACGGGGCATTGCCTGGCATAAGGGCCCCAACGTAATGAAAGGCTATTATAAGAACAAAGAGGCCACGGCAGCCGTCCTGCAGGATGGCTGGCTGAATTCCGGAGATATCTTCGAGTGGACAACAACAGGCGAGATCCGCTTTACCGGGCGGGCAAAAGACACAATCGTCCTTGCCAGCGGTGAGAACGTAGAACCCGGGCCGATCGAGCTACGACTGTCCGCCCTGCCCTATATTGCCCAGGTCGTTGTCGTTGGCCAGGACAGGAAAAGCCTGGCCGCACTGATCGTACCGCATCAGGATCGTGTAACGGAAGAGCTTACCGCGCTCGGCCTTACGGTTCCTGAAGACATGGCCGAATGGAATAGCGACCCAAACCTGCGACAGTTTTTTCATGATCTGATACAGCGCACCATTTCAGCACAGAACGGCTTCAAGTCCTTTGAGAAAATCACCCATTTTGCCATCCTCGGCAAAGAACTCGAAAAAGGCGTCGAATTAACAGAAACGATGAAAATTAAACGAAATGTTGTTTGCGACAAGTATGCAGACGTTATTGACAAACTGTATGGAGACGATTAATGTTAATTTGTTTTACATTATTCGTCATAGTGAGAAAATGTACTGATTTAACAGATTTCAGACAAACAATTTACAAATAAAATACAGAGCTGCCGAATTACCGGCTTCGCTCAGATCCGAGAGGTAAGGTAATGGAAAAAGGAACCAGAACAACAGATAAGAAAGGGGTAGCCGGTGAACCGCGTGTAAAACGGCGACTGCCCCGGGTAGAACGCCGAAGAGAACGAGCTCGTAAGAGGATTCTCGAAATCGCCACCGAACGTTTCGTCACCATCGGCCTCGAGCGGGTACGTCTTGAAGATGTGGCCGACGAAGCAGATATTTCCCGGGCGACGCTCTACAGCCACTTCGCTTCCAAAGAAGAGATTCTTCGTGAGGTCATCCGTCCCGTTCTTGAAGAGCTCATCAAGGCCATGAAAGAAAAGAAGGCCTCCTCGGCTCAGCAGAATCTGGACAATCTCATCGAAATCTACACGTCCATGTGGGATGAAAACGGTGCCGCTCTTACCCTGGCCCTGCGTTACATCCTGCATGATCCGGGTGATCTCGCAGAGCTTGTAAGCAAAATCCAGACCCAGACGGACTCTGTGCTGCGTCCGCTGAATTCAGAGGGTGCCCTTCGGATGAAAACAGATCTGGCCCGCAATGCGTTCATTCAAACGGCCATCGTGCTCCTTGATGTTCTCAAGAACGAGTCCAATCGTGAAGCGCTTTTCCGTGACAGTATGCGAGCTCTGATCCTGAAAAAGGGCTGATCGCTTCTTGAACAGGTGGTTGCTGGCCAGGAAGGCCATGGCCTTTTGAAGCCAGCAATCAGCTCACCCTTCTTGCTTCCGCACGAGCCACAATCTGTTTCTGAATCTCTGTCGTTCCCCCGCCAATGGCAGCAAGACGCACGTCCCGGTAAAGACGACATACACGGTATTCTTCCATGTATCCGGCGCCGCCATGTATCTGTACGGCGAGGTTGGCCACCTTCTGTCCGGCTTCCGAAGCCATGATCTTAAGGGCTGCGATCCGGGCCCCTATATCTACGACCGATCCATTGTGCAGGATTCGAGCGTTCCCCTTTGCCCGATCCATTAAATAGGCAGTTTCCAGAAGATACAGCGATGTGGCGTCCAGCTCCGTCTTCATATCGGCCAGCATAAAGGCCACGCTTTGATGCTTATGCAGAGGCTTACCAAAGGCCCGACGGCTGCGAGCATAAGCAAGAGAGTCCTCAAGACAGGACCGCATCACACCGGTTGCATAGGCAGCCATCGAAAGACGCTCCACATCAAACACACGCATAACGGCCATAAAGCCACGTCCGGGAGATCCGACGATATCCCCCTCGGACAGAACGACGTCATCAAAGGTTAACTCCCCTGTAAGGGAGCCACGCAGCCCCATCTTCTCCAGAGGCTGGCCGCGGTGCACACCGGGTGCATTGAGATCAACATCGAAAAGCGTTAAGCCACGCTGGCGATGTCCGTCATGGTAACGGGCCAGTACAAGACAGCGATCGGCAATGGGAGCGTTGGTAATATAGGTCTTGCAGCCCTTAAGAAAAAGCCTGCCGTCCCTTGCCGTCACCTGGCTTTCTATAGCCTGCACATCAGAACCTGCCTGCGGCTCTGTGACCGCCAGGCATCCCACAAGATTGCCCTGAATCAGATCCGGCAGCAGGCGCTGTTTCTGTTCTTCTGTGCCAAACATCCGCAGCGGAAGGCCATACAGTCCGGCCGAGGCACCAACGCTGAAAAACGTTGCCCCGCAAACCGCCGCCAGTTCCACTTCGGCCAGTATTGCCGTAACATGATCTGCATCGCTGCCACCGTAGCGTTCGTCATGCAACAGACCATTATAGCCAGAGCGCCCCAGTGCCATAAAGTGCGACCGTGAGATCCCGTTTTTCTCTGTTTCCAGCACGAAAGGCTCGATCTCTGACCTGAGAAACCTGCGAAATGACGCGAGAAACTCACGCTGTGAGTCGTCGATTTCATAGTCCAGCGTTTCCAACATGGTTTGCATACAGGCCTCCGATTATGTCGTAAGATGTGCCGCTATAATGGAACGCATCACTTCAGAGGTGCCGCCACCAATGGTAGACAACCGGGCATCACGATACATCCGCTCGATTGGGTATTCAGATAGAAAACAGTAACCGCCAAAAACCTGTCCCAGCTCATAGGCAGATCGAATCACAGCCTCCGTGGCATAGACCTTGCCAACGGACGACTCCAGGGGAGCGGTTTTTCCGCGGTCTTTCAAAATGGCAGAGCGATAAACAAGCAGCCGTGCCGTATCAAGTGCAATCCTGGCACGGGCTATCTTTTCCTGGATGGCCTGAAACCGGATGATCGGAACACCAAACTGCTCTCGTTGCTTTGCGTAGCGCACGGCTTCATCGATCATGTACTGCAAAGAGCCTAACGCTCCAGCAACAAGAACGGTGCGCTCCCACTCCAGGGTGGCTTTACCGACACGCAGAAATCCAGAATTCATCTGCGAAAGAAGATTCTCTTCGGGCACTTCTACGTCCTCGAAAAAAAGCTCGGACGTCGTGCTTGTTCGCATGCCCATCTTTTTCAGATGCTTGCCAACGCGAAATCCGGGGAACCCGCGTTCCACAAGAAACACCGATATGCCCATCGGCCCGCGTGATTTCTGTGTGACAGCCATAACCGTAAACAGATCGCCGATCGGTCCATTTGTGATAAAGGTTTTCGATCCATTCAGGATGTACCGATCGCCTTTCTTCTCGGCACGGGTAAGCATGGAACCGGCGGCATCCGAACCAGAGCCAGGTTCGGTTAACGCAAGACCGGCTATCATACGTCCGGAGGCAAGCTCCGGCAGATAACGACGCTTCTGCTCTTCCGTTCCACACAGTACAATGGGCATGGAACCGATAATCGAATGGGCTCCCCAGGCGAGTGTCAGACCACCGTCCGTTGAGCCTTCGGCAAAGGCCTCGGTGGCCAGTACGGTATCCAGGCAGCCAGCTCCCTGACCGCCGTACTCCGTTGGAAAGGGCAGGCCCAGAAGGCCCATCTCTGCCATCTTTGACCAGATCTCCGGATCCCACCGACTCTCCGAATCACGCGATTCTACACTGGGACGAACATGCTCAACGGCAAAACGATATACCGCCTCCCTGAAGGCCAGTTGTTCATCGCTCAGTGTAAAGTTCATGGCAGGTTCCCGTAGCTTCCACTTTGCAGCAGCAGCCGAACCTGCTGCTTTAGATTTTTTACGATGGCAATACGTTTCTGTCCGCGCCGGTCGTAGTAACCGGCAACAAGGGAGGTAAGCAGCATCTGTACGGATCCGAAGAAGCTGAGCGCGATGACCTGAGGTTCCAGGCCAGGATGCAACTCTCCGTCCTGCACGGCCTCGGTAATCATGCGGCTGATCCGCCCGATGAGTTCGCTGGCAACCTCAATGCCCCGCTCCGTGCCCGGACCATGCACCACCTCGTTTACGAGCAGGTGGATCATGTCTTCGCTGGCCAGGTAGGTATCGAACATGTAATCGCTGATTCTGCCCAGCTTTTCACGGACGGTGCCTTCATCAGAGGCGATGCGGTCCAGACGTTCGTTAAAACGAAGCCCGACCTCGTTCAGGATGACCTCAAGGATCTTCTGCTTTGAGCCAAAGTAGTGGTATACCAGGCCGTAGGCCACGCCAGCATGCCTGGCAATGTCCGTAATCCTTGTATTGTGGTAGCCCTTCTGCGCCAGCACAGATACCGCAGACCGGAAGATGCGGTCCTGGCTGTTTTTTCGCTTCTTGCTCTGGCGATCCTGGGGATATGATTCTTTCAGTTGTGTCACGGCAGCATTCATCCAACTGCCTGTTGATTGACTTGTCAATCAAAAAATCACATCCCATGAGCGCTGCCCGCATGGCCGGGCAGGTCATGAACTACTGGCCAAACCGCATCGAGGATTGCAGGTTCAGCAGGGCTTTCTTCAACGCCTCGAGCCGTTCTGACATTGTCAATGGCTTTGTCGAAAAAGGAGGATTTCTCGCTATTTGTGTGTGCAAAAGGAATAGCCTTTTGTTTCGACCAAAGACCAGCACACCGTGCTGAACATCCTCCCGCCGGCCATTTACCGTGTAGGCCGATCCACGTGGAAGCGTGATGACCAGGAAGTGCGACTTTCTGTCTTCCAGCCACTCCTCATGCTCCATGGTTGCCCCCGGATACTCTCTTCGAAGCGCTGCCACCAGGGTTTCGTGGACAAACGTCTTCAACTGTTCACGGAGCGGATAGACAGAAAAGCGCTTCACCAGATCCGCAGGCAAGATCCCGTAATCGATCCGGTACATCTCCATGAAGTCGTCAGCGAAGACGACAAAGTTTTTGCCGTCAACGTAATGACCTCCAAACGAAACAGGAGCGGGCACGCTGAAGGCCCCATTCGGCGCATGATACATTTCCCTGTGCTGGATAGGTGTGGGGCCACATTGAAAGGCAGCCAGGCACAGCAAGACAGGCAGCAATGATTTACATGTTCTCATAGCCTGCCTATGTGGCGAAATGATCAAACGGATGCATTTTTTTTGCATCGGATCATGGAGCAGGAACCCAGATTTTTCTGCCACTTGCCTCCGATGCAAAATCGTTTACAACAAATTGCACCGGAGGCATGAAACGAGGATGGGTCTGCTCCCTGTCCGCTATCGACCAGGGACCGGATTCCACAATATTGCATTCTACTCCACAACGCTCATCAGTCCAGCGCTCTCGTATAGCTGCACTTCGGGTAAGCAGAACAGCCAGGAAAGCTGCTGCCCGCAGACGATCCCTGGCGGGCCACCCGACGCACCAGCTTTGAGCCACAACGGGGACAGACTGGCTGCGTCCCTTCTTTTTGCATTATTCACGTGCTTGATGGAAGTGATCATTCCAGGTTTCAGCCGTTCGTCTTGCAACCGCTGAACCATAGCATCGCATTCCTCGGCTGTAAAAACCTGCTCGTTATCCGGGTCGCCCTGTACTTCAACCGTTTCTTCTGTTAACCATGAGCCCTGCCCATTCATTTCTTCACAATGCGATAGCAGGTATGAGGACGCTGCATGCAGAAGTCAGGCGGAATGGTACGCGGCGTAATGTCTTTGATCTCTGCGCCGTGAATACGGTCTGCCTGGATCTTGAATTTCTTTCGATTCGAAGAAAAATACAGTACACCGCCCGGCACGAGAAGACGAAGCGTGCGTTGAATCAAATCGGGATGATCGCGCGCCACATCAAAATCACGCACCATGCGACGGGACCTGGAGAAGGTTGGTGGATCCAGCACGGCAAGATCAAAGCTTGCTGGCCTGAAATCATCCAGACCACGCAGGATGTCGGTTTGAACAAAGCGGTGTGCCGCCCCGGTAAAGCCGTTCAATCGCATGTTGCGCTGCGCCCATTCCAGATTCACGGCAGAGAGATCCACGGTCGTTGTGGTTAAGGCTCCACCGGCCGCAGCATAGACCGAGAACGATCCAGTGTATGCAAACAGGTTCAAAAAGCGTCTGCCCGCTGCCTCTTCTCTAACAAGAGCGCGTGTCAATCGATGATCGAGAAAAAGGCCTGTGTCCAGATGCCCCGACAGATGAATCTCAAAACGCAGCCCTCCTTCCCTAACCTCTGATTTCTGGATCGGACCGGCAGCAGCCTCTTCTCCCTGTCTTCCGCCTTCGAGACGCCTGCGGATGCGAACGAACAGCCGGGACCGATCCATGTCAAAGACGCGGGCAATGATATCAAGGCAGTGGTTCTGCCAGTCCTCTCTGGCATGCAGGCCATCGTTTTTCTCGAAGATAGAAACAACAAGGTCATCCCGGTAGCGATCGATTGTAAGAGGAAACTGCGGGATGTCGCGGTCATAGATGCGATAGGCCTCGATGCCCTGCCTGCGCGCCCGACGTCCATGATGACGTCCCATCTTGCGCAGCCGATTCTCAAACATATCATACGGAAGGCGGGGAAGGCGATTCGAACTGTCGGCCATAAGCCGGAATCGTCCGGTTGGCATGGCTGGCAAGAAGGGTTGACGGCGCAGATCCGTTTCCATAATCTTCGTTCAATTATGAAAAGATCCGATTTTGGCAAAGATTTCCTGTGGGGAACGGCAACGGCTTCGTATCAGATCGAAGGCGCCTGGAACGAAGATGGCAAGGGTGAATCGATCTGGGATCGCTTTACGCACACCCCGGGCAAGATCCACGACGGCACAACGGGCGACGTGGCCTGCAATCATTATCATCTCTTCGAGCAGGATCTGGACATCATGAAGGATATGGGCCTGCCTCTGTATCGCTTCTCGATCGGCTGGCCTCGCATCTTTCCCGCAGGCAGTGGAACGCCCAACCAGAAGGGCGTCGATTTCTATGACCGTCTGATTGACGGATGCCTGAGCCGTGGAATCGAACCGGCCATCACTCTCTATCACTGGGATCTGCCGCAGGCCCTGGAGGACCGGGGCGGCTGGACGGTGCGTGAAACCTACGAACGATTCTGCGAGTATGTGGACTTTGTAACGCGACAGTACGGATCGCGGATCAAGCGCTGGATGATCCTGAACGAGCCCTTCGTCTTCACCACCCTTGGCTACATGATTGGCGAGCATGCACCGGGACGCAGAGGAGTGTCGAACTATGTTCCGGCCGTTCACCATGCAGCACTGGCCCAGGGCGAAGGCGGACGCATTGCAAAGGCGAACTGTCCGAATGCCGAAATCGGTACCACCTATTCCTGCTCCTGGATTGAACCCTCGGGAAGCTTCAGCCAGAAGGCAGCAGCACGCTATGACTATCTCCTGAACCGTATGTTTCTGGAGCTCGGCCTGGGGCATGGCTACAATACCGAGCTTCTTCCTCTGCTTAAAAAGGCCGAGCGATATCACAGAGAAGGCGATGAAAAGCGGATGAAATTCGACTTCGACTTCATCGGCATTCAGAACTATTCCCGCGAGATTATACGCTGGTCACCCTTTATTCCCTACGTATGGGGCCGCATCATTCCTGCAAAGAGTCGCTGCCAGAAGACAACAGACATGGGATGGGAGATCTATCCCGATGGTATCTATCATCTGCTGAGACAGTTTGCTTCGTATAAAGGAGTGAAGAAGATCTATGTGACCGAAAACGGGGCGGCCTTCCCCGACGTGGTAACAGACGGTCGCGTACACGATACCGATCGCACACAGTTTATCCAGGATTACATGGCCGCCGTACTGCGTGCAAAGAACGAAGGCGTAAACGTACAGGGCTACATCATCTGGAGCTTCACCGACAACTTTGAATGGGCTGAAGGATATCGTCCTCGTTTCGGCCTCGTTCATGTGGATTACGAAACGCAGAAACGCACCGTCAAAGACTCAGGCCTCTGGCTGAAAGATTTTCTGGCAGGCAATTGACACTCTGTAACGGCAAGGGCCTTCGGGCCCTTTTTTCGTTCGACAGAGGACTGGCCCCTTCGAACCTCCCCTTCTATCCTGCATTATAGCCTGCGCTCCTCTCTGCATTTATGTCTTCTCTTCTCGATCAAACCGTTCAGCTTCTGCGCATCATCAAAGGCCGTGCCAGAGGACGTACCTATGAGCGGGGAGTTGAATACCACAGAGACGACCGTATCTCGGATTTTACGAAAGAACGGCGTGGCTACAGTGGCATTGCCCACGGCATGAGTGAATATGATGTGTGGGTGGATCCGCAGCAGGGCATGTATGAATGCAACTGCCCGGCTCAGCCGCCGTGCAAGCATGTGGTGGCCCTGACGCTCGTTCTGCTCGACCATCTTGCAGCTCCGACACGGCCTGTTTCGCCACCGACACCAGTAAGGCAAGGACCGGTCAGGACTGGAAATACAGACAGGCGTCCGGTGCTTATCTATCAACTTCGAAGCGGATCAGACCGCTTCTGGATCGGGTTTCGCGATGATTCCGGTAAGACAGTCCTGCCAGACTCCATCGATGATCTGCTTGAATGGATGCCTGGTGGCACAATCGACTACTATTACCGTCAACGAGAGCATGGGCTCTCCATTCCGTACCAGTTTGCAGCAACGCACCGGGCACTTGGCGATCATCCGCTCTATCTTGACGAAGAGCCGGTAAAGGCCTTCGATACCGTCCTGCCTGTGTTCTCCCTGCATCTCAATCAGGACAGGCAGGGCACGGCTTATCTTTCCGCATCGGCAGAGTTATCCGAAGATGCGGTCAATCAGGGATGGAAGCAGGTAAGCACCTACGTTCTTGCCCGTAAAACGAATGATGCAATATCGCTGCGTATCGCACTGCCTTCGGCCGATCAACTGGCTCTCCTGCAGCGGACGGGCATCTCACATCCCCTGAAAACGGTGCTCGAGATGCTTCCCGAGCTGCAAAGACAGAACGTACGCGGAATCGACTCCCTTCCGCATATCAACGAGCATGGTCCTCTGGCCCTGCTCTTTGTTGAGCCGCAGGTTGTTGGCGAGGATCTTGCCGGGTTGCAGCTGCAGTTTCGCTTCGCGTACTTCCCGCATCCGCCCTCTCCAGAAAGGGATGCCACACCTGAAGGCCTGAAAAGCGCTGCCATCTTCCCTCCTTATACACGTAGCAACATTCCTCGCTCCGAAGAAAGCATTGCGGTCAGCCCGGAAGGTATTCCCGCCCTTCGTAACGTGCGCAGGGAAAAGCAGCTTCTTCAGCCGCTGACTTCGATGCTAACGCAGAACGGGAACAGGCGCATATCTAAAGGGCGTATCGTGACCTTCTTTAGAGAGGAACTGCCGCGGTTCCACGAAGCCGGCGTCATTGTACACATGCCGGCGAATCTAATGACCTTGAAGATCCGGCACAATCCGTCCGTCTTTCAGCTGGAATCATCAACGAAAACAGACTGGTTTGGCGGTCGTATTGAGATACCGGGGTTTTCACCACAGGATGTGGAACGTGCCATAGCGGCTGCAGAGAGTGGACGCTCCCATCTACTTCTCAGCAACGGCCGCTGGATTCGTCTGCAGGATCTGCAAATCGATCGCATCCTGCAAACGCTTCAGTCGCTCGGACTGAAAAGCAAAAGGGACGGAACAGTAGAGAAGATCTCAGTCGGTCAGGCAACGGCCCTCCTTGCAGAGGAGGAGGCGCGCACCGAACGCCTGGTCGGTGAACTGCGCGATCGGTTGCTGCGATGGTCCAGGCGCGGTAAGGCCATGCCAGACCTGAGCTGGAATAAGGATATGGCCACTGGTTTTCATGCCACGCTTCGCCCCTATCAGGTCATCGGTGTGAATTTTCTTCTTGAACGCCATGCTGCCGGCGTCGGTGCCATCCTTGCCGACGACATGGGACTTGGGAAGACCGTACAGGGCCTGGCATTTCTGCATGCCCTGAACAGGCAACAGCCCGGCCGGTATCTCATCGTCTGTCCGCCTGCAGCGCTGTCTGTTTGGCGATTGGAGGCTGAACGGCTGTGTCCGAAGGTGCTGCTGCAGCTATGGCACGGTCCCTGGCGCAAAGATCAGTATCCGGCAGAACGTGGAATCATTCTGACGACCTACGGCACACTGCAGAAAGACATTGCCCTGCTGTCCGGCCTTTCGTTTGAAACGGTATTGATCGATGAGGCACAGGCCCTCAAGAATCATCGCTCTGCCGCTTCGCGAAGTATGCGTTCCATTCAAAGCCGCACATTCTTCTGTTTAACCGGAACCCCTCTGGAGAATCACCCTTTTGAAATCTGGAGCCTGATGGACCTGATTCTTCCGGGACTTCTTGGCACGCGCAGGGCGTTCCAATCGCGTTTCGGGCAAACCCTTGCTGACGAAAGCAAGACTGCACTCAAGCGCCGCATGGCTCCCTTCCTGCTGCGTCGTACCCGGGAAGCCGTCCTCAAAGACCTGCCTGCACGTACAGAGCAGGACATTCATGTTCCGATGACGCAGAAGCAGGCACTTGCCTATGAGCGGGCAAGACGTACGGCTATCGATGCGCTCAAGCAGGCCGGTAGCAATTACCTGATGCAGATGCTTCCACACCTGATGCAATTGCGCCGTATTGCCTGCCATCCTGAGTTAACCAGCTCTACGGCTGATCCTATGGATTCAGGAAAGATCCAGGCCTATGCGGCCATGGCAGAGGAGATCGAAGAAAGTGCCAGGGGCATCCTTGTCTTCAGCCAGTTTACCGACATGCTCGATGTCTTCGGACGTTTTCTGGAATCAAGGAAGCAGCGATATCTGCGACTGGATGGATCCACAACGTCCGCCCAGCGCGAACGACGTGTGCGCGAATTCCAGGAAGGTCAGATCCCCTATTTTCTCATCAGCCTGCGTGCCGGCGGAACGGCCTTAACACTGCATCGCGCCGATACAGTAATTCATCTTGATCCCTGGTGGAATCCGGCTGTGGAAGAGCAGGCAACGGCCCGGGCCCATCGCATGGGGCAGAAACATCCGGTCTTTGTGTACCGTTTTTTCAGTAACGATACGGTAGAAGAAAAGGTGGCAAATCTGCAACGAACCAAGCGTCAGCTTTTTGATGATCTTTTCGGAACGTCACAGCAAGGAGCCATTCCTTTTAACCGAGATGAACTGCTTGCCCTGCTTTCAGCCGGCAAAGAAGTCAGCGAATCCTGAAACATCTGCAATTTCGGCTTGCATGCACCGTGATCGGTGTTAAGCAGGCTTATGCACCTGATCACGCACAGCCTGGCTCCGGACTGGCTCTGGCTTGCCTTTCTTGCCGGAGTCCTGGTCCTTATCTTTATCGACGTAGCCCTGCTCCATCGCTCTGCAAAAGAAGAAAGCCTGCGCGCGGCACTCTTCAATACAGCAATCTGGATCAGCATCGCTCTTGGTTTTAATCTCTGGTTTTCCCTCGAATACGGCGCCACTGCCGGCATGGAGTTTCTTACCGGCTACGTCATAGAGAAAAGTCTGAGCATGGATAACGTCTTTGTTATTCTGCTCCTTTTTGAATCGATGAAGATTCCCTCGCAGTTTCAGCGTCGTGTGCTTTTCTGGGGGGTGCTCGGTGCCATTATATTTCGCGGATTCTTTATTATCGCCGGTGCAGAACTCATACACCGATTCAGCGGCATTCTCTACATCTTTGGCGTTATCCTCATTTATTCAGCGATACGATTTTTGCGAGATGAAGAAGAAGAGGTCGAACAGACTGAGCATGCTGTAATCCGCTATCTGAAAAAGATCATGCCCGTTACGTCAACCCTGCAGGGCCAGGCATTCTTCGTTCGCGAAAACGGTCACCTTGCAGCCACACCACTGTTTGCCGCCCTGTTGCTGGTAGAAACAAGCGACATCATCTTTGCCGTAGACTCCATTCCGGCCGTATTTGCCGTAACGAGAGATTCTTTCATCGCTTTTGCGTCGAATATTCTGGCCATCCTGGGCCTGCGATCTCTGTATTTCGTTATCGCACACTGGGTAAAGAATCTACGATACCTGAAGCCCGGTCTTGCCGTAATACTGGGTTTTGTGGGCATCAAAATGCTTATTATGGAATGGTATCACATTCCTGCCTGGATTTCGCTGCTGGTTATCGTCGGAGTGCTTACCACAGCCGCCCTGACCTCATGGTACGTAAACCGCCTCGAAGAAAGACGTAAACAATAGGAACCGGAGTCCCTTTTGCACTCCGGTTCTGGGTTGACAGCGCAGCGAAAAAGGCTCCGCTGATACCAATGGCCGATCTTCGTGAAAAAATAGAGAATTATCTTTCCAGGCGACTGCAGGGAAAGGTGCAGATCATCAACATGAAACTGCTATCCGGTGGTGCCTGCCAGGAAAACCACCTTGTGAAACTGGAAGTCAACGGAGGCCCTGAAGCCGGTAGCTATGACCTTGTCATGCGCACCGATCGAGGCGGATCCCTGCTTTCCTCCCTTTCAAGGGCCAATGAATACCACGTTGCCAGTGCTGCCTATCAGGCCGGGGTGCGCACTCCACGTGTTTACTGGCTTGAAACAGATCCTGATGTGATCGGTGCACCGTTTTACTTTATGGAACGGTTGAATGGCAATGCCACGGGTCGATTCATAGTCAAAGATCGAAGCATTGCCGAGGCGCGCAAACGCCTGCCCGATGAACTGGCAGCAAGCCTGGCCAGACTGCATTCCATCAGGCAGAGCGAACGATCGCTCGACCTTGACTTTCTGCCACGTCGCGATGCCCGCACTCTCGCCCTTGAAGCCGTACGCGAAATCCGCGAAGAGCTCTCACAGTTCGACGAAGCTCATCCTGCCATCGAGCTTGCGCTGAACTGGCTCGATGCCAATGCACCGGAGGCCGATGATGTGGTCTTGATTCATGGTGATTTCCGTACGGGTAACTTTCTCGTTTCTCCGGAAGGCTTGCAGGGGATCGTAGACTGGGAGTTTGCCCACTGGGGTGACCGCCATGAAGATATCAGCTGGCTCTGCATGCGTGACTGGCGCTTTGGCGTAATCAAGAAAGAGGTTGGTGGCTTTGCCGACAGACAGCCCTTTTACGAAGCCTATGAAAAGCACTCTGGCATAAAGGTCGACCCCAAACGCGTGCTTTTCTGGGAGGTAATGGGTAACGTTCGCTGGGCTGTGGGATCCATTCAACAGGCTGAACGCCATCTTTCGGGAAAGGATCGCGGCATTGAATTTGCCTCGATCGGACGACGCACAGGCGAAATGGAATACGAAATGATGAGGTTAATCGAACATGCAGGATAAGCCAAGAGCCGAAGACCTTCTTGAGGCAGTGCAGGATTTTCTTATGAAAGAGGTTCTGCCCGAGATCCGTGACAACGATCTCCTCGCCTATAAAACTCTCGTAAGCTGGAATATGTTGGGGGTGATCTCTCGCGAGATTCGATCCGAAGAAGAAACCGTCAGTGCAGAGCTGGAACGCATTGCCCCTCTTGTAGGCGAAACGATTCCACCAGGGCTTTCGTTTCAGGAAAAGCGCGACCTTCTTGCAAGACTGTCCATGAACCTTGCCGAGAAGATCCGCAACGAGCGCACCACCGACACAAACAGCCTCATCTGGAAAACCGTTAAGGAATCCGTCGTGGCAAAGCTGAGCATAGCAAATCCCCGCTTTCAAACCGAAGAATGACAACCGTTAACGAAATATGGCTGGTTCGGCATGGACGGGCCGGTGTTGACCGGGAGTATGACTGTCTTACCGAGCAGGGCTTCGCGCAGGCCAGAGCACTGGCCAATTATCTGAATTTGATGCAGATCCGCTTTGACGGTGCCTTTGCCGGCTCTCTTCGCCGGCAGCAGCAAACGCTTTCAACGATCTGTGACAACCTCGCAGAAAACAACCTGAAGCAGATCGAGGTACGCGAAACATTAAACGAATTCTCACCCCGACAGGTATACCGAGTCGCAGCCCGTTTGCGTCAGCAGGACCCGAACTTCAGAAGCCTGTTCGATCAATGGCAGAATAACTGGAGTGAGGCAGTCGAAAGGGGAAAGCCGCAATTCTTCTCTGTCATGCGCCATTTCCTCGACTACTGGGCCGCAGAGCCAGGAGAGCATGGCTTTCAAAGATGGGCAGCATCGGTACTCGAAGGATTCTCCGAGCTTCCGCACAGCGGCCGCCTTCTTGTTGTCAGCTCTGCCACACCCATTGCTCTTGCAGCCGGTGCCGCCTTTGGTCTGGATGCTGTGGAATCATTGCGCCTATTGCAGCCACTCTATAACAGTTCTATTACCATCATTCGAAGAGTTAGGTATGCCGGACGTGAAACCCTGGAACCGGTCATGTACAACGCTGTACCACATATTCAGGATCCGGCCATGCTTACGCGCCTTTAATGGCTGGAATCAGACTCAACGTAAGATGCAAACAGGGAACCGTGCGTTTCCTGCTTTACAGCATAACTGTGCTGGTCGAGCTGTTTGAGTGAGCAGTATTGTCCTTATAAATGTATCCGGCCCTGACCGCACGGGCATTACACGTTCTGTTTCAGAGATCCTGGGTCGCTATGGCGTTCGCATTCTTGACATCGGCCAGGCCGTTATTCATAATCATCTATCTCTTGGCCTTTTGATTCAGATCCCGCCAGAAGCAGAATCGGCACCGGTTCTCAAAGATCTGCTGTTTCAGATACATGAAATGGGCCTGCAGCTGAAATTTACCCCGGTTTCAGATGATGATTATGAAAGGTGGGTTAACGCGCAGGGAAAAGAGCGCTACATCATCACGGCCCTATCACGAAATATTACCGCAGAACAGATCCACCGTCTCACCACCATCATTGCAGAGAATGGCCTGAATATTCAGGGCATTACCCGTCTTTCGGGGCGTTTCTCGCTTCGCCATCCTCCCGTTCGACCAAGGGCGGGCGTGGAGTTCCAGGTTCGCGGCAATCCTTCTGATGCAGAGGCGATGCGACTGGCCTTTCTTGAGCTGGCACAGAACCTTGGAATGGACGTATCTTTTCAAAAGGACGATCGGTTTCGCCGAAACCGCCGGCTTATCTGCTTTGACATGGACAGCACCCTGATCCAGGCCGAGGTAATCGATGAACTGGCCCGCGAAGCCGGCGTCGGTGACCAGGTAGCTGCCATTACAGAAAGTGCCATGAAAGGCGAAATCGACTTCAACGAAAGTTTTCGCCGGCGGGTTTCACTGCTGCGGGGATTGTCCGAGTCGCGTCTTGAAGGCATTGCAGAACGCATTCCTTTAACAGAAGGGGCAGAAGAGCTGATCCGCACCGTAAAAGGAATGGGACTGAAAACCGCCATCCTGTCGGGGGGATTTACCTTTTTCGGTCGTAAACTGCAACAAAAGCTTGGAATCGACTACCTGCATGCAAACGAGCTCGTCATTGAAAACGGAGTGGTTACAGGAGAGGTAAGCGAACCTATCGTAAACGGGCAACGAAAGGCCGAGCTTCTCAAGCAGATCGCCGAGCAGGAAGGGATTCGCCTCGAACAGGTCATCGCCGTTGGCGACGGTGCCAACGACCTTCCGATGATTGGACTGGCAGGGCTGGGCATCGCATTTCAGGCCAAGCCTCTTGTGCGGAAAAATGCCTCTCATGCCATCTCCAACCTTGGCCTCGATGGCATTCTCTATCTGCTTGGTGTTCGTGACAGGGATGTATGATGTATAACGAAGAAGGACTGCTCAGATCGCCAGGGCGGATAAACTTGTCCAGATAAATACATATAAGCTCCTTCCTTACATGCGTATCAGTCGTACAGAAATTTGTACTTCTGGATTGACGAAATACGATCACGACGTAATCGTCAGTCCCGAGGGGTAGAACGATGATACGGAGAAGGACTGAGCAGCAGTTTTCATCCCCACATTCTTCGATTTCTGATCGGATTACCGGTATTACGGGTATGTCTTATTTGGCCGTGGACTAATCGTATGCAGGAAAATATCAAAACGCTGCAGTCCCTCCTGACGCACCTCAAAACCGCTCCCGGAGTCTCTCTGCCGGACGAAAGTGAGGAGATCCTTTCAGAGATCATCGACTCTGCCATGCGCCTGAAGCGTTCGATCCGTGCTTCAAGACGCCGAAGCAGCGATGAGATGAGCGATCGCTACAAAGAAGCTCTACACCAGGCGCTGATCCGGCAATCTCTAATGGGCATTGCCATTATTGAGAATGAGCATTTCGTTTATGTGAACCAGCGGCTCTGCCAGATGTTCGGCTATTCGGTCGATGAATTCCTCACACTGACACCCATGGATCTGGCAGCCCCCGAAGACCGCAAGCTGGTAGCCGATAGCCTGCGCAGAAAACGCCCGCAGAAGAGCGAAGCCGAACTGTATCGCGTACGAGCACTCCACAAAAATGGCACGGAACTGATTACCGAGGTCTTTGGAGCAGCTGACACGGCAAACGGCAGTATCATTTCTATCATCGTTGAAGACGTTACCGAGCGCGAAAAATCCCAGGACCATTTGATCGAGAAGACACAGCGCCTGCGCGCCGTTTTTGAAAGCAGCCTGGTGGGCATCGTCATCGCACGCATGGGCAACGGACAGATTGATGACGTCAACGATCATTTCTTGAATCTGTCAGGCTATACCCGCGATGGCATGATCGGTCATACAACCCTTGAGCTCGGACTCTGGGCAAACCCCGAACAACGCAATGAGCTCCTGTCCACGTTAGAAAAAGGGCAGTCGCTGCATGGCATGCAGGCGACCATGCGCAAAAAGAATGGAGAGTTCTGCGAGGTTCTACTGTCTGCAACAAGTACGGCGTTACGCGGCAACAGGTATTCCGTGGTGTCGATTATGGACATCACGGAACTGCTGCGGGCTCGCCAGGCCGTCGAGCAGCAAAAAGGTCGCATGCAGGCCATTATCGATCTTCATCCAAGCGGCATTGCCATGTTTGATTCTGAGAGGAAGCTGGTCCTCTGGAACAGACGGTATGCAGAACTTCTTCAGTACCCCGAGACATTACTTAATCGCACCCACGTGCTTCTGGACGATATGATCCGGTTTAACCATTCGCGCGGGGATTATCCTGACATGTCAGAAGAAGAAGCTCTTGATGTGTGCCTGGGCCATTTCTCCCAGGGGGAAAGCGTGCATTTCAGTCGTGAGAGGCGAGGCGACCGCACCTTCGAAATTGACGGAATACCACTGCCCGGAGATGAGGCCCTGATCATCTACACGGACATCACTCACCTCAGCCAGGCAGAAGAGCATATGCGCATTCTTGCTAACCATGATCCGCTTACCCAGCTTCCAAACCGCCGGCACCTGATGGATGTTCTTCGCTATATTCTTGCAGGAAACAGAGAAAGGCATACGGCCCTGCTCCTTCTTGACCTCGACAACTTCAAGCCGCTAAACGACCAATTTGGCCATCAGGCAGGCGACCGCTTCTTGGTCTGGATCGCCGAACGATTGGTTGGCACCGTGCGTGGCAGCGATGTCGTCGCGCGTATCGGTGGCGATGAATTCGTTGTGGTTCTGACAGGGCTGAATGCAGACAGAGAGATAGCAAAAACAGAGGCTATGAACATTGCCAACAAGATCACGACAGCCATCCATGAGCCGTATTCACTGCCCCTGAACGATAACCGGGAAGAAACCCATCATGAGCACAAAAGCAGCTGCAGCATCGGCATCCGCCTGTTCGGTCAGGAAGACAAAGCCGATGCCGATACGCTGATCCAGCAGGCCGATGAGGCCATGTACTCCGCCAAGCATGCCGGTAGGAATCGCATCGCCTATTACGGCAACGCATGAATCAGACGTCTTCTCGCCTGATATCGGCACCGAGAGCAATCAAACGACCATCAATGTTCGAAAAGCCTCGATCGATCTGGCTGATATTCTGAATGACCGACTCGCCCTGAGCACAGAGAGCGGCAATGAGCATGGCCATACCGGCACGGATATCAGGACTCGATACAACGGCCCCAAATAGCGGAGTCGGGCCGATAATGATAGCACGGTGCGGATCGCAGAGCACGATACGCGCTCCCATAGAAATAAGGCGGTCCGTAAAGAACAGACGTGATTCAAACAGCTTTTCATGAAGCAACACGGTGCCACTGCATTGCGTGGCCGTCACAAGAGCTACAGACGTCATATCGGCAGGGAACCCTGGCCAGGGAGCAGACTCAATATGAGGGATTGCTCCGCCTAAATCCATCAGAATCTCGCGTGATTGATCGGGTGGAACGTGCAGACACGTCTGTCCGTCCCGGACCTCCTCGCGAGCCTCGATTCCCAGGCGCGAAAAGACCAGACGGATCATGCGCATGTTTTCAATATCCGGGTCTTCGATCCACAGATCACCGCCCGTGGCAGCCCCCAGCGCCACAAAAGAGCCAACCTCCAGATAGTCCGGACCGATGCGATGCACGGCGCCATGAAGCGATCCAACTCCGCGTACGCGAAGGATATTTGACCCAATACCTTCAATATGCGCTCCCATCTTCACAAGGAGATGGCAGAGGTTTTGCACATGGGGCTCGCAGGCAGCATGTCGGATAACGGTTTCGCCCTCTGCGAAGGCAGCAGCACAGACGGCATTCTCTGTAGCTGTAACAGAGGCCTCATCGAGCAGGATATCGGCTCCCACCAGGCGATCCGCTGTTAGCTCATATCCGTCGGGAAAGATCTTCACCCTGGCTCCCAGGGCCTCCAGGGCAAGAATATGTGTATCAAGACGACGGCGTCCAATACGGTCTCCCCCCGGACGCGGTAGAAAGACTCGACCGGTGCGCGCAAGAAGTGGCCCGGCAAGCGTAACCGATCCGCGCAGAAGAGCAGACAGCGAGGCCGGAATGTCAGAGGCCGGTGTTTTACCTGCGCGAACCTCTACGACATCAGAACGAGACGGATCGGGGTAATGCACTTCCACACCGATGGCCTTCAGTATGGCAAGCATCTGACGCACATCTTCGATGTCGGGAAGGTTCTCAAACGTAAGGGCTTCGTCGGTCAGACAGGCAGCAGCCAGCACCGGCAGGGCCTCATTCTTGTTTCCCTGCGGTCGAATGACGCCATGCAGAGGCTGTCCGCCGCGAACTCGAAAAATCTGTCTGTCCCGATTCATGGGGTCATAGCTCCAAAAAGGAGAAAGGAGGCAATCAAATCTAAGGTTGTTGCCGCTAATCCCAGGAGAGCAGCACCTTTCCCGTGGTGCGCCCTGACTTCAGATGCTGCAGGGCCTGAACGGCCTCATGGGCCGGGAATACGGAATCGATCACCGGCTTCTTCCTGGGCACGGCCATCATGGCATCAAACATCTCTTCCATGGCATCCACCCTGTCATACAGCCAGATCAGGTTGAAGCCGAACACAGCCCTGTTGTCAGAGATCATGTCCAGGGGATCCGGGCGATAGCGTTTGAGATACTGCCAGGCAAGCCGGGCCCAGTTCGGTCTTGAACCGGCCGGCATAAAATTGGCAGCCCCGAAGAGCAGATACCGTCCTCCCGCTGCCAGGCGCTCAAAGGCTGGCCGAAAGAACGGGCCGGCCACGGCATCGAGTACAAGGTCCAGTCCGCCACCTGCTTCGTCGAGCTGCCTGCCAAAGCGGTGTCCTGCCCGAAATCCAGAAGGCCGAAGAACGATCTGCCCGGATGATAGACCAAATCGATCCTTTAGCAGTTCGACTTTTTCAGGCCGACCCACAACAGCAATGGGATGTGCTTTCTTCCATAAAATGATCTGCAGAGCGTGAAGACCCACGCCCCCTGCAGCGGACTGCACAAGGACTCGCTGATCGGCCTTGAGGGCGCCAAGCTCCACCAGCCCGTACCAGGCGGTCAATGCCTGCACAGGAAAGGCAGCGGCCTCGGCAAAGCTCCAGCCGTCGGGGATCTTCTTTAGATAACGGGGATCGGCATCGATGCTTGAGGCATAGGCGCCAAAACGGGAAAAGCCCCACACCCGGTCCCCCGGTCGGAACTCCGACGTCGGAGTTCCGACCTCCTCTACGGTACCCGAGAATTCGAGGCCCGGAGTGAATTCACCGCTCGGAGTTGCCGAATAAAGCCCCAGACAGGCAAACACATCGGCCAGATTCAGGCCGCTGCAGGCAATTCTCACCCGGATCGTGCCGGGGGTCGGAGTTCCGACCTGCTCCTGACGCATCTTCAGCCCCTGTAGATTCCCTGCTTTTTCAAGAAAAAGAACGTGACGGTACATTGTGCATCCTCTTTATACCGATTTTGAGATTATGAATGGCATCCAACGGGAAATTCGACCCATGAAAGTCCTCCAGGCCTTTGTTGCCCTGCTGCTATGCAGCTCCCATCTGTCTGCTCGGCCGCCCATCTTCAAGGTGGATCCGTCGGCCTCGACCGTCCGCTTTCATGTACAGGCAGCTCTGGAAAACGTTACAGGCACGTTTGAAGCCATCGAACTGGAATCCATTGAATTTAATGGCAGGCCCACCAGCCTGAAAGGGCGACTTGCCATCGTTATCGATAGCCTGCAAACCGGCAAGACGAAGCGAGACATACATCTTAAAGAGGCAGAATTCTTCGACAGCGCAAACCATCCCCGCGCCTATGTGGACGTCATCAGCATCACAGAAGATGAAGGAGAATACTACGTACACTTTGCCCTTGAGATTCGAGGCATTCGCAGAGAGTATCACGAACCGATTCAACTCAGCGCAAACTGGATGGGGGTTGAAGCAAAAGGAACGTTGGTTGTAAACAGGCAGGATTTTGGTGTGAATGGGAATATTCTGACCAATACGATCATCAATGATGAGGTTACCCTCGAATATAACATCGTATTGGTCAGATAACAGCAAGCCGCTGTTTCACATAGCGGCTCTTTTCTTTGTCGCCTTTTTCTTGGAAGCTTTCTTCTTTGCGGTTTTCTTTGCGCTTTTTTTCGCGGATTTCTTTGCAGACTTTTTCGTTGTTTTCTTGGCCGTCTTCTTGGCCGCTTTTTTTGCAGTCTTTTTGGCTGCTTTCTTCGTTGCTTTCTTAGTTGCCATGTTCTATTCTCTCTGACCGTGATGTATCGAACTGTAACCAGGACATCGAAGGCGATCAGTGATTCCGACATTCTTGATTACGATCACCATCTTATGTCGCTTATGGCTCTTCCTTTTTTCATCAAGTAAGTTATTGTCAATTCATTCATCAATTTTTTCTAACTGCATGATTTTTTTTTTAACAGATGCATAATAGATCAGGTCTTGATGATGATAATGCCTATTGCATCAATGGTTTCTGTACCTCTTCAACAAGAAGAACGGACACATCATTACCAAAGGCCTTTCTGTGCATGAAAAGAACCATGAAGGATAACATAGCAACAGCAATGGCCACTACAGCCAGCCCTTCATGTATCGGTTCTACAAAGAACGGAACCACTACAACAATCAATCGCACGATCTCTGCATGATACGCCCAGCGCTTTAGCTCTATCATTCCTCCTATGTTGAGCAAGGTCCACACAACAAGAGAAGAAAGAGCCAGCATCTGTATCATCGTCATGTTTTTCACGTTCAAGAGCATGATGAAGGCAGCTGCTGTTGCAAGAATGAACCATACCAGCGCATAGTAGCTGATAAGGGATGGTGTTTGGGTTTCATATCGCTCAAAGAGTGATTGGTCCGATGCAACCTTCTCTGCCGGATACCTGTAGTCTTTCATATGTTCCGGACGCCATCCGGGTGGCCGAAACCATACCTGTAAACGATCCTTCCAGCTCGGTGCATGCCAGCAGAAGTGCAGCACATCATAGAAGTGGTGCAGGTTTGCCCAGACCGGATTCCAGCTGCGCAGTGGTTTTACCAGCCCATAGGCAACCTCTTCATCCTCTTCCTGGAACGTTCCAAACAGTCGGTCCCATATGATGAGTGTGCCCCCGTGGTTCTTATCGATGTAGCGTGGATTGCGGCCGTGATGTACGCGATGATGCGATGGAGTGTTCAAGAACCA
The DNA here is from genome assembly GCA_964619535.1 of uncultured Leptospiraceae bacterium. Classification (GTDB taxonomy): domain Bacteria; phylum Spirochaetota; class Leptospiria; order Leptospirales; family Leptonemataceae; genus Leptonema. The sequence goes on along the minus strand of CAZUEX010000009.1, from coordinate 12,588 downwards.
TTCGAGAAACCCGAGCTTCGGAACGGCGCGTGTGTGAATCCAGAATTGATAGATCAGGTTAATCTGTCCGTGAATAATGAAGAAGGCGGGATCAATGCCGACAACGGCAAGAGGCAGATAGAAGACCCACGTAAAAAGCCCGTGAAAGGCAGGCTGCCTCAGTGCCACTGTAAGATTGTACTCTTCGCTGCTATGATGCACAACATGGCCCGCCCATAACAGATTCCATTCATGGCTGTAACGATGCATCCAGTAGTAGCAGAAATCGTACAGCAGGAAGGCAGAGATCCATGCCATGCCGGCCTGTAAGGGCGTTTCAAATCGAAATTCAACAAGCCTGACGTTTTCATAGAGATAGATATAGGCCGCAATCGTGACGCCACGAAAGAATAACCCGGCAATCTGATTGCCAACGCCTGTACTGAGATCGCTGATCGAATCGTGTAACCGATACAGCCTTTTTTTGCTGAGAATCGAATAGAGTAGCTCGATTCCGATCAGCAGGAAGAAAACGGGAATCGCATAGGTGATCAGTTTGGTTTCCATAGTTTCGCATGAACCTTTTTTTTTCTGAAAGTAGTCCGAATATGACAGAGAACAAGCGCAAAACAAGAAAAAAGCAGAACGAAAGTGCTTGAAGCCCTGCCCTTGCACAGTTATCTCGTTTTCGGCCATTTTCTGGCGGCACCTATGTATGATCTGATTCAGAAGATGACCCATATTCCGCTTCGCCGCCTCATCCCGATCCTGCTGATCAGCGGGTTTTCTGTGTCACTGGTGGCGTTGCTGGTGCTGTACCGCTCCGGTTATCGAAAGGATACCATGGCGCTGTACAGTGAGCAGGCCGGACAGACGGTAGAAATACTGTCACATCTGATTGAAAATGATCAGACGCTGTTTGAAGAAAGCATCCCCATCCTCTTGCGCCCGGCCGACACAGATAGCATTTTGATAACCGACCGGAATGGTATCGTCCAGTACGCCACCCAGCCACTTTTCGCAGAGCATCCGGTCGATCAGGTCTTCAATCTGCTGCGACTGCCTCCCTCTGTCAGCCTTCGGGCCTTGCAGAGCACGGAAACGACCGGAAGCACCGGCCAGCTCGATGTTGGCACCCGACAGCTTGTCTTTCGCCGCTACAGGACATCGACCAATCAGGGCTTTATCATCTACGTTCTTGATCTTTCCGATGTCCTCTTTTCTTTCGACAGGAATCTGCTTACCTTCATCCTGCCTGCCTCGGCCGTGGTTGGTGCACCCCTGCTCATCTTCGTCTATCTGTACATGCGCCTGTACCATAATCGACTGAACAATCTCATGGAAACGACTGAAGCGCTGAGCCGGGGAGAGCTGGACGTACGCGTCCGACTGTTCGGTAACGATGAGATTGCCGAACTGGGAAAGCGCTTCAACCGTATGGCCACGAAGATAGGAACCCTGGCCTACAGAGACTCATTGACAGGGATCCGGAACCGGGCTGCCTTTGAAGAAGCGGTCAGGCATCTGCTCCACGTGAATTCACCAGGAGCGATGATCTTTATGGATCTGGACGGCTTTAAGTATGTGAATGAAACCTTCGGTCATAACGTCGGCGATCGCATGCTGCAGCTTGTCACCGGTCGCATCACCGCCCTGATTCCAGGAAACGGTATCTTTGCGCGTATCGGAGGGGATGAGTTCGCCATCTTCGTGCACAACTACGAGGATATCACCGCCCTGCAGATCCTCTGCGATCGCATCATTCACTTTGTGTCGCAGGACTTTAACATCGATGGAATCCATCATCATATTGGCGTAAGCCTGGGCCTGGCCCTCTTTCCCGAAGACGGAGCAACCTTTCACGAACTGCTGATGCATTCCGATCTGGCCATGTACCAGGCAAAGCGGTCGGGAAAGAATACGCTGGTCATGTTCAACGACAGCATCCGCGAGGAGATGAAGCAAAAGACCGTTTTGATGAACTACCTGCATCATACGTTTCGCCATCATCTCGTCAACGAGGACTTCTCAGTCGTCTACCAGCCCATCATCGATGTGGAAACAGGCATGATTTCTCATATGGAATCGCTGGTACGCTGGAAGGGCAACGAAAGTATACGTGCCAGCACATCCGAGATCATTCCCCTTCTTGAAGAATCGGGGATGATTCGTGAACTGGGCTATTTTGTCTTCACACGCGTTGCAGAAGAGTTCCGACGCATCATGAATGAAACGGGGGATGTGAATCCCGATCTCAAGGTAACGGTCAACGTTTCTCTGATTCAGCTGCTTGATACCAGCTTCCTGCAGCAGGTAACCGATACGATCGTTCGTAACGGACTGCGTCCGGAACAGATCATTATCGAAATTACCGAAACGGCCCTCATGCAGCAGCCCGAAAAGATGGTGCGCATCCTGAACTCCATGAGCGAACGGGGCTACCTCTTTGCCATCGATGACTTTGGCACAGGCTATTCCTCCCTGAGCTACCTGAAGCACCTGCCTGCCTCTTATCTCAAGGTGGATCAGTCCTTTGTAAAAGATATCTCCTTCGATGAACGCAGCCAGGTGATTGGCCGATCGATTATCGTACTGGGCAAGGCCCTTGGCCTGAAGGTCATTGCCGAAGGGGTGGAAAACCTTGAAACGGCCCGCATGGTTTCACGACTGGGATCCGATTACCTGCAGGGATACTTCTGCTCCCGTCCGCTACCTCTTGAAGAAACGCTCAGCCTGATCCGCGGACGCTTTCGCTTCTTCACGCCTCCTGTGGCGGATGAAGGGCTTCCCGAAGGCGCCCCATCTGACGTTTAGCCTCTTCCTGTCCTGCCTGCAGGATGTCGCGCTGTCGGTGAAAGTCAAAAAGGTCAAAGGCGCGAACATCGGGATTCAGCAAAAAGTCAAAATCGTTCAGACGAAAGCGCAATAGCTCACGGTTGGCCACCGAGATGGATCGGCTTACGATGTTCAGGATCGGTGGCAGATTCACAAAGCGATACACGCCCTTGATCCCTTCGCGTGTATTCAGTGCCGTCCGCGCCGAAAGAGGATCGGCAACAGGCGATACGTTAATGCCGACCACGCGCGAAAGTCCATTCTGACGCAGGACCTCCCCGGGCAGATTATTGATCACACTGCCATCTACAAGTGTGCGGCCTGCCCATTCCACAGGGGGATAGATGCCCGGCAGGCTAACCGTGCAGCGAAGAGCAAAATCGAGCCATCCAGAATCAAACATAACCATCTGCCCGCTTTTCAGGTCGACGGCGTTACAGTAAAAGGGAACGGGCAGATCCTCGATCCGCACTCCGCGAAACACGGTTCGTAGCAGATCGGCCAGCCTGCGGCCACGAAAAAAGCTAACGAAAGGCAGGCTTTTGTCAAGGATGGCATCGGAGTGATAGAGATAGCGGCCTATCATCTTGCGGATCTCTGCGGCAGGCATCTGCATGGCATAGAGCGCACCGATTACGGCCCCCATCGACGATCCGCTGATGGCATCGAAGTCCAGGCCCTCCTCTTCGAATACGGAAAGGCAGCCCGCATGAGCGAGTGCCCGGGCACCTCCACCGCCAAGACAGAGCCCCCTTGAGCTGCGAAGCAACCTGCGGGCCAGGCGGCGCATGGCACCGTTTACGACCGGATCCTCTCTGTAGCCGGCAAAGACCGGCAGCTGTGACGGGCCCTGGCTTCCGCCTGCATCGGTTTCCTGCAGCACCAAACCCTGTGTCGAAACCCGCTCCTTCCTGTAGAAGATCAGGTGTTCATGGGCATCATTCAGGATGACCTGCGCAAGAGCAGAGGGATGCGGAGAAAGATCCACCAGCACGAGATCGAAGGTTCGCCGCAGGCCGGACAGCAGATCGTGCAGGTTCAGGCGTTGCTGCTGCTCCTGTCCCTCTGCTAACAGGGGCTCCAGGTTCAGGATGACAGGCAGGTCGGAACTCCGACCCCGCTCTGGCATCTGCAGCTGCTCGATCAGATTGCGTTCCTTTTCGACGATCAGCGGGGAACGCTCGTTCACCGTCAATATGATCGCCCGCTGCCCTTCCTGTAATACGGCACGGGCCAGGCTGTAGGCCATGCGGCCGGAGCGCTCTTCATGCTCCGGGTAGCGGATGGCACAGATCCGACCCAGATGCAGATCGGCCGGGCTGTCCAGGGCCCCCCGAAAACGCTCCGAAAGCAGGCGAATCAGCTTCAGACCAATCGATGGGACGGTCTCCACCAGGCGCATAAAGCTCTTACCGGGCACAACAACGACCGTAGAGTCAAACATGGCCCGTGCAGAGGAGGAATGCCCGCTTCCAGAAAGCAGGCTTACCTCACCGCAGATGCTTCCACGCCGCTGCAGGGCAATCAGCCTGCTGCCCCGGTAGATACCGATCTCGCCGGAATGCACAAGAAACACCCTGTCGGAGTCATCCCCTCTGCGAAAGAGGTACTCCCCTCGTCGGATGGACTGTATTTCACTGGTTTGAACAAGTAACTCCAGCTCTTCCGGTGCCTCAGAGAGGCTGCGCAGCAGCGGGATGTGCAGGAAAAAGTTTCGCAAAATGTGGGTATCCTGATTGAATTCCGTCATGGTTCGTTTTTTTTGGATATGTCATCTCCCCTGATCTAACATGAAACATAGCACCTCCCATCGGAATTGCCCTCAGGGCAAACCTCTCTGCGGACGACGCCGCCAGCCACACGATGGCAAACCGAAAGATGAATGCGGCGTGTATGGTATTTTCGGATCCGAAGAAGCATCGAATTACACCTATCTCGGGCTTTATGCCCTGCAGCACCGTGGCCAGGAAAGCGCGGGCATCGTGTCCTCGGATGGCGAACGTCTGTACCGCTATGCCGGTATGGGACAGGTAGCCCATGTCTTCGGAAAAGAGAAGCTCGACCAGCTTTACGGCCGCGCCGCCATCGGGCACAATCGCTATTCTACCACAGGGGCCTCTTTTCTGCGCAATGCTCAGCCCATCCGTGTCGATTCCAATCTTGGCAGCTTTGCCCTGGCACACAATGGCAACCTTGTCAATGCCTGGGATCTGCGCAAAGAGCTGGAGCGCAATGGGTCCATCTTCCAGACCACCGTCGATTCCGAGGTCATCTTTCATCTTATGGCCCGCAGCGGCCTGACGGACTTCCTCGATGCCTTTATTACCGCCCTTCGACGGATTGAAGGCGCCTACAGTCTTCTTGTTCTTACCGCGCGTGAGCTTTATGCTGCCAGGGATCCCATGGGATTTCGACCGCTCGTCATGGGGCGTCATAAGACGACCGGTGCTGTTGTCTTTGCCTCAGAGACCTGTGCCTTTGACATCACAGACGTAGAGTATGAAAGGGATGTAGAACCCGGCGAAATCGTTCGCGTCTCTGACCAGGGAGTGGAAAGCTTTCGTCCTTTCGGGGATATGCCCGAATCCCTCTGCATCTTCGAGAACATCTACTTCTCACGACCGGATTCGTATATCTTTAACCGATCGGTTTATGACGTCCGCAAAAACCTCGGTAAAGAGCTGGCCCTCGAACATCCGGTCGAGGCCGACTGTGTGGTGGCCGTTCCCGACTCATCTGTCGTGGCTGCCCTCGGCTATGCAGAACAAAGCGGCATCCCCTACGTTACCGGCCTCATCCGCTCGCATTACATCGGGCGTACCTTTATCGAGCCCGAACAGAAGATCCGGGACTTCGGCGCCCGTATCAAGTATAATGTCGTCCGGTCTGCTGTAGAAGGAAAGCGAGTCGTTCTTGTTGATGATTCCATCATGCGTGGAACAACCTCGCGAAAGCTCATCAAGATGATGAAGAATGCCGGAGCAAAAGAGATCCACATGCGCATCTCGGCTCCGCCCACGCGATTCCCCTGCTTTTACGGCATCGACATTCCCACAAGGAATGAGCTCATCGCCTCCTCGCATACCACAGAAGAGATTCAGAAGTATCTGCGCGTCGATTCTCTTGGCTATATGAGCGTAGAAAGCGCTCTGCGTGCCATGGAAGTTCCAGGAGTAAAATCCAATCACTGGTGCGATGCCTGCTTTACGGGGCGTTATCCGATCCTCTTCGATACGACAGAATACGGCAACCAGAAGGACCTCTTCACAGAGTTCATGATAGAAGAGGTTCGCTGATCCAGGGCAGAGCATCGGCAAAAAAAACCCCGCCGGCTGGCGGGGCTTTTTTATGCCTGTAAGGCCGGTATCAGGCTTCCAGGGCTGGCTGTAGACTGGACACATGTCCCATATTTGCAATTAACACATAGTTCCCTCTTTTTTTCTTTTTTTGTCCATCCGATATGCTACTATTTTCCGGAACCAATCCCTTCTTTCTATGGAGAATAGCCGGTGAAATACAGCGAATTTACCAGATTGTATCCTGTTCAGAAGACCCTGCGCTTTGAGCTGATCCCACAGGGCGAAACCGAACGACATATCCGCCAGAGCCATGATGAAGGCCAACCATCCATCCTCGAAAAGGATGAAGAGCGGGCCTCAAAATTTCAAGCCGCAAAACAGCTTATCGACGTCTACCATCGTCATCACATTGACGAGGCACTGGCTCTCGTTGATTTCAAGGCCCTCGACTGCCTGTCGCATATGGAAACCATTCAGAGCATCATACGAAGCCCGCATTTCACCGATCCAGAGACACGTGAAGAGGCCGAAAAAAAACGCAGTGAGGCAGAAAAGAAGATCCGGGAAGCTATTGCCGGAGTACTCAAGGGATCGCTTTCGAAAAAAGCCACCGCCAGGTACTCAGCGAAGCAGAAGAAGGCCCTGGAAGCAGTGGCGACGCGTTACAAAACTCTGACATCAAAAGACCTGTTCAATCCATCAAAAAACACAGAGTTCCGGACCGTTGTTGTTGAAGCCGGTCACAGCGAATCCGAATTCGATGAAACGATCGGCTTTTTTAAAGGCTTCTCTACATACTTTACCGGATTCAATCAAAACCGCGAGAATATGTACAGTGATGAGGAAGAGGCCACGGCCATTGCCTATCGCATCGTACACGACAACCTGCCCCGCTTTCTTGACAATATACGCGTCTACGAATCGCTACGACCTCATCTGTCCAAAAGCGAAGAGCAGGCTATCAGGAAGAGGTTAGAGATTCGGGAAAGCCTTTCTTCCATCTTCTCGTTAGGCTATTTCGAGAAGTGCCTTAACCAGAAGGGCATCGAGTACTACAACAAACTTATCGGTGGTTTCTTTGTAGAAGGAGAGTCAGAAAAGAGACAGGGCTTGAACGAATGGATCAATCTGTATAACCAGAAACATCCAGATACCAGGTTGCCTCGCTTTCAGCCACTTTACAAGCAGATCCTGAGCGAAACGAACAGCGTCTCGTTCCGACCAGAGCCCTTCGAAACGGATCAGGAACTTCTTACAGCCTTGCAGGATTTCTGGAAACACCACATCGAACATGCGATAAACGAAAGCGATCGTTCACACTTCAACGTGCTGAAATCGTTCACACGCGCAAACAAACAGCTGGCAAAGATGAAGGAATCCGATTATGAACGCATCTTTGTCAATGCGAAGCGTCTCTCTGCCTTAAGCCACCAGGCGTTTGGCGATTGGGCTATTCTGCGCAATGCCCTCAGTGAACACCACCATCATCAGCATCCCGATGAAACCCAGGCCCAGCAGGAAAAGTCGATCAGCTCCCTGCTTGCGCGACCATTCTACAGCCTTGCCGAACTTGACCGGGCGCTTTCATTCTATTTTGAGCACGTCCTTCAGGGCGACACCATCAAGCAGCGAACCAGCCTGCGAGATTTTTTTGCTGCTGCCGTCTTCGATGATCCTGGTACAGCAGAAAGCTCCGCAACACCCGCTGAGGAAAAGGATCTCGTTGGCACGATCGAAGAGACCTATCGGGATCTCGCGCCTCTATTCAAGGACCACCCGGAATCAGATGAGCTGCACAAGGACAAAGAGACCGTACGGCGTATCAAATCGTTTCTCGATGCCCTCATGAACCTGAAGCATCACCTTTCCTATCTGCACACAGAAGCCAGCAACACAGAAAAGAATGAAGACTTTTACGGTTTGTGGGATAGCTGCAACGAAGCCCTTTCGCCCCTGCCCCGACTCTACAACAAGGTTCGTAACCGCCTTACAAGAAAGCCTTTCTCGGAAGAGAAGCTCAAGCTGACCTTTGATCGATCGACTCTGCTGGATGGCTGGGATATTAACAAAGAGGAGGCCAACCTGTCTGTGCTCCTCGAAAAAGACGGACTGTACTATCTGGCTATTATGGACAAGGCTCACAACAAGCTGTTCTCAAATCTGCCCAAACCCAGCTCGCAATCCGTCTTCAACAAGCTGAACTACAAACTGTTGCCCAATCCCTATATGATGTTGCCAAAGGTCTTCTTTTCAGACAAAGGCAAGAAGGACTATTCGCCGCCTGACAACATCATCAAAATATACGACAAGAAGTCATTCACAAAGGGCGACCAGTTTAAGAAAAAAGATCTGCATAAATTGATCGACTTTTACAAAGCGTCGATCCGCAAGAACAGCGACTGGGACGTATTTCAATTTAAATTCCGGCCTACAAAAGATTATAACGATATTGCAGAGTTCTATAACGAAGTCCAGGCCCAGGGTTATGCCACATGGTGGAGCCAGGTCGATGAAGCACTGGTGATGCAGTGGGTTTCAGAAGGAAAGCTCTACCTGTTTCAGCTTTACAACAAGGATTTTTCGCCGTACAGCAAGGGTAAGCCGAATCTGCATACGATATACTGGCGGCATCTGTTCGAACCCGCCAACCGGAACCCTATAGTGTATCAGCTCAATGGACAGGCAGAACTATTCTTCAGACCGGCCTCCATTAGCTATACGGAGAAGCAACGGAAAGAAGGTCACCACGCAAAGGAACTGAAAGGCAAATTCCAGTACCCGATTCTCAAGGATCGCCGATACAGCATGGACAAGTTCTTTTTGCACGTCCCCATCACGATGAACTTCCATTCGCAATCAACTGAATTCATCGATCCTTTCGTTCATGACTACATCAGAAAGAACAAGAAAGTGAAGATCATTGGTATTGACCGCGGTGAGCGAAACCTGCTGTATCTAACCCTGATCGACCATAAGGGGAATATCCTGAAGCAGGAGTCGCTGAACTCCATTCGCAACGAAAAGGTCGGTGTGGATATCGACTATCACGCCAAGCTCGATGCCAGAGAGAAGGAACGCCAGCAGGCCAGACAGAACTGGGATGTTATCGAGAACATTAAAGAACTGAAAGAAGGCTACCTTTCACAGATCGTCCACCGCATCGCACAGATCATGGTAGAAAACGAGGCCATTCTCGTCATGGAAAACCTGAACGCAGGCTTCAAGCGTGGCCGATTCAAGGTAGAAAAACAGGTCTATCAAAAGTTCGAGAAGATGCTTATCGACAAACTGAACTACCTCGTCTTTAAAGACCGAAAACCCAAAGAGCCAGGCGGAAGCCTTAACGCCTTCCAGCTGACCGGCAAGTTTACCTCATTTCAGAAACTGGGTAACCAGTCTGGAATGATCTTCTACGTACCGGCCAGCTATACCAGTAAGATTGATCCCGTAACCGGCTTCTACAATTTTCTAAGACCGAAGGCAGGCACCATTCCAACAAACAAGGCCTTCTTCTCACGCTTCGACTCAATTCGCTATAATCCGGCGAAAGGATACTTCGAATTCGAGGCCACCTACGGGCAGTTCGTCCCGTCGCACATGGATGCCGCAAAACGCAAATCAAAAAAGACATTGGCCAAAATCGCCCAGAGACTCGCCGACACCACCTGGGTTATCTGTTCGCATCAGGAAGCAGAGCGCTACCGGATGCGGCGAAGCAAAAACGGGTCTTTCTCGTATGAGCGCTATGATTGCAACGAGAAGATCAAGTCTGTGTTACAGGATGCCGGTATCGCATTTGAAGATGGTAGTGACCTCAAACAGCAGATCGTGCAGCAGAACCAGGCCTCCTTCTTCAAGGACCTCATCGAGGCACTCCAGGTTCTCCTTGCCCTGCGTTACAACAACGGCAAAGCAGGAGCCGAAGAAAAAGACTACATCCTGTCACCTGTTGCCGATCCCAGAACCGGTCGCTTTTTTAATTCGCTCGAAGCAGATCCCACATTTCCTGTCGATGCAGATGCAAATGGGGCCTATAACATCGCGAAAAAAGGCCTGCTCCTCTGCATGAAGATCCAGGAAACACCGGAGGGAAGTAAGATCGACCGAACCGTGTCGCAGTTAGAATGGCTGGATTTTCTCTGGAACCGGACATAACCCTTTTCAGGCTATGGAACCGTACATTCCCATTACAATGCTGAACGATTTCATCTTCTGCCCCCGCTCCATCTACTTTCACAACGTACATGGAGCGCTCGGGGCGAAGATGATCCATAGAAAACCACAGACCGAAGGGAGGCTGGCCCATGAATCGATCGATTCTGAATCCTACTCTTCTCGGTCTGATATTCTTATCGGTGTGGAGGTGTACAGTGCCACGTACAATGTTATGGGCAAAATCGACCTGTTCGAGATTTCCACAGGTCGCCTGATTGAACGAAAGAATCGCATAGCCGTCATCTATGACGGCTATGTATTCCAGGTATATGCTCAGTGTTTTGCTCTGCGAGAGATGGGTTATTCAGTGAAAGAAATCGTGCTTCGAGACCGGACCCGAAACAAGAACCATCCAGTTCCATTGCCAGAAGATGATCCTGCAATGACAGCTAAGTTCCGTGATGTACTGGAAGAGTTGAACCGGTTCGATCTGAATGACCCATCCTTCGAGCCAAACCCTGAAAAATGCCTGAACTGCATCTATTCGAACCTATGTGACTATAGCCTATGTTAAGCCTTCCTGATTTTCGAAAAAAAGGTCTGGTCGTGTGCTTTACCACGGAAGGCCAGACAGTCTCCTTCAAGAATGATAACCTCATCGTCAAGGATGCAGATGGTAAGGTTATACTTCAGCAAAGCTGTTTTCTCATTTTTTCGGTTTGGATCGTCGGGCACATTACCCTGACATCGGGAATCATCCAGCGCAGCAAAAAATACGGGTTCTCGATTTTTGTGCTGAGCTACACGATGAAGCCCATCGGTGTATGGAATAACGGCGCAGAAGGCAATTTTTTGCTAAGAGAAAAACAATACAGACATCAAAGCTACAGTATAGCCTGGCATCTGGTACGTAACAAGATCGAAAACCAGATCGCACTGCTGAAGAGCATCAGAAAAAAACCCCTGGATGTGAAAACAACCATCGCAGACCTGAAGGGCTACCACGAAAGAGAACTCCCGGAACTGGACCTGAAAACCATTCTGGGCATCGAAGGAATAGCTTCACGGCAATTCTTCAGGGCCTGGTATCGCGACCTGAACTGGAAGGGCCGAAAGCCACGTGTGAAGATGGATCCAATCAACGTGCTTCTGGATATCGGCTATACCTATCTCTTCAACTTTGTCGAAGCCATGGCACTGCTTTATGGGTTCGACATTTACCGTGGAGTCTACCACCAGAATTACTACCAGCGCAAATCCCTGATCTGTGACCTGGTTGAGCCCTTTCGCTGCATCATAGACAAAAGAATCAAGCATGCCTACTCTCTCGGTCAGGCAAAGGACGAAGATTTCGTAGAATCACGAGGGTTCTATTCTCTGTCCTTCGAAAAGCAGAAAAGCTATACATCATGGCTCTTACAGGGCATCTTAAAGCACAAAGAAGACATCTTTCTCTATGTACAGGATTATTACCGGGCCTTTATGAGAGAGAAACCCATCGAGCAATACCCAATATTCCGAATCCAGGGAGACTGATATGCTTCTCGTATCGTATGACATCAGCGATGACAGACTTCGCACTCGATTTGCAAAGTTTCTCGAAAAATACGGGCATCGATTACAGTACTCCGTATTTCAAATCCACAACAGCGAGAGGATCCTCGAGAATATCCAGAGCGAGATCAAACATAGATTCGAAAAACGTTTTGGCCAAACCGATTCTGTATTGATCTTCCAGCTAACCGCAAGTTGTAAAATCACCCGGTACGGCTACGCGAAGAATGAGGAATCCGACCTCATCATCATATAGTGCTTGAAAAAATAACCCAGTACACCATCATCGAACCGTCAGGTAAATTGCAAACCCTGGTCTTCATCACGGAAGTACAGCGAAAAAGCCAGCCTGACAGACGAAAATGGCAGTAATTTGCACAAAAAACAGGCAGATATGGCCTTTTGGGGCCCGTTTTTGCAGGAAAAGTTGCCTATTTTCGAGGATACCTCTCCAGAAGGAGATTAGAATTTCTACTGTTGTAGATTCGGGATGAAGCCCTGGCAGGGCAGCGAGGCTCCAGAAGGAGATTAGAATTTCTACTGTTGTAGATTGCAAATCCTTTTTCACCAGCGTTTGCGGCTCCAGAAGGAGATTAGAATTTCTACTGTTGTAGATCTTAATATTTGATTAGCAAATTTTATCCTCCAGAAGGAGATTAGAATTTCTACTGTTGTAGATCGCCGGTGAGACAATCACGATATCATCCTCCAGAAGGAGATTAGAATTTCTACTGTTGTAGATCTCGCAGTATCGTCAGTACAAGGA
>CAZUEX010000008.1:10112-166897 GCA_964619535.1 uncultured Leptospiraceae bacterium | reverse complement strand
ATCTACACCGATGTGGACGGCGTTTATACGACGGATCCAAACAAGGTGGCCTCTGCGAAGAAGATCGATCGCATCTGCTACGAAGAGATGCTGGAGCTTGCAAGGCTCGGTGCCGGTGTATTACATAGCCGTAGCGTAGAGGTGGCTTCGAAATACGGCGTTGTGATTCACGTTCGCTCAAGTTTTAATAATGAAGAAGGCACACTTGTCGTGCCGGAGGACAGTATTATGGAAAAAGTCGCCGTTCGCGGAGTGACGCTGAAATCTGATGATGCGCGCATTTCCGTCCTCGACATCCCGGATCGTCCAGGACTGGCTGCCGATCTGTTTAACCGACTGGCTCGTGCCGATATCAATGTGGACATGATCGTGCAGAGCACGGGCAAGGACGGCCGCAATACCATTTCTTTTACGGTGCCGACTGCTTCGGTTGGCGTAACCCGTGAGGTGAGCGATGCCTTCCTGAAAGAGATGGGCGGAGGAACCATTGATGTGCAGGAGGGGATTGCCACGCTTTCCGCCGTTGGTATTGGCATGAAATCCCATTCCGGAGTGGCCGGTGCGATGTTTGAAGCCCTGGCAAAGAACAACATCAACATCGAAATGATCAGCACCTCCGAAATCAAGATCACCGTGGTTATCAAGAAGGAAGATGGACGGAAGGCCCTGGAAGCCGTCCATGAAGCCTTCGAACTGGGCAAGTGAACGAAACCGGTCAGAATCCGGGCCAGGATTCCATGCAGGACCGCCCGATTGGAGTGTTTGACTCCGGTATGGGCGGGTTAACCGTTTTGCATGAGCTGATCCAGGCCCTGCCAGACGAACGCTTTGTCTATCTTGGCGACACGGCCCGTGTTCCTTACGGTTCGCGTTCGCCCGAGACCGTGCAGCGCTACAGCATGGAAGTTGCTTCGTATCTGGTAAACCAGAACATCAAGTATCTCGTCATTGCCTGCAATACATCGACAGCGCATGCAGAAGGCCTGCTAAAAGAGAAGATGCCCGTGCCAGTTCTCGGTGTGGTTCGTCCTGGAGTGGAGGCTCTTCTTGCAGCAGCGGGACAGAAAGGGGCGACGGTTGGCGTGCTCGGCACCCGATCGACGGTGAAGTCCGGCGTATACGAGCGCCTGATCAAAGAAAGGCGATCTGATCTTCGCGTCATGTCGAAGGCATGTCCGTTATTTGTTCCCCTGGTAGAAGAGGGCTGGACGGACAATGCCGTAACCGAAGAGGTTATACGCCAGTACGTGGATGAGCTTGTGCAGCAGGGCGTAACGGCAGCCGTGCTTGGATGCACGCATTATCCGCTGTTAAAGCAGGCCTTTCGTCGAGTCTATCCGCAGTTGCAGCTGGTCGATTCTTCTGTAGAGGTGGCCCGAACGGTTGCAGCCGAGCTTGATCGACTGCAACTGAGGCGTGCTCCACAGGCCAATGGCCGATCGAAGGTGCGCATCCTGCTTACCGATGTGACCGAGCATGTGGCCTTCCTGGAAAAGCTCTTTCTGGGCATCGAGCTGGGCATCGAAGAGGTTCCCATCGATCGACTAAAAAGCTGAGCCCGGAGTCCGCCCTGTTACAGACCTGCCTTGATGCTGTCCCGAATGCTTTCGAATTCTTCTTTTGTTAGATTCAGTCGCTCTTTTGAAAAGTCCAGGTCCGAGATTTCATCCAGCGGAATGAGGTGGATATGCACATGCGGCACCTCAAGGCCAACCACGGCGGTACCGATGCGCTTGCAGGGGATGGCCTTTTTCTGGGCAATGGCCACCTTCTTTGCAAAGGCATTGAGCTTTGCCAGGGCTTCATCGTCCATGTCGAAGATGTAGTCGATCTCCTGCTTGGGAATCACAAGCAGATGTCCGCGTTTTACGGGTTTTACATCAAGAAAGGCAATATGATCCTCATCCTCGGCAACGATGTAGGCGGGTAATTCTCGATTGATAATCCGTGTAAAGATACTGGCCATGCAACAATCCTTGCCGGCAGGGTTTCGCTGTCAATCGCAGCGAAGACGGGCAGATGAAACGGAATTGTTACCTGCATACATTTTTTTGTTGACCGGTCTTTGACGGCTTTCTATATGTTAAGTATGAAGGATCTTACCGAAAAGCAGCGCGGCATTCTGGAATACATTTATGCCTTTTCTCAGAATCAGGGCTATCCGCCAACCATCCGCGAGATTGCCGATCGGTTCGAGATCACGCCAAAAGGGGCCTACGACCACCTGAAGGCCATCGAAAAGAAAGACTACATCAAATGCGAAAAGAATCGTAGCCGTGCCATTGAAATCCTGCGTATGCCCGATGGCACCTTGCCCGAGCCACAGGAATCTGTGGTGAAGGTGCCGCTGGTGGGCCGGGTTGCTGCCGGTATACCAATCCTTGCCGAAGAGAACGTAGAAGAGTACCTGACCTTCCCCCGTTCCATGGTGAAGGATCAGTCCGATATCTTTGCTCTGCGTGTTGCGGGCGATTCTATGATCGAGGCCGGCATACGAGACGGCGACATTGCCGTGATCAAGAAGGCCAGCACGGCCGATAACGGCGAAATCGTCGTTGCCCTGATCGACGACGAGGCCACGCTGAAATACTTTTATCGAGAAAAGACGCGCATCCGCCTTGAACCGGCCAATGCAAAATACCGTCCCATCTATACCACACATGCCATCATCCTGGGCAAGCTTGCCGGCCTGTACCGTCAGTTTGCCTGAGAGCGCTTGAAGCCCGGGAACTGTTGGGGGCTTTCCGAACACTCGCTGAGAATTCTCTGAGCAGTTGCTCGATTTCGACTTCATCGACGCTGGCGCTGTGTTAGCAATCCCCCTCTATAAAGGCCCATCGTTCGGGCTTGCGTGGACGTCCGGAAACAAAGAATTGACGCATGTTCTATTCTGCCCTGCGTTCGCTGCTTTTTCTCTCTGATCCAGAATCGGCCCATGAGCGGGTATCTCGCCTTATGACAACAGCGGTGCGCATGCCGGGTGCAGCTGCGGCGATGCAGGCTGCCTTTCAGTATCGCTCTGCGCGTCTGGCCACCAGCGTCTGTGGCCTGCGCTTTGAGAATCCTGTGGGCATGGCGGCGGGCTTCGATAAGACGGCGGAGCTTTATCCCTTTCTTGCACGCATGGGCTTTGGCTTTGTGGAATCGGGCACCTTTACGGCCCTTGCCCAGGAGGGGAATCCAAAGCCGCGGATGTTTCGCTTCGTCGACCACGAAGCCCTTGTGAATCGCATGGGATTCAATAATCCGGGGGCAGAGTCCGTGGCAGCGGTCCTTGCCGGGCAGTCACGCAGTGTTGTTCGCGGCATCAATATAGGCAAGAGCAAGGTGGCCGCTGTGGAAGAGGCAGAGCAGGATTATCTGAAAAGCCTTTCCCTGTTACTTCCTCATGCAGACTATATTGCCGTCAATGTAAGCTCGCCAAACACTCCGGGCCTTCGCCTGTTACAGGAGGCATCGAAGATACACAGCCTTGTGGCAGCCCTGCGTTCGTTTATCGATAGCAATCGCAGGGTTCCGCTTTTCGTGAAGCTTGCTCCCGATCTGGATGACGATGAACTCAGGGCCTCGGTCGAGGCTATCGTCGCTGCCGGTGCCGATGGTCTGATCCTTACAAACACCAGCCTCGATAAGAGTGCGGTGCCTGCAGCGGTCGATGTGCAGGGCGGCCTTTCGGGGGCGCCGATCAAAAGGCGCTCTACAGAGATGATCCGACGAGCCTATGGCCTGACGGAGGGCAGGGTGCCCATTATTGGCGTTGGTGGTATCTTTTCGGGTGAAGATGCCCTTGAGAAGATCCGGGCAGGTGCCTCCTTGATTCAGGTCTATACCGGCTATATCTACAGGGGGCCTGGCCTGCCGGCGCAGATCTGCCGCTCGATTGATACCGTCTTACAGAAAACGGGTAAGACGCTTGCCGAGCTTTCAGGCTCTGATGCGGCTTGACAGATGCGGCAGGATGGGGCCTGATTGAGGCGTGAAACAGTATCTTCGCATCTACAGTCAGCTCGATATCGACGAGGTCAGGAAGCATCTGCTTCTTGTGGATGATCTTTACGGCAGCTGTGCAAACTGCAGGCATGTAGGATTGAATTATACGAAGGATGTGAAATGCCCGCAATGCGGAGCGGAGTTTCGCTATCTTGCCACGCGTATCCCTTCAGAGACGCCGAAGATCCTGGCCCGTCTGGAGCAGGATGGCAGAAAGGTGACGGTCATTGACCGGGACGACTGGGAGAAGGCCACGGCCAGGAACAATCTAAGCGGACTGTTCGGTTAGCTGGCCAGAGCAGCGGCTTCCCGTTTCGCGTAAGGCTTTACTGCCTCTTCCAGCTCGGTTAGATCATAGTAGAAGAAGGGCAGCGTGCGGTCCGTAAAGATCTTAAGGTTTTCGCGACACCGTCGTTCGCGCTCCATCTCCTGTAGAAGCAGCTGTCTTCGTTTTTTCAGATAAGGCATGGCCTTTCTGCGCAGGGCAATGAATTCGCGATGCAGCAGAAGGGGAGGGTTCTCGTCCGGGTTTCGCAGACGGTCTGACAGGCGAAGCATACGTCTGGCAAAGGCAGGACGCAGTTCCTGTAGATCGGGCAGAGGGGCCTGCACTGTGCGATGTCCTCTGGGGCCGGCAAGGCTTTTCCGTAACATAATCAGGACCTGTCTTTCTCTTTGCAGTGAACAGTCCTCTGGCAGGAAGCGCACCGGATCAAAAAGCAGCCGGCGTTCTTCTTCTTGCAGGTCCTCACGGCTTCGGCTCTGCAGCGCAAAATCGGCCCGTGCTTCGAGGGCAAGCGTTGCCGTTGCCACGGTGATCGGTGCCGCCTGACAACGAAAGAATCCTTCAATGACCTTCTCTGTGATGCGATCGTAGCGTCCTCCGCCGATGCCATGAACAAAAAGGTCACAGATAAAGAGTCGTAGAAAAAGGCTCAGTGTGATGGCCCTGGGAAGGATGTGTCCCTCCTCGAACAATCGTACAAACGTCCTGGCCTCATGCCCGGCCGAGAGAAGGCCGGACTCGCGAATATCTTCGTCGGTAAGGGGACGCCTGCCACCGTAACGGGAAAACCAGAAAGGAAGCTCGGATTGTTTCAGATCAGGAAAAGGCTGGGCATGGTTTTTGATGTCATGCTTGCGTCGGTATTCTCGCAGCGAGTCATTGAATACCTGTCGGAACTCATCCGGTCTTCGGCAGACCTCGGCAGCAAAAAACTGAAAGGCCCTGGTCTTTATAAGTTCTGAAGCACGAATGTACGTGAGCTTCCAGCGTTTCTTCTCTGCATAGAGTTCGCGTACGGAATTTGTAATCGATACAATATCAGCGGTGTTTCGCGCAACCTGTAGGAGATGCAGCAGATATGGACGAGCTCTCTGCGCTGCTACAGGGGTTAGCATGGCCGGTAAGTCGCGCAGTGACTGCTCTATAGAGCGGATGAAGTCCTGCCTGCGCGTATCGTCAAGCCTCTGTCCGGCCACGATACGTCTTGCATCAGACAGGATAAAGGACTGGCGTTTTAGAGAAGGCCAGGAGAAGGCGATGGATTCCTGGTCTGTATCGAGTATCAGAGAAACGGCCGTGCCACCATGCCGCCGTGCCAGGGCCTGCACAAGAAGATCTTTGGCAAGGATTCCCGGATGATAAAAGATGGGCTGGTGGCCGGCCATATATACCGGCCCCCGGTCAATACCCAGAGATGCTTTCAGCTCATCGGCATAACGCCGAATCGTCTCGGTGCATATCTTCTGCTCTGACTCTGGAATGGAGCGGGCCCGGTACTCGCTTACCATACGGTCAAGCTCAGCGATGCCGTGCTCGATGGTTACACTCATATCTGCTCTGACTCCAGATGCTTACCTGCTGTCATTAAAGATAACCCTCGGGCCAGGAAAGGGTGGGGATTTCCTTTTGAAAGAAAGGCTCTGCCGCTTTGCAGCCGGCCTGAAATCCCCAGTAGCGGTTTTCATCGAGAAAGCGATCGATGATGTCTCCCTTACCGGCCTTTGCAAACTGTGAATCGTAGCAGCGAATGGCCTCTGCCTTCGTCGCGAAGGTATCAGAAATATCGTTCAAGAACGTTGGATGAATGCGCAGGCGCAGGTGAACGGGATAATAATAGATAACCCTTTTCGGAAAGAATGGTTCATGGGGGATGTCGCTTTTTGTAAGCTTGGAATAAAACCGGGCTGCGTCGACAAGGGCAGAGGCTGCAATATGATCCGGATGGGCATCATCGAAATAAGGGGCGAAAACATAATCAGGTCGGAATGCCCTGAATTCGGCGGCAATGGTCTTGCGGTTTTCGATGCTATCCTCGAGGAAGCGGTTTGGCATACCGAGCGTTTTTCTCTGAACACCGAGCACCCTGGCCGATGCGGCAGACTCACGGGCACGAATTTCAGGCGACCCAAACGGCGTTGGCTCGCCGTTGGTTAAATCGAGCAGAAGAACCTCATGCCCTTTCTTAACAAGGGATGCCACCGTGCCCCCCATGCCGATTTCCACATCATCGGGATGGGCACCGACACAGACGATTCGTAGAGACATGTTTCCATTATAATGACGGAATGGCTGGAGGAAAGGAAAAATCCCTGCAGCGATTCAGACTATTCAACGGAAGAGCGAAGCATGGACAGTGCCCGGCCGTCATTCAGGATACCGGGGCGGGTTAAGGCAAAGTCGTACTTCAGCGGATCATCCGGTGAGAGGTGCTGGAAGGCAGCTGTAATCTCGCGAGCTGTGCGTCGATCGATGGTTTTTCGAGAGGTGAGTCTTCGCCAGCGGGCGATGTTGATGATATGCGTATCAAGTGGATAGATCAGCCTGGCCGGATGCATCCGAGAATAAAGGCCTGTGTCCGGGCTTTCGCGTCGCACCATCCAGCGAAAGAAAAGACACCAGCGTTTTGCAGCGGAGGCTTCAGGCCTGCCGATCAAGAAGTTCCAGCCCCGTGTCCTGGCTGTCGGTGGGACGGAGCCATGCAGATCTTCGATCAGCGAGTCGATGGCCTCGTAGATGTCGGTAACAACAGGCCTTTCAAAAACCGGAAAAGAGCGGTTTTGCATCCATTCTGATAATGTGTTCAGGAAACGTGCGATGTCCTTTTCCGTTTGAAAGCGGTAGTAGTGGTGTTGTAGCCGATAGCGCTTTTCGCGAAGGCTATCGGCGGGATGAGGACCGAGCATTGCAAGCAGGGAATCCAGAAACGAGAAGATGGCCGTAACACGTCCGTAGGCAAAAAGAGCACCGAGCAGGGCAACGATTTCCTGGTCTTCAGGATTCGTATAGCGATATACGTAGCGCAGGGGATCGCTGTTAAGGTATTCTGCTCTGTTATAGGCCTTGAGGAGTGCATCGAAGATGGCACGGTTCTGTTTAAGCATGATCCATCCCTTCAGCGCCGGATGCCAAGACCGCGAAGAACAAAATCCAGCAGCGAACGAGCGGGCAGGTACTCAAGAACAAGAAAGCTTGTATCATCGACGGCGGGGGCATTGCCTCGAAAATCCTGCAGCGTGTTCTGCAATCCCTGGACGATATCGTCTAACGGTTCGTCGCCCATTGCAGTCAAAAACTCTGCCAGTCGGTTTTCACCGAAGAACTGTTCTTCTCGATTTACCGTTTCAATGACGCCGTCCGAAAACAAAAAGATACGCTGTCCTGGCTTGATGCGGTAATTGTAACTGCGGTAAGGTCCGGGCAATATGCCAAGCAGGCGTTGTGTGTTTTCGAGTTTTTCCAGTGGCCCCCCGGGCAGTTTCAGGTAGGCCCCTGGATGAGCGGCATTGATATACTCCATGCGTCCGTCCTGGTGATTCAGGATCATGGCAAAAAGAGTCAGGAATTCGTAGCCGCTGTAGCGATCTGTTAAAAACTCGTTTAAGATGCCTAACACTTCGGGAAGGCTTTTCTGCGCATCGATTGCTGTGCGCACGATGGAGCGAAGGGCGCTGACCAGAAATCCGGTACCGAGTCCATGGCCACTGACGTCACCGAGAAAGATGGCCGTTCGATGGAAAGGCAGCCTGATAACATCGATATAGTCTCCCGTAACGGAAAGCACGGGCCGGTTAAAGTATCGGTAATCGAGTATGTCAAGCGCTGCATCGGGATTCAGTGTGTAGATCTTCTGATACTGGCCGCTCTGGTGCAGATCGCGCACCTTTTTGCGTTTATCCACCTCTCGAATCAGTGTATGCATGTTATAAAGCATCATCCCTGCCAGGCGTGCTGCTTCCTGCAAGTATCTCAGTTCGCGCAGATACAACCGGTCACGGTCTTTCGGGTATCCTACAAGCAGGGCACAGGACAGGTTTTCCGGTGGTTCTTCGGTTTTCGTTCTACGACGGTTGATGGCCGTATGTATTCTTTGCAGCAGGTTTCGTCGTTTTCCAAGGCCGATGGCCAGAAGCACCTTCCTCTCATAAAGGAACTCAAAGAGTTCTTTACGAGCACCTGTTCCGTAGTTCAGATATGAGGTGAAATATATCTTTTCAGGCCTCAATAGATTCCAGATCGGTGACGTTGTGGACAGGCGAAGGACGTGCTGTTCGGTTAGATCGAGGTAAAAAAAGAAATCGGGAACGGTTAAAAAGAAGCTGCACTGCAGGCCAAGGGTCTGGTTGATTTCATCAAGGATTGCCTGTACGGCCACACGCGGGCGAGAGGATCTGGAGATGATTTCGGCAAGCCTTTTTAGAGATTCGCTGTGTTCGCCTCGTGGAAGAAGAAACCTTTTTTCGATGGCAGAAGAGATGCGGGTTCGCCAGGGATCGAGAAAAAATACAAGCAGAAGAAGGAATACAGAGTTGATGATCCACCGGGCCGTTGTTTCGGTTTCAGGCAGGATGATAGAATACAGGTAGAGGACAACGGCGTAAACGGTGAGAAATACAAAGGTAAGCAGGGCCGCTGCAATGCTTCGGGTTACAAAGAACTGAAACGGTACGACATGCATGCGATAGGTGCCGTATATCAGCGAAAGGGGCAGGATGGTCAGGAGCAGCATATAAAAGAACCCTGAAAGGACGCCGGGGAAATACATGAGCAGGACCACAGGGAGGGCAACGCCCAGCAGCGTTCCGGCGAGGGCCACGATCTTCTTCAGCCGGTCGATATCATCGTTGTCTGGATCGAGGGCTGCCATCAGTTGAATGACGGCTGAGATCGCCGTCATGGTCCAGAAGGCGTAGCACATGATCTGAACGGCTCCCTCTATTAGGATGGCAGAGCCTTCTGCTGCAAGGGCAAGCAACGATAGAAAGAGAAGCAATACACTTTCAGAGATCAAAAGCCGGGCATTGAGGGTTCGACCTGATATTCGAAGGTTCAGGTTCAGCAAGGTGATGGGGACAAGATATCCGAGAATGATCCAGGGAACAATCCCCTCACCGTACACAATGGTGTACTGGGTAGAAAGTAAAAATGCCGTTAACCAGAAAAAGAACGAAGAGATGAGAATGTCACGGCTTGTATCGAGGAACCATACAGCGAAGAATAACACAAGGAAACTACCAAGAACCGGAGCAGAGAAGAGCCGTAGCAGCTCTGCGAAATTGAACGTTGTTCCTGGCAGGATAATGTCGCGAACCGAGTTCCCGTCGCGAAGGCTACATATAAAAGTCTCGCTATCTGCTAAACTGCAGTAAGGGGCTGCAAGTCTGCTGCCTGCAGGAATCTGAGGGGCTTCTGAGTACACGACGAGACCATCCGCCAGGTAGTACACCGGCGGATGTAAAACCGGCTTGCTGAAGAGAAAGAAATAAAGTCCTGCCAGAAGCGAAATCGCGACGGCATAGTAGATGGATATGCGCAGATGATACAGCATAGGTTACCGCAGTTTTGAGAAACTCAAGATCTCCTCTTCCTGATAATGCAGAGAAAACTTCGCTCCCGGGGGACAGCGTAACAGCATTCGTTCCGGCGGCAGTGGAATCTCATCACCATCTTTCCAGAGCCGGTAGGATTTACCCATGTTTACCATGGTGATCTGTCTGGAACGAAATCGTATGCCGATAACGAGGATTTCAAGCTTATCTTGCAGGTCATTCTCCTGAACGTACTGATCTATCCGCCGAACAAGGGCAGCGAGACGCAGCTCCGGTCCCTTGATGCGTATCATGGCAAAAAGATAACCAAGGGCTCCTGAAAGGATCATCGCCTGTACTCCGCCCGCTGCCTTCGTAGAAAGCAGGACTGCGTACTGGCGATCGTTCGTCCGGAAAAACTCAATCAATGTGGCCGAGCGAATGCGTCCGGTGCTGATGTCCCAGCCTGGCACATCAGGGGCTTCCTGCATCTGAAGCATCTGACGCACCTTTTTGGCGATACGCAGTTCTTCATCATACTCGGCAATATTCTGCATGCGGCTTTTCAGGATATGATCGTGAATGGTGATCGCTGCCTTTGCTGCAAACAGATCCAGTCCGCGATCAGCGTAGCGATTCTGCACAGGATGCTGGAAGATAAGCATACCGAGGAGACGTCCGCGATGAATAAAAGGAACGGCCACCTCTATGCGATAGGACTGCATGATTTCGCGTACGCGTTCGGGCAGTGCAGGATCATCGAGCCGCGCGACGCGTCCGAACTGTCGAAACATGCGGGTTACGGGGATGACATTCTTTCGCGCAATCCGGCGAGAACCTTTCAGCTGTCCGCGCCGGTAAACATGCATGTCGAAATAGCGCCTTTCCTGCTGCAGAATGAACAGCCTGGCATCGGGGATTTTCAGCCATATCATGAGGTCGGGCATAACCCTGTTCAGCAGGATCTGCAATGTAAAAGGCCTGGCAAGAAATTCAAGATGATGCTGCTGGGTATCGACCAGGGTTTCCCATGAAGGAAACGTTAAGAATGGTTGCAGAAGGTAATCACGCACCGGAATCAGGACAAGGACGGCAAGAATGATAAAGATTATGGTAGCCAGCTCCTGTCCGTATTCCGGCAGATGGACGGAGGATTGCAGGTACGAGTAGCCTGCAATGATAAGAAGTCCGGCGAGGAAGGAGCTCCAGCGCCGGAACAGAAACCTTCGAAAAGCGGCCATCTATGTGGTATACTCGGAATTCAGCCTGACGTAGGCCTCTGTAAGGTCACAACCGTAAAGGGTGGCATGGGCATTTCCTGCTCCAAGTCGGATGGTGAAGTCAACCTCTTCGTTCTGCATTTCCTTTTCCAGGATAGTTAGCGATGTCTGGCCTGGCGGATACAGCCGATGGGGGCCTGCGTAGATCTCCGGTTCAGGGTGTTCTTCGTCAAAGACCTTACCGATCGCAGCCAGTATACGGCCCCAGTTCGGATCCGCACCGAATACAGCCGTTTTTACAAGCGGGCTGTTAACGATGGATCGTCCGATCTTCATCGCCTGGGCCGTGTCTTTTGCATCGCGAATGATGACGCGAAAAAGGCGGGTGGCACCTTCTCCGTCGCGGACGATCTTCAGTGCCAGAAAAAGGGCTATATGAAAAGAAGCGGCCATAAATGTGGCGGAGGCCGTATCGGTATGCAGAAGGCCTTTGAGAAAATCGGCGGCTTCGACAATATCGGCCTTTTCAGCCCTATAGAGAAGCTGCAGCAGCTTCTGCATATCTTCGAACTTTAACGATCGAAGGGTGGCAACGTCTTCGGCCCGTATCTGCACGCGAATGTTGCTCACTCCATTGGCAAGGGCAGCAAAGGTATCACTGGTCGACGTATCAGAATCCACCGAAATGCGATTGAAGGAATGATCCGCAAGAAACGGCAGCCATCTTCGAAGGTCTTCTACGGCAATGTCTGCATCCGTTACGAGGTAAGACAGCATGGTGGCCATGTTCGGTTCGATCATGCCGGCTCCTTTGGCTATGCCGGTTACAGAAAAGCCGGCAGGCAATTGCAGGCTTCTGTATTTCGGGTAGCGATCGGTTGTCATGATAGCGCGAACGAATCGCTCAGGATCGGATGTTTGCAGCCGGTCTTTGATCTCATCGCAGGCGCGAAGGATCTTCTCTGCAGGCATGGGACGTCCGATGACGCCGGTACTGCAGGGCAGAACCTGCTGCACGGGAATCTGCAGAGATGCTGCTGCATGCCTGCACTCGTCTTCGGCCAGCGCAAGTCCTTCCGGGCCATTGGCAACGTTGGCATTTCCTGAATTTACGATAACAAGTTGCAGCTGTCCCTGTTCCATATGGCGGCGGCCTATAACAACGGGATGACCGGGAAAACGGTTACGCGTAAAAACGGCATGGGCTGCAGCAGGTCTTTCACTGTGCAGAACGCCGAAGTCTTCTTTTGAAGGGGAGGTGGAGTCCTTTACGCCAATATGCCAGCCTGTGGCCGAAAAACCCGCCGGAAGGAACAGATCATCCATGCCCGAAAAAAACGTTGAGGCCTGGGGCTGTCAATTGCTATTCAATCGATTTGAAGCAGAAGGATTGACAGATCGTCCCGAATGGGGGCTCCTGCGCGAAATGTGTTCCAGTCGTTGAGAATCTGATTGCAGAGTCCGGCCGGTGAGCCCTCGCCAGCCTTACGCAAAGCCTCGATTGTCCGCAAGGATCCGTATGCCTCTTTGGCCGGGTTCAGCTGTTCGAGGATTCCGTCCGAACAGCTAAACAGAATGTCGCCTCGTTTGATCCTGAAAGAAAACGGTTGCATGCGCAGGTTTTCTGTTATACCCAGGAAGGGTATAGATGTGTCCGAACGCGGCCCCTGTAACTGGTGCACACGCTGATTGCGACGCAGCCACAGCATGCCATGCCCGTAATCAAAAACAGAAAGGATGTAGCTCTGTTTATCGATCAGAAGAACAACACCGGTGGCGTACATTTCCACAGAGCTCAGCAGGGTAAGGTCGTTGTTTAACCGGAAAAGCTCTTTTTCAAGAACTCGCAAGGTGAAAGTCGGGTGCTTTTGCAGATCCTTCCACAGCTTGTGAAACAGTGTTCCCAGCACAGAAACCATGGCTGCTGCTTTCACGCCCTTACCGCATACGTCGAAAAGCATGGCTATCGAAAAGCGTTCATTCAGCTCATACACCCTGGCAAAATCCCCTCCAGGCCCCTGGAATGGCTGCACGGAGATGTGGTGCCGGACGGCATTGTCGATGTCAGGGGCTCCCGGGGCCTCCATAATCCTGAACTGCGCATCCCTGACCGCCTCCATCTCCCGTGTCAGGAAGTAGTTGATTCCACGCATGACGCGGTCAATCGTCGAAATTCCGAAGAAGCGCCGGTTCAGGGTAACAACAAAGGGATCAAAGCGCATGTGATCCGGTCGTTGCATCAATATTTCGGATGCCTCGGTAAGGCTGGTATGGGCATTCAGGCATATGATGTGCCGGTTTATCAGATGATGTAGCCGGGCTTCTCGACGAAACAGCAGGTCACGTGAGAACTGCGATTCGCTGAGGGAGGCAAAAAATGTCTTGCGGGTCAGGTATCCGGTAATCCAGCCCGATTCATTTCTAACAGGAAGGAAATCCAGCTTCGGAAAGGCCTGATACAGCTCGAAGATCTCTGCCGGGCTCTGGTCTTCCAGAGGAAGCGAGAAGCTGTATCCTGTCTGTGCCTGCAGTGTTTCTCTGACAATCGTAGTACGACCCACCTCGAAGGCAGAAAAGACGGGCTTTTCTCCGGCCGGATTCTCGATCAGAGCGGTCTGCCTCTCGTCGGGAAGCGGGAGTGGCGGGGGCTCAACGCTGGTGTTCATGATTCTCTTATGTGCTGCGATCCTGTTACGACTGTTTTACGAAAGGGAGAAGATTGTAATTCAACGGCAGGCTTGAAAAAGAGTTGTGCCCGTATTTCGCCCATCCACTTTGCGCCATGTCTGAAAAACCATTTCAGGGCAAAACGGCTCTTGTTACGGGCTCTGCCCGCGGCATAGGCCGTGCCATTGCCGAAGATCTGGCGGCCTGGGGTGCAAACCAGGTAATCCTTGATGTAAAGCAGGAAGATTGTGATCGCACTGCGAAAGAGATTGCAGAAACCTACGGCGTAAAGACCATCGGCGTTGCATGTAATGTGACAAAAAGCGCCGAAGTTGATGCCGCAGCGGAACGCGTGAAAAGTGAGTTCGGGGGGCTCGACTTTCTCGTAAACAACGCTGGCATTCTGCGCGATAATCTTCTGCTTCGTATGAAAGAAGAGGAGTGGGATGTCGTCATGGACGTCAATCTCAAAGGACCTTTTCTTGTAACAAAGGCGTTTCTGTCGATGCTTCTGAAAGCCAGAGGCGGCGGACGCATTGTAAATATCAGCTCTGTTTCGGGCCTTCTTGGCCAGACAGGGCAGGCCAACTACGCCTCCAGCAAGTCGGGGCTTATCGGATTCACAAAGGTGGTCGCTCGCGAGTATGCGAAGAAAGGCCTGCTATGTAATGCGATATGCCCCGGGTATGTGCGGACGGATCTAACGGATGCCCTTCCAGATGCCGTGAAAGAGGAGTTGCGCAAGTCTGTTCCTCTGGGGCGACCGGGTGAGGTAAAAGATATTTCCCGTGTGGTTCGTTTCCTCTGTTCAGAGGATGCCGGTTTTATTACCGGAAACGTTATTCGCGTCGACGGCGGAACGGTCATCGGTTTGTAAGACTGCTGACGAATTAACCATGGCCATCCCCTCAGGGGGATGGCATCGTTCCTGTCCGGCGGATGCCCGGAAGCCATTTGCCTTTGACGGATGTGCTCCTTTGCGCTTTCTTGCCTCTATGGATCCTGTGTCGCGACGGCGGTGGCTACGTATCGTTGCCATCCTCGCTTTTATTACGATCGTTTATAATGTTTTAGAAGGGATCGTCTCTGTGTATTTCGGAGCCGGTGATGAATCCCTTTCCCTTTTTGGTTTCGGTGTAGACAGCTTTGTTGAGGTCCTGTCCGGGCTTGGCGTGGCCCATATGACATGGCGCATGCGGGATGGTGAGTTGAATGAATCCTCTGATGGCTTTGAAAGGACCGCTTTGCGCATTACCGGAACCGGGTTTTACATATTGACTGTAGCGCTGCCGGTCGGAGCCATTTTAAGCATTGTGTACGATCACAGGCCTGAGGCCACGGTGGCCGGTGTTGTGATTTCGCTATTATCGATGCTGACGATGTGGTTTTTGATTCAGGCAAAGCGTCGGGCCGGAACGGCCCTTGGTTCAGAGGCCGTCCTTGCCGATGCAAACTGCACCATGGCCTGTTTACAGCTTTCCCTGGTGCTGTTTGTGGCCTCGATCCTCTATGAGCTTTTTCATCTGCCCTACATCGATGCAATCGGAGCCTTTGTTATCGCCTGGCTTGTCTTCAAAGAAGGAAGAGAATCCTTTGAGAAAGCCAGGACGGGTAACTGTGGATGCAGCTGTGACGGATAGGTCTTTCAGTTAGCCTTTACCAGGCTATGCAGATACTGATCGACCACCTGTGCACATTTGCGTCCTTCTGAAATGGCCCAGACGATGATGGACTGACCTCGACGTACGTCACCGGCTGCAAAGATGCCGGGCACGGTTGTAGCGAAATGGTTACCACCGACGCCAAACGAAGCCTTTACATTGCCGCGTGCATCCAGCTGCACGCCTGCCTCTTTCAGCTGTTCCATCAGTGGAGAGCTCTTTGGGCCTGTAAAGCCGACAGCGATTAAAACAAGATCGGCGGGGATTTCAAACTCCGTTCCCGGAATGTCGATAATCTCGGTCCGTGATTTTTTCACGACCTGGTTACCGGCTACGGCCACAACCCTGCCATTCTCGCCGCGAAAGCTTTTCGTGTGCAGACTCCATTTGCGATCCACTCCTTCTTCCTGTGAGGTGGATGTACGCAGAATGCGCGGATACAGCGGCCAGGGATCGTCATCGCTGCGTTCTCTGGGCGGCTCGGGGTTATAGTCGAGCTGGGTAACAGACTTTGCCCCCTGTCGGTTGGCCGTTCCGATACAGTCCGATCCCGTATCGCCGCCACCGATTACGATGACATGCTTGTCTTTTGCGCTGATCGGGTTGGCAAGGGCTTCGCCTGCTACGGAGCGGTTGGCCTGGGTCAAGAAGTCCATGGCGAAATGCACACCGTCCAGATCGTTTCCGGGAACGTCAATCCTGCGTGGCTCTTCGGAGCCCATGGCCAGGATGATGGCATCGAACTGTGAGCGAAGCTCTTCAAGGGTAATGTCCACACCTACATGAACTCCCGTGCGGAATTGAACGCCTTCGGTTTTCAGCTGATCCAGCCGTCGGTCAAGCCGCCACTTCTCAAACTTGAAATCGGGGATGCCGTAGCGAATCAGTCCACCGGCACGATCTTCGCGCTCAAAGACAGTGACGTCATGCCCGGCCCGTCGCAGCTGCTGGGCCGCTGCAAGGCCGGCCGGTCCGGAGCCGATGACGGCCACCGAATGCCCTGAAAGGGCCTTAGGAGGAAGCGGCTCCACCCATCCCTCTTCAAAGCCGCGATCAATGATGAATCGTTCAATGGCCTTGATGGACACGGGTGGATCGATCAGACCAAGAACACATGCCGATTCACAGGGAGCAGGGCATAGCATACCCGTGAACTCGGGGAAGTTATTCGTTGAATGGAGGTTCTGCAGCGCTTCCTGCCAGAGACCTCTGTAGACCAGATCGTTCCACTCCGGGATGAGGTTATCCACCGGGCAGCCTGTATCTCCATGACAGAAGGGGATGCCACAGTCCATGCACCGGGCGCCCTGGATGCGAGCCGTATTCTCATCAAAGGTCGTTTCAAATTCTTTGAAATGCCTGATTCGTTCTTCAACCGGTTGCTTTGCGATTTCGGAGCGCCGGTATTCCATGAAGCCAGTAATCTTACCCATGATGCAGTACTTCCTCCTCTTCACTGTTTTTGTTGGTCAGCTTCTCTTCTTCAAGGCGCTGCAACGCAAGCTTGTAATCGCACGGCATTACCTTTACGAAGTTATCCAGCTGCTCATCCCAGGTTTTCAGAATAAACTCGGCCCGAAGGGATCCGGTATATTCCCTGTGGCGGGTGATCAGATGGAGCAGCTCATCGATTTCTTCCGGGTCGGTGAGCTGTTCGAGATCGACCATACCGGTATTTACCCGAGAAGCGAAGTTGCGGTCTGGATCCCAGACGTAGGCAATACCGCCGGACATACCGGCTGCAAAGTTACGGCCTGTATCACCGAGAATGGCAACCCGGCCTCCTGTCATGTACTCACATCCATGGTCGCCGACGCCTTCGACAACGGCATGAACGCCAGAGTTTCGCACGGCAAATCGTTCTCCTGCCATTCCGTTTACGTAGAGCTCTCCTGACGTTGCTCCGTAAAGGCAGGTGTTACCCACAAGGATGTTCTTGGCCGGGTCATAACCGGCACTCTTGGGTGTGCGGATGATCATTCGTCCGCCGCACATGCCCTTGCCAACATAGTCGTTTGCCTGGCCGTCCAGCTCCATGCTGACACCTTTAATGAGAAAGGCACCGAAGCTCTGACCTGCATAACCGTTCAGGCGGACGCGAATCGTATCATGCGGCAGCCCCTCTTCGCCATAACGACGGGCTATTTCGCCTGAAAGCATGGCGCCGACCGTCCGGTTCTCATTGGTCACCGGTAAATCGATGACTACCGGGCTGCCATTTTCCAGGGCAGGTTTGGCCTTTTCGATCAGCTTTTGGTCCAGCTGACGTTCCAGGCCATGATCCTGCTCTTTTGATTTATACAGCCCTGTACCAAAGGAAGGTTCGGGTTTCTGCAAAAGGCGACTCAGCTCAATGCCACGAGCCTTCCAGTGGTCTTTGGGACGTCTAAAGGTAAGGCTCTTTTGCTGTCCGACCATTTCATTGATGCTTCGGTAGCCCAGCTGGGCCATCAGCTCGCGAACCTCTTCGGCAACAAAGAACATGTAGTTGACCAGGTATTCCGGTTTGCCGAAGAACTTCTGCCTCAGTACAGGATCCTGTGTGGCCACACCAACGGGGCAGGTATTCAGGTGGCACTTACGCATCATGATGCATCCCTGGGTAACCATGGCACTGGTGGCGAAGCCAAATTCTTCGGCGCCAAGAAGGGCTCCGATAACGACATCGCGTCCTGTCATCAGTTTACCGTCGACAGCGACATGGACCCTGTCGCGAAGGCCTTCTGCTACGAGGGTTTGATGCGTTTCTGAAAGACCAATCTCCCAGGGAGTTCCTGCATAGTGAATGGACGAAATCGGGCTGGCACCTGTTCCGCCGTCATGACCGGAGATGAGGATATGATCTGCATGGGCCTTGGCCACACCGGCCGCTACCGTTCCCACACCTGCACAGGACACAAGCTTCACGCTGATGCGCGCTCTCGGGTTAACATTCTTTAAGTCGAAGATGAGCTGTGCCAGGTCCTCAATCGAGTAGATGTCATGGTGTGGCGGAGGCGAGATCAACGTAACCCCCGGAGTGGAGTATCGCAGTTTGGCCACGATTTTGTCCACCTTGAAGCCAGGCAGCTGTCCGCCTTCGCCGGGCTTTGCTCCCTGTGCCATCTTGATCTGTATGTCGTCGGCATTCACCAGGTAGTAGGCCGTCACACCGAATCGCCCGGAGGCCACCTGCTTGATTGCACTTCGCATGCTATCACCATTGGGCAGGGGCTGGAAGCGTATCGGATCTTCTCCACCTTCGCCTGTATTGGATTTTCCACCGATACGGTTCATGGCAATGGCCAGGTTCGTATGTGTTTCCCAGGAAATGGAGCCAAAGCTCATGGCGCCCGTCTGGAATCGTTTCACGATTTCAGAAGCCGGTTCCACCTCTTCGATAGGCACAGGCGTTGCCAGGCGAGTGAAGCCGAAAAGAGAACGCAGGGTGACCAGATCGCGCTCTCGATCGTGTACCTCTTTTGAGAACTGACGGTAGATTTCGAAATCATTCTTCTGTGTGGACCTCTGCAGCAGATGGATGGTCATCGGCCGCCACAGGTGCTCTTCCGAGTACTTGCGCCAGTAATGCACTCCACCTGGATGAAGGGTACTGCGTGCTGCATTGGGATCGTAGGCGGCGCGATGGCGTAGCATCGTTTCCTGCTCCAGCATTTCCAGGGAAAGCCCTTCAATGACGGTGCGCGTTCCGGTAAAGTAGAGGTTTACAAGCTCTGAATCAAGGCCCACGGCCTCAAAGATCTGTGCACCACAGTAAGACTGCAGCGTTGAGATGCCCATCTTCGAGAAGATCTTGAAAAGACCTTTGTTTACCGCTTTGATGAAATTCTTGCGAGCATCGCGGGCTTCGTGGATTTCCGGCAGCAATCCTTCTTTGTGAAGGTCCTGCAGGGTTTCGAAAGCCAGATAGGGATTGATGCCATTGGCTCCGTATCCGATCAACAGGGCAAAGTGCGGCACGTCGCGTGGCTCTCCCGATTCGATGATGATGCCGGTTTTGGTTCGAAGTCCGGCACGGATCAGAAAGTGATGCACCGCTGCTACAGCCAGCAGGGAAGGGATGGGAGCCTGTTTTTCAGCAACGCCCCGGTCAGATAGAATGATGAGGTTGTAGCCATTCCGAACCGCTTCTGCTGCTTCGTCGCAGAGTTGATCCAGCCTGTTGCGCATGCCATGCTTTTCGTCCGGATCAAAGAGAATGGGAATGGTTATGGAGCTGAAAACACCTTCTGAGATGTTGCGGATCTTCTCAAGCTCATGATTGGTCAGAACGGGATTCTTCAGCTCAATCCTGTGTGCATATTCTGGCTTTTCATCAAGCAGGTTTCCTTCCGGGCCAACGTAGCTGGTAAGCTCCATGACCAGCTCTTCGCGAATCGGATCGATGGGCGGGTTCGTTACCTGCGCGAAAAGTTGTTTGAAGTAGCGGAACAGGGGCTGTGGCTTCGAAGACAGGATGGCAAGCGATACATCCTGGCCCATGGCACCGATGGGTTCTTCGCCCTTTTCGGCCATTGGCTTCATTAATGTCATGACGTCCTCGGTGGTGTAGCCGAAGACCCGCTGCCGTTCTACGATCGTGGAATGGTCGGGCTGATGGACAAAGGCCGGATTGGGCAGGTTTTCGAGGCGGATCATATGCTTTTCCACCCACTCCCGATACGGTCTTTGTTTTACAACCTTTGCCTTGATCTCTTCATCATCGACGATACGGCCTTCCTTTAGATCAATCAGGAACATCTTGCCGGGTTGCAGCCTGCCGCTTTTCGCAACATTGGCCGGGTCGACGGGAATCGTTCCCACCTCGGAAGACATGATGGCCAGGTTGTCTTTTGTGATGATATAGCGGGCCGGACGCAGGCCGTTTCGGTCGAGGGTGGCGCCGATCATCTGACCGTCTGCAAAGGCAACGGCAGCCGGACCATCCCATGGCTCCATCAGGGTAGCATGGTATTCGTAGAAGCCGCGCTTATCTGCATCCATGGCGGGATTCTTTGACCAGGCCTCGGGAATCATCATCATGATGGCATGTGGCAGGGATCGGCCGGCCATATAGAGCAGCTCGGTAACGGTGTCGAAGGTCGCTGAGTCGCTCTGTCCTTCCATGATGATGGGAAGCATGCGCTTCAGTTCTTTTCCGTAATAGGGAGACTCCATGACCATCTGGCGGGCAGCCATCCAGTTGATGTTGCCGCGCAGGGCGTTGATCTCTCCGTTATGAGCGATCATACGGAACGGATGGGCCAGATCCCATGTGGGAAAGGTATTGGTGGAGAACCGCATGTGCACCATGGCATAGGCAGACTCCATGAGCGGATCCTGTAGATCGAGGTAGAACTGTGGCAGCTGGCTGGCCAGGAGCATGCCCTTGTAATTGATGGTGCGGCTTGAAAACGAGGGTACGTAGTATTGCGCGCGATCAAGCTTGTGTTCTGCTCGAACCCGCCTGTCGATGACGCGGCGGATCAGGTAAAGGCGTCGTTCAAAATCTTCGTTTGTTTTTATATCGTCTGAGGCCCCGATAAAACAGTGGCGGAAGGCCGGCATCGTCTTGCGCGCAGATTCTCCGGTATGCTCCGGGTCCGTCGGAACCGTTCGCCAGCCAAGGAATTTCTGGCCTTCATCAACGATGACCTTCTCGATGATGTTCTGCACGACGTGACGAATTGTCTTGTTTCGTGGTAGATATATGAAGCCAACGGCATAGCGGCCCACCGGTGGAAGGTCAATATTCAGCTGTTCTCGGGCAACCTTGCGGAAAAAACGATCCGGAATCTGCATCTGCAGGCCGGCTCCGTCCCCGGTCAGTGGATCTGCGCCAACAGCTCCCCGGTGTTCGAGGCGCTTTAGAATCTCAAGCCCCTGTTCAATGATGGAGCGGGATTTCTTGCCTGTAATGTCGGCAATGAAGCCCACACCGCAGGAATCTCGGGCCATGTCGGGGTCATACAGGCCCGAAGCACCAGGGATTTCGAAGTCTTGTGCGATGTTGTAGTCTTTATCCATGTTTGTATATCCCATGTGGAAGCGGGCTGGTGGTCCGGATTGCTCCGGACAGAGCAGGTAACCGCTACTCCCCGCCTGAACTTCGGGAGGTGCCTCCAGGGGAGCAAAAGTACCATAAAATCAGCAACCCCCTGTCTGTAAATATAGATGCGTGCAATAAAAAGGGCAAATCGTTTAAATCGGAGACTGTCTCTGCGCCATGTTGTCAAAAATGATCTTGACGATGCCGGTATAAAAGGCGATAAGCTACTATGCAGTTGCGGTTTCGCACACTCATAAGATGTAGTCCGCGCGAAGTATGGGCTGCTTTTGAGAGTCTGGAAAATCGCCAGCGCTGGCAGCCCGCGCTGAAGGCAATGCACCACATCGAAGGGCAGCCGGGCCAGGAAGGGGCCATCAGTTCTCTCAGCTATATCGAAAACGGAAAGGAAATTATAGTGCGCGAGCGCATACGTTACAGAGAAGAGGGTGTGGCCCTGGATTTTGAATACATCTCACCGGTTGCATTCAGCGTTGTGGAGAATCGCTTCCTTCCGGCTGAAGGGGGCACCATGTGGGTGGTGGAGGCCAGGCATCGTTTTCGCGGCCTGCACTGGTTTCTGGCACTGTTCATTGGCTCTACGATCGAACGACGTATGCAGGCAGACCTGAATCGCTTCAAGGCCCTTGTTGAAAAGCGGTGATCGGGCCACAGCAATAGCTGTGCCCTGATCCTACGGCAGGCGTCGAATCAGCATCATCGTCGTGTCGTCGTTTGCATCCCGCTCTTCGCGAAAAACATCGACCAGACGGTTTGTTTCGGCTGCAATCTGGCCTACAGGTGACCGGAAATACTCCTGACCGATTTCTTTCAGGCGTTCCTCTCCAAAGAGTTCATCGGACGGGCTCATGGCCTCCGTGTAGCCATCCGAGACGGCGAAAAGCAGATCACCGCCATGCATGGTAAGCTCATTCGCACTGTAACTTACGCCCTTCAGGCCGAGAACGGGCCCCGTTGTTTCCAGTTCGAGCACCGTGCCATCGGCCTTGAAGAGATACGGAGGTGGAGTTCCGGCCAGGATATACTGTGCCCGTCCGGTATCCGGAAAAAGCCGCATAAGAAAGATGCCAATAAAACGCCCGATGACGATCGTTTCGACAAGATGACGGTTGAGAATCGTTACGGCCGTTGCCAGATCATCCGACAGCGCATCAAGCATTCGTATACCGGTATGAAATTCGCTGACAAGAAGGGCTGCAGAGAGTCCCTTACCCGCTACATCGGCCAGTATGAAGTCGATGGCTCCATCAGGGCGTCTGTAATAGCCGTAATAATCGCCGCCGACCTCACGGCAGGGCGTTGATTCGCCGTAGATTTCGTAGCCGGACAGCTGTGGCGGCGCATCGGGAAAGAGCTTTCGTTGAATCTCAGAGCAAACAGAAAGTTCGGATTCGATGGCCTTCTGCTTGAGCATGATGGCATGCATCCGGGCATTCTGTATGGCAAGGCTTGCCTGCCTGGCAAAGCCCTGCAGCAGCTCTTCGTCTTCGGGTGAAAAGGGTCGGCCATCCTTGCGGTTCAGCAGCTGTGCCGTTCCGATGACCTCTCCATTCACGATCAGTGGCACGCATAGATAGGCGCAGGTGGCATGCCCCAGGGTCTGGTCTACCTTATCGTAATAGCGTGGATCCTTGCGTATGTCGTCGATGCGTTCCGAGCGTCCACTCTGTGCCACAGCCCCGGCAATGCCCTTTGAAATCGGAACCTGGAGTTGCTTCAGAAGACTGAACTTCTGATCGGTAGATTCAACAAAGATGAGGTGGGTGCGCTCATCATTCAAAAGGGCGATGGAGCCGATTTCTGCATTCATCAGCTCGGTGGCCTGTGTCAGGGTATTATGCAAGACGGTTTGCAAATCGAGAGAAGAATTCAGCAGGTAGAAGGATTCTGCCAGGCTTTTCAGGCGGCGGTTTTCTTCCTGTAACAGATTGATGGGCTCCATGCGCAGGATTAAGGTAGCATGAAAGGTGCTTACTGTCGAGCTGTTCTTATCGTTTCCCGGATCGCAGAGTAGCGGAATAGAAAGCAAACCAAGGCGTAGCAGGCTTCAAGATTCGCCCTGTACATCGGCCAGCTTAAGCCCGGTTCCCTGGTTGGCCTTGAAAAGATCCAGTACGGTGAAACCCCACCCACCCGTGCAATAGTATGGGCCACTTTCTATACGGATTGCAAAGGGACCGTACTCGGTGTTTGGAAGTCGCAAGGCAAACGTTTTCTCCCGAAAGGCAACCGGTGCTCCGATATACGACCTTTCGGTAAAGGTATCACAAACAAGCTGTTTAAAATGATCGGGATTGATACAGGATGTATCGCCAGCACCGGGGCAGCTACCGTCATAAAAGAAGGCTGGAGAGGCGGGGTCATGCAGGATGCTGGTGATATTGATGAGAGCCGAGCCCATCCGGGAGCGGGAATACCGAACGGTAACATTCACCTCACCACCTGCACTGACATTTAGGCCGGGTGGAGCATCGAAAGACCCGGTCACCGTCTCGCAGCCTCCGTGGTTGCAGCCACTGATCGTTATCTGCTTATCGTAAATGGCATAGGCCGTGTTTGCTACCTCGATGCAGTTGGTTAATTCAACAGGAACGGTGATGCTGGCATTGGTGACGCTGCCCGTGAATTGACCGCTTACATGCGATCCAGTCAGTTCGCAATAGTAGCCGCTTTTGAAGCTCTGGATCCTGATAGTATAGTCTGTGCCGCTTGGAATGGCAGGAAACGAATACAGGCCGTCCGCTGAAACGTCAACCGTATGCTCGCCATTCAGAACCAGGGTAAACATATTGCCTGGCAGAGTCAGACCCGTCACCGATACGTTTACCGGGAAGGTCCGCGTGGTGCATGTGATGCCATTGTCAAGAGAGCTACCTGTTAGAGGACCGATGGTGATGGTGTCGGTTCCCGTTGCGCTGAATACGCACTCCTGCCAGTTTGATGTGGGCTGGCCGCTGATCTTGATCTGATAGGAATCTCCGGCTGTGGCGGTGGTCGAGAATATGTAGGCCGTGGAGCCGTTATTCACGACGACTGTTTCAAGAGCTGTGGAGCTACCGACAAGCTGCACGGTCAGCCCTGTTCCATCCAGTCCTGCAACTGCCCCACCGATGGCAAGGCCTGTTCCCACGCATTGCAGAAGCACGGTATGATCGGCGTTACCGATGGTGCCGGCAGCACTTAGCAGAGAGCAGCTCTGCCCGATTGGTTGTGTGTCGACGGAAACGTTAAATACAGTGCCGGAATCAAGGTGATCCAGCACCATGGAGCTGGTGCCTGCCTTAACGGTTACGGTGCTGCCATTGACATCCAGAACAAGCCCTGGGTTGGTCAGTCCCTGTATCGATGCCTTGAGATCGAAGCTTCGCGTGGTGCAGCTTACTGTCTGTGTGGTGATGTGGCCTGGACCAGGATTGCCAAGCGTACAATCCTGGTAGGGAGATTGCGGCTGTCTCAGTATGACAAAGCTGTTGTTTACGCCCAGCGTGCTCGGTGTGGGGAAGTCTTTTGTTGTCGTTCCACCGGTAAGAGAGACGATGTCTGTGCGTCCTCCAGCCTCTGTGCGCTGTATACGCAGTTCATCGCCAAGAAGGCCCGTTGCATTGACGGTAATCCACTCCCCGTCCACACAGTTCACGATAATGTCGGTAATGTCTGAGTTATCGACACGTCCCTGTCCGTTATGGACATCGCAGAGCTGTGGCGCTGACCCGGACACCGGATAGGTTGTTACAGAGACGTTATAGGTTTCGTCTGTTCGAAACAGGTAGGGGAAGGCAAAATCATAGGTCTGGGAAGATACTCCATTGCCTTCAATCGATGTCGTACTGCCCGCTGTTTGCAGCGTAATTCCCGGGGTATTACCGATCAGGCCGTTCACCTTGCCGCCGACGGTAAAGCGAGGGGGGAAAGCAGCATCGGCCATAAACGTCTCGGGGATTTGATCTGAGATTGGAGGATTGCAGGAGGATAAAACGGCAATCAGATAGATCAGAAATGGATGGCTTGCTCGAAACGACATGAAATATCAATAACAGGACACGCGGACACGGGAAGGTGTCAAGACAAAATGAGAACGCCATGGTTGCCGCGAAAGACCATATCAGGAACTATCTGACGTGAGCAGGGCAGCTCAGCAGGTCATGATTCGCCGTACACCGTACCGATGATGGTGCCCGATGTGGGGGCTGCCTTGAAGATGTCGATACCCGTGAAGCCAGTTCCATCGGTGCAATCATAGCTACCGCTGTGCAGGCGAATGGAGTACGGACCGGACGAAGCATCGGCAGGAACCCTGAACGTGAACGTGTGGGAAACCAGATCGATGGGAGCACCGACATACGGCCTTTCAGCGTTGCTATCGCATACGATCTCGTTCCAGTGATTATTGTTCAGACACGATTCGTCGTTATTTGCAGAGCAGGTGCCATTATTGAAGAAGCCCGGATCGCCGTCATCATTGAGGATGGCAACGATGCTGACAGGGCCCGGACCTGCGTACAGACGAGAATATTGAATCGTTACCTCGATCTCTGAACCTGTTGAGGCACTGAGCGACGGTGGGGAATCAAATGTTCCTCCAATCTGGGGGCAACCACCCACGTTACAACCTTCGAGCAGGATTACCTGACTGTAGACTGTCTGAGGTGTGTTTTCGACCACCTGGCAGTTCATCAGGTTCATGAAAATAGTCGGCGGTGTATTGGTTACCGTTCCTGTATATACGCCGTTGATGGGTGGGTAAGAGATTTCGCAGTAGGTGCCGTCCACAAAGCTGTCAATCTTTATGGCATAGTCTGTTCCGCTGGGAAGGGCCGGGAAGGTGAATGTATCGTTCGAGGTTACGGTCTGCGTATAGGTGCCGTTCATGCTCAGTGTAAACGACCCACTGCCAAAGCTAAGTCCCGAAACGCTGACGCTTACCGGAAATGTCTCCGTTGTACATGCAATGCTATTGTTGAGTGAGCTACCGGTTAGAGGACCGATATTGATGGTGTCTGCTGCCGATGCATCGAATATGCACTCCTGCCAGTTTGATGTGGGCTGGCCGCTGATCTTGATCTGATAGGAATCTCCGGCTGTGGCCGTGGTTGAAAAGGCGTATGCGGTGGAGGGATTGGTTACG
Source organism: uncultured Leptospiraceae bacterium (assembly GCA_964619535.1). Lineage (GTDB taxonomy): Bacteria > Spirochaetota > Leptospiria > Leptospirales > Leptonemataceae > Leptonema. The sequence continues at coordinate 140,377 of CAZUEX010000008.1, read as the reverse complement.
ACGACGGATTCGACAACGGTATTGGTGTCATCGATGAGCTGCACGGTCAGCCCTGTTCCATCAAGTCCTGCAATGGCACCTCCGATGGCAAGACCCGTGCCCGTACACTGCACAATTACGGTATGATCGGCGTTGCCGATCGTGCCTAAGGCACTTAGAAGAGAGCAGCTCTGCCCCGTGGGCTGTGTGTTGACGGTAACGTCAAATACAGTGCCCGAATCCAGGTGATCGAGCACCATGGATGTACTGCCTGCCGTAACGGCCACGGTGCTGCCATTGACATCTAAAACAAGCCCGGGATTGGTCAGTCCCTGTATCGATGCCTTTAGATCGAAGCTTCGTGTGGTGCAGCTTACATTCTGTGTTGTGATGTGGCCAGGCCCGGGGCTTCCAAGCGTACAGTCCTGGTAGGGGGATTGTGGCTGTCTCAGAATGACAAAGCTGTTATTCACGCCCAGCGTGCTCGGTGTGGGGAAGTCCTGTGTCGTGCTTCCGCCTGCAAGAGAGATGATGTCAGTGCGACCACCAGCCTCTGTACGCTGTATGCGCAGCTCATCGCCAAGGAGGCCTGTTACATTGACGGTAATCCACTCCCCGTCCACACAGTCTATGACGATGCCGGTAATGTCCGAATTGTCGACGCTTCCCTGCCCGTTATAGACATCGCAGAGCTGCGGGGACGATCCGGACACAGGGTAGGTTGTTACAGAGACGTTATAGGTTTCGTCGGTTCGAAACTGGTAGGGAAAGGAAAACGGGTAGTCCAGGGCTGAAAGGCCATCGCCGTCGATAGAAACCGTACTATCTGACGTTTGCAGTGTGATTCCAGGGGCATTGCCGACCAGGCCATGTACAACACCTCCCACAGTAAATCGAGGGGGATAGACGGCATCCATTAAAAATAGTTCCGGAAGCTGACCTGAAATCTGCGGTGTGCAGGACACCATACAGAGGAGACCGACCATCAAACCGGTAAGACGGGTACCCTTTTTATTCGCCAGTTGCACAGATACAAATTTGACGAAAGAAATGCCAGACGGAACGAAAAAAAAGCAAAAAAATTGTTTTTTTTTAGCAGAAAAAAAGGGCCTTACAGTCCGGCCCTTACGAGATCATGCAGTCTGAGCAGGCCAATGGGGCGATCGTTGTCGTCGACGACGGGAAGGACGCTGATCTGTGAAGTACGTTCTTCCATCATGCGAAGTGCATCGATAGCACGGCTGCCTTTTTTGATACGCAGGGGAGAGGAGGTCATCACGGATGTGATACTCTGTTCGAGAACATTGCCGTATTTCAGAATAGAACGGCGAATGTCTCCGTCTGTGACGATTCCTATGAGCCTGCCCGATGCATCGGTGATCATGGCACCGCCAAGATTCGGTCGGGTTACCGTCTCAAGCAGCTCTTTCATAGAGGCATGCTGGTCAACGACCGGGATGCCCTGGTCAAGGATTAACAGATCTTCGACGTTCAGGAGCAGACGCTTCCCGAGCTGGCCGGCCGGATGATACAGAGCGAAGTTTTCAGGCTTGAAGCCGCGCAGCTCGGCCAGGGCCGATGCCAGGGCATCGCCAACGACAAGCGATACGGTCGTGGAGGCCGTCGGAGCCAGGTTTAACGGATCCGCTTCGCGGCTGACCTTTGCCATGATGATAACATCGGACATTCGGCCAGCACGTGATTCAGCATTGCCGAGAATGGATATGACGCGATTGCCCATCTTCTGCACAACCTGCAGCATCTGCACAACCTCGTCGGATTCGCCGCTTTTGGCCAGGCAGAGAACGACATCATCCTTCTGCAGGGCGCCCAGATCGCCGTGCAGGCTTTCGCCGGGATGCAAAAAGAAGGCAGGCGTACCGGTAGATGAAAATGTAGCGGCCAGTTTCTGCGCGATCAGGCCGGACTTTCCCATCCCCGTGCAGGCCACCTTACCCTTGCAGTTCCGTAAGATCTCGATTGCCTGTTCAAGGGATTCCTTACTGATGAGCTGAAGGTTATTTTGCAGCTCTGCAATCTGGCGTTTGTAGCTTGAGAAGAACAGTTCAGGGATGTCCATACGCTCATTGCCATTTGACAGCGGGCGGCGGTTACGTCACCACAAATCTTCCTGTTCCTGTTACACAGGCTTCCTCTGCCATGAGTCCAGGTGAATGGAGGTCGGTTTCAGTCGCCTGCCACATACCTGGCAAACGATCCGTGCTCAATCCGGCGACTGTGAGGTGGAACCGAATCTGTCACATACGTCATGGCTTCAAGGACCTGGCCGTCCTCCGTCTGTACCTGAACGATGGAGCGACGATACAGGGGCTCTTCGGCATCCTCCGAAGGCTCTTCGTAGTCATCGAGTTCGTCCCAGAGTTCGGGGTCTTTGATCTCATAGACCTCACCGTATACCCGGCCTGCACCGCCTGTTGCTGCCGGATACGGACCGACATCATATAACTGCCCCTGGATGGATCCTCTGGCTACAAACTGCGTTCGGTCGGCAAGGAGCGAATGGGCCGGCATCCCGCTCAAAAGGGTGCCATAGACAAAGAGCTTTCGGGGACGAATCCATTCCAGTATGGCATTGAGCGAAAGTCCCACAACGTTCAGATAATCTCCGTGAATGGAGGCTACAAGCGTGGCTCCCGTGCCCTGGATGGCATAGGCTCCGGCCTTATCGTATGGCTCATCCGTTTGCACGTAGCGCATGATATCGGAATCCGATAGTTCGCGAAAGCGAACCTCTGTTTGAACGGCCTTTTCGTAGGATGTCTGTCTGTTTCCAGATCTCTGGAACAGAACATGGGCCGTGATGACTGTATGCGTATTGCCGGAAAGCTCACGAAGCATAGCTTTTGCAACGTGGGGGCTTTTCGGTTTGCCATAGATCCTGTTCTGTCGCACCACGATCGTATCGGCAGCAAGGATTTGAACATCCTCTGTAAAATGACGCAAGACGGCAGCAGCCTTTTCCCTGGCCAGAAGCAGCGCTACCTCCTCTGGCTTCGTAGATGAAGGTAGATCGATGCCAGCCGTAGCGATCGTTGTTCCCGGAATGCCTGCAAGCAGCTCTTCTTCATCAATGTCAGCAGGTTGGGTTTCAAAGGCGATGCCTGCATCAAACAGGATCTGCTTTCTTCGTGGAGAGGCCGAAGCAAGGACCAGATGCATAGAAGACAGACCGGCACATAGGGATGTAGCGTCTATCGCTTATCGAAATCGGCTTCTGCCGTCAGTGTCAGCCGTTTTCCGCTGGCAGGATGAACAAACGTAAGCCGACGGGCATGTAGCATCAAGCGCTTCGCCGGTTTTCCCCTATAAAAGGAATCTCCGACAACAGGCATATTCATGTGGGCCAGATGTACCCTGATCTGGTGCGGACGCCCGGTTTTCGGCAGTGCCTCAATCAATGCCATCCCATCTTTCTGCCAGATGCACTTAAACGCTGTGAAGGCAGGCATGGCCTCCTCTTCAGGGCCTGCCGTTCGGTAGCGGTTGCGTTTTCGTTCTGCCCGTATGATCGATGCATCACAGGACCAGGAAGCAGGCAGACGCTGATTGCTGGTCACCAGGGCAAGATAGCTTTTCTCGATCGCATTGCTTTCGAACTGTTGCATCAGCGGGGCATTCATCTGGCGTTGCAGCGAAAAAAGAAGAAGGCCTGAGGTTTCTGCGTCGAGACGGTGCAGCAATCCAGGCCTGTGCATGCCGGGAAGCTGTGCTGGTTCGCTTTCGCGGGCAAGCAACTGGCACAGCCAGTCGTAAAGGTTGGGCCGTTGAGGATCGGATGTTCGATGTGTGGGCAGCCCTGCCGGTTTGTCGATGGCAATGAGAAAGTCATCTCGATAAACGATTCGTGGCTCATGCAGGACAGAGCCTTCTTTCTTCGTGATTACCACGGCATCGATTCGATCACCGCTCTGCACCTTTGTATCGGGACGGCGGCATACTGTGCCATTGACCTTCACCTGACCGGCCATGATCGCTTTGCGTAAAGAAGTACTGGATATCGGTCGGTTACGGGCCCATAGCTGAAGGCAGTGCATCAGGCTTCCCGGGGTCTTGCAGCTGAAACGGATGATTTGTCGTGATGCCTTCATCGATCATGAAACAGGAAAAAGACAGAGGATTCTGATCTGCCTGTACTGACAAGGGGGATTGCCTGCTATAAGCGAAGAAGCACTCCGTTAACGAAGGGGTAAATTGGTAAACATATTCAATGATTTCTTTGTTGACGAAGACCAGGCTGCCTCTCTATACGTTATGTAAGAGCAGAACATCCGATTCAGGGGTGCCCACTGGGCTGAGATTATACCCTTCGAACCTGATGCAGTTTATACTGCCGTAGGGAGAACACATGACAACGAAACTATCCAGGCACGCTCGCATAACGCGAGACCCTTTCCCCGCAAGCGAAAAGATCTACACCACGGGCTCCCGCCCCGACATTCGCGTCCCTTCCAGAGAAATTCACCTTTCCGATACACGACATCGAGATGGTACGCAAACACCGAACGACCCCGTTATTGTTTATGACACATCAGGGCCTTATACGGATCCATCCGTGAAGATCGACGTAGCGAAAGGTCTGCCTCGTATTCGTGAACACTGGATTGAAGAGCGAGGCGACGTAAGGGTTGTTCCAGAGAATGAAAGGGCAGGGCTGCATTCTGCCTCTTTACCCGGTGCAACTGTCCGGGTGGCCCGCGAAGGTGCAAACGTTACGCAGATGCACTATGCCCGCAAAGGGATCATTACACCGGAAATGGAATTCGTGGCCATTCGCGAAAATATGGCACGAGAACTGCTGTGGCAGTCCGGTCAGACACCGGCCATCCTGCCTTCGGGGCTTCCTGAATTCGTTACGCCTGAATTTGTGCGTGATGAGATCGCTGCCGGACGGGCGATTTTACCGGCTTCAATCAATCATCCCGAAACCGAGCCCATGATCATCGGTCGCAATTTTCTTGTGAAGATCAATGCCAATATCGGGAACTCCGCTGTGCTTTCCTCGATTGAGGATGAGGTCGAAAAACTTGTCTGGGCCATTCGCTGGGGAGCCGACACGGTGATGGATCTTTCTACGGGAAAACAGATCCATGAAACACGGCAGTGGATCCTTCGCAATTCACCGGTGCCCATAGGCACGGTTCCGATTTACCAGGCACTGGAAAAGGTCGGAGGCATTGCCGAAGAGCTGACATGGGAAATCTATCGGGATACCCTTATAGAGCAGGCCGAGCAGGGTGTGGATTACTTCACAATTCATGCCGGCGTTTTGCTTCGCTATGTGCCCCTTACGGCCAGGCGGTTAACCGGAATTGTTTCAAGAGGTGGATCGATCCTTGCGAAATGGTGTCTTGCCCATCATAAAGAGAATTTTCTCTATACGCATTTTGAAGAGATCTGCGAGATCATGAAACGCTATGATATAGCCTTTTCGCTTGGCGATGGTCTGCGCCCTGGTAGCATCTATGATGCAAACGATGAGGCGCAGTTTGCCGAATTGCGCACGCTTGGCGAACTGACAGAGGTTGCCTGGAAGCACGATGTGCAGGTGATGATTGAAGGCCCGGGGCATGTGCCGCTGCACAAGATTGAGGCCAATATGCGCGAAGAAGAACGGCATTGCCATAATGCTCCCTTTTATACGCTTGGCCCCCTTGTGCTTGATGTGTCGCCCGGCTACGATCATCTTTCTTCGGCCATCGGTGCGGCCAACATCGGGGCCATGGGATGTTCCATGCTTTGCTACGTTACGCCCAAAGAACATCTCGGTTTACCGGATCGTGACGATGTAAAACAGGGTGTGATTGCCTATCGTATTGCCGCCCATGCAGCGAACCTTGCCAAAGGACATCCACGGGCCATCCTCAGGGATCATGCTCTGTCAAAGGCCCGCTTTGAATTCAGATGGGAGGATCAGTTCAATCTGTCTCTTGATCCTGATACAGCAAGGGCCTATCACGATGCGACGCTGCCTGCAGAAGGAGCCAAAACGGCACATTTCTGTTCTATGTGCGGTCCGAAGTTCTGTTCTATGAAGATTACAGAGGACGTTCGCGAATATGCCAGACAGGACGAAATCGAGAAGGCCATGCAGGGCAAGTCGAAAGAGTTTGTAGAGCAGGGGTCTGAAATTTACCGGTAATCTGTATGCTTCAGCCCTTCCGTATGATCTTGTGTTGCCGATCCGGCACTGTCGTCGGGACGATCTGCGTGCTGGTTTTGCCGCTGTTGATAGGGCTTTCCGCTGCATGCAGCATGGACAGGCGGCAGAACAGGCCTGCTGATCGTTTTATCTATGGTCGTTATGATACAGCAGATATTTCCCTGCCGTATCGCCTTTCTCGGCCTGTTCAACGGTTGTTAAACGAACGCTTTCCGCTTGTTGTCCTTCTTCACGGTGCCGGTGAGCGGGGCAGCGATAACGAAAAGACGCTGAAGCATTTTCTGCCTTTGCTTTCGCGAGAAGACTTCCCGCTGGATCGCTCCTATGTGCTGGTTCCACAATGTGCAGAAGAATACCGCTGGGTGGAAGTGGACTGGAAGCTGCCTGCTCACCGAATGCCGCAGAAGCCTTCGAAACCACTGGCTGCGACGCTGGAACTGATCGACACACTGTTACAGAGCGAAGCCATCGATCCTGCGCGCATCTACATTGTCGGTCTTTCCATGGGAGGCTTTGGTGTATGGGATGCCCTGGCGAGATGGCCGGATCGATTCGCCGCCGGTGTTGCCGTTTGCGGTGGTGGAGACGAAACAGAGGCTTCGGCCATTCGAGCCCCTGTATGGGCCTTTCACGGAGCCCGGGACCTCGTGGTGAGCCCTGCTCGCAGCCGCAACATGGTGCATGCATTGCGCAGGGCCGGTCGCTCTGTGCGCTATACGGAGTATGCCGATGAGGCACATGGAAGCTGGAAACCGGCCTTTCAGGAAGCAGAGTTGATTCGGTGGCTGTTTTCGCAAACCGGTACGGAGAGGCGGAAACCCGGTGGTTCCTTTTTTAATTCTTTCCGTAAACTCTTTCTGTCTGGAAGCGATAGAAACCTGAATCCTCTTCGTTCTTGATGACCTCGGCCTGATCGGGGCCAAAGTACTTTATACGCAGATCGTTCAGTTCCGTTTCGCTGGCTCCGGCCGAAACGATGGCCTCGCGTTCCATCATGTATTTCTGTCCTGTTTCCCAGCGCTCGTCTCTGGTCTGGTCCAGGGATTTCCAGCGTTCAATGGCCTCTACGTCCATCCCCATGCCTTCCCTGATCTGTGCCAGGGTGGTATAGCGGTCTTCCGTGGACATCCGCGATAGCTCAGACTGCACAGAAGGCAGCTCGATGAACTGTGTGGTCAGCTCGTAGCGGCGTGCTTCCATATAGTGTTCTGTGTTCTCGCCCAGGGCTTCTCTTAAAGCAGCGCGATAGCTGGACAGCTTTTGGTTCAGGTCCCCGCCCGATTGCTCTATCGATTTCAGCGAGTCCATGATCTTCTGGGTTCGAATCTCTCCTGCCCAGATCTCTTCGGCCGCTTCTTTTCCGAACAGCTCGTTTCGCTTTTCGGTGAGCAGCTCCTGACGCTCTTCGCGACTCATGGCGGCCAGCTTTTCCCTGTTCTTTTCAAGCCATTCCTGATACTCCTGGTATTTTTCGAAGCGTTCGAATATGTCGTCAGCGAGATCAGGGAAGGCCGCCTTCAGGGTGATGTACATCTCTTCGATCCAGGCATCCTTGAACCTTGCCTTCATCGACCGAATGAGATCCTCGATCAGGCGGATCTGCACCCAGCGGTTGTTGATGTTCTTTCCGTAGTTTGCCCGCAGTACTGCTACCATCTCATCGAAAGAGAGCTCATCAGAAAAGCGCGGGCTGCCTTCATGGTGTATAACCTCAATCAGCCGAACTACCTCCGCTTCGTTCACCGCTCGCGGTGCAGGAGGATGGTTTCTGATCTTTGCAATGCGGTCTGCTGTGTCGTCTGACTGTAGTAGAACGAGGATAAGAGCAATGGCAATGATGCATGCAGCCAGGGCTGCAAAGAAGAATCGTCTGGTATTCATGGCGCCGAATTGGTTGTTTCGATATAACGGATTGAGCGAATCGGTAAAAAAGAAGCGGCCCGGGAAGAACCGGGCCAGAGTTGCATGTCAATCATAGTATGCTATGTAGTCGATGAGGGCTGCATAGAACTCCATCTCATCGAATGTGTCGGGCGGCAACCCGATTACGTCAAGGTGGTCCTGCTCAACGATGGCCGCTGAGGATGTCATCTGTGTGGCGTTGGGCACATTGATGTTGCTGACGTAGCCGGTTGAGCCTTCTGTAGAGATGGAATCGAAAAGACCGAAGCCATAGACCTTATACTTCAGTCGGTATCCCATCTGCTGCGAATTGATGCCGACCAGTCCGTCGTCATCGAGATCCGTTGCTCGTCCATTGCCCTGACCCGCTGCGCCGTCATTGTTGCAGTCGTCCACACAGTAGCCGTTGCCATCGATATTGTAGAAGCCGTTACGCAGAATGAAAAGCAGCGGATTCACACTTACACCGGTCTGTGCGGTAATGACAGAGGCATAGCGGCTTGCGTATCTGGAATCCACAGGATACTTCTCATTAAACTGTTTTGTTCCTGTGAGGACTCCGTCTGATGAGGAATAGTCGCCATGAACGAGCTGCTTGGCTGCAGCAAAGGCATCGTTACCGTTCTGATAGACGATGTTTCCATAGATATTGGCCAATGCAGAGATGACATCTGTAATGCCAGGGCCCAGGTCCAGAATGTATTTGGCTACCGGTGAACCGCGATGCGGTGAGGATACACTGATCAGCACACGAACGACAGCCGTGCCGCGCCTGTTGCGCAGTTCTACTGCTGCTTTGCGAATATCAAGGCCGCCCTGTGAATGACCGATCAGGTTTACTTTGGAGGCACCGACCGTTGCCATGAATCCTTCGATATCGTTGGCAAGATCATAGCCTCGCACTTCCGAGTTATGAAAGGGCTGAACCTGGCCGATAAAGGCCTTCTGCTTGCTGTCAATGTAGGAATTGCATGTGACTTCGAGAAAACCGTCACATGGATCGCCGACGAAGGTTCCGTAATCGTCTCCCCAGTAGTCGTAGCCGGCGATATCGTCAAATCCGGCCATCCCATGGGCAAATACGACCGGATACGTCGTTCTGGCCGCGCGGGCCTCTAACCCTGCCATGGCGCAGAAAAGCGCTGGCAGGAGATACATAAGCTTTCGCATGATCGTCTCCCTTCGAGTGATGTGGTCATCACTCTTTCCTATCTTTTTGTGTTCTGGTCCTGTGACCAGGGCCGCTCTAACGGCTCTATTTTGACGAACACGCTAAGAGGCCCCCCACTATCATGCAAGAAAAAAAACGGTGGTTCGAAATACTGCGCTGACATGGGCCGGGCTGCACCGCAACGGCCGAGGCCTCTTATAAGATGTCATCGAAAAAAGATAGACGAGTTACTTGACAGGGCCTGGCCAGGATCGAACAGGGCTTACGGGCCAAGAAAAAACCCGAAAAAAACACAGGAATTCAGGCGTTTTTCAACATATTCTAAGTACGGGAAGAGAAGCGCTCTCCATTCCACACCATCAGAGGTACACGAGTGGCAACAAAGAAGACAACAAAAAAGACAGCGAAAAAGACTGCTTCGAAAGCGAAGGCCGTCGAAAAGTATTCATTCATCGACTCCGTGCTGGAAGGGGTGAAGGAAGTAGCCTCCGTTAACAAAAAGGGTGAGGTGGTCCTGAAAAAGACGGATCTCAAACAGGTGCTGGAGGCATCCTTGCAAGAAGCTGCCAGACGGGCCGCACGTGGTGAAAAGATTCGCTTTCCCGTTATCGGGTCGTTGATGATGAAAGAGGTGGCCGCACGTAAGGCTGGAAAGATGCTGAATCGTTTTACAGGAGAGATGGTCGATGTGGCTGCTCGTCCGGCCAGCAGAAAGCCTCGCTGGAGCTTTCCGAAGTCCCTGAAGGATCTTTTCGCCGACAAGAAAAATTGGAAGTAAAAAAGCGGGGGATCTGCTCCCCCCGTATGCTGGCCTGTTTAAGTCCTGTATAGACGGTCCAGCTGACTGTAGGTCAGTTCCATACCATCTACGGACCTTGATTGCAGGGCCGCTTCGCGTTCTTCTTCCGAGGGGTAGCGGCAGGTCAGCGTCATGAGCGTGCCGTTCTGTTCCGGTGCGAAGTCCAGTGTGTTGATGCTGCCGTTCGCCGAATGCAGGTCCGGCAGGTTGGACGGATCCGGGAAAAATACCTCCTTGCTAATAAGCCGCGTCGGCGCCTGGATTTCGTGATACACTCCTCCGAATCCAAAGGATCCCTCGCCTTCTTTCTGCCATATATAAAGAAACTCTCCGCCGGGGCGCAGGTCGATCTGGCAGGTGGTCAGTGCCCAGCCCTGCGCATCCCCCATCCAGCGACGCACTGATTCCGGATCTGTATGGCAATCAAACAGAAAGGAGGGCTCTGCATCGAAAAAACGCTGAAACACAACGTCTGTGCTGCCCTGCAGTTGCATGGTGAGTTTTACGGGTAAGGACATGGGGCCCGAAAGCACACCGTTTTAGAGGCCTGTCAACGGAATTTACAGGCCCGCGAAACGGTGTGCCAGGCCGTTCTTATGAAAAAGAAGCGTTCTGTCTGCGTCGTTCCCTGCGTTTGTCTCTGTAGCTTTCCAGCCTCAGATACAGGTAGGGAAGGATTAAGAGCGTTAGAATCGTGGAGGTAAAGAGTCCTCCCACAACGATCGTGGCCAGCGGGCGCTGCACCTCTGCCCCTGCACCGGTATTCAAGGCCATGGGCAAGAAGCCAAGACCGGCCACAAGGGCTGTCATCAACACGGGGCGCAGTCTTGTCAGTGTGCCATGGTGAACGGCCTCGTAGAGTTCATAGCCCGATTGTCGCAACTGGTTGAAGAAGTTCACAAGGACGGTTCCATTGAGGACGGCAATGCCCGACAGGGCAATGAGGCCAACCGTGGCCGATACGCTGAAGTGAATGCCTCGCATCCACAGAAGCAGGATGCCTCCCGTTGTGGCAAGGGGGATGCCCAGCAGAATCAGCAGGGTTTGCGGAAGGTCCTTTACGTTCTGCAAAAGCAGAATAAAGATCAAAAAGAATGTAACCGGAATAATGATCAGCATGCGATTACGCGCTCGCTCAAGGTTTTTGTACTGTCCGGCCCATTCAATATGATAGCCTTCGGGCAGGTTGAGCTGCTCTTGCAGAGCAGCATCGGCCTTCTGTATAAAGCCTTCAAGGTCCCTGTCTGCCAGGTAGATGGATAACCCTGCATAACGTCTGGAGTCGATTCGTGAAATGGTGGAAACCTGCTCGGTGAAGTGAAAGCCTGCAACATCAGAAAAGCTGATGACGCCACCTTCGGGTAGATCGAGAGGGAAGCGCGATGCAAGGGCGATGTTTTCTCGCCATCGGTCATTCATGCGCAGAATGATGGGAAAGCGTCTGTCTGCTTCATAGAAGGAGCCGATTTCGGTTCCAGCCATGGCGTATTGAAACCCCGTCTGTATGTCACTTGAGTTCAATCCCCAGCGGTTCATCTTTTCCGGGTTGGGCTTGAAATCGAGCAGCGGTGTACGGCGGAGGGCAGAGAGCTCATCCTGACCGATTTCGCGCACCTGTGGCATGCGATCCGGTGAAAGGGTTTGTTCGGCGATCTCGATAAACTCCATGAGCTTTGTCAGGTCGGGGCCGAAGATCCGCAACGAGGCATCGGCTCGCGAGCCTTCCAGCATCTCATTAAACCGCATGGCTATGGGCTGTGTGGGGGAGTATTCATCACCGGCAAGGTCGGGTTCCTGGCTCAGGCGTCTGGTGATGGCCGTGATGAGCTCGCCTTTGGTGCGTCTTCGGGAAAGCTCTTCGACTACGGGCCACTGGTTCCGATCCTTTTTCAGAATCACAAAACAGTCGGCGAAGTTGATGCCCATGGGGTCGGTGGCCGATTCAGGCGTACCGATGCGTGAGAAAACAGTCTCTACCTCTTCGAATTCTCGAATGATTTTCTCTGCATGCTTCTGCCTTTTCACCATCTCTTCGAGGGAAATATCCGGAGCCCGTACCATGCCGATGACCAGGTCCTGTTCGTCGAGATCCGGCAAGAACTCGCTGCCCATCCGCGAAAAGATGAAAAGCGAGGTAAGAAAGATAACGAACGATGTGATGGTAAGAACAACGCCCCGGCGCAGACTGAAGTCCAGCACCGGTGTGTAAATGCGCTGGATCCATGTGGTTAATCTGCTCTGCGAATGCCGTGGCACTTTCAGAAACAGAAGGGCAAGAACAGGCATTACGAAAAGGGCCAGCAGCAGAGAGGTTGCCAGTGCCAGAAGCACGGTAATGGCCATGGGGCGAAACATTTTGCCTTCCACGCCCGTTAATCCCAGAATGGGGATATAGACAACGATGATGATCAGCACGCCTGTGACAACGGGAGCCGTGACCTCACGCAGGGCTTCCGAGATAATGGTGAATTTGCCATCCCGGTGCAGCCGTTCCGGATCCTCTTCCATCTTGCGCACAATGTTCTCGATCATGACGACGGCTCCGTCAACGATCAGTCCAAAGTCAACGGCACCGAGGCTCATCAGGTTGGCGCTGATCCCCATCTCTTCTATACCCGTCAGTGCAATCAGCATGGAAAGCGGGATGGTCATACTGACGATAATGGCTGCGCGAAGATTACCCAGAAGTAAAAGCAGGATGACGATGACGAGCACACTGCCTTCGATGAGGTTCTTTTCGACGGTGGCTATGGTGGCATTTACAAGCTCGCTGCGAGAATACAGGACCTCAACTTCCACATCTTCGGGTAAAACAATCGAGGCCAGCTTTTCCTCGCTCTGGCGCGCTACCTCGCGACTGTTCGCGCCGATGCGCATCAGGACCGTTCCAAGCACCGTCTCTTCACCATTTTCTGTAGCCGCTCCGACCCGGGGCAGGGAGCCGTCGCGAACGCTTGCCAGATCCTGCAGACGAGGCGTTGGTCCAACGGCATAGGGGCGGATGGGATAGTGCCGGATCTCCTCGATCGTGCGGAATCGTGCATCGGAGCGGACGAGAATCCTGCGCATCCCCGGTTCTATATAGCCTCCTCCGGAATTCATTCCGACATCTTGCAAAGCAGAAGCCAGGGCTGCAGGCCCAAGGCCTGACTGTCGCATGCGATCGGGATGAAACTCGATGAAGATGCCTTTTAGATATCCTCCGTTGGAGTCAACCTCGGCAACGCCTGGCACCGTCTTCATGGCAGGACGGATAACCCAGTCCTGTACGGTGCGTAGATAACGCAGTCGATCCTCTTCTGGCATCGAAGCAAGCGGGGTTCCGGGTCTGGCCTTGACGGCATACATAAAGACCTCTCCAAGGCCCGTGCTGATTGGTCCCAGCCTGGGATCGATGCCTTCTGGCAGTGATCCGCTTAAGCCCTGCAGACGTTCTGCAATGAGCTGACGTGAAAGATAAAGGTCTGCATCGTCCTCAAAGATAACGCTTACAAGGGACAGCCCGTATTTGGTGATCGAGCGAATCTCACGAACGTCCTGTATACCGGCAAGTTCCACCTCAATGGGATACGTAACAAGGGCTTCGCTCTGTTCGGGGTCCATGGCACCGGTTTTTGTCTGCACCATCACCTGGATGCCTGTGATATCGGGTACGGCATCGACGGGAAGCTTCAGGACGGCATTCACACCGAAAAGGCTGGCAAGAAGGACAAGAAAGAGAACCCAGAGCGGGTTTTTCAGTGCCATGTTTTGCAGATAATGTAACATGATTATTCAAGCTCCTCCCCGATTAACATCTCCATGCGACCGAGGGCAGCGGCTGCTTTCAGCCGTGCCTGGCCCATCTTCTGCAGAATGTCGTGCAGGCGTTCATGTTCTCCCCAGAATTCAAAATAGGTAATGCGACGCGATATAAGGGCGGATTCCAGGGCCCGTATGAGTCGTTCGCTCTGTACAAAGGTGCGATACAGGCGTTCGCAGGAAGCCTTCTGGTTTATGTATTCGGTTCGTTCCCGGGCTACCAGCAGGTCGAGGCGTTTTTCCAGTTGTTGTAGCTCGATCTCTGCAATCTTTCGATCCGTGGCAGCGACGTCGGATTGCAGGCGCTCTGGACCGAAGATGCCAAGAGGGATGCGGATGCCAAAGCGCCAGAAGCGTTCGCGCTCTGCAGTGTTGTTTTGAAACGAAAACGAGCCGTAGTTCCCCTGTTCTCGCTTGCCGGCCGTGGCAAAAAGTTCGACGAAAGGAAGTATCTTTCTTGAGGCCAGCTCTTCTGCAGCTCTGGCCATGGCAATGCGGTCTCGTCCCACCATAACAGACAGTCCCTGGCGGGCCTTCCTCTTAAGTGTCTCTTCATCTGGCAGGTCAGGAAGAGGAATCTTTGTAAAGTCCTGCACTTCGATGCGATCCCTGTTTGCTGCTGCAGGACCGAGCTCGCTTTTGAGATTGAGTATGGCCGTATCGCGTGCTGTGATGCTTTCCGTATGATCGGCCTGCAAAGAGGCAATGCCCATGGCCAGGGCTGAGGAGGTATAGGCACCCAGCCTGCGGTCGAAGTAGCCCGAACCGAAGGCAGCCTTCAGACGAAAGAACCGCTGTGTATGCTCGTGCAGGTGCTTGCTCATCTGGTCATGGACAGAGATGGCAAGATAGGCCTCTCGCACCCTTGATCGGGTCTGCAGCCTTTCGAGCTGCAGCAGATGCCTTGCCAGTGAGATGCGATGCTTTGCCTCTTCTCGCTGGCTTCTGCGACTTCCTGATACATCGATCTGCTGGTTGATGCCCAGCTCGTATGCTCTGCCGTTCAAGCTTTCGCTGACCGGAAGATCATCAAAGTAGCCGGGAGCAAACTGCGTGCGGCTTTTTTCATAGCTGAGATCCACTTCCGGAGCAGCGGGCAGAAGGGTGGAGGCCTGCTCCAGCTGTTTGTTTGCACGCTGTAGCTCCAGGGTCTTGATCTGCACGGCAGGGCTTTGCTCTGCCAGTTCAAGGGCCTCTCTGTAAGAGAGGGCCTTTTCTTGATCCCGGGCCAGGAGGAATGCAGGAAAAAACAACAAAAGGATGAGGCCTCGCTGTGTCGTTTTTCTGCCACCTCTGGACCATCTGCGCTTCATAGAACAATGATAATAGAAAAGCAGATGCTGTTCAATGGGTCATTTGTCCTGCCTTTGCACCCGGCCCGGGTAACCGAAAAGGCTTGCCGCATAGCAATCAGCGGGGACGTTGTGCCTATGGCCGAATCCGATGATCTGAGTGCGCAACATGCCCGGGATTTTTCCCGTTCGGGAGGGCTTCTCATCGTGGCCCTTGTGCTTTTGAACCTGTATGATGTGTTCTATCACCTTCTCACCGAGCAGAGGCTGAGCCTTCATCAGATATCAGAAGCGATCATTGTTGCATGGATTACCGGGTTGGCCATCGTATTTTTGCAGCGCTATCGACGCTCCATCGTGCTGGCCGATGCACAGCTTCTTCGAGTCCAGGCCGAGGCCGATCAGGCACGTCGCGAAGCAGAGAAGACCGCAGAAGAGCTGCGCCGTTACAGGCAGGAAAACCAGGATGCCTTTTCGGCTTTACGTCGGGCAATGAACGATCAGTTTCAGCGCTGGCATTTTTCGCCAGAAGAACAGAAGGCGGCCCGCCTGATCATTCAGGGACTGACCTTTCGCGAGATCGCGGCCCGGCTGAACAAAAGCGAAAAGACGATTCGCAATCAGAGTCTTGCCATATATGAGAAATCGGGGATGAGCGGAAGAAACGACCTTGCAGCCTTCTTTCTGCTCGACATACTGGATATCGATGAATGAGTTCGACCTCAGCCTTCGCTTTGGCTTATCCCTTGCCCTGGGCCTTTTTCTGGGCCTGGAAAGGCAGCTTTCGCATAACGTTTCTTTCTTCCCCGATGGCCTGAGGTCGCCTCCGGATGATGTCGGTCTTGACGAAGAAGAGGATCGCTCCGCCGGTACGGCGCGTCGGCATTTTGCCGGTGTGCGTACGTTTTCCTTGATCAGCCTTCTCGGTGCCATCTCTCTGTATATTGGCCAATCTCTTGGCATGGCCTGGATGTTTATCGTTGTTTTTGCAGCCCTGGCAATGCTATTGATTGTATCGAACGTGCTGTGGCATCTTTCAGGTGCGACGGGAACGACCACATACATTACGGCCATGCTTGCCTTCCTGATCGGCGGGCTTTGCATGCAGGGCATGTTCTTGCTGGCCGTTTCGGTAACGGTAAGTATAGCCTTTATATTGACGATCAAGGAATGGATCAATCGCATGATCGTGCGCATTGAACCGGAAGACGTCAGCGCTACGTTGAAGTTTGCCATCATTTCTGCGATTATCCTGCCGCTTTTACCCGACCGAAATTACGGCTGGGGGGACTGGCAGTATATCAATCCGTATCGAATCTGGTTGATGGTGGTGCTTATATCGGCCATCAACTTCATCAGCTATGTTCTGATGAAGACGACCGGTGAGGAGTCGGGGATTGGCCTGTCGGGCATCATCGGAGGACTTGTGTCCAGTACTGCCATCACCCTCGGCTTTTCAAGGCGAAGCGTAACGGCACCCGAACTTTCCAGCAGCCTGACCATGGGTGTTATTCTTTCCTGGTCCGTTATGGTTGTGCGGATCATCGTTGTAGTCTTCCTGCTTCGTCCGGAGCTTGTCGGCGGACTGACGCTTTCGCTTACCATGTTGCTTCTACCCGGGCTGGTATATGCCCTGTATCTGTGGAAAAGCGATCGAGAAACGGTCCGAACGTCGATGGCAAAGAAGCGTTCCAATCCGTTTGAACTGGGGGAGGCGGTTCGCTTCGGTCTGCTATTCGGTGCTGTATCCTTTGTTGCTCATGTGGCCCGCGATCTATTCGGTGACAGGGGAGTGTATGCCGCTGCTGCCCTGTCTTCTTTAATGGATGTCGATCCGATTGTGTTGTCGATGGTTGAACTGGCCGGTCAGAACGGCGGATTTGGACCTGTGGCTGTAAAGGCCATCCTGATTGCAGCCTTTGCCAATACGGTTACCAAAGGAATCCTCGTGCTTACCCTTGCCCATCGCACGATGAAGAAGCGGATTGCCCCGGCGCTTCTTCTCTATGCATCGGGAGCCGTTCTTGCCTTTATTGTTGGATGATCGATCTGGGTTAGCCGGTGAAGACTGTGCGCAAGATTATACACGTTGATATGGATGCCTTCTATGCCAGCGTGGAGCAGCGCGATCGTCCTTCGCTGCGCGGTCGGCCTGTTGTTGTCGGTGGTCCGCCCGATTCGCGTTCTGTCGTCTGTACGGCCAGCTACGAAGCAAGGAAGTACGGGATTCGTTCTGCCATGGCCTGTTCGAAGGCCTACCGGCTCTGTCCGGATGCCGTATTTGTCCGTCCACGTTTCGATGTCTATGCTGCAATCTCTGCTCAGATCCGGCAGATCTTTGCCCGTTATACGGACCTGATCGAACCTCTATCGCTTGATGAAGCCTTTCTTGATGTAACAGAGAATAAGCCAGGCATTCCCTATGCTGTAACCATTGCACGGCAGATCAAGGCGGCTATCAAACAGGAAACGGGCCTTACGGCATCGGCCGGTGTGGCTTCAGGCAAGTTCCTGGCAAAGATTGCCTCCGGCAAGAACAAGCCTGATGGGTTAACAGTGATTCTGCCAGAACAGGCAGAGTCCTTCCTGGAACAACTGCCTGTAGGTGATTTCTTCGGTGTTGGCCGGGTTACAGAGAAAAAGATGAATGAACATGGCATATTTACCGGTGCCGATCTGAAAATGCGCGACCTGGCCGAGCTTGTATCCCTTTTTGGAAAGGGAGGCATGCATCTGTATCGTCTGGTGCGGGGCATGGATGATGCCCCTGTGGTTCCTTCCCGTGAACGCAAGTCTGTGAGTATTGAAGATACCTTCTCGACGGACATCGTTGAGCTGGATGAGCTGTTGCAGAAGCTTCGAGGTCTTGCGGAAGGGCTGTCTGTTCGCCTGGCGAAACACGGAAAGACAGGTCGCACGGTTACGGTGAAGATCAAGTATTCTGATTTTACCATGCATTCTAAAAGTATAACGCAATCGACTGTTCCTGTATCTGCCGATGGACTGTATGAAATCGGACAAACGCTGTTAACGCACCTGCTGGATAGAGGCAGGCCTGTTCGACTGCTGGGGATGGGCGTTTACGGCTTTTCCAGGGAAGAGGATGCGCAGCTGCTGCTTTTTGAATAAAGATCAATCTGGGTAAAGATTGAGTAAAGATAATGAAAGAAGCCATAAAGGCCTGTGTCGCTATGTTTTGTATTATACATCATGTCATCAATATCGCTGTCGAACGGCATCTATGATATTTTTTTCGTTTCCAGTTGACCGATAATTCTTCCTTCTGTAACATGACATGAATCGCTGACATAGAATCGCGGACCCGGAATCTGGTGCTGTCACCTTTCTTCCTTTTTGCATAGTAGCGTTCATCCGTTGCCTTCTCCCTGCATCATCCTGACGTTTGCCTTTTCCGGGTCTGGCCTGTAATTTATGAAGAAAATCGAAGCCTACATCCGTCCGTTCAAGCTCGAAGAGCTGAAAAATGAACTGCTTATCCTGGGGGTAAGTGAGCTTCGCTTCTTTCCCATCCAGGAGTGGAGTGAAGTGCAGGTGCAGGAGTTCTATCGTGGCACCTCCTTTGAAGTTGATTTCGTTTCCCGAACCGTTTTGATGCTGCTTGTGCAGGATGAAGACGTTGATAAGGTTATATCCGTTATCCAATCAACCTGTTCGACGGGTTCGAGAGAAGAGTCCGGAGAAGGGGATGGCAGGGTGCTTGTCATACCGGTGGAGAGGGAGGTTAGCCTTTGAGTCGGTTTGTTATTCTATTGTTGCTTCCATTCCCTCTTTTTGCGGTTCCTTCCCTGCAATCCTCTGAAACTGTATCTACCACGGGAACCTTTCGCCTGAGCTGGGAGTCAGATGGCCCATGGCTTGTTCGGGGGAATAAGACCTACGTGCTTGAAGAATGTTCCACCTCGGGCTGTCATGCCGTGTACAAGGGGCATGATCGGTCCACGGTGATGAGCGGACGTCCCGATGGCACCTATCGCTTTCGTCTCAGTGAGGCAGGCGTTTCGAATGCCTCGTCCGAAACAACCGTAGAGGTCAGACACCATCCGCTTGGCAGGAGCCTGGCCGTGTTAACCGTCGGATTTGCATTGTTTCTGCTCTGTGCTGCAGCGCTCGTTGGCGGTGAGATGCGGATCAAGCGTCGGGCCCGGAAAGTAGAAGGAGGCCTGTGATGGCAGGCAGTAGCGTATTCCTGTCTTATGAAATGGCAGCGGCATTGCTGCTCTGTTTTAGCGTCCTGTGGGTGCTGCTTGGCTGGTTGGTTGGAAGGAAGTCTTCGGATGTCGAAGACCATATGCTTGCCGGCCGAAACGTCGGCCTTGCCTTTGGAACGGCTACGGCCATGGCAACGTGGGTTACGGCCAATACGACGATGGTAGCCCCGCAGTTTGCCTATGAATTTGGTATTCTGGGGGTATTCGGTTATTCGCTGGGCGCCATAGGGTTGATCCTCTTTGCTCCGATGTCCGAGCGGATTCGAACGATGCTTCCGGAAGGCTGCACGGCCGGTGACTTTATGCGCCTGCGTTTCGGTGATACAGCCTGGCGCATCTTTCTTCTGTTCTCTCTTGTCTATGCCATGGGCTGGCTTGTCAGCCTGGGGATGGCCGGGGGCATCCTGATCCAGGCCCTTTCTGGTATTGAATATCGCGTGGGGATGACGGTCATTTTGGTTGTATGCACGGCCTATACATTCCTGGGCGGCCTGCGCGCTGTTATAGCCACTGACTTTCTTCAGAGTTTGATTATTCTGGGTGGCATTGCCTTCCTCGGTTATAAGATCAGCACCGGCGATCTTGTGGACCAGGCCCATGTTCGCATTATGGAAGATCGTCCGCAGCTGTTGAATCTCTTTCTGCCCGCCGCCCTGATGTTTCTGTTTAATAATCTGCTTTTCGGTGTGGGCGAGATCTTTCATTCCAATGTCTGGTGGAGTCGTGCCTTTGCCTTCCGTAAGGGGGTAGGTCCGAAGGCATATCTGTTATCGGGCCTGTTCTGGATTCCAGTACCGATCGTCGCAGGCTATCTGGCCTTTGTCGCCCCGGCTCTTGGCGTTAATGTTCCGCGTTCCGACATGGTTGGCCCGCTGGCTGCAGCCCATCTGGCCGGCGAGGTTGGTGCCATCCTGATCTTTGTTGTGGTCTTTTCGGCTCTTGCCTCCAGTATGGACTCCCTGCTTGCTGCAACGACGGACCTTCTTGTAGAGGACGTCTATCGTCGTCATTTTCGCTCCGATGCCACTCCGCAGGAGCGGTGGAAGGCATCGCATATCATGCTTGCCGGTCTGTCGCTGACCGTATGGCTGCTGTGTCTGCCCGACCTGGAGCGTCTGGGGCAGATCCTGAACTTTGCCGGCCCCTTCGTTGCCAGTATGATCTGGCCCATCCTCGGTGGCCTGTACTGGGAGCGAACGAATCCCACAGGTGTTAGTCTCAGCATGGTTTTCGGCAGCGCCGCCGGTCTTGCCGGTTATTTTCTT
Organism: uncultured Leptospiraceae bacterium; assembly: GCA_964619535.1. GTDB lineage: Bacteria > Spirochaetota > Leptospiria > Leptospirales > Leptonemataceae > Leptonema. Next base: position 119,758 of record CAZUEX010000008.1, on the reverse strand, counting down.
GTCGGCTTCTATGTTTCGGCCCTACTTGGGGCAGCTGTATCTCTGCTGGTGCTTGTGACGGTAAGCCTGGCGTTTCCGGCAAATTTTTCATCTGGAATACTGTCAGAGGATAAGTCATGACACTCGATCTATTTGCATTTAAGACAATCCTGTACATTGCTACTGCTGGCTGCACGCTGGTGCCGGTTATCCTGGCTTTGCTGTGGTGTATCGATCTTGTAAAGAAAGAGATCTGGTAATGTTGAAAAACGGATAAGGCTATGAATAGTGCACTGTTACATCCCCTTTTGCGAGAGCCTGTTCGAGTCCGTGACGGCGTTCGCGGTGTTGAACGTCCCGTGATGCTCATGGAGGCAATCGAAGAAGATCCAGGCCCCTTGATGAAGCTGGCGAACTGCCACATCGTTTCCGTTCGGCAGTTCTCGTATGATCTGGTCATGCAGCTGTTCCGTCTGGCTGCCATGTATGAGGCACAGCCGGTGCCTCTGCATCGCCCCCTTGGCGGCAAGCTGCTGATCAGTGCCTTTTACGAGCCAAGCACGCGGACGCGTATCTCTTTTGAAAGTGCCTGGCATCGTCTGGGCGGCGATATCATGTCCATCACCGATCCGGCCACAACGGGCCTGGCCAAAGGCGAAAGCCTTCAGGACGTTGCCGAGATGTTTTCGAACTACGGTGATGTCATGGTTCTACGAGACAACAGGAACGATTCTGTCTATGACATGTTGATGTCTCTTCGCATTCCCATTGTGAATGCCGGTAACGGTACCGATGAGCATCCAACGCAGGCCCTGGCCGACCTGTATACAATCCTGAAATGGCGGCCGGATCTGGTTTCCAGATCCACCCTGAAAGGCAAGATTCGTATCGGTGTGATCGGTACTCCAGGGCGTATGCGTACGGTCCGGAGCCTCCTTTTGATGCTAACCCTGATCGGCTACGCCATTGAAGAGGTTGTTGTTATTCATCCAGAAGACGGAGTCTTTTCAGAAGGCCAGAAAGAAGAGCTTGAGCAATCCGGCCTGCGAGTCCGTCAGGAGCGACGTCTGCGTAATGTGCTCAGTGATCTCGATGTAATCTATATCAACTCCATTGCCTGGGTAGGCGATACCTATGAAACGTTAACAGGCGATATGCGCCTTTCCGCTGAACTGCCATTAAAAGAGGGAAGCATCATCTTGCATCCCCTTGCGCGCGGAGAGGAACTGTCTACCGATCTGGATGATACGCCTCATAACTGGTATTTCGCGCAGGCAAGAGGAGCGGTTTTTGTAAGAATGGCCCTGCTTACCTGTCTTGTGCAAAGGGTCGGAGAAGTGATCGATGCCGGTTCGGCCAGGGGAGAAGTATAATGTGTGGAATAGCTGGATACTGGAATGCAAACGGAACACCCCCTGATGCTTTAACCCTTGCAGGGATGGTGGCCATCCAGAAGCACCGTGGTCCGGATGGCTATGGATGGCATGTGGATCAGGAAAGGGGAGTCGGGCTTGCTCACGCACGTCTTGCCATTATTGACCTCGATGAACGCAGTCGGCAGCCTCTTCTTTCTGAAGATGGAGAGATTGCCATCACGGTGAACGGAGAGCTGTATGATTTTCAAAGGATCCGTGCAGATCTTTACGCACGTGGTGCGCGGTTCCGCACGAAAAGCGACTCCGAGATTTTGCTGCATCTGTTCCCTCGCTACGGCATGGAAGGGACGATGTCGTATCTTCGGGGGGAGTTTGCCTTCGCTTTATTCGATAGAAAAACCGATACGCTTTATCTTGCCCGCGACCGCTTTGGCATAAAGCCCCTGTACTATTATCTCGATAACGACCGCCTTATCTTTTCATCTGAGATGAAAGGCATCTTTGCCCATCCCGAGGCCAGCCGGGCTTTCTCTGATGAAGGGCTGTTCCACCAGCTCATGCAAACACAGGTGCCGGGTACGACTCCTTATAAGGGCATCCGGCAGGTGGCCCCTGGCCGTTTTCTTGCCGTGCGGCGAAAGAAGCTGGGTGGCTTCGAAGTAAAAGAACATACCTACTGGGATGCAGACTTCCCGCTTGCAGGCGAATGGGCAATTCGGGACGAAGGCGAAGCCGTAGAACGTGTGCGTGCAGGATTGCTTGATGCTGTGCAGGCACGTCTGGTTGCCGACGTGCCGGTTGGCTGTTATCTGTCAGGCGGCATCGACTCCTGTTCTATTCTGGGCCTTGCCGCTGCCTGTAGACAGGATCCTGTGAAGGCCTTTACGATCGGCTTCGATGATGCCGGTTATGATGAAAGTCCCATAGCACGCAGAATGGCAGAGGCTACCGGAGCCGATCAGGATGTGATGATGCTGCGAGGCGAGGACCTTTACGCCTCGTTTGTCAATACACACTGGCATACAGAACGAACCATCTACAATACACTTGGCGTTGCCAAATTCTTGATGAGCCAGCATGTTCACAATACCGGATATCGCGTGGTGTTAACCGGAGAAGGCTCCGATGAATTGTTTGCCGGTTATCCGGGCTTCCGGCGCGATTACTTTTTGCACTCCGGTGAGCAGTCCGGATCGCATCATGAAAAACGCCTTCAATCTTCGAACGAGCTGTTCCGTGGTGCCATGCTTGCAGAGGACGAGATCCACAACCCTGCCCTGGATGCCCTCTGCGGCTTTACGCCATCCTCACTACAGCCCTGGCTGGCCGCCGGTCTTGCCGTACCGGCCCTATTGCATCCAGAGATCCGGGCCAGGCTGAAGGGCTACGATCCAGGCGCTGCCATTGCCGCTTCCCTTTCTGCAGATCGCATTAGAGGTCGTCATCCGCTGGACATTGCGCAGTATGTGTGGATCAAAACCATGCTTGAGGGGCAGATCCTTACGTGGGGCGGTGACCGTGTGGACATGGCCCATAGCATGGAAGCACGTCCGGCCTTTCTCGATCATAACCTTGCGGCCGTTGCATTCCAGATCGATCCGGCCCTGCGGATCTTTAATGGTCGTGAAAAGCACGTATTGCGAGAGGCAATGAAAGGCCTGCTTCCTGAAGAGCTGTATAACCGCGAAAAGTTTGCCTTTATGGCTCCACCGGCGCACCGTAACGAAGAAAAGAGCAGGGCCTTTGCTGACCTTGCAGCGGACTTCCTTTCTGATGATGCCATAGAGCAGACCGGCCTTCTGGATCGCAACGGTGTAAGAGAGCTGGAACGTCGCAGAGCGGATCCAAACACGAATGCTGCGGAGCTGGTTCAGATCGATGCTCTGTTAAACCATGCCCTGGGCGTGCAGGTGCTGAAAAGGAATCTGCTTGCTGCCGATGTGCCTGCCAGGGCGCGAAAACTGGCAGAAAAGGAGCAGGCAGCGGCTGTATCCTGACGTCGGCGAAAGCCGAACAAAAGGAAAACCCGGAGCATCTATAAGCCGGATTCTGTCGAGAATCGTCATTTATCTTGCCCGTGCAGTTCCCTGCCGGGTCTTTGCTCCCTACCCGCAGCCACGGCCGGACCGACCTTAGCGGCTGCCTATGTGGGATTGCACCGAAGAGGGTTTACCATGCCTCCTTCATTACTGAAGGAGCGGTGGGCTCTTACCCCGCCTTTTCACCCTTACCTGCCCGAAAGCAGGCGGTATGTTTTCTGTGGCACTTTCCGTGCGCCGCCCATTACAGACGGCACCCCGGGGATTACCCGGTCTTCTGTCCTGCGGTGTCCGGACTTTCCTCACTCTCTTACGAGCCGCGCGACGATTCGATGCTCCGGGTACGGCAGCATTTTTTCAAAGGACTCTCTCTGCAAGCAGTTCATGTCTGTGCCTTCTCGTGCAGAGGGCTTGACCGCTTTGAGAAATCCGCCGATGCTTGAAGGGATGACCCGGAAGACCATCTTCTCCGTGCTTCTGGCAGTGCTGCTGTGTAACAGTGGCTTTGCAGCGCCCGTGGATTTTCCTCTGGCCCGTCCTGTCTATGAGGTCATCAATGCACAGGACATCGAACGCCTCGAGCAGCAGTTCGCAGAGGGCAGCCTTTCTGCCGATCAGGCCATTGCAGAGGCAGGGAGGTTGATCGGACAGTACACTGCACAGTTTCGGGAAAAAAGGCGTAATGACAGAAGGGCTTTGCCGTTGCCGGAACGCCTGTCCGATCTAAACGCCGAGCTTGTGCGGCTGATGCAGATCGTCCGAAGCAGGGAAACAGGGGGAGGCTTCTTTTACGAACGATCCCCCTATATGAGACGCCTGTATGTCCTTCTGGGCAGGGCCTACGAAGCAAAGAAAGAACCCGTTCGTGCCCTCAGCGCCTATATGACGGCGCTTCGCTACGGATCCTTTGAACGTCCTTACGATGATCCAGAAAGGGCCCGCGAGGAGGATCGGCCCCGTCTGCGCGAAGAGGTTTACCAGGCCATAGCCATCGGCATGGGCGATGCGAATCGTCTGCAACAGGAGCCCGATGCAGAGATCCGCCAGGCAGGTGAGGCCTTCCCTGAAATGTTGCGGAGGTTCAGGCAGCTTCGTATCGATGTGGAAGAGGCCCGTAAACAGATCTACGTAGAAGAGGCCAAACGGCTTCGCGGCCCGGCCGATGTGGCAACGGCCAGGGCTACCTATGAACAAATGCAGGGAGAACTGCAGCAGCTGGAACAGTCCCTCGAAGACATCCGCCTCGGTGTGTACAGGACCTACTACGAGCGTGAAGCGGCAGCAGGTGGAGATTTGCTGTATCGTATGGCCCTTCTTTCGAAAGAGGTTGAAACATCTCTGCGACTGCAGGAGCGTGTGCTGAATCGCTCGTCCTTTTATCGAGGAACGGGCAATGTACTTGGCGAAGAACGGACAGCGCTTCGAGACTTCGTAGGCTACAGGGCCCTTCTTGAGCTGGCCCACCGTTTGAATCCGCGAAAGGCTGAGTACGTGCAGCTGCTTGCAGAGGAATACCGGACGGGGCGGGATCTTCCGAAGGCCATTATGTATTATGAGCTGGCCCTTGAGCTGATCGATGAAGGCCAGGAAAGCAAGAGGGGCCTGGCCCTGAGCTACATTCGTCTGGCCGGATTATACGCTGACCGGCAGAACTATATCCGCTCCGTGCAGACCTATGAACGCCTGTTCTCTCGTTCGGAGGCCGAGCCCGAGCTGTGGGATGGCCTCAGGGTCGGTGATCGCTCGAAGCCTGGACTTGCAGACCTTGTGCCCATTCAGACGATCTACCGGCTGCATATGGCCGATCTGATGTTTGAAAAGACAGGTCCACTGGAGCGGGCCAAAGAGCTGTACCGGGAATCCCTGACAGAGCTTCGGGGTATTCCTCTGCCCGGAGAAGACAGATACCCGTTGCGTCAGGCCGTTTTGAAGAAACAGTATGAGGTGCTGCTTCGTCTGGCCGCGATTGAACGACGATTCCGGCATACAGAGGCAGAAACAGCCCTGCTTGCAGAGGCCTTGCAGGTGGGACGGCAGCTCGAACAGGAGATGGAAGCGGCCATCCTGGCCTTACAGACCATCGACCGGGAACGGGCCGAAATATCTGCACAGCTCAAGCCCGGTCCCGAGGAGCCCGAGCTTGCACAGCGCCTGTACAGGCTGAGCTATGTGCAGCGGCCCATAGCGGCCGAGAAAGAGGCCTCGTACCGCAGTGTGGTCAGGGCGCTGGAGATTCCACGACTGCTGGAGAGACAGGCTTATCTGGCCACGCGAAAACGTAATCTGGACGGTGCGCGGCAGCTTTACCTCGAGATCATTCAGAAGGGCAGGGGCGATCAGGCCACGCGGGCACGCCAGAATCTGGAGCTGTTATCTGAGGGGCCGGCCGCCTTGCGAAGGTTGAAATTGCCTCCTGATTTTGAACGATGATTTAATAACCCAACATCCGGAAGAAGACCTGCAGGTTTCAACGGGAAATTTCCGGCCTGTTTTGAAATGGAATAGACAGCCCTATCGGATTTTTTATGAGGGTTTCGAGCTTAACGTAAGCTCAGGATCCTCATATATCTGTCAGAGATTCTGGTGGAACTCTACCGTGAGGATGAGTACAGGGAAGTGATGTATGGCTACTCGTAGCGATTCTTTGAACAGCGTAATAGGTCCCGGTTCGATTTTTGAGGGAAAATTCTACATCTCAGGCTCTCTCCGTATCGATGGCAAGTTTGAAGGCGAGATTCGCACGGAAGATGAGCTTGTGGTAGGAGAAACCGGCAAGGTTCGCACCAATATTAAGGCACGGTCTGTTGCCATTGCCGGTACCATGATCGGTAATATCGTTGCCGACGAAGAGGTACGTCTGGATCGTGGTGGCAAGCTTCTTGGAGACGTCGATGCTCCGGTATTGCATCTGAATCCAGGGGTGATCGCCCAGGGACAGATCAATATTACAGGCGGCCAGAAAAAGGATGTAAGGAAGCTGATTGAAGAATCCTTTGGTGAAAGCAGTCGTCAGCAGGATGCCGGTAAAACCGGTCAGAAAAAACAGGCAAAAGGATAAGCAAGAGGCCGATACTTGATATAAGGCGTATCCGCTATCTGGAGTTTGTAAGCCCCGGCATCAAATAGAAAAAAAAGAATGAAGAAATACAGAGCGGCAACCCTATAGAACAGGTCATAGATGTATCACAGGCGATTTCAGAATAATCCTGCACCGCGTCGGCTGCAGATCCGCGGTCGAGTGTCCCTGGTTCACCTCGGTCGCGGTAGCTTCCTATACACGTTTCCCGGTAAGACGCGGCCACATATCGGTCGCCTGGATCTTTCGATGGCCCAGTTCCGTAAAACGGGACTGATGGCCGTTGTACTTTCGTCCGGTTTCTTTCTTGGCTTCTCTGTTCTGTCCAATACAGGCAGTGCCTTCACGACGGCCGGCGAAGAGCAGGAGCTTGTGGTCGGTCTGGATGGCGAGGGGATGAGCCCTGAGGAGCTGGACCAGAAATCCGAGGCCTTTAAGAATAAGATTCTCAGCGAAGACGAACAGGCCTCGTCCGGAAAGGATTTTATCACCTATACCGTCAAGCCAGGCGATACGTTGAGCACGATTGCCAACCGTTTTCGTGTTCCGGTCAGGCTTATCAGCAAGGCTTCCGGTATCAGCACTTCGTCTACATTGCGCATCGGTCAGAAGCTTACGATTCCAAACCGGCCGGGCATCTACTATCGCATTAAGGCCGGGGACCGCCTGGCAAAGGTGGCCAGCTATTACAGCGTTAAGATCGAAGATATTGTGAAGGATAACCCATCTTTGCATAACCTGGACCTTCTGCCCGTAGGGGCCAGTGTCTTTCTTCCCAACGCAAAGATACCCGATCCTCCGCCGCTCTGGTCTATGCCTGCAAGAGGCCGTCTGAGCTCCGGCTTTGGATACAGAAGGCATCCGATAACGAAGAGGCGTCAGTTCCATGGAGGCATCGACATCGCTATTCGATATGGTCCGGTGCGGGCAGCCCGTGACGGTGTTGTCATCTATGCAGGGCCGATGGGCTCTTATGGAAATGCCATCATTATCAAGCACGACAGCAAGTTTAAAACGCTCTATGCTCACCTGAGTCGTGTAAAGGTCAGAACAGGTCAGCAGGTGAAGCGTGGCTCGGTCATTGCTATATCGGGCAATACAGGATTCTCAACAGGTCCGCATCTTCATTTTGAGGTCATCTACAAGGGCAGGGCTGTTCCACCGTTCAAGTATGTGAAATTCCGTTGAAATTCTGATCTTCTGCTTGACGCAGGGACGGTGTGTTGTGAACTGCACATGGTCCCTGCAGGAACCCCCTCCTGTTAGATTATTTTTAATCCCCGCCTTCTTAACATTAGTCGTTTATACCAGCTATTCAGGAGACTCTATGTCTGTATCAAAAAAGGCCCCTCGCGGCAAAAAGAGTATGCGTAAAAAGGCTCCTATGCCTGACGTTGAGCAGGAGTATGCACAGCGGCTCGCGGACGAGTCGTCAGAACAATCCGGCGAAGAATCTACTTCCGGTGAAGAGTCTAACGGTCGTCACCAGAACAATAAAAAACAGCGTTATCAGGGACCCACTCCACCCCCCATTGACCTGACAGAGCTCAAACGTCTGCCCATCGAAGACATCTATCAGAAGGCAGAGGCCATGGAGATTGAAGGCGTTTCTGGAATGAAACGGCAGAACGTTATCTTTGCCATTCTACAACGTCAGACCGAACAGAACGGTGTGGTTTATGCATCGGGTACCCTGGAGCGTATGAATGAAGGCTATGGCTTTCTGCGCAGTCCAGACTATAACTATCTTGCCGGACCTGATGATATCTATGTAAGTCCGTCACAGATTCGACACCTGCAATTGCGCACCGGTGATACCATCACCGGGCAGATTCGCTCTCCGAAAGAAGGGGAACGTTTCTTCGCCATGCTGCGTGTCGATACGGTTAACGAAGATAAACCTGAATCGTCGCTAAAGCGCATCCTTTTTGATAACCTGACTCCGATTTATCCGAACCAGCGTCTGGTGATGGAATGGAATCCGGGTCAGCTTGATACGCGTATCATTGACATGTTCACTCCCATTGGCATGGGGCAGCGTGGTTTGATCGTTGCACCTCCTCGTGTGGGTAAGACGATTCTCATGCAGAATATTGCCAATGCCATTACGCATAACCATCCCGATGTTGTGCTGATTGTGCTTCTGATTGACGAACGCCCTGAAGAAGTAACAGACATGGCCCGACATGTGCGCGGAGAAGTGGTCAGCTCTACCTTTGACGAACCGGCAACGCGTCACGTACAGGTAGCGGAGATGGTGATCGAAAAGGCCAAACGTCAGGTGGAACACGGACGAAACGTGGTGATCCTTCTTGATTCTATTACACGTCTGGCCCGGGCCTATAACCAGGTGATTCCAACGTCGGGTAAGATTCTGTCGGGTGGCGTGGATTCCAATGCCCTTCATAAGCCGAAGCGCTTCTTCGGTGCAGCACGGAACATCGAGCACGGCGGGTCGCTGACCATCATTGCAACGGCCCTGATCGATACCGGTTCGAAAATGGATGAGGTCATCTTCGAAGAGTTTAAAGGCACCGGTAACATGGAGATTCACCTCGATCGGCGTCTTGCCGACAAGCGGATCTTCCCGGCCATCGACCTCAATAAGTCCGGTACGCGAAAAGAAGAGCTTCTCCTTCCCCAGGATGTGCTTACGCGTGTGTTTATCCTGCGCAAGGCCCTGAGTCCTATGTCAACGACAGAGGCCATGGAGTTTCTGCTCGATAAGATTCGCGGCTCCAAAACAAACTCTGATTTTCTAAACAGCATGAACGCCCCGGCCATGTAAGCATGGCCGTGCGGGGTTTGTCGTCGAAGTGACCGCTTGCGGTCTTCTGTAAGGTTCGCTCCCGTCGTCTGCGGAGCGAACCTTTTCGTTTCAGCTGCTCTGTCACAGGCCTGGTGCCTGCAGGCATTTTCTGATCTGACTGAAAAAAATGTTGGCAGCGGAATGCCTGTTTTATTTTAGTGTACCGTCCGGACGGTTAATAGAGAGTTTGCATGGCTGCAAAGAAGAAAACAGGGCAGGCGAAACGAACATCAAAGAAGGGGCGTCCTGCCGGTGGCGAGACGGCCCGGGATAAGATACTGGAAGCAGCCTATCGTGTGGTCCAGGAGCAGGGGGCGGCTCATCTGACGCTTGAAAACGTTGCCTGGGAGGCTGGTGTCAGCAAAGGAGGCCTGCTCTACCACTTCCGTTCAAAAGAGGATTTGATCAGGGGAATGGTAGAGGAACATGTGCGACAGCATGAGCAGCGCATGGCAGAGTCGCTCGGCAGCGATCCTTCGGTCGTTGATATGATGCGCTACATGCTGGAGGTAGAACTGCAATGCTGTGACGACAGCCGTGTCGATACTGATGAGGCAGGTGCTGCCCTTTTGCCGGCATTGCTTGAGAATCCGGCCTTGCTTGAGCCAGCCGAACACATGATTTCTGAAATGAACCGCAAGATCGATGAGCTTGAAGACTTTGCGCTGGGCTATATTCTGCGTCTGGCTGTGGACGGACTGCATTTTGGCCAGTTGATGGGCATTGGCCTGATAGAAGAAAAGCAGCGTGAGGCGGTCATTCGCCGCATGTTGCAACTTCTGGATACACTGCGATAAACGGGAAGATGTAATATGACGAAGGTACTTGCATACTTTATGGAACATCGTCTGGTAACGAATGTTTTTCTGGTGATGTTCCTTGCGCTGGGGTTTGTTTCTCTTACTTCAATGAACAGGGAAGCCTTTCCCAAGGTGACGCTCGATAAGGTTGTGATCGAAACGCCCTATCCCGGGGGAACACCGGAGGAAATCGAGCGCCTGGTGTCGATTCCGATCGAAAAGCAGCTTCGATCGGTTTCGCATATAGACGAGGTTCGCAGTTATAACCTGGAGAACGTCAGCGTGATCATGGTCTTCCTCGAAGAAGGGCTTCCCGATACGCGTCCCGTTGTTGAAGATATACAGGATGCCGTGGAGCGGACAGAACTGCCCCCGGGAACAGCCACACCAACCGTGGAAGAGATTACCACAGACAAGCAGCAGGTCATCGATGTTGCCTTTGCCCTGAAGAAGGACGGTGCGCACATCCCGACCACCGAAGAGTATCGGATGCTTCGCGATACGGCCAAGGCCTTTGAGGATAAGCTCTATGAAGTGCCCGAGGTTGCCGAGGTGGAGCGCTTTGGATACAGGAATCGACAGTTCCTGGTAGAAGTGGATCCGTCAGCATTAAGCGAAAGGCGTATTGGACTGAACCAGCTACTGCATGTCCTGGGGATGCGTAACATCGATATGCCTTCTGGCGTTATGCGCTTGAACGGCTACGAGTATCTGCTGCGTACAAGAGGACAGTTCTCCGAAGTCGTGGAGATGCGGACGGTTCCAATCGTTGGTAATGCTACGGGCTTTATGACGGTGCTTGCCGATGTGGCCAGGGTTTTTGATACGTTTGAGGATCCGCGTATCTATGAGCGTTATAATGGCTCGCATGTAATCGTACTCCGCGTCTGGAAGACGGAATCCGCTGACATTATCGACGCAGCTACAGCGGCCAGAGAAGTCGTCGAAAAGATGAAAGAGCGCTATCCCGAAGTGGAGGTGGCGACCTTCCTGGATCAGAGTCAGGACGTGATTCGCCAGTTGAATGACCTTATCCTGAACTTTATTACCGGCCTCATTCTCGTAGTTGCCGTGCTCTTTTTTATTCTGGGCTTTCGTCTGAGTATGGTCATATCGGTGGCCATCCCATCCATCTTTCTGATTGCCTTTACATTTATCAAGTCGGCAGGGATTACGATCAATACGATCAGTATCTTCGCTCTGGTGATGGTGCTTGGTATGATGGTGGATAACTCCATCGTTGTGGCGGAGAACTCGTATCGACTGATGCAGGAAGGTCAGTCGCGTCGCGATGCCATCCGTAACACGCTGTCCGAGGTTTTTGCCCCTCTTCTGGTGACCATGCTTGCCATTTCCGCGGCCTTTACGCCGCTTCTCTTTATGGGAGGCATTATCGGTAAATTCATTTTCGGTATTCCGGCCGTCATCCTGATCGTACTGGTTGTATCCCTGGTCTTTTCTCTGGCCTTTCTGCCTTCCTGGCTGAACACCGTTCTGCCTGAGCGGATCAACCGTTATGATGCATCAGATGAAGACAATATGGGGCTCTTCTCTATTATCATCCGGGCTTATCGAAAGACGATGGACATCGCGCTGGAGCACCGGCTTGCCGTAATCGGTGGCTTTACCGTCTTCTTTTTTGGGCTTCTTGTTCTTGCCGGGCGCTTCCTGCCTTTCGTCCTCTTCCCCGCAGGTGGAGAGGATGCGATTGAAATCAAGACCTACATGCCTCAGGGTACAACGCTTGAACGGAACCTCGAGGTCATGGAGAAGACCGAGGGTATCATAGCCGAGGCCGTGGGCGAGGATCTCGTCTTTCTGCGTGACAGGGTGGGAATCCATGAGCCGCCTTTCGATGATCCAAAGCCCGGTGAAGAAACCCACCGGTCGACTGTCATTGTTAAACTCACACCCGTTGCCGAGCGTGACGAGGACAGGACGGCTGCCGTGTACGTGAAGAAGATTCGCGACGCCCTGCAACAGGCCCAGCAGGCCGGACAGCTGCCAGAGACGTTTCGCTATGATGTGGAGGCCGATGTTCACGGACCGCCTGTGGGCAAGCCCGTTTCATTGCAGATTCGCGGGGCGGACTTTGATCGTCTGAAAGAGATTGCGGATCTCTATATTAAGGAGCTGCAGTCTATTCCGGGGGTGTATGACATCAACCTTGACCTTGAAGAAGGAAAAGAGGAATTTCGCTTTCACGTTCGGGACGACGTAGCTGCCCGGGCCGGGCTGAGCGTGAACGATGTGGCCCAGGCCATACGGACGGCCTTTAACGGAGAGGTGGCTTCGTCGATCAGTAAAGGCGAAGATCGTATCAATATCGTTGTTCGCTTTCCCGACCAGGCACGCCATCGTCTTGACAGCCTGAAGGACCTGAAGGTGCAGAACAATCAGGGCAATCTGGTGCCTCTTGAAAAGGTTGCCTATTATACGAGAGAACGCAGCTACTCTATGATCAACCGGCAGGACATGATGAGGGTTGTGCGCGTAGAGGCCTCTGTCGATACAGATCAGGTTACCTCGCTTGAGGTAAACCGACTGCTGCAGCAGAAGATCGATATATCAAAGGATTATCCGGACTATTCTGTGACCTTCGGCGGTGAGCAGGAGGATGCTCAGGAGTCCTTTGCCGATCTGGTTGTTTCTTTCCTGTTCGCCATGGGGGTAATCTTTGCCATCTTCCTCGTTTACTTTAACTCGGTAACGACCACAGGTGTTGTGATGGGAGCCATCCCGTTTGGTATTGCCGGCGTTCTGCTGGGTCTGATGCTTCATGGAAAGCCTCTGAGCTTTATGAGTATGCTTGCCATTGTTGCCTTAAGCGGTTCCATCGTTGCCAATACTCTCGTGCTGGTTACGTTTACCGAAGAACTGCGCAAGAAAGGGCAGGAGCTACGTGAGGCCATTATCAATGCCGGTGCCATCCGACTGCGTCCGGTATTGTTGACAACGGTGACGACGGTGATCGGGCTTTTGCCCAGTGCCTACGGCATTCCCACCGTGGACCATTTCGTGCAGCCGCTGTCCCTGAGCTTTGCCTGGGGCCTGATGTTTGCTACCTTGATCACGCTGGTTTTATGTCCGCTGCTCTATATGCTGAAAGAGGACTTTCTGGCCCGTATCCGTAAAGACTGAAAATACACTGTAAAACGGTATGAGGTACTGTGCAATGAATGTTCATAAAATTCGAAACAAACAAAAAAGAATGATCGTTTTTATAATGGTTTTTACCGGGGGGCTGTCTGCTCTGTCTGCAGAAGAGCAGGCAGACTTTCTAAAAGAGCTTACCCTGCCGGCCCTTTTGCAGAGGGTAACGGAACGTGCGCCGCTGGCCCGCATCCAGCAGCTTGAGATCCTCAAATCAGATACTGCCTTGAAGAAAGAATCTTCGCCCTATGCGCCGAAGATACAGGCCGGCTATGAAGGAACGGAAGCACGGAATCCTTCTATTCCGGCCACGCTTCTTGAAGGGACTCGAGCCTACAGCGATACGTATTTTTTCAGTCTGTCAAAGAACTTCAGAACGGGAACAAGCGTCGAGCTGAAGGGCTACGATCTGAGAACGGACAATAACCTGGGTGAAAGGCCCGAAGATAAGGGAACACTGATAGAGAATTTTGCTTCTCCACCGCTGCATATTTCCGGACTTCAGTTAACGATAGGTCAGGAATTGTTACGGAACTATTTCGGCTTTCAGGGTAAACTGAATCAGGAGATAGCGCGAAACGAAAGTGAACGGAAGCGAAACCAGCTGGAATACGAGCTGGCTCAGATTCTGGTTTCTGCGATGAACCAGTACTGGCAGTTTGCACTGGCCGAAGAGCAGAACAATGCTGCCAGGGCGATGCTTCAGAATGCCCGTCGCATTCGCCTTTTAACTGTACAGAAGGCCAGCCTTGGCATCGCCGAATACTATGAGGTAAACCAGTGGTCAGCTCTTGAGGAAACGGCCCGGATTGACCTGGAGAATGCAAGGGTGCGCCGGGAGGAGCAGCGGCTGGCCCTGCTGCGTCTGCTTGATCTGCCCCCTGAAACGAAGATCTCTCTTGATGGAAAAAGTGGAATCCCACTGCTTCTAAATGACTCTCTGCCCCCGGATCTTAATCTTGAAAAAGACACAGAAGCGGCCTTAAAACGCCGACCGGATCTTAAGAATCTGGAGCTGCAGCTGGCCTCTGCAAAGGCTGCCCTGAAGCTTGCAGAAAGTCAGATGCTTCCATCCCTTGCCGTGCAGGGAACCTATAATTCGCGAAACTACGGCAGGCATGCATCCGTTGGGCCAGATCTGAATCGTGGAGTGTATCCGGAATCCAGTGTTCGTCTTCAGCTGGAAATGCCGTTATGGGATGAGGGGGCCCAGGCGGATCGTCGCGATGCGCGTCTGTCTATACAGCAGCTTGAGATTCAGAAGGCCAATGCCATTCGTCAGGCAAAAGACGAGATTCGCGTGGCCCACGAAGAGGTTCTGGCCTCCTATCGCTCTCTTGGTCGCATGAAGAAGGCTCTGCGGCATTCAGAAAGGATGTATGCCGGTATTGTGGCGGATTACAGAAGTGGACGCATGCAGGCCGAGTCGGTAAAGAGCGCTCTGGATGCCGTCATTCAGGCCCGGCTTGGTATGGCACAGGCAAGGCTGTCGTTCAATGTAGCCCTGGCTCGATATGATCTGCTCTGCTATCGCCTTTTCGAGAAGCATGGTATCGATCTTAATGGCATTCTGGAACAGAGAATGCAGAGCAGCGCCGATTAAAGATGCTTGAAGGTGGCAGGTCGGATTTCGCACTGTAAAAATGAAACGCCTGGCCTGCATCGGCGCGCTTTTCCTGTTTTTTCCTGCTGTGTCGCTCCTGGCCGATGGCGGCACCCGCTTCTTCTGGGAAAACGATGCCGTTTTTGGCGATTCCGATCGTTACTATACGAACGGCATGCGTTTTGAGCTGTGGCTGCCGGCCGGAGTGGAGGGAAGCAAGGAGCCGTTGCACGTTTTGCCTTCGGGGCTTTCCGAAAAGCCATCGGGGCAGGGCTGGTATGATTTCTGGAGACTGAACAGGTCCGGCTGTCGTTCCTTGATTGGTATGAGCTTTGGCCAGACGATGTTTACATCTTCAAACATCAGAACGCCCGTTGTTTCTGCGGCGGACCGCAACTATGCTGCCCATCTGTACCTTGGTGCAATGCTTTTCGAAAGCTGTGGGATGCGCGATGTGTATTTTGAGTTATCCGTCGGTGCTGTGGGGCCTTCTGCTATGGGAGAGCAGGCCCAGACCCTGATCCATCAGCTCATTGGTTCGCCTCCACCGCAGGGATGGGACGATCAGACGCCCGACAGACTGGCCATCCAATCCCATCTTGAATACAGCAGACGTCTGAATGATGCCTTCGGTACCGTGCTTTTTGGCAGGCTTGGCAGCGTCTATGTTACGGCAGGGGCAGGCCTGCAGTACCGTCTTGGCCGATTTGACAGTAACTCTTCTTTTCCTGGACCGGGGATGTTTTCGCCCTCGGCACCACCGCCTCCGGTCAGACGCACAGAGGCCTACTTCTTCGTCGAATCCCGCGCCTTTTTGCAGTTCCTGGATGAAACATTGCAGCCCGGCGGCGATGGAGGCCTGGACCGTCTGTATGACGAAAATCTGCTTCGCATCGTTGCACAGGAAGGGAATCAGCTTGAGAATTCGCTGATCTGGAACCTCCTTGTGCCTACATCGAACAGGGCAGAAACACAGGCCGCGCGACAACACCTGATACAGCAGCTGCAACAGCACCCGGGCTTCCTGCAGAATCCTGCAGGATTCCTTGTGTCATACAGGCTGCTGACCAACACCGGCAATACCATGGCCTCCGATGCATTGCTGTGGGAGCTTGTACGGGGGATCCGTCCGTCAGAGCAGAGCGATAACGGCACCTTCCCCCTGCGGGCGGCCAGAACGATACAGACCCTGACCACGATCGGTTTCGTCTATAATATGCCAGGCGGATTCTACATGCAACTGGCACTGAGCACGGCCCCCTCTGATTTCATGGCCAGTAATGGATATCCTCGATGGCACCGGTGGGGCAGCCTGCAGCTGGGGTACCGGTTTTAGGCCCGGGCCGTAAATGAGTTGACGGTGTGCCCGGTAGAGATTTTTGTACCCTACTCTGGAGTAATATATGAAAACCGGGCTGCATCCTGAATACCAAGAAGCAACGATTACCTGCGTATGCGGGGCTACCTACAAAACACGCACAACCAAGGGCGATATGACGGTTGAGATCTGCGCCAACTGCCATCCTTTCTTTACGGGTACGCAGAAGATTGTAGACTCTGCCGGACGGGTTGAACGCTTTAAGAAAAAATTCAAAATGAAGTGAGAAGCTTTAACTCGCTCGCTCATTATTTCTACACCTTCCAGCACATGCTGAAAAAAACTCTTCCTTTTCTGGGCCGGTGGCATTACATCGGTCTGGAATCTGTATGGACAGTGCATTACCGTCTTCTGAATATATAAGCGTGGCCCGTCAGGGCATCCTGCGCTTGATGGCGAACATCAAAGGGGTCATCACCATCGATACCAGGAAGCTGGAGTATCTCCTGGCTTCCAAGATTGCGGGTGGTCATGTGATCCTTGCCGACAGTCACGGCGTGGGCAAAACCTCACTGGCACGGGCCCTTGCGGGCTCCATCCGCTGGGGGGATAAGCAGAATAACAGCGAAGGCATTCCCATAGAAAGCTTTTCGCGAATCCAGTGTACGGTGGACCTGCTTCCACAGGATATACTGGGCTTTAACCGCTTCGATATGAAGAACAACACCTATACCTTCAATCGAGGCCCGATCTTCGCACACTTTGTGCTTACCGATGAGATCAACCTGCTTACTCCGAAAACACAGGGCAGCTTCTTTCAGGTCATGGAAGAACAGACCGTTTCCATTGAAGGCATGACCTATGATCTTCCCGATCCGTTCTTTATTATCGCCACGATGAACCTGAAAGGGGCACATCTCTTTCCGCTTCCGGCGCCGCAGCTGGACCGCTTTATGCTGCAGCTGTCCATGGGCTATCCGGCCGAAAAGGATGAGGCCGACATTATCGAGCGACACGGAAAAGAGGATTCCTGGGGGGATTTTCAACCGGTGGTGGAGGCAGGTGAGCTGCTTGCCTGGCAGAAGCTTGTCGATCACATTACGATTAAACGAGAAGTGATCGATTACATTGTGGCTCTGATACGAAAGACACGTGGTTATCCAGGAGTCGTCACGGGCTGCAGTCCGCGGGCAGGCATTAAACTGTCCAGAGCTGCACGGGCCCTTTCTCTGGTAAGAGGCCTGGATTATGTTACGATTGATCTGGTGAAGGAGCTTGCCATTCCCGTTCTCGCTCACCGCCTGGAACTGGAAGACCCGGCGATGGATCCGCATGAGGTGTTGCGCCAGATCCTGAAAGAGACGCCGGCCGGTGGCTGAAGATGCGTTCGTTCTTGCAACGGCTCGATCGAATCTACCCTCTGACGGCGACGGGCACCTTGCTTTTCGTCGTCTCGCTGTTTCTTTTTGGCGTCTTCTATGGCACGGGGAGCTTCTATGCCCTGGCCTTTTCCTTGGTTGCCTTCTGGTCACTTTTCGGCCTTGTGGTGGTCGGTCAGCTGCAGCGCCTGCGTTCTCCTCGTATACCGGCCATCGTTGAATCGGGTCGGCCACTCTTTGCCCGTCTGGAAGATCAGGCCGTGCCTGTGTCCCTGGGTGCCCGTCCGGCTGCCTTTCTGTTCTTT
Organism: uncultured Leptospiraceae bacterium; assembly: GCA_964619535.1. GTDB lineage: Bacteria > Spirochaetota > Leptospiria > Leptospirales > Leptonemataceae > Leptonema. Next base: position 101,921 of record CAZUEX010000008.1, on the reverse strand, counting down.
CGCTATCATTACCGTATCCAGGGTAACCTGATAGCCGGGCGTCGCTGTAACATGTCGCTCTATGCAGAAGGGGCATCGCGAGAGGCAGGTGTAGTCCATGTTCCGCTTCGCGTGCCGTTCTGCGGACCGGTTCGCGCCCGTGGCAGCCTGTTGTTGCGCGACGTTTTCGGGCTAACAAGGGTGCTTCTTACAGATCCGGAGGACTTTCAGCTGATCTTTCTGCCACCGCTCTTTCCGAACCAGGCGCCTGTTCGTTTCGAACCGTCTTCCAGTCAGGAAAGCATGCGTCGCTTTCGCACTGCCGACGACGAAAAATACTACATGCGTGAGTACATTCCGGGGGACCGCCTGAAAGATATTAACTGGAAGACATCGATTCGTATCGATGAGCTGGTAACGCGTATATCGCCGAAATCACCTGAGGATTCGCACCTGATCCACGTCGACATCCGTGCCTTTCATTCCGATCCGGTCGATGGGCCGGAGGCCGTGTTGCAGCTGAACTTTATCAAGAGCTGGGCATTGTCATTTCTAAGGGCCGTTCATGCAGCCCATCCCACGTATCGGTTTCAGGTCACCATGGGGCAGGAACGTCACCTCCTGGAAACGGAGGAGGACATGGTCACCTTCTCACGAAGGTTGGCCGTCTTCGAATACCAGAGTGAGGCGGGCATTGCCCCCGATGTTGCGGCTGCCGAAGAACGTTTTGTCTTTTCCACTGCCTTTGACAGAGGCCTTGGAAATTATCTGCGACGTCATCCCACATCCCTTTATCTGTTCCGTACGATGAAAGGGAAGGATCGACGCGTATCACTTTTTCCCTCGTCTGATCTAAGCGCCCTGCCTGGACTCTGGATCCTGCGGCGTGAAAAACCAGACCGCAACTCACCGGCCCCACAACGCGGGAAACTGGTGGAAGAAAGGCTGTCTTTGCGATTGTTTTAATGGCGGAGGATTGAATGCACCTACTGTTCTATACGCGCCTGGCCCTTTACCTGGCTGCCTTCCTGATACCGGTCTTTCATCCGGCTGTGGCCGTTGCCTATGACTGGCTGAACAGGGTCATGTTCTTTCTGCTTCTGCCTGCTTCGATGTTTGCCGCTTATTATATCCGGCCTCCTCGATTTCAGCTCTGGTATGGGTGGGCAGGCCTGGGGCTTCTTTATGCCGGCACGGTGGTCTTTGTAACCGGCCTGGACCGAAGTGCCTTTCTTCCTCTGCTGGTGACGGTTCTCGGTTACGTCTGGACCGTCCTTGTTTTTCGCGGACAGGGGCGTTTCCCTTCTCTGGCAGCCCTTGAGATGTTCGGGCTGGCCGTCATCTATCTTCGCATCCTTGAATACGGCCGGGCCTCCGAAGACATCGCCGCTCGCAGCGCCGGTCTGTCTACGTTTATCATTGCCTTTGCCATCCTGCTCTTTATGGTGCATGGCCTCGTCCTGTATTTCTCTGCCTTTCCGGGTTCCGGAGGCAGAAGGAATCGTCTGGAGCTAACGCTCTTTTTTGGCATCGGCTTGCCGCTTGCCTTGTTGTTTGGCCATTTTGTTCCTTCGGATTTTGTGCAGAACCGTATCGTTTTGAATGAGCTTGAGAAGGAGCCGCCTTTAAAGGGCCTCGATGGAAACGGCCGAGAGGGCGAAGGAGGCGGGGGCCGTTCTGGCGAAGAGCAGGGCGGCCAGGAAAGGCATAACCGTAATGGCAAGCCGCTGGGCGATCGTCAGGAGAAGTTCCCTTCTGAACTGCAGGGCAAAGAAGACCGGGCAGACGGCAAAGGTGCAGAGGGGCAACCGGGAGAGGGTCAGCCACGTGAGGGACGGCCAGGCGAGGGCCAGCCACGTGAAGGACGGCCAGGCGAGGGGCAGCCGCGTGAAGGCCAGCCAGGCGAAGGCCAGCCGCAACAGGGACAGCCCGGCGAGCGGAAGAATCGGCTGGAAGGCGTTCCGTCTGATATGTGGAACAACTTCAAGAATTCCTCGGCTTCGCAGGGCAAACAGCTGGCAGTGATGATCATTGCCAGTAAGATTCAGCCCATCTATGCAGCGGATCAGTATCTGGGAACGCTCGACGCACAGAACGGATTCCAGCCCTCGGCCGATGAGCCTTTGAATGAGCTGCGCGACATGAGGTTGCTTGAAACCTGGAAGGACAGCTCTGTAGAACGTGATGCGAAGCGCGTGTTATACGATATCTATTATCTTTCTACCCTTTCGCAGCGAGCTGTTGCCTACCGTCCCTTTGCCGTACAGCCGACCGTACTCGACCAGAGATACCATCCCTTCGATCTGAGTTATACGGCAAGTTCGGCCATCAGTGTGTCGAACCCTGATGACTGGAAAAATATACCGGAACCCTACTTTGATCGGTCGATGGAGAGGTATCTGGAGGTGCCGTTAGATGAAAATCGGATCAGGCGCTACAGGGCCTTTCTGAACAGTCGTCTGAAAAACAGGCATGGCTACTTTGCAAGAATCGAGGGCATTCTCGAAGGCTTCTCTGCCCATCAGTATAAGATGGGATTCGCAGACGACATGTCGGTTGATGCCATCGACCGTTTTCTGTTCCAGACGAAAGAAGGGGATTGTACGGAATTCTCCGCGGCAGCGGCCATTCTCGGGCGCCTGGCAGGTATACCTTCGCGTGTGGTGACGGGCTATATCGCCTCACGTGACCTGCAAACACCGGCTCACCGTGGCGGTATAAAGCATCTACGAGAGAAGATACCGACATTGCAAAGGTTTCCGATGGAGGAGCTGTATCTTGTAACCAATGCACAGAAACATGCCTGGGTGCAGTTTTATCTGCCGGAATATGGCTGGGTCGATTTTGAATCCACGGCCTATGCCATTCCGCCGAAGCCCGAATTCGATCCGAATGCGCAGGACGTGGTGATTCCACTGATCGACGAAGAACCATGGCCCGAAGAAAAGAAGAAGTTTGATTTTCCATGGATGCTGTTTGGTATCTTCATCGGCCTTCTTGCAGGACTGATCCTTCTTTCTCTGTACATCTACCGCTTCGGACGTATGCTTTACTACGGCATTGTATCGCAGCGAGGAGCGGATCGGCATTCTGTGGATGCCATTGCCACTCTCTTTTATATCAAGCTGGCTGAAGACGGTTATCCGATTCGGCAGTTCTATGAAACCCCGCTGGATTATGCGAAACACGTTCCAGAGACGCTGGCCTTTGCCAACCGGCTGACCGAGTTGCGCTTTCGCGAATCGTTTTCAGAAGAAGAACGAAAACAGACCTGCGCTGACCTGCGTCGTCTGGCACAGGACATTGCACGATCGATTCGTCGTCCTGGAATCTGGAGCTTCGTAAAACGTATGCTGACCTTGAGGGGAATCCTTTACCGGCCATGAAAAGAATACCGCACCTGCTGAGCATAGTCTTCTCTCTTCTGACTCTTGCAGCATGCTCGAAACAGTTCGACTGGATCGAGTACAGGGGGGAGTTCGGCTCCGGTTATACGCCTGAGAACGTTCATCCACCTCTTGGCCTGAAATGGAAGCTGAAGCTGCAGGTCGATCCGATGAAAAAGACCAGGGCCTTTAACCCTCCTCTTGTGATCGATAACGTAATCTACTTTGGATCACCTGACGGAAACTTCTATGCCCTCGATGTAGACACAGGCTACATGAAGTGGTTCTTTCAAACAAAGGGGGCCGTGAATTCTGTCCCGTATGCCGATGACAGAAACGTCTATTTCGGGTCTAACGACGGACGCGTCTATGCCGTCTCACGGGAGAACGGTCAGGAGGTCTGGAACTTCAATACAGGGCAGACGGTACAGTCCCTGGTTCTTCGCTACAAGGATCTGATCATCTTTACCAGCGACACCGGAGCCACCTACTTTCTGGATCTGAACGGTCAGCCTGTGCACTATCTGCCAAACCCCGTCTGGTCGCATCATACCTTTCAGGTTTATGATGGCATCATCTACTGGGCACCGATTGGCCGCAGCTTTGGTGCCTATGATATCGAAAGGCGTGATTTTCTCTGGACGGTGCCCATTGAGGTGCCCTATTCTCTGTGGTATTCCTTTCCGGCCCTCGATGAGAAGCGTGTCTATTTTGCCTCCAGCTTTTTTAAGGGCTACGAGGTGGAGCTGAACTACTATGCCCTCGACCGGCGCACGGGACAGGAGCTGTGGCGCAGGACGGACCAGTTTGATATTGGCAGCCGTGTTGAGCCGAACGAATATACCGTCTTTCTCGATCACGTGCAGCTTCTGGATTATATGGCGCCGTCGCTGTACGGCGACCTGGTGATCTACTCCAGTGGCGATACGAAGCTTCGTGCCTTCAACCGTGAAACGGGTGCCCTCGAATGGGAGCGGCAGTTCAGCTATCCCTTTTCCAGTGCTCCCACCATTGCAGGAGATCGTATCTACGTGGGGCTGCAGGGAAGAAAGACGGCTACGGATATGGGGCTATTCGGATCGGATCCGAAGCTTCTTTGCCTTTCGGCCAGAAACGGTGATCTGCTCTGGGAAATGGAAACGGATGGAGCCGTTCTCAATTCACCGATCATCTCGCGTGGCCGCATCATGTTCGGAACGGATCATAACTATTTCTATGTGCTGGAAGAGATCCTGAGTCTGCCCTTCATGCAATAGGGCATGTTTGGCCTTTTGATTCCTGCTTGCGTGAACCTCGGCAATTCTGCAACGTCGAAATACCATGAAGATTTCGACGTCAGTGCCTGCTGTTCTGCTTCTACTCTTTTCGGCCATGTCCACCCAGGCCAGGCAGGGCGTGGATGCCGAGCTTCTGCCTGTTGCCTCGTTTCGGTTCGAAGCCGAGAAAGAGCAGATGGTAAAGGGACTGGGAACGGACAGGGGAGATGCCCGTTCCTGTAAGGGAGCCTTTCCCGAATCAGATGTGGTTGGCAATTTTAGCGCAGGCGCTGTGTTGTATCAGAATGGCTGTTATACGGATGGCCGTTTTAATCATCGCAATTTTCGCTTCACCGCAGGCCGTTTGAAATCCGAAGGACGTGCGTACGAAGCCGTGCAGGTTGAGGAGGCTCAGGATAGGGCACAGAGGTTCCTGGCCAGTCATCATTACCTTTTCTTCAGACCCGGCGAATCGGCCGATTATTACGTCTACACCTTTGATCGTGGCATCCTGCAGCTGCTTGGCAAGGTCGATGGAGCAAAGGCAGGGCAGTTTGTACGTCTGCCCGGAGCCGACCTGAGTATGCTTTCGGGTAGCAAGACCTATGTTATCGCAAAGGAGCCCATCTCTGTACTGCATCGGTTAAACGAACGAACAGAGGGTGCCATGTTTGCCAGCACCCCCTGGGGGGCTCTTGAGAAAAGAAGGATCGAGGTTTCGGGCCGACCCTTTGACACAGAACAGGATTATACGGCCGGTCCGGCTTCTCATCAAAACAACTACGGCATCAACCGACAGCTCTTCCTTTTGAAGCGCGGCCTGCCGGCAGGTTCCGGACCACGCATCGTCTATCAGGACAAGCAGACCGGACAGATTCAGCTGGTATCACTGGATGCAGATCTGAGCTTCCTTGCTGAGAAAACGCTGACTTCTTCAGAGAAAGAAATCCTGGCCGCTGCCTGCGACGACGAAGATGGCAACATCTACCTCTTACGCATACAGACAGGAAGCGGGGATCGCCGTAGTGCGCAGATCCAGAAGTTCTCAAAAGAGGGGCGCCTTATAAAGGCGAAACGTTACGATACGGATAAATCGGGGTTAAACGTTTTTCGTTATGCTCATACCCTGCTGAAAGCCGACGCCGTTTCGTCGATGGCAGTGACGGATGGAGTGCTCGGAGTGATCCTTTCGCGAACACAGCACAGGTCATCGGATGGGTTGAACCATCAGGGAGCGATTGCCTTTACGGTGAACACTTCTTCCCTTGCCCTCGTAAAGAATTTCGGACAGACCTCCGGTCACAGCTTCGGCAACTTTCTGATTACCGACGGTGATGGCTTTGCTGCCGTAGACCTTGGCGACAACTATCCACGGGGAGTGCATCTGCATAGAATCGGACAGGACCGACGAAAAGGCTGCGTTGTCTTTTCGTTTAAAACAGAGCATGGACAGTCTCCAACCAGTCCTGCCGGTCGCCGTTATCCCGTTTATAAAGAGATCAGCAACTCCACCACCTACTATCAATGGTCGAACGATAACAGGACCTATACAGAGTTAGCCGGTCTTGCTGCAACGGACCAGGGATATCTTGTCGCATTTGCCACTGAGTTCCCCGACCTGGATAACTCCCGTACGGGCGAGAAGCTGAACGATGCCAGAAATCTTGCCGTCGTCTATGTAAAGCGTGACTTTGAATGCAGCAATGAGGTGCCGATGCTTTTTCGTTCAAAGACGGTGACGGGGAAGTTCTATGATTTTGGGGGAAGACTGAATCATCAGAAGAATACGGGCGTCAAACGCCTTACCGCTTTTACGTCGGTAAACGAAAACGTCAGTCGTCCGAAGCTGTTGCGGGTCGGGCCCGATAAGAATCTTGTCGTCTATGAGGTATGGTCTGGTTCTGCCTACAGAACAACAAAAATACTCTCTTTTGACGATGCAGGGAATGTTGATCAGACGTTTGAGATTGGTCCGACCTTGCGATTGAATCGTCAGGATGACATCTATCTGTATAACGGACGTCTGATCACCCTGTCTGCATCGGCAGAGGGGCAAAGCATCGATGTAAACAGCATTACCCTGCGTTAAGCAGGGACAGCAGTTTCTTTCGTTGCAGTTTGCCGCCGGCCGAACGTGGAAGGGCTTCTAAGAAGACGACACGTTTCGGGCATTTGTAATCCGCCAGATGTTCGTGGCAGAAGGCAATGAGCTCCTCTTCTGTTGGCTGGCCTTCTGCTGGTTCTATGACGACGCAGGCCGTAATGATGGACAGCCCATCGGCAATACTCGTTTCGAGCACGGCAGCATCGACGACTGCAACGTGTTGATGCAGGATACGTTCCACCTCGGTGGGACTGACTCGATAGCCTCCTGCATTCATCAGGTTGTTCGAACGGCCTTCATAGATCAGATAGCCCTCTTCATCGAAGCGAGCCAGATCTCCTCCTGAGAACCACTCTCCATAATACGGCGGATCGAAGAGATGCTCGGCCGGTTGTTCCATATTCCAGTAGCGAAGCATGAGGCCAGGATCGCTGCGATGGACGGCCAGAAGGCCAACCTCCGATGCAGTCTTTTGCTTTCCGTATTCGAAAAAGGGCCTGCCGGACTCTGGATCGAGCAGGGCTACACGGCGACCGGCTTGCGGCTTACCCGGACTTCCGGGCTTTAGCCGCATCTTCGGACCCGTACTGATGTAGGTGGAAATCTCTGTCATACCCAGGGCCTCGTACAGAGGCGTTTCTGTACGGTTCTGCCATTCGTATAGCACAGAGGGCGGCAGTGCGTCCCCGGCTGTCAGTCCATGACGAAAGTGAGGCCAGGGCCGGACAGCACCGTATTTTAGCATTCGCCTGTAGAGTCCGGGAACGGCTGCAAAGATCGTAATGTTATGTCTGTCGATCAGATCGGGCCAGATGGCCGGGTTGTGACGGTCTCCGGTATAAAGAAGGGCGGTGGCACCTGCAGCAAAGGTGTCCATCAGACCGACGCCCAGCGTATAACTCCAGTTCAACTCGCCTGCATGCAGCAGCCGATCGCCCGGGCCAAGTCCTGTCCAGCCTTCGCGCATGGGGATGCGACCCAGAACGGAACGATGTGCATGCAGCACTCCACGCGGATAACCGGTTGTTCCCGATGTATAGATCAAATAAGCCGGATCATCGGCCTGCGTTTCTGGATCCGAGGCCATCCCCTGGCCCTGCACGTCGTCAACAGCGATCGATGAAATGGATACAGGGGCAGCGGGAAGCGACGAATCATAGATCAGAAGGGTTGCACCGGAATCCTCTACGATGTACTTCAGTTCCTCGGCGGTCAGCATAGAGGAAACCGGAACCGGAATACGGCCGCAAAGGCAGGCGCCGAAGAACAGGGTGGCCAGTCTGGGTTCTGAGCGAAGCCGAAGCACGATGCGATCGCCGGGGGCTGTGTGCTTCTGTAGAAAAGAGGCCATCCTGCCCGTTTCCTCGAACAGCTCTGCATAGGTGAAGCTACGCAGGCTGGAGGTTTCGTTGAGAAAGAGGAGGGCCGTGGAATCCGGTCGTTCTGAAACGTTCTTCTGGAACAGGTATTCTGTGAGGTTGAAGGTCACAGGATCTCTGGCTGTGTGGTTATTCTGGATTGACCGGGCGGTTGCTCATTTCCCATACGTAGCGCAGCCAGTCGGTAAAGCTTTTCCAGGAATGCCCGGTTTCTTCGTCGTGCAGAACGGTCGCAATCTCTCCGTTTTTACGAAAGGCAAACAGGTCGTCGTTCCAGCGCGAAAAGATCACCAGGTCAGGGTTGGCCTTACTTCGACGTGGATCGGTAAAATAGAAGTTGGCAAGCTCTGGCTCGATCTGGGTGACGAATTCCCGGTAATCCTCGGGGAACGTAAACCCGATCTCCTTTTCGATCGTTTGCAGGCGCTCTTTGCTGTAGATGGGCCTGTCTGCGAAAAGTTTGCTTTGCTTGATGGACTGGATGATGTCGTGAATGGGCTTGCTCATACGCTCTGTTCCTGTTCTGGGTTTTTTCTTTTATTTCGTTTCAACCGCTTAGATTTTTCGCCAGGGGCAGCAGGCTGTCAATTTTTTTAACTAATTCGCTTTCTGTCAATTACATATACGGGTAGGGGGCATATGTAATGATTCGGTGCTGGCCTGGAAGATGAAAAAGGCCAGGGAAGCCCTGGCCTGAGGAACAGTATTGTGCGGTGGAATCTGCGGAAATGCTGCCTATTCTATGATGTTAGCCCGTTCCCGATAGTTGATCTCAAAAACGTCGTACTTGCTCTCGCGGAATTCAAGTGCCGTGGTAATCGATCGAGACAGACCGATATTGTATTCCTGCTGGGCATTCATACAGCGATAGATATGCTTTGCCATGGCCTCGTCGGTAACAGAAAAGGGCCGAACACGATCAAGCCGTCTGTCGTAAAGTAGACCTTCGTAGGTGCCCACGGCTACTCCTCGATACTCCAGGCGCAGGATCCGGCCATAGACCGATGTCTCTGAGGAGCCCGTTACCTTCGATACGAACTTCCAGGGAAAATCCGGTCCGTGCGTCCTTTTGACCGGATAGGCCTTCAAAACTTCAAAGGATGTAGAAAGGGCGATGGGCTTGATGCGGTGGATGCGGTATTCGATCAGCATCAGGCGATCGAGATTTTTCTGTAGAAACTGTATGACCTCTTTGTTATCAAGGCGGACGCTGAAACGCAGCTCTTCCTTTTGCGGTGTATAGCATTGATCCTCTTCTTCACAGCGCTCACTATCATCGTAGGTGGCAATCTCAAAGGTGCCTTCGTACGACTTGATGAAGATGCCCTTTGTGCCGCTTTCTCGCAAAAGGACGTAGGCCTTGCCCTCTGCATAGGTGCCGAAGGCATACAGAGGAGCGGATAGAAGGATGAACAGGAGTACTGCAAGTCGTTTCATTGCCCTTAAAAGATCGGCCAGAATGCCCGATGAACATTCCTTTTTTTCGGAGTTGTAAGCGGATTGCTGCGCGATGATTCGGTTATCATGGCCCTTAAGCGAAGCGGTGAGATTGAACTGGTTTTCCCGAAGTTCCCCAACGAAGAAAACATGACGGAGTCCGAGATCTGTGTGCGATGCCACGGATGTTGCATGTACGTTACCGTGCCCCTTGACTCACCGCGCTCGAAGAGTCAGAAAGACCTTTTTCGCTGGTATCTGCTGCATCAAAACGTGGAGATCTATATCGATCATGATCGTCAATGGCAGATCCTCTTCAAGACTCCCTGCAACAAACTGCTCGATAATGGCATGTGCTCGATCTACGAAACCAGGCCGCAGATCTGCAGGGATTATCAGGCCGATGCCTGCTCCAGGGTAGGTAAGGACTATATCGAACTGTTCCAGACGCCCGAAGACCTGGAAAGGTACTTCCAGGCCAGGACCAGGGCCTCTGAGGAGCGAAAGGCTGCCAGAAAGACCACAAAGAAGGCCATAAAAGAGGCCGCAAACAGGAAAACAGCCTCAAAAAGGGCGAAACGCTGAGCTCTCAGCTACCGGCCGCTTCACGTTCGAAGATAAGGGCATCGTCGTTATCGGCATAGTATCGCTTTCTTGTGCCGATCAGCTTGAAGCCATAGCTCCGATATAAAGACAGTGCAGCCGTATTCTTTGAGGCCACTTCCAGCAAAAGGCGCAGTCCACTGGAATGCTCGATCCAGGCCTCCAGTAAACACCGTCCCAGGCCGTTTCGTCGAAAGGCCGGTAGTACGGCAATGCGGTGCAGCTCCGACAGGCCATCCTCCGGGCTGTGGGCGATCAGATAGGCTACCGATTCGGCCGTAACGACCCTGTCCGGCCGTCCCTCCGGACCCGTTGCAAGGATGAGGTAGGAGGGATGGTCGATGATGTTGCGGATCTGTTCTTCTGTGTAGGGCCGGGAGAAGCAGCTACGTTCCAGCTGAAGCAGTGTAGAAAGGACAGCCATGATCTTTTTTCGGTGTTTTTATGCCTTTGGTTCGATAAAAGTAGTAGCGGAATGTCCGTTTCTTCACCCGAAGAGGAGAGCATGAAAGTAACCGGTATCCTGATTCCTGTAATTCTGGCCGCAAGCCTGTTTCTGTCTGGCTGCGATGCCATCGGCGACGGACTGCGCAACTGGGGCAGTCGACATCGTCAGAAACGTGCCCAGGAGATCTCTGCTGCTGAGCTTGAGATGTGGAAGCGTGACCTGGCCCTGAGCGAAGAGAAGGCCCTGGCCATGCATGAGAATATGCAGGAGCTGGTAAGCGAGAAAAAGCTGCAGGGACAGCTTTCCTGGAAGATAGCGAAGGCATTGATGGCAGAGGGTCGGTTTGAGGCAGCATCCGATTACTATAAGGCAGCCGTGGAAGAAACGATGCCTTCGAAAGAATCGACGCTTCTTGAAGAGGCCCTGCCGCATTTTCAGCGTGCTTTGAAGTATCATGTCATCGATCCCGAACTGCTCTTTGATGCCGGTGTATGCTATGGCAATGCCTCGCGCATGCTGGGATGGGAAGAGGATCGATTTAAAACGGCCGTCTTTCTGTTAACCAGGGGGATGAAACTGAAACCGGAGGACGGCCGCTTCCTCTATCAACTGGCCCTGCTTTACGGTAAGGCCGAAAACCGCTACAGGGATCCAGAGCGGGCCCTGACCCTTCTCGATGCTCTGCTGAAGAGGGAGGATGCAAACATCCCCGCTCGCTTTGCACGTGCCAATATACTGGCCGAAAACGGCGATTTTCAGGGAGCCTTTGATGAAAACCTGATGATTACAGAAAAGGTTAAGCAACTCTTTGCAGAGAACAGGGTTCGCGGCGATTACCGCCAGAACTCTCAGTACCAGAATGCGCAGAGAAACATGGAGAAGCTGCAGCTCTGCATCGAAGGAAAGCCAGAATGCCCCATTAGAGCGGTGCCCTGATGCTCCCTTTGCTTCGCACAGGCCTTTTCCTGTCGGCCCTTCGCTTTCGGCCCCATGTGTATCGGTCTGGTGGCTGGCCGGATCTCTATGCAAGCGAAGAACCCCATAGGGCCTACGCTGCCTTTTTGCGAAGGCACTATTCCTCGCATGAGATTCGCTCTGCCCTTGAGCGTGCCGACCGCTATATAGAACACAAGGTGCAGGGGGAGCTGCCTTTTTCCGTTATTCTGAACTCTGATAAACGTTATCCACCGCTACTGAAGTCCATCTTTGATCCACCTCCTGTGCTTTTCTGGAAAGGCCCCTATTTTGCAGATGCCAGCTATATTGCTGTGGTCGGTACACGGTATCCTGATCGTATTACCATTCAGGCGGTGGATCGGTTTGCCGATTGTCTGGCCGATGCCGGCTCCCTTGCCGGTCTTCGACAGGCATGCATCGAAGAAAGCCTGCCCGGGCTCTTTCCGTCGGTCGATCGGCATGACGATACGGCACAGGCTCCCCTTATTACCGTTTCGGGCTTTGCCTTCGGAGTCGATGAACGTATCCATCGTGCATGCCTGTACCGAAAGATTCCGACATTGGCCATCCTTGGATCGGGCATTGAAACGATTACGCCCGTCTCCAATCGCTACCTGATCGATGAGGCCGAGGGCATGCAGGCTCCGCTTTCCTTTGCAAGTGAGTTCTTTCCCGAAGATCCTCCGCGCAGGTTTGCTTATCCGCGCCGCAATCGTATTATTGCCGGTATGTGTCCGCTCTGTATTGTTTTTCAGGCCGGTCCGCGCAGCGGAGCCTTGATTACGGCCCGTTTTGCCCTGGAAGAGGGCAGGGACGTGGCCGCCTTCGATCATGTCGATCTTCTGGGAACAGGAAAAAACGAAGGAGCTCGTCATCTTCTGGCCGAGGGGGCCGGCCGGCTGCGGCTTCTGGCGGCCTGAGGGCCCGTCTCCCGGCCTCTGAAAATGACCTATGCAACCGGTTCAGACGCTGAAAAACCTGGCAAAAAGGTCTTATACAGGAGCTCGCTCCTTTTGGTTATGTTTGTTCCTTTATCCTGATACAGGGGGCTTTCAACCAACAACAAAAGCCTCTCGCATCCGCCTAAAACAGCTGCTGCAAGAGGACCTGCGCGTTACGACGGCTGTACCATCGTGAATCAATGCGCCGCCCATCAATCCACGTGCCTATAACCTCGATCTGATCTAATGCCTGCGGGTCCTGCGTTAAGGGGTTTTCATTCACCCATAGCAAATCGGCAGCTTTCCCCACTTCGAGGCTACCAACCTCCTGGTCTATACCCAGTTGCCAGGCGGCATCAATTGTCATGGCTCGTAAGGCTTGCGACACATTTATTGCCTGCGATGCGCCCAGTTGTCCATCTCCCAAACGCATACTGCGAGTTACCGCGGTCTTCATACTGCGAAATGGTGCGATTGGTGTAGCGGGGTGGTCACCGTGAATACTCACCCGGTGCCCCTGCCTGATAGCTTCTGCCACTGGCATGTAACGGGCGGAACGCTGCTCTCCTACAAACTCGGCCAGCCTATGGCCGTAAAACCAGATATGGTCCACAAAGAAACTCAACGTAACGCCTAAACGTCCGGCTCTTGCTATCTGCTGCGGCGTAATCAACGCATTGTGTTCTAAACGATGGCGATGGTCGCTCCTCGGATACGCCTTTAATGCGGATTCGAACGCATCCAATGCTCGGTCAATCGCGCGCTCTCCGTGCGTATGGACGGCCACAGCAAAACCACGCTGGTGATAGTCCTTAACGATCTGCTCAAATTCCTCCTGGTTAAAATTGAGTGCTGGCAGATGGTTGTGCGGCAGCCCCAGGCGCTTGATCACCAGTTCACTGTTCTCATAAGGCTCTTGCCACGCCGCACCACCGGCAAAAGGCGAGCCGTCCATCCAGAACTTCACACCCCGCAGGCCGTAACGGGCGGTATTGTTGGGAGTGTCGCTGTCGTCAAGCTGAGCTGGCAAAGCCCAGACTCGCGCCCTGACGGGAGCATCATCGTTGTCCAATAGGTCTTCTAATATCGCCAGAGGTGCTTCGCTACGACCTACTGGCCCCAATACGCCTATGCTGGTGTAACCGGCAGCTGCATAGCGTTGAAGTTGCAGCTGGGTCAGCAGTTTCACCACCCAGCCTGGCGCTTGTGGCACAGCGTCAAACACCATATTGATCGCGCTAATTTCACGAATGGTGCCACTGAGTTCACCGCTGGCAGTTCTTACAAACTCACCGCCGACAGGATTGGGAGTGTCTTTGCTAATGCCTGCGGCGGCTAAGGCAGCACTATTGGCATAGGCATCGTGCATCATTTGTGTGAGAATCAGCAACGGCTTATCGGGGGACAATGCATCAAGTTCGGCCAGTGTGGGTGGCTCCAGATCAGCGATCATCACCGGATCCCAGCCAAAGGCAATAACCCAACCGTTGGGCGAAAACCGGTCTACGGCATCAGCCAGGGTCTGCATTACTTCAGAGCGGCTACGGTGGCTTGCACCGCTCACATCCACCGTAGCACCTAATAATGCCGTGGCTATGGGATGCGTATGCGGTTCAATTAAGCCGGGCAATAAGGCGCCTCCGTTCAAATCTATTATATTTACGTCATCGCCGGCAAGCGCTATGAGATCTCGCTGCTTGCCAATCGCGGTAATGCGCCCATCCTCAACCAATAACGCTTCAGCAGGTTCACCAACCACTGGCAATACCGTACCGTTGATAAACAGGGTTTTTTCTGTGTCGCTGCCTGAGAAGGCATATGTATACAAACCGACCAATAGCAACAAGCCAAACAACAGGACTGCTATTGGCACCTTGATGAACAATGCTCTGAGTCTTGAATTCACGATACTTCCTTTTGCAAATTAAGGAGTTCTATTGTTACATTCCAGTCAATACAGGCCGCTGACAATGCTAGAGACCATTGACCTCACGCGATCTTAAGAAATCAGCAGCGCATTTTGCGTCAAATACCTTGCCGTGTTAGGTCGCATTCGGAAAGCACTTGTAGCTATTGACGAAAAGGGGAGAAATTTCATGGACTCCATAAAACATAAAGCGTTCGACGCCAGGTATATTGTAACATTTCTTAACTCATAGAGAATACTGTTCCTGTATACAGTTGGGTGAATAGCCAAATGGGATGTCCGCGCAAATCCCAGCCATTGCTCGACGTGAGGTGGACCGCTGGCATCTTCTCCCCGAGGGGCCGGCCGGCTGCGGCTTCTGGCGGCCTGAAGGCCCGTTCCCCGGCCTCTGAAAATGACCTATGCAACCGGTTCAGACGCTGAAAAACCTGGTAAAAAAGTCCTATACAGGAAGCCGCTCTTTTTGTTTATGTTTCTTCCTTATAGTGTAAAAGATAGCGAAAAAGGGCCGTGGGCTCCCATTATGCTACAGCAACTCATGCCAGTCATGGGTTTTTCGACGAATCCTGAGAGGTAGAAATGTCAGAACAGAAAGTGCCAGCGAAGAAAAGAAAAACTGCAGAGGCAAAAGCTACGAAGGAAAAAGCATCGCAGGAAGCAAAGCCAAAGCGCACCCGACGTTCGGCCGCTCTCTACAAAGACAAGACCCTGATCATCGTCGAATCTCCGGCCAAGGCCAAAACCATCAACAAGTACCTCGGAAGCGATTATCACATTGAAGCTTCGATGGGGCATGTGATCGATTTGCCCAAGTCACGCCTGGCCGTTGATACAGAGAATGACTTCACTCCTGAATACATTACCGTTCGCGGACGGGCTCCCATCCTGAACCGCCTGAAGAAGGCCGCCGAGGGGGCCCGTCAGGTTCTTCTGGCCGCTGACCCCGACCGTGAAGGCGAAGCGATCTCGTATCACCTGGCACGTGCCATCGCACCGAAGAATCCGAACATCAAACGGATTGAATTCAACGAGATTACAAAGAATGCCGTTCTTGAAGCCGTAAAACATCCGCGAGAGATCGATCAGAATCTTGTCAATGCGCAGCAGGCTCGCAGGATTCTCGATCGACTGGTGGGCTACAATATCTCTCCCATCCTCTGGAAGAAGATCAAGCGTGGATTGTCTGCAGGCAGGGTGCAATCCGTGGCCCTGCGTTTGATCTGCGAAAGAGAGGCAGAGATCGAGGCCTTCGTTCCGGAAGAATACTGGACCCTTGAGGCAAAGTTCAAAAAGGATCGATCCACGTTTGTTGCCCCGCTGGCCTTGATCGATGGAAAGAAGCCAGAGCTGAAGAATGAGGAGCAGATCAAGGCTATTCTCGAAGAGCTCGAAAAAACGAAAACAGAATGCCGTGTCGCTTCTGTGCAGGTGCGCGAACGGAAACGTCAACCGACGGCACCCTATACCACATCCCGACTGCAACAGGATGCATCGAACAAGCTGGGCTTTACCTCGCAGAAAACGATGATGGTGGCCCAGCAGCTATACGAAGGCATTGATATTGCCGGCAATCCCGTGGGTCTTATTACCTACATGCGTACAGACAGTACGCGTATCAGTCCCGATGCTCTGAAGAACGTTCGTGACTATATCGAAAAAGAATACGGCAACGAATTTCTATCAAAAGAGCCGCGCCAGTATTCCAGTTCAAAGTCAGCGCAGGATGCTCACGAAGCCATCCGACCCACCGATCCTTCGCGAAGCCCCGACAGCCTGTCTGCCCACCTGAATCGAGACCAGCTCAGGCTTTACCGGCTTATCTGGCAGAAGTTCGTATCTTCTCAGATGGCCGATGAGGTGTCGGATCAGATTCGGGTCGATATACAATCCGGTCGCTATATCTTTCGCGCCGGAGGAAAAATCGTCAAATTCCGTGGCTTTACCTCGGTGTTCGATGCCGATGAGAAGGACACGAAAAAGCTTCCCGAGCTGGCAGAAGGGGATGCGGTGAAGCTGAACGACCTGAAGCCCGAGCAGCATTTTACACAGCCACCGCCGCGCTTTACCGATGCATCGATGGTAAAGGTGCTTGAAGAAAGTGGCGTGGGCCGTCCTTCTACCTATGCTCCCACCATTCAGACGCTGCTCAAGCGTTACTATGTTACGCGCATACAGCGGGCCTTCAAACCGACGGATCTCGGGCGTCTGGTCAATGACATGCTGGTGAAGAACTTTCCCGAGATGGTCGATCTGAGCTTTACGGCTCGCATGGAAGACAACCTGGACCGGGTTGCTCGCAGCGATCTGGACTGGGTGGAAATGCTTCGCACCTTCTATCATCCCTTCCATGATACGGTGCAGCATGCCATGGAGCACATCGATGAGATGAAGAATGCCCTGGACGAACCTACGGACTATGTCTGTGAAAAGTGCGGTCGTCCGATGGTGAAACGTATCGGAAGAAACGGCTACTTCCTGGCCTGCACGGGGTTCCCGGAATGCCGCAATGCCCGCTCCATTCCGCTTGGGCGCTGTCCCGTTTGTGATGAAGGGGATGTCGTTCAGCGCTCTGCAAAACGGGGTCGCCCCTTCTACGGCTGCTCCAGGTATCCGGACTGTACATTCAGCACATGGGATAAGCCACATGCAGAGAAGAATTGTCCGGAGTGCGGCAAGATGCTTCTTGAAAAGTCCTCTCGAGAAAAGGGACGCTATCTGGGCTGTTCTTCCTGCTCCTACGAAGAGGCAGCCGACCGTTCGGCCTGAGCAGGCCCTTATTTCAGGGACAGGTAGGGCACAGGATCCACAGGCCTTTCCAGGCCAAAGCGTACCTCGTAATGGAGGTGGTTCCCTGTGGCCCGTCCCGTACGGCCGATTAAGGCGATGACCTGACCCTTTTGCACCCGCTCTCCTGGCTTAACGAGGATCTTGTTGCAATGAGCGTACATGGTCTGGTAACCCAGCCCGTGGTGGATGAGCACGTGCAGCCCGAAGCCCCCTCGATTCTTATCTACGGCCCGGATCACGGTGCCCGGTGCGGTGGCGATGATCGGGGTGTTCGGAGCAGCGGCAAAGTCCACCCCTCCGTGAAAGTCCCCGGGAACGGTCTTCAGAAACGGGTCCATCCGAGAACCATAGCCAGAAGAGATCGAGGCCGTTCCAGGATACACAGGCCAGCCTTTCGGGGTAATCCAGTAGATATGAACCCGGTGCCACAGGGATTTTACGGCTGCCTCACCGGCTGCCAGCAAGAGCAGGTCGGCATGCTCCCTGTACTGCCTGTAGCGCTCCAGGTCCAGGTCAAAGCGTGATCCGGTGGCCACGATCTTCTTCTCAACCCGCTTCAGCTGAAGAAGATCCTGCAGCTCAGGATCCAGTCTCTGGTTCCAGGAGAGCCTGTAGAGCTGGTTGCGCTGCTCTTCCAGGCGGTGTAGAAGCCTGGTCTTCTGCTCAAGCACCAGATGGTGGTTGGAAAGCAGGATTTCGGAGGTTTGCAGCTTTTCGTAGCGATCCTGATCGATTGTGTAGCGCTGCAGCAGGTTCAAAGAGGCCAGACCAATGACAAGGGCGATCAGCGTCAGTGGAAAAAGCAGGGCATAGTAATTGATGCGGATCCGGTAAGGAGAGCCTGCATGATGGGGGTAAATGAGAATCGACACGCCTTTCCAGCCATGCTCATGACGACGCTGCAGCCGCTTTTTCCATCCCTGAAGCCTGTACTGCCATCGTTCCTTCCGGTTCACGGGAACAGTCCGCTGATTTTCACCGGACTGTCTATTGAAAACCACCGGTCTTTTTCCCGGACCTGACAGAAATTACTTGATTTCCGGCCGTACCATACGATTTGATCGCAAAATGTTCAAAAAGATCAGGGGATGGTTCTCCTTCCGGCGTGGGCCGGATCGCTTTCTAAAATATCCTGAAGGGAAGCGGATTTATCGAGAATTTCATTCAATTCGAAATACTCAAATGGATCCGGACGGGTTGAAAGTCATCAACCGTCTTAACCGATATGGCTATAAGTCCTACTTTGTCGGCGGATGCATCAGAGATTTGCTGCTTGGTAAGAAACCGAAGGATTTTGATATCGTAACGAACGCCACACCCGCGCAGCTGCGCAAGCTGTTTTCGAACAGCCGTATTATCGGGCGTCGCTTCAAGCTCGTCCACGTAGTCTTCCGGGGAGGAAAGGTTCTCGAGGTATCGACCTTTCGGTCTTTGCCCGAGCACAGGCTCGACAGTTCGCTTGAATCCGAGGATATCTATCTGCGGCGTGATAACGTATTTGGCACTCCGAAAGAGGATGTGGCTCGTCGCGACTTCACCATCAATTCGTTGTACTTTGATCCCAGGAATGAGAGTATCATCGACTACACCGGGGGCTTTGACGACATCAAGCATAAGCGCATCAATGTAATCGGTGATCCCGATATCTCGTTTAAAGAGGATCCGGTGCGCATGCTTCGTGCGGCAAAGTTTGCTCCGCTTCTGGGATTTACCATGCATACGGCCTGTGCACGGGGTATTCGACGCAACAGGCTTGAGATCATGAAGGCCAACTCCAACCGGCTGCTTGAAGAGTATTTCAAGATCTTCCGTACGGGGAAGGCGGCGCAGATCTTTGCCTCGCTTTACGAAACGGGACTTCTTGAAATCCTGATGCCCGCTGCTGTGGCGGCTACGGTGGAGCGATCCGGGCCAGGGGTGCCACTGGAAGAAACCCCTCTTGGAAAGCGCCTGGCCATTGCCGACCGCATGCTGGCAGAGCGTGAAGACCTGACCGTAGACATCTACCTCGCTTTGCTTTTCTGTGATCTGGTTCGAGACGTATTCACCGTCGATCGATGGAAGCGCGAAGAACACATTGCCGAGTATGTGAAAACGCGTCTGGGTGAGGCCTGCAATGAGATGAAGCTGCCCGGTCGAGATCGCAATCGGCTGCTTCAGATCTTTATCAGTCAGATCCGGTTTCGATCTCAAACCGATGGACGTCGCAAAAGCCGACGAACCGATGCCTTCCGCGAGAAGGTTTACTTCTTTGAGGCCTTTATGGTCTTTAAGATCTACTCCCTCGCAGAAGGCGATGACGATGCAGTTCAACGTGCCATGTTCTGGGAGATCGGACCGCGCAGCCGTCCGCCGGAATCCTATCGGATCATTTCTCTTTTTTATAACCCTGCGCGACACCGTCGCATTGATCGCGAAGATTCGCGTGAAGAAAAAGAGCAGGGCTCAACGGCTACGAATGCCAACGGAAAAGAATCCGGTAGACGGGGACGTTCCGGTTCGTCGAAAAAGGCTCAGGCTGAGCAGCCGGCTCCGGCAGAATCACTGCCTCAGGAAAACGGGCAGGAAGAGCCATCGGACCAGGGAGCGGTCGAGTCCGGCAATAAAGAAGGGAGCAAAAGCTCGCGAGGCCGGCGTCGCAGGGGACGCGGCAGAAAGAAGCCGTCGGTTACCCCGCCGCCTGAAGATTAGTTCGTTTCATCTTCTAACAGCTCGGGCGGGGCCATCAGGCGACAGAGACGGTGAAGGGAGTGTTCATGCTCCAGAGAGGCAATGATCTCTGTCGTCACGGCCGTCAGCTCATGATAGGGATCTTCCAGCAGGGGAACGGCCTTTTTGGATACCCTGGCGGCCAGTATTCTGTCTCTGGCTTCGGTAACGATGTTATGGCTTTCCAGTATTCCTTTGCGCAGGGCCTCAACAAGAGAGGTTACAGAACGGTCGAGTCTTCCCGATAGGTCGTCCATACTGTAAAGGGTTTCGCCGATCTCTGTCAGCATCCTTTCCTGATCGGCATCGCGTTCAGGCAGGTTGCGAAGGTAATTGTAGAGGCGAATGTAGAAGTCGTAATTCTTTGTATAGGCAGCCCTGTAGTTCAGGGCAAACTTTACCACTCGCAGGTAGGCGATCCAGTAGGCCGGCATTTCCGTCCCTTTCTTTTGAAAAGAGCCGATCAGGCCGTCCGTGCCATCCTTCAGGCTATCGAGCTGGTTCATGATAGCCGGCAGATCACCCGTTTCGCCGGTCAGGATGATCTGATGTAAAAGATCGGCGTAGGCCTGAACGATTTCCTTCTGCATCGTTGCATCCTTTAGAAATCGAGCGACGGAGGACTTGCGGCCCCATCTCTGCCCTGCTGTAAGGCCTTCTTCGCATGCTCGATCTGCTCGAGTATACGATGGCGAGCTGTTCCGCCGCGGCTGACCTTGCGCTCCACGCTGGTTTCTTCGCGGACGGCTTCCTGATAGAAATCATCGTCGGCAAGGGCTTCGTGTACCGAGGCCCGCAGATCGGCAGAAGCACTGTCCAGCGGTATACCCTTCTCTGCACACAGGGCTACCAGACGTCCTGCAATGTGGTGAGCCTCTCGAAAAGGGATGTCCTTTCTGGCAACGAGGGCATCGGCAAGATCGGTGGCCGTGGCATATCCCTGTCCCAGGGAACGGCGAATGCGCTCAGGATGTACGATGAACTGCCCCACCATGGCGGTCAGTGCTTCGACGATCATCGAGCATTGCTGACCTGAGTCCAGAAGAGAGAAGCGATCCTCCTGAAGATCGCGGTTATAGGTAAGCGGCAGGCCCTTTACTGTCATCAAAAGCTGCATCAGAAGGGATGTAACACGTCCGGCCTTGCCGCGCGTGAGCTCGGCAAGGTCAGGATTCTTCTTCTGCGGCATGATGCTGGATCCCGTTGTAAGCGAATCGGGCAGTTCAAGAAAGCCAAACTCCACGCCGGTAAAGAGGATGATCTCTTCTGCAAGGCGAGAGGCATGAACAGAGAAGACGGAACCGGCATACAGATAATCGAGGATGTGGTCGCGGTTGGACACAGCATCCATCGAGTTTTCATACATTCTGGCAAAGCCCAGCTCTGCCTGCAGCCATTCACGGTCTGTATCATAGTTCACACCGGTTGCTGCGCCGGAGCCAAGAGGCATACAATCGGCAGACTGAAAGGCCCGGCCGTATCGTTCTGCATCTCGCAAAAACATCCAGAAGTAGGCAAGGAGGTGGTGAGCAAAACGCACGGGCTGCGCTACCTGAAGGTGGGTGTAGGATGGGATGATGACGTCAATGTTCCTCTCTGCCTGCTGCAAAAGGGTTTCGCACAGCTGAAGCAGGGACTGCTGTAGAAGTGCACTCTGTCGTTTTACGAAAAGGTGTGTGTCGACGGCCACCTGGTCATTACGGGAACGTGCCGTATGCAACCGCCCGGCTGGCTCTCCAATCAGCTCCTTCAGCCGTGTTTCGATGTGGGTGTGGATATCTTCCAGCTCTGGTCGAAGGGCCATCTGACCGGCTTCGATCTCTTTTCGAATGGTACGCAGCCCGTCAAGAATGGCCTGCATGTCCTGCTCGCTGATGATACCACGACGAGCAAGCATGCGGGCATGCTCGGCCGAGCCTTTCAGATCTTCACGATAGAGTTCAATATCCAGGCTGATGGATTCGCCCATGCGAATCATGATGTCTTCCACCTCGCCGGTGGATCGTCCCTGCCACAGTTGTCCGCTCACAGCTCCACAATACGCGAAGCAGTGTTGTAGAGAATCATATTTTCAATTCGCGAAAGATGGTGAAGAGTGAGAAATCCGGATCATGGACCGTGTGGGTATGGATGGAGTAGTCAAGAATCAGGGATTTGATCTCAAAGTAGATATCCTGGAATCGCCGGTAAACGTCTTCTCGCTCTCTGCCAGGCGAAAGGACGATGTAGGAGTGCGGCGAAAGAATGATGGACATGTCGCCTTCCTGCAGTCGTTCCCGGATCGTCTTCTCGATGTTGCGGATCATTTCGCTTGCGCCGGCCTCACCGAGGAGACCAAAGTAATGGTTCAGGTTTTGAAAGCGGAAGTGCGTGAAGGTAACCGGCTGTCCTTCTGACAGAAGCTTGCGCGTCTTTCTTGAAATGATGGAGTCGAGGATATGCAGATAATCGATCCAGTTGCGCCCGGGCGTATTGGTATCGTACACAAGGATGCGTCGGGCAAGCGGTAGAATCTCGTTTTGAAAGATGGGCCGTACCACATCCACGCTCTGTTTGTGGATGCGCATGAGGCAGTGAAAGTCATCAGGGCCCGCATCGATCGTTTCGAGAAGAGGTGCCCTGTCGGTCCCTATGGGCAGGCCCATATGAAAGTAGGTATTTCCGCGTGCCTGAATCTCAGCCTCGATTGCCCCACAGTAAAGGAAGTATAGAAAGAGAAGATGTCGTGCCGGATCTCGCTCCTGTTGCAGGGCTGCCCTGTACTGGCGAAGCGTTATCTCAGGAAGCTGTGATAGAATCTCGTTCCAGTTCTTTTCGAGCTCTGGCCGGTATTCCCTGAGGCGTTCCGATACATCCAGCGGTGAAAACGCTGCTTCAACCATGGTCTCGATGATCGAGTCCATGGACATGCTGTAAAGCAGAAAGAGCCGGAAGGCCGGCTCTTTCCTGATCTTTAGAGAACGGAGTCTCCGGCCTTGGCCGCCTCCACCTCGTTGAACAAACCGTCAAACAACGCCGTTGACAGGTAACGCTCGGCTGCGTCGGGAAGGATGACCACGATTACCTTGCCATCGTTCTCGGGCTTCCGGGCCTGATTCAGGGCAGCGGTCATAGCCGCACCGCATGAAATACCACCGAGGATGCCTTCTTCACGGGCCAGTCGACGGGCCATCTCGATGGCCTCTTCGTTGGATACGAGCTCCACGGTGTCGACGTATTTGATGTCCAGGTTTTTCGGAACAAAGCCTGCGCCAATCCCCTGGATCTTATGCGGTCCGGGAACGATCGTTTCGCCGGCCAGGGTCTGTTTGATTACCGGTGAATGAACCGGTTCAACGGCCACCGTCGTAATCTTCTTGCCTTTCTTGTCTTTAATGAAACGCGAAACACCCGTTAGCGTACCGCCCGTTCCTACACCGCTGACAAAGATGTCCACCGTGCCATCCGTATCATTCCAGATCTCCGGGCCCGTGGTTTCTTCGTGAATGGCAGGATTGGCCGGATTCTCGAACTGCTGTGGCATGAAGTATCTGGACGGATCAGAGCTGGCAATGGCATGGGCCTTTTCGATGGCACCTTTCATGCCTTTGGCCGCTTCTGTCAGAACGAGGTTGGCGCCGAGGGCCTTCAGGACCTTGCGTCGTTCCAGAGACATGCTTTCTGGCATGGTCAGCGTAAGCTTGTATCCTCGAGCTGCTGCCACGTAGGCCAGAGCAATGCCCGTGTTCCCCGACGTGGGCTCAATGATCTCCATTCCTTTCTTGAGCTTGCCGGTTTTTTCGGCATCCCAGATCATTGCTGCCCCGATGCGGCACTTTACGGAGTAAGCTGGATTGCGTCCTTCTATCTTTGCATAGACCGTTGCATATGCGCCCTCTGTGATCCTGTTAATACGGACCAGCGGCGTCTTTCCAATCGTATATGAATTATCCTGGTAAACCTGCATGGTGTCCTCCCGATTTCATAGTAAACCTATAGGAATAGATCGGATTAGGCAACCCTTTTTTCCTCCGCTTGCTCTGTTTTGACGTATTTTTTTCGATTCTGCCCGTACCGGTCTGTTTCGGAAGGAGTTGCAGCGGGAAAGATCCGACCGGCAGGCCTTTCGTCAAACAGATTCCTCTGAATAGGGGCTCTTTTGATTCTTCTGTCAATTGTGCTTTTCTATAAGACGGGCTGCGGGAAAATCTGTCATGGCTTTATCTGACATGAAAGAGGCGATCCGCCACAGGCTGGCCGGCTTTGAACGCCGCTATGAAACGCGTGTCTACTGGTTCCCCGACCAGTCTCCGTCCTATGCCATCGTGGAGTCTCGTTTGCTTGATAGCTACCATAACATGGCCCTCTTTTTAAAGGTGAATCTACACAGTCGCAAGATCGAGGATGTGGATGTAGAAGAAGATCGGGTGCCCTATAGCAGCTGTCCTCTGGCCGTGGCCACATACCGGTATCTGATTGGCCAGGATATGAGCGAACGAGGCCTGATCGGAAAGTATCCCTTTCGTAGATCGGAAGGCTGCCTGCATCTGAATGAGCTTCTGGAACATGCCGTGCGGAATTTTAACTCTGCTTATGGCTTCTACTTAAAAGACAAAAACTTCCCGGCAGACATGGATGAGTACCGCATGCATGTGGGGGATCGCTCGGTGCATGATCGTATCGAGCTCGGTCGCCACTGGTGGATGAAGGATCGGAACGTGCGTAACAGCTGCCTTTCGTTCAGCACGGCGCAGGAAAAAGAAGAGTACAGGGCCCAGGTGGTCGACCTGCCCGGCATCACCCAGATGATGGTGCGCGAGTTTCGCAAGAAGAAGCAGTGACCTGCCCGGGCGCAGCCGCTCAGGGCAGGCGGCGCATGTTGTCTCGACGGACCTGATCACGAATATAGTCGTATTCGTTGGAGTCCTTGCCGTAGGCCATCTCTGTAAACTTTAGCAGGTTTTCGTTCTTCAGCCGCTTGTATTCGTTGAACTCTTTTTCTGCCTTCATCTTCTGTGCCATAAGCTCCAGCTTGCGATAGACGATGGCCAGAACGCGATAGGGCTCGGCTTCCTGTTTATGGCTTTCGTTCAGGTCGAAATACTCGTGGATTAATTCGATTACGCCCGATATGTTGCCGGTGGAAAGCTGTAAACGCACATACTGCCGGATGGTTTTTGCCTTCAGATCTTTGTAATAGGAAGAGGCCAGTACACCGGGGTTCTTTACTTCATCGAGTGTTTCCAGGGCCTTTACGGTGAAACCGATGGCGTTTCGTCGTGCGCGCAGGCGTTCGAGGGCCTGCTGTCTGGCCAGGCTTTGCTCGCGTTCGCGCCTCTGCCAATCGTGTTGAACGGGCATGGCCTTCACCTTTTCTTCAAGATCGGCAGCCCGCTTTTCTCCTTCTTTGATGGCCCTGACGGATTCGAGATAGAGAAGGCGTGCCTTTTTTACCTTCTCCATGGACTTTTCGGGGTCCATCTGGTCGAAGATCTGTAGCTCTGGAAAGGCCGGTGAGATGTCCTTTTCAGGCCACAGGGCCTCTTCTTCGCTTACCGAAGAGCTCTCCGGAAAGGTCGTTTCGAGAACCTGCTTTTCGTCTTCTTTCGTCTGTTTTGAGAAAAAGAACTCATGTCCCTGAGCCTGTAGAGATCCAGAGAGCAGAATCAGGCCGATCGTTATCTTTCTCATATCATTTGAAGATCGACGGAATTTTGACTTACTTGAGCTGGAAAAGACTTCCCCCGCTTCTGGCCCGGAAAAATGCTTCCGTTATGCTTCCAGGTTTTGAGTATCGGAATGGCGATCTGCACTTTGACGGACACAGTGTGTCGGACCTGGCAGATCGTTTCCGCACCCCCCTGTATGTGTATTCAGAGCGGATCATGAAGGATCGCTACGATTCCTATATCAGGGGAGCAGGCAGCAGGCGGGTGCAGATATGTTTTGCTGTTAAGGCAAACTCCAACCTCTCTGTTCTGCGATTGCTTGCTGGCCTGGGGGCCGGGGCCGATATCGTAAGTGGCGGTGAGCTGTATCGCTGCCAGAAGGCAGGAATGCCAGCATCGAAGGTCGTCTTTTCCGGTGTGGGCAAAACCGACGATGAAATCGAGGCAGCCCTTCATGCAGACATCATGCTTTTTTCGGTGGAGTCTCTTGAGGAGCTCAGCCGTCTTTCTGCCCTTGCAGCCCGTTCGGGCAGAAAGGCTCGAGTGAGCCTGCGTATGAATCCCGATGTGGATGCAAAGACGCATCCATATATTTCTACGGGATTAAAGACGAATAAGTTCGGCATACCGTACACCGATTTCGAATCTATTATCGATCATGCCCGCAACCTTGAGGGCATTGAGCTCTGTGGTTTTGGCTATCATATCGGTTCACAGCTTACCGATGTATCGGGATTCGAAGAAGCCGCCCGGCGGGGCAAGGACCTTGCCCTTCGCTTTCTATCGAAGATGGGAAAGCTGCCCTTCCTTGATGCAGGGGGAGGCCTTGGCATTCGCTATCAGGGCGAAAACCCTCCAGAGCCAGAACAGTACGTCAGGCGCATCCTTTCGATACTGGACTTCCCTGAAACAACGATACTTTTCGAACCAGGCAGAAGCATTGTGGGACCGGCCGGTCTGCTTCTGACTCGCATCCTGTATCGCAAAGAGAGCGAAACAAAAACGTTCTACATCTGTGATGCTGCCATGAACGACCTGATGCGTCCTTCGCTGTATGCAGCCTATCATGAGGTGATGCCTGCCCTAAAAGGTCGCAAAGAGCTGCGACGTGGAGATCTGGTGGGCCCGGTCTGCGAAACGGGAGATTTCCTTGCCCGTGATCGTGACCTGCCGCATTTCGAGCAGGGCGACATTGCCGCACTGGCCACGGCGGGGGCTTATGGCTTCGTCATGGCTTCGAATTACAACAGCCGTCCAAGGCCGGCCGAGGTGATGATTAAGGACGACGAACCACTGCTGATTCGCCGCCGCGAAACGTTCGACGATCTGATTGCCGCTGAGCTGTAGATACCGTCAGGGCAGGGAGGCTGCAGCCCGGTCCTGAATCAATCGATGCGGCAGCCTTCGCGTTCGGAGATGTACGAAGCGGAATTCGTAACAAACAGCCCGCGAACGGTGACCCGGTTGCCTTCCAGTTGAAAGTCCTGGATAGGAATGTACTGCCGGGCATAGGCATGACAGAAGTTTTCGTCCTGCTTTTCGACGAAGTGGCAGGAACAGAACTCTTTTGCATAATAGGCAGAGATGATTCCGGGAAAACTGAAAAGGGCCTGGCGGTTTGCCACAACCCATCCCATGAAAAGCAGGACAAAGACAAGGGCCATATGACGCAGGAGTTTCAGGTGTTTCATTGCTTTACAGTCTCCGTAACAAGTTTCAAAAGATGGCGTTTGCTGTAGGCCGTTTCTACGTCAGGTTCGCAGCCCTCCTGGTCGGGCCAGCGACAGCCATACCGTCGATCATCCCCCAGGCGTACCACGATCATATCAAGGGATGGGATGACCCACAGTCCTTTTCCCCAGTGGCCAAGGGCAGCAAAGGTGTCATCGGGCGCTTCGGGCCAGGGCTTTTCAATGCCCAGGGCCTTGTTGCCCACGTTGCGGTACCAGTAGGCGGCCGGATTGTCTGCCCTTTCTGAAACCGATACGGACCGGCGATTATGATAGGCCGGAATAACGGTCAGTGAATACCGGACCCAGCCTTCGGGAAGCAGACGTTTACCGTTCCAGACTCCATCATGCATGAACAGATAGCCGATACGTGCCAGATCTGTCGGCCTTATATATAGATACGAAGAGCCAACGAAGGTGCCGGCGCCGTCGCGTTCCCAGACGGCCCCCTGGATCTGCAACGGATCGAACAGCTCTGTCCAGGGCATGTTTGCATATTCTTCTTCGGAATAGAACTCTTTCAGGCAGCGCATCATCAGGTTGGTATCGCCACTGGAATAGTTCCAGTAGGATCCTGCCGGATGGATCAGGTCATGTGATGCGGTGAAGGCAGCCATGTCCTTGCGACCGCGTGTGTACAGCATGGCAATGACGCTTGAGAATACGGGCGAGGCCTCGTAGCTTTCGTTAAAGCCCAGTCCGGAGCTCATCTGCATCAGGTGTCGCAGGGCAATGGAACGATGTGGTTCGCGGTCAAGCTCAGGAATGCAGGAATAAGCCGGTGCGTTGATATCCAGCCCTCTGGTATATGCGGTGCGACCGACCAGGGCATTCGTTACGGATTTGCTGACAGACCAGGTTAACATGGCCGATTCCGGGCCATAGCCACGTGCATATTCTTCCATTACGATCTTGCCGTTCCGGATGAGCACGAAGGCATTGGTTCGTATGCCCAGTCGATTTTCATCGTCTCCCTGGCGAGAGAAGAGATAGGTGCGAAGACGTTCTACGGCCTGGGGATCGAGCCCTTCTGCTTCGGGCGTAGACCGCGGCCAGGTCGGTCCAATATGGCGTGCAGGCGGTTCCTGGAAGGGAAGGCCGGGCGTCAGAACGACGGGGCTGTCAGGGTTGGCTTCGCCTGCTTCACAGGCTGGCAGAAGAAGGACCGTTAGAATGGCCAGGAGACAGTTTCGCAATACCATGAAGGTATTGTCTTCGGGCATGGCTGCGGAGCAAGCGGAATTTACGTAAATGGCAGGTTCACGGCCGAAAGTGTTCCTGGAATTCCATGGACGGGCTGTATCGATGATCCGGATTGTCCTCGTGCAGCGCCCCGACCCAGCCATACAGGCCACCGTCATGCATCCCCGAACCGGTGCCTCCTTCCTGCTGTTGCCTGCTTCACAGATCTATTTCTCGGAGCGTCGCATCGGTGAGCTGGTTCGTATCGGGAACAGTGAAGACATAAAAGAAATGATCCGCCAGGGAGGCGTTCCAATAGGGGACAGATACCGGCGCCGTCATGCCGTCTCTTTCATCAAATACTGCATGGAAGGATGGGAGGATGATGAACACTACGTCTTCTTCCTGGTCACCGACGATACAAAGCAGAGCATAGCCGGATGTTTTGAGCTGCGCAACCGCGATCGCGATACCTTTGAAACGGGATACTGGGTGGCTCCGGAGTATCGCGGCATCGGTGCAGCAAGCCTTCTTGTGTTGATCGATGTATGCCGTAGCTGGCAGGTAGGTTCACTGTATGCCCGCACCCTTGAAACGAACAGGGCCTCGCGAAGGCTGCTTGAAAAGGCAGGCTTTCGGCAGGTCCGTTCGCGGGCAGAGAAGGGCCCGTATGGCACCATGCTGTACTATCATCGTTCGTTAAACGAGAAAGGCCGTCGCTGAGGCCTTAAGATTTTCTGGCCTGAATTGCCAGAAATAACGGAAACTCTTCACGAGCCCGGTTTTCTGCCCTGGCCTTTGCACCGACGCTGCGCCGGTTGGATGTCCATTCTCTAATGCCGGTGATCATCCATCCTGCATCTGCAGCCTCGTTGATTATCTCATGCAGAGGGCGGTGAAACATCATCGTGTACGGAGAGTTCTTTTTTCCCGGATGAGTGATGATGGGGATCGATAAAGGGGATAGATACCGGTCGATGCGACGATACTGCAGCTTTTTGGTCTCATCATACTGCCAGTGACTCTGTCTGGGAATACGGAAACAGGGATGCATGATAACGATCACAAGGCGGCCCTGGCTGCGAACGGCATCCGCTGCCCCCTGGAAAAAGCCGGGCAGGGATGCCATGTTCCCGACTGCCAGGATGCTGACGGCTGCATCGAACGAGCCCTGGCGCAGATCGTCTGAAAGGGCACAGGCATCCTCGACGCGGTATTCGATGCCGCTGCTTCTGTAGCCGCGGGCCTTCTCGATCAGTTCGGAGGACAGGTCGACGCCGGTAACCTCTACACCGGCCGCAGCAAGCAGGCGACAGAAGACGCCCTGGCCGCAGCCCAGATCAAGGATGCGTTCTCCTGAAGCAGGAGCAAGAAGCTCCATCGTGCCTGGAAGGAC
This sequence comes from uncultured Leptospiraceae bacterium, assembly GCA_964619535.1. Classification (GTDB taxonomy): domain Bacteria; phylum Spirochaetota; class Leptospiria; order Leptospirales; family Leptonemataceae; genus Leptonema. The sequence goes on along the minus strand of CAZUEX010000008.1, from coordinate 72,052 downwards.
GACCTCCTTATGATAGGCGGACCCATCTTCTCCGACCAGGCGATCATACCACGAGGCCTGGGCATCCCAGGCCGTAGACTGCCGGCCATGGAATGTCGATGGTTTTCCCTGACGGGAAGGGCTTCTGGGCCGTCTGGGCTTTTCCGGTTTCATGGATTCTGATCCGGTTTTTCCTGCTCCGGCTGTGCGTCACGCGAAGGTTCTTCTGTATCGGTGTTTAGCGAATCAAAGATACGATCCAGCTGTCGTTCTCGTCCTTCAAGCAGATGGCCGTAGTTGTCGTCGTGCAGCTCCAGCAGATTCAGTTTGATGGTATAGCCTCTGCTTTCAGATTCTATCGTAGCCGAAAGCAGCTTGCGGGAGATGAGGTTGACGAGCTTATCCTGGATGATCTGGTAATGACTGCGATTGTCCGGCTCGGACAGGGCATCCGATAGATAGCGGTCTTTTTCTATCGTCGGCGTTCTGGATTCGATCAGGGCAAGCAGGCCATAGCGTCTTGCCCGGCGGATGCGGTGCAGCCCATTATGAAAGGCATGAATGCCAAGGGTTGGGGTCGGAATAGAGTATCGCCGTCCCTGTTCGTAGAGGATGCGCGCCGCTTCCAGGTCGCGAAAGGCAAGCTTCATATAGTGGTCAGCTACAGGATCTTCAGAGCGGACGATATCCGGCGCGGAGGATTCGAGCAGCACCCATCCTGTGTCGATGTAGTATGCCAGGGCCTTTTCGAAGCCCTGGCGCAGGATCTGTCTGGAAGCACGCAGTTCGCGAAAGCTGTCGGCTGATCGTCCCTGCAGACGCCACATCCGTGCTGCAAAATCGAGGCGGACCGCCTCTGTAAGGGCGGTGGTGATTTCTTTCTGTAGATCACTGTCGGCGGGCAGGTTCGAAACCACGGTATCGAGGTATTCCATATCGGCCCGATTCTGCTTCAGCATAGAATCCAGGGCGGGGCCGTCCATGCTCTGTCCGGCTGCTTCCTGCAGGGGAAGGAGCGCCAGGCTACCGAGCAAACCTGAAAACAATAAAAAGTGAACCCACCGGCGCATATGCAGACCTATTGATTATCGGTGAATGTCATGGATGACTGTTGAAAAAAACACTGGTCTATCTCCTGTGCGCTGTCAAAATCACCGTCGAGGTCCAATAACCGAGGTTCGTATGCCCGCGATTCCAAAACGTCTTAGCCCCTATGCCTGGTTCTTTTCTGTTGCCCTGGTCTTTTTGGTAGCGGGCATCATCCTGATCGCTTCGCAGATGGAGGCGCAGAGTCCTGCGGCCTATCTTCCCGAGCCGGCCGTTGACTCAAACAGCCTTGAAGTTCTTCAGGCCATACCGTCGGGGCAGGTTCCCTCGACGGCCGTAAAAGAGATCGTTGTTTCTTTTAATCAGGCCCTGATTCCGCTGGGAAAGGTCGATTCCTCAGATCTGAAGCCGTTTCGTATTGAGCCGAAGATTTCCGGGCGTTTTCGATGGTATGGCAGCTCTGTGGCAGCCTTCCTGCCCGACAACCCCCTGCAGCCCGGTGTACAGTATAGGATCGTTGTTCCTGCGGGGCTAAAAGACCTGAAAGGACGTCGCCTGAAGGCCGATCGCACCTTTTCGTTTCAGACCGAAGCCCTGAAGCTGGACTATCTCTATCCGTCAGCCACGAACCGCATCGGTTACACGCCTTCCTTTTCGATGCGCTTTAATCTGCCCGTTGATCCCGAACGGGCACTGCGCTTTATCAAGCTGCGTGCCGGAAATGCAGTCCTGCCTGTGAAGCTTGACACTTCCGGGCCGTCGTATGCAGCGCCTGGCGAAGAACAGCGGTATCTGGTTGTTACTCCGGCAAAGCCTCTTCCCCGGAATGCTACTGTAACATTGGTCTTGCAGAAAGGACTTCCCATTGCCGGTCAGAATGGAGGCCTGCCGAAAGCGTTTAGCCGAACCTACCGAACCTACGGCCCTGTATCGGTTTCCTTGCTGACAGAGGCCCGCTGGTTCCAGGAACGCTACCGGATCAGACTGCAATTTAACAACAGGATCAGGCCTGACCGAATTCATCGATTCCTGCGCCTTTACGACGAGAACAATCAACAGCTTGCGATTCCGGAACCCTCGGAGCGTTATGCAAGCTCCTTCCTGTCCATTTCGTCCTGGCCGGTGCAACCGGGCAAGGCCTACAGGCTTGTCTTAGAAAAGGGACTGCCCGACAACTTCGGAAACCACCTGCCACAGGAAAAAGAGTTTCGCTTCCGCGTACCTATCGTTCGTCCCTTTCTGACGGCCCGCTCTGGCTGGGGAGTCAGTGAGGCAATGCTGTCGCCACGTATTCCCTACGAATATGGCAACCTGAAAGAGGTTGTGGTAGAGGTCAGTCCCCTTGGCCTTGATACGATTCTTGCCTACCTCGATGCTCCCGACGAAAGGCCGCATGACAGGCTTCGGTTTAAGAAGCTCGTTTTACCCGTCCAGGCAGGCCCGAATCGAATTGCCCTGAACAGATTTGATTTTTCTTCGTTTCTCAATGTAACGCGGTCAGGCAATGCCGAAAAGAAGACCGGTTGGCTCGCCTATCGATTTGGAGGCGATGTAATCGACTGGAGGGGAAAGCCGAAAAGGGCGTCGATCCCTGGAGTTCTGCAGAGCACGGATCTCGGTCTGACCGTCCGCGAAAGCCCGTTTGCCTCTCATGTATGGGTGCATTCGCTTTCCAGTGGCAGGCCGTTGCCGGGAACGCTGATCAGGCAGTACGATGGCAGGAAAAAGGCAGGAACGTGCACAACCGATACGAAGGGCTACTGCCGCATTAAAAAGGCTTCACCTGGGGTAAGCCAGAAGACACTGTTTGTGGCCATGGACCGCAGATCCGGACAGGGTGGCGATAAGGCCTTTGTGGCGGCTCGGTTTAACCGTGTGCACAGAGGTGTGCCCTGGAGCAGCTATCGAGCTGGCCTGCCCGAACTCCGCGGCATGATCGTGTTTGATCGAAAGCTGTACCGTCCAGGCGATACCGTTCGCTTCAAGGGTATCCTTTCTCTGCTGGATCGTGGCCGACTGCTTCCTTTTCGTTCCGGTGATGTTCGGGTAACGATCAAAGACTCTCGAGGTCGTCAGGTCTATTCGAAGATTCTGAAGCCAACGGCTCAGGGAGGAGTGTATGATACCTTGACCATAGCCAACGACTCACCTCTCGGGCACTATAACATTGCCATCACGGCGAATCGGTTTGCTGGAAAAAGGGCGACTGACAGCATGGGAGGGGTATGGGACCAGTTTCAGGTCGAAGAGTTTCGGCCTCTGACCTTTTCGGTAAATGTAACGGGAGCGGAAAACAGGGTGCAGGGAAAAGCCGCTCCGGTGCAGGTGGAAGGTCGTTACCTGTTTGGAGCGCCGATGCTGGAGGCACGGGCATCGGTCGTAGTTTATGAAAAGGCCTCATCGATACCACTGGAGTCTTTTCCCGACTACGAAACCAGTACTGCGGATGAAGCGATAGAGCGGATCTATATTCGCGGCCAGGGGCGCCTGAATGCGTCGGGATCGTTTACATTGCAGATGCCTGCACGAGACTATGAGCCCGAAAAAAGATCCTACCTGCTGCGAGCCCAGTACGAGAAGGCAAAGAAGGGCAGGGTGATTTCGCTTGTATCGACCCGGGAAAACACCCTTGTATTGCATCCACATCGTCGTATGCGGCTTGAGGCAAAGGCTTTTGATGCAGCAAACCGTTCTGTGACGAAGAATGCAGACTTTATTCACTATGCCTCTTCGGTGTTCCCTGCTGTACGACCGGTGCGCTACGTTTTTGAAGAAAAAAAGGATGCCTCTGTTGATGTCGTTTTCGTTGATACGGATGGGCGTGTCGCCCCGGGCAGGGGAGAAGTGTATGTTTTTCGCAATGTATATGATACCGTTGAAACCAAAGGCCCTTCTGGCTCTTTGCAGCGTTTGAATTCTCTGATTCGTATTCTGGAAAAGCGCGATAATATCGAAGGATCTGGCGTTCGACGCTTTACGTTTCGCCCGCAGGAGCCGGGCATGTACGAAATCCTTGTCAGAACGGGGGATGGTGCCTTTGCTTCTACAACCATCTATGTATCGGGAAAAGGTTCTGCCTACTGGTGGGGCAACGGCGATGACAGCGTCAGACTGGTATCCGATAAAAGGCAGTATTCGCCGGGTGATACGGCTCGCATTCTGATTCAGTCGCCGTTTAAGAGTGCCAGGGCTGTCATCACGGTAGAAAGGGAAGACATCCTCGATCGTCGTGTTATTGAGATGACATCGTCCTCTACGACCGTCGACATCCCCCTCAAAAGCGAATACATTCCGGGGGTGCATGTTTCGGTTATGATCTTCCGCCCTCGCATGAAAGCTGGCCCAGAACAGGAAGGCACCGATCCGGGAAAACCGGCCGTCAGGATGGGAAGCCTGTATGTGAACCTTGCCACCGATACAAAACGCATTCCCGTTCAGATCAGGAAAAGCTGTGATCCATGTGGTCCGGGGCAGCAGATGCGCATTGAAATCAAAACGGTGCCCGGCGCGGAGGTGGTGCTTGACGTAGCAGATCGAGCCATATTGGATTTAACCGGCTATCGCTTTGCCGATCCTGTTTCGCGGTTTTATGATATTCGACGCTACGGAATCCGGGTTCTGGATATCCGGGATGCCCTGATCGATCAGTTCTTGAGAACGGGCAAGGGCGATCCCGGTGGTGGCGGTGACGAAGAGTCCGGTGGTGGCTTCTCGCTGGACGGTGAAGACGGCATGCGCAGGAACTTTCGTTATACGGCGGAGTGGAAGCCAGCACTTGTAGCCGACAAAAATGGCCTGATTACGTTAGATCTGCAATTGCCCGATAACCTTACCACGTTTCGCATTATGGCCCTTGCAGCGAAAAACGGCCTTTTTGGTAAGGCAGAGGATGAGTTTCGCGTGCAGAAGTCTCTGGTGGCCATGCCGGTTTTGCCCAATTTTGTAAGGCCGGGTGATACGATATGGGCTGGAGGCCTTGTGATTAACCAGACAGGCAGAGCGGCTGATCTGACCGTAACGTTTCAGAGTAACCCTGCCCTCTGCGCAGAGGACTCTGCCTTCTTCAGAGGGACTCATGCAAAACTGAGCAAAAGCCTCAGGCTTGCCGCCGGAGAAACGCGAGAGGTGCTATTTTATTGTAAGATACCTCGCAATCCATCTTTCTGGAAAAACGTTCGAGGAGAGAAGATGGATCCGATGAATCCGTCGCACCGCCTCGATGCAGGCTCGATTGCCTTTTCGTTACAGGTCAAAGGGCAGGGCCAGCTTGCCGACGGTTTGCGTACGGTTGTACCTGTAAGGCAGGAGGTCGTTCGTGAAGCCTTTACGATCTCGGGCAGTACGGATGATGAGGTCGTGGAAGGTCTGCTTCTGCCTGATCCAGATGACAATCCCGGTCATCTGTCGATACAGACATCGGGAACGGCACTTCTTGGACTGAAATCGGGCTTTGATTTCTTCGCGACGAATCCGTATCTCTGTCTGGAGCAGAGAACATCGGCCCTTCTTGTGCACCGCAAGGCCGGCACTTTTGCACCGAAAAAAACGGGAGGGGTGTATAACCCTGAGAGACTGGACGATCTATTCTTTGGCTCTCTTGCATCGTTCCAGAACGGAGACGGTGGACTGAGGCTGTGGAAGGAGCTGGAATCGCCCTCGGATCCCTATGCAACGGCCTATGTACTTGAAGCGTTAACGATGCTACAGACGCCACGGCGTAGCAGTGTCAGGCCCGTAGTGGATCGGGCCCTGCATTATCTTGTCGCTTACAGGGAGAATCCTCGCAGAGAAACTCGCTTTTATCAGATGGAGACGCTGACCTATCTGAACTACGTACTGTCGCTTTATGATCGTGGCAGGGCTGATCTTGTGAGGTCTTCGCTGAAAGGCTATAACAGGCTTTCGCTGCGCGGTCGTGCCTATGCACTGTTAACGGCACATCGCATGAAGATCGATCCGGGGCCGGTGGCCGACCGCATTCTTGATGACTTCAAAAACCGGTTGAGTTTTTCCACGCGAAAGATCGAACTGCGTGAAACCTTGCCTTTCTCTGCCTCCAGAATCTACTATTCCAGCGCCTCCACGGTTGGGGTGTGGATTCGCTATCTGAGTGAGATCGGTGCCGATGCTGCATTTGTATCAAAGCTTGTGGCCGGTGCCTTGAAGCGCAATCCGATGTATTCATCCAGCCATGATGAAGGACAGCTGGCCCTGGCCATCGGCCGCTATCATGAGGTCTATGAAAAAGGCATGCCTTCGAACTTTGCCGTATCCCTGAACGATAGAGAGCTTTTTGCAGGGGACTTTCTGGCGAAAAGGCCGATGGCTGCCATGTCTTTTGATACAGAGACGCTAATCGATCGTTTTCGAATGAAAGACCTGAAAAAGGCAGGGCTTTTGCGTTTTACGAATCCATCGAAGTCGGGCAGGATGTACTATCATGCCACCCTGGACTATGCCGTGGATTTCACAGAGGTTCAACCTCGGGACGAAGGCATCTTTATCCAAAGGCAATTCCTTGATGATCGGATGAGGCCTGTATCGTTAAAGTCGATGCGACGAGGGGAGGTGTATCCGGTGCGGCTGCGTATCATTACCAGACGCCCTGTCGCGCATTTCGTTCTTCGCGATCCTCTTGCCTCCTCTACAGAGATCGTGAATACGTCCTTCCAGACAGAGGGACTGACACTTTCCAGGCTTGAGCGAAGCAAACATTCCTCTTCGCCCTGGTATGATTCAGATGATATCGTCGAAAAGCGGTTTGATGCCTTTATCGTAAGCGATCCCTATCTTTCAGCGGGCGTACATGAATATATCTACATGCTGCGTCCGATTCAGGCCGGGCGAACGACCCGTCCTCCTGCCCAGGCCCATGCCATGTACGAGCCGGAGATTTTCGGACGCACAGAAGGCGGTGTCGTTGAAACATTGAAATGATGTGGCGATATTCCCGATCGGGATGGGGGTTAGCTCTCTTGCTCACCCTCGTCTCTCTGCCCTGTTTGCTTTTGCTGTTTGTACTGCGCTGGAGCTCCGTTCGAGTTCCTGAAAGCTCGCTGCGGCTTATTTCCCGGGAAGGAACGGTAATCTATTTTAACACAGCCACCGTCCAGAATGTAGACGTTCTGTTCTCAGGGGTGCAGCCTGGCTGGCAGGAGCGCATCAGGGTGGCAGACTATCTGATGCGGCCTGTTCTATACCGATTGCCTCTGCAGAGTCGATTGCTGCATGCCGCTATCAGTCGTCTGGCCGCCGGTCTTCTTGATGGAGTATTGCGGCCGTATGAGATTCGAGATCTCCATCTTCTGTTAACCGAGGGGTCATCAGATCCTGTCGTTTCGGGAAGGGCTCCGGCCCAATCGCTTGAAAGGATGGGACTGAAGGGAGACGTTTATTCGACGATCAGCGATTCTATTCAGCAGGGAACGGAAGCCATTATTCGCTCCGAGTTACAGGTCCTTCGCGCAAAGGGCGCATACCAGGCCGCCGTTGTGGTTCTTGAAAGAGGAACCGATCATCTGCAGCTTCGCGCCATGGTCGATACGGGGGCCAGGCATGGGTTAAACGGTGCTTTGCTGGTCAGGCAGGCCGGATCGGTTTTGAAGCCTTTTCTTTATGCCATGGCCTTTGATCGGTTTTCGGTAAGGCCTGGTGATCCGGTGGATGATACACCGCTTCGCCTTGTGGAAGGCTCGGAGGTTTACGCTCCGCGCAATCATGATAACCGGTTTGCGGGCCGGATTACGGTAAGAGAGGCCCTTGCCGCTTCGCGAAACATTCCTGCCGTGCGCATGCTGCAGCTGGTTGGCATCCAGGAATATGCTGCCTTCTTAAGGCAGGCCGGGCTGGAGCATATTGGCGATGCAAGGCAGTATGGCCTGAGCATGGCCCTGGGGACGGCCGGAGCCAGTCCCCTGGAAACGGCCATCCTTTTCTCCATACCTGCCTCTGCAGGCCAGCTCCTTCCCCTGTACATTGGAAGCGATGGCCAGCCCATCTACCTGACACCGGCAGGCAGACCCGTTCGAAATCCGCCTCCGCAACGACGCTTTTTTTCTAAAGAGGCCTCTCTGTTGCTCACGCATGTGCTTTCTGATCGGGAGGCCAGACGGATCAGTTTTGGAGCCCGCAACTTCCTGGACTTTCCTTTTGATGTGGCGGCAAAGACCGGAACCTCTCAGTCCTTTCGCGATTCATGGACGGCCGGCTATACAACGCGCTATGTTGTCGCAGTCTGGGTGGGCAATTTCAGCGGTCAGAGTATGAATGCCGTTTCAGGCCTGCGCGGAGCTGCCCGCATCTTTCATCAGGTTATCCGCATGCTCAGTGCAGGGCAGAGGCCGACATTTCGTTATCCGGACGACTGGCAGACGCTGTCCGTCTGCGGGCAGTGCAATCCCGTTGAAGAGCTGGTTCTGCCACACAGAGCGGAGCCCGATGACGTCGTGCGATCCATCCTGCTCGATTCCTCTGGCGATATCATGCCTTCGCCACTTCAGGGGCAGGTCTTTTATCTGGATCCGGAGTCGGATGGGGTGGGGATTCCTCTCGAGCTGCGCGTAGCGGGCCGGTTGACTCTTTTAAGAGACGGCAGGATCGTTGCAGGCTTTGATAAGAGGGAGGTGGCAGCCGGGCGTCTCCTGGTATCCCTTTCGCCCGGCCATTATGAGATCAGGCTGGTATCCCCGGAAGGGCATGTCCTTCGCCATTTTGAAGTCCGGTAGGGGCCGCCTTGCTGCACGATTGCAGATAGAAATTGATTGACATGTCAGTCAATACAGGGCCTGATCACACCATGACAGGTAGATCGGGCCTCTGCGGTGGCGCCATGTTTCAGTCTCTTGAGGCAGTGCAGTTCTCTACCGATGAACTGGTCTTTGCCACGGTGCAGGAGGCATTGCGTCGATCCGCTCTTCGCATCGACGATGTGGATTACGTAATACAGAATGCTGATGATGCCCTTGAAGGGATTGCCATACAGCATGTCTTCCAGGTGGAGGCAGCGGGTTCTTTCCTGAAACAGGAAACAAAGCTGGAAGGGGAGCCAGGGCGTGCCATTGCTCTTGCCCTGCATCGACTGAAGGCAGGCCTTTCCCGCTGTGTTCTGGTCGTTGCTTACGGCAAGGCCTCGCAGGTAGATACGGCAGCCCTTGAGCTTATGGCCACCGATCCGTACTTTATGCGGCCCATCGAGGCCACGGTGACGGCCATGGCAGGGTTACAGGCAGCGGAATTCCTGCGCCGGACGGGCCTTTCAGAAGACCATCTATGCCAGAGCAGGGCCCTTCGACATGCCAGCGATGTGGAAGCCGTGAAGGCCTCCGCTCCGGTGGCCCTGCCGCTGCGCCAGGCCATGCTGCCCGTGTATGGCGATTTATGCGTCGCCTTGCTTCTCTGCACAGAGGATTTTGCCCGGGAAAAGGATGCTGGCTTTACGGCCGTGGATGGCATGGGCCTGGCCACGGCCACCTTTCCGTTCATGGAGTTTGCCTCCTGGAGAACGGCAGAGCAGGCAATCAAAGAAGCGACGGAGAAGGGCAGAGAGCATGCGAAACAGAACACGAGAGAGAGCACGAACGGGACCGGTATAACCGGAAGGCTTCGCGAAGACAATCGATCGGCCTTTTATCTGGAGTTCGTCGATGGATGGGCACACCATGAATGGATGCTGGCCGAATCTCTTGGCCTGCTGGATTTAACAAAGCCGGATGAATACCTGCACGGCGAATACAACATCAATCGTTCCGGCTTCTGTGTATACGTACCACCAGCCACAGGGGCAGCCCGAATTCTTGCTGCCCATGAAGCGTTGCAGGGGGATGCCTCTGCTGGCAGACCTGCTGAGGCACTTGTGATTTCTTCTGCGGGATTGTCTTCTGTTTCGGCATTTCATCTGACGAACGGGGAGGCAGTGGCATGAAGGCAGAGACGGCCATTATTGGAACAGGACAGACGCGAACACGCCTAAAAAGAAAGGATGTCAGTTATCCGGAGCTGCTTGGTGAGGCATGCAGGCTTGCCCTGCTGGATGCAGGTCTGCCCGCCTCAGCCATCGATGCTGTAGTTGTCGGTTCGGGTCCTGAGTTCTTTGAAGGGGTTGCCGATCCCGAACTCTGGGCTGCTGGATGGACGCTTCCTGCCGTGCCCTTTTTTCGCGTGGCTACGGGCGGAACGGTTGGTGCAGCGGCAACGATGATTGCCGATGTTCTCTGTCGCAGTGGCTATGATACGGTGCTGGCCGTAGCGGGCGATAAGCTGAGCGAAAGTCCTGTGCAGTATGGTTTATCGCTTGTGTATTCTCCGCTTCTTGGAAGGGACTTTGCCGCCGGAGCCCCTTCGGCCGTGGCCAATCAGGCCTCGATGTATATGGATCGTTATCCGGAGGCCTCTGAACGTCACCTGGCCCGTATCGGTGCAAAGATGCGAGAGAATGCATTAAACAATCCCTATGCACAGCTGCGGCTTCCGGGATTAACCGAAGAGGTTATGCTTGGCAAGGATTGGCTGTCCACTCCTTTACGGCTTCTGGATTCCTGTCCAACAAGCGATGCCGCCTGTGCCCTGATCGTGCAGCGGGCTGATCTTGCCGAGCGTCGCCGGCTGCCCGTAGCCTATATCCAGGCAGCCGCTACGGTGGCGGATGGCATGAATCATGTGGATCGTGACTGGGCATGGCCGGAAGCACTGAGGCGGGCCTCGCAGCTCTGCTATGATCGCGCCGGCGTGCAGCCCTCACAGATCGACATCCTTGAACTGTATGATGCCTTCTCCAGTCAGCATATGATCTGGTATGAAGGACTGGATCTCTGCAAAAGGGGAAAGGGCTGGCAACCCATCGAAGCACATCCGGGGACGGTGCAGGGAATCCCCGTCAATCCCTCTGGTGGCGTCCTTTCGAATAGTTCGGTGGGTGCCAGTTCTATGATCCGCCAGGCGGAGATCGTTCTGCAGTTAACCGGACGTGCCGGAAGCAGACAGATCCCTGGAGTTCGTCTCGGCCTTGCCCATGGCTGGGGTGGCGCCATCCAATTTCACAGCGTTACCATTCTGTCCAGAGAGCGTTCTTTTGAAGAATCGGCCGGTTTGCAGGCCGCAGCAGGAGAAAGGCATGAATGATCTACCTCTTACCACCGAGCCTCGTATCGTTGAGGGGGTTCTGGACCTGCAGTATCACTGGACCCCTGGCTTTGAGATTGGTCGCTTCTTGAAAGATGTGCAGCGGGGAACGCTTCATCTTATGGGCGGCCATTTTTATCCACATGCAGGCGGAAAGGTGCAGGCCATCGAAAGGGAAGGTTTTGTTTTCCAGGGCGGGTCCCTTGTTTATGATGGATGGCCAGAGCGTCATGGAATCCAGGATGTGGATGGGCAGCGATCGTTCCTTGCCCTGATAGCATACGGCAACGAAAAGCCCTTTGTTCATCGAGTCTGTGGCAGTGCTGCCGAGCTCGATTCTCTGCAGCCCGGTATGCCTCTGCGCTTTGCCGGTCGTTGCTTTCTGCCTGGAGGGCATGTGCCGCTACAGACAGAAGAAGACGAACAGGACGAATCGGCGAACCGGGGCCTGTCCAGTCTCGACGAAAAGCAGCGGTCCTTCTTAAGCGACGCATCGGCATCGCGGCGCGTTGTTGTGGTAACCCCTTTGCCCCTGGCCGTGCTTTCTTCTGTAAAAAAGGACCTGCATATACAGGGTGAGCATTTTTCGGTGCATTCCCTTGTACTGGAAGTGGGCGCCGTTTTAGCCGAAGGCCCTGTATTTCTCGTTGCTCCTTCTTATCTGTACCAGGCAGCGGCCCGCTCGAATCAGCCCTGGAAGGCAGAGCAGGCCCTGTTTGCCTGTTATGGCGATCCCATGCCCGCTGCCGTGAAAGCAGAGTTTGAGCGGCGTTACGGAGCCCTTCATGATCTGATGCCTTCCGGTAGCTGCGATCCACTGACGGAGCAGCTGTACAGCCATCCGGCTGTTCTGGAAGCCGTCGTTGTTGAGGGGCGAAAGAAAAGGGCTCACGTTGTTCTGCAACAAAACGCCAGAGAGGACGACCGCCAGATGCGCGAGTTCTTCAGGCGTAAGGGGGTGGCAGTGGATGATGTACATGTTGTCGATGATCTGCCACGAACCGAAGACGGCCGTGTGAACAAAGAGGCCCTTTTGAATGAGGAACAAAAGATGCGCGAGGCCGTGTCGGTGGTGGAAGGAAGCCTTTCGATTGCCTACCGCTGGCACTGTGGTGCAGCCCTTTCGCGGTTTTATGACGGGCTGCAGTATGAGGGTCGCTTTTACGGCACGAAATGCTCGTCCTGTGGCGGGGTGCAGGTCCCTCCAAAGCTGTACTGTGGACGCTGCTTTGCTACTGCCTTCGACTTTGTTGCCCTCCCCGATACAGGAGTGGTGGAAAGCTATACGACGGTGCATCTTGCCTTCCCCGGCCAGCCGGCAAAGCCGCCCTACACGTACGGCTACATCAAGCTGGATGGAGCCAATACGCACTTCTATCATTTACTCGAAGAAGGCATCTCTGTTGGTGATCGCGTGAAGGCCGTCTGGAAACCAGCCGAGCAGCGAAAGGGGGCCATGGCAGATATCGTATATTTTAAGGCAGAAGGGTGATGCCATAGAACGTGCAGGTCAAAAATCCTGGAAGGGTTGCCCGCGCCGGGCAGAGTAAAAAACAGGGTTTATGTATCGTGTTGCGGCAGACGACCTAAAGGCTGCTGGCATTCAAGGCTTTGATGGAGAAGCCCTGTCATTGCAGCGTGCCGTAATCGATTCGAGGACCGTCAGGCCGGGCGACCTCTTTGTCTGCCTGAAAGGTGAGAACACGGATGGGCATCTCTATGTCGGCGATGCCATTGGCCGGGGGGCATCGGTCCTTCTGGTCGAGCAGGGGCGACGCGAAGAGATCGTGACCCGGCATGGGGCTGACGTTCCCGTCCTTGCTTCGGAAGACGTCCTTCGCAGCCTGCAGGCCCTGGCAGCCATTCGCCGCGACCGCTTTGCCGGTACGGTCTACGCCGTCGTTGGGTCGAATGGGAAGACCTCGACCAAGGAAATACTGGCCTCCTTGCTTCGCTGTCAGCTTGGAGAAGAGGCCGTCTTTGCAACACCCGGCAACTGGAATAATCACCTGGGCGTTCCGCTGTCGCTTCTTTCTCTGCCCGATACGGCCCGGGCAGCCGTCTTCGAGATCGGCATGAACCATGCCGGTGAGGTTGAGCAGCTTGGTCGTCTGGTCCGGCCGCATCACTGTGTCGTGCCAAGCATCGGATGGGAGCATATGGAATTCTTTGCTTCTGTGGAAGAGGTGGCTGCTGCAGAGCTTGAAATCCTGTTTTCCATGAAGGGTGGCGTGATCGTATATCCAGAAAAGGCCGTCGGCCAGGAGCTCTTGAAAGAGAGGGCAGAGCAGGCCGGTGTTCGTCCCATACTCTTTGAACTTGGCAGCGAGGAAGGCCAGACGAAAGCCCTTTATCAGGGCAATGGCTTTGTCCTGCATGGGCAGTTTTTCTCATGCGGGCAGTATGCCGGTGAGGCCATGGCCTCCAATATACTGGCCTGCGTTCTGCTGCTTGAACATTCCGGGCACGCCCATGGCCTTGCCTCCTGCACAGCCCGTCTAAGGCCCCAGGCCCGTGGCCGCTTCGAGGTGGAAGGCATTGCCGGCCGGCTGCTTGTGGACGACACCTACAATGCCAATCCGGATTCCTTTCGGCAGTCCATTCGCACGTTACGCCAGCTGTTGCCACAGGGGCGACTGCTCTGTGTGGCCGGACATATGGCGGAGCTCGGTCATTGCAGCGAGGTCGGTCACAGGCAGGTGGGCGAGGATCTGGCCGCTTATGGCTTTGAAGATCTGCTTGTATGCGGTCACGATGACGTAAAGGGCATGCTGGCCGGATTCGGAAAACCGGCAGAGGCACAGGGAAAGTATTTTCCTGATTCTGTGATCCTGTCGAAGTTCCTGAAAGAGCATCCCGAGCGGGTCGACGGATTTGATGGCATTCTCGTAAAAGGGTCACGGAGCGCGCATATGGAAAGGGTGCTCCCCGTTTTGCGGGAGCTACTTGAAAAAGGTAAAAACGATGTTTGAATTGATGCACAGCAATTTCGAGCTACCGGGTTTTTTTCGACTCTTTGGCTACGTCAGCTTTCGCGCTTTGCTGGCTGCAACGACGGCCATGCTGGTGGCCTTCTTTTTCGGTGATCGGATGATTCGCTGGCTGACCGTGCTGAAATTTGGTGAAACGATCCGTTCGGATGGCCCGCAGTCCCACCAGGCCAAGGCAGGGACGCCTACGATGGGCGGCATTCTCATCCTGACAAGCCTGACGGTGGCCTGCCTGTTGTTTGGAAACCTGAAACATCCCATGTTTTTAACCCTGCTTCTGTGCACGCTTCTCCTGGGGATGATCGGCTTTGCCGATGACTACACAAAGGTCGTCTTGAAGAACAAGAAAGGGCTTTCCGCTCGTAGAAAGATGCTCCTGACCACGCTTGTAGCAGGCTTCTTTCTTCTGAATTACTGGTGGGCCACGCCTGAAACGGTCGTTCGCGAGAAGGGTATTGACTATTCGCTGACGTCGATCTTTGTTCCCTTTTTCAAGGAGCCTGTCTTTGCCCTGCCGCTTGTGCTCGGGCTGATATTCTGGTTTTTTGTCATTCAGGGATCGATCCATGCCGTGAACCTGACCGATGGGCTGGATGGCCTGGCCATCGGCAACGTGTCTATCGTTGCCGTGACCTTCGGCGCCATGGCTTATCTGGCGGGCACGCCGCGGACGGCCGATTATCTGAACCTGCCGTACGTAGAGAATGCACATGAGATTGCCGTTTTTCTGGCAGCCCTGGCCGGCTCGGGTATCGGCTTTCTCTGGTTCAATGCTCCGCCTGCACGGGTCTTTATGGGCGATACGGGGTCGCTCAGCCTGGGCGGTGCACTGGGCATGTCTGCCATATTGATCAAGAAGGAGCTTCTCCTTGTCATTGCCGGTGGCGTCTTTGTAATGGAGGCACTTTCGGTGATCGTGCAGGTGCTTTCGTTTAAGATGACCGGGAAGCGTGTTTTTCTTATGGCACCCATCCATCACCATTTCGAATTAGGCGGATGGCCTGAAACGAGGGTTGTTGTGCGTTTCTGGCTCGTCGGTATTATCCTCAGCTTGATCAGTCTTTCGACGTTACGGATTCAGTGATGCTTGATCTGGAAAATCTCGATGTAAAGGGTCGCAGGGTTCTTGTAACCGGAGTGATGGGTAAAACGGGTCGGGCCATGGCCGACCTGCTCGTTGATCTGGGGGCAGAGGTCTACGGAACAGACCGTGCATCGGAAGGTTCCCTCGAAGGCATCGTCGATCTGCGCCCGGATGAGGATCCGGCCCTGTTAAGCAGGCATAACATCGAGGCCGTTTTCGTTTCGCCGGGTATTCCGCTTGTACATCCCCTTTTCGTAGAGGCAAGGCGTCTTGGTCTTGCAATGCTCGGTGATCTGGACCTTGGATTTCTGTATCTGAAGCAACACAGCAAGGACCGGCGGCTCATTGCTGTTACGGGCACAGACGGCAAATCCACGACAACGGCCATGATCGGCCACATCCTGCGAGATGCCGGTATAAAAGCCCTGGAATGCGGCAACTATGGACTGCCTTTCTCTGCAGCCGTAAGGCAACCTGCCACCGTCTATGTATGCGAATGTTCTTCGTATCAGCTGGAGGATTTGCAGTTCTTTCGTCCCGATGTAGGCATGCTTCTGAATATTGCAGCCGATCACATGGATCGCTACTCGGGCATGGATGCCTATCTGCGGGCCAAGCTTCGTCTTTTCGCCCTGCAAAGTG
The DNA here is from genome assembly GCA_964619535.1 of uncultured Leptospiraceae bacterium. Taxonomy (GTDB): domain Bacteria; phylum Spirochaetota; class Leptospiria; order Leptospirales; family Leptonemataceae; genus Leptonema. The sequence continues at coordinate 56,194 of CAZUEX010000008.1, read as the reverse complement.
CAGAGGATTGTGCCATTATCGGTCCGGATCTTAAGAAGGCATGCCAGCAGCTGGGTATTCCCGACGAAGAATTTCCGGGCAGGCTCCAGGCAGAGCTTATAGAGATTCAGGAAGAATGGCCATCGGCCCGCCTCGGTGGCGCCGAGATGCCCTGGTCTGCTCTGCCTGTGAACAGCGCAACGAATCGAAAGAATGCCATGATGGCCCTGACCGGAATCGAGGCGCTGCTGAAGAAGGGATTACCCGATTGCGAGCCAACCCCTGGCCTCTATGAACGTCTGCTGCGCGGGCTGAAGGCATTTCGCGGCCTTCCACACAGACAGGAGGTTGTTGCTGAGCGCGAAGGGATCCTCTTCGTTAACGATAGCAAGGCAACAACGGTGCATGCAGCGCTCTCTGCTGTGGCCTCGTTTAGCGGGAAGAAGATATATCTGCTTCTTGGAGGGCTGGATAAGAACGCCGATTTTTCGGTGCTTCGCGAAACGCCTGCGCTGCGCATCTATCCTTTTGGAAAGGCAGCCGAGAAGATTGCCGCGCAAACGGGTGTATCGCGACGATTTGCAGGCCTGGAAGAGGCCTTTTTTGAGGCACTTCGTGATGCCAGGCGTTCTACTGCCTATTTTGCCGGTGCAACCGAAGCCGATGCTGTGATTCTGCTCAGTCCGGCATGTGCCTCACAGGATGCCTATGCAAACTACGAGGAAAGAGGCATCCATTTTCGGAGGCTGGCTCTTCCATGACGATGCAGCGTGTAGACCGGTTGTTATTCCTGAACGTCTTGATGATGGGGTTGGTCGGTTTGATCGCGCTGTACAGTGCCTCTGCGGTGATGTCAGAGGTTGATTTAAACGATCCATTCTACTACGTAAATCGTCAGACCCTGTGGTCGCTGGCAGGTCTTACGGCCTTTCTCGTCGTTATCTTTTTGCCTCCGACGTTGATCGAGCGTCTGAGCGTTCCGGCCATACTTTTTGCCATCTTGCTTTTGGTCCTGGTTTTTGTTCCCGGGGCCGGGCGCAGCGTATCGTCTTCTCGCGAAAGCTTTCATCGCTGGATTGAGATTGGGCCGTTCTCATTTCAGCCCTCCGAGTTTGCGAAGATAGCCCTTGTTCTTTATTCGTCGAAGATTCTACATGCCTTTCAGGATGGAGGTGACCTGCGACGTTTGCTGATACGGGGAATCCCCGTACCCGTGGTGCTTCTGCTGATCATGCTGGAGCCGCAGTACGGAACAACCGTTACCCTCATCGGTGTACTGGCCTGTATGGTTTTTATTACCGGATTTCCGGTGTTGCGGCTGCTTGGAGTCCTTGCCGCTTCGTTCCCGCTGCTGTTTTTGCTTGCCTATCTCTGGGAATACCGACTGGAGCGGCTCAAAGTATGGCTGGATCCCTATGCTTATCGATACGAAGCAGGCTACCAGCTGGTGATGTCGTTTCGTGCCTTTCGTGACGGCTGGTGGACGGGGACGGATCTGGCCTCTGGAGTGGCGCATCGGTATCTGACATTTGGTCACACAGACTTTATTCTGGCCCTTTATTATGAAGACTTTGGCTTTACCGGGCTGCTGCTTCTGGTCTTGCTGTACGGCTTCTACTGTTTTCGCTCCATTCGTCTGATTGCAAAACAGCCAGAGGATTTTACATCTCTTGTAGCAGCAGGATGTGTGATCCTTTTTGGTCTTCAAACGCTGATCAATATGTTTGTGGTGACGGGCATCGTTCCAACAACAGGGATCAGTCTGCCATTTATGAGTTACGGCGGATCGGCTCTTATTGTGCAGTACATACTGGCAGGCCTGGTCGTAAATTTTACTTCGAGGAAGGGAGTCAGGACATGAAAACACCGCGACTTCTCATTGTAGCGGGCGGTACTGGAGGGCATATCTCTCCAGGGTTAGCACTTGGCGAAGAAGCTGCTGAACGCCAGGCGGAGGTTATGTTCCTGAGTATTCCGCGGAACCGCGGTTATGCAGGCTTTCGAAAAGTACCTTTCCCGCTGGAGTGGTATGATGCCCCTGCGCTGAAGAAGGATTTTATTTCTCTGATCGGATTCCTGCCTGCATTTGTGCGATCGACTGTGCAGGCTATGCGGTTGATCGAACAGTTTCAGCCTACGGCCGTTGTGGTCATGGGAGGTTATCCATCCCTGCCGGCTGCCATTGCCGCGCTGGTTAAGGGCAGGCCGCTCTTTCTATGTGAGCAGAATGCCATTCACGGAAAGGTAACAAGGCTGTTGAAACGGTTTGCCAGAGAAACGTTCTTAACGTTTGGTGAAGGGGATGATACAGGCCTCTGCACCGGCAATCCGGTGCGGCGAACCCTGAAAGAGCGTGCCATGCGACGAACCAGAAAAACACGCACCCTGCCTGCACAGCCCACAGTGCTGACCCTTGGCGGAAGCCAGGGAGCCCGGCAGCTGAATCAGATGCTTCTGCGGCTCTGGAAGGATTATCCTGAACTGGCCGGGCGTTATCGGTGGATTGTCCAGGCCGGTGAGTCTTTGCTCGCAGATTTTCAAAGAGAGGTCGATACAGAGCTCCCTGCAGCGATCCGTAAACGGATCACCGCTTTTGGGTTTGATGCTGACATCTTTCGCTTTTTTGAAAAGGCAGATCTGGTTTTCAGCAGGGCCGGTGCCGGCAACATTACCGAGGCTGCCCTGTTTCATCTGCCCATGATTCTTCTTCCATATCCTTTTGCAGCGGATAACCATCAGCGCGCGAATGCAGCTGTTGTCCAGCGCCAGGGTGCAGCCATCTTGATCGACCGAAAGGATTCCGAGCCTGAAGAGCTTGCCGCGGCATTGACCAGGCTGTCAAACAAACTGGAGTATAAAAAAATGGCAGAAAAGGTCGGTATTATGGCGAAGCCCGATGCAGCTCAGCACATTGTGGACGAAATCTTTGCACGGTCGGAACCATAATATGGAGCCGGCCGGGGGATACTGGAAGCTTTTGAGGGGCAGACATGCTCTGCGGCTGTATGCTATCGGCCTGTTCATGACAGGCAGTATATTGCAGGCGGAGCCCTGTCTTCTTACCCAGGATGTCGTAGCCCCTTACGTCTGTGCTTCTGCTTACGAAGATACAGACGGCTTGCAGACCTTCGAAACGATCGATGCTGTGGAGTTCCCCGATCGCATCACCGAAAACCAGCAGGTTGGTTATACCAGCTCGGTATGGTGGGTTCGCATGCAGCTGAAGGCGGTAAAAGGGCATCCGTTTGCCGGTACGATGGTGGTGGCAGCGCAGGGATGTGATCGCGTGGATGTTCGTCTTCGCTCGTCCACAGGCAAAGAACGCCTGATTCGTCTGGGAGATGACATCCCCTTCTACAAAAGAGAGGTCTTTTCGCGTCTGCAGAGCTTTCACCTGACGCTGCAGCCCGAGGAGGTCGTTGATGTAACGATTCGCTATCAAACGACGAACGGGATGCGCTTCCCCTTGAAAATCTATTCAGCACATGCCTACGAAAGACACAATGCAAGCGAGCATATGCTCTACGGAGTGTACTTTGGTATACTCTTCGTCATGCTTCTGTATAATGCGGTGCTGTTCTTTGTTGTAAGGGATGCCGTTTCTGTAGATTATCTGAACTTTCTTCTGACGTTTGCGCTGGGCGTGACTTCGCTGACCGGCTTTGCCTACGAATACTTCTGGCCCGATGCCGTCTACTGGACCGATCGAGCCCATCCCTTCTTCCTGAATCTGGCGTTGTTTTTCGGTATGCGCTTTATACAGCGCTACATCGATCTGCCACGGTATTCGCCGTATCTGGCTCGCATATTGAAAGGCCTGCGCTATATGGCACTGATCCTGGCCATGGTCAGCCTTGGGCCATTTGTGCGGACCGTGTCCGTCTTGACGCATGTGGTAGTTTTACTTGCTGTTCCAACGATCTTTATAGCAGGTCTTCGCGGGCTTTTGTTAAAGGTTCGCGCTGCCGGTTACCTGATGGCCGCCTGGGCATTTCTTCTCAGCGGGGCCTTTCTGTATGCACTTGTATCATTCGGTGTCCTTCCGTATAATCTGTTTACTTCGAACCTGCTGCTTTTTGGTTCTGCTGTCGATATGCTGATCTTCTCTATTGGCCTGGGAGAGCGTTACAGCCAGCTGAAGGTAACGGCCCGCGAATATGAAATGCAGCTGGAAATGGCACAGAATCTACAGAAGAGCCTGCTTCCGACCGTTCCCGAAGGGATTGGCTTTTCTGAATTACAGTATGCATTCCGTCCCATGCATCCGGTGGGAGGTGACTTTCTCGACATCCTGGAAGGTCGGGACGGTCTTGGCCTGTTTATCTGCGACGTATCGGGTCATGGCATCGGTGCTTCTTTGCTTTCTTCTATGGTAAAGATGTCCCTTTCTGGCTTCTGGACGGACTGCGCGGATCGGCCGGATGATGTCATCGATCGCCTGTATCGCTCGATGACAGATAAGTTCGGAGATCAATATCTGACCGCATGCGGTGTGTGGATCGATCGTAAAACAGGGCATGTTCGCTATGCACGGGCAGGGCATGAAGAGCCGATTCTTATGCGAGCCGATGGAGCCATTGAATACCTGAGGGCACCGGGAACGATTCTACACCGAATGTTCTATATACGGCCGGCCCTGGAAGAGGTGCAGCTCTATCACGGCGACACCCTGTTGCTGTTTACAGATGGGTTAACCGGTGCCCTGAACAAACAGCTGAAATCGTTTGGAGATACGGAATTGATACCGTTGCTTCAGGAGAACCGCAAAGAACCCCTATCGCAGTTTTGCGATCATATCGTGCGCAGGCTGGATGCCTTTACGGATCACGATTTTCGGGACGACCTGGCGCTGATGATCTACAGGCATCAGGGCAGCGATGGCAAGGCCGAAGAGGCCTTCAGCCGGAGTGCCACGTGACGCTGTTTTCGACCCTCTCCCGGAGGTCTGCCACGCAGTTCATGAAGTATACATAGGCCTCATGCGGGGTGCCATAAGGGCTGAAGTATTTGTGAACGTCGCCATCCTGCCAGAACTTTGTGCTCATGTAGTAGAAATGGTCTGATGTTAAAAGCCTGCGCCAGTTATTCAGGAGCTGTGCATCACCGATACTTTTGATTTCATCTTCCAGCTCATAAACCGTTGCAAGAGCCTCCTTCTGCATGGAGTTGCCAGTCCAGGCAGACAGGTCGCGCTCCATATCGGCCCAGGAAATGGGATGGTCCGTTTCTATCTCGCCTACAGGTTGATACTTTCTGGCTGCTTCGGTAACCGTACGAAACTGAAAATCCGGATGTTGCCAGACGGCAGGAGGCAGAGCTTCCATGAAACGGAAAATACCCGTGTCTTCCCACTGGTGTTCACCGAAGGTTTCATAGTCCATAAACAGGTTTACCACATTGCCGTTACCGGCCACGTTATGCACCCAGGAGGCAAACTTTTCCACCGTTAAGGGCCATTCCGACCAGCCGCGATCAGAAAAGCGAAAAGCGATGTCATCGCTCAATCGATAGTTCTTGAGCAATGTTCGAATCTGGGGGCTATAGCGAGGGACGTACAGAAAGTTAGGACTGCGCCAGTCAAGGATTCGCTCCGTGCCTTCTGTAACAATGGAACAGAATCCCATATCGGCGGCCATCCAGCCGATATGGTTGTTGAATATCAATTCCGTATTACGAAAGGAGGTGGGCCTGACCCCCAGCTCTTCATGCATGAGACTGGCATGCAGCTTGACCTGTTCACGAAACTCCTGTGCAGAGTAGATGCCGGCCAGAGAGTGATAATAGGTTTCAGACAAAAACTCCACCGCCCCTGTGTCGGCCAGGGCGCGAAACTGTTCAAGGACTTCGGGACACCAGCGGCGAAACTGTTCTACAACGGTGCCGGTTAGCGAAAACGTGAAGCGAAACTCTCCCTGATGCTTTCTGACCATCTTCAGAAGGAGGTCGTTCATCGGCAGGTAACACTTCTGTGCTACCTTCAACAGTACTTCTCGATTCTTTTCGTCGTCGAAATAGTTATCCTGACCGATGTCAAAAAAGCTATAGTGCCTCAACCTGTATGGCTGATGAACCTCGAAATAAAAGCAAACCGATATCATAGCTTCTTACCGTGAATGATCTTTCTGTAGATGTCTGTGATGTTCTTTGCACTTTCGTCCCACGACAGGCTCAGAGCCTCAGAACGTCCCCCTTCAGCAAGCTCGGTGTGAAGCGATTCATCCTGCAATACCTGCAGGATCTGGCGGGCCATCTCATCCACATCCCAGAAGTCGACCTTGATACAGTGATCGATCACTTCAGAAACGCCGGATTGCCGGGACACGATAGCAGGAACTCCGGCCACCATCGCTTCGAGAACGGAAATGCCGAAAGGCTCTGAAACGGAAGGCAGCACATACAGGTCACTCATTCGAAAAATCCGATCAATCTCAGGACGCTTTAGAAAGCCTGTGTAATGGAAGTAGCGACCGATGCCAAGGTCTGCGGCCATCTCAATCATGCGATGGTACATATCGCCGGTGCCGACCATGACAAAGCGTACATTCTGGTACTTTTCAATTACCTTGCGGGCCGCCCTTACGAAGTAATCGGGCCCTTTCTGGAAGGTGATACGTCCGAGAAAAAGTACAATCTTTTCGCGAAGAGGCTTTTGAACCTCCTCCTGATACTGCAAATCAAACTCAGCGGCATTGTGAACCGGAAAGACCCGGTCTGCGGGAATGCCGTAGCGCGAGATCAGAATGGAGCGCGTGTAGTTACTTACCGTTATGACTCCCTGACAGCTCAAAAAGGTATGCCGTTCCAGGTCAAAGACGTACTGGTTGGGATGATCGCCTGAACGGTCATATTCGGTAGCATGCACATGGGCAATGAGTGGCTTTCCTGAAACATGAGCTGCATAAAGGCCTGCCGGATACGTCATCCAGTCGTGCGCATGAATCAGGTCGATGGAAAGGTGCTCGGCGATGCGTGCGACGAACTCAGCAAAGGCCTGGATCTCTGAATACAGTCGGGCACCATAACCACCCTGCAGCTCTGCCATGTTCTGCATGGTGTTGGTAGTCAGTCCCTGTAATACACCGGCTGCAAGCTCCCTGCTTTCGGTTATACTGGCCGTCAAACCCGTGGGGCTGGCATAGGGACTCGTGCCATAAAGGTGCATGGTATCGAGCAAAAATCGTTGCAGCTCTTCGAAAGAAAGAGGGATCTCTCTGGAATTCACGCCGAGAACCGTAACGTTGGCGTCGCGAGGCTCATCGCCGGTTATCCGTGGTACGACAAAATAAACAGAATGACCAAGCGCACCAAGGGCTCGAGCCAGTCCACGCGAGGCCATAGCAAGACCGCCTGTAATTTGAGGGGGGTATTCCCAGCCGATCATCAGGATTCTAAAGCGTTGCATACCGGGTAACTTATGGAAACTCCACCGTTTAATGAAATTATGTAAAATAGAGGGGAATGCACCGGGATGGTTCCTGGCGCTACGTGCAGTCCCCGGAATCGTAGGGGCGAACGGGGCTGCGTGGGCCGAATTCTGTTTATGGTTTAAGCGAAATGGTCTCCTTCTGGAAATACAGTGTAGGGTATAATCTGGCGAAATTCAATCAAATTTTACACACCGGTATCAGCTCTTTTGAAAAATGATCGAAGGCGATGATTTTGTCCGATAGAATCACCAGATAATAGAAGAGTAGTGCGGAAGGTTTTTGAAGCGATCATCGATAAACGAATGGGATCGCTTTCTTTTTCTTTTCGAGAAAACAATTTGATCATTTACGGCATGGCCTTACGCTGTGTCAGAGAGCCGTTATGCTAAAGATAAAGATTCTTGATGGCCAGCCATTCCCCCTCGGCGCCACCTGGGACGGTGCAGGAGTAAACTTTTCTCTCTACAGCCAGCATGCAGAGGCTGTGATGCTCTGTCTTTTCGATGGGCCCAATCAGAAATCCGAAGCCCTTTGCATCCCCATGAAGAACCGAACCCACCATGTGTGGCACTGTTATGTCATGGGAGTAAGACCGGGGCAACTCTACGGCTACAGGGTAAAGGGCCCGTATGATCCGACCTCCGGACACCGTTTTAACCCGGCCAAGTTGTTGCTGGATCCGTATGCCCTTGCTATCGGTCGCGATCTTACCTGGCATCCGTCCCTTTTTGGCTATCGCTATCCTTATAGCTTTAATGAACCCGATTTAACAGACAGCGCTCCGTATGCGCCGCTTGGTGCGGTGGTGGACACATCGTTTCACTGGGGAGACGACAGGCCGCCGGCCATTCCATGGAGCGACACCGTCATCTATGAAACGCATCTGGTTGGCTTTACGAAGCTGCATCCCATGATCCCCGAAGAGCTGCGTGGTACGTATACGGGCTTTGCTTCCGATCCTGTCATCGAGTATTTGAAGGAGCTTGGAGTTACGGCGGTTGAGTTTATGCCTCTGCACCATTCCATTTCGGAATTCCATCTCGTAAGACGAGGCCTTGAGAATTTCTGGGGTTACAATCCCCTGAACTTCTTTGCTCCGAATCGCCGTTATGCACTGGGAACCGGCATAGATGTGGTCAATGAATTCAAATCGATGGTTCGTATACTGCATCAGGCGGGCATTGAAGTGATCGTTGATGTTGTGTACAACCATACGGCCGAAAGCGACCATACCGGTCCCACACTGTCGTTTCGGGGAATCGATAATCTGTCATACTATCGACACTATCCGGACCGCCTGGACCTCTATCAGGATTTTACAGGATGCGGGAATACACTGAATCTCAGGAATCCCCGGGTTTTACAGCTGATTATGGATTCTCTGCGGTACTGGATCCAGGAGATGCACGTCGATGGCTTCCGTTTTGACCTTGCCTCTGCCCTGGCCAGGGAGCTCTATGAGGTGGATCGCCTGGCGGCGTTTTTCGACATTATTCAGCAGGATCCCGTTATATCGAGGGTGAAGCTGATCGCTGAACCGTGGGATCTTGGTGAAGGTGGATACCAGGTGGGTAACTTTCCGCCGGGATGGTCCGAGTGGAACGGCCATTATCGCGATACGGTGCGCCGGGTGATTAACGGCAAGGACGGCAATCTATCGGAGTTTGTGACGCGTATCAGCGGCTCAAGCGATCTCTACAGTCGCGAAGACAGGCGGCCACAGGCCAGCATCAACTATGTGACCAGCCATGATGGATTCACGTTGCGCGATCTTGTCAGTTATTCGGTCAAGCATAACGAAGCCAACGGCTGGAACAACATGGATGGTACCGCTGAGAATTACAGCGAGAATCATGGAGCTGAAGGAGATACGGACGACCCGGAGATACGGCGCATTCGCCTGCAGAAACAGAAGAATTTTCTGGCAACCCTGTTTTTCTCTCAGGGCGTGCCCATGCTTCATGCCGGATCAGAGATGAACCATACCCAGAAAGGGAACAACAACGCTTACTGTCAGGCAAATGAGATCAACTTTATCGACTGGAATGTAGATGATACCGGACGTGAGTTGATGGCCTTCACGCGTTTCCTGATTCATCTGCGGAAACGCAATGAAGTACTGCGGCGTGAGAACTTTTTCCTGGGCGAGAGGCTGGCCGTCATGGATATCAAGGATGTGTACTGGATGCATCCTGACGGACGCGAAATGCTGCCCGAAGATTGGAGCAAACCCGATGCCATCTTCGGAATGCTGTTGCCATCGGAGTTCGGAGTCCGTCCTGATTTCTACAGTACACTTGAGGGTGATACTCTGTTCGTTCTCTTTAACAATACAGGACAGGCCACCGAGTTTACGATTCCCGAGAATCCATCGGCACGCTGGAAGCTCCTTTTGCGTACGGACCAGGAACTTCTTAAAGGCGACGATCTGGAGAAGCTCGACCAGGACGACATCCGCTATTTTATCGAGTCAGATATCGATGCATTTTTAACAATTATGCAGGGCCGTATGGCCGATGGTCGTCTGTTCCTGCCCCGTGAAAAGGTAGAATTACCGGCCTACACTATCATTGTGCTCAAGGCAGAAAGGGGCTGGAAAGAAGCTCATGTTAGGCGTGGCCTTCGTGAAAAGGTCTTGCATGAGCTTACCAGAGAGGTGGGAATTGAGGCGTCCTACGTGGACCTTTCAGGCAAAGAAACCGTTCTTTCGCAGTCGGAACTTTTTCGCATGCTGCGGGCCTGTGGTTATCCGGTTCGTGATCCCGCCTCTCTTGAACGTGCAGTAAATCGTCGGGATTTTGAGATCTGGCATAATCCTGTGGATCCTGTGATCGTGACGACGCATACCGGTGATGAAGCCTTTCGTCCTTCCGGGCCTTCTCTGCGTATTCCCGAGGCCGTCGTTGAACAGATCCTCTGTGTCGTGGATGATGAATCCGGAAAAGAGGTGACGAGGTTTTACCTGAACAGACAGGATGCTGCGCAGAATATTGAACTGGTCGAATCGAAGCGTATGCGCTATGTGTCTTCGCTTTTTGGTGAAGATCTTCGGAACCACTATATTCGCATCCTGCATCTTAAGACGGAAATCCCTGCCTCTGTTCAGCCGGGCTATTATGACATCACCTATCTGTACGAGAACATTCAGATAGGAAAAAGCCTGCTGGTTGTTGCCCCACCACGCGCTTTCGATTTCTTTGATCTGCAGGGAGACCTGGCGCAGGCTGCAGGAATATCCGTGCAACTGTATGCCCTGCGTTCTCGTCAGAACCTTGGAATCGGTGATTTTCATGACCTGCTGCTCCTTGGTCGCAAGGCTGCTGCTGCTGGTTATCGTGTGATTGGCCTGTCTCCTTTTCACGCACTCTTTTTGAACCGTCCTGGATTGCGCAGTCCGTATTATCCATCCAGCAGAACCTCCATTAATCCACTGTTCTTGCATCTTCAGGCAATGGCAGAGTGGGAGTTAAGCGACGAAGCTCGGTCCCGCTTTGCATCGCTGCACGGTGCCATCGAAGCCGAGAAGAAAAAGGATGTGATCAACTACGATTACGTCTATGCCTGGAAAAAGGAGCTTCTGGCAGACCTGTATCGTTGTTTTCAGATGCATCCGCAGTTCGAAAAGGAACGCGAGCAGCTGCAACGATGGAAAGAGGCCAATCCAGACGTCTTTATCCAGGCCCTCTATGAGGTGGCCGACGACGTCTTCGGTTCTATCGATCCGCCAGAGGATCTGTTTCAACCTGGCTCGGTCTGGTATCAGGCCTTTGTCCAGGATCATGAGGATCAGATACACTTTTATGTGTATCTGTTCTGGCGGGCCAGACAGCAATTTGAGGATGTACGTGAAGAGCTGCATGATATCGGTATCTCTCTGTATATTGACCTGGCCGTCGGGGCTGCTCCGGACGGGGCAGAGACCAAGACCAATCATCTGTACAGGCCTGGACTGGTTTCGCGATCGGCCCGAGCAGGTGCTCCTCCGGATCCTTTTTCACCGACCGGACAGAACTGGGGACTGAGCGTGTGGGTCCCCGAAGCCCTTCGACGTTATCAGTATCGTCCTTTTATGGATCTTCTGCGTGCCAATATGCTTCGCAATGGATTGCTGCGCATCGATCATGTGATGTGGCTGTATCGATTGTTCTGGGTCGTGGAAGAGGTGAAAGGCATCTCGCGGACCTACGTGCGTTATCCGTCCGGCGATCTATTTTCCATCCTTGCTCTGGAAAGTATGCGGAACCGCACGGCCATTATTGGCGAAGACCTCGGAACGGTACCGCAGGAGGTGCGTGATGAGATGCAGAAACGTAACATCTACTCCTGGAAGGTCCTCTATTTTGAAAAGGACTATGGTTCGGGAGAGTTCCTGCAACCCGGACAGTACAGAAGAGATGCAGTTGCCACGGTGAACACGCACGATCTTCCTACCCTGGCCGGTTTCTGGGTGGGAAGGGATATCGATGAGCGGCAGCGTTTGCGGCTGATCGATGAAGAAGCAGCGGCTCAGGCCCGTGAAGAGCGAAGGCAGGATCGTATTGCCCTTTTAAAGGCCCTGGAGGCCCTTGATCTAAGAACAGAAGAGATGGATGAGACGATGACCATGGATCCGGAGTTATCGGCCGCCATCCACAGGTATGTTTCGCTGTCCTCGGCCCGCCTGTTCATCGTTTCTATCTATGATCTTACCGGCGAGATGGATCAGCCCAACCTGCCCGGTACGATCGATGAATATCCATGCTGGCGCCTGCGCAATCAGGTCTATCTTGAGGACATCGAAGAAAATCCGTACTGGCTGGCCATCAACGGGGCAATCAAAGAAAGGCTGACCGGAGAAGCGGAGCTATGGCATAGAAACGGTTAGCATGTGGCCTGACCAGGCAGAGCCGGCTGCCTTTGAAACAGAGCAGCCGGTTGCATGGGCTTTAGCCGTCCTGGATCAGTGAGCTGATCATGAAGTCGTTTTCGAGAAGAAAACGACCGGTTTTAGAGCACAGGGTCGACGTCATCACAATCCAGGCGCGTGGCATGTAGGCGCCGTTATCGCCAAAGAAGTCACTGATCGCCGAGTGCAGTTCGAGGAACTTTTTCCCGTCCTTCATCATGAAGCGGGTTTTGCGGATTACAGGATAGATGACGACATCGGGATCATGGATGAGGATGAAGTGCTGTCGGCCCTTGATGCCGTGGTCTCGAGTCAGCTCAAGCCGGGCATCCTTCAGCTTCTTGTACAGGTCTTCGTATTCCGGATCGGGATCAGGAATCGTATGCTGCAGCACATATTTGTAGAATTCGGAATCTGCAAGCGAGCTCCGGATCGCTTCCGGTGTTTCGATAGGAGCGTGGATCTGGTTCATAGGCAGCAGTTCCGGTTTTTTTGTACGTCCTCTGGCTGCAAGTAGAAAAAGAAGTCCACTGGCCCGTAAGAGCAGGGGGTCGTGTATTCAATCCGGGCGGGAGGATGTTTCCGTCGATGTTTCCGCAGATGCCTCCGACGTTGTTTCTTCCAGAGGGGAGGCAGAAACAGAAGCCTGGTCAGGCATTGCTGCCTCGGTTACGACCGGTTCTGTCGATGGGGCGGTGCCGTTTAATTTTGCTTCTTTGCGAATGATGCGACGTTCGAGTTTTTCCTGTCGCTTTTCTTTTTTCTTGATTTCACGCTGGCGCTTTTCAAAGCTCAGCCGTCCTTTATTAGCCATTTAATGCTCCTTATAATGCGATGATGATGGCAGTACCTTTCGATCGAGAACGATCGATGTCAGATGATGCTCTGTGGATTGGAGCTTTCCAGCAGAGGGAGCCTGGCACTCCTTATGGAGTACCAGGGGATGCTTCTTACCAGCGGTTGCGGCTGTCTCGTTTGCCACGGTTATCGTGACCCGAGAAGCCATCGTTGCGGGATCGTTCCTGAGCTTCAGAAACTGTAATACTACGTCCGTCCAGTTCTGTACCGTTCATGGCAGAAATGGCCTCACGAGCAGATTTTGCTTCAGCAAAGGTTACGAAGCCAAATCCCCGGGATTTACCGGTGTAGCGGTCCATAACGACGATTGCTTCGTGAACAGAGCCATGAGCCTCGAAGGTCTGGCGTAGTGTGGCATCGGTCGTGTCCCAGCTGAGACCGCCGACGTAAAGTTTGTTAGACATGTGTTTCCTCGTTCCATACGGACAACAAATACCCGCAGGATCATTTTAGTTTCAGGTCATTACGGGCTTTGCAATTCAAACAGAACGAGTAAGAGACCAGAACGTCAGTGTAGCATGTTATATTCGAAATGCAAGCATAAAAAGCAAAAAACTGTGGAACAGCCATTATCCGGTGATTTGCGGATTAGGCGGTTGTAGATCTTCCGCTCCATGCGCCAGGCGGTTTAAAGGACGAATTAACGCAATGATAAGAAAACCGATCAGTGACCAGATCACGGCAATCGACGTGAAGATGAATAGGTCGCCATATTGCTGTGCCTGCTCACCAAGCATTCCGGCCAGTTTGTTGCCGATTCCCATGGCAGCCATATTCAGGCCCATGATGATCGATACGTAGCGTGCAGGTGCCAGTTTGGTAATATAAGAAAGTGAAACGGGCGAGGCACAGAGTTCGCCCACCGTATGAAAAAGATAGGCCAGTACCAGCCAGTGCATCGAAGAGATGCCACGCATACGATATTCTACCGCTGCTGCAGACATAAAGGCAAAGCCCAGGGCCATGATAATGAGGCCCGTTGCCATCTTAAAAAGCGAAGAGGCCTCTTTTCCGGCAAGCTTGCGTCTGTACCAGAAAGCACCAACAGCGGTGGCCAGGGTAATGATAAAAAACGAATTGATCGATTGAAAAAGAGAGGCGGGAATCTCAAAGGGGCCGAGCAGGCGGTCCGTTTTTTCAAAGGCGTAGAGATTCATCAGTCCACCCGCCTGCTCAAAGGCGCCCCAGAACAGAATAATCAGGGCAAACGAGATAACGAGCACCTTGATACGATCCCTTTCGATGGCAGTAAGCGGTGCCCGGGGATGTGACAGGGATTCTGTCCTTGCTGGCCGTTCTCCGATGCCGTGCAGGTATCGTTGTCCCCATAGATACACGGCCTGGCCGATAAACATGCCGATTGCGGCCAGACCGAATCCATAATGCCAGTTGATTGTTTCACCAACGTATCCGCACAGAATGGGAGCGAGAAAACCACCGATATTGATCCCCATATAGAAGATGTAGAAGCCGAGATCACGGCGTTCGTCTCTGGCGGTATACAGTGCACCCACCATCGTTGAAATGTTTGGTTTCAGGCATCCCACACCGCAGATGATAAACAGGCATCCGAGATAAAAGGTCGTAACCGAATTCAGGGCAAGCACAGCATGGCCGACACAGAGGAGTGCTCCACCGATCGTAACCGTTCGCTTCTGACCAAGCCAGCGATCGGCAATCCATCCCCCGGGAATAGAGGCCACATAGACAAGCATCGTATACCAGCCGTAAAGAGCGAGGGCATCGGCATGCGACCATCCGAAACCGGGATTGGCATCGGTTGTTCTGGCTACGAGAAACAGCGTGAACAGGGCCCGCATGCCATAGTATGAGAATCGCTCCCAGAGCTCTGTGAAAAAGAGAACATAGAGCCCGGCAGGATGCCCGAAAAGGGTTCGATCACTGGAAATCATGGACAGCGGTATGTTGCGATATGGCGTTGAGAGTTGCAAACCGTTTTTGAACGTGTGATGTGCAGGGCCCTTCAACTATCATAAGAAAATCTCTGTTGTGTCACCGCTGATGAAACGTTGGTGCCGTCCTTTGCGAAATGTACGAAGCATGCAGAATCAAACCCTCATCGAAGCCCTGAAAGGCAGCCGGCATTACGGATTGTACCAACCCACCCTGGAAAGGCTGCTCCCCTTTTTTGAATCGGCCACACCGTCCGAGCTTTTTCGCATCAATGCAGCGGAGCTGGCAGATCGGTTGCAGGCATCAAAAGACGATGTGCGCGACTTTTTTCTTTATGCAACCGACGATGGCATCTTTCGTCTTTCGTGGGAGTTTCACTGTCCGCATTGCAATGCCGTTGCCGATTTCAAGCATAACTTTGGCGAGGTAAAAGGGAGCGGATTCTGTGCCCTTTGCGACCTGAACTTTCGTAACGTCCTCGACTCGAATGTAGAGGTGACGTTCACCGTGCATTCGGCCATCATGACTCTTCCTTCTTCTATAGAAGAGGAGTATCGTGCTGCAATGCTTGAGGCCGTAAAGGAAAACCGTTATTCCATGCCTGCTCGATTTCTGTCCGGCATGGACTGCCTTCACAGCGCCGTATTTCGTGAGTTGTTCGGCGAAGAAGTGCTTTCGGCAGAAGAAAGCCTGGATATCGAGCGGGCGTCCATTCTTTTCACAGATATAAAAGGATCGACCAGGATGTACTCCGATCTTGGTGACACCACTTCGTATAACGTGGTACGCAATCACTTTAAGATGCTCTTTCGCAACATAGAAGAAGAAAAAGGTGTTGTTGTTAAAACTATTGGCGATGCTGTGATGGCATCCTTTCGTTCGCCCGCAGATGCCATGAAGGCAGCATTACGCATACATAACGATTTTCGCGCTGAAAGACTTGATCCGATCGGGCATCTGGAGATTCGCGTTGGCCTGCATACAGGGCCTGCGATCGTCGTTAACCTGAATGACCGCATCGATTATTTTGGAAACTCTGTAAACATGGCCGCACGTATTCAGGGGCAGGTGCAGTCTCACAGCATAGGTTTTTCGGTTACGGTTTTTGAAGACAGGAATGTGCGCAGGGAATTACGCCAGTCCCTCGATCAACGATCAGCCGAAGGAGAGCCTGTCGACATCATGCACCGCAAGATCCAGCTGAAGGGCATTGAAGGCATGGTCGATCTGTACTATCTGAAAGATCGCCAATAGAAGGCCGCTGCAGACATAGGCCAGAAGCCTTTTCAGTAAACCTCCTGAGCCCAGCGTCCGGCCCTTTTCAGGGACTCCTTGATGGCCGCCCATTCACCGTCGTCGATATCTTTTCCGGACTTTCGCGAAAGGTAGTCTCGAATAAAGGCTTCGATGCCTTTTTCCATCCCTTTCAGACCGCAGATGTAAATGGCATAGTTCTTGCGATCCAGGATGGGCTCAATGAGGTCTCGCTTCATATGCAGCAGATCGGCCACATACACCTTCTGTCCTGGATTTTCGCGCGAAAGGGCTGAGTGGATGTGAAAGTTCGGATTCTTTGAATAGCGGTAAAGATCCTCATTCAGATCGTTTGCATAGATGTGATCGAGCTTATAGCGGCTGCCAAAGAAAAGATGCACGTTGCCAGCGTAGGGGCTGGGACGGTCATGCAGATTCATCAGAAACGAGCGAAACGGAGCAATGCCTGTTCCCGTACCAAAGAGGAGCAGGTCTGTTTGATCATCGGAGGGCAGGGCAAAGTTCTTTCCGTTTGGACCGGTGATGGGAACCGTATCACCTTCGCGTAAATCACAGAGAAAGTTACTGCAGATGCCTTCGATGCGCTCTTCTTCGGTTTCGTACAGCACTCGCTTAACACACAGGGCCACGGCACGCTCATAACCGGGTTCTCCCCTGCCTGGCGAAGCTATGGAGTAGAGCCGAACTCTGTGCGGCTTGCCATCGGGAGTCGTTCCCGGAGCCATGATGCCCATGGACTGACCTTCAGCGAAGACATAATCCTTTTCTCGCAGGTCGATCACAATGTGACGAACGTCTTCGCGGTAATCTTCAGGAGTAAGGCGTTCGTTTTTCAGCACCGTGCAGGCAAGGGGAGAGGCCGGCTTGTACATCATGGGCGGCATCGGTGCGGCCTGGATCGTTTCTGAGGGAAGTAGAGATGCATGAATGCTCATCCGAAGAAGTATGTAATGACTTCGCGGTGCGGTCAATTTTTTTTCATGAATCGAATAGCAGCAAGAGGAGACGTTTCCGGCCAGGCATCCGATATATGCAAAAAAATGGGTTGTTTCAACGCGCACGATAGGTCACCGTGCCGATTAGATAGACTCTGTCTGTTTCAGAAAGGCAACGAGAACCCTTCGAGGCCCCTTAGAGGCTGGATGCTTAAGCTGAAACAGGCCAAAACCGAGTGAGTCAGGCAGCCCGGGCTGCCGGTGCGAAAAAAAAACAGGCGGACGACATGAGAGCTCCGGAGGAAGAACGGGAGCTGGGGGAGCAGGGCCTTCTTTTACAGGCCCTGTGTCGCCAGGCGATCCTTTATGCGCAGAGCGAAAAGACGCTTTTGCAGCAGATATGCAAGATCTTTGTGCAGACGGGGGGATACCATTCTGCAACGGCCTTTCGATTGCTGGACGGCCGATGGCAAAGGCAGGCCGGCGATGGCGCACAGGCCGACGGTCTGGAAACTGTACTGAACCGCGCCATCCTGGAAGGAGACGTGCAGAACCTGGAGCAGGGCAGCGCTTCGAAGATGGCCATCCCCCTTATGTCCCTCGACGGACGGGATACCGTAATCCTGCTTGAGGGCAGAGGGCCGGCAAAGCTGCAGAGCGGTGAATCGGACTGCCTGAAGCAGTTTCTGGGCGAACTGGGTAAGGAGATCGGGTACGGCATAACCATACTCAAGGAACGGTTGCTGCATCTTGACCTTTTTCGGCAGAACCAGCTCTTTGCGAAGGCCCTGGAACAGAGTCCTGTGGCCTGTGTTATCACGAGCGCTGAAGGCATAATCGAATATGTAAACGATCGCTTTACGGTGGTAACGGGATATCCGGCCGGTGAAGCAAAGGGACAGACCCTCCGAATCCTGAAAAGTGGCAGAGAAGACCAGTCCGTTTATGAAGAACTCTGGAAGACGATTAAACAGGGAGGGAAGTATCGCGGGGAGCTGATCAATCGCAAAAAGAACGGCGAGCTGTTTACGGCCCGGATTAATATCTCATCGCTTCGTGATGCGCGTGGCATGATCACGCACTATGTCATGACCATGGAGGACATGACCCTTGAGAAATACTACGAGCAGCAGATCGATCGTTTTCGCTACTATGACTCGCTAACAGGCCTTCCGAACCGGTTTCTGTTCTTTGACCGTCTGGAGCATGCCATCCAGAAGGCGCAGAGCGATCAGACAAAGCTGTACGTGGTTTTTGTCGATATTGATAATTTTACCGAGATCAGCCGCATCGTCGGATACGAAACAGGGGATGAGCTGTTACGTCGTATTACGGAGCGCATCCAGTGGGTGCTGGCTCCCGTGCATACCCTTGCCCGTTTTGGAAACGATGAATTCATGATTCTCATCGAAAAAGAAGAGAATGCCGGAGAGGTAAGCAGTCTTGTTTCGCTGGTCCTGCATTCAATCAAGGGCAGCTACGATCTTGATGGCACAGCCGTAGACGTTACGGCGTCGGCAGGAATCTCCGTTTTTCCCGATAATGGATCGGATCCCCGCGAGCTGTTGCAGGCAGCGGAGATGGCCCAGCTGCGATCGAGATCACCGGAAGCGACGGGAGATGACTTTGTCTTTTTTTCTGAAGAGATGCAGAATGATGCTCGCGACAGCATGCGGTTCAGCACATACCTGCGTCGCTCCGTAGAAGAGATTGGCATCGGACGTTCTGAATTCGAGTTACATTATCAACCTGTTGTTGAATTGAAAACCGGCCGCATTGTATCGGCAGAGGCCCTGCTGCGCTGGAATCATCACAGGCTGGGACTGGTTTCACCCGAGAGGTTTATAGCCGAGGCAGAACGCTCGGATCTGATCTTTTCGCTGGGTGGTTTTGCCCTGTCAAAAGCGGTGGAGCAGCTGGTCCGATGGCAGGAGCGTTTCCCTTCTGCACCGCGCCTTGCCGTCAATCTGTCTGTAAAACAGCTGCAGGATCCTGCCTTTGGTGGCCAGCTGTGCAGCTTGCTATCTGCTACAGGCATAAATCCCTCTTTGCTGGAGTTTGAAATCACAGAACGCCTGTTGATGAGCGAAACGGACAGAACACTGTCTGTTCTGCAGTTCCTTCGCGATCTGGGCATCCGTTTACTTCTGGATGATCTTGGCACCGGTTATTCTTCATTGCAGTATCTGTTGAAGTTCCGCTTCGATGTTTTGAAAATCGATCGTAGCTTTGTCAGCAGTATGGGTTCTGAAACCGGTGCGCAGAGCCGGGAGGTTTCGCGCAGCATCATTGACCTGGCCCATAGCCTGAACTGTGATGTGATTGCAGAGGGGATTGAAACGGCCGAACAGCTACAGTATTTGCTCGATCAGGGCTGTGATTACGGACAGGGATTCTATCTGTCCCGGCCTCTGCCTCTCGAAGAATTCAATCAGTTACTGGCCGAGGGCAGGGTAGAGATAACGTAGTAAGGCGCTCCGTGGGGGCCCTGGATTTACGATCTTTCACAATTGTTTGTTAGTCTTTGCGAGAAATCGAGTTGTGCGCCTGAGCGGCCCTGCCTGCACTGTCCCTGATGCTCGAAGTTCGCAACCTTATTGTACAGTATGACAGGTTCCGGGCCGTAGACGATATCAGCTTCTCTGTTGGCCCACAATCGGGGATCACCGCATTGCTTGGTCCGAACGGAGCGGGCAAGACGACGACGATGCGTGCCATTACCGGTTATCTGCAGCCGACGTCGGGACAGATCGAGATCTGCGGTATCCAGCGCGATTCCGTTGACGCCGAGCTGGCCATCAAGCGGCGTATCGGTTATCTGCCAGAAACCACACCCTTGTATAACGAGATGCTCGTTTCAGAGTTTATTGAGTTCTCGGGTCGGGCTCGTGGTATGGAAGGCGCAGATCTGGAAAAGGCAGCCCGCACCATGGTGGAGCGGCTGCAGCTTGGATCACACTTCTACACACCGCTGGGCCTTCTGTCAAAAGGCTTCCGTCAGCGGGTGGCGCTGGCAGCAACCCTGCTTCATGATCCGGACGTAATCATTTTGGACGAACCGACCTCCGGCCTTGATCCGAATCAGATCCAGTCCATTCGCGCTCTTATCAAAGAACTGGGTCGGGATCGCACACTGATACTTTCCACGCACATCCTGCAGGAAGTCGACGACATATGCGAACGGGCCATTATCATCAGTCGCGGACGCATTGTAGCAGACCGCAAGGTGGCGGAATTAAAGGCATCGAACCGCTACCAGATCGTCGGGCGACCGGACTCCGATCTGAGTGCTGCATTGAAAGCGGCAGAGGCCGTCTCTGATGTTGAGTCCGAGCCGCTTGAGGATGGCTGGATGCGTTATACATGCTCGCTTAACGTGGAGCCCGAGAAGTTTTTCGCCACCATTCGGCAACAGCCCTTCGAAATGCGCGAGTTCTCTCCCGTTTCACGATCGCTGAACGAGATCTTTCACGATCTCACGCAGGAGGCATGATATGAATTATTCCAGTATACGTATTCTCTTTAAAAGAGAATTTCAAAACTACTTTAACACACCGATAGGCTATGTCTTTGCGGTGGTGGTGCTTTTTTTGAATCTGGTGTTCTTTTTCTACGGCATTTTCGGTTCGATTCCAGCCTTCTGGGAGGCAAGGATCGCCTCTGTGGAGTCGTACATGAAATTGCTGCCATTTACGTTTATTCTGTTAATTCCGGCCGTCACCATGCGTCTGTGGGCAGAAGAGCGGCGCAGCGGCACGATCGAATTGCTGCGAACCATGCCCTTTACAGAGCTTGACCTCGTCCTTGGCAAGCTGCTCGGTGCATGGGGCTATGTTTCGCTTTTGATTCTGGCCTCCCTGCCGCTTACGATCAGCATCTGGATGATGGGCAGGCTCGATGTTGGTGCCACCTTTGTGCTGTATCTTGGATCCATATTGATGGCCGGTGCCTACGTGAGCCTGGGAATGCTGATCTCTTCATTTACGCGCGAACAGATCGTTGCCTTTGTAATCACGTTCTTCTTCAGTCTGGCCTTCTTCCTGATGAATCTCTATCTGATCGGCCAGCACCTGCCTCCAGCACTGGCTTCTTTTGTTGGCTTCTTCTCTCTTAGCTTTCACTTTAACAGCTTTAGCCGGGGGTTGATCGATTTATCCGACACAATCTTCTATCTGTCATTTATCGGCTTGATGGTGGTATTGAACGTGCTGCGACTTCGTGAGGAGGCTCGCATATGAATTGGCGCTCCTTTTTTCAATCGATGAATCGTGATTCTCGTTTTATCGCCATAAATGTGGTTATCCTCTTTGTTCTTGTGAATCTGCTACCGCAGAAGATTGCCTGGCGTGTGGATTTCACGCGGGATGGCCTGAACTCCGTTTCCGATTCTACCGAAAAGGTTCTTACCCGGCCGGGCGAGCCCATCCTGGTAGAGGCCTATATTACGAAAAAGCTGCCAGGTGAGATCTACGGAGAGCTGCAACCCATCCTGTACCAGCTCGATGAGATTGAACGTATCGGAAGCAAACGCATCCGCCTCTATCATATCGATCCGTCTGACGAAGAGGACCGGGCAAAGGCAGAGCGTCGTGGCATTCAGGGAATCCCCGTAGAACAGGCCAGAGATGATGAGGCCTCGGTGCGTCTTGGTTACTTTGGCGTTTATGTTCAAATCGGTGAGCGTTCCGGTGTGGTCGATCTCGTTGAGCGCGGTCGTATTATCGACGATTTTGAATACAGGTTTCTGCGCGAAGTAAAACGACTTACGCAAAAGGAGCGACGCAGCGGCATTGGCTTTTTGCAGGCTTCCGGTGGCATGGAGACCACCATGTGGCGGCGTGATGCCCTTCCCGATAAAACGAACATGTTTGCCTTTCGGTCGATTATGGAAGGCGATTCCGGACCCTGGGTTGATGTCGATGCCGGCCAGCCAGTGCCTGAAGAAGTGGAGACACTTGTTGTAACAGGGTTACCCGATCTTGACGAAAAGGCACAGTACTATATTGATCAATTCCTGATGCGCGGCGGGAACCTGCTGTTGATGCTGCGTAGCTTTGACTTCCAGCTTCCACGTCCTGATCCGCGTCTTTTGCAGATGGGGCTGGGCTCCGGCGGTGGGCAGGCAACGGTGGAAGAAGAAGCCCTGAAACAGCTAAATGACTGGCTGCAGAACTACGGACTTTCTCTGCAGGGGCGTATTCTCTTTGAACCCGATCTGGCGGCGCCCGAGCTGGACATCCAGGGCAACTACCTGATGCGCATGAAGAATCCGTCCTGGGCGGTCTACTCCCATGAAACGAACAACTTTGCCAACGATCCGCTTTTTAAGTACACAGGTCAGGTCATTCTACCGTGGTTCTCGGATGTTCAGTTTAATCCGAACCTGCAGCCCGATGCAGAATATCGCACGCTTCTTCGCAGTACGGATGGTGTGATCTATCGCGAATCAGCCTCCCTGGCCCTGAAAGACATGCAACGGATGGGTAACGATCCCGCTGATCTGCGCTCGGATCGTCCTCTGCCCTTGCTTGTTGAGGTGAAGGGACGTTTTCGCAGTGCCTTTTACGAAAGCGAAACCCTACCCGTAGAAGAGGAAGAAGCAAAGAACTTCCGTCCCGGACAGCAAAGCGGAACAGAGTCGACGATCCTGATGATGGGAACGCCCTATGTTGTATCCGATATCTTTCTTCGCAACGAACAGAATATGCAGATCTTTCAGCTGAATGCAGCCTTTCTTGCCGGACTGCTGGACCATCTGCAGGGAGATACGGACCTGCAGGCCGCACGGTCCCGCATTCCGACCATTCCGTTACTGGAGGATCCGCCCGAAATCATCTCCTATCTTCTGGGCTCGGCCTTTGAGCCACTGTTTCAGTGGTTTCATATCCTGACACTGCCATTGCTCCTTGCCCTTTATGGATGGCGAAGGCTTTCGCTGCGCAATCAGAAGCGCGGACGAAACGGCGGTGAAACGGATGAGCTGGAGGATGCACAATGAGAATCATTTCCCTGATCAAAGAAAATCCTGCTCTATCGCTTGTTCTGATAAATGTCCTGTTGCTTGTTCTTCTGCTGTTGCCAGAAACACTGATTACCTGGCAGGACGATACCTTTCTTGAAGTAGAGAAGAATGAGATTACCGGACTGCACCTGCAGTACGGTCAGATGAAGGCAAGCCTGGAACGGCTGGATGAAAAAGTACCGGCAGAGGGTGCCGACGACAGTAAAGAGATGGAGTATCTCTGGAAGCTGGTTCTGGACGATGGACGTTCGTATCAGGCCGATGCAGAGCGCATGCGCGAGCTTTTACGTGTTCTGACCTCGATGCGATCTCAGTACAGCCTGCCGCTGGAGGGCGAGGCCCGGGCAACCTACCAGCTCGGAAACGATGCTGTTCGGTTGACCATCGAAGAGGATGGCGACCGCCGGGTGCTTCTGATCGGCAAGGCAAGCCAGCGCAGCAATTCAACGTATGTGTTAGTCGAAGGACAGGATGAAATTCATGAAGTGGACGTAAACCTGCGATCCAGACTGGGCTCCGGGGATGAGCTGTATTTTCGCAACAGGGACATTCTGCCTTCTGACCTGAATACCGGTAATGTATCCTCTCTGGCCTATCTGGAGCCAGGTCTTTCCGTACGCATGGCCCGTGCCGGTTCTGAATGGCAGATGGTAGAACCACATCCCGGCAAACTGCGCGACGACATGTTCCGGCCTATCCTTGATGACATTCTACGCTGGAAGGCCCGTAGCTTTCCCGATGCCATTCCGGCCGATGCCAGACGTGAACCGGCGCGAATCGAGCTTACCTATCAGAAGGGCTCAACGGAGCCGGGCGTGGTACAGCTGGACATAGAGGCCGTCGGAGAGGGGGGAATCTACTATGTACGTTACAATGATACCCTGTATGCCGTATCGAGTTACTACCTCGAAGACCTGAAGTCGCCCGAAAGCCTGTTAGACAGAGGGGAGGTGCGGCTCGGTCCGTAGGTGCTTATATCGGTAGGTTGCGGTCCGGCCTTCCAGGAGTATGCCAGGAAGACGAAACGACTGATTCCGTTTGTGCTCTGAATCCCCGGCCATTACCGGACTGCCTTTAGAAAACCGTTCAGCTCATTCATGAAGCCTGTATAGTTTGTATGGTGCAACCAGTGGTCGCCGTCAATGACGCGAATCTCTGCCTGTGGAAATAGCTCTTTGATACGGGTATGGTCCTCTTCTCGTATGTAAGGAGAGGAGCGTCCGGCCAGAAACAGTGTCGGTCCTGCATAGCCCTGCACACCTGAGGTGAAGATGTCGAACTCCGTAAGATACTCGGCCTTCTCAAGGGCATCGACATTCACTTTCCAGCGAAAGCCATCCCCTTCGCGCTCAAGATTCATCTGCAAAAACTGCCGTACGCCGGGCTGTGGATGCACGGCTGCCATGGCCCGATCGACCTCCTGTCTCGTGCTCATCTTCGAGACGTCGATGCGCAGGGCTGCAAACTCACGTTGATGATGCGGCTCATAGGCACGCGGAGCGATATCGGCAACGATCAATGCCCTGACCCGATCGCTGTGCAGAAGGGCTGTGGCCATGGCGACCAGCCCGCCCATGGAATGGCCGAGATAGATGGCCGGCTGTTTGATATGCTCGTCCTGAAAGGCAATGACGTCTGACACCATGGCCTGTATGGTATGTTCGTCGCTCCAGGGAGAATCGCCATGATTACGGTGGTCAACCGTATACACGTCATACTGGCTGCTTAAGGCCTTTGCATGGGTAACCCAGTTCTTTCCCGAACCAAACAGGCCGTGCAGGATGATCATGGGAGCGCCGGGGCCCTCATAACGACGATAGGCAAGCTGCATACAGAACTAACTCCACAGGCGGGTAACGGAGCGAATCCGCTACCGCGCAATTATCCGCCAATCAGCCAGAGGCCGATTTGATGAACGGCAAATGCCAGTAGATAGGCCAGGCCGGTCATGTAAACGAATACTCCGACGGGATAAATCCAGTGACCGAGCTCCTTCTGAATGATGGCAAGCGTGCTCATGCACTGTGCACAGAGCGCAAAGAATACCATCAGGGTAATGGCCGTCAGCGGTGTGTACAGAGCCATCCCGTTTTCGTCGGTGCTGTTGCGCAGGGATGAGCGCAGGTCGTCAGATTCTTCATCCGTGTCGGATCCTACATTGTGGATGATACCGAGCGTTGCTATGATGACCTCCCGTGCCGGGAAGGCGCTGACGATACCAACGGAAAGCCGCCAGTCAAAACCGAGAGGAGCGAAGAAGGGCTGAATGGCCCGTCCCATCTGTCCGAGATAGCTATTTTCCAGATAAAAGGCTGCCAGGCTGTTTTCGATCTGTCTGGCCAGCATCTCTCTGTCGATCTCAAGCTGTACGGCTTCCTGCGGATCTTCGGTGTAGGCTGCCGTATTGAGCAGCTGCAGTTGCTGCTGCAGAGGCTCCACGTGAAGAGCCGCTGCCTGTTCGTCGCGCGGGAAATACGAAAGCGCCCATATGATCACAGAGAAGGCGAAAATGATCGTTCCCGCTCGCTTTGTGAAGTTCCATACGGCGTCTTTGACGCGAAAAAGAACGTTTCGCAGGACGGGCAGCCTGTAGGCAGGCATTTCCATGATGAAAGGCGTTTGCGGCGTGCGAAGAATGCCACGATTCAGAATAAAGGCTCCGGGCAGTGCTACGGCGATGCCCAGAAGATGCATGGCAAACAGGGCCGTTACGGCAGCGATTGTGCCATAGACCGGTTCGATGAAGGCACCGATAAACAGAATATAAACGGGAAGTCGAGCCGAACAGGACATCAAGGGCGCCACGAGAATCGTCGCCTTTCGTGCCTTCTCGTCGGCGATGACCCGTGCTGCCATGATGCCGGGGATGGCACAGGCAAAGCTGGAAAGCAATGGAATAAAGGATCGTCCGTTCAGACCCGTCCAGCCCAGAAGACGATCCATGAGAAAGGAAGCACGGGCCAGATAGCCGGAATCCTCAAGAAACGTAATCAACGCAAAGAGGATGGCAATCTGCGGCACAAAGATGATAACCGAGCCCACACCTGCGATGATGCCATCGGTAAGAAAGGACTTCATCATCGGACTGAGTGACTCAGAGGCGGCCACCATTTCGCCGAGTGAACTGAAGCCTGCGTCGATGAGATCCATAAGCGGAGCTGCGCCTGTGTAAATGGACTGAAATACAAGGGCCATGACTCCAACGAAGGCGGCCAGTCCGAAGAATCGATGCGTAAGCAGCCGGTCGATGCGGTCTGTACGGCTGAGCTTCTTCGTAGCCGTTCTCTTTTCACAGGCTTCACGAATGTCGGCCGCTGCCCGGTAGCGGGCCTGTGTAAGAACAGAAGGTGATACAGGAGCCGCTTCCTGAGCCTGACGTCTTAATTTAGCTACAAAGTCCTGGAATTCAGCCGATGACTTCATTCCGTTTCTGCTGGCCAGCCAGGCGTCTGTATCCGACGGAAAAAAGATAAGACTGAGCAGCTCGAAACGCGACAGAGGACGCATGTTTTCAGGCTGATTGTCGGCAGCTGTGGCCACAACGGTTTCCAGGCCTTCTGGCAGGTAACCCTGGCTTAACGGTCGGGCACGAAAATCAGGCGTCTTTTGAACAAGATCGGCAAGAGCGCGTCGCAGCAGCTCAATGCTTTCGGCGTCGCGCACGTTCACTTCGAAAAGCGGAAGCCCAAGGCGCTGTCGCAGCGCTTCCACGTTCAGCAGGATGCCTTCTTCTTCCAGAAGGTCGGTCATGGTAAGCGCAACAGCCACGGGAAGCTGCATCTCGGTTAACTGGGCAAGGAGGTGCAGATTGCGCTCCAGATTGGTTGCATCCAGAACAAAGAGGACAAGATCGGGCAGGGCTGTGTCTGCCTGTCTGCCGGTAAGGATATCGGCGGCAATGCGTTCGTCGGGTGCATGCGGACGTAATGAGTACAGTCCCGGCAGATCGATGACGGTAAACTGCAATCCAGCTTCGCGAAAGCGGCCGATCTTTTTCTCGACCGTTACGCCCGGGTAGTTACCGGTTTTCTGTCGGGCGCCGCAGAGGGCATTGAAGAGAGTTGTTTTGCCGGTATTGGGATTTCCGGCCAGGGCAACATGAATGGTACGGGTTTCTGTGCTGTGCATTTTTTTATAATGGAAGGGGACGAACCTGGATTCTGGAAGCCTCGCTTTTACGCAGGCAGAGTCGGTAGTTCATGATTTCGACTTCAATGGGATCACCGAGCGGGGCAATCTTCAGGACCTTCACCTGCTGTCCTGGAATCAGCCCCATTTCTCCCAGTCGCAGTACGGACTCATCTTCCTGCTGGTAGCCTTCTATAACACCGCCCTGTCCTGCCTGCAGGCGGTTCAGGGTGGTCATGAGGCCTTCTCCGAGCAGCCACATTTGCCGCAGGTGCCTTCGGACTTGATGTTGTTGTGCATGGCCCTGTAGCCCTGCCAGACCAGGTAAAAGCAGGCCACTGCAACAAAGACCGCAATCAAGAGCAGATCGGAATTCATAGTACCTTCCATAAACGGGATGATGGCTGCTTTCGTCAAGCCTTAATGAGATAAAGTCTCAAAAATGAGACCAGGCCACAGGGAGAAAAAAAAGGGGCCGGAAGCCCCTTTTTCTGAATCGAACGGTCGTTAACGTTTCGAGAACTGTGTTCCCCGACGTGCTTTGCGCAGACCGTATTTCTTCCGTTCCACCATCCTCGGGTCACGACGAAGCATGCCCTGGGCCTTCAGGGTAGCCCGCAGGGACGGATCACGGCCGATCAGAGCACGGGCAATACCAAGGCGGATGGCTCCAGCCTGTCCGTCAATACCGCCGCCGCTTACGTTTACCTGAACGTCCACCTTCGTGGAAAGAGAAGCGACATCCAGCGGCTCAATGGCATGCTTGCGCATACGGAGAACAGGCAGATACTCCTCGGCGCTTTTGCCATTGATGGTGATCTTTCCGCTACCGTCGGTGATCTTTACACGGGCAACGGCTGTTTTACGGCGACCTACGAAAATAGTGCGTGCCGGACGTTCTTTTGTGGTTTCTTGCGTCATTCGATTTTACCTGATTTATTGCTTGTTTTCGTTAAGCACGACCGGAGTCGGCTTCTGTGCCTGGTGCGGATGGTCTGCACCGGGATAGATCTTCAGCTGCAGGGCCATCTTGCGACCCCGCGGTCCTTTCGGCAGCATACGCTTTACGGCCGTTTCCAGGGCGAAGGCCGGATCACGCTTCATTTTATCGGCCAGCGTGGTTTCACGCAGACCACCCGGATAATGGGAGTGATGATAGTAGATCTTTTGATTCATCTTATTGCCGGTTACGGCAATCTTTCCGGCATTGATGACGACCACGAAATCACCCACCGTTTGATGGAAAGACTGGTCTACACGATGCTTGCCCTGGATGCGGTAAGCGATCAAAGAGGCAAGACGGCCCAGTGTTTGATTTTCGGCGTCGACAAGAATCCAGTTCTGCCGGATGTCTTCGTTGCGCACATAGGGCGTTCGCTGTGACTTAAGAAGATGGGTGCTCATAACAATTCCGAAAAGAAAGAATAACGCCATAGTTCAGAGAGACTTGAGGCGGTCAACTTCCTTTTCTATTTCCTCACGTTTCTGTCGAAAGGACTGGATTTCCTGGAGAACATCGAGCAAGGCCTGTCGGGCCTCCATCACCTCATCGGGTGTGAGATCGGCTGTTTCTGTTGCCGATTCGCTGACTTCCTGATCGAGTTCCTCACCGGGCCTGGCTGTGGCCGCCGTAGATGAGCCGGAGGAGCGGATGCCCGGCAGGGCTGGATAGCGCGTGGGGCGCCTGGACACTACCGGTGCACGATTTCTGGGGACCGAGGTGAGTTTTTCTGGTCTATTGGGAGAGGGACGGCCTTCGAGGCGCCGCATGATCTCATCTGCAAGATGCTCCTGCTGCTTCTGGATTACCTTCAGCCGTTGCACGATGCGCTTGATACGTTCGACAGCCCTGTTCAGGGTTGTCAGGATGCGTTCCAGACGGCCCAGACGCTGTTCTGTGCGGTTCCGTTCTGCCTCAAGAGCCTGCTGCTGGCGCTCACGCTGGCGTTTGCGCTTCTTGAACTCTGCATATAGCCGGGTCTTTTCTTTTTCGAGAAGCTTCAGCTGCTGGAGCAAAACCTTCAGCTTTGCAGACGCCGGGTCGGCTTCCTGTGCCCTGTTTTCTTCGCTCATCCTGCCATAAACGTCGGCCGGAAAACAGCGATGTCAAAGAAAAAAAGGCAACCGCTGTAGTCGGGTAGCTGTTGACGCTATATCGATTGCATGCTAGTGTGGCAGGTGTAGGAGAGGAGAAATGGCTACTGTTCAATTTGAAAAGATCCCTGTATTGACCGGTCAGGCAGCAAAAAAGTTTGTGAAGACCGCCAGGAATCCTGAACCTCTCAGGATAACGGAGCAGCAACGAAAGATCTTTGCAGCTTTGAAACCAAAACAAGGCAACAGGTGAATCTCCCTGTTTTTGAGGATTTTCGTCTGCGGCCGCTGTCCTCTGTGAACCTTGATCTTTTCAAGTGCGATGCAAAATTGAGGCACTTCTTTGTTGAGCAGGCCAGAGAGTCTGAAGACGAGCTGATTACGAAGACCTATTTTCTCTGCCGGGATACAATTGAAGAGCCCCTTGTTGGTTTCTCCCTGAGCAATACTGCCATTGAAGCTTGCATGGAGCTTAACATGGCGATTTCAAACTCCAGCCAATACCGAATTTACCCGGCCGTTTTAATCGGTCGATTTGCAACACATGAGGACCATCTTCGGCAGGGGTACGGGCGATTGGCTGTGGACTTGATTAAGACATGGTTTATTACAGAGAACAAAACAGGTTGTCGGTTTATTGTCGTTGATTCAAGGCCAGACTCAACACCGTTCTATCTGAGCTGTGACTTTGAATACTATCCTGTCCAACGCCACCAGTCGAGGACAGAGCTTCTCTTCTTTGATCTGAAAGCGTTTAAACGCGGGCTCTCGTCGTAATTGCCCGTTCCTCGCCTCTTCCCCCTCAATACCTGCCATCCAGGAAGATGCGTTTGGCACGCAGATGTTCTTTGTATGTGCGCGTGAACTCATGGGTCTGGTCCGGCTTTAAAACAAAGAACAGGTAATCATGCTTTTCGGGGTGAAAGGCTGCACGCAGGGCTTGAATGCCGGGGTTTGAGATGGGGCCCGGTGGAAGTCCTTTGTTGCGATAGGTGTTATAGGGCGACTTGATCTTCAGGTCCTTCAGGTAGAGCTTCTTTTTTGGATCGCCCAGGATATATTGAATGGTCGGATCGGCCTCCAGTCGCATGCCTTTCTTGATGCGGTTCAGGTATACGCCGGCCATCTTCGGTAGCTCTTCCCGGTGGACAGCCTCACGTTCAATGATCGATGCCAGGATGACGGCCTTGAAAAGATCTTCAGGCGTTAGATCGGCCGGTGGATCTGCCTGCGGCAGCATGTCAAAGAAACGATCCAGCATGGCCTCATGAAGGCGGTCTGCCTTTACTCCACGGGCAAGAAAGTAGGTCTCAGGATACAGATACCCTTCCGTGGTCTTTGCCGGAATGCCGTATTTCTTCAAGATGTTCGGGTCTTCTGTAAGCTTCAGAAACTCCTCCGGGCTGTTACACAGTCCCAGGGCTGCTGCACGTTCGGCGATCTGTTTATTCGTCCATCCCTCAGGAATCGTCACCTTGATCATCTGTACCCGGCCCGATGTCAGGATGGAGCCGATCTCATAGGCACTCATGCCGTCGTTAAGATCATAGACCCCTGCCTTCAAGGCTCCGTCGCGAAAGGTTGCCTTCATCATGATGCGAAAAAACAGCTCGTTGCGGATCAGCCCTTCTTCGATCAGGGACCTGGTCACGCGGGCCATGCCCGTTCCGCGTACCACCTCGAATTCAACGTGTTTTGTTCCGTCGCCTGCTGGCCGACCGGGAATATAGGCAGCCAGTGCCAAAGCGAGGATACCGACGGCAAGAAGACTCATGCCTCCGGGTGTGAACAGTTTTGAAAGCAGTTTCATCGTAATTTCTCTTCGCTGTTATCGACGATTATTTCCTGTTCTGGGGCCTGTAGTCGGCCCGCAGATTGGAGGGCCTTTCAATATACCGGCGATCCATTTCAAAGATCTTGGCGAACTTCAAAAACGTGGAGAAGGCAGAGGCAACGGCGATGGTGAACCCTGGAAAGCCATCGAGGAAGCCTGCCTTAAAAAGATAGATTTCAAGAAATTTAACCGGCGGCTTGACAAGCGTTTTCAACAGCTGGAAGGGACGACCGGCCGCATGCCGGTTAAAGGCCACGATCGACGAGAACTTGTTAATGGTATCGATCTGCTGCGACAGATCCGTAAAGCTGTAGTGAACAAGATCCCCTTTCAGGCTGGCGCCTTTACCGTTGATGACGATGTAGTCATGTGGATTCTCTCCTTCCCAGCGGGCCGCTGATTTTTGAAACAGGCGGTAACGGCGCTGCGGATACCAGCCTCCATGTCGGATGGCACGGCCCATGTGATAGGTCAGCCTCGGCATGCGAAAGCCTGCTATGCCTTCGTCTGCGATCTTTTTTTCATCGAGGCCGGCAATCTCCCGGGCCAGTTCGGGGCTCAGCCGCTCATCGGCATCCAGCGACAGAACCCAGGAATTCTTGCAGAGGTCCAGTGCACGGTTCTTCTGTTGTACATGGCCGTCAAAGGCATGTTTTTCGAAGCGAACACGCGGAAAGCTGCGGGCAATCTCTTCGGTGCGGTCGGTGCTGAAAGAATCCAGCACGACGATTTCATCGGCAATCGCTTCTACAGAGCGTATGCAATCCTCGATGTTCTTTTCTTCGTTAAAGGTGATGATGGCTACAGATACGGGTAACATGGATGGTTCAGGATTATCGGTCAACGTACCGGGGACTGCGCTTATCTTCGATGGCGGCGATGGCCTCTCGAAAATCGGCGCTTGCATAATTCCGGGCCTGCGCCTCTGCCTCTTTTTCCAGTGCCTGATCAAGATCGCCCGGCGTATACAGCGACTGTTTCAGCAGGCGTACGGCCAGCGGTGCAGCCGATGCAATCTCCGTGGCCACATCAACGGTGCGATCGAAGATCTCGTCGGCCGGAAAGATGCCGTTACACAGCCCGCGTCGCAGGGCCTCTTCGCCATTGATGTAACGCCCTGTAAAAAGAAGCTCCTGTGCCTGGGCCATACCGGCCACCTCTTTCACAAGAAAGCTGGAGCCCATGCCCGGATGAATTACAATCTTCACAAAATTAAAGGCATATTTTGCATCGGGCAGGAAGTAGCGCAGATCGCAGGCCAGCGCCAGGGCCAGGGCCGCTCCGACGGCATGGCCGTTCACGCAGGCCAGGACAGGGAAGGGCATCTCACGCACCGACAGAAACAGCCTGTAAAAGGACTGCATGAATTCACGGTTTTCGGCCTGTGATTTTTCTGCAAAACTCTTCAGAAGCTTCAGGTCACCGCCGCCTGAGAAGACGTTATTGCGGCCGGTGAGGATGACGGCACGGGGAAGCGGGTCCAGAGAGGCCAGGGACTGCATGGTTCGATGAAAGGCCAAGCCCATCTCCAGGGTCATGGAGTTACGGGTTTCGGGATTATTCAGATAGACGACATGGATGCCCAGGTCGGCGTTCAGGACTTCAGCTTCAACAATGCTCACAGCGACCTTTTTTTACCAGCAGGACAGAGCACAAGTCGAAACTCAGTCCTTTTCTTCTTCCATATCCGGGGTTTCATCGAAGGTGGAGTGCAGATGCCGGGCATCGGGCTGTCGTCGCAGCACAAGATAAAGCATCCCCCCGAAGAACAGGCTTACAAAGAGAAGCGATGCCGTCATGATAATCCAGCCGCCAGCAGTCATCGTTCCTCCTCGGCCTTCCAGCGACGGACGGCCTGTGCAATCATGGTAATAAAGAATCCAGACAGGAAAAGAATGAAAAGGAAGGTCATGCGAGCACTGAGATCCTTGCTCAGGGTGTCGATATAGCTACCAATATTCTGGTACAGCCAGACGGCAAAGACGATGAGCAGGTAGGTCGGTGATACAAAGCGAATAATAAACGAGATCCAGCGAGGCAGGCTGAGTACCGATCCCGTTCTTGCCTCTTCAATCAGGCGGTCGGCGCCAAATACCCAGCCGCCAAGGATGACCTGGATGGTGGCCAACAAAAAGATGAAAACCGTGCCAACCCAGAAATCCATCTGATCAAGGCCGATCAGGTTTTTCGAAAAATAGGCAACGACGACCGTGCCCACGGCTGTGACAAAGGTCAGCAATGTAACGCTGGCCTTCCTGCCTGTGCCGATCCCCTCTTCGAAGAAGGCGATGGCAGGTTGAAGCATCGAGATGGAAGATGTAATGGCTGCAATAAACAGAAGTCCGAACCACAGGAAGCCAAAGAGTTCACCGACGGGCATCTGTTCAAAGACGAGAGGCAGCGTAATAAAGCCAAGCTCAAACGTGCCACCACCTGTGGCTGCCGGGCCAAGCAGGATGAAGGCAGCGGGAATCGTAATCATGCCACCGAGGGCTACTTCGGCGAAGGTATTGCCTGCTACGGACGTGGTGGCCGAAAGAACGACATCGTCTTCTTTCTTTAGATAGCTGGAGTAGGTGATGATGACGCCAAAGCCCACAGACAGCGTAAAGAAGATCTGCCCGGCCGCGGCCAGCCACATCTCGCCGTTGGAAAGGCTTTCAAGAAAGGATCTGGATTCTGTTTGTGGATTCCACATGAAGCCCAGTCCGTTCAGCACGTTCTGCTCGGGCAGTGCAGGATCCGGTGTGCCAAGCGTCAAGACGCGAATCAGGATGGCCACGGCCGATACGAAAAGGACGGGGATGCCAATCATGCTGACAAGCTCGATGCCTCCGGCCAGCCCGCGATAGATGATGATCATGTTCAGGACGTAGCAGAGCACAAGAAAGACGATAAAATTGGAATGCTCAAAGCCGAATAGAACGCCATTGCCGCTCTGGCCTGTGAAATTTGCGAAAAACTCCTGGTAGGCCGATGAGTCGGCATGAAGGGGAAACGTGCCGACGGCATACTGATAGGCATAGTACAGGCACCAGGCCTCGATGACCACATAGTACATGTATATGCCAACGGGGACGATCAGGCCCAGGAATCCCACATAGGGGGCTGAGCGATGCGGCCATATGGCGCGGAAGATGCCCGGTGTGGAGTGAAAGCCTTTCTGTCCGCCGGCTCGCCCCATTGTCCATTCAAGCCAGGCGATCGGAATACCCAGAAGAAAAAGGGCAACAAAGTAGGGGATCATGAAGGCTCCGCCCTCGTACTTTGCAGCAAGACCTGGAAATCGCAGGAAGTTACCGAGCCCGATGGCGCTTCCCATCACGGCAAGGATCACTCCAAGCATGGATCTCCAGGATTCCTTTTTCCGGGGTTCAGTCACGTTTTCGCTCCACACACGTTTTTTGAGGGTAAGGGAAGAGGAGAAGGTATCCCTTCCAACCGTTTTTTTGCTTCGCGAATAGAATGATTACGAAAAAAAAGTTTGATTTTTCCTGGGGGGCTGCTAAAAGTACGGAGGGTCGGGTCGCGAAAGATGCGGAGCTGCCGCGTTACCGTCCGGTCTGGAAGAGCTACGAAAAATCCTTTTGATGAGGCGGACGATGCAAAGATGGTCAGATCTTCCTGAAAATGCGAAACGCGAGATCGAACGCAAGTATCGCGCCGGAAAATCGCCGGTGGAGCTTGCTGCTGCGTATGGACTGAAGCCGAAACAGATTTCCGATCAGGCTTATCGAAAGATGTGGGATCAGAGCGGCAAATCCAGCGGTAAGAAAAAAACGTCAAAAAAGAAGAGTGCGAAAAAATCAAAAACTTCGACGAAAAAGACCGCAAAGAAATCCGCTAAAAAGTCAAAGAAATACAGTCGACGGTAAGAGCCTGGCCAGAAATTCGTAGATGGACCGATGGTCGCGGTAACGTATGAGGCTGCATAGATACCTGTATTACTGGCTTGCGGCCCTGGTCGCCATCCTTCTGGCCTGTTCTACGGAACAGAAAAAGCCTGCTCCGGTTCCCACAGAGCAGGGGCCGGCCTACCTGGGGATCCTCTACATGGAAACCCTTGATGGCGTCATGGTCTCAGAGGTATATCCTGATTCACCGGCAGAAAAGGCGGGCCTGCGTCCCTATGATCTGATCGTTTCGGCAAACGGTTACCCGGTGATCGGTCCCTACACCCTGAAAGAGCGTATCCTGTCCCTGAAGCCTGGCACGCAGGTGGAGATCGAGGTATTGACCCGGGAGGGAACCCGGACGTTGAAGAAGGTTCGTCTGGAACGGATGCCTGAACGCTTTCGCAAGAAAGGGGAACAGTTCTGATCGGTGATTTCTGATCAACGATCGATTGGATTTTGACCTGGTTTTTGATTCAAATTAGATTATGGAAGATCGTCCGCATTATACCCACCCTGTAAAAGAGCTGCGACGTGAAGATGTGGAGCAGCTGATCCGACTCGCCATTGCCGAGGATGCCCCTGAAGGCGATGTTACCTCTGAATCGATCTTCGACAGAAAAGAAACGGCCTTCGCTGCAATCGTATCCCGCGAAAACGGCGTTTTCTGCGGCATGGCCATCAGCCGGGCCCTTTTTGAGATCTTTCATGAGATGACGGGCTACGATCTGATGATCGTGCAGAGCCTGCGGGATGGCTACCGCTTCCAGGCCGGCGATACGCTTCTGTCTATAGAGGGCTCGTTGCCTGGCATACTGCGCATTGAAAGGCCTCTTCTCAATTTTCTGCAATACTTAAGCGGCATCGCTTCTACAACGGCCGCTGTAGTCGAAAAGGCCGGTCCGGGCATTGCCATCCTGGATACACGCAAAACCCTGCCTGGCTATCGTCGGGCCGCGAAGTATGCCGTATACTGTGGTGGAGGAACCAACCATCGCATTCATCTGTCTGACATGGCCATGATCAAGGACAACCACATCGAAGCGGCAGGCAGTATCACGCTTGCCGCCGAAAGGATCCGCTCTGCGCATCCTTCTGTTCCCCTGGAGATCGAGATCGACAGGCTGGATCAGCTGGAAGAGGCCCTTTCCTGTCGGCCGAAGGTTCTGCTCCTTGATAACATGGATGTAGAACAGGTGCGCCGTGCCCTGGAGCGTGTGCAGCAGGTTCCGGTTGCAGATCGTCCGTTGATTGAGCTTTCGGGGGGATGGAAGCCCGAGCGTTTTGGTGAGCTGGCCGGTTTACAGGGCATTGGCATCAGTATGGGCTATCTAACGCATACGACGCGGTTCCTCGATCTCAGTCTGGAGATACGACGCTGATGTCCGAGCGTTTTCGGCAGGCTCTTTCCGCGCAGAAGGCAGGCCGTGATGATGAGGCAATGGCCCTCTACAGGGACGTACTGAAAAGCGATGCCCGGAATCGCCCGGCCTGGATCAATCTCGGCACCCTTCTATCCCGAAAAGGGGATCATACAGGAGCCATCGCCTGTTACCGCAGAGCCCTGGCCCTTCACGAAGACGATACGATCCTGTTCAACCTTGGAAGCGAGCTGTTCCGAAAGAAGGAGCATGCCGCTGCCATCGACCATCTGCGTCGTGCCCTTGCGTTGAATCCGGGCTTCTTTCGTGCAGCGTTGCTGCTTGGCTATATCCATGAAAGCCTGGAACAGTATGCCGAAGCCAGCCAGGCCTTTCAAAGGGCCCTTTCGCTCAACCCCTCAAGCCGCATCGCCGCTCTGGGGCTCATCGTCGTTCTGGGAGAGCAGAACCGCAACGAAGAGGCCTTGAAGATCTGCGAGGTTCATCTAAAGCAAAACCCGGATGATTCTGCCCTGCTGAACCTGCATGCCGCTCTTTTGATGAAGCTCGGTCGTTACCGGGAGTCTTTTGAAGAGCTAAAGCAGGTGACTTCTTCGAACGAGAAGTATCTGTCTTTTGAACAGCATCTAAAACAGGCGCGCAGCGAACGGGACCAGGAGACCACTGCCTTTTTCGACGATGTATCGGATCGCCTGAAACAGCGCACCGAGCGTCTGCGGGAGCGCATCGAAGAGCGCAAAAGGCAGCAACAGAAAGGGATCGTAAAAGAAGACATGAAGGACCTTGTCGATCTCAGCCTGCTGCACCTGTTTTCGGGCGATAAGGACAGGGCCCTTGCCTTTCTGCTTGAGGCGCGTAAGATAGCAGATAGCGATAAAACGGACAAAACGTCCTGAAAAACCGGCCTCTCTGCAGAGAAGGCTGCCGGGAGGCAACTATGAACGCGAACCCCTTTAAGAATGTGGGATGGGTCGGCATTGCCGTTGTGCTGACCAGCCTTCTGCTCATGTTTGTGTTTCCTGCAAAGGTCGGTCCGATGCCTGCGGGCTTCTCTACCCCTGTTATCGCCTTTGAATTTGTGCAAACGCCAGAAGAGGTGGAGGCACTTTTCAGCGGGCCCGATGGCGCTGCCACGATCGAGGCCATGGATGTGGGCAACAGAATCGATTTCGTTTACATGGTTCTGTATTCTGTATTTCTTTTCTGGTTTTCATTCACGGCCTACCGTCAGAGCGGCATTCGCATTCTCTATATTGCCATGTTTCTCAGCGCCGTTGTAATCGTTGGCGACATTCTCGAGAACATACAGCTGCTTTCGATTACGGCGAAGCTGCGAGGTGAGGGGTATCAGGGAACAGACATCCAGCCCGAGCTTGCCCTTCTTCGTATCTTTACATGGCAGAAATGGGCTGGCCTGGCCCTTTCGTTTCTATGCCTCATCCCCTACTGGATCACCCTTCGCCGCTTTGCTGTCGTTCTGACCCTGGCGTCCATTCTGACAGCGGCATGTGGTATGGCTGCCTTTCTGCATCGCTCGGTGATGAACGAAATCTTTGCCATGGCTGTGGCGTTGATGTTTCTACTGATGATCGTCTTTTGCTTTCTTCCATTAAAAGTAACGATAAAGATAACGAAAGAATGAGTATACAGGTCTTCTGAGCAGAGGGCATCGAGCCCACCGGCCGGGGGCTCGATCGCAAGCGGAGCAGCCTAAGCCCCTGCTAACTCATACTGCTCTGCGCGCTGTACCATTCTGCTGAACAGGGCGATGGCAACAAAGCCCACAAGAAACATCACCAGGCTGTAGATGGCAGGCGGGATGGCCATGGCCGGCTCCTGCAACAGTGTGGCGGCAATGGTAATGCCAAGGGCTCCGTTTTGAATGCCTGATTCAACGGCAATGGAGATGCTCTGTTTCAGATCGTGCAGCAGCAGCTTTGCAGAAGCCATTCCGATGAGCAGACTACCCACGTTTAAGGCAAGCGAGGCCGGTCCAACGGCAAGGAACGATTCCACGAGATGATGCCGTTCTTTGAGAATGGCTGCCAGTACAATGACGGCAAGCAGGAGGGCAGAGATCTTCCGCACCATCCCCTCCGTGCGGTGCGTTAAGGCCGGATAGCGTCGGTGTACGAACATGCCGATGATCACCGGAAGCAGCGTTACAGCAGAGATCTGCGCCATCGTTTCCAGGACGGGAAGATGGATCGGTTGCGACCGGTTGAGAAAATGATCGAGCGAAAAATTCACGAGAAAGGGAATCGTAAAAAGGGTGATGGTGCTCGAAAAAGCCGTCAGTGTAATCGAAAGGGCGACGTTACCTCGAGAAAGATGCGTGATCAGGTTCGACGTGGCCCCGCCGGGACAGACAGCGAGAATCATCAGTCCAACGGCATGTTCAGGGCTTAGATGAAAGGTGTTGGCAATGCCAAAGGCCAGAAGCGGAAGGATAATGATCTGGTTGACAAGGCCAAGCAGCACGGCGCCAGGAAACTGAAAAATACGGCGAAAATCCTGCACGGTCAGGCTCAGACCCATCCCGAACATGATGATGCCAAGGGAAAGGGGGAGGAAAATCTTCGTCAGAACACTCTCTTGCATGGGAACCTCTTTGTCTTTGGGCGGTAATCGCAGAAGGGTAGTAATGATTCCGGAGTTTCGGCAAGCATTTATTTTTTTCTGCCCCGGTTACCGGGAATAGAACTGTGCTTGCAGACAGGCAATCAGTGGCATTAGTATGTCTGCGCAGGCCGAACAGTTTACAGGAAAATACCCATGTCATTTGAAAATAAAACCGTCTGGATTACAGGAGCATCTTCAGGAATCGGAGAAGCCCTGGTACATGCCTTTGCGCAGCGTCATGCCAATGTGGTCCTTTCTGCGCGTCGCAAAGAGGAGCTGGAGCGGGTGCAGCGCGAAGCATCCCTGTCCGAAGATCGATCCCTGATCGTCCCCCTGGACCTGACAGAGTCCGCTGGCTTCGCTGCGGCCGTTGAGGCCGTTAAAAGGAAATGGGGAGGCCTGGATATCCTCGTAAACAACGGCGGTATCAGTCAGAGGTCCCTTGCAAAAGACACGGACCTGGCCGTAATCAGACGTATCTTCGAGACGAACTTTTTCGGTACGGTGGAGCTGACGCGTCAGGCCCTGCCATTGATGGGCAGAGGCTCTCGCATCGTCGTGGTCAGCAGCGTGACGGGCAGGGTGGCCACTCCCCTTCGCTCCGGCTATGCTGCCTCCAAGCATGCGTTGATGGGCTATTATGATGCCCTGCGTGCAGAGCTATATGACGAAGGCATCGGAGTGACGATCATCCTGCCCGGTTATGTACGTACGAGCGTTTCCCTGAATGCACTGACCGCATCCGGGCAGCCGCAGGGAACGATGGATGCATCGACGGCTGCCGGTATGGATCCGGCCGAGCTTGCACGGCGTATTCTGCGTTCGATTGAAAAAGGAGAAAACGAGTCCGTCATTGCCGGTGCGAAGGAGCGTCTGGGCGTTTATCTCAGCCGTTTCGCTCCCGGTTTGCTGGCCCGTGTGGTGCGCAAGGCTCAGGTGACCTGACGGACGCCAAAAAGCCGATGCCAGGCGGCAGCGATGTCAGGCTGTTTCATGAAATAGGTACCGATCAGGACGGCATCGGCAAGACCCTCCAGCCGTTTCAGAACGGCAGGATCTTCAATGCCCGACTCTGCCACAATCAGCGCATCGGGATTTCGCTGTCGAACGAGCGGGGCATACTCTTCTGTGAGAGACAGGTCCATGGCCAGCGTATCCAGGTTGCGGTGGTTGATACCGATGCATGGAGCGCCTGCATCAACGGCACGGCGAACCTCCTCCGCATCATGCGTTTCTACAAGCACGTCAAGATGCAGGGATTTGGCCGTTTCAAGCAGGGCACGCAGGCGGCTGTCATCGAGCAGCCGAACGATCAGCAAAACGGCAGAGGCCCCGACGCGAGCGGCCTCAAAGATCTGCTCTTCGTAAAGGATGAAGTCCTTGCGCAGGGCCACGATACCGGCGGCCGCCACGCTTTCTATGTCGGCAAGCGACCCCTGGAAATACGTGGCATCTGTCAGAACGGAGCAGGCCGCTGCTCCAAGCGAACGATACGTGTTTGCAATGGCCGTGGCATCGTAGTCAGCACGAATCAGACCGCTGGAAGGGCTGGCCTTCTTGCATTCTGCAATGACGGCCAGGTTGGACGCAGGCAGTTTGTTGCGACGCAGTGCATCGACAAAGCGACCGGCCGGTCTGAGATCTGCCTGCACCGAGGCCCTGTAGGCATCGGGGTTCGAAAGGCCGGCCAGAAAACGGCGGTGCTCCTCTGCCTTTGTGGCTACAATGCGATCCAGCAGGCCCATGTCAGGCTTGCAAAGCGGCTTCTTCGGTTTCGTAGATATCGAAGAGCGAGGTCAGTTCGATAACATCGAAGATCCTCTTTACAGAGGGACGGATGCTGCACAGCTTCAGCGAGCCTTCACGCTGTTTCAGTTTCCGGAGTATGGCAATACAGGCGCGAAAACCGGAGGAGCTCATATACTCCACCTGCTCCAGGTTCAGAATGATATGTTTTTCGCCTTCGTCGTCGATCAGTTTGATCAGCTGCTCTTCCACTTCTGTGGCAACGGTTACGTCCAGCCGGCCTTCCAGGTAAACGACCAGTTTATCATCAACTTTTTTATTCTTTAGCAAGATGGCACCTCTTCAGGAAACCGCTTCGGAGCCGAGGCGGTGTGGGTTACAAAAAACGCATTTCGGCTGTCTGTCAAGAATATTGAATGACAGTCTCTTCGTCCGACGCATTCCGTTCACATGTCAGGAAAGACCGATTTGCTCGTCGTTGACGCCCATGCCCTGGCCTACAGAGCCTATTATGCCATTTCCGGCCACAATCTGCTGAATGCAGAGGGACAGCCCACCGGAGCCATACATGGCTTTTTTCGAATGTTCTTTAAATTACTGCAAAGCCATCGTCCTGTCAGAACGGCCGTCACATGGGATCCGTCAGGCCCGACGTTTCGTAACGAACTGTATGCCGATTACAAGGCTCATCGATCTCCGATGCCAGAAGATCTGCGTTACCAGATTGATGAGATTAAACAGATGTTGAAGGAGGTTGGCTTTCCTGCCCTGATATTGCCCGGCTACGAGGCCGATGACATCATGGGATCGCTTGCAGCCCGTTTCGGCAAAAAGCAGCGCATTCTGCTTCTTACCGGCGATAAGGACTGCTTTCAACTTCTGAGCAAGAATGTACACATGCTTCGCGGCACCAAGGGGGTAAGCGAGTTTATCGAGATCGATCCGGAGTGGGTGCAGTCTGAGCTCGGTGTCGACGTAAAGCAGATTCCCGACTACATGGCCCTGGTGGGAGATTCTGCCGATAACATCCCCGGCGCCAGAGGGATCGGGCCGAAGTCCGCAGCAAAGCTGATATCAGAATATGGCAGTATTGATCGCATTTACAAGAACCTGGATGCCATCAAGCCCGATGGTTTACGCAAAAAGCTCGAAACCAGTCGCGAAAACGTATATCTTTCCCTGGATCTTGTCACCATCCGGACGGACCTGGGGCTGGTAAAAGAGCTCGATGAGGAAACGCTACGAACCCCTGATTTCGTCAGCGAAGAGGTGATGCAGCTCTTTTTGCAGCGCGGCTACAGACAGATCTATCAGGAGCTGCTGAAGGCCTATCGAAAATCCGAGGACCCTGAAGCGAAACCCCATGCAGGAGAGCGTGGCTCTGCGAAGAAGTCTGTAAAAAAATCTACGAAAAAATCAGCCAGAAAACAGGACGACGAAAAGGGAGAAGAAGCGCAGACAGGCCTGGCCCGGTATGATGCTGATAAAGTAGACTACCGCCTGATCGATACGATGGAGGCATTGCAGGAGCTTGTGAAAGAGTTGAAATCCTGCAAGATGCTCTGTGTGGATACGGAGACCACAGGGGTTCGCCCAACACAGGCAGCCCTTGTGGGCATTGCCGTTTCACCCGGTCCGTATGTGGCTCGCTACATTGCTTTGCCTCCGGAGGCCTCTTTGTTTCAACAAAAGGGCATTCCGCTTGAAGAGGCGCGGCCGCTTTTGAAGGAGCTGCTTGAGAATCCGAAGCGAAAGTACTTCGGGCAGAATATCAAATACGACCATGTGATTCTCAAGCGTCATGGAATAACCCTGCCGACGATAGGATTCGATACGATGATTGCCTCGTATCTGATGAATCCCAATGTTCGCGGTCATAACATGGATGATATGGCCATTGCTCATCTACAGTACGATACCATCAAGTATTCGGATGTTGCAGGCAGTGGTCGCAAGCAGGTTACACTGGATCAGGTAGATCCAGAAACGGTGAGCACGTATTCCTGCGAGGATGCCGATATTACGTATCGCCTGTATAACATTCTGTCTCCTCGCCTCAAGAAGGAGAAGCTTGACAGGGTGCATGATACGATCGAGATTCCTTTGATCGATGTGCTGGCCGACATGGAGATTGCCGGCGTTGCCATCGATGCACCGTACTTTGCTCGCCTGTCAAAAGAATACGAGAAGAAGATTCGCTTCCTGGAACAGAAGATCTACGAAGAGTCGGGAACGGAATTTAACATTCAATCAACGAAAGAGCTGCAGGTTGTTCTCTTCGAAAAAATGAAACTCCCTGCAGAAAAAAAGACAAAGACCGGTTACTCCACCGACCAGTCTGTGCTGGAAGGGCTTCGCGGACTGCATCCTGTTGTAGACTATCTGCTGGAGCATCGCAAATACACAAAACTGAAAAGCACATACGTCGACGCCCTGCCTCTGATGTTGAATCCACAAACGGGTCGTCTGCATACGAACTTTTCGCAGACCATAGCCGCTACGGGTAGGCTTTCGTCGAATGATCCCAATCTGCAGAATATTCCGATTCGTGAAGAAACAGGACGTGCCATCCGCCGTGGCTTTATTCCGGAGCGTGGCAATGTGCTGCTTTCACTTGATTATTCGCAGATTGAACTAAGGATCATGGCCCACTATGCCGGCGACAGTGCATTGGTCGAGGCCTTTGCACATGATCTGGACATTCACAGCAGAACGGCATCGGCCCTGTTTGGCGTGCCTGAAGAAAAGGTAACGCCCGATATGAGGGCCCAGGCCAAGACTGTGAATTTCTCCATCATCTATGGGGTTACGGCCTTTGGTCTGTCACAGAATCTTGGTATTCCGCGCGACATGGCCCAGGCCTATATCGATCGATTCTTCGAGGGTTATCCGGGTGTTAAACGATATATGGAAGAGATGACGGCCTTTGCTGAAAAACATGGATACGTGCAAACGCTGAGCGGTCGACGGCGTCAGGTCCTTGACATTAACTCCACGAACCGTTTTCGCAGGGAAGGGGCGGCCCGCATTGCCGTAAATACTCCTGTACAGGGAACCAGTGCCGATATCATCAAGATTGCCATGATACGGATTCACGAGAAGATGAAGGCCGCTGGCTATCGAGGCCGTCTGATTCTACAGGTCCATGATGAGCTGCTTTTCGATGTTCCGCCTGATGAGGCCGACGCCGTCGAAGCGCTTGCCCGCGGCGAGA
Organism: uncultured Leptospiraceae bacterium; assembly: GCA_964619535.1. GTDB lineage: Bacteria > Spirochaetota > Leptospiria > Leptospirales > Leptonemataceae > Leptonema. The sequence goes on along the minus strand of CAZUEX010000008.1, from coordinate 11,986 downwards.
TGGAGTCGGCCATGAAGCTTAAGGTGCCGCTTCGTGTCGATGGCGGCCGCGGAGCAAACTGGGACGAGGCGCATTAAGGGTTTCCAATAAGAGCTCTTACCCGGAGGCTCTTAATCCGGCTTGAAACCTCTGTCGTTTGCCGCGCATTCTATCCGCATAGCGAATCTGGAGAGCAGTGATGTCGTCTGAAGTCTACGAATACGTTGTTATACCGCTTCTGATTTTCTTTGCCAGGGTGCTCGATGTATCAGCCGGCACCTTACGCATCGTCTTTATCGCTCGCGGAAGTCGCTTTCTGGCGCCGCTTTTCGGATTCTTCGAGGTTCTTATCTGGCTTATCGCCGTCCGTCAGGTGCTGATCGGCGATCCGCCGTGGACGATCTACGTTGGATACGCCGCAGGCTTTACGATGGGCAACCTGACCGGCGTCTATATCGAATCGCGTCTGGCCATCGGCCGACAGGTTGTGCGCATTATCACAAAACGCGAGAAAACGGGATTGCCCACCGCCTTAAGAGAGGCGGGATTCGGCGTAACGATCGTGACGGGGCGGGGGGCTCGCGGCCCTGTACAGATTCTTTTCAGTGTGATTGATCGCAGTCGTCTGCCCGAAGTGGTGCAGTTGATCGGCCTGCATAATCCGGGGGCGTTCTATTCCGTCGAAGACGTCCGCCTTTCAGAAGAGGGCATCTTTTTGCCGGGTCGCAAGGGCCTGCAAAGACGCCTGCGAAGTCGGGCTAAATAGAGCGCAGGAGAGGCGCGGGTTTCCGTAGCCTCGAAGGTTAAAAAACCTGCGACATTTTCTTCTGCAGATCGTCAGTTGAAGAGTCGATACTACAAAAAGGCCGTTTTGCGGCCATCGAGGGAGTTCATGGATTTTCTATCGCGCATCAATATAAGGAAGAAGTTTCTTCTCAGTCTGGCGCCCGCCGTCGGCGGACTTCTCGTTTTATCGGCCTATCTTCTTATCTCGGAATGGAGCGTCATCCGCGACATGAATCGACTGAACTCGATTATCGAGTTTGCCTCCTATTCCAGCGAATTGATTCATGAGCTGCAAAAAGAACGAGGCCTGTCATCGGGTTTTCTCGGCAGTGAAGGCAAATCTTTCCGTTCGGAACTCACATCACAGCGAAAGGATACGGACGAGAAGCGACGCAATCTCGAGAACTTCTTATCGAGCTTTGAAACCGAATCGGCCGACATGAAACGAGCCATCGAAAAAGGAGTCGATGCTCTTGGACGGCTTGATACAATGCGCGCCTCCGTAGACGGTTTGAAGATCGGCGGAAGCGACGTCGTTAAATACTACACCGATACGATTGCGATTTTCCTCGACGGCATCCTCGAGTCGGATCGTGAAGTGCGCTCCGGCGAGTATTCTCTGAAAGTGATCGCCTTTCATGCTTTTCTCTCGATGAAGGAGAATGCAGGGAAGGCGCGCGCCATCCTGAACAATACGTTCAGCCGCGGCGGATTCGGTCCGGGCATGCAGGTGGCGTTTTTTGACGTCATCTCAAGACAGAACGCCTACAGAGAGCTTTTTTATAAAGCCGGGGGCGTCGAAGCCGAGAGCATCTTTCGCGCGAACGTGAAAGATGAAGACGAAGCCGACGTTCAGCGCTATCGCAATATTGCCATCTCGAATGAGTTCGACGATAAGGGCGTTTCAGCGGAGCGATGGTTCGATGCGGCCACCGCGCGCATCGATCTGTTTTTCAAGGCCGAGAAGGCGTTAAGCACCGCCCTGATCGAAGGAGCGGCTTCAGAGAAGCGTATCGCCCTGACGATCTTTATCACGCTTGTCGTGCTGGTGACCGTTCTTTCTGTCGGATCGATCATCGGCGGTACGCGCATCGGGCGCAACATCGTAC
>CAZUEX010000008.1:0-10102 GCA_964619535.1 uncultured Leptospiraceae bacterium | reverse complement strand
TTTCCAGAGATCGCTCGCGTGAATGTTAAGATTGAGATGGCATAAGACGGCGAAGATGAGATCTCTTAGCTGAAAGAATATATCGGCGTACTTGTGTAAACGCAGGTCGGACTGATCCGTCGCATCGTCGTCGCCGCTCGCAGTATGGAAGAGAGTTCCGGCCACCTGACGTCGTCGAGCGAAAAGATGAAATCCGATATCGGAGCCTTGAATGAGAAGTCATCGACCATCGCCGCCGCCGCCCAGGAGATGAGCCAGAATCTTCAGAACACTGCAAGCTCCGTTACCGAGATGTCGACGACGATCAGCGAGATCGCCCGCCAGGCGGAAGAGGCGGTAACGGTGCATCGCGAATCCGGAAAGTTATCCAACCAGGCCGCCGAAGCTGCCCGTGGAATGGCCGCATCAGCCGAGAAGGCCGAAGCCGTGATCGAGTCCATTTCGGGTATTGCGAAACAGACGAACCTGCTTGCGCTCAATGCGTCGATCGAAGCGGCCGCGGCCGGCGAGGCGGGCAAGGGCTTTGCCGTCGTCGCCTCTGAGGTGAAGGAGCTGGCCGGTCGCACGTCGTCAGAAGCCCAATATGTGCGCGACCGCGTGCAGGAGATTCAGGGAAATTCAAAGGCTACCACGGATAGCATCGGTCGAGTCGACACGATGATCCATAAGTTGAACGAGATCACGGCCTCGATCGGATCTTCGATTCAGGAGCAATCCATCGCTTCGCAGGAAATCTCAAAGAGCATACAGCAGAACCTTGTCGCCGTCGACGAGGTGGCGCGAGAGATCAATACCGTCGGCACGATCATGGACGAAGAGGCTCGAAGAGCGCAGGAGATGTATGAACAGGCCAGGGCGATGGACGCTCTTGCACGTGAGATGCTCGGCCATGTGGCCAGCTTTCAGATTAACGACGAGTAACGGCAATCACTCCCGACAGGCACTGCTGGCAGTGCCTGTCGCGCTACTGGAATTGGTTATCCCCGGCGGATGGTTCTGCCCAGGCTGATCGTTCCGTCGCCGCGAGCGGCCATATACAGGAAGGCGAAGCAGAATAGAGCCGCCAGTTCACCGCCGTTCAGCACCGGCCAGAAGCCCTTCGGCGCATGCTCCAGAAAGTAGGCTGCCGCCATCAGACCGCTTGAGAGAAATGCTGCGATGGACGTAAACAGACCGACCATAATAAGGATTCCGGCAATCAGTTCGATGAAACCGGCAAGCCCCATCATGCTGGCGTACGATTGAGCCATCGTACCGCCCAGGCCTCCGAAGATCTTTTGAATACCGTGCTGCATGAACAGAAATCCGGCCACGGCGCGGAAGGCAGAGTAGATGACTCCATCAAATTTCCCAAGAATCTTTTCCATAAATTAAGTAACCTCATAAGAAGAGTCAGGTTTAGAAAATGACATCTAAACCTCTGATCCCTGACAGGATAACATAGTTTGTTTTTTTTCCGCTCTTTTTTCTGATTAATGGCTGCACTTTGATGTGATTGACAGTCAGATGACCGGTCAAAGAGTCTCTGCATGCCTTTCTGGATATGGGATACGACCGGAGAGTTTAACATCTGGTTACAGTCGTTGCCTGGAAATCCGCGATGGTTGCTACCCGTTACCTTTACCGGCGATGAGGTATTCTACCTTATCCTTATCCCCTTTATCTATTACGTGGTGGATCGCCGTGCTGCCATCACCCTTCTTTCGGCCCAGCTGCTGACGTATGCGGTGAATGCGCTTTTGAAGCTTGTGTTTCAACAGCCCAGGCCGTTCTGGGTAACGACAATGAAGGTCTTTGTTTTTGAAGACTCATTCGGTCTTCCCTCCGGGCATGCCCAGAACGCTGTTGTTGTCTGGGGATATCTGGCCTTTTTCCTGATCCGCAGCAGAGGATATCGTCCGCAGCCTGTTATCGTTCTGACCGCTTTGTGGGTTTTTCTGATCGGTTTTTCCCGTCTTGTTCTTGGCGTTCATTTTCTTCAGGACGTGTTGCTTGGCTGGGCCGTGGGCCTTGCCGTACTCTACTGTGTTGTGCGTTATGAAGATGTCGTTCGGAACTTCCTGGCCGATCGTACACATGGGGGCAGGCTGTTTATTACAGCCGTCACAGCCATCCTCCTGCTTGAGGTGGGAGCTCTGCTGGCAACGACGGCCGAGCTACCATCGCTTGAGGCATGGACGGAGACTGCACATCATAGCCTTACAGCAAGCTCTGCTGCCGAAACCATTCGAATCGATCTGCATCCCCTGAAGATGACGGCGTTTCTGAATATTGCAGGATGCCTCTTCGGACTCTATGCCGCTCTTTCTCTGACGGATCCTGGCTATAAGATGCCCGTGCGCCTGTATCGTCGCCTCGCAATCCTCGTTCCCGGGCTTTTACTTATATTCACGGTGTATCTTGCACTGAAGACAATCTTCCCCGAGGGTGGGGTGGAAGGTGCCCTTTTGCGCATGCTTCGCTATGGCCTTGTCATCTTTATCGGGCTGTATGTGTATCCGCTGATCCTGGCATTGCTGCGCAGACCGGTAACGATTCAGTGATATCGCAGCCGGCCCGCAGGAAGCCTCTCTGCAGGCCGATGCCCGCATTTTGTCTTGACGCGCAATAGAATATGGCTGCGATGCGGTATGCTCTGGGATGCAACAGGACAGGTAAACATTTACCTGCAGTCGACTCTTGGTGATCCGCGATGGCTTCTGCCTGTTACACATCTGGGCGATCGCATTTACATGCTTTTGCTCATTCCTCTGGTCTATTTTCTTATCAGCCGGCGCGATGCCATCGTATTGCTTGCAGGAACGGCCCTGACGTTCTATGTGAACTCGCTGTTAAAGCTGTTCTTTCACCAGCCGCGGCCGTTCTGGGTATCTCCGCTTGAGATCCATGCCTTTGAAGGAAGCTTTGGCTTTCCTTCTGGTCATGCACAGAACTCTCTGGTGGTCTGGGCCCTCTTTGCCCTTATCCTCGTGCGCAACGGGATCATGAAGCGATGGCTTGCCTTTTCGCTGTTCGGCCTGCTGATCTTTTTGATTTCTGTTTCGCGCATTGTTCTGGGGGCCCATTTTATTCAGGACACGCTGTTTGGCTGGTTTGTCGGATCGGTGCTTCTGGCATTGCTGGTCTGGCTTGAGCATCCCGTCGAGGAACGCCTTGCAGCCCTGGACTTCAAGGTTCGTTTGGTTCTTCTTCTGATACTGGCTGCCATCCTGCCTGTAATCGCCATGCTGGCCATCCCCGAACATCTGCCAGATCTTGCGTCATGGAATGCGATGGCCCGTCAAAATGCTGAAAATACCGGCGTGTCATTTCATGATCTTCATCCAACAGGCTTGAAATCGTTCCTCACGGTTGCCGGCCTTCTTGGCGGAGTTGCCCTGGCTCAGTATCTGCCAGCCGATCCGCTGCCCGATTCCCGGTCTCGACGGATGGGCATCTTCCTGTTAACGCTGGTGGCTCTTGTGGTGCTGTATTTCGTAACAGGGCTGATTGCTCCAGGCGGCTGGATGGCGGAGGCCTGGCATGCCTGTCGTTACTTCTTATTCACGATAACTGCTCTGCTGCTTGTTCCCCTGCTTGCCCTTCGATCGCAGCGCCTTTAATAGCAAGCAGCCGGAGGCCTCAAAAAAGTATAAAAAAAACGATTGATTCTGCCCTGCCTCACAACTACTTAGCTGCATGCAAAATAAACAGGTCGGTAGATTCTTGAAGGGTGGGGCGGTGCTTCTTGTGCTACTCTTTCTCGCACAATGTGAAAGGGGGGCACAGACAATGGGCCTGCCCGATGGTCGGGTTGTACTGATTAAGGGCAGCGTTACGGCAAACGGCCTCCCCCTTACGATGGGCTCGGCGGTAAAGCAGGGGGATGAGATCAAGACGGGCGATGCCTCGTCGGTAGAGATGGTCTTTGCAGAAGGCCTTATTCTGCGTTTTGGAGCCGGTACGGAGGCCGTTCTCGACCTGAAAGGCTCGCAGGTTCGTCTAAACCAGGGCTGGTTTGCGGCCGTAAAGAATGCAAACGACCAGAGGCTGGAAGTGGCGACGCCGACGGCAGTGGCTGCCGTGCGAGGCACGTCGCTATGCATCAAGGTCGAAAGCAATACGTCGACCTATGCCTGCACATGTAACGGCACGGTCCATTTTCATGCCGATGGAATACCGGAACAGGCTGTTACGGCCTCCGAACATCAAGCAATGCGCTTTGTAAAAGAGGGCGACCGGATCAAGCAGGAGCCAGCAGGCCTTGAGTTTCATAATAACGCCGGAATTGAAACCCTGGCAAAAAAGATCGACCACCCTCTGGACTGGACAAAGCCTTCTCCGTAAAGAGAGCAATGATCGGCCCGGCCAACGGCTTTGATCAGGAAGAACCGGGCAGGGCTGCCCGGTTTTGCTAAAGCTTGAAGAAGGTTGTTTTCTCGCGCATGGAATCGGCCATGGCTGAGATCTGCTCTGAATTGGCCGTCATCTCCTCGGCTGCAGAGACGATGCTTTGAATCGAATCGTTGATTGACGATACAGATTGGGCAATCTCCGCAACGGTGTTCTTGTGTTCTTCGATTACGCCTTTGATCTCATCGGAGCGTGTGCTGACATCGTGTAGCCGGGCCTGGACTGCCTCATTTTCTTGATTCTGATCCGTCATCGTATCTTTCAGGTTATTCATGCGTCCACTCATGCTGCCGATACCGGTCAGGATGTCTGTAATGAAGCGTGTTGTGGACTGCAACTGCTCGATGCCATCCCTGAGCTGTTGATTGTTGACCTCCACAAGCTCAGAGATTTCGCGAATGCTTGAAGACGTACGCTCGGCCAGCTTGCCCACCTCTTCGGCTACGACAGCAAAGCCACGTCCGGAATCACCCGCCCGGGCCGCTTCAATGGCCGCATTCAGCGAAAGCAGGTTGATGCGGTCCGATATTTCGTTAATGATCTGCACAATGCCCGTCACCGAATTCGAGCTCTGCAGTACCTGCTGCATCGACTCGTTCAGGCGGTGCAGAGAATCTTCGCCTTCGCGAGCCAGGCCTGTAATCTTGTCTGTTTCCTGCTGTGCCTCTACGACCTGACCAGCCATTCCATGGATGCTTTCTGAGAGTCCTCTGACCGTTTGAATCAGCGACTGAACCGATTCGGTTTGATTGACTGTGCTTTGCATAAGGTTGTCCATGCCGGCAGAAAGCTCTTCGGCGGCGGCAGCAATCTCTTCTGTGCTGGCCGACTGTGCCTGGGCCTGGGAAGAGAAGGTCGACAGGGTTGCCGACATCTCTTCGGTGGAGGTGGCCAGCTCCATCGAATGGCGGGTTATCGTTGATAGGACATCGCGCATGGAATCGATCAGTGCGTTGAAGTCATGTGCCAGATCGAGGATCTCATCGGAGGCCTTGACCTGAACATGATTCTGTAGATCACCTGTGGCAACCACCTGTGTGGCATTTCGCAGCTGCTGGATGGGGCGGACAATACGATTTGAGATCAGTATGATCGCAATCGTGACGATAGTGAAGCTCACGGCCACAACAGCCGAGATGGCCCGTTCCAGACGGCTGATTTCTGCCTCGATATCATCGATGTAGATTCCTGTTCCTACAACCCAGCCCCATGGCGCAAAGCTCTGCACATAGCCGATTTTGGGAACGACGCGATCATGATCGCCGTAGTAGGCCCAGGCATAATCCACATAGCCGAAGCCCTGCTGACGGGCCAGCGTGATCATCTCTTTTACATAGTAGCGTCCCTGGGGATCGGTCAGCCCCATTGTATCCTTGCCTTCCAGCTGTGGAGCAAAGGGATGTACAAGCATCTTACCGCTGAGATCCGCAACGAACAGGTAGTTGCGATTGTCCTCTTCATAGCGCAGGTGACGGAGCAGCTCCATTCCCGAACGTTGCGCCTCTTGCAGGGTAAGACCGCCGCTTTGATGTTCCTTTTCCAGGTGATCCAGCAGGCTGATGGCCGCCCTGACCACTTCTTGAATGGACTGCCGTCTCTTTTCGACGAGCTTCTCTTCCGTGCTGGGGATAAAATGGCCATAGAGCAGGGCCAGGAAGAGGATCGCCAGGAGGGCGTTGATGCCAATGATTCTTGCACGAATTGAGAGTCTGATTTTTCGCATGGGGGGCTTCTCCTGTTTCTTTCTGTGTAGGTAAATCCAGCCTCCGATTGCCCTTTCTGAACGCATTTCATTTTTGCTACAAACTTCCTCTGTATTTGAGACCGCCTTTCAATTGAAGTACTCCATGTGCTGGCTGTCTTCTTCAGCAGATTAGCTATGTTAGCTCCGGAATGTGTATGACGCTCCAGGCGGACGGGACCGTGGCGATGGGGAATTGCCGCTCTTTTGCCCGTGGTCTACGACGTCAGGGGAAGGAAACAGCAGCTGAGCGGGGAACGCTTTTTGATTGAAGATAACTTTTATTAAAAACAATTGACAATGTTGCAAAAAGGCCGATCTGAGCTATCAGACACGGACATTTTTGTCGAACGTTATGCGTTGGTTGAAACCTGGAATCATACCTTTTTTGATGGTGCTTACCCTGACTGGCACTTCATGCCGGCAGATTCTGTCGGACAGGATGCCGGAGTATTTTCTCTATGATGGCCTCTTTCCGCCGCTGTACAGTGTTTCAGGGGTTGTGAGTGGTCTGGCCATGGAAGGCCTGAGCCTGACAACGGGAGGGCAGAGCGTGGAAATAGATCCTCTCGCTTCGGATTTTGTCTTCCCTCAGAGGTTGCGTACCGACACCGCTTACGATGTTATCGTAACAAGGTATCCGCAGAATGCGAGCGGAATGCAGTACTGCACGGTTGTCGGAGGATCCGGACGGATTGGCAACGGCGATGTTAGCGGCATTCATGTGAACTGTTCCGATGCTGCTACGCTTTCGGTGAATGTGCAGGCCGGACTGAAAGGAACAGGGCTGGTGCTTGTGAATCGAGGGTCGGATCCGTTAACGATCAACGGCGAGATTACAGATCCCACAGCCTTTGCCTTTCGAACCCCGGTGCCGGAAGACGATCCGGTCTATGACATACGGTGGGCACCCAGCCGGTGAATCCTCACCAGACGTGCAGCGTTACCGATGGAGCGGGCACCTACTCTGGATCGTTCCCGGGAACAATCGATACGCCATCGGTTTCCTGCGTTACGAATCGTTATGCAATCAGGCTGAACGTTACCGGCCTGCAAAGCGGAAATACACTGACCGTCAGCAGTGCATTCGGCACCTATCCGGCAGAAAACGGCCTGGAAAATTATCCGGCTACAACGGCCGGCAGCGAAACGCTTGCTATTACCGAAAACGGCCTGTCCGATCCCTTCCCGACAAAGATCCGCAGCGGCGATACCTATTCCCTTGCCATTGACACGTCGGCTACGGGACATACATGCAGTATCGGTTTACCGACGGGAACGGTAACGTCTTATGATGTCGTTGTGCCGGTGAATTGTTCGCCCAACTCCTATGTTATTACGCGGTAGCGTTTCCGGCTATGAAGGCAGCACTCCGTTGCGGATTCTTATATCGGCAAACGGCTCTTCTGATGTGATTCTTTACTCGGGAGGGGGTACGTTTACCTCTTCTGCGTATCCTTATGGCTCTGCGTTTGAGATGCAGATCGTGTCCAACCCTGAAAATAAATGGCAGACCTGTTCGTTTGTGAATGAAGGTACTTCGAGCGGAACGCTTTCATCCAGCGGTGTACTGGATGCCATGGGACAAACCTGGAATGATTCGCTGACGGACGCCTCGATCCACTCCGCGAACCCTGTTTCGGAGATTGAGATTGAATGTGTAACAAACCAATTCACGGTTGGTGGTAGCATCACGGGGTATGGTGCTGGCAGCTATGACCAGAAGCTGCAGCTGCAGAACGGAACCGAAACCCTGACGATTGAGTCCGGCTCATCCACTTTTGTCTTCCCCACCGAACCAGACCTGTAGCTGGTCTGATCCGTCTTTGATCAGCGGCACAATATCGGGTAGCATATCTCTGGGGCTGGACTGTTCTCCTGTTGTCGTTTCGACGAGTATTGGAGATAACGATTCGATGCTGCCCTACGATGTGGGGGTGGGCCCGATTAGCATAAAGTTTAACAAGGATGTATCACCGAGCATCCTTTCAAGTGCAACGTCAACGGATTGCTCGGATCAGGGAATCCAGCTTTCTATGGTGACTACCGCCAGTGCTACCGAGGTAAAGGTGGATAACAACTTTATATCCTGTGTACCTCTGAACGTAACTGTTTCGGGTGATATCGTAGTCGTTGAGCCCGACGTTAACCATATGTGGTATGAGGCTACATATAAGATACGCATCCCCAATAGTGCTGTTTCGGATACAGGTGGATCAAGTATGTCTTATGCATCAGGATCCTATCTTTCGAGTACCGGCTTCAATACAGGAGGGCTTGTGCGCTGGTACAGGGACGGGGGCTGACCGATTCTTCACGTGTAGGGGCTGATCTGACGGGATCCTATACGGTGAGTGGAGGCGTTGATGGGGACTGGAATGGTGCTTTGCTGTTTAGCGAAGGGGCGAACCTTTCTGCTCCGGCAACAGGGCTTCCAGAGGGCAATGAATCGAGAACGGTCTGCCACTGGGTGAATCTGGAGCGCCTGCCCGGGACGGGTGGGAATGCTCATTTTATCTCGTATGGTCAAGGTGAGCCAAACCAGGCCTTCGGTATAGGGGCGCGTCATACCGCAGGTGGAGATGTAGAATACCGTTTTTTCGGAGGCCTGGACAGAGATAGCTACATTGATCAGAGGTTTCATCTGAATGCATGGACGCATCTGTGTGTGGGCTATGATGGCCCGGCCGAAAGATTGTATTTCTATATGAACGGTGTGCAGGTGGGCGTAGCAGATCGCAGTACGGAACCGTTGAGTACAGAGCAGGCTAATTTCTATCTGTCCGGATGGGTCGAGGGCGGAGGAGATGGTCATGTGGGCTCGCTTGATGATGTGCGGGTCTATTCTGCCCTGTTACCCTCCAGCCAGATCCGCTACCTGGCCACACAGATCCCGGATGGCCTGGTTGCCCGTTATGACTTTGTGGGTTCTCTGGCAGATGTAAGCGGATTTAACCGGGACCTCTCCACGTCCGGAAGTGTATCCGAGGCTCAGGATCGTTTCGAACTGGAATCGGCACGGGAATTTGCTGGCGGATATCTGTATAACGATATGACCGCCGGAGCCTCAGGGATGACTCTGGCGTTGTGGGTGAATCCCGATTCTTCCGGGAGTGAACAGATCATTTTGCAGCAGGGACATACCCCTGCAGAAAGCAATGCCCTCTATCTCAATACCGGGGGAGAACTGTGTTTTCGGGGAGGAAGCGAACAGTACTGTTCATCCGTGCAGGTTCCTCCGTATGTGTGGACACATATTGCTGCTGTAGGTGATACAGCGACGGAGTGGAAGTTGTTTGTCAATGGCTCAGCTGTGTGGGGTGGTACTGTTTCTGATGCAGCTTCATCCGTTTCGGGCTTTTTTATCGGCGACTCGTTTTACGGTAACATATCGGATGTACGGCTGTATAGCCGGCCACTGAGTGTACTCGAGATTCAGGCTCTTGTGCAGCAGTCAAACAGATATATTCGCGTGAGCTCGTCAATCTTGAGGAGCGGCGCTATGGGAGGAGTGGCCGGTGCGGACACCATATGTCAGTCGGACTACGGTAGTCGCTACAAGGCGCTGCTGGTGGCAGAAGATGGCAGTCGTCGGGCCTGCCAGAGTCCGGACTGTTCGGTTGGTACGGCCAACGGGGATGGCGTTATTCCTGATGGCGAAATCCTTTACAATCCTGTAGCAGAATCATCAATGCGTGTCTGGACAGGCCTTGGTGGTGGCTGGGTTACGGATGGAACTTGCCATTCATGGACTGAAACTTATTCGCCAGGGGGCATACAGGGAGACGCCTCTGGTGTGGACCATTCGTGGATGTTCGGGTATGGCTTTGTGGCATGTTCCAGTGACGGGCACCTCTACAGTGTGGAGCAGTAGAGCACGCAGGGAAGATCGAACAGGCCTGGGCCTGCCGTAAAGCCCATCACCACAAAATTTTCGCGCAAATCCGGGCCTTAAACATAAAAAGGGGT
>CAZUEX010000007.1:0-168083 GCA_964619535.1 uncultured Leptospiraceae bacterium | reverse complement strand
GGATGCATTCAGTGGGTCCCGCCTCAAAGTCTAACTATCACTGGGACATAGTCACTCCTCTACCTCCTACCACGTAGTGAACCGATTGGCCGAGCAGATCGGGATTGCCCGAAAGGGAAAAACTGAAAAGCGGCATCGATATCGCCCAAAGTTCCTCCCGAAAAAAATCTATAATTTCGTTAGCCTGAATCTTGCGAGAGGAGAGTTCTTCTCCAACAAGATGAATAATCCATCGCGTAACAGTCGGATCGTTCATTTGATGCATATTATACTATCGAATTGTTCCGGACAACATAATATTGTGCACTGCTTCCACTGTCGTGTAGTGGTATAGTATCTCAGGTCCTTCGTAACTTACCAATTATTCCCGATGTTAGAGATATGCGGAAAGAGACGCTCCTAGCTTCCTGAATGATGAGTTACAGAAGTGAAACATAGCACCCAGATTCCGTCGAACCTTCGAATTATTCAGGCATTACGATCTTTACAAGGATAACCACATTTCCCAACAGTTTTTCTACATTTGACATTCTCAAAATCCATGCTCTTATATATTTTTTTGTGCAGGAAAAAATGAAAGCATCTTATACCTCAACGACTGACGAAGAGCATACAGCGTCAGTGGGACAAAATCCTCAAAATTCTGCCCTTCCTATGCAGGAATCGCTGCAATTCGCAGATCACGCGAACTATGCTCTAAAGCCCATGCCCCTCCTCCATTAACCGCGCAAAGGGCCTCCCTCGCCCGTTTCAGACGCTCATTCGCCATCCACAGCACCCGGCCCTATCAATATCTCATTTTTCTACAATTTGTTTGATATTATACTTCAAAATCTATATCCTGTCAAATGCAAGTGCTGCTCAACATCTTTCACACCTGTAAAAGAGCCCTTGATAAGGTCCGCTGTAAGGAATGTCACAGGCAGATCTCAAGGCTCTCCCCCCCCTTTTAGAAACGTCAGAATACCTCAGTGGATGATGGGATGGCTAATATATGAATCTATTGTTCGTCACCCTGCCGTCCTTACATCAGCAGAGATCACAAGGCGGCTTGGATTAAACGAGAAACCTGCCCTTCTTATGAAGGGCAGATTGCAACTCATGGCCCATAATATGCGACCTGCATTTCAGTCCCTGATACGAGAAGAGTTAACCAAATCCTTTCCCCAGCCCTATAAGCTGCCCCCAGACGGCGAGGATGTAAGGCCAGCCATTCCTGACGAACCTGTAATTCACGCCGATACAATGGCCCTGTTTTCAGCCAGTTTAAGGGCAAATAAGGGCAAAGAACGCCACAAGCATAAAGGACTGACCACCAGTATCTATCTCTCTGATAAGTTAGGTGGTAAACAGGCAGGAACACTATGCCCATGTCATGGGAGCGAAAAAAAGCTCAGTACTTCTTGATTCAATTTCTGATCTAACTGCGACCTCCGTAGCCGCATCATCGGAAAGGCCATGCCCAGAAATGCATCGATTTTTGCAAACGAAGGCTATCACTGACTCTATCGAGTGTATCTCAATCGTCGCATGATGAACTCACTCCAAAAAGTCACAGGATAAGCGCTACAAGATGGCAAAGGACCGCTGGTGCCAGAATAAAGTGTACAGATTAACGTCACCCTAAAGATCACAATGAGGTGCGAGAAGAATAGTCAATTGTGCTGAAGATGGCGGTGGTGGAATCAAACGAGCACGTCTTCTTCGCCGCCGCGGGCGACGACAATCTCGCCTGCTTCTTCCAGCTTGCGGATGATGTTCACGATCTTCTGCTGGCAGTCCTCTACATCTTTCAGACGGACGGGGCCCATAAACTCCATATCTTCACGCAGCAATGAGGCTGCACGTTTTGACATGTTCCGGAAGATCTTATCCTGCACGTCCTGGTCGACTGACTTCAGGGCCTTGGCAAGCTCCTGGTTATCCACTTCACGAAGAACACGCTGTATGGCACGGTCGTCAAGCAGCACGATGTCTTCGAAGACGAACATCTTCTTCTTGATCTCTTCTGCCAGTTCGGGATCTTCTTCTTCGAGGGCTTCGATGATCGTCTTCTCAGTTCCACGGTCTACGTTGTTGAGGATCTCAACCACGGCATCCACACCGCCGGCCGAAGTATAATCCTCAGAAGCAAGAGTGGACAGCTTGCGTTCAAGAACCCGCTCTACCTCGCGAAGAACCTCAGGCGACACCCGCTCCATCGTGGCAATTCGGCGGGCCACATCGGCCTGATAGTTATGCGGCAGGGAAGCAAGGATCTGGCTGGACTTTGTTGCATCAAGGTAGCATAGGATCAGTGCAATGGTCTGCGGGTGTTCCCCCTGGATAAAGTTCAGCAGGTGTTGCGGGTCGGTTCTACGGATAAAGTCGAACGGACGAACCTGCAGGCTTGAGGTCAGGCGGTTGATGATGTCGATGGCCTTCTGCGTTCCAAGGGCCTTTTCAAGCACCTCGCGGGCATAGTCCAGACCGCCCGTCGTGATGAACTCCTGGGCCATCATGAGTTCATTGAACTCAATCAGGATGGCTTCTTTGTCTTCGGGGGTGACCTTGTCGAGCTTGGCCATCTCGAAGGTCAGGCTTTCGATCTCATCTTCACGCAGGTGCTTGAAGATCTCTGAGGCCACTTCTGGCCCGAGGGTGATCAGGAAGATCGCCGCCTTCTGGCGCCCGGTATACTGTTGCTTTTTCGATTGCAGTACAGACACTGTGCTCTTGACCTTCCTGACAGAAGCTATGCCGAAAGGGAACCGACAACCCTTTTTCGGTCTTTCTCAAAATCGGTAAGATTCGCTGCAGAGAACAGAAAAAAATCCCCGCCGCTCGATGGCATAGCGGCAAAGCAGGACCTGCCCTTGCGCTCTGCGGGCATCCGGCAGTGTTCGGATGCGCCGCTGACCGAGCCTCAGGGCAGGAAGGGATGTTTTGCGGGAAAAGCGTTCAGTAATTCTTTTCGCAGTTGTTTTTGCAAACCCGCAGGTTGTTGGCACAGCTGGCCTTTTTCAGTGCGTTGGCGCCCTTTTCGCAGGCCTTATGTTGATCGGTGCAGCGCTTGATGCACAGGCCATAGGCAGCCTTCTGAGCTGGCGTGCGGTTCTTTTCCTTTGGATCGGCCTGAAGGGATGCAGCCATGAAAAGCACGGGTAAAACAAACAGTAGTCGTTTCATTCAATTCTCCTTTGTTCTGTAAGACGGACAGACGTCGTCTGTGTTCGCAGACTCTGCGGGCAAAAGCGGTTCTGTAAAACGTTTTTTGGAAGAAAACGCCCTTCGGACACGTTTGGGCAAAAAGAAGCGATCAATCCTCCCCCTCATCCCCCAGCTCTTCCACCAGCTCGGAATGACGTATAACAGCACCAGACTGTATGGCCTGCTCTTCCAGGGCTACCTGGGCATAGTCCAGCAGGTCGGCTACCATACCATACATCTCCTGCTCTTCGTCGCTGAGTTCCTGGATCCGTGCCAGGTCTTCCTCATCGATCCATTCGGGGATTTCATCGCCGGCCACCTCAACCTCGGTCAGTGTAAGGATGGCTGCAAGCCGATCTTCGTACTGTTCTTCAAGGGCAGCGATCGTATAGGCAGGATAGAGGCCATCTTCATCCTCTTCCAGTTCAATCGCTACCTCAACGGCGACAAGGGGCTCGGGCTCTTCGTTGAGATAGAAGTGGAGAGGCCACAGACGAACCTCCGTCGGGTCTTCACCTTCCAGGTCCATCGTATCATCCGTGGGTTTACCCACTTCCATCCGGATATCCAGTTCGGTCATGCTGTCGTATAATCGCCAGGCGTGTAGAGGTCGATCGATTTTCCCGTTACTTCATTTCCTCAGACAGAGACTGCAATCTCTGAAAGGATTCATTGATTCGCTTAAGGTGTTCTGTAAGATCCTGTGCTCTGGACGACAGTTCCAGTGCATGCTGCTCCAGATACTGTATACTCTTCATGATCTCTTCCTGGCCACTTTTCTGTTCTCTTCCGGCATTCTGCACATCGGTGGAGATCAGGTGTACCCGCTTTAATGAACGCACAAAATCTTCGACCGTTTCGAGGTTCTTCTGGTGATTCTCCTTCAGGTGCTCCAGATTAACCATAACCTCCTGCAGGACTTCGCTCTGCAGGGAAAAGGCTCTGTTCAGATCGGTAAAGAAGCCCGAGCCCTGATCGATCATCGAACGGCTGCTTTTGATGATCTTCTGAATATTCTTTGCATTCTCCTGACTGAACTCGGCCAGCCGACCGACCTCCAGGGCCACAACGGCAAAGCCGCGACCATGATCCCCTGCTCGGGCCGCCTCAATCGAGGCATTCAGTGCAAGCAGGTTTGTCTGATCAGAGATGGAGCTGATCACCTCGTTAATCTCGCCCAAACGCACAAAGGATTGCTGCAGCTCTGCAAAAAGCTCTGTCGTGGATTTCATAACCGTGGCAACGGCGTCATGACTGGTACCGGCCTCTCTCACCTTCGAGAAGAATCGTTCGTTATCCTGAATCATCTTTTCAAGCAGGCGTGTCAATTCCTCGCTACGCCTGTTCATGTAGTCAATGACCTCAAACTGCTCCTGGATATTGTTGTAGGTCATCTCAGCAGAGGCCTTCAGCTCTTCCATCGTAGAGCCTATCTCTTCGATGGAGCCTGCCTGATCCTGTGACTTCCGGGACACACCGTGCACAAAAGATACGTTTGCATCCAGTCCGGACTTTAGTGAGGCAAGGTTTTCGCGCAGTGCTTCCGCACTGCCAAGCAATCGCTGGCTCACACTCCTGGACTGCTCACCGGCCTCATGCACCTGTTTCAGAAGAGACTGATTAGAACCGATGAAAGCGCGGATAATCAGGGCACCTGAAAACAGAAAGGCAAGCTTCAGGCCTTCAACAAGCACACTGTGATTGCGTCCCGAATAAAGCCTGTCCATTTCCTGCACATACACAACGTCAGGATGGGAAAGGACAATAGCCGTAAAGGCACCGTAAACGAGAACGGCCGTTGCTCCCACGATCAACGTGAAGCCTTTATCATTGATCAGCGCAGAAAGAATGATGTAAAGGAAGAACAAGGTATAAAAGATCTGATTGTTCAGCGTTGAACTGCTGGTCTTCGGATCCAGGACAGCATCGGACACAAGAAGCATTCCGGTAATGGCAGTTTCAAGAACGGCAATCGCTTTGGCCGCCCGACGCAGCCGTCCCTCTTCCCACCGAAAGCGATAGTGGTGGAAGACCACAGCCATAGCAAGAATGGCAGTCGTTCCGATCAGGTGGTTAAAAAAGACCACCGGCGTCATAATTCTGTAGGCGGTAATAAGTGAAAGATAGAAGAAAAGAACGAGCGCAAATCTTACATAGTTGATTGTCAGTAATCCCCGTCTCTGCGGAGATATCGTTTCCTGTCCTTCTTTACGCATCAAACCATCCTTATTTCAGTTAAGAATACGGCCAGAATGCCTGCCTCTGGTATGTTGTCTTGCACAAGGTTATTTTAGCCTTTAAAAATGAGCACTTTTTTTCTGGCGTCTTCAGGCCTCATATTCAGTAAAGCTTGAACCTCTAATACTTTTGCCTTAATACTCAATACAGGGAAGAGCATTCATGAACCGATCGATAAAGCTGCACTATGGGTCACATACAGGCCTCGTCCGGGCGAAGAATGAAGACTCGCTCTGCGTCGGTGATATCACTGTCACAGCAGGACACACTGCCAGTATCAACTCTCTCGAAATTGAGTTTACATCGGGCCTGTGGCTTGCTGTGGCCGATGGACTTGGCGGCCATGGCAGTGGGGATACGGCAAGCGCCGTGGCCGTTCAAGCGCTTGTGGAAACGGCCAGAACCGCAACGCAGGCAGTGGACATTGAACAGGTGGCTGATAGGATTCAGACGCAGCTGCAGAGCCGGGCCAGAGCCGGCGATGTTTCTGGCAGCATGGGAACAACCCTGTCCGCACTGTACTGGAATTCCGATGGCATCACCGTCCTGCACATTGGCGATTCCCGCATCTATACGATTCCCGATTTTCAGCAAATCACAAGGGATGATACCGCTATCCAGGAACTGATCGAAAAGGGAGAAATCCCCGAAACGATGCGCAACGTGCATCCCCTGAAGAACCGGCTGACCCGATGCTTTGTTGCCAGTGGAAAGACACCCGAGGTGTTTAGCCATAGAATGAGGCATGCGAATGACCAAGGCTTTCTTTTATGCAGCGATGGCCTGTGGGAGAACTTCCAGGCGGAAGAGATGAAAGAGCAGCTTCAGACGATGCAAAACAGGAAGGAGGATCTTCATGCCTTCGCAACCTATCTTCTCAACACGGCCCTGGACCGCGGAGGAAAAGACAATATCAGTTTTATACTGGTAGAGCCGGCTCAGAGCAGATCCGACCTGAGATAAGGCCACAGTCGCTCCGTCATCAGCCGGTAGCCTTCGCTGTTTGGATGCAATCCATCGGGAAGACTATATCGGGGATGGCCGAAGATGTCAGACATGGGAAAGGGGATAAGCTCACTACCGGCCAGGGCAGCCATTTTCGGAAAGATGGCGCAGAACCGGCGTTGATAGTCAGGGTCGACGCCCGGGATGGGCCCAAAAGAGACGATGCGAATGCCGGTACCTGCATCGTGGTTACGAATGCTGTGGATTAAGGCGCTGTAATCCCGCTCGATTACGGCCGGATCCTCCTGTAAGAGAAGGTCGTTTGCTCCGAGAAAGACGACGACCGTGGTAATATGTGGAAAGCGCTCAAAGTAGTAAGGGAGTCTCCGTGCGGCCATTTCGACGGTGTCTCCAGGCACACCACCGTTTACGACGACCGTATCCGCTCCCTCTTCGCGAAGCAACCGCTCCACACGGGCCGGAATGGAATCTGCCGGTGGGACGAGGTATCCGTATGTCAGGCTGTCACCCAGAAAGAGGACGACAGGCCTGGCATTCATGCCTCGTCAACCTCGAGGATGGCCAGTTGATCCCCCACCTTCACCGTCTGTCCGCGGTTTTGCGAGATCTCGACGATCGTGCCTGTATGCGGACATTCCAGTGGGAAGGCTGCCTTGTCGGTAACGAGCTCGCAGAGCTCTTCGTTTTCAGACACCTTCTGTCCCGGTTGAACGTTCCATCCGACGACTTCAATACGCTCTGCATCGCCGATATCAGGAACCATCAGTGGAATTCGTTTTTTGCTCATGACATGCTCCTTTCACCAGGTTCGTTACGGCCAGAATGGAATCAACCTCTTCTGCCCATCCTTCAGTTCCTCAAAATATTCCGGCGGAGCAAAATACTCCCATAGTTCGCGGTAGGCCTCGTAGAGCAGGCTTACATAGGCCTTGCTGTCATACATGACCTTCCGTCCCTCTCTTTCTTCCAGTTCTGCCTTCTCTTCTGTAAGATAACGCCGGTGCCGGTCCTTTGCCTTTTTCGAAACGATCAGGTAGCGTACCTTCTCTCCGGGCTCCAGCTTGATTCCCATTCCGGCCAGCTGCTGCAAAGAGAGGGAGCTTACACCATCGACGGTGTAAGCATCCACAGGCCGGCTGACGGTGCGACGCAACAGCACATCCCTCCAGGGGACCTCCTGTTGCAGGAGCTGCGCTTTCCAGGCATGATAGAGATCGTCCATCTGTCCATGCAGGGACCTGACCTCGTCGATGGTCTCAGCTCTGACCATCCGGTCCAGCATCTCCTGTTGCATGCGACGAATAAAGGCAGGCGTGTCTCGTCGTCTTAGCTGAATCCCACGCACCTTCATCGTGCCATCGTTAAACCTTCCGAAGTAACGATTGGCAACAGGCAGTCGCCTGTCCTGACGTGACGATAAGAAGACGATCCAGGAATAGACTCCTTCCAGCGACATTTCCACGGACGTTGCCTTCGTTATCGTGTCACAGAGATCCTGGATATGCTGATAGGATGCCTGATCACCGTCTCTTATAAGGAACAGACAATCGGTGATGGCATGTAAAACGCGGTATCCTCTCTGCTCGGATATACGCATCGCACGCAACAGCTTCTGACGGCCATAGGCCGTTACTGCCTCATGGCTTTCCAGGCGACCGAATTTTGCATTACGATAGCCCAGATAACCAAAGCAGGTAACAAGAAGCCACTTCAATGCATCCTGTCTTTGATGTGCCCGTTCTCGCTCTTCTGCTGTTCGTGCATGCTTCTTTTGATGTTTCAGATAACGTCGGAGCTCAAGCAGCGGAGCAATCGATAAGGGAACGATCCCTCTGCGACGACGGCAAACGGGAAAACCTGCCTCGGGTACCCTGTTACAGTCATCATACGAAGGAGAGCAGCAGGAGCAGAGAACGGTTTCCGGTGAAAGATTATGATGGACCATGATCGTAGGATACATCTGACTGAAATCGATCTGGATAACGTTCTCAAAGATATTGGATTCCCGTATATCGGGTTCGTAGACGAGACCTCCTTTGTCTGACGTTAGCAGGTCCAGGGCACTTCGTGGCTCTTCGCTGTGACTTTTCTGCCAGGGGACCAGATAATTCTGTTTCAAAGCGGTTGCAACCTGGATCATCGTCATCGCCGCTCCGGTGGAGGAGCGAGCCATCCTCTGCACGGGGATGCAGGAAAGACGGGCAAGCTGAATCACACCTTCCAGACAACTTTCCCGGTGCACGAAAGAATTGTGGCGATCAATATGCCAGCGTCCCTGGAGGGGATAAGAAGGAGCGCGATAGATCATGCTGCCGTAGGTAAAGTAGCTTCGTCCACGCGTGATAATCTTTCTGTTCAAAGGCATTGCTCCCGGAACCATACGGTCGGCCAGAAGAGGAATCTTCTGTTCTTTTGCATGTCTGAACAGCGATGGAAAAATAATACGATCGCCATACTCCGATAGAATCACATCTGGATCGTGTCGGCTCATAAAGTCATTAAATCGATGGATCATCTTTGCCGGTTGATCGGCAGGGATTTCTACCTGTTCATGATCGCATTCCAGTAACAGGGCATTGTTGTAAAATTCAAGGCGATGGCTGGAGGCAAGAGATAGAGAGGCAGTGTGAAGCGTTGCCGGTGGATATTCCATGGATGCAGCATCTTCCAGCAAATGCCCATGAAGAAGTTCCAGACGTTTTCTGTTTTCATTCCATTCACACTCCAGCCTCAGGCGCGCCATGGGAATCCACCGGCGATGAAAGAGATAAAGCGTCGGCACATCAATGTCGCTGTGATAGATCTCCAGGCGGTCGAAAAAGGCATAAAGCTTGCGGTGGATTGTCCTGAGAAAGTCTGGCTTTGACAGTCGGTAGCATACCACAGAGACAACCCGTCCGGTATAAAAATGAATGCGTTCGGTTCGCTCCGGAGGACATGCAAGGACTTCAAGTACCTGAAGCCTCCGGCTGAGTTTTTCTATCAACGCAAGATCTCCATGTACATAAATGGAGGGATGAAAACGATCATAGACAAGGTGAACACGCCCGCCATCATCGCGAATCCAGAGGAGCAGAACATCTTCTCTATTCTGGATATCAAACAGATGTCCTTCTATCGCTGTCATACCGGTTGGTATCTGTTCATTTCTTCTTTTCCAGTTCTCGCTTTAATGCGTTAATCTGTCGCTGTTGTTCCAGCAGGATCGACAGCAAAACGGGATCAGATGGATTTGGAAAGGATGCCATAACACCGGCCTGTACATGCAATCTGGCATGCAACATCAGGTCATCAAACAGACGTTGATCTTCCTTCCGCAACGATGCTCGAAACTTGCGAAAGCGATCCCTTACCTTTTCGAGTTGCCATGAATAGGCAGCAACTGTGCGTCCCATAAAGCCCTCATACGTGAATGGTCTGATACTGATATATGTTCTGGATTACCATCGGATACCTTCCAGATAGAAGCGGCAATGGCCTCAAGCTCTGGAAAGATGATTCGAAACGAAGGATGAGAATAGTGATCCTTTTCAACGATCAGAAAAGGACAGTTCGCAGAACGCAGTCGAACGATCATGCGTCGCAGCAAGAACAGACCTTCCTCTTCAGCAACATCCCCATCGAAAAACTGTTTGAGGGGAGCGAGCAGGATCGTTAACGGTCGTCTCTGCCGATCTGCTCTTGTGATTGCTTCTACGATATGATACGGGGTAAAGACCCTCTGCACCATGATGGCTGAAAGGATCGTATCCGGGTTTACATCACGTCGCAATGCCTCATCAACAAGGCGGAATAGATCCAGCCGGATAGCACAATCGACAACCAGAACAGGGATCTGGCGTAAGCTGAATTCGGTAATCCACAGAT
The DNA here is from genome assembly GCA_964619535.1 of uncultured Leptospiraceae bacterium. GTDB lineage: Bacteria > Spirochaetota > Leptospiria > Leptospirales > Leptonemataceae > Leptonema. Next base: position 157,823 of record CAZUEX010000007.1, on the reverse strand, counting down.
GAGAAACCTCCGTGGGAAAACGTCCCCCTGAAAGCAGGGCTACCCCTTTCATGGGCCAGGAATCAACAACAGAAGACAGAGACCGAGAAGAAGAAACCGGCAGCATAAACACAATCATATTTTCACATAACAAACGACAAGTATTTTTGATTCAAATCAGGAACGGCCGGAAAAAAATAACAGCATTCTGACCTCCGGCAGACCCCACCCAGTATGCATGCCTCAGCCCTTCCCCATCCCCCCTTTGCAACCGATCGCATCTTTCCCCTGGAACGATGGGAACCGGCAGGAACCGTCGACATGCTTCTGCCGGCCATGCACCTGCAAAAGCTGAACACTCTGCGCGAGGATGAAGGGTCCATGAACCACCTCTTTCGGCTGCTCCTCGGTCGCTATCGCAACCGGATCCTTCGTGCAGGCATTCCGGGCGGCAGGGCCGGCCACGCCAAGACAACCAGCCAGCTGCAGTATACCAGGATCCGCATGAGGTATCAGTATCCCGGGCTTAACCTCAAGCGGATCAGCATGCGCTTCGAAGAGGAGGTGTGGGTGGAGCTACGGCTGCTCAGTTTAGCCACGCGGATTTCCATGAGCAGGTTGTTGGTCTTGCTGGTTGTCTGGGAATACACTCGTCGCTACAAATTTGCTCTGCGGCGCTGGAGCCCCCCTCTTTATGGAACTGTCGGAACTCCGACCTCAAGCCATCTGACCATGACCTACACAGAAGAGAGCCGCCTGTACAGAATTAAGACATTCTTTTCAGAATCCACACCACTCATCCCACCCCGCTGGTACAGACCCAATCATGGCCCAAAAACCTAACTACGATGCCCCAGACACAGCATTCTTCATTTTTCCCAGGCCCAAACCCATCTTTATAAAACGATAGACAGTGATTGCAGGCAGGTAGCCTCATGCTTATGCCGCGTTTCTCGCCGAACTGGAACGAATACTTCGCCCGGCTTAACAAACGATATAAAACACGCAAACATCCCCTGCAGTATAAGAATCTCTATCAGCTGATGATTATGACCATCCTTTCGGCAAGGGATTCAGATAAGAAGATCAACCATGTGGCACCTCCTTTTTTCAAAGCATATCCCCGACTCAAGGACCTTGTTTCAGCACACCCTGAAGACCTGATTCCACTGCTCCAAAGCGTCACCAATCACCGCAAAAAGTGTGAATGGATCTGCGATACGGCAAAACGAATCCAATCTGACGACAAGATCCCGCTCACACTGGAAGGCCTTGTGAAGCTGAAAGGTATCGGACGCAAAACAGCCCTCGTCATACTGCGCGAGATGGGCAGACCTGGAGATGGTATCATTGTTGACCTGCATGTAGAACGGATCGTTCCCCGTCTCGGCCTCGGAACAGGAACGCCTCCAAAGATTGAGAAGATCCTGATGCAGACCATCGATCCGGCGCTGTGGGCCGATGCCGGCATGTCTTTATCCTTTCTCGGTCGCGAAATCTGCCGTCCGACCAAGCCGAAATGTCCGGAATGTGTCTTCGTCAAGGCCTGTCTCTATTCCAGGAATCCCCCGAAATGAGCGCAAAAGCGATTATTTCTATCTTGTCAGCTGGATTCCAGTTCGTTTCTTGAACTCATGCAGGCAATGACAGACCTTGATGAGATCCGAAAGACGTTAGAAAAGACCATGATGCCGCATGAGCTCGACACAGCCATGCCACTCATCGAAGAGATCCAGCGCTTAAAACGGGAAAAGAATGCCGTCATCCTCGGTCATAACTATATGACTCCGGCCGTATTCTATGGCTGCTCTGACTTCATCGGAGACTCGCTGGGCCTGGCACGCAAGGCTGCCGATACGGAGGCCGACATCATTCTGTTTAATGGCGTGCATTTCATGGCTGAAACAGCAAGCATTCTCAATCCTGACAAAAAGGTTCTGATTGCCGACCTCGACGCCGGATGCTCCCTCGCCGAAAGCATCACCGGAGCCGATGTGCGTGCCCTGAAGGCACAGTATCCAGGGGTTCCAGTCGTAACCTATGTCAACTGCTCGGCAGAGGTAAAAGCCGAAACCGACATCTGCTGCACCAGCGCCAATGCCCTCAAGGTCATTGAAAGCCTGCCGGACGATACCATCCTCTTTCTTCCCGACGTGTATCTGGCCAACAACATGCAACTTCAGACGAAGAAGAAGCTGATCTCCTACGAAAAGGGCAAGTGCATGGTGCACGAACAGTATACGGCGGAAGATATTGAGTATTTTCGCAAACAGTTCGATGACCTGCTTGTGATAGCCCATCCGGAGTGCAACACAGACGTAACCCAGGCAAGTGACTTCAGTGGCAGCACATCCCAGATGGAAAGCTTTATCGCAAGCCGTCCGAACAAGAACGTTTTACTTGTAACCGAATGCAGCATGGCGGATAACCTCCGCTCCGTGTTTCCCGATCGTATGTTTGTGGGAACATGCCATACCTGTCCCCACATGAAAAAGATCACACTGGAAAAGGTGCGCGATGCACTGCTTTACGAACAGTTTGAGGTGCGAGTTCCAGAAGACATTCGCGTAAGAGCGGTTAAGTCTGTAGAGCGGATGATTGCCATCGGCTAACGTTAAGTTGACCCGCTGCCGGCCATCAGTTTATCCAGGCTGGCCGGCAGATCTGCAAATCGCTCAAGTACAGCATCCGGTTGTTCGTCGCCGCTGTTTCCAAATCCGTAGCTGCAGAAGATGCGCAGAATTCCGGCCCGCCTTCCTGCCTCCAGATCGGTGTGATGATCTCCAATGATGATAGCGTTTTGGGGCTCAATCTGCAGCTGATCCAGAATCTGAAAAATGCCTTCAGGGCATGGCTTTAAGCAGGGGCCATCTCCACCAACGACCATCTCGAAATGTTGAAGTATACCCAGCCGCTTCAGTATTGCCACCGATACGGAACCGTGCTTGTTGGTGACCACTGCCATTTTGTATTGCTCTTTCAATTCCGGCAGGATCTCAGAAACACCCGGATAAGGCCGTGTCTGTACCGTACAGTTCTCGCCATAGTGCATGCGAAAGGCCTTCAGCACACCGTCAATCTCGTCTTCGGATTTTTCGGGAAAGCATCGCCTGACCAGCTCCCTTGCACCATCACCAAGATGCGAGCGAACCGTCTCGACGGGAAGCTCCGCCAGCCGCATCATCTGCCTTGTAGCATTAATGGAATTTGCAATATCTTCGGATGAATCGATCAGAGCACCATCGAGATCAAAAAGAAGTAACCGGGCCTCGGACATCAGACGTATAACCCTCGAATCAACGATTCGGACCTGCTTCCTGCGCTCTAAACGGACGAAGCTCTTCCATACTTTTCATCTGAAGGCCGGTCAGATCAGCCGACTCTTCAAGCATACGATCACGGAGCTGTACAATCTCTCTCTCACACTCTTCGTCCAGCCTGTAGCCATTTTCATAGATAAGGCGGATGGTTTGCTCGGCAGAGGATCCTTTCACGTTCAGGTAACCCGATACAAAAAGTGAGTTGGCGACGCGTAAACCATCCCTCTGCCGTTCAGCAAGATAGATCTCGCGTCCGGCAGCCATACGAATTTCCGCAGAAGGATTGATCATACGAAATACGGACAGTATCTTCAAACAGTCATCAGCGGTCAGTCTTTCATAGTTTTTGACCGCATGCCCTTCTACAGGCAGAAAGAAATTCACGGGTATGGAGGCCGCTCCCAGACGATTCAGTTCGAAGGCCACATTTACAAGGTCGGCCCTGCTTTCCCCCATACCGGCAATCACACCGCTACAAAGAGAGATACCGCGCGACGACACATGTTCCAGTGTATTCAGGCGATCCTGATAGGAGTGCGTTGTAGCAATCTCGCCGTAATGGGCCTCTGATGTGTTCAGGTTATGATTATAGCGATCAAGACCGGCATCGGCCAGAATCCTTGCTGTTTCGGGATCATTGATCAGGCCTGCGCTGAGGCATACCTTCATGCCAAGCTCATCATTGATGCGCTTGATGAGCTCTGCATAGCGGGTAGCCATGCGGGGAGATGTGCCGCGCCCCGCTGTGACCAGGCAGTAGCGGTGCGCTCCACTCTTCTTTGCCGCCCTGGCCTCTTCCATGATCTCATCTTCTGGCTTGGTCTGATAAACAGGCACACCTTCTGCCGTTTTACGCTGAGCACAGTAGCCACAGTCTTCTGCACAGTTACCGTTTCGAATGTTATTCAAGATGTGAACAAGGACACGGTTGTCATGGAAATGGCGTCGAATCGTCTCGCCAATGCGCAAAACATCTTCTACATTGATACTGTTATCTTCAAGGATACGACATGCCAGCTCCCGATCGATCAGGCTTTTGCGCAACCCTGGATCAGAGCGCAGACGTTCGCCAACGTGGGATTCAAGAGCCTGAAGAGCCTCAGCAGAAGAAAGGGCAGACATGTATTCGAAAAAAACGCTGTCCTTGCAGCCGCAAGTACTTTTAAGAGGTCTCTATGCAAGACGGATTCTCCCACAAACAGAACTGGAATTATCTGAACTTCTGCGGTGTATCGCCGCTCTATGATCCGGCCCGCAATGCCGCAAATCGTTTCGATGAGAGGCATTCGCTTCAGGGAGCTCTCGTCTTCGCTGAATATCCCGATGTGCTTGGAGAACTGCACAGTTCTGCCGGAAGGCTGCTGCAAACCGATGCTGCCAATCTATCCTTTGTAAAAAACACGGCCGAGGCCCTGTCCATGATTGCAGCGGGCTATCCATTCGAACCGGGCGATGAGATCATCAGCTTTGTTCATGAATATCCCTCCAATCATTATCCCTGGGTTTTGCAGCAACAGCGCGGGGCCAAACTGAAACTGGTTCAAAACAGGGAATACGCACTCCTGCCCTGCCACCTGAACACAGCGCTTCCCGGTCCCTGCAGCTTTTCACTTGAAGATATCGATGCACTGGTAACCGATCGCACCCGGATCATCGCCCTCAGCCATGTACAGTTTACATCGGGTTTTGCTGTCGACCTGCCACAGCTCGGCCAGTACTGCCGGGAACGCAACATCGATCTGATCATCGATGCGGCGCAGAGCCTTGGAGCCCTTCCGCTGTATCCAGAATCGTGGGGCATCTCTGCCATTGCAGCTTCGGGCTGGAAATGGCTGCTCGGTCCCATTGGATGTGGTCTTCTGTATACGGCGCCGGACTTTCGTGATAAGCTTCACCAGGTCATGACAGGCGCCGATCTGATGCTGCAGGGACAGGATTACCTGAACCATACCTGGGCCCCGCATACCGATGGCCGCAGATTCGAGTACAGTACGACGCCGGTTTCACTGGCCGTTGCCCTCAAAACCTGTATCGACCGTTTACCTCTTGAGCATACCGTGGAAGGCGTCAGAGACCACATCTTTTCGATGCAGGACACCTTTCTCAAGCTTCTCGGGGAGTCTCCGCTCAAAGACAGAGTAAGACCACTTTGCTTCACACCGGAGCACAGGTCAGGGATTCTATCGCTGGTTGTGCCCAATCCCGAATCCGTTTCACGCAAGTTACGCGAAAAGGGCATTGTCTGCACTGTACGTGGAGGCTACCTGCGCCTGGCGCCACATCTACCTACCACAGAGGCAGACATCCAGCAGTTTGTTCAGGAACTGACAGCCATTCTCTGACCAGAAGCTACGAAGGTCAATCACCTGCGCCGTCTCCGCTGCTCAGGTTATCGATCATCTGCTGGAGCACCTTCTGACAGATGCTCAGCTCTTCCTCAGAGATGCCTTTACTTGCCTCTTTGCGGATCTCAGCTGCCTCTTTCATGATACCATCGACGATGGATCGACCCATGGCGGTCAGCTGAACAAAGTTGTTTCTTCGGTCTTCGATGGTACTTGTGCGAAAGAGCAATCCCTTCCGTTCCATCCCTGAAACGAGCCGGGAAATGCCTGTCTTATCTTTAAAAAGACGATCCGCCAGCTCCTGCTGGTTCAACTGTTCTTCACAGCCAAGCATCACAAGGATCAGGCATTGCTCACTCGTAAGCTCCATCCCGCAGCTGGCAATGCGCCGATTCAGGCGCCTGCGCATCGAGTAATGAGCTCGACCCAGCAAAAAGCCAAGCGGGTCGGCCACATCGCATCCCCTGGACCGGTCAACAGACCTGTGCATCGAATCTCCCATTGTACAGAATCACAAAAAAAACAGACGCTCAGGCTGTCACGCTTCTCTCCCAGGTAAAATTCTTATTCAGATAGTAGTTATTCACGGTCGCAAACAGTATGCCCATCAGATTTGCTGCATAACTGGCAGGCTGCGCAGGAATCTGTTCCGGCATAAGGGTGAGCAGCAGGTGCCACACAGAAACCTGGATCAGAAATCCATACAGGGCCACCAGATGAAATTTGGCGAAGCCTGTGACATTCGGCAGAAATCCCATGCGTTTTCTGTCTTTAAAGGTCCATGCATTGTTTGCCATATAATTGAAAAGCACGCTGAGCTCAAAGCCCACCAGAACAGCCAGGGAAGGCTTCAACAGGGTTCCACGCTGATACTCCAGTCCAAACAGCACCGTTGCCAGAAACTGTCCAAAGAGGTTCACAAAGACACCGGCAGAACCAATCAGAGCATAACGGACAAAGGTCGTAGAAATCGAGCGTCCAAGCCGGATCTCCAGCAATGCGCACAGATACTGCAGAATTACCGCGCCGTCCAGCTTCGTCTGTCCGTGCAGGCGGTTTCGGAACCGGTAGCCTACTTCACGCACCGTTTTCCCTCTGGCCCTGGCCAGGATTTCAAGAAGGATCTTAAAGCCTTTCGGGTTTAGCCGTCCGGCCACCTGCTCGAAGGTCTCTCTGCGAATCCCGAAATAGCCGCTCATGGGATCACTGACCCCGACGGAAAGCATGATCCGGGCCAGCAATGTGGCCGTAAGGCTCATCGCACGGCGAAACCAGGACATGTCGCCATAGCTGCCACTTTCCACCATACGTGATCCCACGACAATCTCGGCACTCTGCAACTCCTGTATCATGCGAGGGATGATGGACTCATCATGCTGCAGGTCGGCATCCATTACGATAAAATGACGGCCACTTGCCGAGGCCATCCCCGTAACAACGGCCGAAGAAAGGCCGCGCTCGTCAATACGTCGGATCAGACGGATACGGTGATCCTGGCGTGCCATTTCGCGCACCAGCTCACAGGTTCTGTCAGGCGAGTTATCATCTACGACGATCAATTCAAAGCTTAAATGTGCTTCATCAAACAGGCGGATGAGCGAGGGAAGCAGGATACGGAGATTCTCTCTCTCATTATAGGCCGGCAGGATTACGCTTACATCCACATCATCGGTGTTTCGCGGCCTTACCGGAAAGTATTCACGCCTGAACTGCAGTTTGCGTTCTTTGAGTTGTTGCATTTCTTTTCCCCACTGTTTGTCGTTGCTACCGTTCCGGTAACGCCCCCTGGCCAGACACAGGCCTTCCGATGCTCTGACCAAATCCCTGATTCAGACATGTGGCAAGGGACTGACAGAAGGCCTGGCTATATCCCTGCTCTTTGCGTAAAACCGGCTCACAGGCAACAAGCTTCTCTTCATGTTTCCTGCATCCGGTATAACAGGCCGAACGAACGGCCTTCTTTGTTGTTTCGTCTCTGCCCTCCAGAGCATCATTAAAGCAGTACATCAATCCATCGCACAGACGATTACATAAAAGTTGACCATCGGCCTCACTGTAGCTATGGCCTGCAGTAACGCCGGGCTGCTGCAGGATCCTGAAAGCGGCCACGCCAAGGGTACCTGCAACCACGATCAGAAGAGGAAGGAAACGCCACAGGTAGGAGCTGCGGAAACGGATGTCCCAGACCGACCGCGATTTCATGGTCTTCCTCCGAATGGAAGATACAGTGTGGTTCGCCCTTCGAGGGCCTGGCGCCAGCCTTCTGAAGAGCTCCGGGCCATCACATCACCTACGGCCACCGGTCGAATACTCCAGTGCGACCAGCTGGCTGCCTCTTCGTAGCCTTCGGGAACGGGCATGTCTTCCTGCAGGGCCAGTACGGCCTTCGTTCTGTCGGCACAGAAGATTGTATCTGCGGGTGAAGAATGCTGGATCTCTGTGTCCGGCAGGTAAAGCTGCAGTTCAAAGACATCCCACCAGTTCCTGCTTACCAGACAGACACCCGTTTTCTTCAGTGCAGGGACATACGCCTCCGGAAGAATCGGTCGAGTCACGGCCGGCAGCAGCACAAATTGAAGAATGGCCATAATAAGAAGCGGGGCTGCCAGTGTCCTCCAGAGCATCCCACCTGCCTCATCCGCTCCGGGCAGCTTCGGCTCTGCGATCTTCCGGGTGCTCATCCAGCCGGCAACAACGGCCAGCAGCAGCACGGAGGAGGCCACGATAGCGATCCACAGTTCGGCAAAGAGGAAGAGAGCCACAGCAAGAAGCAGTGCCATAAAAGCACTCTGCCATGTAAGGAGCCGTAAAGACAACCGGTCCGACCTCCAGGCCAGGCCTGCCGCTACGATCACCGCCGGCAGTACGGGAACCACATAGTAGGGATCCTTCCTGTCAGGTAAAAGATGCAGGCATGTAATCAGAATGGCCGCCACAAAAAAGATACGGGCAGTGTAGGCAGACGGAGCCTTCACGGGCCGGCGAAACGAATCGATGGCAATCCACAGAACGGGAAGGGTAAACGGCAGCAGATACAGAAGCCAGCCACCGAAGATACGCATCATCGGCTGATTGTCCGCCGCAAACTTCCCGATGTTTTCGACGACAAAGAAGAACCACAGTACATCGCCCAATCCGTTCCCATACAGGACCAGAACCCATGCCGCCGGCACCACCAGGGATGCCAGGACAAAGACCAGGGCTTCTTTCACATACTGAAGAAGGCGAGCCTTCCAGCGACGGAACTGCGAAAGCATGGCCGGTGACCATAAGCGCATGCCGGCCTGGGCCAGTAAAAGCAGTGCAGCATAGGCATGAAACAGAGGCCCTTTATAAAGGAAGGCAATACCGGTCAGGAAGCCGGCCAGGATCAGATAGTTCATCCGGCCACGAGGGCTTCGCCAGTGCTTTACCGAAGCCCATGCAACGGCAGTCAGAAAGAAGGCCATGGGAAGATCCATCATCAGAAGACGGCCGAACTTAAAGGCAGCCAGCGAAAACAGAAAGCCAAGGGCTACGGCAAGGCTTCTTCTCGTAGAAAGCCGGTGCAGGCGAACCAGTCCGTAAACAAACACGGCCGTCCCTGCACCGAGCAAGGCCACAACAAAGCGGTCTGCAAAAAGGGAACGGCCCAAAAGCCATTCCCCTGCCATACCCATCCAGAAAAGCAATGGAGGCTTGTAGGCATTGGGCTGGCCGGTAAGGCGGGGCAGAAGAATCGAATCTGTATCCAGGCTTTCCCGCACCGTGGCAATGTGCATCACCTCGTCGCCCTGGCGCAGCAGGTTCAGGCCTTCCGTTCCGGGAAGCAACAGCAAAGCTCCGGCGAGAAAAATGGCAGCCATCACCGGTCTTTCGCTTTTACTGAACGACATCTAACTGTAACATCCAGGAGCCCCGCCTCGGTGTCAACCCTCTTTTGGTTGACACTACAACTTTTTCAATAAACACTAAAACATTTAAACCTATTGAACACCGCCCCCGCAATCCTCATAACTGCAGGCTTTTTCGAAAGCGCAGAGCCCCGTATCCAAGAAAGGCAACGGCAAAACCACACAGAACGACAATATTCGTCCACACCTCTGCCCATCCACTACCCTTTAGAAAGATCTCGCGCTGTGCACGCAGGGCATACCGCATGGGATTCAAAAGCGTTCCCCACTGAACGGCCAGCGGCATGTTCTCCAGAGGAAAGAAAAAATCAGACAGGATAATAAACGGGAAGAGAACGGCAAAGACAGTCATCATGGCCTGTTGCTGCGTCTGACTGATGGTCGAGATAAAAAGCCCCATACCGAGCATCGCCAGGATGTAGGCCATGTTCAAAACAACAAGAGCCGATATCGATCCTGTTAAAGGGATTTCAAAAACAAGCATCCCGATGACAGTGGCAACCCCTGCATCGGCACCGGCAATCACCGCGTAGGGAATCGTTTTGCCAAGCATCAACTGCCAGCCTCGCACGGGAGATACCACGAATTGCTCAAAGGTTCCGCGCTCCTTCTCGCGGGTAATGCCCATGGCCGTTAGCATCGTTGTAATGATGGTCAGGATCATGGCAATGATACCGGGAACCATATAGTGCGATGAAATCAGGGCCGGATTATAGAGCACCCTTGTCTCAATGTTTACGGGATATGCCAGACGGCCTGACGGAGCAGACCACTTTTCTGAAACGCTGTTTAGAATACGCATCAGATAGGCCATGGCGATCGTGGCTGAGTTGCCATCGGAACCGTCCAGCAACAACTGCACATCCGCACGTCTGCCTGCATAATACCGCTCTTCCAGATCAGGGGGGATCACAATAATGATCCGTGCCCGATTTTTCATCATGGCCTGAACGGCAGCCTGCGCATCCGGCGTAACATCGATCACATCAAAATAGCCGCCACGACCAACGGCCGACAGGATCTCCCGCGACAGCGCCGATCGATTCTGATCCACGACAATGGTTTGCAGATTGTGTACCTCATTGTTGGTTGCCACACCAAAGAGGATCATCTGTACAACAGGAACGGCAAAGATGATCACAAGCATCCGCCGATCCCGAAAGGTCTGGATCCACTCTTTCAATATGATTGCCCGTAAGGTCATCAACCAACCCTCTTCACGGTTTTACGAATGGCCACAAACAGCACAAAGGCTGCAAACAGAGCGAGCAAAAGCAGCTCCAGAAAAAAGGCCTCTATACCGCTTCCCTTCAGAAAAACGGTACGAAGGACCACCAGGAAATAACGGGCAGGCACGATATACGTCACCAGCCGAATCACCGGAGGCATGCTTTCTATCGGAAAGACAAAGTTCGACAGGATAATGCCAGGAAGCATCGTGGCAACAAAGGCAGCCTGCATGGCCGGCAGCTGGCTTTTCATAACACTGGATATCATCATGCCAAGGCCAAGGGTTCCCGCTGCAAAAAGCACCGCTCCAGGAAACAGCCAGAGCGGATTGCCGCGAAACGGTATACCGAAAACGGTGACGGCAAGAAGGGCCGTAATGGCCGTCTGTAAGACGCTGATTCCAATATAGGGGATCATCTTACCGAGAATGATCTCGTAAGGCCGAACGGGCGTGGCAATGAGTTGCTCCATCGTTCCACGCTCCCATTCGCGGGCCATGACCAGCGAGGTTAACAGAGCAGCAAGAATGGCCGTGGTCAGTGCAATGATGCCTGGCAGAATATAGAACCGGCTTTTCAGCTCTGCATTAAAATAGACAAACGGAGCAGGACGCAGCTGCGGCATCGTTCGGTCTGCCATTCCTGCCCGATTCATGGCCTCTTTTAAGAACGACTCAGAATACCGGGAGCCGGCCAGCAGAAGATAGTTCTGACTTACCGTGGCTGCATTGTTATCACTGCCATCAAGCAGGGCCTGGATCTCGGGCTGTTCCCCTCTGCGAATGGACTTTCCGAAGCCCTCTGGAATAAAGACAGCGATTCGAATCTGTCCTTCATCGAGGGCCTTCATCAAAGCGGCGTCGCTGTGCTCCACCATCTCCAGGCTAAACCATCCCCCTGCAGTGAGACGAGCAACAAAGGAACGACTTTCCTCGGTGCGATCCCGATCGACGATACCCAGCCGTATGCCGTCTATATCAAAATCAACGGCATAGCCAAAGATCAGGATCATCACAACAGGCAGGATAAAGGCCAGGTACAGTGTGCGAAAATCCCGGCGAATGTGGATCCATTCTTTCCAGGCCATCGCCCCTATGCGTTCCAGGGATGCTGCCATCTTCATTCCTGCGACCTGCCAATAATATAGACAAAGACATCTTCCAGAGACGGAGGTACGGTACGAACCGTGCAGCCAGCCTTTCGCAAAGCCTTCTGCAAGGCCTGGGCCTTTCCCTGAACCACCACATGATAGCCCCTTCCAAAAGGATCAATGCGGACGATTTCGCTGCTTCTCGATTTCCAGCTGTTAAGAAGGGGGCCAATATCGCCGGAGCTACCAGGATGAATCTCAAGGACCGGCCCCGGCAGAACTTCGGAGCGCAGACCGGCCGGGCTGTCAAGGGCGTCGATGCGTCCACGGTTCATAAGGGCAACACGATCGCACTGCTCCACTTCATCCATGTAGTGGCTTGTTACAAAGACCGTTCGTCCCCTTTCTTTCATCTCCCGGATCAGGTTCCAGAACATATGCCGCGATGCCGGATCCACGCCCGAGGTCGGTTCATCGAGAAAGATCAGCTGTGGGTCGTGTATTAGAGAGCAGCTCAGGGCCAGACGCTGTTTTACCCCTCCTGGAAGTTTATCCGTTCGCATATGCCGTTCGGATAGCAGCCCCGTCTCTTCAAGAATCCTGTCCCTGCGACGACGCAATGCGTTACCCGACAGACCGCGAATACCGGCTGCAAAGTTAATGTTCTCCTCTACCGTAAGATCACCATACAGGGAAAACCTCTGCGACATATAGCCAATGGACCGTTTCACCCCTGCCGGATCTCTGGCCACATCCATGCCAAGGACGATGGCCCGTCCGCCATCGGGAGGAAGGATACCGCATAGCATGCGTATCGTCGTGGACTTTCCCGCACCGTTTGCTCCCAGAAAGCCAAAGATCTCTCCCGCCTCCACCTCAAACGAAATCGAATCCACGGCACAGAAAGAACCGAAATGACGACTCAGATTCTCTACGACGACGGCCCGGCTCATTCCTGCTCCTTGCGGTATTGAACCAGCATCAAAAGGTCTTCGATCCCTGCCTGCACGGCCTTCATCCTCATGCGAGGCCTGCCTGACTCTGTTAGAATGACGCGAATGCCTCCCGGTGCCACCGCCGACAGTGCACCTTCTGGCAGTCGTTTCTGCACCCTTTCCAGGTCCGAGGCAGGATTCTCGCTTTCTATCAGGTAAACCCGGTTGCTTAACTCTTCGAGCAGATGGTCCGGTGTGCCCTCACGAACAAGCATGCCGTCATACATAAGCCCCACCCGGTGACATCGCTCTGCTTCATCCATATAGGGCGTACTGACAAGAACAGCGACACCATCGGCGGCCAGAGAGAAGAGAAGTGCCCATAGATCGCGTCGCGATACCGGATCCACACCGTTGGTTGGTTCATCGAGCAACAGCAGATCGGGCCGGTGAAGAATGGAACAGGCAATGGCCAGCTTTTTGTACATTCCACCGGAAAGATTGTCGGCCCGTCGATTGCGAAACTCCGTAAGCCTGACAAATTCCAGCAGTTCTTCAATGCGTTCTTCGCGACGCTTCTTTACGCCGAACAGCATGGCGAAGAAGCGAAGATTCTCGTAAACGGTAAGGTCTGCATAGAGGCCAAAGAGCTGCGGCATATAACCGACCCGCTCTCTGATACGATCCGGCTCGTTTGCCACATCAAGGCCCATCACGCGAATGCTTCCGCTATCGGGAGCCAGGGCACCGGCAAGCAACCGCATCAACGTTGTCTTCCCTGCTCCATCGGGACCAACAAGGCCATAGATCTCACCACGACCGAGCGTCAGATCCACGCCGTTCACAGCGCGTAATTCTCCAAAACTTCGCGATACGCCGGTCATGGATATGACGGTCTGTTTCATTGTTGAATGGGCCCGGTTTCGATCTGTGCATCGGCCGGCATTCCAGGCTTCAGAATCCGGTCCGGATTGGGCAGGCGAATGCGCACCTCATATACAAGACGCGCCCTGGCATCGGCCGTCTGCACGTTTTTCGGAGTGAATTCTGCTTCATCGGCAATCGATTCCACACGGCCTTCAAACTCTCGCTCAAGTCCATCCACCCTTACTCTGGCCCTGTTCCCCACCCTGATCCGTGCCAGATCAGGACCGGGTACATAGACGTTCAGGCGAACCGTCGACAGATCGGCAACGGTCAGGATTGCCGAACCTGGCAGTGCCACCTCTCCAACCTCAAAATTGCGCGAAAGCACAACGCCTTTTACGGGGGAGTAAAGGGTAATCTCTTTGATTCGACTTTTTGAGCGACGCAAAGCGGCTTCTAACTGTCCCGACTGTGCCCTGGCTGCCTGTAGCCTGGATAAGGCTACCTTCTCTCTTGTCCTTAATCGATCCAGATCCTGTCTGGACAGACTGCCCGAGCGAAACAGGTCCTCTCCGCGAAGACGCTCTTTGCGAGCATTCTCGTAATCGGCACGTGCCTGGGCAATGCCACTCTTTGCTCCTTCCAGCCCTGCCTGTGTAAAGGCCACATCGGCCTCCATTTCTTCGTTGCGCAGGTACACAAGAGGACTGTCTTTTTCAACGCTATCACCTTCGCGCACGGTAATCTCAGAGATTCGCCCGGGATATAGCGGAGAGATGCGTATCTGATCCACCTCTATCGTACCCGATCCCTGGATACCCGTTTCATTGCCAGAACATCCAATCATCAAAGCGATACATACGGACAACATTCTACCCAGAGGATTCATGGTTTGCTCCTGTTAAAGATCTCGAACTGGCCCGATGTGCGCCCGCTCCAGCGTTCCCACGCTGCCAGATTCTCATAAAACTCTGCCGTGCTGCGAAAGAAATCCACCCGACTCTTTAGAAAGAGCAGTTCTGCATCAAGCAGACGGCCAAGGTCGATGGCTCCATTCTTATAGGCCACCTGAGCAGCAGCAAAGGCCTGTTCTGCCCGTTCCACGCCTGTTCTGCGCGAACGGATCGTACGCTGATTGCTTTCTATGCGCTGTAACAGCAAATCGTATTGCGCCTTGAGCGTACGCTGCAGTTCATCCGTTTGCAGAGCCACATTCTGATAGGCCAGCTTCGCTTTTTCAGAGATGGCCGATGACCGTCCTGAATCGAAAAGCGGATAACTCAGCTGTACAAAGGCATTGTATTCCGCTCCATAGTACTTTTCGCCCAGATAGGGATTGGTCTGTGCCACGGACATCCCCGTTACGATCGCAGGCATGCCTTCTGCCTTCTCTGCCTCTGCCTTCTCTTCTGCGGCACGACGCTGGAAAGAGGCAGCCATCAGGCGGGCAAACTCCGGCTCCTCTGCATGCAGGACGGCCAGATCAAACCTCATGGCCTGCTCGGAGGCCTGGCGTAGATCGCCCACAGGCTCGGGAAGGTCTTTTCTGTTCAGCAATATGGCAAACTGCTGTCTGGCCGATCGCAGCCGATCGGCAGCCTCATCCACTGCGATTCGCGCCTCCTCTTCTTCAGCACGCGATCGCAAAAGCTCCAGGCGCGGTATCGTTCCCACCTGGAAGGCACGCTCTGCATCGATCCTGCGTCGACGATGACGCTCCAGGTTTTCTGCAGCCAGATGTCTGATCTCTTTCAAAAGCAGGATGGTTATATAGGCACGCCGCACATCATACTGTACGGTTCTACGCCGATCGAGAAGCAGCCATCGAAAGGCCTCTTTCTGTTGCTTCGAGGCCTCCTGCATATGATGACGTCGACCACCTTCAAACAGCATATAACGCAGCTGCAGGCCATGACTGAATCTGTCATTGCGTCCTATGCTCAGATTAAGTGGTGGCAGGCCCGGCAGGATCTCTTTTCTTACACCGGGACGAGGGTCGACATGAGAATAGGAACTGAAAAGGCTAACGTCCGGATAACTATACGATTCGGCGATCTTCTCATCGAGCGTGGCCATCTGCAGTTCATTCTCCTGCACCTTTAAAGATGCATTTGCCTTCCAGCCCTGCTCTACGGCCTCATCAAGGGATAAAGGCTCCGCGCCGATAAGGCCAGCAAAGGGCCAGCATAGCAGGATCAAGAAGGCCTTTTTTCGCAGGCGGCGTCTGCCATCATGGACGCCAGCGTATCGCGATAAAGAACCGGATCGAGCGTTACAAATTTTTTCCATTCCAGCACTTCCTGAAAAAGGATATAGCCCAGCATAGCACCCTGCATAATTCGGAAGAACACATAAGGATCGATATCCGTATTCTTCAGGCGGGGTGTCAGTGCTTCTGTTAACGGATACCAGAGATTATCGTGGATCTGGCGTACAAATCTCTGTCTGTCTTCATCCGGCAGGGTAAGAAGAGAATTGAAGACGATGCGGATCATATCGCGCAAACGCCCTTCGCGAGCGCTTTGTTCGAAAAGGTCAAAGATTTCCTTGATCACCTCTTCCAGGTCCTGCCCTTCTCGATTCTGCAGCAACAGGGTCATTCCCCCCTGAAGGTTCGAGCTAACGATACTCTGCACCAGGGCTGCCAGGATACCGGTTTTGTTATTGAAGTGGTGAAAGATCAAGCCTTCTGAAACACCTGCCTCGGCTGCAATGGCCTTTGTGGAGGTTCCGTGAAAGCCACGCTCTGCAAAGAGCGAAAAGGCTGCATCGAGGATTAGCTGCTGACTCTGTCTGGCATTGCGGTCGTTCTTCTTGCCCCGTTCTACCTTATTCTTCAAAACAGTGCTCCTGAGTCGTTGGCCTGCGCTATCGGCGGAACCATCATACCATGGCTCTATCTAACCGATCAATCACTTTTTAAGTGAGCAATCACTCAATAGTTGTGTTTTCTACTTTTGAAACCTCTCTTTCTTGTCAGCAAGCCGGCCTGTGCAGAATGGGCCGGTGCCTTCTCTCCATATAATACAGCATGTGCCGTTCGAGCCAGCAGGCATCCTGCCCGACCTGGCGAAACGACATGGCTGGACCGTATCCGTTACCGAGCAGTTTGCAGGTTCAGGGCTGCCCGACGTCGCATCAATCGATCGAATCATTGTCATGGGCGGACCGATGGGGACGGCCGATGAGAAGGACTATCCTTTTCTCAAAGCCGAAAAGTCCTGGATTCGGGCGGCCATTGCACAAAACGTCCCCGTTCTGGGCATCTGCCTCGGAGCGCAGCTCCTGGCCGAGGCCCTGGGTGCAGAGGTTCTGCCCGCCAGGCATAAAGAAATCGGCTTCTTTCCCGTTACGCTTACGCAAGAGGCCCGAAAGAGCCGCTATTTTCACGATTTTCCCGATCGATTTACGCCCCTGCACTGGCATGGACAGACCTTCACCCTGCCCCCCGGAGCATTGCATATTGCAAGAAGCGAGGCATGTGAACAGCAGGCCTTCGAGATGGGCCCCCATATCGGCCTTCAGTTTCACCTGGAGATGACCGCCGATGTCATCACCGGCCTGATCAAGCATGCCGGTGATGAGCTCATCCCCTCCCCCTGGGTGATGAATGAGTCTCAATTAAAAGAGGGCATCAACCTGCTTTCCCGTAGCGAAGAACTCATGCAGCAGCTCATAAATCGCTGGCTGGCCTGAAGTCCGAAAAATCGCCTCCGATAATTTTTTGCTCGACGACAGAGCAGACCGACCCTTGACTGGTTCCTATACCCTATAGGGGTATATGGAATCAGGAGGCTTTATGTCAGAGCATCGCTACATTCAGGAGATTCAGGCATCTCAATATCATTCCCTTATTACCGAGTCCAGCGGTCCGGTCATTCTCGATTTTTATTCTGAAGACTGTGTTCCCTGCGAGGCCCTGGCTTCGAAGTTCGAAAGCCTTGCCGATCTTTTTGGCGAAGAGGTTCGCTTCTACAAGATCTTCCGGCAGCAGAACCGTGAACTGGCCACAGAGCTGGGAGTTCGCTCCTCCCCCACGCTTCTGTTTTATAACAATGGCAGGGAAACCGGTAAGCGTCTTTCAGGAGCCATACGCAAAAAAGACATCGTAGAACAGATACGCTCCATGCTGCCGGAGGATGTTTTCAACCGTCTGTATAATAAGAGACAGTCGTCCAGACGAGATGTGGACGTGGCCATTCTTGGCGGTGGACCGGCAGGCCTGACAGCGGCCCTGTATGCGGCCCAGGCCCGGTTAAACGTTCTTGTCATTGACCAGGATTTAACCGGAGGGCAGGTAAAAACAACGCATATGATTTCGAACTATCCTGGAACGGGCGGCCCCGTTTCTGGCTGGGAGCTTTCTGAAAAGATGCTTCGGCAGGTACAGCAGGCGGGGGCCGACGTGCTGTCTGCCGTCGATGTTACCTCGGTGAAGCTTGATTCCACAGAAAGCATCATACGCATCGATGATGAAATCGAGGTCCACGCTCGTTCGGTTATCCTTGCTACCGGTGCGGAGCCCCGAAGCCTCGATGTTCCCGGAGAAAAAGAGTATCGGGGACGCGGCATCTCCTACTGCGCCACCTGCGATGCCAAGTACTATGACGGAAAACATGTTATCGTGATCGGCGGTGGTAACTCTGCCGTCGAAGAATCCCTGTTTCTGACCAAGTTTGCCTCACGGGTAACGATCGTGCATCAGTTCGACCATCTGCAGGCAAACAAACAGGCACAGGAAGAAGCCTTTAACAACGGAAAAATCGATTTTGTATGGAATACCGAGCCACGCGGCTTCGAGCAGCTACCCGATGGACGCATGAAGGTCCTTGTAGAAGAGGTTACAACCGGTAAAACCTCTGATTTGGTTGCCGACGGAGTATTCGTCTTTGTTGGTATGGTTCCTTCCCTGAAAGGCATTGAATCCGAAACGCCTCTGGAAACCAATGATTGGGGCTATGTGATCACCGATGAAGACATGCAGACCAGTATTCCGGGGATCTATGCCATAGGTGATGTACGGGCAAAGAAATACCGTCAGGCAGCCATTGCCGTAGGCGAAGGGTGCATCGCTGCCATCGCCTGCGAAAAACATCTTGAAGCAAGCCGGCAACGCGAAAAAGCGCTGGCCAGCCGTTAACCAGAACCAAAAAGGAAGCAGGAATTCCATATGTCAGTAGAACCCAAACAGGCCATTCAGGTCCGTTATGCAGCCGAAGCTACAACGTCTTGCTGCCTGTCCTGTGGTGGCGCCCTGGATCATGCAAAGCCACAACCCGGCGAAACGCTGGTGGATCTTGGCAGCGGACGTGGCCTTGACGTTCTAAAGTCCGCTCGCATTGTGGGACCGTCCGGAAAGGCCATCGGCATCGATATGACTCCGTCGATGCTTGAGGTGGCCCGCTCGAATGCAGAGAAGCTGCGACTTACCAATGCAGAGTTTATCCAGGCCGAAATAGAATCCCTTCCACTGCCTGATAACAGCGTCGATGTGGTGATTTCCAACTGCACGATCAATCATGCTGCAGACAAGGCCAGAGTATATGCTGAAATCTTTCGCATTCTAAAGCCAGGGGGACGTTTCATCGTATCGGACGTCCTTGCGGAAAAGGAGCTACCCGAGCATATCAGGACAAGTGCCGAGGCAATCGCCGCCTGCTACGGAGGGGCGATTCCCGAAGAACAGTATATCAACGCCATTGCTTCGGCAGGATTCACCGACCTGGAAATCCTCGAAAAAAGCGATCCGTATCCGAAAGGAAAAGACCAGGTCATGGTGCGCTCCTATACCTTTCGCGGGATTCGACAGGCAGAGCGTTAAACAGGCATTTTTCGCCACAGGGCGACATGCAAAAAAATAAAAGGAGGCAGAGATGAAAGCCATCACTACTGTCAAACCGGTTGCCGCACAGAAGGCGGTAGCCCAATGCTGTGCAAAAAACAGCAAGATCATCTCAGGATGTCACGACTGATTGACGGCCCGGGCATACCGGGCCATTTTCGATACCAATGCCCCCACGAGGAACAGTATGATCTTTTCACGTTATACATTTACCTTTGACACAGAATCCGGACGCTCCTTCATTATGAACTATTTAACCGGAGCCATGGATGAAATCACTCCACTTGAAAAGCCAGAGCTGGAGTCGCGAATCAAAGATCAGAACTGGGAAGGTTATCATCTTGCTCCGTACATGCTGGAGCGCGGCTATCTCTTTGCCTCTGCTGAAGATGAAGAGGCAATGATACAGGAGAAGTTTCTTGAATTCCAGGAAGAATACGAAAGGACTCCGATTCAGCTGATATTCTCGACCACCTACGCCTGTAACTTCTCCTGCGTGTACTGTTTCCAGGAAAGCTATAAAGAAGAATCAAAGATCGTTACACCGGAAGTCATCGATGCATTCTTTCGCTATGTCGAACGCCGCTTTGGGAACGAACCGGTGCGTCCCTACATTACGCTCTTTGGCGGCGAACCGCTGCTCGGTGCCCGACGCTACAGAGAGAATCTCATCTACATGCTTGAGAAGGCAAAAGAACACGATATGGCCATCTGTATCGTCACCAATGGCTACGAACTGAGCAGCTACATACCGGACTTCCAGCGCACAGGCGTGAAGATCCGTGAGATTCAGGTCACGATGGATGGCAGCCCCGAGATGCAGGACAGGCGGCGTCCAACGGCATCAGGCAAGCCCACGTTTGAACGTGTCAGTGCAGGCATCGATGATGCCCTTCGCGCCGGATACCGCATCAATCTGCGTATGATCGTCGATCGCGACAACCTGGAATCGCTTGCAGAGCTGGCCAACCATGCACAGCAGATGGGATGGCTGGATTATCCGCAGTCTCTTTTCGAAACAACCATTGGCCGCAATTATGAGCTCCATACCTGCCAGCCCGGAGCAAACCTCTATGACCGAACGACACTGTGGCAGGACTTTGTGCGGCTGGCAAAAAAACATCCTGTACTGGCCAGGTTCCACCGACCGCAGTTCCATGGCATCCGCTATCTGAAAGAGAATGGAACACTGCCCATGCCCATCTTTGATGGCTGCCCTGCAGGTAAGAAGGAATGGGCCTTCGACTTAAACGGAGACATCTTCGGATGTACGGCTTCCGTTGGAGTAAAGAAATACAGACTGGGAAACATTCTTGAAGAGGAAGAAGGGCAGCCGGCAGAGGCGGTCCCCTTTGCATGCGCCAGCGCCTCCGACGCGGATCAGCGCGAAGGCCTGCCCGGACCAGAACAGCAGGCCATCGACTGGTCCCGGCGTGATGTACTGTCCATCGATAGCTGCAGGGAATGTGCCGTAAGCCTCAGCTGTGGGGGAGGATGTGGAGTGCTTGCTGCAAATCACACGGGCAAGATCCTCTCTCCAGACTGTCGTCCGGTAAAAGACCTTGTGGCCCTGGGAGTGGACTACTACGAAATCGGCTAAGCGCCGGATGGGCGGTAATCCTCGATCATGGCAGAGAGGATGCAACGGATGCTTTCGCCATCCGTTGCCGTTTGCAGACGCTCGAGATTGGCTTCAAAATCAGGGGGATTGCCGTTCATCTTCACAAGCCGGATTCCCGGTACATCGGTAGGTCCGGTGGCTTCATCATCGCGGTAGATCTCTTCTCGTAGCTTTTCGCCCGGACGCAGTCCCGTAACCTTCAGCTCAATGTCGATGTCGGGCATCCTGCCTTCGGCCAGGATCATGGCCCTTGCCAGATCATAGATCCGAACCGGCTCTCCCATATCAAGCAGGTAGATCTCGCCACTGCGCCCCATCTCGCCCGTTTTCAGAACCAGCCTGCAGGCCTGCTGAATACTCATAAAGTAACGTTCCATATCCCGGTCTGTGACGGTAACGGGCCCACCCCTTGCAATCTGCTCTTTAAAGAGTGGAATCACACTGCCCGAACTGCCAAGGACGTTTCCAAAGCGCACAGCCGTAAAGACTGTATGTCCGCGATGACTGTAATGATAGCAGAGCATTTCGCCGATGCGCTTGCTTGCACCCATCACCGATGTAGGTCGAACCGCCTTATCCGATGATATGAAGATGAATCGCTCAATGCCATGTTCCAGGCTTAGCTCGATCAGGTTTCTTGTGCCGAATACGTTGGTTTTAATGGCCTCTGCTGGATTCGCTTCCACAAGAGGGACATGCTTCAAGGCTGCAGCATGCAAAACAACATCGGGTCTGACTTCAGAGAATATCTCGGCCAGTCTTTCCCTGTCGCGCAGGTCCGCCAGATAAGAGGTAGCAGGAAAACGCTGTAGTGTTTGAAAAAGTAGATACTCGGAATGATCTAAAAGGAACAGCCTGCAGCCGGTGTTAAAGAGCGCCTCAACAAGGCCGGATCCGATCGATCCCCCTGCACCGGTAATCAGAATCTTTTTGTTCTCGTACAAAGTCCTTCCCGCGTTAACGTTGGTGCGCCCGCTGTCAAGCAGCTTCGGCAGGCGCAACCACCGTCGCTGTTGGCCAGCAGGCCTGCCTCCGCAGGCCTTTCGTCTTATCGGGCCTTTTTCTCGGCAATAGCGGCAAACTCTTTGCAGGCAGCTGGCCGACCATCCGGTTGCATCAGCTGCTGACAGGATGCCTCGGTAATAGCTTCCATGCAACGAATGGCCAGGTTGACCTCTTCTTCTGTGAACTGCATAGCCACCGGTTCGCCCTGGGTATCGTCGGTTTCCGGAACGCCATATTCTCTGTAACAGGAATCAGGTGAAGGCATCATGGACCGAGCCATCTCGCGCTGCGAGGCTGGAAGTGCAGCCAGCTGTTCGTTCATACATTCGTGGAACTTCTCGCAGATCTTCTCTGCAGTAACCTTCATCCTTTCGGCCTGCTCAACCGTTGGTTCACCACTGCTGCCATCTTTCCCGCATGCAACCAGAACCATTGCAGGAATTAGCATAAGCATAAAGATCTTTCGCATATTCGTTTGTCTCCTTTAAGATTGTCTGCAAATCGGTGAAGCCCTGCACCATACAGAAAGAAAGCTATCAGGAATTCCCCGTTTCTTCGTCCTGTTCACCGGTATCCCAGGCCAGAATAAAGCGGGCAATCGGGGCCTCAAAAAGGTTCCCTTCGTGGTCCTTCATCGTGAAGCTTCCTTCCATCGTACCCCAGCTGGTATTCAGAGGACAGAAGCTGGTATATACAAAGCTTTCTCCGGGCTGAATAATTGGCGTTTTACCGACCACGCCAAGCCCGCGTACCTCTTCGCGCTCCCCATCGGCATTGATGATGATCCAGTGGCGCGACTGCAGCCGAACGGGGGTCTGTCTTTCATTCGTTATTTCAATCGTATAAGAAAAAAAATAGCGGTTCTCTTCCGGACGTGAATGCCCTGGTATGTAGACGGGATAGGCCCTGATGCGAACCCCGCTCTGGACGACCGGTTGCTGTACCTGATTCATGGTTGTTTGACTCCGCACAGCACGATACGCCGTGTTCCACATGCGTCAACACTTTCCCTCCTTCTTTCCCTTGACGAAACCACAGACATCTCCTTCTTAAACGTTGTGCTGGTCAGAAGGCCCGATTCCCTTGGCATCTACGTCCATTTCCCCTATTGCCTGCAAAAATGTCATTATTGTGACTTTTTCTCCGTTCCTTTGCAGGGCGAGCTGCCGGTTCAGGCCTTCCTTCACAGTATTGAACAGGAATGGAACATTCGGGTTCCCCATTTTTCCAGGTTTTCCACCGTTGATTCGATTTTTTTTGGCGGAGGCACGGCCTCCCTGCTGCCTGCAACGGCATTAAAGCAGATGCTTGATCTGTTTCGCACGGCCTTTACCTTCAGCACAGATTGTGAGATCACCCTCGAAGGCAATCCAGAGAACCTGACGCCACAATACCTTGAAGAGCTGCTGCACATCGGCATCAACCGTATCAATGCAGGTATACAGACATTTTCCGGTAAGTATCTGAACGCAATGAACCGGTTTTTCGATAAAGAGCGGTATCAGAACATCCTGCACAATCTCTCCCTCTTTCCCTTTCGTTCCAGGGGAGTGGATCTGATCTATGGATTTCCGGGCCAGACCTTCGAAGAATTCCTGTCCGATCTTGACCGGATTACCGAGGCGCAGCTTGAACACCTGTCCGTATACTCGTTAACAGAAGAAGCGGGAACACCGTATGCCACCCGGATCCGTGACGGCCTTATGAAAGCGCCGGACGAAGAGCTGCAGGAGCAGATCTTTACGGTTCTACCCGACCTTCTCGCAGAAAAGGGTTATACGATGTATGAGGTTTCTAACTATGCCAGGCCGGGATATGAATGCAGGCACAACATGCGCTACTGGCTCTATCAACCCTATATGGGACTGGGCCCGGGTGCGCATGGCTTCGATGGCACATTCCGCTACGGAAACCCGCGTAACATCGACCGCTGGCAGGCCAACCCAGGACAGGCAGCAAGAACCCCGCATAACGTAGAAATCGATGTGCCGCTGAATCTTTTTCGACTTGCCATCCCCTTTCGTCCTTCCTGGATGAAGGACCTCCTCGAAGAGAATCAAAGCAGCAGGGCCGCGGATGTTTTTCCGTTTTTCCAGGAACAGGAAGAGCTCGGCCATGGCTCCTTTCTGGAGGACGATCTGTTTCGCTGGACAGAAAAGGGACGACTGCAGCTGGACGGCATTATAGAACGCTGGGTCATCGGTCAGAAAGCAAAATAGAGGAATGCCCCGGCCACATCACCGTACATATAGATGAGAATGGCCGTAATAAAGCTGCCACAAACGATAATGCCTGTCTGCAATGCAGGACGCTGCACAATCCACTGCTTCACAGAATCATAGTAGCCCGGAACATTTGCAAGGAAGGCCAGTATCGTCAAAGAGACAGCTGCGCCAAAACCCGGCAGTGGATTGCCTCGCTGCCAGTCAAGGATGCCCTGAA
Organism: uncultured Leptospiraceae bacterium; assembly: GCA_964619535.1. Classification (GTDB taxonomy): domain Bacteria; phylum Spirochaetota; class Leptospiria; order Leptospirales; family Leptonemataceae; genus Leptonema. The sequence goes on along the minus strand of CAZUEX010000007.1, from coordinate 133,255 downwards.
AAATGGTTATACTCTGGTCCAGTCCCGGAGCGGCGAAGAAGACGGCAGAAACGGCAAAAAGACCAAAGGTATAACATACGCGCAATGCATTGAAGGCCCTTCCTTCCGGAAGAAGACGTATCTGACGCATGCGAAGCGTCCTTTCCATGATCAGAACAACACCGATAAAGGAGCCCCAGATCAGCATATTCCAGGTGGCACCGTGCCAGAATCCGCCAAGGGCCATCGTAATAAACAGGTTCACAGAGGTTCGCCATTCGCCGCGGCGAGATCCGCCAAGTGGTATGTAGATATAGTCACGAAGCCAGGAAGACAGCGTGATGTGCCACCGGGTCCACAGCTCTGACATGGATTTCGAGAAAAAAGGACCGCGAAAGTTTTCCGGAAGCTCATAGCCAAGAAGCTTCCCCATACCGCGCGCCATATCTGTGTAGCCTGAAAAATCCGAATAGATCTGACCGAGAAAGGCTACGGGAAGAAGAACATAGACCGTTGCATCATAGCCTGCTGGATTCTGCCATGCAGCGCCGATCTCCGCGCCGATACGGTCGGCGATCAACACCTTCTTGATCGTTCCCGAAAGGAGCAGCAGCATGCCACCCTTCAGGCGCTCGGAGGTAAGGGTCGGGCGATCAATCTGTGGCAGGAAGTCCGTAGCACGCAGAATCGGTCCTGCAATAAACTGAGGGAAAAACAGAATAAAAACAGCAAAGCGCCGAAAGTCGATCGGGGCCTCGATGGTTCCGCGATAGCAGTCCACCACAAAGGCAATCAGCTGAAACGTATAGAAGCTGATCCCTATGGGCAGGATGATCTGCAGCTGATAATCCTCGAGCAGGTTTGTTCTGATATCGGCCAGGTAGGGGATGCCAAAGGCAGTCCCTGCCGTAGAGGCAAAAAGATAGAAGTATTTAAAGAAGCCGAGAACGGTTAGATCAAGCCCAACGGCCATCCACAGCAAGGGCAGAGAAGGCCTTCCCTGTTCGCGTTGCCGGATCAGCTTCATGGCCACGTAGTAGTTCACACTGAGAACCGTGATGAACATGGCGAAGAAGGGGATCGAATACCAGGTATAGAAAAGCACACTGGCCACGATGATCAGGGCATGCTTTCCGCGAAGCGGCAGGAACCAGTAAAGCAAGAATACAGACAGAAATAAGAGCACGAAGATGGTAGAATTGAATACCATTTCCGTCAGATCGAGGCCTGCAAGCGCTGTGTCAAGCCAGCCATGCCCGTAAATTCTTGCCTCCACTGTCCAGGGCAGGAATCCTGCCCTATGCAAACGGTGTGGATTACGGGCACAAGCTCCGGGCTTGGCGAAGGCTTTGTAAGGCAGCTCGTCGACAGACATCAGGTAACGGGTTTCAGCCGTCGTCCCTGCCCGGTAACCGATAAGAATTACAGGCATGTTTCTCTTGATCTATCCGATGCCACGGCCATTGAACCGGCGGTGCAGCAGGCCGTGGGGCCAGAACCGGTAAAGATTGATCTTTTGATTCTGAATGCAGGCATACTGGGCCCCATTCAGGACCTTTACGGCACAGACCTGGACGATATACAGAAAACGATGATGGTCAATGTATGGGCCAACAAGATCTTGATCGATACGCTTCTCAAGCTTGAAGAACAGGGAAAGGTAAGCGGGCCATCCCGAATCCTGGCCATCAGCTCCGGTGCATCGCAAAACGGCGCCCGCGGCTGGAATGCCTATTCTCTGTCAAAAGCAACGTTGAATATGCTGATCCAGCTCTATGCTGCGGAGCGTCCCGAAAAACAATGGATCTCGTTAGCGCCAGGCCTCGTGCACACGGCCATGCAGGACACGCTTGCAGACAAGGATCCGGCACGCTTCCCGGCCCTGAAGCGCCTCCTGGCAGCCCGTGGAACGGCCGACATGCCCGATGGACAGACGGCAGCTCAACGCATCATCGATGCCTTCGATCGCATCTTTGCCGCTCCCAACGGCTCTTACGTCGATGTGCGCAAAATCTGAGGCATGCGTTTCAGCAGGCGGCTCAGGGCCTCATAGATAAATGCCATCTCTTCGTCCGAGGCAACAAAGGCAGGGCAGAGATACACCGTTCCTCCCAGCGGGCGGATAAAGAGTCCTTCGTCCAGGGCTGCCCGGCTCACAAGCATCGACACGGGTACACCGTAGGGCAGATCGGCAGCCAGTTCAAAAGCCGCTACCGATCCCAGGCAGCGTGGACGGTTTACCCATTCCCCTGCCTCCTGCATCAGGCGCTGCAATCCTTCACGATGCAGGGCCTCGATCTGTTTCAGCCTTTCGCCGATGTTCAGCTCGCCGTAAAGTGCAAGCGATGCCAGGGCGGCCACGCTGCCCAGCGGGCTGCCGGTCATCGAATGCCCGTGATACAGCGTATGCATTCGGTCATCACTCAGGAAACCTTCGTAGATGCGCTCCGAGGCAAGTGTGGCAGCAAAAGGCATATAACCACCGGAAAGGCCTTTCGACAGGGCTGCAATGTCCGGCCAGACGCCGGCCCGTTCAAAGGCAAAATACGGACCGGTACGCCCTGCCCCTGTAAAGACCTCGTCGGCTACAAGAACGACACCATAACGATCGCAGAGCTGTCGCGCCTTTTTCAAATAGGCAGGAGCATAGAAGTTCATCCCACCTGCTCCCTGGATTAACGGCTCCAGTACCAAACAGCAGATCTGCTCACCGTAACGATCGAAGTAATCTTCGAGTGCATGCAGGGCCTCAGACATCTCTTCCAGTGCCTTATCTTCGTTATCCAGGCCTTCTTGTGTGCAGGACGGTGCGGTGAGGTGATGTACTTCAAAAAGCAGCGGTTCAAAGACGCTATGAAAAATGGATCGGGCCCCTGCTGCCATCGCCCCGAATGTATCACCGTGATAGCCGTTTGACAGACATACGATTCGCTCACGCCTTTCGCCCTGATTACGAAAGAACTGATAGGCCATCTTTAATGCGATCTCCATGGCCGTGGAACCGTTATCGGAATAATAGACACGCGGCAGTTGATGCGATGTTCGCTCGCTCAAGGCCTGAGCAAGACGCAGACCTGGTTCATGAACAAAGTTCGCATAAATCACATGCTCCAGGGTAGCAGCCTGTTCGCGCAGGGCCTCGTTGATCTTCGGATTGGCATGCCCGTAGGTGTTTACCCACCAGGAGCCAATACCATCAAGAACCCTGCGACCTCCTGCAAGCGTCAGCCATAATCCCTTTGCTTCCTGCACAAGCAGTGGTTCCGGAGCAAGCTTCATCTGCGTGAAGGGAAGCCAGGAGTGCCGATTGTGAATCATTCTAAGTTCATCGATGTCTGGACTCATACTGCCGTGATTTCACAGGGGATTATTTCGACAACAATGGACGTGTATTCTGTCCGACCTTTTACGCACAAAACAGGAGACTTTTTTCCAACTTTTTTTTCTATTGAACGGTAGGATGCTTTTCGAAGACTGGTCTGGTCCCATGGCTGTTATCGAGCCCCTGTCGGGCCGCACATCGTCTGCTTTCCATGAAAGCCAGCTTTTAAGCCTGCTTTGCCCCTTATCTCTACAGAGGCATCCCGGGTTTCAAGAAGCCGACCGGACCCTGTCGGCAACGCTCCCTTTTGTTTCAGGAGATACCGATACCTGCGCCGGTTTTCACTCAAAGTCCCACACCGCATTGATAGCCATTCTTCAGCAAACACAATCGAGAGGAGAGAATCTCTATGCAAGATTCCCGAATAGAACGTAAGACAGAGAAACTTCTCTCTGCCACCATCCGATTCTCTGGCGATTCCGGCGATGGTATGCAGCTCATCGGTTCGCAGTTTACCCAGGTGACCGGCATAGCCGGCAATGACATGATGACCTTCCCTGACTTCCCGGCAGAGATCCGGGCTCCACAGGGTACAACGGCCGGCGTGTCAGGCTTTCAGATACACTTTGGAAGCACCCACATCTACACCCCTGGCGAAGCAATCGATGTGCTTGTGGCCATGAACCCGGCAGCCCTGAAGGCCAATCTGAAAGATCTGAAGCCCGGCGGAATCCTGATTGTGAACACCGATGAATTCGATGAGCGCAATCTCAAGAAGGTACAGTATGAGACCAGTCCCCTTGAAGATCGGGACCTGCAGCAAAAGTACCGGCTGATTCCCGTTGCCATTACCGAATCAACGAGACGTACGCTTGCAAATTCCGGACTGTCTGCTCGCGACATGGACCGCTGCCGGAACATGTTTGCCCTGGGGATTGCCTACTGGCTTTTCCAGCGAGATCCAGAGCCGACGGTACGCTGGATCGAATCGAAGTTCGCCAGGAAGCCCGAAATCGCCCAGGCGAACATCAGTGTACTGATGTCCGGTCACAGCTATGCGGAAACGGTTGAAATGTTTGAGACCCGCTATGAGGTGCATAAGGCACAGTTTCAACCGGGCACATACCGTAACATCACCGGTAACTCTGCCGTTGCCCTGGGACTGGTCACAGGTGCTCACCTGGCCGGCCTGCCGGCGCTGTATGCCGGCTATCCCATTACGCCGGCCTCAGACATCCTTCACGAACTTTCCCATTACAAGAATTTTGGCATCTACACCTTCCAGGCCGAGGACGAGATTGCAGCGATGTGTGCTGCCATCGGTGCCTCCTACGGTGGAACCATCGGCATTACCGGTTCATCCGGCCCGGGCATTGCACTGAAATCCGAAGCCATGAACCTGGCCGTCATGACCGAGCTACCGGTGGTAATCGTCGACGTACAGCGTGCCGGGCCTTCTACGGGACTTCCCACCAAAACGGAACAGGCAGACCTGTTACAGGTCATGTTTGGACGTAACGGTGAATCGCCCATGCCCGTACTCGCTGCAGCTACGCCTGCCGATGGCTTCACGATGGCGGTGGAGGCCATACGGATTGCCCTGGAGTTCATGACTCCGGTCGTTTTACTGAGCGATGGCTACATTGCCAACGGCTCAGAGCCCTGGAAGCTGCCCGACATCGATTCCCTTCCGGCCATTCGGAACCATCTTGTTACGGACTCCACAGAGGCTGCAGGCTTCAAGGCCTATGCACGCGACGAAAGCCACCTGGCCCGTCCCTGGGCTCCTCCGGGTCGTGCCGGCTACGAGCATCGCATTGGAGGCCTTGAGAAGAACGAGGCCGGTAATATCAGCTATGATGGCGAAAACCATGAACATATGGTGCAACAGCGTGCTGCAAGGATTGCCCGCATTGCCGACCATATCGGCGAACAGGACGTCTTTCCTTCAGCTGAAGGAGACGTTCTCGTCGTGGGATGGGGCTCCACCTATGGGGCGATCCGAGAGGCTGTGGAAAGGCTGCGGGCCGAAGGCCATGCCATCTCGCATGCCCACATCCGCTATCTTAACCCCTTTCCGAAGAACCTGGGACAGATCCTTAAGGGATTCAAAAAGATCCTGGTACCTGAGATCAACACCGGACAGCTGGCCTTCCTTCTGCGAGGTCAATTCCTTGTTGATGCACAGCCCTGTGGCCGCGTAACCGGCCGCCCACTTTCCGCCGACGAGCTTGAAAAAACCTTCCGCGAAGCGCTGCAAGGTTGAGGAGATGACAATGAGCCAGACGTTAACGAAAAAGGACTTCGCCTCTGATCAGGAGGTACGCTGGTGCCCCGGTTGCGGGGACTATGCCATCCTGTCTGCCGTACAGAAGGTTCTGCCCGACCTCGGCATTCCCAAAGAGAAGATCGTCTTTATATCGGGCATTGGATGCTCCTCTCGGTTTCCCTATTACATGAACACCTACGGCTTCCACACCATCCACGGACGGGCACCGGCCATTGCCTCCGGCCTGCGCATCATGCGCGAAGACCTGTCCGTATGGCTGATTACCGGCGACGGAGACTCCCTGTCCATTGGCGGAAATCATCTGATTCACCTGCTGCGCCGGAACATCGACGTCAATGTTCTGCTGTTCAACAACGAGATCTACGGCCTGACAAAAGGGCAGTATTCTCCGACATCGGCCAGAGGAACCGTGGCCAAGTCCACCCCCGAAGGCTCGCTGGATACGCCCTTCTCGCCCGTCCGCGTTGCCCACGGTGCCGGTGGATCGTTCATCGCCCGCGTCAATGACAAGGATATGAAGCTCATGGAAAACGTCTTTCGCCGTGCCCAGCAGCACCGCGGAACGTCCTTCATCGAGATCTTTCAGAACTGCGTCATCTTCAACAATGGCGTTTTCGACGAGATCACCGACCGACAGAACCGCATGGAAAAGACGATCACCCTGGAACACGGGCAGAAGATGCTCTTTGGCCGGGATAACGAAAAAGGCCTGAGCCTGAAGGCCGGACACTTCGAGGTCGTCAATGCCACAACCGATGAGGTATCGGTCTTTGACGAAAACGATCCAGCCTTCCTGCATGCCTTCATCCATGCAGAAAACAATCCTGAAATCCCTGTGGCCATGGGCGTTCTCTACACAGAAAACCGCCCGGTGTACGAAACCGATATACAGCAGCAGGTCGCGGCAGTAAAAGAGAAGAAGGGTCCGGGTGATCTCAAGGCCCTTCTCTATTCAGGAGAAACCTGGGAAATCAAGTAATCCCGCTACACAGACCGAAGGGTCAGGGGCCCTTCGGCCAGAAGGATCCGGAGTTTCGCTTCTGGCAGACTCCGGATTTTTTTTTACGATTCAGGTCTAAAATCCGTTTTTTTAATATGCAGGAAAAAAAACCTGGCACAAACGTTCATTTTCAGTTCAAAGCTGTAGGAGGCACAATGAATGGAAGACCCTCTTGGCGAGCACTATATCATCGAGCTCTATGACTGCAATAAGAGCATTCTGAATGATCTCGATGTTATTCAGGGCACACTCCTGAGAGCGGCAGAAAGAGCCGGAGCCACAATTATCGACAGCCGGTTTCACCGGTTCGCACCCCAGGGCGTATCAGGGGTCATAGTCATCGCCGAATCACATCTCAGCATCCATACATGGCCGGAAGTTGGCTATGCTGCACTGGATTTTTACACGTGCAACCATGATATGGATATCGAGAGTTCGATGAAGATGCTCACCGAGGCCTTTAAGCCTTCGGATTTTGTCGTAGAGTATATGCCAAGAGGCATCCTGAGCCCAGGTCGTCGCCGAGAACTCAGGCTGCAAGAGGTAACATTTGACCATCTCAAGCCTGTAACCGGAGGTACGACATGCTGAGAACTGCTACACGATCTTCCTATCTTTCTCCTCTGGCCGAGGTGCGCGCCTCGACGATTTCGGGCCGCGGCATCTTTGCAAAGGAACACATCCTGCGTGACACGGTCATCGCCGTTCGTGGCGGTAAGATCTTCACCCAGGCCGAGCGTAACGCTGCTCCGGAAGAATTGCGTCGCTTCATGATGCAGATCGACAAGGAGCTTTTTCTGGGGCCAGAAAGCCTGGATGCAGTCGGCGAGGCCGAGCTTGTAAACCACTCCTGCGATCCCAACCTTGGCCTGCGCGGACAGATGACGCTGGTAGCCCTGCGCGACATCATGCCTGGCGAAGAGCTGACCCTGGACTATGCCATGTCAGAGTCCCACCAGCCGGACTTCCTCTGCGAATGCCGTTCTCCGACCTGCCGCGGCACGGTGCGCCAGACCGACTATTTGCTGCCCGAGCTGCAGAAGCGCTATGAAGGCTATTTCAGTCCCTATCTGACGAAACAGATGGACCTGAAACCTCAGGATCTGGCAAAAAGCCTGGCCTTCGAAGAAACGGGGGCATGGGGCCTTGTTACGGCCCTGGATCTGTCTGAATGCGATCCTCAGATCATGCGGGACCGCGATGCAATCTACGCCTATACGGTAGAATTGTGCGAACGGATCGGTGTAAAACGTTTCGGAGAGCCCATCATCGTGCATTTCGGTGCCGATGAGCGTGTGGCCGGCTATTCCCTGGTTCAGCTGATCGAAACATCGCTTGTTTCAGGACACTTCGCGAACCTGACGAATCGAATCTACCTCGATATCTTCAGCTGCGCCCACTATGATCCCACAGAGGTCATTGAGTTCTCGAAGAACTACTTTAAGGCAGCAGGGTATAACGCGAAAGTATACCTGAGACATTGATGTAACGAAAAGCGGGCCTGTCTCGCAGAACCCGCACCTCGATGTGCGGGTTTTTTTGTTTACCTCATCCCGTCACTTTGTTTTCCTGGAAAAGGAGGCCTTCATGATTATCCCCAGAGATCCGCATTTCACAGCCGAACAACTGGCAGAAGTCCAGGCCATTGTCAATGAGTTCAACTGTACCATTACACCAATTCCCGGGCAGACGCGAAGTGTTTATGCAATTAAGGGCGACGAACGGCATGAACTGATGATCAACCGCCTTGAAGGCCTTCCCTACGTTTCGAAAGTCGAAACAATACAATCACCTTACAAACTGATGGATAGAAAGTCCGGTCTTGCCAGCCACCGCATCCAGATCGGTGGAAAAACACTTGGTCAGGAACTTTTTGTTTGTGCCGGGCAATGTACAATCGATCCAAAGAATCCCAATCTTTTCATCGAAACGGCTCATGCAATGAAGGAATCCGGGGCCGATGTAGTCCGTGGCGGTGTATGGAAACCCAGAACCAGTCCACATTCTTACCAGGGAACCTCCGAAGCCATCAGCATTCTAATGCGGGCTCGCGAAGAAACCGGCATGCCTGTCAATACCGAGGTAATGGATGAAGAACAGCTTCGTATTGCCCTCGATGCCGGCGTTGATATGATCCAGGTCGGCGCACGGAATGCACTGAACTACTCCCTGCTTAAAAAGATCGGTGAGCTCACCCGTGGCTCGGGAACTCCCGTTCTCCTGAAGCGCGGTATCCATATGGGGCCGATCAACGAGTTCATCTGTGCAGCAGAGTATATCGTTGCAAACGGAAACCCGAACATCATCTTCTGCCCGCGCGGAACCCTGCCCAATCTGGATGGCTACAGGAACCACCCCGATGAAAGCATCACACCGCTGCTTAAAGAAAAGTCATGGGCGCCTGTGGTTGTCGACCCCTCGCACTCTGTAGGCCGTGCCATCTATGTGCCGAATGCAGCTCTCTCTGCCATAGCCTATGGAGCCGACGGCCTGGTCATTGAATCCCATATCGATGCGAAGAAAGGCATCGGAGACGACCCCAAACAGGCCGTGCACCCGGACGTTCTGGCGCAGATCATCGATGATGCACGTGACATCTACAAGCGTGTTCGTCACTACAGCCCGGCCTATAGCGCCCAGCCCGCCGTCAGTCCGTAACACTGCACCCGGTGCCTGTTTCAGACACCGGGTGCGCATCCTCCACAAAGCCTTACTGCTGCTTTGCCTTCTTTAGATTCAGCTGAGCCACTGCAAGCAATGCAATGGGGATGTTGTAGGGTGACGTAGATACATAATCCAGCTCGGATTGCGTCATGCAGAACTCGATGTTCGAAGGATCTGCTCCATGCTCACCGCACAGTCCCAGCTTCAGGTCCGGACGGGTCATGCGACCACGCTCCGCTGAGATGTAGATCAGCTCTTTCACCGAATCACCGAGCACCTGAAAGGGGTTATTCGGCAGCAGGTCATACATGGTGTAAGCAGGGAAGAAGGAGTTACTGTCGTCACGGCTCAGACCGAACGTTGTTTGCGTCAGGTCGTTTGTTCCGTAGCTGAAGAACTCCGCATGCTGCGCAAGATCTCCGGAAGCAAGGGCCGCTGCCGGCAGCTCCACCATCGTTCCAACCTTGTAGTCCAGCTGTACGCCTTCCTGGTGAAAGACCTCACGGGCAATGTCACGGATGCCTTTGATGTACTGTCCTTCGATCTGCTTTCCATTCTTGATGAAGCGCAGCTCGCTTGGATTCATCACGATCGGAATCATGATCTCGGGCACCGTTTCAATGCCTTCTTTTTTCAGCCGAGTGGTGGCCTCAAAGATGGCCCGTACCTGCATCTCGTAGATTTCAGGGAATGTGATGGCAACGCGGCATCCCCGGTGTCCAAGCATGGGGTTAAACTCATGCAACCGTTCGATGCGCTCTTCAATCAGATCCTTATCGGGCTTGATCCCTTTGTTCTGCAGATACTCCAGGTATTCTGCCAGGGCTTCATCATTGCGCGGCAGGAATTCATGCAACGGAGCATCCAGAAGACGGATCGTCACCGGATAGGGGGCCATGATCTTGAAAAGATCATAAAAATCGGCCCTTTGCAGCGGACGCAGATCGTCCAGAACGCGGACGCGATCCTCGTAAGAGCTGGAAAGGATCATCTCGCGAAACTGCTGGATGCGATCTTCAGCAAAGAACATATGTTCCGTTCTGCAAAGACCGATGCCGTAGGCTCCCATCGTACGGGCCACACGGGCATCCCTTCCAAGGTCTGCGTTAGCACGGACGACGAATTCGTCTTTAATGAAGCGACGAACGACTTCGATGAACTCGGTTAATCCATTCGTGTGGATGTCGGGGCTGATCAGCTTTGCCTTACCGGTGTAAATTGTCGGGTCACGATAGACGGGTGCGTCCATCGTTACGTAATCGCCTTCATTCACACGGATGCCATTAAATTCAAAGAAACGGTCGCCGATTCGAATGTCTGGATGGACGATACTTACCTTACCAAGAGACCGCGACACCACCGGAGCATGCGATGAGTATCCACCTTCAGCAGAGATGACGCCCTGGCCCACTTCGATGGCCTTCACATCTTCTGCGTACGAGGCATTCACAACAAGGATCATCCTTGTATCTTCGCCTTTCTGGATGGCCTCTCTGTGGGCTTCCATCAGCCGATCTGCATTGAAGAACACACGACCTACGGCAGCGCCCGGTGCACCCGTTATACCGCCGCGAATGGCAGGTATACCCGCAAGAGACTCTTCATCGACAACAGAATGTAGCAACGTGGCAAGCTGTCCGGGAGGGATCTGTTCCACCACCCATTCATCCTTCACCGTCCCTTCTTTCATGAGATCAAGCAGGGTGCGGATATGGGCCTGTGTGGATTTTTTATCAACCTCGGTCTGGTTGATGATCCATAGCTTCTTCTTCTCAACGATGAATTTGACTTCTCGAAGCTCACGAAACTTTCGCTCAATGGCTCGACCGATTTGTTGCAGGCGATTCAGATACTCACTTTCCAGTGAAAGTATATCCTGTCCCTGTCGGTCCAGGGTGTAGCTGTTTAACAGGAAGCTTCCCTGCAATCGATCTTCACCCGTAATAATATTGCGAGTATAATACATCCCCACCGAAGAATCTTCGCCCAGGTTACCGAAAACCATTCCCTGCACGAGCAGGGCAGGAGGATCTTCGGCATCCATTTCCGGATTATAATATCGCTTGGCCAGATTCTTCAGAATGACCATAAACTGTTGAAAGGGATCATCGGGCACGTTTTGCGGGCCCACCAGCTGAAGCATCTCCTGTGCACAGCTCTTCATGCCCTCCACATCATCACTGTATCGAGAGATGATCTCGTCAAAACGTTCGTGGGCAATATCGAAGATCTTGGTGCCAATCGTTCTCAGAAGATAGCAGTATTCAAACCACGCAGCCTTTTCGCCAATCAGAGCGGCAAACCCGGGCATCGTCGTCGGTGACAGGCCGACATTGAATACAGTGGGATACAGAGGAAGGCTGAGGTTCGAGCTTACAACAATCTTGATCAGAAGAGGATTCGACGGATCCCCAAACTTACGCCCTATTCCTTCTTCTATGCCTGCCAGGCCGCGCCGCAGTATGTCGGAGAAGTCCCGCGACGGCAACTCGGGTGTAAGACGAGAATCAATCACATAGCCGGGAACAACCGGAATTTTCATCTCTGCCAGTTCAATGGCTCGTCGTCCGCGGCGACCCAGGCGCTCCATGTCTTCTTCGGCATAGGTTTCGCCTTTTTCGCTGAATGGATATATGTCGGGCATACCAACTCCTTAATGATCGGGTCCGGTGTTTTTTTCACAGGATACGTATCGCGATGTAAGATCAAGAAAACTTTCAAAAATCCGTATAAAAATTATTCCTTCTTTTCATAGAGAGCGCAGCAGTTACGCCCACGGTCCTTACAGAGATAGAGCGCATCATCCGCATACTTGATCATGTCCTCGGCGTTGCGCACCACATCGTTATGATACGGTAAAGACGTTACGCCAATCGAAATGGTGATCGATGCCTCTCTATCCTCGATAGTAAATCGATGACCTTCTATGCTTGTGCGGATCTTTTCGGCCACGGCCAGGGCCCTTTCTTCTGTCGTGTTCGGCATAAGAACACAGAACTCCTCGCCTCCGTAGCGACCGGCCATGTCTTCTTCACCCTCGTCTCGCACCACACGCAAAATCATTCCGGCCAGCTCAAGAAGGGCAATGTCACCACCCTGATGCCCGTACTCGGTATTCACCTTCTTGAAGTGATCGATGTCAGACATAAGCAGGGAGAATGGCGTCCCCAGGTTTCTAAAGCGCCGGTACTCCTCTTCAAGACGGGCCAGGAAATAGTCTTTACGGTACAGGCCTGTGGCCTGGTCGACGGTGGCCAGCTCATGCAGCCGTGCATTCTCAATGGCAATGGAGGCCTGATCGGCCATCACCTGTAAAATATGCAGGTCATCCCGGTTAAAGTTTCTCTCGTTCGTTTTGTTCAGGACCTGGATCGTTCCAAGAATCCGCTTTCGAAAAATCAGCGGAACACACATCATCGAGCGGGTATGAAAGCCCGAAGACTGGTCTGCCTTGCGGTAAAAGCGCGGATCGCTGGCACAGTCTTCAACCAGCAAAGGCTCGCCCTTCTCGGCCACCCATCCGGCAATGCCCTCCCCGATCTTCAGCCGAATCTTCTTCACCGCATCGCTTTTCTCTCCATGGACGGTAAAGAAATACAGCTCCTGCACATCCTCATCCACAAGCATGAGGGAGGAGGCCTCGGCCTCGGTTACCTCTCTGGCCTTGGCCATCAGTCGCTCAAGAACCAGCTGCAGATCCAGACTGGAGGACAGAGTTCGGTTGGCTTCCAGGACAAGATAAAGCTTGTCCACCTCTCGTTCGAGGCGCTCAATCTTTTCGTTTATATCTTCCAAACCATCCACCCGCCACAATAGGGAGCAGTACCGATCCGCTGTCAAACAAGAAAAAAGCTTCCCATGCTTCTACGGCATGCAGAATAGCCGGTATGGAACCCATTGGACCTGAACAGCTTCGCGAAATCATTGGCGGTCCTTCGCGCAACAGAGCCGAAGAATTCATGCAAAAGGCCAGGGCCAGTACAGCGGGCCAGGGAGCCCAGCCTTCCACGCCGCTAAACGAGGTGGGGGCACAGCATGACGGAGCAATCCGCAACCATCTGGCGGGCCTTGTGCGTGCATTCATGCAAACAGGAGAAAAAGACAAGCTTCGAGAGCTCCTTGTGGAACACCGCAACTTCATCGACGGCATCCTGGAGCTTCTGGACAAACAGAAGTAATGCCGGCGCTACAGGCCGCTTTCTTTTAATCGCTCCACCAGTTCTGCGTAGCGACGTCTCGATTCTGGAGTAACAGCCAGACGCCTGATGTCATCCAGCCGCTTCTGTATGGCCTGCGCCAGCTCGGGCTCTGCAGAATCCGCATATGCCTGTTCCAGAGCCTCGATCTCCTTCTGAAGATGGGCGATGCGGGCCATGTCACGTCTGTATTCTCTGGCCGCAATATCGTAGATGTACTGGCCTGGCTTTACCTGTAAAAGCCGACCATCGGGAAGCATCAACCGATCGCCAGGCCATACCAGGTTTGGGTCTTTTTCAGGCTGCTGTGCTGCAATGGGCGAAAAGCCGTTCTTGATGGCCAGCTCGTTTGCATAAACAAATAGCTCGGCAGGCAAAACCTCGATGTTCTCCTCGCCAGGCACCGGATGATCGTTTTGCAGATCTCCAGGCCGGGCCGGGGCTACGCCTGGCCTGTCGGATCCTCGATCATCCCATTTTTTTTTATGTCGCGGATTCGCTCCCCCAGGCCAATCGTGTCTTTCCCCCGCTCCTCTCCGACTCCACTGCCGGTCTTAAAAGAGAAATCCACCTGACTGAGACCAAAGCCAAGCAGGCCCAGTCCAAGAAGGATGGCCGCTGCTTTGCCGGGAAAGGCCGGTCCACCGGAAGAGCGTCGGCCTGGAAGCAGTCGTTGCTTCGTATCGGATACCCACTGCACAAGCTCGGGAATACGCAGCGTTTCCACAACGACGCGAAGCCAGAAAGGCAGCTTCATCTGAAAGGGAAGCCCTTCCCTGGCGTCCACCTCTACAAGGCCGATCTTCAAGGCCTCAAAAAGCTGCTGCAGCCTCTGGCGTTCTCTGCCATGAAAGAGCGCCTCCTCAAACAGCTTCTCAAGGAATTCTACGGCAGCACGGTCTTCGGACGTGCCCACCTTATCCACGATCTTCTGCTGTGCCTTCAGATACTTACGGTATTCCTTCTCTGCCTCAAGAACGACATCAGCAGATGGCGGGTATTCAATCTGCACATTGAAGGCCGGGCGGGCTTCATGGGCCAGAAGCACCGTGTACAGGCCGGACTGAATAATTACATCGAATTGCAGAGGCCCCATTGCCTCGAGGTCGCCAAAGCGCAGCTTCGAAAGATGGAATCTTGCAGCCACCTTTGCAGCCAGATCGACGACCGTCCGATCCTCGATCGTCAGCCGGGAAAGCTGCCTGTGCACGGCATGCAGGATTCCAGAAAGGTTCCAGAGCAATACAGGATCGGCGGGAACAGGCTGGGTACGGATGATATACAGGCTATCACGAATGCCCGTAAGATCCGGTGACATGCCCATGGCACCGATGATGTCCAGTACAGGAGTCTCGAACTCTGTACCTGCAAGCACATCCTTGATGGCATCGCTCCATTCATCGGTAGAGAAAACCTGACGCAGCCTGTACTCGCAGTTTGGCAATACAGGATACTGTGCCTTTCCTGGACGCAGCCTTTTCCAGGCCCTGTCGCTGATTCCACCTTTGCGAATCAGTGTAGCCTGTGCAGCCCCTTCTTCTTTAAGCTGAGATGCATCATCCAGGCTCATCATTTCCAGGTCAAACGGCCCTTTAATGAAATCAAAGGATCTCGACGCCTTCGTCTTTAGAAAGGGGAAGAGGATCTGCACCGGCTGTTCGGCATCCTCTCTTACCCGGAAAACAAAGGCAGCATGTGAGCCGGTACGACTTTCGAAAAAAGAGACAGAACGTGCCAGCGGCAGGGCACCGCCCTCTGTAAAAAACTTCGGCTGGGCAAAGTTAAAGATGCGTTTCAAAAGACCGAGCTTCTCTGTGTCCGGTGCAGAGATACCCACGACACGTTTTGTTACATCGGCCCGACGAAGCAGCTCCACAAGCCCTGGCTGGTAAACGGAAGCCGAGATGGCCATGGACAGGCGATCGGGATCAATCCCCATGGCAAAAAGCGGATAATGATACTCTGGCACGGGCTCATGAAACAGCAGGGTACCGTTAAAGTTCCACAATGTGGAACACAGATCCTCTGAGGCCACAGGTATAAAGCTAAAGCCGCTGGATGCCGGCTGTTCACTCTTTGCCAGCACCTTCGACATCAGGCTGTACTCTCGATCCATGCCAAGCCTGGATCGAAAATATGATCCGGAATCCAGAACCCGGTTGCTGCCTACTGAAACCTGGTAATCGCCGGTAGCAAGGTAGGTAATCAGGCATTTGTTACGAGCCTCATCACCGCGCACCGGAGCCTGATAGACCTCATATTTTACGGGCAGTTCCGTCGCTGCTTCGGCCTTCTTACGGTCCTGGCCCTTTTCGCGAGCTCTATCACGGGCCTCTTTCTCTTTCTGTCGCATGTAACCTTCGATGTCGAAGTAGCGATTCAGCTGTGTTACACGCTCCTTACTGCCAACGTATGTAAGCCTTCCTGCACCGAGATCGATACCGGCGCGTAGCCATGCATCTTCAACGCCCGGGTTCCACAGGTGGTTCTCTGGTAGGATGACATGCTCGATGTAAGGGAGCAGATGAACCGGCAATTGAAATCCCGCTCCGATTCGAGAAAAGGGTCGCACATCCTGCAGGTGCAGGCCTGTATAGATTAAAATTGTATCGCGGTCAATCTGAAAGACACGCTCCGTTCCCCGTAACTCCAGGGGATTGATTGTTTTATTTCTTTGTGCCATGGCTGTACTCGAATGTGTAGTTAGCTATCCGGAAACGGTCACCCGATGAAATGAAGCCTCTTTTTTTCTGTACAAGGAATTCCATACGTTGTAAATCCTTTTTAGGAATTCCGAAAAGAAAGTCTTTACCGGCACGCTTCGCCTTCAGACGAATCCTGGCCGGGAACTCCCTGTCCTTGATCCGTACAACGGCCTCTGCAGAGGAGCCAATAACCAGATCCCTGCGGTGAAATCGGTGCAAATTCACCTCACGCGCCATGGACGGATGTTCCGAAGCCTCATAAAAGGACAGTTTTCCTTCAAGGGGTTTTTCCTTACGAAACAGACGATACAGCAGGAAAAGCAGCAAAAGAAGCAGGGCTGCAACGACCCACCAGATCCACAGAGGCAGTCCCTTGATTTTCTGCCACAGAGTGGCCCACCAGTCCTCGCTCTTTCGGGTCTTTTCGATGTCCTGCTTAACCGTCTTTAGCCCCGCCTCCTCTTCTTCTGCGGCCTTTACAACCTTTACCTCATCAGAAAGTTCAGCGAGCTCTTCTTTCAGACCTTCTTCTGCAATTTCGGCCCGGGGATCGCCCAGGTAAACGTAGAAGATATAGGGCTCCTGGACAGGCAGCTTCTCTTCTGCTTCATATTCCTGCAAGGCCACGCGCTCTCTACGCGCTGCCCGACCCGGGCGCGGATCATCGATGCCATCGGACAGCACAACAATATACTGCCTGGCCTCAGGATTCTCCGGTACGGTATTTTCTTTTAGAAAGGCAAGTAACTCTTTGATGTCGGTGTAGGCTCCAGAAGGCTTCAGCTCCAGGATCGCTTTCTCAACAACCTGTCGATCCTCCGGGGACTGGATGCGGAATTCCCCCATGGCCTGCGGCTTTTCGTCGAATTGAATCAGATGAACCGTATCGCCTACCTGTACGGACTCAAGCAGGGCTGGCAGCTTCTCCTTTACCAAGTCCATCGTCCCGCCTGCCATCGAGCCCGAGGTGTCTACGACCAGAAATAGCTCCGCAGGGGGGAGCGATGGCTCACGCTTGCACGAGATTAGCGCCAACACGGCAAAGCATACGCTTATCCACGCCTTCGTCTGTTTCATTGTAGCCCTCCGGTGCTCCAGGCTGCGGGAGCTTATTTTAGATGATCCAACCCTGTCCCTGAACAGGTCCTGTCTTCACCGATCAATACTCTCTGTATTCTTTCTGCGTCTTCACATACGATCGCGGATCAAAGCCAAGACTACCATCCCTGTCGAGATATTCCAGCAAAAGAATATAAAACCACATCAAGGTGTCTTCACCGGTTTCAATACCGCGATAGACACCGCCATTTTCCCAGTCTTTCAGGATCAATCCCTGATCGAGAACGACCACCATATCGGTTTCCCTGGTAATCGGAATCTCTCTCTCGCGCGACGTATCCTCAAGCGCTACCCGATGCGACAGCAGAGGAATCGACGACTTGTAGCTGAAAAGAACCGAATACACTGGCACAATGGACTTTTCATCCAGCTCATGGTCGGCAGCATACATCGTTTTCACCGCCTCGGTAAGCGCTGCATGATTCACAACCTGCGCTGTGTTCAGATCCGTTTCAATGGTCACAAAACAGTGTAACTGATCCGCCAGCACGTAGCCGCCGGTCATATCAAAAAACTTCTTACACCACTTTTTAAAGATCAGAAGATCACAGCTCTTGTTCAAAAGGTGCTTGCGATTTCTTACCTTACCCACCGCATACGAAAATCCACCGGGCAGATGATCCTTGAAAAAATCATACAGCTCCTTGTAGATTCGCACATCCTTTTGTTTGGCAGGAAGCTGAACTCCCCGCTTCTCCAGACGTTCATGCAGCGCTCCCTGCAGCTGCCGGGATTGATCCAGAAAGTAATCCGCAAACATTATGCCTCTCAGAACAAATTCAGGACTTTATTAATGTCCTTCTTCAAAAAGGCCTCAAATCGCGGCGAAGCTCCTTCATAGAGATACCTTTGAAGACGGGACACCCCTTTAATTTCGGAACCGGCAACTTGAAACATGATCACTCCACCATGTTTTACCTTTCCCCATTTAAAGAGGGAGTTCAGGTCCTGGATCAGCTCGCCTTCATGATACACGATTACCCTGCAGTTCGGATACTTGGCATGGTAAGCCTCAATAATGTTCTTCCATGCCTCTACGTTACCATTATGAAAGAGCTCGTTCGAGACCTGCACCGAGTACTTCGGTGTCATCTGTGCAGCACGCGAAGGCGCAGCGGCGGCCTGCGGAGCGGCCGGTGCCGCAGGTGCAGCAGCAGGTTGCGGTGTCGGAGCAGGCGCCGCTTTGGGCGCCTCGGGCATGATAAAGGCAGGATCTTCGGCAACGGCCTTTCCAAAAAGAATCGAGAAAAAGGCATCCAGTCCCTTACGGGCAATGTCATTGCCTCCGTTTCTGGCACGCGAATAGACCACAATCAGCTCATCACGCTTCAGCTCATGTACCCGCTGCCAGTGCTCTTCATTGGCAGGATTCAAAAGCTGAATCCCCAGAGTCGGGTGATAGTAGGCCACCACAAGATCGAGGGCATTCCACTTGCTAAAATGACCGGTAACAAGGGCAAAAGAGGACAGCGTTTCGGGCAGGTTCATCGACCGATAGGGCAAGGCCGCCCGGCTGACCAGCAGAATATTCAGAATCGCCGGTATCTGTTCTGCCTTCAAGGAGCCGGCATCGAGCATGCCGTTCAGGATATCGGCAAGGTTCTCTCCCTGCTCAAAGCGGTCTACGATCGTAGTCGTTACAATCATATGCCTGAGCAGCTTGTTATACGTGGTGCGTTTCCCTGTAGCGTGAAATATCTTGGCTTGCAACGTCTTGCTCCTCTTTCAGTTTCAGACAGATAGTCTATAATAACGGCACAACCGACAGCAATCTACAAAAAAGGCCCGGCTGGCCGGGCCCCCTGATTTTTCAGAGCTCTTTCAGCCCCATATCTTTCAGTTTGTCGTCATAGGACTTCGGCGTAACGTCTGCCGATCCCTTGACTCCGCTGTCTCCTCCCGGTGCAGGAGGCGTGGGCGGCGTGTCCGATGCTTGAGGCTCTGCTACCGGTGCAGGCTCGCTGCCTGTAGCTGCATACTGCGAGCTGATGGCCTTATGCTGCACATCCTCGGAGATCTCTCCAAACGCCATCTCGGCATCGTCGCGAACCGTAGAACGACGTCGTTTGAACGTAGCAAAAGCAGCATCTGCAAAGCCTTTCGATACGCCATGCAGGAACTCGTTCAGCACGTTCGCCATGCCCTTCATCATGTACTGCTTGCGCTTGCTGGTGCTGATATCCACGTCCAGTACCAGTCCGGGCTGCAGATGATGCGGGTTGATCTCGTAGATGAACTTGTTGAACTGCTGCTCCAGCAGGTTCAGACGCTCATCACAGACCACACGCTCAACCGGGTTCTGATAGCCATACATGTTCTGCAGGCGATCTTTCAGGAAACGCAGTCGCTGTGCTGTATTGCGAATTTCTACCGTATATGTGCGGTTGTTCTTTTCGACAAACGTATTGATCTGATCGCGGAAACGCAGCTTATCCCAGCCGATTTCATCAGGATCGCTCATCAGTTCGCTGCGCTCTTTCACCCAGCGCTTCGGCATGATGTTACTTGCCAGGTCTTCGAAGTCCAGGATGGTCTTTTTCAGACCGAAGAACGAAGACTTACGACGCTGATACAGCTCTTCAACCACATCCCATACGGATTCTACCTCACGCACGAAGGCATTCATGCGTGCATCGTAGATGCGCTTCAGCTCACGAATCTGAGCCTGGTCGAAGTATACCAGACGAATGGCATAGCGCTCGTCGGGCAGCTGGGTTTCGTCTTCATCCTCATATTCGCGGATGTAGCAATCCCGGGCATTCTTCTTGTTATCGCAGACCTGATAGCCGAGTTTTGATGTGTCCAGAATCGACGTCAGGGTGTTCACTGCCGTGTTGAAGCCACGGTTTCGAATATTCTCGTCGTCGATGATGGCCTTGATCTGCTCACGCATGTTAAGCGGATCGTAGTCATCCTGATCGATCTCTGCCCGCAGGCCTTCAATCTTATCGATGAACTTCTTGGCAAGAATCGAATAGCGACGGGAGTTCGGATCGGAGTTGTTGTCGTCGGTGAAACGATCCACAGCCTTGATCTTTTCGAACATCACCTCACCGTCGGTGAGCTCAGGACGGCCGGAATCGATGATCTCTTCTTTCAGCTTTTCAATCTCGCGCTCAATCAGCTCTTGAATATGATTGGCCAGGGTATCTTTCAGCAGATACTCTACCGTGGTCTGGTAGTGAAAGATCGGCGAGATCAACTCGGAATCCAGAATGTTGATGGAGAGCTTGATGTCGGTAACAGTCTTTGGCTTATACAGGTTATCCTTGAATACACACTTCACAATGGAGTATGCATTTTCGCCCCGAACGAAAGCCCCAACGTCGGTTTTCTGGCGGAGGATAGAGTTCGTTTCATTTTCGAGATCGTTCATCCCTCGTTGAATATGCCCTTGCAGGTGGCCGTACATATTCACGATGGACTTTTCAACCTCACCGGTGTTGAACTTATCTGCACCGGCCAGCTTATCGAGGATCTCTACGATTTCACGCGGCGTATATCGTGCCAGGGCCCGGAGCTCTTCTTTGTCAATGAAGTCCCGAACCTTTTTTACCATCTCGTCTTCAACCGTTACGGTGTAGCGGTTGAACATGTTGACGTAGGCCTGGTTAATGTAGTTGTAGATCTTGTCCTCGATCGAGGCCATGATATCTACATCTTTGACCACTTCCGGGGGAAGCTTTGTCTGAATAAAATTCCTGACACGATTGGTGGTATCTTCAATAATCTTCTTCGATTCTTGAATCTTATTCCGACCTTCCCAGACGAGCGACGTGCGGGAAGCCACAGCACTGGGAATAACGGGATCCACCTTGTTAGGACTTTTGGGAAATTGACCCATCGCCATACGATTCCTCCGATTCTTACCTTTCTATATTCTTCTGATCTTCTGCCGATTTTACTGGTTTGCTTGACTGCTTCTGATGCTATTATTTCAGATGCCGTTCAGGCGGATATTTCAAGCCACTTCCGATTCCTTGCCATTTTTTTGAGGTATCGTTCTCCAGCTCCATCTGCTTCTGTTTCCTTCCCCTGTTTTCCCGGGTTGGCTCTTTTCGCGCAGAGCCCCGCACGGGCGAGGAAGTCTCTTCAGCAAATCACTTTTAATTTCGTATTTTTAGCCACTGTAATTTTCCCTGCAAGAAAAAAAAATACCTTTTTTCAGAAAAAGCCTAATCGCGAAAACGATAGCCCGCCTTCTTCAAAAGCTGCTTCTCTCCTTCGGTCATCTGCTCAAAATTGATACCCTGTTTGATGCATTCGAGCGGACTCATGTAGCCCATCTCTTCCACGTGAAGCTGCGGCACTCCGTTTTCCACGCGAACCTGTGCCTTCAACTTCCGATAACCATACATTATTGAGTGCATTTTTACAATCATAGCAATATCCGACGAAAATAGTGCAGCGCAAGGGCTGTCCAGAATCCAATTCCGGTCTTCAGTATGCGATCATTGAAGTCATAGGTGGGATTATGCAGCATACAGCCACCCGCTTTGGGCCCATTGCCGAGCCAGACATAGGACCCGGGCAGCCTTTCCAGAAAACATGAAAAATCCTCACTGCCCGTATCCGGTACTACAGGAAAGACTACGTTCTCTTCTCCTGCAAGGAAGCGGGCCACGTCACGCGCAAAAAGTGTCTGTTTTTCGCTGTTGACAGTGGCCGGATACCCCTCCTGCACATCAACGTCGATGGTTACCCCGAAGGCTGCAGCCACGCCTGCCGCAATATGTCGCGTACGCGAAAGCAGTTCTTCTCGCAGAGTGCGATCAAAGGTGCGCAGCGTTCCGCGCAGGTGCACGGCATCGGGAAGGACGTTGTAGGTTTCTCCTCCATGAATCGATGTAACCGAAAGGACGGCAGCCTCGGCCGGGTTCTTTCGCGACTGCATGGCATGCAAAGCCTGCACCAGTGTCGATGCGGCCAGGATACTGTCCGTGCCGTTCTGTGGCATGGCAGCGTGCGCACCTGTTCCACGAACGGTAATGTCAAAACGGTCAAAGGCTGCCATAATAGGACCGGTTTTCAAACCAAAGACGCCTTCGGGCATGCCCGGCCAGTTATGGATGGCATAGATCTCTTCCAGAGGGAACCGTTCCAGGAAGCCCTCTTCGATCATTCGTCTTGCCCCGCCTTCATTCTCTTCAGCGGGCTGAAAGATGAAACAGATTCGACCCGGAAAAGGATTCCGGGCATGCAACGTGGAAAGAACCCGGGCCGCACCGAGCAACATGGCCATATGGCCGTCATGGCCACAGGCATGCATCCTGCCCGGAATTTCGGAACGGTATTCGAAGGTGTTCTGCTCCTGCAGGGGAAGTGCATCCAGCTCGGAACGCAGGCCGATCATCGGCCCCTCTTCACCGAGCACGGCAACGACGCCGGTGCCGGCAAGTCCCCTGTGTATTTGAAGATGACCGAAGCCCTGGAGGGTTTCGGCCACGAACTGTGACGTCTCCCGCTCTTCAAAAGCAATCTCGGGACGCGCATGCAGGCGGTGCCTGTAAGCAACGGCCTGCATGGCGGCCTGCGATACCAACGTCTGCCAGTCCTTCTCCATTTCCGTCGTATCAGCCCGGGAACCGTTTCTTCAACCAGTTTCCAAAGGTTGCATAGACCTCATCGCGGGCCGGTCGCACCTCATTGAGAATCTCATGATACAGTCCTTCAAAGCCCTGATAGCTACGGTCTTCAGAACCCAGGGCTTCGTAAAAGCGTCGTCCTGCTTCCACACTGACGATCTGATCGGAAAGCCCCTGACAGAAAAGCACCGGCATCTGGATGCGTCCCGCCTCTTTCACAGCCAGCTCCTGTGCCTCTATAATTTCGGTAAACCAGCGTGCCGTGGCAATCTTGAACACGGCCGGATCAGCGGCGTAGGCCTTTACCACCTCAGGATCGGTAGAAATCAGTGAAGGATCCAGGCCGGAAGGCAGCGAAAGCGTGGGCAGGATCTTTGACATGAAGGCGCCAAGTGTCTGCTTCCAGGCCGGTACCGGCATTCCCATACCAAAGAAAGGACCCGAAAACATGGCAGCCTCAACCGGACGCGAAGAGCGTCCGCTTTCAAGGAAACGGGCCAGCACCAGCCCTCCCATAGAATGGGCGCCCATCACAAGCGGAGCCGAGGGGGCATGATCATTTGACCAGTCCACCAGAGCCGAAACATCTTCCAGGTATTCGTCAAAACTGCGAATAAAGCCACGTCTTCCTTCAGACTCTCCATGGCCGCGCAGGTCAAGGGCCGCCACCGAAAACCCAAGGCCATTCAGATAACGGGCAAATTCATTGTATCGCGTGCGATATTCGGCAAAGCCGTGCACCCATAGAACACAGGCTGACGGAGAGTCAACCTCCCAGGCCGTGGCTCGTAGCTTCGTGCCATCGGCAGATTTCAGGTCAAAATGTTTTTCCCCCATGGGGATAGAACGCCGCCGATACAGCCGGAAGGCAACCAGATTTTTCTCTTCCAACAGCAGGGCGCTTTGCTGTTCTTGCTCCACCTATGACTGCAAAAGCGCAAAAGACCGCAAACGGAAGACCACGGGTTGCCATCCTCCATGACTGGTTAACAGGCATGCGAGGCGGAGAGGCCGTCCTGGAATCTCTTCTGGCCCTGTATCCGGACGCGGAGCTCTTCACACTGCTTCATATTAAAGGTAGCTGTTCGCCAACGATCGAAAACCGGATCATCCATACATCCTTTATTGACCGATTCCCTCTGAAAGAACGTCTTTACAGACATTACCTGCCTTTCTTCCCGACGGCAATCGAGGAGTTTGACTTTCACGGCTTTGATCTCGTCATCTCCAGCTCGCATTGTGTGACCAAGGGAGCCATCGTTCCTCCTGACATCCCGCATATCTCTTACGTGCACAGTCCGATGCGTTACGTATGGGATATGTACAGAGAGTATTTTCCAGGCCATGGCTTTGCCCGGCGATTCGTCATCCCGTTTTTTGCCAACTATCTGCGCATGTGGGATGCAGCCTCGGCGCATCGCGTGGACAGGTATGTGGTTAATTCAGCCTTTGTTGCAAAGCGTGTGCGCCGCTTTTATGGCAGAGAATCGACTGTCATTCATCCTCCCTGTGTGGACGACTTTGGCCCTGCCCCGACGGCACAGCGCGAAGATTTCTACCTTGTGTATGGAGCGATGGTTCCTTACAAGCGCCTGGACCTGGCCATCCAGGCCTTCAGGGAGTCGGGCCGCCGCCTGATCGTGGCCGGTCATGGTCCGGAAAAAAAGCGGCTGCAGCAGATGGCATCCGGAGGACGCATCGAATTCATCGACCGTCCCGATCGGGCACTGTCCAGGGAACTCTTTGAAAAGGCCCGGGGGCTGATCTTTCCGGGCGTGGAGGACTTTGGCATCGTTCCCGTAGAAGCCCAGGAAAGGCGTTGCCCGGTCATTGCCTATCGGGCAGGAGGGGCTTTGGAAACAGTGGTCCACGGTAAAACAGGTTACTTTTTTGATGAGCAGAGCCCGCAATCACTCAATCAAGCTCTTGATCGCTTTGAAAGCCTGAACTTTCGCGAAGCCGATTTTCGTAAGAATGTTCTTCGTTTTACAACCGATACATTTCGCCGTAAGATGGCCAGAGAGATTGAGGACCTGCGCACCACCGGGAGACGCCTGTGATTCGCATCGTTTATGCTACGGATATTCACGACGCTCTGAAAGAGCTTCGTGTTCTTTTAACAAAGACGGAGGCAGACCTGTATCTGCTTTCCGGAGACATCCTTTACCATGCCTTCTATGATGATATGAAGGTCTATGAGTTCGTCTGTCTGCAGGAAGAACTCTATAATCTTGCAAGAGAGGAAGGAAGGTCCATCGTTCCCTACGACCTGGCCACGGATATCCTGCGAAACAACGAAGGCCACTATCCGGCCGAAACCGTTTTAAAGGCAGCCGAATACCGTATCCTTTTTCACCGGGCGTCGCGTACCATGAAAGAGAAATACGGCATGATCGAAGACCTGATTCGCAAATACGGAGATGCAGCTTCGTTTGTTCTACCCGGTAACTATGACATCGACCTGCGTTATACAGCTCTGTCTGCACGCAACCTGCACAAAAGCACCATGGAGTTCCACAATCTGACGTTTGCCGGTTACGGCGGGGCTCCCATAGCGACGTCGGGCATACCGGAAAAGCTTGCCGTCCCCTATCAGGAGGCGGGCCGCGGTAAGGAGTTCTATTCAGAGCCTTTCGATTTCTTTGTAGAGGTCCAGCCTGACATATTGCTGCTGCACAATCCGGCCTATGGCTACTTTGATCGCATCCCCACTCTCGGCCATGTCGGTTCCAATGGCATTCGTAACTATCTGGACGACCATCCGGCCACCCTGGTACTTTCCGGTCACGTGCATGAGGATTACGGTATCATGATGAAACGGGATGGAACGGTGCTTATGAATCCGTCCAACTTTGGAGGAGTGGACTCCCCCTACGGATTTCAGCATGGTGGACTGTTTGTGGAAATCCTGATCAACGAGGAAAACCGCAGGGTGGAAGAGGTCTTTCTCAAACGGCTGAAAGAGAACCACATCTATGATCTCTTTCACGTCCGGGCAGAAGAGACGAAACTTGTTGGTGAGCCCATGAAGGATGCCTCTGAATCTTCGATTGATCTAAGCCGCTTTCTACGAGATCAGAACGGGACGGTTGATCTATGAAGCCACCTTTTGCGGACCACCCTCTGATCAAACAGTTTAATGAGATCAAGCGCTACTTCCGCCTCTACGAAACGGGAGCAAGCAGAGAACGCATGCGAGACTTTCGACGCTTTGCCCGCATGCTGTTCCAGGCTGGCTACGACGTTGCCTTCGACTTCGTCGGGTCCGTAAACTTTGGCGTGGCCGAACTGGCTTCAGACGTCGATTTTGTGCTCTACATTCGCTGCGAAAATGGTTATACGGGGGACTGCGACCCGCAGAACTGTCATACCCTTCCACAGATCGAGAATCTTATACTGAAAACCCTCATGACGGAGTATGTAAAAAAGCCGTATAACACCCAGGTTGTGGACTGTATCAACCTGGCACAGCTTGAACTGGAGCTACAGAAACCGGTCCCCGAAAGCTCCGTTGCCTTTCGCTTCGCCTTTTACAGGTCTATCTGTCGCGGCGTAAACCTGCGTGTTCTGCGTCCCTTCCACCGCATGCTACTGGAAAATCAATCCCTGATCGATGCCATGCAACCCGAGCTCGACACGGTATTCCAGGGGCTTACGCGATCCCTTCCCCATCAGCTTTCTTTCGAGAAATATCGGGTTCGTCTTGGCTCCACAGGCGTGCACATTCCGCTTTCTCTTATGGAAAAGATACAGAATCACCTGAATTACAGAGACCGAAACTACAGCGATGCACCGGAAAACGAAGAACGGTAGCGGGCTTCAAAATCCCCGGGCCTTCAGATACTGGTACAGACGCCAGTAGCTCTCCTCATATTCGGCAGGCAGGTCGCCGTGTTCCTGGATCTTTTCCATGCTTTGCCGGCAGTAACGCAGCTCGGCCGGGTCGGTGATAAAGTCTGCTTCAATCATGGAAAGCAGATGTTCATAGTCATGTCTGCGTAAAAGGATGCGAATCACCATGTTGGGCCCGAACGTGCGCATCACCATTTCCCAGGTGAATCCGCTCTTCTGTGCCGATTCAAAGTTCTTCCATTCAGGCTGATCAATGGCCCGACGCGGGGCTTCTTCCACACCGGCAGGCGAAACGGTGTGCACCGTCGATGCAGCCACCTCATCCATCCCTGACATGGTAAAATGCAACTCTTCCCGGGGCTTTTCTGCCTTCGCAACCACAGGTGCTTCTCCCCGTCGGCCGGCTCGTTCCAGGGCCTGGATGGCTCCCTGTCGACGCTCCTGCACCTTCGTGCTTTCCATAAAGCCCACGTCTCTCTGTAACATGTCGCGATAATCGCTCAGAACCGTCAGCAGCTTGCACTGCATGTACAGCTTCTTATGGTCATCGCTCATTTCGTTATAGAAGGCCGGATTCTTGCTAACGGAATGAATCCTGGGTATACTGGCCGGTACGCCGTTCAGCTGCTGGTAAAGCTGCCCCACATCCTGAGCAAGCTTACGCATGATCGCTTCGATAAGCGAACTGCTGTTATACAGGAAATGCACGTCCTCAAAGCTCTTTTCATCGGGACACATGGGGATGGGCAGGAGTTCATAGCTGTGTCCCATGATCCACAGCAGAGGAGCAACGTTTGCAATGGACATACCGCGCTGTTTCAATTCGCGCTGCAGGATACGATAATTCGGAAGCCTTTCCACATAACCAATGTAGGTCAGTGAATTATGCTGCATTACCAGCTGTTTGATCGTATCCATGGATTTGCCCGAAGCACTGGCATCAAAATCTTCGGGCACAGGAGGCAAAGCTTTCAGGTAAGGATTCATCTGCCATTCCCTTTTGTGTGCAACAGGAGTGCATCCAGCAGAAAAAGTGCCCCTCCTGTTACGCCAAAGAACAAAAATGATTCAACCGGTAGCCAGATAAAAAGACCACCGAGAATTCCAAGCAAGCACCCCAGATACTGAATGTAGTCCAGCTGGTCTGAGGTAGAATAGAGGAGCAGCCGCTCAAGCCGCATCTCATCGAATTCTTCCAGGTTACGCGTTACGATATTCTGGATATTTATGCGTTCTACCAGAAAGATCACCGTATTCAGGATCACATCTTCAATAAAGCCATCGTTTTCTTCGATCCAGTCTGGAAGCCGATCCATGTATTCATTCAACGTCTTCTCATGGGGATCCAGAGACAGGTCTACGGAATCGAGAACGTCCACCAGGCGATCGGCAATCTCGCGGTTCCCGCCGATAAACCGGTAAATCTTCAGCAGTCCGCCCTCAAGGCCTCCCAGGCCTTCAAAATCCACGCCTTTTACAAAGGCCCTCATGCTCGACCGAAACTCATCGGATTTCACAACCCGATTCAGGTAATGCTCGATCATTCGTAGCAGATCATCGCGAAACTCCGGAAGCGAAAGTGTTTCGCGAACCGAGCGGTTGAAATCCTGCATATGACGGCGAATCAGGCCGTCCTGCTTTACCTGCTTCATGATCAGCTCAGAGTTGATGATCTCTTTGCTGATGCTTTCTCCCAGCTTGCGCGCAATCTTCTGCTTGCTGGCCGGTATCAGGCCCTGTCCGAGCAGTGGCCTCCGTTTACGGGGATGAAACAGCATCTTGATGGCAATGAAGTTTGTTCCGAATCCTACAAGGCCTGTAACGGCAAGCATTCGAATCAGGCCATCCAGGATCACGGGTTCTTCGCGCCACGGGAAGTGCCACTGCCCCGATACATCCCACTTCAGGGATATAAGAAACACCAGAGCCGTTAGCCACGGCAAAGATTTTAAGAAGAACAGAAGCGGATGAAACGACGCCTTCGCCTGTACCCGCTCAGGCTCATCCGGTTTCTGATCGGGTACAAGGCGATGCATCCATCGATCCAGGAAACGCTCCAGGGTCGGCGCTATCGGTTCAGCCGTTCGTTTTTCTTTTTCCATGGATACGATGTGCTATCACAGCGCCTACAGAATGTACTGACTGAGATCCCGATTCTCGACGATGTCTTTCAGACGAGATCGAACATACTCTCGATCGATCACCACATTCCTGTCATCGCCTTTTCTTTCAGGGGCATCAAACGATACATCCTCAAGCAACTGCTCCATCAGGGTGTACAATCTTCGGGCACCGATGTTTTCGGTTTTCTCGTTCAGTTCGTAGGCCATTTCTGAAAGCTCATCCAGGGCATCATCGGTAAAGGTCAGGTTCACCCCTTCCACGGCCAGCAATTCCACAGCCTGCCTGGTGATGGAGTTTTCAGGTGCGGTTAGAATTCGCCTGAAATCATCACGCGTAAGCTTCTCAAGCTCCACCCGCAACGGGAAGCGTCCCTGCAGCTCCGGGATCAGGTCAGAAGGCCTGCTCATATGAAAGGCGCCGGCGGCGATAAAAAGGATGTGATCGGTTCGTACGGCACCATACCGTGTATTCACCGTAGAGCCTTCTACAATCGGAAGCAGGTCACGCTGTACGCCTTCCCTCGAAACATCGGGGCCCTGCGCTCCTCGTCCTGCAACCTTGTCGATTTCGTCGAGAAAGACGATTCCCATCTGCTCCGTTCGCTTGATGGCTTCTGCCTGTACGCGATCGGGATCAATGAGCTTGTCGCATTCCTGTTGATGGATAATCCTTCGCGCTTCTTCCACCGTTACCCGACGCTTCTTGCGCTTTTTGGGTAACATGTCTCCAAGCATGTTCTGGATCTGCGAATCAAAGTCCTCGCCGCCCGGAGCATTGCTGAGCTGGATCATGGGAATACCGGGAACCTCGACCTCGATTTCGATTTCGCGGCGGTCCAGCTCTCCGGATTTCAGCTTTTCGCGCATAAGTTCGCGAAGCCTCTTTTTGCGCTCCTCTTCTTCTTTCGAGGTCGTCTGTTTTTCCTGTTCGGCCTGCATGCCCGATTGCACCTGCTGGCCGAATTTAGAAAGGTCAGAAAAGGCTCGAAAAAGATTCATCGGATCAGAAGGATTCTGTGATTCTGTCCGTCCGTCCGGAATCAGATAGTCAAGAAGACGATCTTCTGTAAGCCTGGCAGCCTGCTCTTCCACGGCCTCGCTGGCCTCACGTTTTACGACATTAATGGCATTCATCAAAAGGTCGCGAATCATAGACTCCACATCGCGACCGACATAGCCCACCTCGGTGAACTTCGTGGCCTCCACCTTTACAAAAGGAGCCCCCGTCAGTCGGGCCAGCCTTCGGGCAATCTCGGTTTTTCCACAGCCCGTAGGGCCGATCATGATAATATTCTTTGGATGGATCTCTTCCTGAAGAGCAGGATCCGTTATACGCTGCCGTCGCATGCGATTGCGGATTGCCAGAGCCACGGCCTTTTTGGCAGCATGCTGTCCGACAATGTAGCGATCCAGCTCCTCGACGATCTGGCGCGGTGTCATCGTTTCCAGGACGGGTTTGCTGCTTCCGTTCGCATACTCAACAGAGGATTGATTAAATTCCATAATACAGAGTTCATTTCCACTCTATCCGCCGCCCTGTCAAGAATCACAACCCGCAGGAAGCGGATTGACAGGGAAATACCTGTATCCAGAATTCAACCAGAGAGCGTCATTTTGACAGAACTCTCACCACCAAACAACAGCCCATGCAGCCAGAATCCCCAAAAAGAGGGCAGGACCCGGCAAGAACCGCACGCATGCGCCGAATCCTGCGAAAGTATATCTCTCCCGACCTGCTCAAGAGCGTCCGGGAGGCAGCTGACCAGGGATTGGACTACATACCAAACAGAAGAACGACCCTGACCTATCTCTTTGCCGACCTTGTTTCTTTTACGTCCTGGGCTGAGAACAGAACGCCCGACGAAACCGTTCACATGCTGAACCTGAGTATCGGTGCCACAAGCGCTGTCATCCTGCACTGGGGAGGCAGCGTGAATAAGTTCATGGGGGATTCGCTGTTTGCCACGTTTGAGAATCCCGTCAATGCAGTGTGCGCGGGGATTGAGATGCAAAAGCAGTTTCAGATCCTCAACCTGATCGGCATGAAAGAGGACTCTACAGAGATCCGGGTGCGCATCGGTATCCATACCGGTCCGTGCATTCTGGCAAGCATCGGTACCGACGAGTTCATGGATTATACGGCTATCGGGGATTCCGTAAACATTGCTTCAAGACTGGAAAAGGCCTGCCGTCCCGGAGCCGTCATCATCTCACAGGCAACAGGCAATCTGATGCAGGATCATATCCTGCTATCGCATCCGGTCACGGTGGAAGCCAAAGGCAAATCGACCCCTCTGGAAGCGCTCTACGTCGATCGCATACGATATTCTGGCCCGCGCGGAACCATAGAAACCGGAATCGATGACGATCTCTTTTGATGCGTTTTCTCAGCCAGAGCCTTGGCCACAGGGAATGTGGGCAGGAGCCGGATTTTTTTTGCTGTAAACCCATCCTCTCCTGCAAAAAACGGAACAAAAAAATGAAAGATTGTCGAGAGGAGGAGCCCGATGAGGACGATACCTGAACCGCTGAAGATCCAGATTGTTTCTGTGATCACACAAAACCTTACCACCGATGAAATCGATGCGCTTGGCCGCAACCTTGATCCCAAATTCAAGGCACACCTTCTCTCGGGGGAACCGTTTGGCATCACCTTGCGACCCGAACAGGCGGCTCGCACCCTGGTGAAACACTTCGATTCACGCGGGATGCTCACAAATGTACTGAGCCTGCTTGTGCATATGCATTCCTACCAGGATGCAAGCATCATTGGCCGCGCCGCCAACCTGCAGGGACTGGATACCGTTTTACAGAACCTCGGTACCATGGGACTGAAGTTCGACCCGATGACAGGAACACTGACCGAAGCACGCGATGATGACAGTGTAAACTGGGGCTTCCTCAAAGAAGGAGAGGTGTACCATTTCTGCCATCTTTCCATTGATATTGCCGGCAACTCGCAGCTGCAGATCAAGTATCCGAAATCCGAGATAGAGGTTGTTTACAATAACTTCTACAACATGCTGAAACGGGTCGTCAAAGAACACAACGGACAGGTATGGAACTGGGCCGGCGACGGAGGAATCGTCACCTTCTATCTCGGAGACAAAATACAGGATGCCGTTTTCTGCGCCCTCAGTCTGCAGCTTCAACTCGTGCTCTTTAATCTGTCTCGCAACAACAACCGCTTTGATGAACCACTGCGCGTGCGAATTGCCGCTCACGATGGTTTAACCGTCTATAAAGAAAACAAGGGAACGATCCTTTCGGAAGCCATTAACTATGTAGCGCACCTCGAAAAAGGAGCCACTCCTCCTCATTCCGTCTCCATCTCGAAGTCCGTATATAACAACCTTCCACCACGACTGCAGGCCATCTTCAAGCCCATGGGTGTCTTTGAAGATATCGAGTATTTCAATGCCTCAACGGCCACCGACTGGATGAAAGAAGCCCTGTAGGATTCGGCGGCTTCTATACGGCCTTCCGGAGCCCCTTAGAAGGTCTCTTTCTTTAGCTCGCGGTTCATCAGCTCATAGGCAGCCCGGGCCGGATCAAGTCCCTGATAGAGCATGTGATACACAGCCTCGATTATGGCAAGGTCCAGCCCGAGCTTCTTTGCAAGCTCATAGGCCGACTGCGATGTGGCAATGCCCTCTGCTACCTGATTCATATCGGCTATGATCTGTTCCATGGTCATGCCCTGGCCAAGCCTGTAGCCCACGGTGCGATTGCGACTGAGCTCGCCCGTACAGGTCAGCACGAGATCGCCAAGGCCGGAAAGGCCGAGAAAGGTTAAGGGATTGGCTCCCCTGGCTTTTCCCATTCGCGTAATCTCAGAAAGCCCACGGGTAATGATGGCAGCGCGGGAGTTATGACCCAGGTTCAGTCCATCCGATACACCGGCGGCAATGGCAATCACATTCTTTAATGCACCGCCCATCTCCACACCGACCACATCATCGGTCCAGTAGGTTCGAAAGAAGGAGCAGAAGAAATGCTTCTGTACCTGAAGGGCCAGCTCCTCATTCTTTGAGGCAATGCTGACAACGGTGGGTATTTTCTGCACAATCTCCCGGGCAAAGCTCGGACCGGAGAGATAGCCGAGGAAGCTGTGATACTTCCCTGGAAGCTCCTCTTCGAAGATCTCAGAAACGATGCGCAGGGTGCCCTGTTCAATCCCCTTGGCTGCAGAGACGATCGGAACGCCGGTGGGCAGCATGTCGCGCACCTGCTGCAGTACCGGAGTCAGGCTTTGCGTCGGTATGCAGAAGACGACGAGCTCTGCATTGTGAAGGGCCTCGGCAACGTCCGATGTGGCCCGCAGGTTTGCAGGCAACGGCATACCCGGCAGATAGCGGGTATTCTCATGCTTTTCGTTGATGTCGGCCGCCAGGCCTTCATTACGAGCGTAGATAAGAACATCCCATCCCTTATGTGCCAGCACAAAAGCCAGAGCTGTTCCAAACGAACCGGAACCCAGGACCGCCGCCTTCATGGGCAAAGGATACAGTAGAATAAACCCTGGTCAATCGCGAAACGGTATGGAAACAGAAAAGGCCTGGCTTAAGACCAGACCTTTTCCATATACCGGAGGTGCGAACCCGGATCAGGGCATCACCGAGATGATTTCGTCCCGGTTGACGAGATTCACAACGTGCTTGTACTGCGCTGATTCCTTACCATATTTCAGCTCGGTAGCACGCAGCAGGTGCACGTTCTTTTTGTAGCGGAAGCGGAACATCTGATCCTCGGTACCCATCTTGTACTTCTTGATCATGTTTTCCTGAAAGGCGTAGCACTGCGACAGGTATTTGTGAGCAGGATACTCCTTCTCATTCTGATCCACTTCAAGATACCGTTCGATGATCGGTATGCACTGCGGCAGATTGCCGAGGTCATATTGATACATTACCCAGTTACGATAGATGGCGGACAAAAGCCTTTTAAAAGGCTCTTTTTCGCGAAGATCCGGGTTCAGGATCTCATCCATGTAGTTGATGGCCCGGGTAAAGTAGGTAACAGCCTCCATCTTGGCCTGCCGCTTCATACGGTTAATCTGGCGCTCTTCCTGAGCCTTGCGGTCAACGACCTGCCAGTACCATTTTTCATTCAGACGCTTGGCTTCGGCGCTCTGTTTACGGAACAGCTCCACCTCATCGCGCATCTTGATGATAGCATTTACACCAGCTTGAAAGGAAGACAGGGCAAGACGATACTTGTTGTTGGCAAAGGCTTTGGACAGCCTGTGCAGTTCGGTAAAAGCCGGATCGTAGTCACGATAGTCGGCATTCTTCCACAGCTCTTCGGCCTTCAGGTTTCGGGCCCGAATCTGCTTTGCCTCATCACTGAGCGTAGACTCGTCTTCCTCTTCGGTGACGAGCTCACCCGGAGAGGGTTCATAGGGAGTGGGATTGGCCGGGTTTACGACGGTATTCGGATTCGTTGTTGGCTGCTGGGCAAAAACCGGCGAAGCCAGAATCATCAATAAACCTGCCAGGGTGATTCCTGCGTGTTTCATATGCGCACCTTTTCCAGATAGGATTCGGAAACCTCCGTTACGCTACCTATCGGACCTGATTTGAGAAAAATTAAGGTTTACGAGAAAAACAATCAGGCCCCGTACAAAAAGATTTAAAATTCCAGCGGGACCATTCGAAAAAGACATTTTCTCACCCACTTTGCGGTCCAGGCTACAGAGCACAGCGCAGAAAAGCGAGCGATTTTCTGGATTCCGTGGCTACGCGGCACCGCTTTCCGGGCGTTTTGTACTTCTTTTTTTCGCCCTGTCTGCAAAACCGGGCCTATGCAGGGCGGCTCTCCTCTACAAGACCTGAAGCGTCAGCTGGAAAAGCAAGTCAGGGGATACGGACGCCCCGACTGTCCTGTCTGCCACGGCATGGGGATCCTGTATGATCCGCACTTTGCCGCCCACCAGGGAGCCTACCGCCTGTGCCGCTGTGTGGAGGAGCAATGCCTGTGCGACGGCACGCCCCCCTACCAGTACTACGACAGTGAAAAGAATGCCATCGTGGCCTGCCCTGCAAGACCCGCACGGATGGCCCTGAAGCGCATCCAGCATCTGGAACGTCAGTCAGGCATTCCCGATCGCTACCGCGGAAGGCTGATCGATTCCATTGACGTAAGCGGAAAATCGTCCATGAATGTGCTCATAGCCCTGGACCATGCAGTGCATACGATTCACCTGGCCGGTCAGGGAAAGGTGCGCGGCCTGTATCTGTACGGGCCTACCGGGGCCGGAAAAACCCTCCTGTCCTGTGTGATTCTCAACGAACTCATCCGGCTTTATCAGATGGAAGCCCATTATGCGAAGATCTCTCGCGATATCATAGGTAAACTACGCGATACATTCAACCCTCATTCAGAGGCCTACGGTGAAGGCAGGCGTATTGAACAGAAACTGGGCCGTTATCCGGCTCTCGTAATCGATGACTTCGGCGTGCAGCGCGAGTCTCCCTGGGTCAATTCCGTTCTTTATGACTTAATCGATACACGCTATGAACACAACCTGCTCACCATCCTGACGTCCAACGAGCCCATGGACTCCTGGAAAGACATATCAGACGGACGGGTGCTCAGCCGCCTGCGCGAGATGTGCCTTGAAATACATATGGAGGCAGAGGACTACCGCTTACGGGACAGCAAATCTCTACGGTGATCGTCTTTCAGCGTTTCACAAAGCAATGCAGCAGGACTACAATCTGGATCAAAGCAAAAAGCGAAAGGCTCTTCTATCACTGGGTTCAAACCTCGGCGATCGCTCCCTGTACCTGCTACGGGCCCGTGAGGCGATCGCACAGAGGTGTCGCATATTGCGGGCCAGCCGTGAGCTGAATAACGCTGCCCTGATCGTAACAGACCAACCGGACTTTCTGAATCAGATCATTGAAATTGAAACCGAGGATACGCCCGAGGATCTGCTTGCCTTTCTCAAAGGCATAGAGAAGGACCTGGGGCGCCTGCATCGTCGCCGCTATGGTCCCCGAGAAATCGATCTGGACATTCTGATCTTCGAAGGCGTGGAGATGCAAACCGAAAAGCTGCGGCTTCCCCATCCTGGCCTGCTCGATCGCCAGTATCTGCATGATCTGCTCGATGAACCGCCCTTTGCCACCGAAGAAAAGGAAAAGCACATCCGCTCTGCAAGAAAAGGCGCCCTGCTTCTCGGTCTTCTGTTGCTTCTGCCTCTTCTGTGGGCGCCCCTTCTGGCTGCGCCCGCAGAGAAGCCAGCCCTGACCTCGCAACCGGCCCCTGCTGCTCTACCGCTTGAAGAGGATGGCTCCTTTTTTTACCGTCTTTCCACGTCTGCCGGCCCACAGGAGCAGAAGGCGGCAGCAGAGGCCTTGAAGCTACACTATCGTGATTTCAAAAGCCCTTTTCATGAATTTAAAACGAATTCACTCAGCCCTTCGCTGTTAAATGACCTGGCCATTCTTGCTGCAGAAGACAGGGATCTGGAAGGGGCAGAAGCCCTCTTTCGCCTTTCGCTCGTCAAACGGGATGCCCTGTCCACACGGTTAAACCTGATCTTCCTGTACCTTATGCAAGATATTGCCGAAGGACAGGCCATGCTTGAAGATGTGCTGAGAAAGCTCGACGAAGAGTGCAGGTTGAGCGTGCTTCGCGCTCTGCGCAACCGACGTTTTGATTCTGCCGCCGATCGTTTTCTTCGTCTATGGCTGCAGAACGATCCAATGCAGCCTCTGTCCGCATCGCTTCTTACAGGGGCAAAGGAAACGGCAGCCCTGTATATGTTAACGGACCGACTGCATGAGGCCTTTTCACTGTATCAGGAGATAGACCGCCGCACCGCCACAACAGATCCGGATGTTCTCTACGGCCTGGCCTTTCTGACCGAAGAGTTGACCAACGATGAAGAGCAGGCCCTATCACTGTACAGGCAGCTTGTGGCCCTTGCAGAACCCGAGGATGAGGCCCTCAGACGCTATGCCAGGCTGCTGGCCCGTCATGGCGACTATGCCTCTGTGGAGTCCACGCTGGCGCGATTAAAAGAACCAACCCTGGACGATCTGCGCCTGCGTATCAGGGCCCGGCTTCGTCAGAATGCCGATGCCGATGTAGAACCTC
Source organism: uncultured Leptospiraceae bacterium (assembly GCA_964619535.1). Classification (GTDB taxonomy): domain Bacteria; phylum Spirochaetota; class Leptospiria; order Leptospirales; family Leptonemataceae; genus Leptonema. Next base: position 96,314 of record CAZUEX010000007.1, on the reverse strand, counting down.
TGATTCAAAGTGCTTCGCTTCTCCCTGCTACAGAGACCAGGACGCTTTTTAAAGCAGGGCAGAGCGGCCACGCCCCCACCCTGCTGGACGGCCTGTTCCTACCGCCACTGCAGGCAGTCTTACAGAACGATGCGCCGGCTTACCTGCGTCTTGAGATCTTTGGCTCTTCAGACAGGAACACAATCGAGGCCGATCGTAGAACACAGCGGTCCATCTACTGAACCCGTTACTGTGGCCGCTCTGCCAGGGTGATCACCTTTTTCACGGGCTTTCCGTCCCGTAGAAGCTCGATCACCACTGTTGCACCGGCCCGTTTTGGGGCCACAACCCGTATAAGCTCCCGGTAGTTTTTCACCCTCTGTCCATCGACCCTGAAGATGAGATCGCCTTTGACGATACCGGCCTTCTGTGCCGGGCTTCCTTCGATGACGTCGGTTACAACGGCACCGTTTCTTGCGATACGAACCCCCAGGAAGCCACGCTGCACCTTTCCATGGCGACGCAGCTCTTCCATGACATGCAGGACGTCGTTAAAGGGGATGGCAAAGCCGATTCCTCCGCCAATGTCAGAGACGATCATGCGATTCATACCGATGACCTCGCCATCGATGTTGATCAGCGGGCCGCCAGAATTGCCCGGATGAATCGCTGCATCCGTTTGAATGTGATTGTTACCCGGAGCATCCAGCTCGCTTCGCGAAACCGAACTGATGATGCCAAGACTGAAACTGCGATCAAGACCGAAGGGATTGCCAAGAGCCAGAGCAAAGTCTCCCACCCGCACACGATCCGAGTCTCCGGCATAGACGGGAACAAACTTGTTCTGCTTTCGCGGAATGCTGGCATCGATCTTCAAAAGGGCCAGATCGGTCATATTGTCCACGCCGATGATCCGTGCTGGATAGGCCTTTCTGTCGATGATGACTTCAACGCTTGTTGCCCCGCTGAGCACGTGCGCATTCGTGCAGATATATCCCTCATCGCTCAGGACAATACCGGAACCAAGGCCAACGGGTACATCCCTTTCGGGATCAAGCCGATCCGTCTTGATAAAGACCACCGAGTAACGGTACAGCTCATAAATCTTACGAAGACGGTCCTGAAGCAGATGGACCGATTCCTGCGAGGCATCTTGCTCCGTTTTCAGTGGAGATTCCCGGCCTGCCAGAAACGGATCGGCCCATAAGGCGCTGCCTGCAAGCAACAGAATGATCGAAAAAAGAAAGCCTTTCATCGCTCACAGTATCGACCTGCTGCAAGTAGAAAAACAGCAGGTCGTCACCGCCATCTCAATCCGTTTCCTCACTGCGAACGGGGATCTTTCGCATGGCCGGCTCGGTTCGGGGAAGCACAAGCTTCAGCACACCGTTTTTCACCGTGGCCTCAATCCTGTCCCGGTCGATGCGATCCCCGAGGGTAAACGATCGCCGATAATCTCCTATACCGTACTCCGCATAACGCAGTTTGGAGCCAACAGGGAGCTCTTCGTTTACCCGAGCCTCGATGGTCAGAACATCCTTTTCGAGGGTGATGTCCACCGACTGCTCATCCGCCCCGGGGATGTCAGCATACAGGATAAAGCTGCTGTCGTTTTCAAAGATGTCGACGGCAGGGGTATAGACCTGTCGACGCTCTTTTGCCTCCTGATCCTTTCTTTCCTCAGTCCTTTCCACTGTTGCTGTCATCGTTTCCTCCTGTGCAGCCTTGCTGCATAGAATACTTAGCAAGATGCGTGCCGGGCAGAGCCCGCAGCAAGGGCCGAAAATCCGGCAAACCGTGAAAGGCCTTCTGTCACAATGACAGGATGTGGCAGAATTCAGGAGGGCAGATCCGTCCGGCTCTTTCGTTGCAGCAGAACGGCCGATTCGAGGTGTGTGGTCTGCGGAAAGGGATCCGTTACGGCTGCAAAGATGGGCTCATAGGCATCCTGGAGGTCCTTCAGGTTCTCTACCTGGGCCGATGGATTGCAGGAGATATAAAGCAGCACCGGCGCCGGACGACGCTCGTTCAACCAGCGAATCACGCCCGGAGACAGCCCGGCCCGTGGAGGATCGAGCAACACAAGGTCGGCCTCCGGAAATTCGACGCCTCGATTCAGATCCCGGGCCTGCAGATCATACGGAAACGGCTCTTTGTCTTGCAGATAGGCTTCGATGTTTCGACGACCGAGCTCAATGCCAGAGGCGGAAAAATCCGCTCCATACAATCCCCTTACACCGGACAGGACCTCGGTTAAAACGAGAGACAGGGCTGCCGATCCACAGTAAAGATCGATGACGGTCCCTCCCTGCCACAGGGGACGAAGGGCCTGCAGGGCCGTTTCGAATAACCGAAAGAAGCCCTCTGGATTGGGCTGGAAAAAGGCATCCGGAGGAACCTGAAAATTAAGAGGCCCCAGGGATTCCTCGAAGAAGGGCTTACCCTGAAGCAGCTTTGACCCGGGCACGGCAGAGACCTCGGATAACGGGCCTACCTCGCCGGCAAAAAGCGAAAAGAGATACCCCTTTTCTTTTTCGTAATCAGACAGGGCCGCCGACAGATCCCTGACAAAGGCCAGATACGCTTCATCGTCTGCATGTCCTTCGCAGATCGTAAGAATGACAGCGCCACTGCGCTGGCCTTCGCGAATCGTCACGTACTTCAAGATGCCCGTCTTTTCGCGACGTACGAAAGGCAGAGTGGGATATTTTTTTACAAGACCTCGAACAAGCGACAGGATTTCATCGGCCCTCTGTCGTTGAATATGACAGGATTCAATGTCTTCGAAGCGTCGATAATCGCCGGCCGGCCGAAGCCCGACAACAGAGCCCTCTACCACGAAATCCATCCGGTTCCGATACCGTCTGGATCGCTCCGGCAAAAGCTGCACAGGACGGATGCCACAGAGAGCCTCCATTGCCTGGTTATAGGGCCCGGCCTTTGCTTCGAATTGCTCTTCCAGCGTAAGATGCTGCCCACGACAGCCACCGCAGCGCCCAAAATGCGAACAGAAGGGCTCCTGTCTTCGGGCCGGCCCATGCTCCACCTCGTCTACGATCAGGCGCCTGCGTTTTCCACGGCCAAAGATCCTGTAGGAAACTCGGTCACCAGGAAGGCAGAAGGGCACACCATACGATCTCTCTGCATGAAACAGCTCTCCTTCCAGTTTTGCATTCAAGCGTTCTACCAGTGCCGACATATTCCCTTCCTGCATGCGTTCAATTCGCCGATTCCATCTGACGATCTTATAATACCAGTATGCCCTTTCTTTAAAAAGAGGTCTTACGGGCAACACCGATGGAATGGCTGCTTTTACTGCTTCTTGGCTCCCTGGCCGCCGGTACCGTGTACTGGACGGCCTCTTCGCGCCCTTCTACTCCCGAAAAAAGGGAACCGGACGGAGATGGCCCCCGTTCCAGTCCGGAATTGCCGGAGCGACGAGAACGAGCCCCGGTTGTCGATGTTAAGGCCTCGGATGTTGAAAAACTCCGGGATTTCCTGTCAAAGGCCCCGGATACAATCGCCCCGGACGTCGTCGAAACGAAAGATAAGTCTGCCCGAGAGGCAGCCGAAGACCTGCGCAAAGAGATACAGCGAAAAAAGAAGCCGCTGAAGGTTTCTTTTAGCACCGATCAGATCATTCCCCGGTCCTCTCCCCATGCCTTTCATCGCCGCCCGCTGCAAAGCGCCGAGCAGTTTGTAGAGCAACAGCTGGCAGAAGAGGCCCTTCACCTCTATGAAAGGGTCGATCGACGCATCGACAACGAAGAGATCAACCGCAAGATCCGCACCAACATTGAGGACATTCGCCGCTGGATGGAAGGCCTGGACGGCGATGAAGATGAACCGATCACCTTCCCTGAAATCATCATTCCGCTCACATCACAGGCCCTGGCCCTGGAAAGCCTGAGCGAAGGACTGCGCAAGATCTCTGAGTCCCTGTCACAGGACATCGTCAATGCGCTCAGGCAGCAGGAGCCGGGCACGCCACAGGCAGCGCAGCCGGGAATGCCGCAGGCCCCACAGCCAGGAACGCCACAGGCCCCACGGCCGGACATGCCACAGGCTACGCAGCCGGACATGCCACAGGCCCCACGGCCGGACATGCCACAGGCTACGCAGCCAGGAATGCCGCAGGCCCCGCAGCCGGACATGCCGCAGGCCCCGCAGCCAGGAACGCCACAGGCGCCCTCTGCTCGCAGGCGTCTCTACGTCGCTCCTCCGCCGGTAAGCCTGCCCGGAGATCCCGACGAGGGCGTCCCGGGCATTACGATCTACCCCCAGGCTCCACCCGTCGGGCCTGGAGTCACAACCGGGCCGGCCGACTACTTTCGTCATGCCCGTGATGAATTCAAGTTCGATGAGCAGGGTCGGCTGATTACAGACGGTCGCACGGATGAGGACTTTGAAGAACAGTGGAAGAAATACAGTCAACTTCCACTGACCGATCGGCGTTCCGGTGAGGAGCGCAGACGACCAGAAGACGATGCCGATGACCGCATCGACCGCAGGTCTCACGAAGACCGCCGCAAGGCTGACCTTTTTAAAGAGCGAGATGAGTTCCTGCAGTCCTGGAAACGGCATGAAGACCGCAAAAAGCTGCTGGAACAGCGTTCGATCAGCCCGCTGCCCGATCTCGATGTCTTTGTCAGTCCCTTCCCCTACCAGGACACCTCCCCTCCAGTGGAGCCGGTTGGACTGCCCGAGGCAGATATGCATCCGCTGGACGGTGCCCTGGAAGAGGCGCATTCCCTTGTAGACCAGATTCACAGCGAAACGTCTTCAGGCGCGGCCCCTGCTCCGGAAGACCTGCCGGCCCTGGAGTTACCCGAAGCAGACTATGACAGCCCTTCGGTATCGGACAGTGCCGTGGAAAGCCGCACTGAAATCGTGCCGCCAGCCCTGGATCCTTTACAGCTTCCTGAAGCCGATGATCTTCCGGCGCAGCCCCCTCCTCTCGAAAAAGAAGCAGACAGGACGGAGGAGGCAGCCTCAAAGGTCGAGCTCGTACAGCCTCCCCCTGTGCCACTGAACCTGCCCGATGCAGAGACGATCACAGAGCCTCTTCCTGCCCCTGGCGTGTCAGGCGGCCCGGCAGAAGGTATGCCAGAGACGGCCGAGAAGCCCGGGCCAGAAGACGAGCCTCTTCCGGTCGACGCTGAGGCAAAAACCCATGAAGAGTCTTTTGGCGAGGGCGTGGAGGCCGCCGATATCCCCGAAATGCCCGAGCTGCCCGAAGAGCGTGGTCCGGTGCAGGAGATTCGCGGCGTACTCGAGCTGAAGCCCCCTGACGAGGATGATGCTCCCTTTCTGACACTGACCTATGACTTCTCAAAGATTCCTGACTCGTTTAAACTGAGTCGTGACTACCATACGATGGAATTCGTGTATTATAAGTACAAGCCTATGCTGATCAAGGCACAGGAGTTTGCCCGACGTAAGATGCTGAAAAGCGCTCTGAACTACTATCGCGTCATCAAGAGTCAGAACATCCCACCTGAATTCCGCCGCATGGTAAACCGCAACATCCAGGACATTACCGATTATCTCGAAAAATTTATGATGAGCCGGAGCGGAGATTGATCGGTCTTCTGGGAACGGTTGTTACGGTCTATCTTCTGGCATGGTTCCTGAATCACAGAATACCATGGCTGAAGCGACTGCTGCTTCCTCCTTCTCTGATCGCAGGCACGGTCCTTCTGCTACTCGGCCCCCAGGTGGCAGGGCAGCCAGGCATCCTGCCCCTCGACTATTACGAGAACATGCAGGGATGGGCGGCCTTTCTGATTTCTTTTCTGTTCTCGGCCATCATTCTTGAACCGGTGCACGGCTCGCGACGGATCGGAGCGGCCGTTGTCTCTCAAACCCTTTATGTGTGGCTCATTGCCATACTGCAGCTTGCCTGGGGTTATACCGTCGTTCTTCTCTTTACCGATACCGTAAAGGACCGACTGTTTGCCCACATCATCGAGCTCTCTTTTATAGGAGGCCATGGCGCTGCTTCGGCCTTCTATGCGGTGGCAGAGCCTCTGGGGAACAGGGCTGCCGCAGACCTGGCCGTGGCCGCAGCGACGGCAGGCATCTTTGGCGGCCTTGCTGCAGGCCTCCTGCTCCTGGCCTTTCATCGGACGTTTCCAGAGTACGGAAAACACCGGTTTCCGTGCAGCACCGTCGATGCAACGGAACCGGAAAAGCCAGGGCAGTCTATGGATTTCGGGGACGAAGAACAGAGCCTTTTTCTTTCGTTTCTTATTCCCTTTATTCCTGTGTTCCTGGCCTATCTCATAGTGGAAGCAGGGGCACAGCTCTATGCCGGCATCCGGGATCTGCCGCTGTTCTTCTTCGTAATCATTACGGCCCATCCCGTAAAACGACTGCTACGACCTGTTCTAAATCTGAAGGCCATACGGACCTTTCACAGGCTGGTTCTGGAGGCTTTGATCCTGTCTGCGGTGGCCACCGTCTCTTTGCAAACGATTCAAGACAATGCAGGCCTGTTTCTGCTGCTCTGTGCAGGCGGATTTGTGTTAGCCATCCTGCTGCATCTATTTGCCGCTCCTCGCTATACACCTGAGTATCCGGATCTTGCGCTGATCAACTTCGGAATGTCAACGGGTACAACAGCCGTTGGACTGACACTGCTGCGCTCTTTGCGTCAGACCCTGCCCGTTCGACCGGTACAGATCTATGGACTGGCTGCCCCTTTTTCGGGTCCCTTTATTGGAGGAGGTCTTCTGTCCCTTTTTGTGTTCCCGGGTCTTACGGTAAAACTGCCACCGTCCGCCATGCTGTTATTCATGCTCACACTGGCGGCAATACTCGTTCTGCTGTTAATCGTCCTCAGACGTCTTCAGATGCGCTGAAGGTCAACGATTACGGCCTCATTCATCAAGGCGCGAAAGAAGCCACCCAGCTCAAAAGGACCGGGAATCTGCCCTTCATGAAGTTCCACAGCAGAAAGCAGGGTGTGGTCCTGGAGGGCCTGCAAGAGTCGAAACTGCCATTCCTGCACAACCAGAAAGAAAACACCTTCCTCTCTTCGGTAAACAAGAAGGAACTCCGGGCCACCCTGTAAGCGACGACTGGCCTCTTCTTCGTCGATAGCCGGTCCGGTCATGGCGGCCTCGTCTCTTTTTCCGATTCCCTGTTTCCAGAGATCGTATGCGGGCACATCCAGCTCCAGCAGGACCAGAGATGGATTGAAAATCAATCGAACGTCGCTGCCATCCAGTTGCAGGCGATCGGCAGCCCTCTGCCCCGCTGGCTCATGCAAAGCATCGACAAAGGCACGATCGATCTGCGCACATCGACTCCCTATGGCCAGCAGGCTGCCCGGGCATCTTCCAAGGAATTCTGGAAAGGAACGCCCGTATCGATTCAGATCGTAGTCGGTACTGAGAACAGCATCAAGATAGCCATGGGCCACATCATAAAAGAGCGGCGCACCGAGCAGATACAGAGTGCTTCGATAATTCTCGCGTAGGGCATCTTCCCGTCTTGCCACATAACCCGAGGCATAAAGGAGCAGAGCCTCTTCTTCTTCAAGTTCTCCTGCAGGACGAAAGGCCGTGTTCAGGCTGGGCTGTCCGCTGTGCAGCAGATCGCAGAAGCCTTTCTGCAGGGCATCCAGTTCTTGATCGAAGGGCACATTGTCAAAATCGACCGCCCGATTTTGCTGGAACGTCTGTTCCTGCCGCGCTGTCCACGAACCGACTCCGTTCTGTGCGGTGATGGCCTGACGGATCCGGGCCGCCTTTTTCACTTCCTGTTCCAGCACCGCGAACTCGGGTATGTTCTCATCCCATTCAATGCAAACCGGCACAGAGGGATAAAGCGCCGCAGCCTGGCGAAAAAGATCCCAAACTGGATCATACACAGGGGCAGAATGGGTGTCAAAATAGAACTTTCCAGGATCCGAATAGCCGGCCAGGTGCATCTGCAAAATGGAGTCAGGCGGCAGTTTTTCGAAATACTCGGACGGATCGGCTCCCGTATTGCGCCGGTTTACGTAGAGGTTATTCAGATCAAGCAGGATGCCACAGCCGGTACGCTGAATCAGACGGCGCATAAACTCCGCCTCAGACATCTCGGAAGAGGGATAGTCAACATAGACAGAAGCATTTTCAAGGGCCAGGCGCCTTCCGAGAAAGGACTGTACACGATCGACATTGTGGCTTACGACGTCCAGCGCACGCTCGGTCAGCGGAAAGGGAAGCAGGTCATGCAGGTAATGCCTTCTGTATCTGCTGAAACAGAGATGGTCCGATACCAGGAAGGGATCAATCCTGTCGACGAGGTCTGCCAGGCTCCTCAGATACGACACATCCAGGCCATCTGTGGAGGCTATGGACAGGGAAACACCGTGCAAGGCGACGGGATAATCGCGCCGCACCGTCTCAAGGACCTGAAGAGGCCGGCCTTTGCTGTTCATGAAGTTCTCGGAGATGGCCTCGAACCATTCGATGCACGTCTTCGGCCGTTTTAGCAGATCGGCAAAGTGACGGGTTCGCAGCCCGACTCCGATAGCCTGGTTCGTAACCGACATGATGTGAATCTTTTTTCTGCCCCGAAAAGTTGAAGCACTTTTACCCAAAAAAAGGGGGCTGCGCCCCCTTTATCACATGGTCATCGAAAGAGGCTTGAAGGTTCCGTTCTGGGCCTTGCATTCCTCTTCGGTCATCATCAGCCAGCCCTGCCCCTTGCAGGCATTCTGTCCGGCACAGCTATGATCCTTGCCTCCACAGGCACCCTGCCCTTTGCAGGAGTTGATGCCGTGACATTCGCCCTTCACGGCCTCAGCCTTCGGCGGTTCGGCCTGGGGGGAACAGGTCGTCAACAGCAGACCGCCGATGGCCGCTGCGAATAATAGCTCCGTCCTCTTGCTCATGTAGCTCTCCTTTAAAATGGATATTTCTCTCTGTGAGATCGTGCCACTTCCTGGTCACCGATTCGCAGAGACAAGCACAATCGTTTCATGCTCCCGGGGAATCGGCTACACGTCGAATACAAAACAGTGTAACATCGTCATCGGGCAACGCCGCCCCCTTAAAACGATCAAACTCCTTCATGACAAGCGTGGTAAGGGTTTTCTCATTCAGCTCCTTCGAGCTGCGCGATGCATTCTGCAAAAGGGTCAGCAGGCGTTCAAAGCCAAAGGATTCACCGGATTCATTCCTGCTTTCAAGCAGTCCATCGGTAAACAGAAGCAGGGTATCGTCCACGTCCATCGTCAGCTCAAAGGTGGCAATGCGGTTCCGGTCTTCAATGTGCTCCAGACCAAGCCAGATGCCCTGTGAAGGAATGACCTCAACCTGGCGGCTTCGATGACGCAACATAATCAGTTTCTCGTGAGAGCCCGTAAAGACCAGCCGTCCATCATCATCGATTCGCACGAGCAAAAAGGTCATATAACTACGAATATTGAGCTTTCGAACCACCTGGTGATAGGCATTGTTCAGCTCAACCAGCACATCGGCTGGATTCGTCAGCCCTGCTTCGCTGAGTAGATAGACGAGCATGCTGCGTACCTGCATGCTCAGCATGCCGGCCTGCAGGCCATGGCCGGTTACGTCACCGATGGCAAACCAGTTTGCATCTACAGCCCTTACGGCTTCGTGATAGTCCCCACCCACAACTGATGCCGGTCGCGAAACAGAGTCGATGCGAAACGCCCCTACCCGACTCGTCGGCGGAATCAGGTCCTGCTGCACCCTGGCAGCCAGTTCCAGATCCTTATCCCTTTCCCTGTTCAAGGCCCGGAGCTGGCGTTCAGAAGATTCGCGAAAATAATCGTAGGCCTCACTGATCAGCCAGACCATCAGCCCGGCAATAATTGTATTCGTTGCCACGTTGATCCTGTAATCCATGGTGAGCGGGTCAATGACGGCGATTCCATCAGGTGATGGCACATGTATGAGCGGTGCATAGGCAGCAGACATACCGAACAGAACGGTCAGGGAGTACCATCGGCCAAAGAGCAGGTGCGTGGCCAGGATAATCAGTGGAAAAAAGGGCAGGTTACGCGGAGGGAACGAAGGATATGCATAGGCATCGATAATATTATGTATGATGCCAAGGCCGATAAAGGCAGCCGTAATATAGTCTACTGCCCGGGCCCTGGTTAGAAGCAGCCAGGCCAGTCCCAGGGTAAACACAACAATGATGCTTACAAAAAGAAACAGACGCAACCCACCGGCCTCAATCACCACCGGTAGCTTGGAAATAAGGATCAGATCGAAGACAGTACCAACCCCCATTACGATGCGCAGTCGCCTTCGGGACCGGGAATCGCTCAGTATGGGGTGCTGCTCGGGCAGATAGGCGTCCAGATAACGCATACCTGCCTGATAAAGTTTGTCGCGCAATGTCATTTCAGCCGGCCGGTCCTCATGTGATCCAGTACCCTTCGCAGGTATATTCGATTGTCGTCACCGGAAGGAGAAACTGCCAGAACAAAAGCCGAGCTTGAACGGACGAACAGAATCTCTTCCCATCCTTTTTTTAATCCCTTTTCCATAAACTCAACGCTGCAAACGCCGTTCTGGCATCTGCGTGTAAAATTTGTCCTCCTTTTTCTCTGCCGGTCAAAGCCCCTTCTCAGGTCTACAAAAACAGAATAACTTCCAACATCTGGAGATGACGTTATTTTCAGAAATTTGTCAAAGAAAATCAGACACTGCCTTTGCCGGGAGAAGAGGCGCAACACATAACCGGTTCTGTATCGGTCTATTTCACGGCTTTCACGAAGCAGACGAAAGGGATCGGTGCGGTCCACGGGCAATCGCAGATGAAAACCAATTTCATCAGAAATGATGTGCAACAAATCTTCGTGAACAAGCACGACGGGCTGGCTTCCAGGACGCCCCGATCGCCTGGCGATGGCTGCTACGTCAGGCGTAACGGAAAAATACCGCCCATCCATGCTTTCAAGGGCCGCATACAGCTCCTCTGCCAGATCATGAAGTCCCTGTTTTTCAAAGGCCTTTGCCCGGGCTTCCACAAACGGAGCCTCATCGGTGGATGGAATGGACAGATTCGCGTTGTCATCGTACAGGAAGGTGCTCAGATGTTTTCCATCGAAACGATACTGCTTCCCGGCCCGGTCGAAAAGGGTCCAGGTAGTATACGGTTTCTCGATCTTCTTCCTGAGTCGGTGTAGAATGCCATCGGTTCGCAGCTGCCTGTCGTCGCGGGCCAGAAGCGAAAGGCATGGAAAAAACAGAATGACCAGGAGAATTGTAACGCTACTGCAACGCTTCATGAATTTGTTGACCTTTCATGCCTGTCCGCCATATGTTCGGCTATGTCAAAAGAAAAAGAGGTCTTTCAAAGCCTGAAAGCCGTGCTCAGTCCACTGCTGAACATCATGGTGGACATTGAAAAGGAAGGGTTGGAGAACATTCCCGACAGAGGGGGAAGAATCCTTGTCGGTAATCATCGGTCCGATATGGATCCCTTTGTTATTGCAAGCGTGGTCCCTCATTACATCTCCTGGATTGCGGCCGAGTATACAAAGCGCATTCCCGTATTCGAAAAGCTGATCAAGAATACGGGAGTGATACCGATGGAAATCGACGGCAATGTATCCGTGTCATCGATCAAAAGATTGATGTCTGTTCTCAAGGCCGGAGAGATACTCGGCATCTTTCCCGAAGGACACGACTACATGGTACGGAACGATTTCGCTGCACCGATGGCTCCTTTTCATTCCGGCTTCGCCCTTTTTGCCCATCGTGCGAAGGCGCCCGTCGTTCCGTTTGTGATCGTCCCCATCGAAGAGGAAATCAGCGCCATACCGATTACACCGCAGATACGGTCGATGATAGGGCTTCCCGACGAGGTGGCTCATATCCCGCTGCGATGCAATTATAAAAGGGTGCGGGTCGTTTTCGAAAAACCGATCAGGCCAGAAGACCATGCCCATATGCCAGAGCAGCAGGCCATTCAGTTCCTGCTTACAGAATGCCGCTCCAGAATGGAAAGCATCATGCAACGCGAAGGCATGCCCGTGTAGCAGTTAGAACTGCATCATGAATGTCGGTCCGTATGTAATATAGCGTATTGTGGCCACGCTGCGCTCGCTGTATTCAGTCGCTATAGTTAGCCCCACATTGGGATGTACAAACAGCGTAAAAATACCATTCGTTATCCAGCGGTTGTAATTCACGTCGCGGCGGGCCTGTAAACGCAGACTGATGAAACGGCGATAGTCCATGTAAAGCGCCAGTCCAGGACGATGGGAGTGATAGTTACGTATAATCGTCATTCGTGCCGGCAGCAGGGCTCCCGGTCCTGTCCTGCCATAGTCCAGCACACTGGACGGAAGATCAGCCGGCGAGTCGCCTATAAGCCTTCCCGTCGATACGTCGATCACTGTCTGTACCCGTTCCATACCATAACCATGAAACACCGATAGTGACCAGTGTTGCACAGGAATCTTGATCTGAATCCCGGCCTGGACCACAGGATCATACACCTGCACGTCAACGGCAACACGGTCCAATGAGGCAATGCCATCCCCTACCTCGTTCTTGAAAAGCATGCGATTGGCCACGGTACGATCATGTGGACCAAGTCCCTGGAAATAGTAGGCTCCTACGAAAGGCCTGATCCAATCCCCTTCGAACTTATACTGCAGGGCAAAGACCGTTCCAGATACCTCTGTCTTAACCTGCTGAAATCCATTGTAGAGATCAATGGAATCGTGGTTATTGAATGAGGGAAAGACAAAGGAGAGGTGCATTGCATGCCATCCCTTCTTCATCGTCTGAACCTGATAACCACCGCCATGCCCCAGTCCGGAGACTGATTTGCTACCCCGGACCATCTCAAGGCCGTTCTCACCACTACGGAACGAACGAAACTGCAGATCGGTGGAATTTCTAACGGTGCCTACAAAAGGAGTGAAGGTAGTCAGCCATTTGTCGGGATCAATGATCGGACGTTCAAAGGCCTGCAAAGCGCCAGGCTGCATCATAGCGGAAAACAATGGCAGCACGATTACGAGATTGATTCTCATATTCAACAGTTTACCGGAGCCGCAGACAGGCAAGCAGAATTTAATATCCTGTACGCTTAAATGTGTCCTCTACGATGCCGACAAGCCAGTGCCAGAGCCGCCATAAGGCCGTATCACGCTGAAGCATGGAACGGGCACGTTCCAGCTCTTCCTGATCAAAGTCCTGGCGTACCGTATTCTCTTCGATCTCAAGCAGCAACCGATCCTTGCGATCCGTGATCTCGACAACCCGAACATCGATGACGTCCCAGCCCAGGGCCCTGGCCGCTTCCAGTCGCCTGTAGCCAGCGATCAGGGTATTGTCTGGATCGACCAGAACGGGCTGCAGCAGACCGAACTCTGCCATCGATTCGATAAGATCATCGATCTGGATCTTGCGTTTTCTGATTCGACGCGGAACACGAATGTCGCGAATGCGCAGCTGCACACAGCAAAGGACACAGATAGAATGTCCCTGGCAACCCGTTTTTTCGGCATTTCTCTTGACCCGGTAGAGCGCCACTGAATGCTGCAGGGCGATGCAATCCGATGCTCGCAGATACATCCAGGAGCTCAGCCGCTATGTAACAGAGGATCGTCTTCGTAAGTTTCACGATGTCCTGGCACAGCGAACCCGCTACATCACGGTCGTTCTCGAAGATCTGTATGATCCACATAATGGGTCGGCCTGCCTTCGTTCCTGCGAAGCCTGTGGAGTTCAGGACGTGCATATCGTCGAAGAGCGCAATGCCTTTACCACCGTAGAAGGCGTTACGATGGGTTCGGCACGGTGGCTGGACCTTCACCGGCACCTTACAGCAGATCAAGATGGGCAACCTGTGTTAACCGACGATCATAGCGGCACAGCCATCCGTCGCTGCTACGATACGCTCCGTTCCGACGGCTATACGATCGTAGCCATGACGCCCCATCCCTTTCCGCAAAAGAGCGTTGCCTTTGATCAGCTACCCCTGAGCCGTCCGCTGGCCGTCGTATTTGGATCGGAACGGGATGGGCTGTCGCAAACGGCCATGAATGAAGCGGATATTCATACCCGTCTGCCTCTTCATGGTTTCGTAGAAAGCTATAATATCTCTGTGGCCTGCGCCCTTACGGTCTTTCATCTTACAGAAAGGATCCGAAAGGAGCTGCTTCCCGAACAGTGGACGCTGAAAGAGGCCGAGTATAACGCAGTGCTGCTGTCCTGGCTTCGCCGCAGCATCAAGAACGTCGAAAAGATCGAGCGCAGCCTGTTCTCAAACCGGCCCGCAGAGGACCGGCTTTAACCGTCTATCTTATCAGGGTTCCGTGCCTCAGGAACGCTGTTCCAGAGGCACATAGGCACGACGTGCCGACCCGGTGTAGATCTGGCGCGGACGACCGATCTTCGTGGTGGGATCTTCAATCATCTCTTTCCACTGGGCAATCCAGCCGGGCATACGTCCCAGGGCAAACATGACGGTAAACATCTCGGTCGGAATGCCCATGGCCTTGTAGATGATGCCCGAGTAGAAGTCCACGTTCGGATACAGCTTGCGCTCCACGAAATAGTCATCCTTCAATGCGGCTTCTTCCAGCTTCATGGCGATCTCAAGCAGCGGATCGTTCACACCCAGCTTCTGCAGAACCTCGTCTGCCGTCTTCTTGATGATCCGGGCCCTCGGGTCGAAATTCTTATACACACGGTGGCCGAATCCCATCAGGCGGAACGTGGAATTCTTGTCCTTGGCCATGTTCAGGTATTTGTTTACGTCACCGCCATCGTTGTGGATGTGCTGCAGCATCTCGATCACTTCCTGGTTCGCACCGCCGTGCAGCGGGCCCCACAGGGCACAGACGCCCGAGGCAATGGCTGCAAAGAGGTTGGCCCGGCTTGAACCCACCAGTCGCACCGTAGAGGCCGAACAGTTCTGCTCATGGTCAGCATGCAGAATCAACAGCAGGTCCAGCGCCTTTTCGATAACAGGATCGACGCCATAATCTTCGGCCGGAACCGAGAACATCATGTTCAGGAAGTTTCCGATATAAGAAAGGGAGTTTCGAGGATAGACGAAGGGCTGTCCAATCGACTTTTTGTACGAATACGCTGCAATGGTAGGCGTTTTGGCAAGCAACCGGGTAATCGATATCTCGCGGTGCCGGGGATTCAGCGGATCCAGCTGATCATTGTAGTACCCGGAAAGGGTGAGGATCATCGAGCTGAGAATGGCCATGGGATGCGAGTCTTTCGGAAACCCATCATACAGCCGTTTCAGATCTTCGTGGATCATCGTATGGCGTGTAACCCGGTTTCGGAACTCTGCAAACTGTGCCTGATCGGGCAGTTCACCGTAAATCAGCAGGTAGGCCACTTCCAGAAAGCTGGAGCGTTCGGCCAGATCCTCAATATCGTAACCCCGGTAGCGAAGTATGCCCTTTTCCCCGTCGATGAAGGTGATGGCGCTTTTACAGGCACCGGTATTCATATACCCTTCATCCATCGTGATGACTCCGGCCTGGGCACGGAGCTTCGAAATATCCACGCCTGTTTCGTTTTCCGTTCCAACAAGGACCGGAAGTTCGTATTCACGACCGAGTACTGACAGCTTCGCCTTTTCCGACATATATTGTCCCCTTCTCTTGATGATTATGATTCGATAGAAATACTAAATTTTTTATACATTCCAGATATCGATTCAGCCGGCAAGCCATTAATTGTATGGTGATGTTTTTTTCATACACCCCCGGCTGCCGGCCTTCTCCCGTGTCAGTGTTCCCGGAGGCGCAGGGTGCGCTTCAGGCGGCGCGTAAAAGAGACGAACAGCACGAAAAGCACCGGGATCAGGAAGAGCGTCAGGACCGTGGCAAACAGCAATCCCCAGGCGAAGGCCAGGGCCATGGGCACCAGAAAGGGATCCTTTCCACCGATTCCGTAGGCTGTGGGCATCAGCCCGAGGACGGTGGTCAGGGTTGTCAGGAGCACGGCCCGAAGCCGCATCGATCCTGCCTGCCGCGCCACTTCCAGCAGGGACATCTCCGGATCCTCCTCCAGAATGGAGTTCGCCAGGTCGATCAGGACGATGGAGTCATTGACGACAACACCGGCAAGGCCGACCACCCCCATAAGAGAAACAAAGCTTAACGGCTCGCCATGCAGCAGGAAGGCGATCAGAACACCGATCATGGAAAACGGTATGGCAAAGAGCACGGCAAAAGGCAGCAGAAGCGAGCGGAACAGCGAGGCCAGCACCATAAAGTTGATCACCAGGCCCACCAGAAAGGCATTCCTGAGGCTTGCCAGGGACTCTTCGGTATCCTTGTTCTCGCCGCCCAGTCGAACCTGATAGCCAGGGAAGTCCTTGATAACCTCTGGCAGTCGGGGAGCGAGCTTCCTGTTTACTTCTGCCGATGTCGTCTTCTGCTCATCGATGTTGGCCGTGACGGTCACCAAGCGCTTGGCATCGAGGTGATTCAGGGCCACAACGCCTTCCCCTTTCTCGAACCGCACCAGCCTCTTCAGCGGGATGAGCTGCCCGGTACGGTTCAGAACGCGGATGCGACTCAATGCCTCGAAGTTCTTGTAGTAGGTGTCGTGAAAACGCACGCGGATATCGATCTCTTCCGTGCCCTGTTTCACAGAGGTCGGACGGGCCCCTGACAGCGCAGTATTGACCGCCAGGGCAACACTCTGCACCGATACGCCGGCCTGTGCGGCAATGGCTTCATTAATATAGAGGCGGATCTCTTCTTTGCCTATTTCATGGTCATCATCGATGTCTTTTACGCCATCGATCGTTGCCAGGATGGACTTGAAGCGTTCACCGATCTCCTCAAGGCGATCGTAGTCCTTGCCTGTGATCTCGATGGCCACAGGTTTCCCCACAGGCGGACCTCCACGCAACAGCTCAATATCCAGGTTGGTCAAAGAACCGGCCAGGTCTTCTGTTCCCTCGGGGATGTAATGAGCATATCGTTTGCGCTTCTCATCGCCGCTGACCGCTTCAAACTGCTTCCTTTTTTCTTCGCTAACCAGCCAGGAGATCTCGTCCCGGATCTGGTTTACGATCTCGGCTTCCGTACGCTCTCGTTTGCTTTCCGGAGTCAGATAGACCATCACCTGGGCATAGTTATAGCCGCGACGGGTAAATGGATCCGTAGAGTTCTGCTGTACGATGCCTGCCCTTGATGTATAGTTCTCGATCTCTTCTTCGGGGAACCGTTCCAGCACCTTACCCACGGCCACGGTGTAGCGGTCCATGGCCTCAAGCGGGGTGGACGGATCGGCCACCATCTTGATCTGCAGCTGTTCGACGGCGCCCGGGAAAAGCTTGAAAGAGCCAAAGCGAGCGAAAAGGGCCACAGAGATCATAAGCAAAAGCACCATGATGCCCAGGGCCAGCTTTCGGTGGGTTAAAACCAGCTGCAGGGCAGGCTCGTATACGTTTGTGCGAAAGCGATGAAACCGGGTACTCTCTTCGAGGATCTCATCAGAACGCTGGCTGTATTTGTTTGCATCGTAAAGGTGCGCAGGCAGGATAAAGATCGATTCAAAGAGCGAGGCAAGCAGGGTAATAATAACAACAAGCGGAATCGTATAGACAAACTTGCCCATAATCCCGGTCATGAACATCAGCGGTGCAAACGACACCATGGTCGTAAACACAGAGGCAAAGACCGGAATAACCACCTCCACCGTGCCTTTCAGTGCAGCCTCATACGTTCGATAGCCCTGTTCCAGAAGGCGATAAAAGTTTTCACTGATAATGATGGCATCATCGACCAGGATACCGATGACAATGATCATACCGAACATCGATATGAGGTTCAACGTCTCACCGAGAAAGCTCATCACAATGATCGATGTAGCAATGGAAATCGGAATACCGAGCGCCACCATCAGCGATGTCCGCCATCCCATAAAGAAGAAGAGCGAGGCAATCACCAGGAACAGTCCGGTGGCAGCATTGGACATCAGGACGCCCAGACGCCTTTTCACGTAATAGGATATGTCATTGACATAGGCAACGCGAATGCCCGGAGGCATCTCTTTCTGCTGCCGCTCCACAACCTCCTGTACCCGGTCGACGGTATCGATGATGTCCGCATTGCTTCGTTTGATTACAGTCAGGTTTATGGTAGGCTTTCCGTTCGTACGTTCAATGTATTCTTCCGGGGCGAAGTCTGCCCGTACCAACCCAACATCAGCGATGCGAATGCCCTCCCCTACATCGTTGGATCGCACAAAGACAGAGGCAATGTCATCGACCGTTTGCAGTTCGCCCACGGTACGAACGTTTTTCGAACGCCCGTTTTGAATCACCTCACCACCGGGAAAGTTTACATTGCGCTCGATCAGAGCCTGCAGGACCTGCTCGATTCCCAGATAGTTCGAGGCCAGGCTGTCAGGATCAAGCAGAACGTGAAACTCAGCATCGCGCCATCCTTTTCGTTCGATACGGGCCACTTCATCAAGCAGCAGAAGCGTATCTTCCAGTTTCTCGGCCTCGTCGCGCAGCTGTCGATACGACAATACCGGACGCCCCTGTTCATCCACGTCCACTTCCAGGCATATCTCAAGAACCGGTGTTAGATCAGAGCCAATCGCAATAACCAGCGGTGTTTCCGCATCTTCGGGCAGGTCGTTGACGCGATCCACGGCAGAACGTATGTCGTCGATGACCGTTTGCGTATCATCGGTATCGGGATCGATCTTGATGGTAATGCCCGATCGGTTGTCAATCGACGACGAGCGAATCTCTTCAATGCCATCAACGCCCTTTAGCTCTTCTTCGATGGGATTGGTAACAAGTTTTTCGATCTCCGAAGGGGAGGCCCCCGGATATACCGTCGTCACAACAACAACGTCGAAGTCGATATTGGGAAAGGCCTCACGATTCAGGGTAATAGCAGTGTAACCGCCCCAGGTGATGATCAAGAACGTAAGGAGATTTCCAAAAATCGTTCGCTTAAGGAAAAATTCAATCAGTGCTGCCATGGGAGAACAACAGCTGCGCAGCCATTTCCACTCGGTCAATCACTTATTTCATGGGGTGGACTTGACAGATACACATCGATCATCAATCTGCAGGCAGGAGAGAGAGATGAAATCTGAAATTCACGCAACAATGATGGACTACCAGCTTACGGTTCCATCAATTCTAAAAAGAGCAAAAGACGTTCATCCACATAAAGACATGGCCACAAAGATGAACGATGAAAGCATCCACCGGCAAAGCTATGGCGATTTCTACCGACGGGTGCGACAGCTGATGGATGCCCTGCGAAAGGCCGGCGTACGACCGGGGGATCGCATTGGTACCGTCGCTATGAACAACTATCGCCACCTTGAGATCTATTTTGCGGCGCCCTCCATCGGTGCCGTTCTGCACACGATTAATGTCAAACTGTTCCCCGAACAGCTGACCTATATCATCAACCATGCAGAGGATCGTTTCATCTTTGTAGACAAGTCCCTAACGCCTGTTCTGGCCGCTCATCAAAATGAGCTAAAGGGCGTGGAACGCTACATCATCATGGACGACCTGGAGGCCTGCGAGGCCGCCCCTCTGCCCGATGCCATAGATTATGAGGCATTTCTTGCTACCGGTGATCCGGCCGCTGCCGATACGGAAGATTCGTTTGCCATAGACGAAAACGCCCCGGCCGGCCTCTGCTACACCTCCGGAACCACAGGGAATCCAAGGGGCGTCGTCTACAGCCACCGCTCCATCTACCTGCACAGCATGGCAATCTGCATGGCCGATACCATCGGCATTTCGGAACGCGAAACGATCCTTCCCGTCGTACCCATGTTTCACGTCAATGCCTGGGGCATCCCTTTTGCAGCCGTCATGACCGGTGCCAGACTGGCCTTCCCCGGGAAGCATTTGCTCGGAGCAGCCCTGGCATCTTTTCTCGAAGAGGAAAAGGTTACGATTGCAGCCGGTGTTCCAACGATATGGAACGTCCTTCTGCAACACCTTCGTAAATCAAAGCATGATCTGTCTTCGCTGCATACGATGGTAGTCGGAGGCTCGGCCGCACCACGGGCCATGATCGAGGCCTACGAGAAAGAGTTTGGTATTCATGTTCTTCATGCCTGGGGCATGACGGAGCTGTCGCCTGTTGGAACCGTATCTCATCTGCGCAGTTATATGAAAGATTGGGACTACGAAAAACAGCTGGAAATGAGAGGCAAACAGGGGCCTGCCGTTGCCGGTATTGAGATTCGCGCCATCGATGACCAGGGCAAGGACATCCCACGGGATGGCAAAACATCCGGCGAAATGATCGTACGCGGCCCCTGGACCACAGGGTCCTACTTCGGCCTGGACGCACCGGAATCCTTTACCGAAGATGGATGGTTCCGCACAGGAGACGTGGTCACAATCGACGAGCATGGCTATGTCCTTATTGTAGACCGCAAGAAGGACCTCATCAAAACCCGCGGAGAATGGATTTCCAGCGTTGAAATGGAAGGCCTTGTTCTTGGCGTTCCGGGCGTTCTCGAGGCAGCCGTTGTGGCAAGGCCCGATGAGATCCGTGGCGAAGCTCCGGTTGTTTTCGTCGTTCCACGCGAAGGCGAAACGGTTGAGAAGAAGGCCATCATCGAAGAGCTGAAAAAGCACTTTGCACACTGGCAGATACCGCACCAGGATGATATACGCTTTATCGAAGCCATCCCCAAAACCAGCGTCGGGAAATTCGACAAGAAGGTGCTTCGAGCCAGAATTCAAGATGAATAAGGCTTTGCCCAAAAGGGCGTTTCCTTTTTCTTGTTAAGTATGCAGGAACGGATTCAGCCCCTTATCGATGCCTGCGCAGCGGAAGATCCGCTGCGCATTGCCGATCGCAACTTTCGCTCTCGTCTCTTTGTTGGCACAGGCAAGTTTTCCTCTGTGGCAGCCATGAAGGCAGCCGTTGAGGTTTCCTGCACGGAGATGGTGACGGTTGCCCTGCGGCGCATCGATCTCAGCAAGGCCAGCATGGATGACGAAGACATCGTCTCCTGCCTCGATCGCAGTCGTATTCAGCTGCTTCCCAATACATCGGGAGCCAGGAATGCAGAAGAGGCCGTTCGGCTGGCCATGCTTGCTCGCGAAATGGGCGGTGGGAACTGGATCAAGCTGGAGGTCACTCCTGATCCGGTCTATCTGCTTCCCGATCCTGCAGAAACCCTGAAGGCCACAGAGCGTCTGGTAAAAGAGGGCTTTGTGGTCCTGCCGTATATGCAGGCAGATCCCATCCTGGCGCTTCGTCTGCAGGATGCAGGGGCTGCCACCGTCATGCCACTTGGTTCTCCGATTGGCACGAATCGCGGCATCCGCACCGAAGATAGCCTGCGCATCATTGTCGAACAGGCCCGTGTGCCCGTCGTGGTCGATGCAGGCCTCGGGGCTCCGTCCCATGCAGCCCAGGCATTGGAGATGGGTGCCGATGCCGTGCTTGTCAACACGGCCCTGGCCATTGCCCGCGATCCTGCCCATATAGCCCGGGCCTTTGCCCTGGCCGTTCTGGCCGGACGTCAGGCCTTTTTGTTTGGCAGCCAGAAAAGCCAGGCAACGCTCAGCTCTTTACGTGCGGAGGCCTCCAGTCCGCTTACCGGCTTCTTGAACGAAGACGGCTGAAATTCCGCTGAAATTCCATGGTCGCCCTGCTGGCTTTCATTTACATGGATCTGTGAACCGGGAAGAAGAAGCCGCCATCTACCAGGACCGCATGGGTCAGCCAGGATTCTCTCTGGTTTTCGATCCACAGGCTTTTGAGCGGATCAAAGAAACGGTCCGCCGTATTGAAGCAACAGCCACCACCAGGGATGTAGAGGAAGCCCTGCTCTTTGCCGAGGCAGGCCATCCCCTCACCGAAGAACAGTTCTATCTGCTTGCCTCGAACGTAGCCGATCCCCTGCTGGAAGAGATGGCCGTTCTGGCGCGCAACATCACGTTGCAGCGTTTCGGTCGCACCATACTGCTCTATTCTCCTCTGTATCTGTCCAACGTATGCTACTCCCGCTGCACCTACTGTGGCTTTGGCTTTGGCAATGACATCAAACGACGCACACTGACCCTGAACGAAATCCTCGCCGATGCAGATGTCATCTATAACCAGGGGATCCGTCATATTTTGCTTCTGACCGGTGAGGCCTACAGGGAAACGCCCGTAAAGTATATCGGTGAGGCAGCAGAAGCCCTGCGCTCGCGCTTCTCTTCTGTAAGCATTGAGGTTTATCCTCTGAAAGAGAAGGATTACGAATATCTGCGCGAAAAAGGCGTGGACGGGCTGACGGTATACCAGGAGACCTATGACCCCGTTCGGTATCAACAGGTGCACCTGAAAGGGATGAAGGCCCTTATGAACTGGCGCCTCGATTGTGCCGATCGCGGAGGAAGGGCCGGCATACGCAAGCTTGCCATCGGCGCCCTGCTTGGTCTTTCTGATCCCACAGCGGAGGTCATCAGCCTCGGACTGCATGGCCGATACCTGCTGAAGAACTACTGGCAATCCCAGCTTTCACTCTCCCTTCCACGGCTGCGCCCCGCTGCAGGCGTAGAAGACGTGCCGCACATCGATAACCGCCAGTATGTACGCTACTGGCTGGCCCTTCGGCTTTTTCTTCCCGATGCAGGCTTTGCCCTTTCCAGCCGGGAATCGCCCTCGTTTCGAGACCATATGATGCAGATCTGCATTACACAGGTGTCCGGCGGCGCAAGGACGGAACCCGGCGGATACTCCGGCCTGGAAGCCACCGAACAGTTTTCCAGAGACGATACACGATCGGTGGCAGAGATGGCAAAGGCCATCGAGGCCATCGGAAAAGAGCCGGTGTTTACCGACTGGGCCCCGCTTCTAAAATAGGCATATAGAACATTCGGTACGCATTTCAGCCGATAGCATCCTCTGGTGCCAGACACATGCCTTTAGAAGAGGCATATTCACAGGCAATTTCTGGCTTTCCATGGGTCTGAGGCTGGCATATAACTTGCATATTCCGGGCAGGGAGGATACCATGCTTGTTACAGCCAGTAGAAAGATTCTATTCGAGCCCGTCGATGCACAGACGGCCCGCCTTCTCTATTCGAGCAGCGTGAACGAAACCGGCATCCTGTACCGCATCACCGGCGTGCTCTTCATCCATGGCTGGTCCATTGAATCTGCCATCGCAAAGACAGAGACGATGGGGGGCGTGGATGATATCCTCAGGATTCGTAAAATGGACGATACTCCGATGAGCCTGGAGCTCCTGGAGAAGATCGAAAAAGACATGGAGCTCCTGCTTCGCGGTGAAATCCATATGAGCGAGTATCTTAGCTCGCATCCGGATCGCATTCAGTCTCTTGTGCTCAGCATGCACGACGAAAGCAAGACCACACTGGAAGTAGAGGTTGCAGAGGATGAAAAGTCCGCTTCGCTTTTCATTACGACCCGCGACAGGCCAGGCCTTCTTTTTATGATCACACAGATCTTGTACCTGCTCGACTACGATATCGTCAGCTTCGAGGCGTTAACAGAAAAGGGACTGGCCCGTGACGACCTGAATGTACGACGAACAACCGGCGCTTCGATCACAGAACAGGATCGAAAGCAGCTGATTACGGTTCTACGAAATAACCTGTAGCTTCAGCTCATACGACCGGCAATCAGCCATATGCCGGCCACAAGCAGTCCAATACCGGTCCACTGTACCCAGTCCAGTCTTTCGTGAAAGAAGACGTTCGAAGCAGCAAGCACGATAATAAAACCAGCCGTCGTCATGATGGGATAGGCAATACTGAGGGGGATGCCTCGCAGAAGCACCTGTCTGTAGGCAAGAAAGGCCAGTCCAAAGCTTGCAAGGCCTGTGATCATGTAGGGATTCAGGATCTGATCCTGCCAGCCCTCGCCCCTGTTTACCGCACTGGCCTTCATGAGAATATTGGCTCCGGCATTGAGCACGATGGCCAGAAGAAAGATTGCAATTCCAGCTGTATTCATTCTACGTCTCCTTTCGGGAAAAACTGTTTCCCCTGTCGTTTATGCATCGATGCCACAAAGTCTGGCCTTCCTGGTCCATCTCATAGACCTCCGCCTGAATTAGATACACGGGGCCGAGAAGTGACAGCCGCTTCCCCAGCCGTGCAGCATCCTTTTCTGTGGTGATCAGTGGATGCCCGCAATTGCGAAGCATGGCAAGATCCTTATCGGTAAAGGCATGATGGTCGCGAAAGACAAAGCGCTCTGTAACGTGTATGCCGGCCTCTTCTAAGACGCGAAAAAAAGACTCTGGATTTCCGATGCCACAGAAGGCAGCCATACTTTTCGGTGGTTCAGAACCATTTGCTGAAACGATCCGGCCTGTTCGAATGCCTGTTCTGTAGATGGCCAGGCCTGGAAAACGATTCTGAATTTCTTTCCTGTATTCTTCGGCCTGCTCCAGAGCAAGGTTAGACCTTGTAAGCAGAACAACATCAGCCCTTGTCAGGGCTTGAAGATCCTCGCGAAAACGACCACAGGGCAAAAGCCGCAGCCGATTCAACGGGATCATACTGTCCAGAAGCACAATATCCAGATCTCGCTTCACGGAAGGATTCTGGAAGGCATCGTCCAGCAAAACAACATCCATCGAAGAGCCAAAGCGCTCGATCAGGGCGATACGATCAGGGCCTGCAGCAACGCGAAACTCTGCTTTATCATGGCTCTCTGCAAACTCCAGAAGACGTCTTGCAATCAAAACGGCCTCATCCCCTGCCTCCTCTGCCGATACGCAGATGCCACCACGATCGGCTACAAGCAGCCCCGAGCGATCTCTTCCACCGTAGCCACGCAGCACGACCAGAACAGACCTGCCCTGCTGTATCGCTGCAAGAGCAAGCTCAATCGTTACAGGTGTTTTCCCTGTACCGCCGGCAGACAAATTTCCTACCGATATGATTCGATGTTCGGGAAAATGGCGGGACTTTCGCTGACGTCTGGCAAAGACCAGCCTGTGTACAGCAAGATACAGGCGTGCAAGCAATTCACAGACCATAGCTTTCGTTAAACTGCATCTCGTACAGTTTGCGGTAGTGCCCGTTCTTCTCGAGCAGCTCGTCATGGGTTCCGCGCTCTACGATCTGGCCCCGGTCAAAGACAAGAATCAGGTCTGAACGAAACACAGTACGAAGCCGGTGGGCAATCATAATGACCGTTTTGATCCTGGCCAGTTTATCGATAGCCCCTTCAAACATCTTCTCGCTTTCATTATCAAGGGCAGCCGTTGCTTCGTCAAAGATCAGAATCTCCGGATCATGCAGAAGGGCACGGGCTATGGCAATACGCTGTCTCTGGCCGCCCGACAGCATCACACCGCGCTCACCCACCATCGTATCATAGCCATTCGGCAGGGCCTCGATAAAATCATGTGCATAGGCTGCCTTTGCACATTCCTGAATCCTTTCAAGCGATGCATCGGGACGGGCAAGAGCAATGTTCTCTGCAATCGTCCCGTTAAACAGAAAGACATTCTGCGTCACCATGCCAATGCAGCGTCGCAGATCGCGAACGTTGTATTCGCGAATATCGACGCCATCCATCAGGATACGGCCTTCCTGCGGCTCAAAGAAACGCATCAACAGATCAACCGTGGTGGACTTACCACCACCGGAATAGCCTACCAGTGAGATGGTCTTTCCCTTTCGAATCTCGAAATCGATGTTTTTCAGGGCGTGGTCTTCTTTATCAGGATAACGGAAGCTTACATTTTCAAAACGGATGGTGGATTTAAATCCGTCAAAGGGCCTGCCCGCATCTCTGGTGGCAGTGCCGGCTGGCATATCCAGCACCTCAAAGATTCGCTCTGCTGCTGCACTGGCCGCACTGACCAGGTTGATCATCACAGAGATCTGGCTGGCCGGCCGCATCACAAACATCAGAATCAGGAAGAAGGCAAAGAAAAGCCCCCGGTCCAGCTCATCGACAGAGATCATGTAGGCTCCCCAGGCGATGAACAGCATGGCCATCAGAGAAACAACAATGTCAGAGATGGCCGGTGACACCTGGTGAAAGTAATGGCCGCGGTAGGTATCCTGGAACAGCTTTTCGTTGATCAGCTTGAAACGCATCTCCTCAAACTTTTCCATGGCAAAGGCACGAATGACGCGAATACCTGCAATGACCTCCTGCAGGTGTGCCATCATATCGGCCAGGCGTTCCTGCTGGCCAAGGGCTGCCTTCCTTACCTTCAGGGCAATGCGGTTTACCGGAGACATGATGAGCGGAACGCCAAGGAGCAGCACCAGCAGCATCTCCCATGAAATCATCGCAAGAAGGGCCAGGTGTGTGAAGATGTAGAGAAGATTTGTAATCCCTTCTTGAAATTCCACGGAAAGAGAACGCGACACAAGCTGCACATCGTTGATAATCCGGCTCATAAGAAAGCCGGTTCGTCCCTGCTCAAAGTAGGTAATGCTCAGGTCACCGAATTTTCCATACAGTTCATTGCGCAGATCGCGGGCGGCAAAGGCTCCGGCCGTGCCAATAAAGTAGATCGTCAGAGTAAGACAGAAAAGCTTCAGCACATAAACAGGCAGAATAAACTGAGCGAGAAAGAAGATCAGCTCACGGTTACTCATGGATGCGGCCTTTTCGTTGGCAGCAATCTTGAAGGCCGTGATGCGCGCCGCCATACTGACGTGCAGCGGCTGTTCCTTGCCCGCCTTAAAGTCCTCGTAGTTCTGTTTCTCTTCGCCACCGATTTCAAAAAGAACTACGGTTTCATCGGAGCCAAGGGCATTGAAGATCGGAACAAAGGCCGTCAGGGAAACAAGGTTGGTCAACGAAACAATGAGCGACAGGAACAGCCCTGCAAGAATTCGAAAGCGGTATCGCAGAAGATAACGGAATATGCGCGGAATCGTTCCCTTCATTACCTCGCCTCAGAACCGATAGTCACCAATTCCAAACACAAACTGGAACTTACTATCGCCCGGAATTGGCGCCAATCGACCGTTGTTATAGGCAAGCTTCTGAGCCATGAAAAGGCGGATGGGCAGCACGGGAATCTGTACACGGAGCCCGAATCCCCATGACCAGAGCATTCGATCGAGGGCCACGTTGCGCTGTGAAAGCACGGCTCTTCTCGGATCGTGCCAGTCGTAGTAGTTCTTGTAGGGATATTTATTGTAGTTCACAATGTTATGCGTCTGTCGGATCAGGGCCTCAATCGGCGGCAGCTCTTCAGTCGATTGACGCACCGAGTCCTCGTAGGTCTCAACATATTCCCGCATGGTGCCTGTCAGCTCCCCGAGGTTGACATATCCGGAACCGGCGTCAACGAAAAACGTCCACCACAACGTGCTTGGCTCGATGGGAAACCGAAACTCAACGGAACCGAGTAACAGGTGATTCACTCCTCCAAAAAGCCACCACGGCCCCGGAAAGTTGTCGTCCGTCTGGTAGTCATAGCCACGCAGCGATTCATAGCCACCGAGGTACAGTCGATCGCTGGTTTCCAGATACGGGTTGACGGTTTTATCCTGCTCTTTTCCAAACGGTGCCGTTTCATGTGTAAAGGTTGCCGAAACACGGGTTTCAATGACGAAGCGCCAGCGCTTCAGGCTCCTCGATTTAAAGAAGCCCCAGAAGGTATAATCAAACGGTGAATAGTAATGCGAGGCCGTGATCCTGTAACGGTTAAAGTGATCCTGACCACCCAGCAGCTGACCGGTAAATTCAACCGACAGATCCAGGTTCATCCCGGAGGTTGGATTAAAGATATTATCACGGGTATCGTAGATCAGGCCGTTTGTAAAGCTGGACTTAAACTGCCAGCCAAGGTTGGCCCGCCGTATTACCTCGTCACTGGCCAGAGAAGAAGGACGGGATGCCAGAGACCAGGAAGGGGTATAACGGTGATAATGGGTCCAGTTTACCCAGAAGCTGTGCGAAACACCAATGCCCAGTCCCATGGCATTGACATCATAGGTGGCGCCTTCGAATGCATCATAGGAGTCATTCGAAACCGTCAGTGCAGTCGTATCGATCGTAAAGGAGCTGTAGGCTGCTGAAAGGCTGAGAGCCCAGGGCGATGGGAATCCGCGATAGCATTCCTCTTCGCGCTCAATCCGGGATCGAAGCAACGTACGAATACGCATCTTGATACGGTCCAGCACAATGACCGGAACATCGGAGGTATTCTTGCCCAGCGAAGCCGTCTCTTCATCGATGATGCTCTTGACGACCTTGCCAAGGCTTTCGTTTTCGCTACGCAGACTGTCCGTAAGGACGTTCAGCTCCAGAAGCCCCGGTGCCTCATCGAAACCTCGCTGCTTGTTGTACCAGTAGCGCCCTGTAATGCCATCGCAGGATTCATAGATCCATGGCTCGATCCAGGTCGTACTGATCTGCCGCGTCGTAGGACCATATTGCAGTTTACCGGAAAGGCGCTGCCCCGTTCCAAAAAGGTTGTTCTCGCCAAGCTCCGTATATACAGAGAACCCGGACGATGTACTGTAGGTACCGCCCAGAGTAATCGTTCCCGTGGGCTGCTCCACGACAGTGATTACCAGGTTCATCTTTCTGTCGTCGGAGCCCGGACGCATGTCGAGGTTTACTTCTTTGAAGTAACCAAGGTTAAAGATCTTTTCGCGGCTACGCTCGACAAGGGCCGAATTAAAGAGCTGCCCTTCTTTAACCAGAAGCTGACGGCGAATGACGTTCTCCTGCGTCTTTTTCATCCCCTTGACGATAATGTTTTCGATAAAGGCCAGATTATTCTCTCGAACCACAAAGTGCACATGACGCATAATCGCTCCGCGCATCTTCGGGTTTTCCTTCAAGCGCTCGCGCAACCGTTCGATGTCGATGCTTTTCCCGATCTCCATGCACCGACGGCTTTCCTCATCGGCTGGATTCTCCAAAGAACGACAGGCCTCGTATTTTTTCAGGTTCTCTTCGGTAATGGGGATATTCGTATAATAAGGCTGGATCTGCGCGAAGACATAGCCCTGCGTCGAATAGGCCTGCTGCAGGGTATTGCGGTCCCGGAAGTACTTTCCTTCGTCGAACACCTGACCTGCATCCGCCGGCTCGAATTCAAGAAAGCCAAGCAACCTCTCTGCAGTAAAGACAGGGTTCAAATGCTCCCGGCCTTTCTTTTTGCGCTCGGGAGGATTGTATTCCTGGTTAATTCCGGCCGGATCATGTTCCAGGGAGTAGCCACCAAAGTAGCGTATATCACCTTCAATAATCTTGTAGGTAACGACAACGACCCTGCCTTCTTCAGGCTTGCGTGGATTTCTCCACCGGATCTCATACCCCGTTCCGGATGGATCAATCTCAGCATTGACATATCCCAGGGTCTTGGCATAGGCCAGAATCTTAAACTTATCCTCTTCAAAGACGGATTCTCGAAAGATGCCGTCCTCGAGAAAACCTTCTTCTTTCTGCTCCAGTATATCAAGAAGCTCAACCGGGCTGATGTTCTTTGTACCGATTATGTTAATACGAGAGATGGGGATGTTCTGTCCTTCATCAACAAGATAGGTAATCGTCACCTCCCCTAAGTTGAGCTCCTCAGCTCGATGCCAGACCTCGGCCAGAAGAAAGCCCTCATCGCGATACTTTTCTTTTAGTAGCCCGACGGCATCGCGAGCCAGCTGCTCCTGAAACACATCCCCTTCTTTAAAGGGCAACACCGTCTTCAAATCGGCCTCGTAAAGTTCCTGTTCACCTACAATGACAATCTCTTTAATACGCGGCAGTTCAACCACGACAATCGATAGCATCACCGTCTGGTCTGCCAGTAGCTTTGAGCGTATCTTTACGTCGGCAAAATCGCCAGACTCAAAAAGCTTCTTGATTGCTTCGTTTAAAAGGGGCTCCGTTAAAACATCGCCGCGACCGAACGGAAGGGCATCGTAGACGCGATCGGCGGGTACAGACACCAGGCCGTATACGGCTATGCCACCGATTCGCTTGCCGATATAGTCTTTGCGCTCGGAGTGCACGGGCATGAAGACCATCACCAGCATGGAGGTCGTGAGAAGAAAACCCGTAGCAAAGCGCAGAGGAATAAGATTTTTCAGATAGGATTTCAAAGAGTCCGCCGATTCTCGCTCTGTTTCAAACAGGAATCCGAACCGGTGCTGCTGTAGCAACTTAAAAATAGGGGGCAAAGCCCCCGCTCAGCACTACAGAAAGCAAAAACACTTTAATTTTCAGCTACAGAAAGCAGCCCACGCACATGCTGCATCAAGGCCGGGTCGCTGCCACCCAGCATGCGGGCCAGCTCTTTCAGTCGCTCTTCACCGCTCAGACGTTCGATCCGGGAATAGGTCCTGGAATTGCGACTGTGCTTGGAGATGCGGAAATGATACCGGCCCAGAGAAGCGATCTGGTGCAGGTGCGTGATGACAATGACCTGACTGCGTTCAGCCAGCTCTTTCAGCCGTTGCCCGATGGTATGGGCCACTTCGCCCCCAACCCCTGTGTCCACCTCATCAAAGACCATCGTCGACGGAGACTGGCGGTCCATAATCACGCTTTTCAGGGCAAGGGTGATTCGCGAAAGCTCGCCTCCACTTGCTATCTTGCGCAGCGGCTGCAGAGCCTCGCCTTCGTTGGCGTTGAAGAAAAACTCGATAATGTCAAAACCCTTTTCGTGAACGACAAAGCGCTCTTCGGAATCAGCCGAACACTCCCTGGAAACGGACACCTGGATACGAGCGCCGGGCATGCCAAGCCCTGCCAGCTCCGCCGAAAGCTTCTCTTCTAAAGAAGGAATCACGGCCCTTCGCCGAAGAGAAAGTTCAGCGGCAAGCTCCTGCAGATCGGCCTCTGTAGCCGACATCTCGGATTTCAGCAGTGCGGCCTCCTCTTCACTCATCTCTATCGAGGCCAGCTCTCGCAAAAAGGAGTCGCGCTTCTGTAAGACCAGGGCCGTGGTGCCTCCGTACTTTTTATGAAGCCTTCGATAGGCCTGTAATCTCTCTTCCACGTCTTCAAGGCGTTCTGGAGAAAAATGCAGCCTCTGTCTTTGCTCGCGCAGATACTCAACGACCGCCTCCAGCTGATAGATACTCTGCCGTATCATGCTCAGTCGCTCTTCGTAACAACCACGATCGGCCGCTGCAGATGCGCCTACCGTGGACGGGCTGCCTCCGAGAAGGTCGCCGTGCCGATCAAGCAGGCGCTCTACCCGTTCCAGGCCGGTCAGCACGGCATGATCGTCTTCGTAGAGCAGGCTGTAGGCCTCGGCCAGGTCCTGGAACACACGACCGGAGTTCTGCATCAGGGCCTTTTCGTTGCTCAGTGCTTCGTATTCCCCCTCTACGGGCTCCAGCTCTTCGATCTCTTCGATGGCGTAGCGAAGGTAGTCCAGACGCTGCTGCTTCTCCTCTTCTTCCATCGATACAGAACGCAGCCGCTTGCGAATATCTGTCAGCCGCTGATGCATACGCATCACACGGTTGCGCAGCTCTTCGGTGCCCGCATAGCTATCCAGAAAATCCAGATGGTTTGCCGGATCGAGAAGGCGCTGATGATCATGCTGCCCGTGAATCTCAACCAGCATGGCACCGATGGATTTCAGCAGCGGACCGGTTACGTTCACGCCGTTTACAAGGGAGCGTGGACGACCCGATAGATACAGCTCTCGCCTCAGGGTTACCAGGCCATCGGACACCGGAATCCCATGCTCGGCCAGAAGATGCAGCAACTCCTTTTGAAAAGAGGCATCAAACTCGGCCTCGATCACAGCCCGGGAGCTGCCATTCCGAATAAAGCCGGTGCCGGCGCGGGCCCCCAGGGCAATCTGAAGGGCCTGCAGAACCAGGGACTTGCCCGAACCAGTTTCACCGGTGATGGTATTTAACCCCTGGCCAGGCCGGAAACGTGCGTTTTCGATAATGCCGAAATTCTCTATGCGCAATTCTGACAACATGCAGACATAAAACTACGTAACATATCTTTAGCAATCAAATTTTCCATATCTTGCAATATTTTTTCTCCGATCTGATGCTGCAGCATGCGCCCGGGCTCGACCCGCAACACAGGCGAAAAAAAAAGGACCTTGATGAGACCGAATCTCGACCACAATCGCAAACAATGGCTTCGCTTCGTGCATTTCAGCCATGTCCTATGGATTCTCACCCTGATCACGATGGTGCTCGGTCCCTATGTGCGGGCCGAAGATGCAGGACTTGCCTGTCCGGATTGGCCGCTCTGTTTCGGTCATGTCATTCCGCCTTACGAATACCGGGTCTATCTGGAGTTCATTCACCGTGTCGTAGCAGGCCTGATGGGCCTGGTCTTTCTGGCATGGCTTTTTTACCTTGTATCCGTAGCAGACATTCGACGCACCTTCCTCCGTCCTGCCCTTCTTGCCTTCGTTTTTCTGTGTGTACAGATCCTGCTCGGAGGGGCTACCATTACCGAGCTGCTCCATCCCTATGTCGTAAAATCCCACCTGCTCAATGCCATCCTCTATCTGGCCGTTCTGCTCTACATATGGAAGAAAGGCCGCGCCATCGTAAACGGCTCAACAGCCATGCAGAACAGTCCACCGCGCTGGCTGCAAACGGCCGTTGTGATTGCCATCTTTTTTCAGATCTTTCTGGGCGGCCGGGTCAGCGCCAACCTTGTCGGAGAGGTCTGTACGGAATTCCCCGCCTGCTACAATGAGCATAAAGAGGTCGACGGTCAGATTGTATCGAAGGCGGTCTATTTTCCGTCCATGCAGGATCCTGCCTTTGAAAAACACATGTCACACCGCTACATGGCCTATGCCCTGATGCTTCTAACGGCCGCCCTTGCCTGGCGCAGCATGAATACCCCTCTGGCCGCACGCAACGGACTCCTCTTTGCCCTGCTTCTCATGCAGGTTGCCCTCGGAGCCTTTAACGTAAAATGGTCGCTTCCTGTCATCGTAACCGTCTTGCATTCTTTCACAGCCATTGTACTCTTTATGACGTCCTGGCTGAATCTCCTTGAATTCCGGTACCACGAAACATGATGCGTATTCCTGCAATCAGGGCCCTGTACCAGCTTTTCAAGCCTGGCCTGGCCCTTTCCATTGTCCTTACCGCTCTGCCCGCGCTCTTTTCCGCACCGGTTATGCCGGATGCTGCAACCGTTCTTGGCACGATCATCGGCACATTGCTTTCTGCCATGGCTGCCTTTGGCTATAACCAGATCGTTGAGCAGCATCGCGATGCGAAGATGGAGCGAACGCGACACCGGATCCTTGTGACCGGGCAGGCCAACCCGTATACGGTCTATATTGTTTCTTCCACGCTTCTTGGTAGCGGGCTGCTGATCCTGGGGATGTTTGCCGGTCCGCTGGCCATGATCTTTTCGCTTCTTTCGTTTTTGATCTACGTCTTTGTTTACACCATCTGGCTGAAGCCCCGCTCCACAACAAACACACTGATAGGAGCCATATCCGGAGCCGTCGGCCCGCTGATCGGAGAATCTGCTGCCCGGGGTTATGTTACGGAATACGGATGGTTGCTCTTTCTCTTTCTTTTTCTATGGCAGCCCCCGCATTTCTGGGCTCTGGCCTGTTTCCGTAAGGATGACTATGCCAGAGGTGGATTTGCCATGCTGCCTGTGGTAAAGGGAATACGTCATACGTCGATTCAGATGGTCGTTTATCAGCTTGCCTTTACGCTTCTGATGATCGTCAGCTTTCATCCTCTCGGATATACCGACCTACCCTTTGCACTGACCGCACTGCCGTTTGCCGGCTTCGTTCTTGTTTATATGGTCCGGTTTGCCTTTACCCGGAGTATGAAAGATGCCCGAACGGCCTTCTTCTTGACCATCTTTCATAACCTCATATGGCATGCTGCGTTAACCTACGAACAGCTACGACAGCATCTTTAGAATCAAAAACGATTGTGCCGTATGCCTTCTGCAAGAAGGTCAGCGACCCTGCGCATATCTTCGTCGCGCCCGATCGATATGCGCACAAACGGTCGGATGCGCTCCTCCGAGAAATGACGCACCAGAATGTTGTGATCCAGCAAAAAATCATACACGGCCTGGCCGTTTCTGGATGGAGGGGAGGCAAAGACAAAGTTGGCGCTGGAGGGCAGCACCTCGAAGCCCATCGTGCGCAGCGAATCCATAAAGGAGTCCCGCACGCGACAGATCTCTACGGTATGCTCCTGCAGCAACGGAAGGTGTCGCAGTGCAGCAAGGGCTGCAGCCTGCGACAGGGCCGATACGTTATACGAATCCCTTATCTTATCGATTTCGCGTATCAATTCAGGATGAGCGATCAGCCATCCGATGCGCATGCCTGCAAGGCTGAAGGCCTTCGAAAAGGTACTGCATACCATCAGATTCGATACGACACCGGCATCCTGCATTACGCTCTGCGAGCCAAAGGCAGAGTAGGCCTCATCGATCAAAAGCGGACGCTCCCAGGACTTCGCAAAATCGAGGATCTCTTTTCGCGAAAGCTCAACCCCCGTTGGAGCGTTGGGATTGGTGATAATGGCCAGCTTTGCATTGCTGCGAAGCATGCCCGGAAGATCTGCAGTCCAGTCCTCTTTTAAAAGAATGCGCTCCAGCCGCACCTGGAACATCTCGGCAAGAACAGGATACAGAGAATAGGATGGATCAAGAACGGCCATCTCATCCCCCGGGCTCAGAAAGATCTGAAAGATCAGGCGCAGCACCTCATCCGAGCCATTCCCCACGAAAACGGACTCAGCACCGCAGCCGTAAAGATCCCCCAGACGCTCGCGCAGGCGGGCCGAGTTCGGGCTCGGATACAGATGCAGGGCATTACGACGAAGTTCCTGTTCCACATCCTTCATGGCTGCCGGGGGCAGCGGAAATGGATTCTCGTTCGTATTCAGCTTGAGGATCTGCCTGTCATTCAACTGCAGGCCTGGCACGTAGCCCTGCATGGCACGCACATGAGGCAGAACATAGCGTAGAATATCCGGAGCCATAAGCCGTCTTTCTGCAATGCCAGAGACGATCCATCGAATTTCCTGAATCGCCGTCCGGCAGCAGAAGAAAAGCGCAGGCCCAGCAGGCCGCTTTCTGCCTGCTGGCTTCCGCCGTTATCAGTCAAATTTGGGTCGCTTGCCTGCCTTCAGGGCAGCAAAGGCATTCTGGCAGTCCGGCTGCACCATCAGCTCTTCGACCTCGTCCAGGTCCTCTTCCATCAGCTTGTCAAGATGGTCTCGCGGAATCCACTGAGCGGCGTTCTTCTTCAGAGAAAGAAGAGAGGCACGTGGAAGGGCTGCAATCTTTCTGGCCAGGGCCTCGGCCTTCTTCACAGTCGTCTCATCGTCCTCGCATACCTCATCAACCATATTGTAACGCAGGCATTCGTCGGCTTTATAGAGGTTGCCTGTAAGCACGGTTTGAACGACGTTCTGGTAGCCGATTTTGCGGGAGAGGATCTCAAGCGCCGAGGCTGGAACCGTCATGGCGAGATTCACTTCCGTAAAACCGATCCTGGCCTTCTTCGCGCTCATAAACCGAAAATCGCCGTAGGTGGCAATGAAGGCCCCTCCTCCGGCAGCGTATCCGGTAATAATCGAAATCGTAGGCAGAGGGAAGAAGAACTGGTCAGCACCGAGAACAAGCAGGGCCTTGAAGCTCTTTCTAATTTTCTCGGGTGGAGCCCCCAGAAAGACGTCAGGATTAAACCCGTTTGAGAAATACCCCGGTTTGGCAGAGCGAATGACCATTACACGGGCATCCGAGGCCTCCACTTCTGCCATGGCATTGCGAAAGGATTCAAGGAAACGATCATCGATGGTGTTCTTATCGTCGCCATCCATGATAAGGTTTGCAATACGGCCATCGTACTGCAGTCGGATTGGATCAGACATGACTCTCTCCCGATCAGATTGATTTTCACGTCAATTTTTCTAAGACATCGAAAAGGGAAAGCTCGAAACAGAGGGCCCATGCGAGGCCTACACGGCCAGTTCGGTCAGCGGAGCCGGCTGACCTGTGAGGTAGCCCTGCACACTACGGCAGCCGTTTTCCACGAGGAACGCCATCTGCTCCTCATCCTCCACCCCTTCGGCAACAACGTCCAGTTCCAGAGAAGAGGCGATGTTCAGGGCAAGACGCACAATCTCTCTCGATTTGCGGTTTTCGGCGATTCGCGAGATGAAGCTGCGGTCAATCTTGATCATATCGACAGGCAGCTGCATCAAATAATTTAGAGAAGAGTGACCTGTTCCAAAGTCATCGAGGGCTATGCGGAATCCCATCTGCTTCAGGGCCTGCAGCTTCTTACACGATTCATCAAAGAACTGAACGGCGGCCGTCTCTGTGATTTCCAGAACGATCTTGCCGGCATCCACCTCACGGCGATCCACACGTTGCCGGACAAACTCAAGGAAAGACGGATTGTGAAGCAGCTTTCCAGAGATGTTGATTGAGACCTCTATGTCTTTGCCGCTGTGGCGCAGGTCATTGCTGACCTGGTCGAAAACAAATTCTGTCAGTGGCTGGATCATACCGGCCTTTTCGGCCGGTGTAATAAACAGGGAAGGCTCAATAAAGCCCCGCTCAGGATCGTTCCAGCGAAGCAAGGCCTCCAGCCCTTTTAACTGCCGGGTCAGGGGATCCACCTGTGGCTGGTAAAAGACCATCATATGGGCACAGTGGTTCTGGATCTCCTGCTGCAGCATGGCCTGTATCTCCATGGCCTGCACCACTTCACGATCCAGCTCATAGTTAAACATGGCAAAGGCCGATCCTTCGAGCTGCTTTGCCCTGTACATGGCCTGATCTGCCTGACGGAGCAGTTCTGCCGGCCCCTCGGCATCCTCTGGATAGCAGCTGATTCCAATACTGACCTGCAACAGTATTTCATGGCTTTCCACGATAAAGGGATCGGCAAAGGCATTCACGATCCTCTGGCATACGAACTGTATGTCAGAGATATTGGCAAAGTTTTCGAGCAGAACGAGAAACTCATCCCCTCCCAGCCTTGAAATCGTATCCTCCGGTCGTAAACAGCCACGCAATCGCGAGGCCGCTTCGTACAGGAGCTGGTCGCCGGCACGATGACCGAAGGTATCGTTGATTAACTTAAAGCGGTCCATGTCGATAAACAGAACCGCCAGCGATGTGTTATCCCGTTTCGCATGCTTCAAGGCCGTTTTCAGGCGATCGAAGAAGAGGTTCCGGTTTGGCAGACCGGTCACCGTATCATAATAGGCAAGATCGGTAAGCTGTTCCTCGGCCTGCTTGCGCCGGATGTACTCCCCCAGCTGCGATCCGACCTCTGTAAGGGCTGCAAGGGCCTCCTCATCGGCAACCTCAGGAGCAGGCCCGTATACAATGATCATCCCTTCCAGTTCACGGCCCGATGCCATAACAGGACAGGCCACAAGCGATTCACAGCCTCCTTCGGCCGAACAGAAGCGTCTGCGAAAAAGGGGATTGTTGCGCAGGTTTGTAAACAGCGTACTGCGTCGACGGTGTTCGACAATGGCCAGAAAGGCCCCTTCGTTTACGGAGCAGACAAAGGACCGTCTTTCTCCGGCTCCGACAGTCCAGCTATACGTCTTTTCGTATCTGCCGGCATTGCGGGTCCAGTATTCCACCACCGGTGCCCCCATATGACGGCCAATGGCATGCAGTACCGGCATCAATCCATCTATAGAGGACGAACGAAGAAGGATCTCCGAGATTTCAAAACGCATCCGCAGCAGGCGTTCCGCTTTACGTCGCCAGGTTACATCCCTGCCTGTCGATACATAGTGCGTTACCCGACCGGAAGAATCAAGGATTGGTGTAATGGTCTTCTCTTCGAAATAAAAGGTTCCGTCCTTCTTTCGATTGATGACGTCTCCATGGTAGGGCTTTCCCTGTAAGATCGTCTGCCACAGTTCTTTATAGTAATCCGAATCATGATAGCGGGATCGAAGCAGTGAAGGTGTTCGGCCCTGGGCCTCTTCGGCAGTAAAACCCGTAATACGTTCAAACGAACGGTTTACGTACCGGATGATACCCTCTGCATCCGTAATGATTACAATATCATCGGTATCGTCGAGCACGGCCTGCAGAAGTCGTGGATCCACGGTAAGTTCTTCAGCATGGTCCATACATGATCACCCCTATTGAAAGCTCTACAACGAAACGGATCCATACACCAGCACTATTTTCAAAAAGACTGCCTATCGATCTTACACCACTGAGACGTATATCACATGTAGTTTTCGTACAATTTTTAAAAAAAAGACATTGATCCAGAATCATTCTCAAAAGGACCACCGCATGCCCGCCCCATAAACGGCCTGGCGATGTCCGGGCATACCGAACAGGAAGGGCTGGCCTCCGGCCTCGATCTCACCAAAGGGGCGCTCCTGATGCTTCAGGGAGCGATACAGATAATAAAACGACCCGAGTAACGACAGTGTGCCAAGCCCGGACATGATCCGGCCTCCTCTTTCCCATTTCAGGGCCTTAAGCCTTGCATCTTCAAACGTGTGATACTGCCAGAGCCCGTAAGAGGGATCTGGATAAAAATACGGCAGCCAGGGAGAACGAATGGAATCGCGAATCTCATTCGCACGTAGATCAGTATAGGCCCATCCAAGGCCAAAGGCAATACTCTGCAGGAAAAGGCCAAGTGAAAGATCCTCATAGGTCCAGTCCTGGATGGCATAGCCGGGATCCGTATAGAACTGCACCGTATCTCCAGGATTCAGCTGCGCTACAACATCGACGGCCACATCGTCTTTCAGCTCTACTCCATAAAAGCCATCGATATAGCCCTCGGCAGACACCCGCACACGATGCACTCCAGGAGGAAGATCGGTTCTGCGAAGAGGGGTCTTTCCCAGGTATTCATGATTCAGAAAAACATCAGCCCCTTCTGGCACCGACTTAACGGAAAGCACGGCCCGCCCGCGATAGGTCTGGCAGGGGACCTGCACCGTCGTTGCCTCACCGGGTTTCCAGGTGTGACGGTATATGTTGCATCCGTCCTGCTCCACGCGCAGACGGATCGGTGCAGCCGGGACGCGAATAGAAAGCGGAGTCTTACCGGCATAGGCCCCGTTCAAGAAAACAAAGCCCTGTTCGGGGCTGCGAATCTCCAGGCTGTACGGATTGGCCTTCAGTATTGCCTTTTCCAGGGCAGCTGCCGGGGCCACAAAGTCCGTGCCTTCATAGGGATTGTCCGCCCGTAAAACAAACGTATGAGACCAGAGAACGTCCGGCCGTTCAAACGATCGCAGGTAAACCCTGACAATCAGTTGCGAAGGCTTCGCTTCTTTAAGGAGCCTCTTTAATGCCGGAGGCAGCTCCTTGCCTTCCAGCCGTTTTCGCATCTCCGGAGTAATTCGGATGCGCCTGCCCTGTGCATCCGTGTATTCCGGATCCGGCACGGGCTTATACTGAACGGTGCCATACACAAACCACTCTGCACCATAACGTATGGCCGTATCGGCCGGATCGGCCCCTTGCAGCTCCGCTTCTTTTGCAGGCAGAAGGGACAGGCCTTCCGGCAATCCGCGCTGCCTTTCCCGCAGCTTTGCCGATCGAAAATCCAGCATCCTTACTTTTAGAAGAATACTCCCCGCGGAAGCGGATGGCCTGGTAGAAGGACCGGCAGGCTGTAAAGAGCGCTCCGCAAGAGGCTTGCCTTCAATCAAGAAATGCGTGCGGATATTCGAAAAAAGTAATGCCGGTATACCATAGGAAAGATAATCCAGCTCTTCTTCGCCTGTTTCGTTTTTCAGCGGTATAAAAAGCAGGGTGCGTTCCCGTCTTTCCGATACAAGATGTCGGGCATCGTCTGGAACGTTCTCGGCAAACATCAAAGCAGGGACGAAGAGGAACCCGGCTGTCAGTCGCTTTAGCCAGGGCATCATAGTGCAGCCCGGTCCTCCATTTTCACCGAGATCAGCTTTGAAACGCCTGCCTCTTCCTGGGTAACACCAAAGATCGCATTGGATCGCGACATGGTCAGCTTGTTATGGGTAATCACGATAAACTGTGAACGAGAAGAAAAGCCCGACAGCATCTTCAGAAAACGTTGAACGTTCTGATCGTCCAGCGGTGCATCAATCTCATCAAGCAGGCAGAAGGGAGATGGCCGCACAAGATACGTGGCAAACATCAAAGCAATGGCCGTCATGTTCTGCTCCCCTCCGGATAGCAGAGAAAGGGACGAATTCTTCTTACCGGGAGGCTGCACCATAATCTGAATCCCGGAATTCAGGGCATTGTCGGGTTCGGTCAATGTCAGGCTGGCCTTACCTCCGCCAAAGAGGCTTTGAAACACACTTTCAAAGTTATTCTGGATACGCGCAAAGACGTCCAGAAAGATCGTTTTTGATTTCTCATCGATCTTCTCGATAATATCTCGAATATTCTTTTCGGAATCCTCAATGTCCTTTTTCTGTTTCAGCAGTTCATCCAGGGCCTGCTTGCTTCTTTCAAACTCTTCTATGGCAAGAGCATTGAACTGGCCGAGTGCCTGTATTTCAGCCCTGATGCGACGGAATTCAGACTCTTCCTCCTCTGCTCGCAGACGTTTCTTTCCACACTGCTCATACAGTTCACCGGGGCTCATCTGATAATCGTTATACAGTTCCTCTTCCAGAGACATCAGTGCTACCCTGATATTCTCTTCAGCACGCTCTCTTGTAGAGATCTCTGGAATAAGTCGATCAATACTTTCACGCTCTTTTCCGGCCTGCCTGCGCAATTCGAGGATTTGATCACGCAGGCGTGAAACGTTCTTCTGCATTCCAAGCAGGTTCTTGTTTAGCTCAGCGGATGACTTTTTGAGGTTCCTGGCGTCTTCGCGCAGCTTTCCCTTTTGCTCTTCCAGAGCCTGCAGCTGGCGAATGGCATCCTGCTCCTCTTCGCCCAGGTATTTCAACCTTTCCAGAGAGCCGTCAATCTGAGCCTGGATATTGTCGCGGGCTTCTGCAGAACTGCTTTTTCTTGCCCGGAAATCTCGCAGATTGAGCTCCATTTCCATGCGGCGCTGTTTTTCCCGTTCCACAAGGATGAGCAGCTCTTTCCGTTTCTCATTCAGCTTGCGTATTTCATTCTGAGCTGTTTCTCGACGGGTTTCAATGTCCTTCATGCGCCGATCTATTTCGTCCTTTCGCGAAAGCAGACCGGTTTCGCCAAAAAAGAGCTCCCGGAACTCTCCTTCGATGCGCTGATACTCGTCGAACTCCGAAAGAACGTTACCGAGGTTGATCTGCGAAAGGGCCTTTACGGCGGCTTCTGTTTTCCCCTCTCCAAGCTTTGAGCGAGCTTCTTCGACCAGTGAAGATGATGTCTGCAGATAGGAACGGATCGATTCACCTACCTTGTGGCGCTGTTCTTCGCCTTCGCGCAAATCCTTCTGTCTGTTTTCGATACTTGTAATCAGATCTTCCGTAATCGAACGAAGCTCTTCAAGCAAGGCCTTCTGTTCATGATCCAGCCCTTCCATCTGCTGGACGAGCTGCTCTTCGCGTACAAGTGTATTGCGATAGTTCTCTTCATGCGACTGTAAGACCTCGCTGCTTTTCGCTATCGCTGCCTCGATCGTTTCAATCTCCTGGCCGAGGTCCAGTACAAGCTGAAGCGATTCCTGTAGCTTCTTTTCAATGCTGGCATGGAACTTCTTTTCGCCTTTAAAACGATTTCGTATCTGTTCCAGCTTGGAGCGCCGATCTTCAATGTGCCTGTCGATTTCTG
Organism: uncultured Leptospiraceae bacterium; assembly: GCA_964619535.1. Classification (GTDB taxonomy): domain Bacteria; phylum Spirochaetota; class Leptospiria; order Leptospirales; family Leptonemataceae; genus Leptonema. Next base: position 54,709 of record CAZUEX010000007.1, on the reverse strand, counting down.
TAAGACGCTGTACCAGCGATTCAATCTGTCCGATGGACTGATGGTACTCTCGGTCCAGGTTTTGCATGGACTCAAGGTCTGCCTGGTTTCGCTTTTCAAGCTCCTCGGCTTCCTGTTCCCTGGCGGTAATCTGTTCGAATATGCGATTCTTCTTTTCAAGCAGCTCCCGCAAGCGTTCTGCTGCCTTCTTCTCTTTCTCTTTTAGTTCAACATGCTTCAGGTAACGCAAATGCAGGTCATGCCGGTCCAGGCGCTCCTTCAGCTTTAGGTACTCCCGGGTCTTCCTGGCCTGCTTATCAAGGTGAGCCAGCTCCTTTTCTTTTTCGCGCAGGATGTCATTCAGACGCAACATGTTCTGTCGCGTATCTTCCAGCTTCTTTTCTGTTTCCAGTTTCTCGGCCTTGAATCGAGAAATACCGGCTGCCTCATCAAAGAGCGATCGCCGTTCTTCAGGCGATGCCTTCAGGATTTCGGACATCCGTCCCTGCTCCATGATGGAGTAGGCCGTCTTGCCGATACCTGTATCCATCAGAAGCTGGTCGATTTCCCGCCTTGTTGCGCGCTTTCCGTTCAGGATGTATTCACTCGATGATCCCGGATAGATACGACGTCCTATGGCCACCTCATCCATATCGATAGGAAGGACGCGATCCTGGTTATCAAAGATGATCTCCACTTCGGCCATACCCGCCGGCTTGCGTGTTTCTGCTCCGAGGAAGATTACATCTTCCATACTCTTGCCGCGAAGAGCCCGTCCGGATTTTTCGCCAAGAACCCAGCGCACAGCATCGACGATGTTCGACTTGCCGCATCCATTCGGACCGACAATGGCCGTCATACCATCTTGCGGAGTGATAACGGTTTCGTCGGCAAAGGACTTAAAGCCGACCATTCTGATCTTTTTAACACGCATTGTTCAAGGAAGCCATCATCATCGATTTCATTCGTAGGTAATCCGACCTATTTCTCTATATCTTTCTGTATAGTTTTCTATTTACTTTTGTATTAACTTTTCTATGGCCGTCTCTGATTCCCCGGCCGGGAGTTCAGGCTCGACCGAGCGGGCCAGCCGTCAAGCTCAGAAGGCGGCGGATTCGAAAAGGCCATAGACGGGCCCCGGGCAGGATTATATGGCCCCGGATAACCGTATTATGTCACATAGCACCGGTAAAAATGTGATATCACGTAAAAATTTTTCTCTGTGTCAGAAGAATTCCGACGATTCTCAAGATACGCCTCAATATGGATGTTGCAAGCCTCCTGAAAAGAAAGCCTTACCTGCATTCGCTGTTCACATCGTACCGGAACCCGTATCGCTTTGAAACGGCAAAGAGCGGTGAACGCATTGTCGTCGACCGCAGGCCACTGGCCTCCCGGTATGCTCCAGGCGAGGAGGCAGACAGGCTGCTTTCTCCGTGGCGCCCCGATCGCATCATTGTGATCTCGGGAGCGGGGAATCCCCTCTTGCTCGAGCGTCTGCTGCAGCGTCGTCCGGCAACGCAGATCTGTATTCTGATCGATCACAGAAAAGACCTGCTTCAATTCCTGGTGCAGGAAGACCCGGCTGCTGCAGCCTTTGCGGCCACACCGAACTGCCACATCTTTGCTCCTGATATGCTGGAATCCCTGTGGAGCTACCTGGCCGGGCTTCCCGTCGAACGGTTTCGCGGAGTAACCATGATACGGCATCCAGGAAGCCTTGCAAAGGCACCCACGTTTTACAGAGATGTAGAAAGCCGCATTCATGGTTTTCTGAAATCCGGGCTGAGCGATCTGTTAACGCGGTTCGAGTTCGAATCTCTCTGGCTTCGCAACACCCTGTTGAATCTACGCTTTCTTCCGCACTCTCCCGATTCTCCGGCCCTGCTTGCACACTGGAAGTCCTGCTGGAAAGGTCCGGCTTTGCTTGTTGGAGCCGGGCCTTCGCTACGTCAATCCCTGCCGTTAATCAAGGCACTGTCTTCCCATTGCCTGATTGTTGCCTGTGATACGGCATTGAAGCCCCTTCTGCGTTACGGCATCAGACCGCACATTGTACACGTTCTCGATGCACAACCCCATACCCTCCTTCACCTGCGCGGAGAGGATTTAACCGGCACAGTCGTATTTGCCGATCTTGTAACCCATCCTCATCTGCTTGAAAAGCTGCATGCACCGTTTGTTTTCTCTACAACGGCAAAGTACTTCTTCGATGCAGCCGGTCAATCCGTGCAGCTGCAAACGCCTGGCGCATCACTGGCCGCCAAACAGTGCCAGGAAGTCGGTGCCCTGCAATCCGGAGGCTCTGTGGCAACGTCTGCCTTCGACCTGCTGCGATACTTCGATGCCTCACCCATACTGCTTGTGGGAACGGATATGGCCTGGACCGGTCGACAGCTACACTGTGTCGGTACACATCATTACGAAAAGTGGGCAGGCCTGCAGCACAGGCTGCACAGCCTGGAACACATCAATGAAGCGCTGCTGCAACGCAGGCAGCTTGAGCCCGTGGAATCGCTACAGGGAGAGGACATCCCCGGCGACCATGTTCTGAATCTCTACCGACACTGGCTCGAAGAAAGCATAGCAAACCTTCCCGACCTTCCTGTATGGAATCTGACTGCAAACGGAGCAAACATCAAAGGAGCCTATCGTCCTCTAAGGCTCGATGCAGAGAGTGTTCTAAACGAACTGAAAAGCCACGGCTTTCTTGCTATGTCTTCTCCAGATCAGCTTTTCGCCGCCGTGCCGCAGGTGAACGAACAACGCTCACCGATTCTGGAACAGTTTTTGCAGGAACTCGCTTCTGTTGACCCAACAGACGAAGATTTCTTTGAGCGTTATCCAGATGCTCGAGCACTTCGCAAAAAGGCGGACTCCTACATCAGTCGTAATGCAGACCGCCTTTCCGAAGAACGCCGCAGGGCTGTTATTGAGCAATATGCAGGGCGCGAAATCAAGCGGCTTTTGCGCTGGGCCGGTGGTCGTTCACGGACCTGACACACAGCGAACGGCAGCCGGGTTTGCCTTGTTGAAGAAATAATACTGAGGTCCTACATCAAGGTAGATCGCCGCGGCACTTGTAGGGCTTGCTGCATCCGCGGTCGACGTCCACCACGTACCGGCAGCATTGGGGAAGGCGGTGGTATCATAGGGAGGATCCTGATCAAAGCGGATCAGCGTCTCCAGCTCCTGGATGGCAGGTAGCCTCCACCGACGTCCACCACGAACAAGGTTATGACAGTACTGCAGGGCCTGTTGCCAGGTCATGGTCTGGACTGTTCCTGCACAGTTTGCGGCCTCACTCTGTCCGGCACCACATCGCAAAAACACAAGGCCTGTATTCTCTTCCCTTACCATGCCATTGTCCAGTACCTGAAAAACGCCAGTTTGCAGGGGAGGACCGGCAACACATCGCACGGATTCCGATGCCCCTCCCAATAGAATGGAGGCATTACTAAAATCTACCGTAAAATTTGAACCGGCGTCAACCGTAGATGTGACAAAGATTGCTGCACCGGGACCGGGGAAGGCTGCCGTATCGTAATAGATGCCCGTTGTACTGTGCTGCAGCAGCGAACGCAGTTCACGCACAGAGGGCAGACGCCAGTCAGAATAACCGCCGTACCTGCGACTGTTCAGAGCACTGCAATAGCTGGAAGCAGTGGCGCTGTCGACAGTGGCTGCCGCCCCGATACATGTCGACGTGCTATCCGGCGCCCCGGTGCTGTCAATCGGGCATGTCGTCCATATCAGTCCCGTTCCGTGGTCGATCGTAACCAGGCCTCCATCAGCGGTCACTGCAGGCCAGGCAATGGCCCGCGGTTTGGGAACCCCGACATAGGCAGCATCCTGTCCTGGAAAGCTGGCATCATCACAGTTGATAGTGATACCGCTATCGTCCGTACACTGCAGCTGTCCGGAATCAACGACACGTCCCATCCTCAACAGGCCAAAAAGGAAAGCCAGTTTTTCTGAATCCTGCTGAAACACAGCCTCGGCACTGCATGACAAAAGCAGATAGCCGGACAAGAAAAATATGCTGACCTGGCGCATAACCGTTTACAGAGGGCCGGTTTAGAATTGGTATCACTTTTTTCAGACCTGGACGAATCGCCGGCAAAAAAAGTCCCCCGATGACGGCCTTACAGATGACGCAAGGCCAGCCGGATCAACTCCGAGGCTGAAGCCCGTGGCGCCTGGGCAATCGCCTGCCCCAGGGCCTTCTGCACCTGGGCGTCCTTATAGCCCAGCTGCAACAGTGCCTGCTCGGCCAGATCTGCCTCTTCATCCCCCGATGGCCTCGTGGCCTTCTTGCTGTCTTCGGAATCAAGCAGCTTGCGAAAGCGATCCTTCTTCTGATTGACCTCGAAAACAAGGCTTTCTGCCGTTTTCTTGCCCACACGCGGGATGCGGGCCAGGGCCTTTACATCGCCACTTTCGCATAACTCAAGAAGGCCATTCACATCAAGATGCGATAGGACGGACAGAGCAAGCACGCTGCCAAACCCTTTCAGAGACAATATGGCTCCAAAAAGCTCACGCTGTGATGGCTGCAAAAAGCCGTACAGGCGTTGCTCCTCAGAGGTGAAGAGGTGATAGATATAAAGAAAATGTTCGCGGTCTGCGTGCTGTTGAAGATATTCAAAAACATTCAGTGGAACGTGAACCTCATACTCTACAGCACCTGCAAGCATGTAGATGCGAGAGGCTCCAAAACGTTGAACTGTGCCACGCAGTCCGGAAATCATGCCTTTACTCCAGGCAATGCAGAACCGGCAATGGCACAGGCGATGGCATCCACAACATCATCCGGACGGATCGACTCCTGTAGATTCAACAGACGTTCGACCATAATGCGCACGTCTTCTTTGGATGCCCGGCCACTTCCCGTAACTGCCAGCTTTACCTGCGGCGCTGTGGGCTCCAGGACCTCGCAGCCTGTAAAGCCGGCTGCTGCAAGCACGACCCCACGGGCCTGAAACACCCCTTCTGCTGTCGTCATGCTTTTCCCTGGATGAAAACGTTCCAGAACCATACGTGCAGGCATCAGGCGTGATGATACCTCCATCAGTCGATCAAAGATGCGATACAGCCGTTTCGACAGAGGATCCTTGCCCGACGTTTCAATCAGGCCATAGTCAAGCAGCAGGAGCGATTCCTTTGATTCGACGACAGCCCATCCTGTACGTCCGTAGCCAGGGTCTACTCCCAGGATGCGCATCGCCCCACTCTCTTACGAGAGAGCCTCCATGATTTCATCGGTCAGCTGCATGTTGTGGTACACGGCCTGAACATCATCGTGATCTTCAAGCATCTCAAGCAGTTTCATCGTCTTCGATGCGCGCTCTGCATCGACCGGCACTTCCGTTCCATCGAGCGGAAGGTATTTAATACCCGATTCCTGTATTTCGATGCCGTCTTTTGACAGGGCCTCGTTTACCGAAGCAAAGTCTGAAGGATCGGTCAGAACCTCATAGCCGTCTTCATCGATCCGCACGTCTTCGGCACCCGATTCGATGGCCAGCTCCATAAGACGATCCTCATCGACGGCCTGTTTTTCGATCAGGATCTGGCCGCGCAGGTTAAACAGCCGGGTCACTGCATTGGTTTCTGCAAGTGATCCGCCAAACCGATTCAGCATGCTTTTGATCTCTGGAGTTGTCCGACTCTTTTTGTCGGTCATGGCCTCAACGATAATACCCACACCGCCGGGAGCATAGATTTCGTAGAACACCTCTTCGTAGGTCTGTCCTTCCAGCTCGCCCGCTCCCTTCTTGATGGCCCGTTCAATGGTATCAGACGTCATGTTGGCCGATCGGGCCTTGCTGATTGCAATACGAAGTCGTGGATTGGCGTTCGGATCAGAGCCCCCCAGTCTGGCAGAGACCATCAATTCCTTCGAAAGTTTGGTAAAGAGACGTCCGCGCCGGCGGTCCGCTCCGTCTTTGCGATGTTTGATGTTTGCCCACTTCGAATGACCGGCCATGTGCACCTCAACAGAAGAATTCCAGATTGTTATTCCCTGGTCTTTTGAAACACATCGCTATCGGGCATCTGTCTGGCAAATGCTTTTCCACATACCGGTTCTCTTCATCATGAAGCGGACATGCTGTGACATCGCTCCAGATAGATGCGGCTGGGCGTATCATCAGGAAGGATCTGCAGGCATTGCTGAAATCGAACCGCTGCCTCCTGAACATTGCCGGCTCGATACTGATTCAAAGCCGTGGAGAAGGATTCCAGAAGCTGTTGCTTCTTCGAAAAGACCTCCTGCTCATCGGCATCAAAAACCTCATACACCTTGATCGGCTTCTTGCTTCCGCGCACCTGAACGACATCGATTTCACGGATGTGGAAGTCATCCGGATTCGCAAGACGATCATAGACATGCGAGGAGATCAGTATGGCCGCCCCGTACTGTTTGGTCAACGACTCAATACGAGAGGCAAGGTTGACCGTTTCACCGATGACGGTCGTGTCCATACGGCTGGTGGTGCCGACCGTTCCAAGGATAACCTCGCCGCAGTTGATTCCAATACCGAACTCCACTGCCTGTTTGCCCAGGGCCACCTGAGACTCGTTATAGGAACGCAGTGCATAACGCATATCGATGGCTGCCCGGACGGCCTCTTCTGCAGAATCGGCAAAGAGGGCCATGATGGCATCGCCCATGAACTTATCCACAAATCCATGATGCTTCTTGATCGAAGGCTCCATCTGCTCCAGATAGGAGTTCAGGAAACGAAAGTTGTCGTCAGGAGTCATCCCCTCGGACATTGCCGTAAAATTGCGTATATCGCAGAAGATAACGGTCATATTGCCACGAATGGCATCGCCGATCTCTACCTCGGTAATCCGCTTCTTCTTCAGATGATTCAAGAACTCAACCGGAACAAACCGGGCAAAAGAGTCCATCGTATCTTTCAGAACGACGTTCAGCTTCTCGGCTTCGGTCAAACTTGAAACAAAACGGCTTGTAAGGTGAGCGGCAATGATAACCAGCAACAGCGGAAAACCGTACACAAAAAGTGCAATCTTTGTGTCAAACAGGTCCAGCGAAAAGGTCAGCACGTCATGAATGCCGAGAAGGGCCACCGGAACAACAGCGGCCAGAATAAACAGGCCACGTCGATCCCTTCCTCGAAGCAGGGCCACAGCGTGGAGCAGGACGTCGATAATAAAAACACTGAATGCAAGAAGCAGTAGATTACGCCTTTGCAAGGCCTCATCCCGATCCTCGCTGAACACCATAACAAGCACGGCCAGAACAGCAAAGACGACGGTCAGCCCTTTCCTCACCCACGACGTCTGACCGCGTGAATACTGATACACAAAGAGCGAAAGGAAGGGAGGAAAGCACAGCAAACCGGACTGCGTGATCACAAAGATGGCGTCGGAAGAAAGCGGCAGGGCTGGATACAGGTTCTCAAGAAAAGACAGCGAAATGCTAAGAGCAACCGATACGGAGGCAACAGAGAAGTACAGGTATTCAACCTCCTGTGGCCTTTGAAAATAGAAGATGACGAAGAAACCGGCCACGGCAAGCAACAGAAAGGCAAAACCGTGCAGGGCATGAATGAGAAAGAATTCATACACCAATGCCTCTCTGTCCCCATAAGAGCGATCCACGATGCGCATGGGACCGAGCACCCAGGCCTCCGCGTTGTAATAGACACGCACGGCAACGACATTCTTTCCTGGCTTCAGGACCCGGGCAGGAATGGAGAAATTCTGAAAATTGCTCCAGCCTGAACGAAATACAGGGGGAAAGCGCCCTGACGTGCCCACCTTCTGGCCGTTTACAAACACCTCGGCCGCATTCATGATCTCTCTGAACTGGATGTTCACGGCAACGGTTGGCAGTGCAGAAAGCTCGATGGTCTTTCGAAGCCAGAAATACCCCGACGTACCCTGTGCCTGCCTGAGAACAGGCATCAGATTCCCTGCGGGGAGGGCTACGGTGGACCAGCCGGAATCGTCGTAGTCCGTCAGGGAACGGCTTTGATCATCCCCTGCCATCCACTTCCATTCGCCCGCCAGAGACAGATTGAATCGCGCCTCTGCAAGCAGCGATGAAGGGCTTGCAGCTATAGAAAAAAGAAGACTGAAGATCGTAAGGGATAAGGCAAAACGTGCCCGCTTTTTGTACATAACGTCATCCTGCATAAACTAAGAAGACCAAAAAAATCCTTTTCAGGTCTGTCTTAACCATGTATAGACGAACCGTCACGTATGTTTCATATAGAACGCTTTTGCTAAAACCGTCCGAGCCGGGCTCAGGACTCCTCAAGCAGGTAGTCCAGATCATCAATGGCACCGATCCCTTCCCGGATCAGCTTGAAACGGTCGCCCTGCCCGTCCAGAATGGTTGTGTATTCATTCTTGCGTGGGCCGCCGTCCAGAACTGCCTCCACCTGATGCCCGTAGATGTCTTCGAGGGTTTCAGGTGATGTAACGAAGGCCTCGACTTCACGAACAGATGTGGATACAAGTGGAACGTCCAGCCGTTTCATCAGTTCTATATGCAATGGATGATCGACGATGCGAATCCCCACCTCTTTGCGCCTGCCCATGCCACGTCGATCCATGTCTTTGCTGGCCGGCAGGATAAACGTATAGGGACCGGGAGTATGCTGCTTCATGTACCGGAAGACGTAGTCCGGAATGTGCTTTGTATAATGCCCTGCCATAGAGATGTCACGGCAGAGCAGCGAAAGCGGCTGCTTTTCAGGCATATCCTTGATACGATACAGTGCAGATATGGCACGCGGATGTTCCAGGTGGCAGATAAAGGCATAAACCGTATCGGTTGGGACGATAAAGATCTCGCCCCTTGAAAGCCCATCAAGGACCTTCTGTATCGTCCGCTTTTCTGGATTTACCGGGTGGCAGGGAAGGATCACGGTTGCAGTCTGCCACACTCTTTTAAGGCGTCAATCGCTTCTGCCACAATGGCCAGGGCCCTGTCCTGGTCTTCCTCTCGAAATAGTAGCCGAACCAGATCCTCAGCCGACGGCCGCGACTGGCCTGGAACCTCAAACGAGGTAGGACCGGCCGGTTGCTCAAGTCGCAGACGAACCAGCCGTTCCACAAGATCCGCAACGGTATCGATAAGAAGGGCTGGCTCTGCAATGGCCTCGAGCAGGCGATACAGCATGGCATCACCGATGATACGAGAGTATGTCACCGTACTTCCGGCACTGATCGATACGGCAAGACGCTGCCACCCGGAATCCTGAAGGGCCTCTTTCTCTTTACAGCGACAATCATAGGCCAGGCAGATCGATGCCCCGTAGAAAGAGGCATTCTGGCTGTTATTGCGTCCGGTACGAAAGGGATGAATCAAACAGCCAGCGCGGCCTTTTTCAATCCAGCCAACAAAGGGACAGACATAGACGGTTTCATCGTAGCGTTCGATCGAGGCTTCCTGCTTTTCTCGCATCGTTCGATAGGCCACCAGGCTTTCATGGGAGGCACGCCCCGCTGCCGGACACTGTTCCGTGCGCTGCGATAGCAGTTCAAAGATCTCGGCTGCGCCGAGCTTCAGGTTCAATGTGCCGCAGCAGGCCACACAGGAGTTTTCATTCTGGCACATTGACATGAAGTTCGATCTCGAAAAGCGACGATTTTAACGTTCCGTTTTCAAAAGAAAAGCCATCCCCAAGATCGATCAACATCTTTCGCGACGGAACGTATACACAGAAGCGATGGGACAGCGATTCAAGCTCTTTTTCCAGGCTTGATACACGGGCATAGGCAGGCAGGATGCGAATCATCGAGGCCTGCTGTCCACGAAACAATACGGCAGGCCAGGAAGGGCCCGGATTATGAAAGTATTCCACTCTTCCAAGAATGGACAGATCGAAAAACAGGTTTTCCAGAAGATACTGAAAGGTGATGAGATACGAAAGCTGCTCTGCCGGATCCTCTTCTTTGCCCGAGGTTTCGAAAAAGCGCATGATATCCATCATCTTCACGATGTTGTCGCGATGAAGCAACAGTGGCTGCACAAGACCGGGAAGCTGATTTTCAAGATTCAGGATATGCAGACGACGGGCAAAGCGATGAATATGGGAAGCTACGTTTTCGCCATCGGTTTCCTGCCACTGCGGCTGCTCGCCCTTCAGCTCCAGCTTTCGGTACAGGCCGAAAAGAAGGCCGCCGGAAAGGGCCATCAACCAGAGAAAGGATTTTTTCAATCCTTCAAAAGCGGATGGATCGGGAATGCCCGACTGCTCCTGCCCTTCCACAAAGCGTCCATAGTAACAGGCAACGGGCAACGGATAGTCCTCAAGGACGCGACGTACATTCAACACGCTGCGCGAAGCATCGAAGGTACGTCGCGCAGGATAACGAAACAGACGCTGCACAGGATTTCCATGCAGCAAATAAGCAGCCCAGGTCAGGTCATGCATTGGATTCCTTTTTCTTGCCTTCTGCCTGGCCTCGATCAGGGCCTCCCCCACGGACCGTTCAAGAAAGATGTTCCGGTAAAACTCGAGAGCAAATTCAATGACCTCATCGGTATCGACGATGTCCCAGGAGGTACCGATGTATGCCGAAACACCGGCACGCATGAAGGCCGATGCCAGGCTGTTGGCCTCATCCAGCGAGTAGGATCCAAAGCTTGAGCAGCTATTCGAGAAGACAAAGTTCGGCGCTGAATCCAGTCGCTCCATCTCACCTGCACGCAGCAGCTTCCCGCCATGAAGCAGCCAGCCTGCCTCACCTTCCTCATCTCGACCTGTGTGGCCTGCAAAGTGGACGATGTCCACGCCCTGCATCTCCTGAAGCAGCCCCAGCCTTCCAATCCTCTTGCCCGAAAGATAGCGAATGTCGATCAGGTCAGAGCTGATCTCTGCATTGAGTGTTTCGTAGAGCATCTGCCCTTCCCTCGCTGCAGAAGGCAGATCGTTCGTTGGATCGGCCACGATCAGGATGCGCAAACGGTTCCTGTGCGAACGCAGTCCTTCTCTGTAAGAATAGGCGCCGCCAATGTTTCGTCCGATAATAAAGCGGTCGGTTAAAAAAGAGTTTCCATCGTGCAGCAATTCCCAGGGGATGTGGCCCAGGGAGCGATCGATGTGCAAGAACAGGACCCCACCTTCAGACCGCCGCAGGATAGAACGGATGCGCTCAGGAAAGAACTGGCGAAAGACGATCTCCCCGGCCTGATACAGCTGACCGGCCAGATCGCCGTCCTGACCACCCTGTAGATTGCCCGATAGCAGTGCAACCCGGCGCACCACGTTTAAAAAGTCATCGATCAGATCATCCTGCACCCGGGTCTGCAGGTGAGCCTCCCTCCCGGGTGTGCGGCCAGAGAAGAAATTGAATACGTTACGATCGCCAACACGATCAATAATCAGATTAAACGTATCCATCTTCTTTGATCACCCTATGTCCTTACCAGATCTGCCATTTCCCGTACGGCCTTTTCCAGTCCAACAAAGATGGCTCGGCTAACGATCGAATGCCCGATCGAAAATTCCTGAAGTCCTGAAAGTGCGGCCAGAGGACGAATATTGCGGTAATGCAGGCCGTGCCCGGCATTCATCTGAAGCCCTAATGACCGACCAAGATTCACGGCTTCGTCGATGCGTTGCAGCTCTGGCAGATGCCTTTGCACGTCAAATAGCTCAGCATATCTTCCCGTATGCAGCTCGACGGAATCGGCCTGCAATGCATGGGCCTGCTCGATCTGTCCGGGCTCGGGCTCAAGAAACAGACAGGTGCGAATGCCCGCTTCTTTTAAGGCCTGCAGTACTGGCCTCAGCGAGGAGGCAGAACGGATGGCATCGATTCCGCCTTCTGTTGTGATCTCAAGTCGATTCTCAGGCACCAGGGTGACGGCACGGGGACGGTATTGCAGGGCTATACCCAGCATCTCTTCTGTCGGCGCCATCTCAAGCGTCAGGGGAAGAAGACTGATCTCAGACAGGATCTTCAGGTCGTCGTCCTGTATGTGGCGACGATCTTCGCGCAGGTGCAGGGTAATACCATCTGCACCGGCCACTTCACAGATACCGGCAGCCGTTGCCAGGGATGGGTATGTAGTCCGTCTTGCCTGACGCAGGGTGGCAACATGATCAATGTTAACGGATAGCGCTCGCATCGTGTCCTCTGTACTGGCCGCCTGACAGGATACGATTCTTTTTTGCTGTCTCTGCAGGGCAATCCCTTCTGTTTTGAAATTTGCCCCAATAAGTAGCTGACGGCAGCTTTTCCTTTATTTCACCTGTCCTTATGGACTCTGCGTCTCCACAGATCGTGTCCCTGCGCATCGTCGTTCAAGGCCGGGTGCAGGGCGTTGGATTCAGGCAGTTTACAGCCGGAAAGGCCCGTCAGTACGGCATCCAGGGCCAGGTCCGGAATATGCCAGACGGCACGGTTGAATGCATAGCCCGGGCACCGGAACCGAACATGCAACAGTTCCTTGCCGATCTGAAGAAAGGTCCCCTTCTTTCCAGAGTGGACCGAATCATTACAGAACCAATCCATACAGGAGGGGGCTCGGGTTTTCGCATCGTTTACTGAAACACCGAACCCCTTTTTTCATTCTAAGTCAGCAATTCTAAACACAAACCGAATCATCGGATTCGATAACAGGAGAAGCCATTGAAAGATCTACGCATCACGATGCGCGACAGAAAACGGATCGCCCTTGTCGCTCATGACCACAGAAAAGAGACACTGCTCGAATGGGTGGAGTTTAACAGCGGCTCTCTGTCACGGCATCTGCTGTACGCGACGGGGACGACAGGCCGTCTCATCGAAGAGCGTACAGGCCTGCCCGTGCAAAGGCTGGAAAGCGGACCTCTGGGCGGAGATCAGCAGATCGGTGCCATGATTGCCGAAGGAAAGCTCGATTTTCTCTTCTTCTTCTGGGATCCGCTTATGACCCAGCCACACGATCCGGACGTAAAGGCCCTGCTGCGACTGGCCGTTGTATGGAACATTCCGGTTGCCATGAACCGATCCTCAGCCGACTTCATGATCTCATCGCATCTCATGCGAGATGAATACGATCGGCTGGTTCCCGACTATCACAACTACAGGCAGAGGCACATCGAAAGCAATTCCTGATGACGGAACAGCAAGACCAGGATTCACAGCGTCTCAGCAGTCGCTCCGGTGCCACCTTTGTGTATCGCGAAGATGGCCCCATGGCACGCATCCTGGACAGGGTGGAACGGTTTGCACCGCTCGAACATCCCGTGCTGATTACCGGTGAAACGGGAACCGGAAAAGAACAGGTGGCACGGCTGTTACACGCACACTCAAAAAGGCCAGGCCGCCTGGTCTCCGTAAACCTCAGTGCCATCCCTCATGATCTGCTTGAGAATGAGTTGTTCGGCCATACCCGAGGGGCCTTCACAGGGGCCGATACAACGACGGTGGGCTATGTGGAGCGGGCCGGCGAAGGCACGCTGTTTCTCGATGAGATCGGAGAGATCCCGCTTCCTTATCAGGTGAAGCTTTTGCGTCTCATCCAGGAGGGGGAATTCGAGAAGGTCGGAGCACAGCAAACACAGAAAAGCACGGCTCGATTCGTCTTTGCCACAAACCGGGATCTGGAGGAAGAGGTAAGAAAGCGCAGGTTTCGCAAGGACCTCTATTATAGAATCAGCTCCTTTACCGTACACGTTCCGTCTTTGCGTGACCGAAAAGACGATATTCCCCTGTTGATCGATCACTTTCTCTGGTTTGCCTGTTCTTCCGCAGGCCGCCGTCTGATGGACATCAGCCCCGAGGCCCTGGATCGCTTTCTCAGATATGACTGGCCTGGCAACGTTCGAGAGCTCGAGAATATCATCTACAGGCTTGTGGCCCTGGTGGACACCGATACCATTCTGCCAGAGCACCTGCCAGACATCTTTCGGGATGATGTCTTTGCAGCGAAACAGAAGGAGCTTGACTTTCACAGACGGCGTGTACAGGAAATAGAACGAGAGCTCTACCAGATGGCCATGATACGCGCCAACGGCAACCTGAAACAGGCTGCTGAAATGCTTGGCATCTCAAGAACAACCCTGCAATACAGACTGCAGAAGGCGGCCCAGAATGATTGAAGAGGCCTTTGAGAAACTGTTCCGCAACGGCTGGATCTCCAGACGTCAGTACCGTATTCTTCTTTCACAGCAATCTCGTTTTCACTCTACCCGTGATATCATTGATTTTCTTGAAGAACAGGAGTGGACCGACAAAAGCGATCAAAGAGAAATCCAGGCTATTCTACGTCACAGCACCTCGCCTCGAGACTTCCATTTGCTGCGCGGTTCTTTGAATCCACGCATGGAAGCGATCTACAACACGGCAAAGAAGATGGCAGAGGTGGATACAACGCTTCTGATCCTTGGTGAGTCCGGCGTGGGAAAATCTCGCCTGGCTCGTATGATCCACGAACGCAGCAGGCGTAAGAACTTCCCTTTTATCACGGTTTCCTGTGGCAGTATTCCAGAAACTCTGCTTGAATCCGAGCTTTTTGGCGTAGAAAAGGGCGCCTTCACCGGTGCACATCGATCCCGCGAAGGCAAGTTCTTCCTTGCCAATCAGGGAACAATCTTTCTCGACGAGGTTGCCGAGCTACCGCTTTCACTGCAGGTGAAACTGCTTCGGGTTATCCAGGATAAAACGATCGAGCCTCTTGGATCAGGCAAGGAAATCATGGTGGATGTTCGCATTATAGCGGCCACCAACAGAAACATCGAAGAAGATGTAAAAAAGGGCCTTTTTCGCGAAGATCTGTACTTTCGTTTGAATGTTGTGCCGCTTACCCTGCTTCCCCTGCGTGAGCGTCGCGAAGACATCGAAAACCTGACACGGTACTTTCTCGACCAGTTCCAGAAGAAGTATGGCAGACCCTTCGAGATCAATGACCCGGTGCTCTGGAACATCTTAAACGAATACGACTGGCCCGGCAATGTCCGCGAACTTGAGAATACCATTGAACGGCTCTGCGTCCTTGCAGACGGAAGTCAGCTTCGCTACGAAGACCTTCCGGACCGCATCCTGGAGCGGTTCCAGAAGATGATCGCGCACCAGGAATCCACGCTTCCTCTGACCGAGCGCAGATTGCGCCAGGAAACCACTGGCTATCCCACCCTGGAAGACATGGAACGTGACCACATCATTCGAACCCTGGTCTACACCGGAGGGAAGCTCATGGAAGCGGCGGAACTGATGGGCATCCACCGCAATACCCTCCGCCAGAAGATTGAACGCTACAGCATCGACCTTTCTCAGATTGCCATACAACGATAGGTTTCCCGTCGCTCTGGCCTCCTTTTTTTTCTTCAAAGCTATCTGCAAGCAGCCGAAATTCAGAGCAGCCGCAAGGGGTATGACCATGCAGAACAGCGAATTGATCGAACGCACATGGGAGCTCTATTCCCAGCAAAAATTTCAGGAAGTCCTTTCCGTGGCGGATGATAGCGGAGACACCAGCCTGGCAGAAATGCACCACCTGGCCTTGCTGGAGCTCGGTCAACATCGTGATTTCACACCACCCGGAGATGGCCTGTTTGGCGAGCTGTACAGCGCCATGCAATCCTATCATAAACGCAATTTTGAAACTGCCTCAAAAGGCCTCGGAGGCTGGATCTTGAAGCGAGGCTTTTACGGCTCCTGGCTTCTGGATCGATTCGTTGAGTCCTGCCGTCGTTCTTCCCAGTTCGATCTACTGTTTCGGGTAACAAGCCGGCTGATCCAGACGAACAGAAGTCCGCGTGTTGCGGAAGGCGTCTTTCTATCTCTCTATCATCTTGGGAAATACGAAGAGGCCTTGCAGATCTTCGATACATACAGGGAGCATTTTTCTGACGGCTCATTGATGCAGTATGCAGGCATCTGCATGATGAAACTGCATCATTATGATGAAGCCGAACGCTTTTTTCTCGCCCTTTTCAAGAAGATGAACGGAAGGGACTATCAGAACAATTATGAAGCAGTCAGGGATCGCTATGCCCGGGCCATGCCTGAACTGAAGAAGCTTGAAAAAAAACAGGGGCTTACAGATGCAGAATGGATGGAAATAGGAATGGGATATCTTTTCTCGGGTGATTACTCACGGGCACTTGATATCTTCACACGACTTAAAAAGTCGAAGCAAAAGGCCGCATAAGCGGCCTTTTTTTTATCCTGACAGGCCGAGAAGAGGTAACAATTCCGGGAAGGCCTGAATCGTAGCCACGGCCCCTTCATGCTCTTCAGCACTTCCATGATGCCCGTAAAGGGCAGCCACAAAGGGCACGTCATTGGCCCGGCCCGCATCACGATCCGTACTGCGATCCCCTACAATGATGCAACGGCGGGCTGTCAGACCATAATCCGCAAGGGTAACAGCCACAAGCTCATTCTTGTTGAAGATACGAACATTATCGATAGCAGGAACGGCCTCAAACAGGGAATCGACGCCTGCAGCCTTTAATATCGCCTCAACGTATGCCCTGCGCCCGTTTGAGGCTGCAAAGATGCGAATACCGGCAGCATGTAGCTTCTGCAGGGTTTCGGCCACTCCATCATAGTGATGCCCTTCCCCTGCCTCAATGCGGCGAACCAGGTCTTTCAAGATCATGGCCGATATTTCATCGCGATCGGCCTCTTCCAGTTCGGGTAACAGGTTCTGAAATATGGTTTTTACAGGCTGCCCGATCTGAGCCATGATCTCTGGAAGGTCGGGCAGACGCTCCGGACGTCCATGACGGTTGCGAAAGTCTACCATGGCTGCATGGTAAACGTCAAGGAGCAACTCCTCACTTGAGAAAAGGGTTCCATCAATATCGAGGAGGACGGCCTGGACGTCTTTAAGAACGGTCATTGAAGATGGAATTCCCGGCCGCATTGCAGCGTCAAGCGGGTCCTATTCAATCATCTCAAAATGGACGCGCTTCAGATGACGCACGACTCGCGTAAAGTAGTCCTGACTCCAGATCATATCACCAAATTCCGGATCAATCAGGTGGATCATCTCGCCTGGAACCCAGTGAACCTCCTGCCCGTCCTGATCACGAATCTTTCCTTCCGCCAGGGCATTGGAGATTCGTCGGGCCCCGTGCCTTCGCAGATCACGAATCAATCCTCGAAAACAGGCCTCCCGCACGGGATCATAAAAACGGAACTGTCTGTGAAACAGAACGGCATCATGAAAATACTCGGGAATATTAAAGGCTCCCTTTGCACCAACACCAAGCGCCAGATTAAAGACGAAATCGGCAATCTCGTTAAAGATGCCAAGCCCTGGCATATCCTGCCCCGGGAACAGACGCTCCTGACGGACCTTGCTGGCAAGGGGATGACGGGTCATCAGCCAGTCAATGTAGAGTAGCTTCTTGCTCGGTGCTCCTGGATTCAGGCGAAAGCGAAAGTGGGACAGCTTTAGCCGCAGATGAAAGAGAATCTCTGATTGCCAGCGAATGAGAATACGCTGATCCAGCTCGGACAGATACTGCAGCTCAACATGATAGTCCTTGTAGTCTTTCCTTTCGATTTCGCGAAAGATACCGGACCACTCCATCAGCTCGTTGATTTCAGTATCCGAGTACTTGCCGAAAATGCGCACTTCACCGGAAGGCAGTACACCTCGCATCAGCGGCTGCACGTGCAGGTCTTCGAGAATCTCCTGCTCATCGAGATCGGGCAGCTCAATCTTCTTATCGCTGTCGCGTTCGGCTTTTGCCTTCCGCTTCTTCTCCCGCAACTCATCCAGTCGTCCGAATAGGCTCATACTTGCGACCTGCATACAGTGAAGTAATCGAAAGCCGATGCAGGAATTGCATCAAACATATGTCGATTTCGTTTTTCCAGCAGCATCTTATAGCATTCCGGCCAGTGCCCGGGCTGTCTGGATGTGCAGATCCACCGTATCCTCGGTTTTGATCGCGTATCCACCGGCCAGCACCACGGCCATTGGAGTATCATCAAACATCTCACAAACAAGACGATCCCTCTTTGCCATGCCTTCCTTCGAAATGGAAAGGCCACCGAGACGATCGTTCTCATAGGGATCCACACCGGCCACAAAGACCACCAGGTCCGCCTTAAAGCTCTTTTTCACTTTCGTAAGGTTCTTCTCGAGTAAATCCAGATATTCGCTGTCATGCATGGCAGAAGGCAGACCGATATCCAGGGAGCCTTTTTCCTTGATCGGATAATTCTTCTCTTCGTGCATGGAGAACGTAAAGACGTGCCTGCTGTGACGAAAGATCTTCGCCGTTCCATTCCCCTGATGCACATCGAGATCAATAATCAGGGCCCGTTTGATGCGTTTCTGCTTCTGCATAACGCGCACTGCCACGGCCACATCGTTAATATAACAGAAGCCTTCTGCATGGTCTGCAAAGGCATGATGAAAGCCACCTGACAGATTCATGGCGCGCCCGTAATCGAGGGCCATCTCTGCAGCCATGATGGTGCCCCCTGTTCCAAGGAAAAAGGCATCTACAATACTTTTGGTAAGGGGCAGTTCGCTGCGATAGACACGCCGTGAGAAGTTCTGGGTAAGAAGATCCTGCAGGTAGTCCTTTTTATGAACCGTAGCTACGTCGTCGTACGAGGCCGGAATCGGTTCAAAAAAGCGATGTTCTGCAAAGGCAGGATCCTCTTTCAGTCGGGCATGGATCAGGCTGAATTTTACTGCTGGAAAAACATGAGCCTCAAGCTGCAGGTTGTAGCCTGGAGAGTATATGAAGATGGGCAGAGGCAGGTCTGACCTCTTTGAAACAGATTCGCCTGCAGTCTTTTTTTTGGTAGAAAACATTCTGGGGTGCGATCTCCTGTTTGACATCATCGTCATGAAGCGATATCAAGCAAGCAATTCATGAACAACGAAACGCAGCAAAGTCCTTCCACCGGTGTTCCCGAAATCGGGCGCCGTCGTATCGCTCTGTTCACGGGTGCCTGCGGAACGGCACAGCGGGTAAGGATCCACGGCCAGATCTTCGACGTACCGGTTCTGCAAAGCCACCTTTATGAGCCGTGGAGCCCGACGGCCATGCTGCCTCGTTCGATGATCCGACGCTTTCGCGCTGTGCAGGATGCGGGCATCACTCCCGTTCGCGGAGCAAGGCTGCGACTGGAGGTTCTGCCCGCTGATGCGGAGGATCTGAAATCGGCACCGCCCCTGGCCGTATGGCATGACATTGCTCCACAGAAAGGCACATCCTTTACGGTAGAGACCGGAGACTTTCCTGCCCTGGAGCCCGGTCGATATCTGCTGCGCATCGTTCTTCTCGGAGTGGATTCCATCCGCCAGCATATGTCGGACCTGGCCTATCTTGGAACCGGCTCCAGCCAGTATTCGCAGAAGGATACGGTAATCGGTTATGCCAGACTGCGCATCCTGTCCGATGATTTTACGGGCCCGGTTGTTACGTCCGATATCGATCAAACCTTCCTGGATACGAAGATCGATAGCCGCCAGGGCCTTATGGAAACGCTTTTCGAACGCATCGAGTCCAAGCGATCGCTTCCTGGCATGGAACAGTTCTATCGAGCCCTGGACACGGAAAATGTGCCGCTGTTTTTTCTTTCCGCTTCACCGAGCTTTTTCCGGCGTACCCTGGAAGGCGTATTCGAACGTTTCCAGATCAACCACGATGCACTCTTTCTGAAGGATCTCCTGGGCCCCATCAATTCCATCGTTCGTAAAACGCTGGAGGTGCTGTCAAACATCGAAGACTACATGACGCAGAACATGAATGAGGCCATGGAGCGATCCGCCCGCTTCCTCGGCTCCACCATGCAGAGCATTGTAGACCAGATCGCCTACAAGCTCACCGTGCTGCTTGAACAGAGAACGATGATGCCCACCGGCAGCCAGGAGGTTTTGATCGGCGACAACACCGAAAGCGACTACTTCATTTTTACCATCTATCAACACCTGCTGCTGGGCAACGTAGCAACAGACAAAATCGAGGACTACTTTTATCACCTGAACTTCCATGAAAGGGAAGCCATAAACCGAGACTCGGCAAAACGGATTGCCTCTCTGGTAGAACAGAACCTGTCCGTTCACGGTGCGATCAATCCGGTAAAGGCCGTATGGATTCATCAGGTGAAACCCGAAATGGGATCCGCTGAAATGCATCAGGCCATGCTGGAAGCAACGCCAGATCTACGGGCATCCATCGAAGCCGGTAACATTTCTCTGCCTGTGGCCTATAAAAATGCCTTTGAATTAACACTGCTGGCCATCGATGCATCCCTGCTACAGGTAGAGGATCTTATGCCTGTTGCAGAGGCCTGCTTGAACCAGGAGCTTCGCGGCGAAACGATTCAGAAATCAGCCCTGCTGGCCACCATCGAAAACACAGCGTTTACAACGCCTGGCCTGCAAGACCAGCTGAAGAAGGCCGCCGAAAGACTGTAACTACCGATACACAGGCGGGAACAGAAAGTTGATGCCGAAGATGTTCCCGTGGCGGAACACCTCGGGTGGAGGCGGGCCGAAGTTCTGCTTGTGCAGCACCCGGTAGCATGCCTCATCCACGGGCACCTGCCCCATACTGGATACAATGCGAACGTCCTGTACGGTTCCTTCACGATCCAGCAAGAAGAGCACTCGAACGACCTGTGGCTTGATTGGCTGACTGATTACAGTACCGGCCTGGTCACGCCAGGCAAGGTTTAACCCAGGAGGCGCAAAGTTCTCACGTATCTGCCGCATCATATCGCGAAAATACTTATAACCGGCCAGTTCCTGTGTTGCTATAGACACAGTGGGAGAACCATCCCACCGCAGGGCAAAATCGTTGCGAAATCGGTAGTTCGACGGTATGCGCATGGGCAGGCTCTCACCGCTACCCGGCCTTCCTGGACTGGCACCCGTTGTGTCGGTACCGCCCTGCCCCTCTGTTCTGCGCCTTTGCTGCCCCGGCTCGTCACGGTTTAACGCATCGGAACGAACAGCGGAGCTGCTGCCAGCGGGCGACGATGATCCACCGCCGCCTCCGTCTCCCGAAAGCGACACAAAGAGCGTATCATCGGCAGACATGGTGTGAAAGCCCCTGTTTTCCGTGATTCCACCACGGCCGCCCGAGGTTACATCAGAGTAGGCACGCTTCTGCCCCGGTACAGGTGGCGTTGGATTCAGCTGATCTACAAGGACAGGATAGATGGACGATTCCGGATGCCGCTCGGCAACAAGGCCTGAATGCAGCAGGTCCAGAGAAAGCGATGGAAACTGGCGCGAAAACACCGAGGCCAGCACGGCAGAAAAGAGTACACCGACCCACAGAGCTGAGCGAAAAAAACGCTCATCAAACTGCTGATCGGGATCGGCAGGAACCTCACGTAAAAGGGAGTTCCGGACCTTTTGAAACGTCGTCATCATTCCCCTTCACCACTTCTGCCCCCAGACCCAGGTATTTTCTGCCTGCAGCAGACAGAACCCTGCCCTGGGGCGTCTTTTCTATCAGACCGATTCGCAACAGAAACGGTTCATGATTCTCTTCGATAGTACGCTCCTCTTCATCGATCAGCGCTGCCAGCGTACGCAGACCCACAGGACCACCACGATAGCGTTCTGCCATCAGGCGTAGAATATGGCGATCCGTTTCATTCAGGCCCAGAGAGTCAATCCCCAGGCTGCTCATACACTGCTCAATAAAGGGAGGCTCGATACGCTCGGGCCGCAGCAATGTGGCATAATCCCGAACCCGCCTGAGCAATCGCAGCGATTCTCGCGGTGTCATGCGAGACCGTGAGGCAAGCAGGGCAGCGGCCGGCTCTGACAGGCTTAGATCATACACCCGTGCGGCGCGCATAACGATCGTGGCCAGGCTGTCTTCGTCATAGAAATCAAGCTTCAGATGAATCCCGAACCGTGCCCGAAGCGGTGCAGACAGCATACCGGACCGCGTCGTTGCACCCACCAGTGTAAACGGCTTCAGATGCAGCTTTACAGAGCGGGCCGACATACCCTCACCCAGAACAAAATCAATAAAGCCATCCTCCATGGCCGAGTACAGGATCTCTTCGCAACTTCTTTGCAGCCTGTGAATCTCATCAATGAAAAGGATGTCGCCCTCTTCAAGCAAGGTTAAGATACGGGCAAGATCCCCTGGCCTGGTTAACACAGGAGCACTTGTAGAATGAAAACGTCCACCCATCTCTTTTGCCAGAATGGCGGCCAGAGTGGTTTTGCCAAGGCCGGGCGGCCCTGAGAAAAGAACGTGATCCAGGGTTTCACCGCGTTTTTTCGCTGCCTCAAGGGCCACGCCCAGGCGCTCGCGCAGCCGCGGCTGCCCGACAAAGTCGGCCAGACTTTCGGGCCTGATCCACTCTTCCGATTCCGTCTCTTTCGAGCGACCGGCATCTTCCCTGGTATTCTGTAGATCAGATCGATTCACTGTTTCTCCGCCAGAAAAAGCCTGAGTTGCTCCCATACGGCTTCGGGAGAGATCGTATCCACACAGTAGTTATGCGCACAGGCCGGACAATCGCGCACGCATTCATCGACATGCGGCTTCATGGACAATCCGCCCCCCATCTGCAATGAGTCCTCAAACAGCAAACGTCCGTGACTGGCATGAGCGCTTAACTCCTCTGCCTGCCCTGCGGCAACCGAACGAAAGGTCAGCATGTCATGCAGAAAGATAATCTGTCGCCCTGCAATCTGCGAAAGGAGCAGCTCCGCAGAGGGATTACCGATGACAAC
Organism: uncultured Leptospiraceae bacterium; assembly: GCA_964619535.1. GTDB lineage: Bacteria > Spirochaetota > Leptospiria > Leptospirales > Leptonemataceae > Leptonema. Next base: position 32,070 of record CAZUEX010000007.1, on the reverse strand, counting down.
CGTTGCAGACCGGGCCAGCGACAGCTGTGTATCAAGCGAAGGTGCATCCAGCACCTGAAGGCCGTCAAAGCGGCGTTCGATCAAAGAAAGTTCCTTTCTAAAAACAGGCAATCCCTGCAACACCTGACGATCCTTTTCGCTATGGTCACGGGCGCCCTTTTCATCAAATGTAACGACAAAAGGAAGGCCTTCCTGTGCAAGGATCCGGCACAGACGCATGTAGCTTGAAAAAGGCCAGGGAGAGCCGGTAAAGGGATCCAGCGACACAGGAATCCAGATGGGATGGCTGGCCGGCTTCACGCTGTCAAGGATGCGTCGCATCGTTATCCGAAAGCGAAGGTTGTGCCGAGAAAGCTGAAGGTCGGCCTTTTCCACAGACGATCGCAGGGGCTCTTTTCTTCTGTTTTTGTTTGCAAGAGAGCGCCCCGTAAGCGAAAGGGCATTCCAGAACGAGGGGAAACGGTGCTTCTGTTTCACGGCCTTCAGCTGCACGGTGGGGATGCCACGCACGGTGGCTGACCCGGAAGACAGCAGAACATCTGCCCTGTATCGCCGAACCATCTGTGAAAAGGATTTCGCGTTGTTTGCAGGCAGGGGCAGTATCTCTGAAAAAAGCTGTGAGGCTGCAAATACCGGATGCATGCCTTCGTTGGCCACAAGTATCCGCCGATGATTGCCGCGCAGCGATGAGGCCAGCCGGATCAGTTCCAGGATCTCTTCCAGGCCTGCCGTTTCATCAACGTGAAAAACAAGTACCTTCTGTTTCTCCCTTGCCAGGGCCGAGGCCGAGAACAGCGCGGAAAGGAGTGACCGTCTGCCTTTCTTCTCTGTTAGAGGAACGGACCGAAGGCCTTTCTGTAATCCGTCTTGCTCTACCTCTTGTTTTTTCCGTTGCGCCGTCGATTTCATGTTTTTCTTTCTTCTTTCATTCGGTCCAGTATGATGACAGGAGCCCCTTTCGGAATCTGTTTTGTCAGGCGCCCGGCCTCATGAAGACGAAAACGAAAGACACGCTCATTCTCACCACTTAAATCGATGCCGACAAACACTTTTTCACTCCCTGAAAGGGCCTTCTCCATCTCGTCCAGGGTTTTTGGAAGTCGATAGGGGGTTTCATAGAAGACCACGCTTTCCGGCCGCCTGCCCAGGCCCTGAAAGAATCGTCGTCGATCTGCCGTTTCTCTGGGCGGGAAACCGGCAAAATAGAAGGGCCCGTTGATGCCGGCACGCACCAGGGCTACCGTCATCGCCGATGCACCGGGCAGCACCTTAATCGGCCATCCACGCTGCTCGGCCACAGCAAGAAGAGAGGCACCCGGGTCGCAGAAAACCGGCATGCCCGCATCTGAGACCAGCAGAATACGCTGTCCTTTCGAGATCCGCCCGAGCAGATCAAACAGGTCGTCCTCCGAGCTGTGCTCGTTCAGGATCAGGAAATCTTCGTCAGGCCGGATGATCTTATGCCGCTTGAGCAACGTCTGTGCCGTGCGACGACTTTCGCATACGACAAGATCGGCGCTGCGGGCAACGGCCAGAAACCTGAGCGTAATATCATCAGGATTTCCAAGAGGCATACCCGCCAGCACAAGCTCGGGCTGAGACATAATACGTTGAGCTTTCTCATCGGGTACAGCAGGTCAAGCGAGAAGCGACCCGGGCATTCCTCCCCTCAAGGCTACTGCCGATATTCAATGAGGATGACCGTACGACGATTTCGTGGCTCAGCCAGATTGGTCTGGATGATCCTGCGATCGTCCGCAAAGCCCTTCACTTCAATGATCCTGCTGGCAGCGATGCCCTTTCTCTGGATCAGGGCCCTTCGGACAGACTCGGCCCTGCGCTGGCTGAGTCGTCGGTTGCCCTCTTTTGAGCCAGGCGTATCCGTATGACCGTGCACCCGGGACACCGTATTCGGATTTGCTGCAAGGGCATCGCCGAAAAGATCGACGACTTCCAGAGCACGGGGCGTCAGCTCTGCGCTGCCCGTCTTAAACGAAATATCGCCATCGATCGTTGCCTGCAGGTTAACGGTCTGTCCCTTTTCGTTTACCTCTTTTTTGACCTCGATTCCCAGGGCACGAAAGGAATTCGCTGTCTCTTCGAGAATATCGCCGCTCTTTTCGTATTCTCTCTTCACCTCGTTAAAGACCTGATTCAGATAGGCCGAGGACTCATCCGTCACCCCGTTTTCTGCCGCCGCATCCACGGCTTTTTGGGGTTGTGGCTTTTTCGTAACCGTTCCTGTATCCCCCAGATACGACGAAGCCCCCACGCGAAAATACAGCTCATTCCGATAGCCTTCTGAGGCAGCGGCCAGCTCTCCTGCACCGAGGATATTCCCCTTCGAACTCACATCGCGAGACTGGTTCGAAACAAAATGGAACGAAGAATAGGTACGCTTCCATGATTCTCTCTCAAATCCCATGGCCATAAACCAGCGCTGATAGCTGTACTCAAGTTCCACACGGTGCATCATACCGTTATCCGAGGCCGTGCCTGCCTGATACAGCCCTTCGATACGAAAGCTCTCCACGCCATTTTGATCTCGATCCTGAATCAGCTGATATCCTCCACCCGATACGCTTCCTGAACGCTGAATCAGGTAAAGATGGTAGGTTAGCCGAAAGAATTTTCTCCAATCCCATTTCACACCGAATCCCAGAGCAGGTCCTTTCATATCATACTTCAAACGGGCATCCCCACCCTGTGCCCAGGTAAGAAGGCCTGGATCCACAGATACACTCGAAGAACGCAGGGTATAGGACCCATAGCTCAGCATCAGATCTTCGACGTATGTATGATAGGCAATCACAGGCCCTGCACGCAGTCGTTCGTTCCACCGGTGAAAATATCCGAATTCATAAAAGCGCGAATCGTATCGGTAGCGCATCAGCCGAACGCCTTCAAAGAGACTGGGAACATATGTACTGTTTCCAGGATACAGAAAGAGTACGGCAGGAGAACCGGTACGATCGAATTTCTGATTCACCGTACTTCGACGGTAATTCACATCAAACCGATCGCCATACGAGTAGCCTAAAATCATGCGATCCGGCCAGTAGCCGCTCGTCTGGCCTTCGCCAGCCGGCAAAACCGCTGGCTGCGAGGAATTTGCCGCATTTAAGGCAGAATTGATCATCCAGGCAGTTCCGGATTCGGCCATGATGTTCTGCTGGCCGACGGCGTATCCCGTACCGAGCGAAAAAAAGACACGATGCATGAACCGCCCCTGAAAAGGAACGTTTTGTTGCAGAGGCGCTGCCTTCAGTCGTGGTCCCCCTAACAGAAAACCGAGGATGACCGCAAAACAGTATATGCGCCGTTTCAACACAAAAGGTTTCACTCAAATCACCTTCACGCAATCGTTCCTCCATCGGACGCAGGCCTATCTTCTAAACAGAAAAAAAAACGTATCGGAAGCGTCGGAAACCTGCACTTGTTTGCAGGTAGCGGCTTATAAGGGGGAAGCTGTAACAGCCAGGGACATTCCGTCTCTGCCTGATTTACATCCCTACACGACTGTGGTAGTAGGCAACAAGCTCGGCCAGGGTTTCTGCTCCGATCTTGTCTTTCAGGTTGGCTTTGTGAAAGGCAACTGTACGCAGTGATATATCAAGGCGCTCGGCAATGTCGCGATCACGAAATCCGTTGGCAATCAGTTCCAGAACCTCCTTTTCACGAGAGGTAATCTCGACGGCGGATTGCTTCTCTGCCAGTGCCAGAAGCTCCTTGACACGGTCAGACGTAACCGTCTCCCCTTTCATGACCCGCTTCACGATGTCGAGGATGCGATCCTGGCCATCGGTCTTCAGCAAAAAGCCATCTGCACCGATACGGATAACCGAAGCAATGATATCCGTGTCTTCATGCTGGGTAACGATTACGACTCGAAGATCGGCATACCTCTTGCGGATTGTTGCAAGAAGAATGGCACCACCGTATGCATGCAGCACGGCTTCCCTTGAAAGGACAAAACCGCCTTTTTCGAGTTCCGGTAGCACCAGGTCATCCTGCCATGTCAGTGGCAGGCCAAGGTCAAGCAGCAGAAGGGATGGGTTATGCTGTTCAATCAGCGATAACACATTCTCTCCTGTGGAAGACTCAGCCACAACCCTGAAGTCGGCCGATTGTTCTACCATGTATTTCAAACCGGCCCGCATCAGGGGATGGTCGTCAACTATGATGACTGTGTGCATGATCAGCGAATAACCGGAGGCTTTTCAAGGATCCATCCTTTTTCCTGTGCCTTCTGGCGCAGACCTGTGCTGCCACGGTCAAGCACCATGGCAGATTCTGCCTCTTCCAGAAGCGGTAGATCCATCACCGAATCACCGGCAGCAAAAAGCAGCGGAGCCCGGGTCCTTGTCCGCAGGGCCTGCACCTTGCCTTCCGCACAGGGATAGGGCTCTACAATGCGAGGCCCCAGACGACCATCCTCCATGGGATCAAGATCCATACCGATGACCTGCTCGGGCTGTAGATTCCAGTGATGCGATAGAACAGCAATGGGGATGCGAGGAGATGCGGTAACGATATACACAGTCCAGCCGCGATCGACCATCAATCTCACAAGCTCCTGCATCTGCGGACGGATGCGAATGCCTGCAGGCAGTTCCCGCCCGGAGGGCAGAGTAACCGACGTAGCAGCCTTCAGCTGTTCGTCAAAGACCTTCTTTGAAAGCGCTCCAAGCTGCTCTTCGTCAAAACCCGCAAAGAAGATAGAACTCCACCGGTAGGCCGCCTCTGTGCCATGCTCATTTCGGATATGCTCATAGGCATCGAGCATGCCATCCATCCAGTCGGCCAGTATCACAGGATCATCAAAATAGCGGTAGCGCTCGAAGGCAACGCGGAGCTCATCCCGCAGGCCATGCACTGTTTCAGGCCAGTGTTCCCAGAACCAGGGCTCATCGGCACGGATATGCCCGCCAAGAACAATATCGACCATCAGGGCCTCGCCCTGATCTCCCTGGATCAGGGTATGATCAAAATCGAAGGCAGCCACGCCTGGCGGCCCGTTTAGCAAAGCCTGCAGGCTACGATAGGCTGCTTCTGACCAGTGGGACGGATCCATCATCAGAAGGCGTTGATTCGCGGAGCAATCGATGACGAGGTACGGATGTCGGGCAATGTTTCTGTAACGGCAATCCCCGTGGCATCTTCTTTGATCAGGATCTCGGATTGATGATATCCATACGGTAGAAAGTCCTCCGGATTCAAAGCCACATCCTCATAGCGCACCTCGAAGTGCACGTGAGGCCCTGTAGAGCGACCGGTCGTTCCCGAATAGGCAATAATCTGACCGCGGCTCACCTGCTCTCCGGCCTTTACAAGGAGTTCGCTGTTATGCGCATACACCGTTTTCTTTCCATCGGCATGCCTGATCATAACGGCCTTACCCAGGCCACCCATCCAGGCAGATCCTGTTACCTCTCCATCGTCGGCGGCCACCACCGGCGTTCCGGTTGGAACAGCCACATCCAGGCCGAGATGCACCTCAGAATAGCGTCTGCCGAAGCGTGACGTATACTCCGGTGTTTCCACAGGCCAGATCAACCGTCGCGGATCGACCTGCAGGATGCGCCTTCCGTAGCCCTGCTTCAAGAGCGATTTGTATACGTCTTCGCCCATCGGGATAAAAACATAGCTGTTTCTTGCGAAATGATTGTCGTTGATCAGCAGTATTTCAGAAGGCGTCGTCTGAAACTTCTTTGCAAGCTTTGTAATACTGTCGCCTTCGGGCTTCACCCAGCGACCGATGCGGCCGCGAAAGGTCTGAATGTATTTGTTGTCAACGGCTACAGTCAGGCGAGGGACCGTTACAGAATACAGGGAAGGTGTAGCGGTCAGTAGCATGGCCCCGAAAAAAGCAAAGGCCAGAAAAAATCGTTTCATAACAAAAGTCCGTTTCACAGAGTTTCTATCTGTTCGTTAAATTTATCTGTATCAGTTCAATGATCAGTTCTATCTGTATCTCTTATCGGCCTGCACAGCAGATAACTTCTGCAGGCCTTACCTGAATACATAACGTCTACGGTCTGTATCCAGAAGCACTGCCGTCACGGAACCGCGGAAATCGCAGCTGTTTTTGAGAGCGAAAAATGGCGATCAAGACCCAAAAAAATCCAATCCTTTCTCAATTTTCGCCGTCCAATATCCGGTCATTCCGCCGACAGCTTTACCGCGTTCATGCTGAAACTGCAACCTTTTTTCTTCCTTCCTGCAGGGCCAGCGTTTTCATGGCCGGCCTTTTCACGCTGGAAGCGGATTTCTGATTTACAGACCGCATCTTTGCAGGCATCCTGACAGCACATGGACATTCGAATTGGCAACGGACTGGACTTTCATCGCCTCATTCAGGATATCCACCGTCCTCTTATTCTCGGCGGTGCCACCATAGAAAGTGACTTTGCACTGCAGGGCCATTCCGATGCCGACATAATCCTGCATGCCCTATCCGATGCTCTGCTCGGTGCCATTGCCGGTCCCGATATTGGCGAGCTTTTTCCCGATACAGATCCGTCGCTGAAAGGGATGGATTCCACTCGCATCGTCGAAAAGGCTCTTTCTCTGTTGAAGGAGAAGGGATTTTCCGTTTCCAATGTCGACATCACCGTCATCGGCGAACGTCCGCGGCTCAAACCGCATAAAGAAGCCATCCGAAACAGCCTGTGCCGGCTCCTTGGTATCGATGCAGCCCGGGTCGGTATCAAGGCCACAACGACAGAGAAGATGGGATTTGCCGGAAGAGGAGAAGGACTTGGATGCATGGCCACAGCTTTGCTAATCAAACCCTGATACTTTTGCGCAGGGCGCTGTTCTTTAGCCTGCTTCTTGGTTCTCCTCTTTTCGGTGAATCAGGCTATGCAGTAGACCTGAATGCCCTGCCCGTATACGTTCGAAGCGGATTTTCCCTGCCGGTCGATGCCAGCACACCGCCAGGCGACGATTATCTGGTGCTTCCTCCGCAACACAATCGGCCCATCATCATTCCCGAGCTCAACCTTCCCGGCACACCCAGAAGGCAATTTCCCGAGCTGCGTTCTCTGCCGCGCCAGGACTTTACCATACTCTGGCGTTTTCATTTAGAGCAAAGCGATCTGTTGCAGATGAAGAATCCCGTTCTGTTACTGGCGCAGATTGGAGAAGGATGGCAGGTATTTATCAATGGCAAGTTGCTGCATGAGAAGATAAAGCCATATCCGGCCAACCACCGGCTGCTTCGGGTGCCGGTGAATCCCCGCTTTCTGGTCAGCGGCGTGAACCAGCTGGTGATTCGTATTCAAGGAGATCCACTGTCGCGTGAAACGGGCCTGTATTATGGATCGCCTTACCGCATCGAAGAGGCAGCCGAAGCCGAGGCCCATGTAAACCAAAATCTGTATCTGATCCTGATTACCATTTATGCGTCGATAGGCGTCTTCCACCTGCTGTTTATGCTGGGTGATCCCCGGCGGAAGTTCAACCTTCACTTTGGCCTGTTTTCGTTAACCCTGGCCATCTATCTTTTTACGCGAACGACCTTCCCTCATGTCTTTACCGACCATGCGAATCTGATCTTTCGAATCGAAATGTCATCGCTGGCACTGGGCCTGCCGGCCTTCCTCAATTTCAGTATCAGCCTCTTACCCTTTCATAACCGTCCGTTTCATATCTTTGCCTTCGTTACTGCCATACAGGGTTTGATCGTCAGCTTGCTCTCTCTGGTTCTGCCAATCAACCTGCTCTATGACCTGCTTGTTGTATGGCAGTTCACAACGCCTCCGCTTCTTGTAATCATGCAGGGCTTTCTCTTCGCTTTCTTTATTCGAGACATACATCGCCTGCGCAGATCCCATAGCTTCTTTGTCGCTCTGTATCGATCGCTTGTCTGGAAGGTTCCAGGGAACCTTATACTCGGAACAGGCATCGTCATGTTCACCAGTATCTATGACATCTATGCTGCTCTCGTTCTTCATACAAGCCCTGGACTGACGGCCTATGGCCTTCTCTTTTTCATAACAGGGGCAGCGGTACGCATTGCCTATGATCTTCTTTTGCTGTTAAAAACGAATCAGAGGCTGAACCGCTCCCTCCGACAGAACATCATCCACCTCAAACACCTGCATCGTACATTAACACGCTCCGAAGAGAAATACAGGCGCTTAATCGAAGAAACAAATGACATCATAATGACGCTGGATGCAGAAGGCAGGGTGACGGCGGCCAACAGCTCTCTTTACAGGGAGCTGGGCATCAGACCCGATGACCTGATCGGACAGCCTTTCATCCGGCTCTTGCAAAAGGAGATGCCAGGACAGGCCGCCTTCAGCCAGAGCTTTACCGTTAACCGGGTAACGGACTTCTATGAGCAGGGAGACCTTTTGAACATACGCGTTCCACTCTTTGCCGAGCAAAAGGGAGGCCACGTATTTTTCGACCTGAAATTCGAAAAGATCCATTATGATGGTGAAACAGATATCATTGTAAAGGCCTCTACAGTAGAAGAAGATCCTGCCCTGAAGTACCTTGTCCGGGAGACGGTAAGCTTCGAGATGGATAACGATCTCTTTGCCATCGAAGACATGGTCCGAAGATTGATCGTTGATCTGCCCCGCTTCCTTGACGAGTACGAAATCAGCATGATACGCATTGGCCTTCGCGAGATCATCGTGAACGCCATTGAACACGGCAACCTGGGCATCACCTACACCGAAAAATCAGAGCTGCTGAATGCGGGGAATTATCAGGAAGAAATACAGCGTCGCCTGACCGAAGAAGAATGCGATCGCAGAAAGGTAAGGATTCGATTCACACTGACCCCTTCGCAGGTTCGTTACCGCATCAGCGACGAAGGTGCAGGGTTTGACCATAACCGCTTTGGTTATCATATTGACCCGGAGCAGGCAGAAACCTCTTTGCACGGTCGTGGCATCTTTATTACGCGCAATGCCTTTTCCAGAGTGCTGTACAATGCAGCAGGGAATTCCGTTCTGCTGATACGCCACTTTCCTGATCGTGCAGAACCAGCCTGAACCTGAAATCACGGAGAACGATATGCAACAACGCATTCTAAAGAGCGAGCCGCGGTATTTTGAAGGTATGGCCTGGTTCAGGCCTGCACCGGGAAATGGTCCACTGCTTCTCTGTCTTTCCGGTTACCAGGATACGGCCAAGACCTTTCTCTTTCTCGACGAAGTACTCAATCATTTCGACCCCATTCTTCTGGACTGGCGAGGACAGGGAGATTCTAAACCACGCGAAAGGACCTATACGATACAGGAAGCCTTCGCAGATCTGATTCGTTTTGTTAACGTGCAGATTTCTTCCCTTTCAACAGACCCCGTGCATATTCTGGCCCACAGTATGGGAGCGGCCCTGGCAGCCCGGTTTGCCGGAACACTGCCAGAGAAGGTCCGCTCACTTGTTCTTCTCGAAGGCTTCTCTGGTCTTGTTTCCTCAGACACCGAAGCAGATCGCCTGCGCTCCTGGGCCCTTCGTCTCACTGAAGAGACGCATAACGAGGCCAAAATGATGAAGGATTGGGCCGAGGTCGAGCGAGTGCTTTCGCGTATTCATCGTGGTGTTCGAAAGGATCGTATTGCCATACTTGCAAGACTCCTTGCAAAACCTCATAACCCCGCTGAACCCGATCGCAATCTGATCTGGGTCCACGATCCACGCCTGAAGAACCATACCGTACCGCTTTCCTTTCCACCGGAAATCAGCCGGGCCCTGTGGAGGCGCATTGACTGCCCTGTGCTGTTATTCCTTGGCAAGAAAAGTCAACTCCATCCAGGGCCCTCGCGGCTACCGGAAATCCTCTCGCACTTCAAAACATTGCAACTCTGCGAGATTGAGCAGGCCGGACACAACCTGCACCATGATCAGCCGGAGGCCTTGATACCCGAAATGCTGTCGTTTTACCGAACGCATGGCTTTCTTTAAATGGTGTTCTTTAAATGGTTTTCTTTACAGGCAGGCTGCATCTCTTTGACCTGTGAAAAATCGCAGCATCGTCTATTTCTCTGTCATTCTACTGGCACTGATCGGCATCGTCGCAGCTGCCTACGGCAGTCATTATTTCATCGCAGAGCAGAGGAAGGCCGAAGCCGCCGCTATAGAGGCCTTTTTTGACCGAGCCCGGGATTTTGAGCGTCGCATCATCGAGGGCTTCCCCATCTACGAGGACTGGAAAACACCGGCGAAAGAAAAGAAGCTGCGTACCTACCTTCTACAAGACCACCTGCGTGTAGTGCGTTCTATGCGACTGACGGCCGTCCAGGACCAAACAGACCTGAAGGCACGGATCAAGGCTGGTTCATTCAAGACCCTGGATCAGAACAGCCAGACGCCCTATTTCTTTTATAATGTGCGAAAAGAATACCGTGCCCTTTTGCCTCACGCCGTGGAAGGGCTGCAGCTGATCGCAAAACGTTTCAACCAGCGCACGGGAATGCCCGATGTAACGGTAAAGATTGCCCTTTCTTCTGTGTTACGTACGGTTGAGTATCAGGATGGGCTGCGCTACAGAAACCCCAATGCCTCTCTGGTTTCTTCGCACAGCTATGGCATCAGCTTCGACATCTTCTACGACCATTTCTATGTATCGCTTCCGCCTCTTCCTGACAGCGGCGATGCAGACATCAACCGCTCATTGCAGACCATGCGGGTCCGTACGGGCTACTGGCTTGGCGATGCCCTGCGGCGTCAGCTGCATTCCATGCTGGCAGAAACGCTGATCGAACTGCAGGAAGAAGGGCGGCTGTATGCCATCCTCGAAAAGAATCAGCGCTGCTACCATGTTACCATCCTGCCTCGTTAACAGCAAGGCCTACAGGCCAAACGAGGCGATGAATTTCTCAATAACCTCGATGTGCTCCTGCTCCGGTCGGTCGTAGCCGCGCGCCATCGTATAGAGGTGCTCGTCAAAGATGTGAAAATCGAAGATCTTCAGTTCAAAGTCGGGGATGGTAATGATCAGGTTTTCTGTATGGATGTCCAGGATCAATCGGTCTCTGTCTGCCAGCGTCTCTGTAAACCGGACAAGCCTGAGCAGATCATCGCGGATCTTTTCCAGCTGCTTCTTCTTAACGGTACCGAAGCGACCAATATCAAACGTAAACTCGAACCTGGGACTGAAAAAGCGACCCAGCCTGCCCTGCTCTGCCTCCTTGCCTGAAACGGCCAGCTCTTTCAGGTGTTTCCCTGTAAGCAAAAGCTGCGTGTCCATCGGACGCAGTGTTTCTGTATGGCCGTGTCCGAACAGGGATTGCCGATAACGTACTCCCATAAAGAAGCGTGTGGGCAGCACCATATCGGGCAGGGCCTGTTTTACAATGGCATAGCTGTAACGTTCCAGACCAAGGCGATAGAAGTTAAAGCGTATTCTTTCTTTTCCTGCCGTCGTTCGGCGGCGACTGCACAGATAATCCATCAGCTCCAGCTCTTCCTTTTTTAGAAACTTCTCGGGCTTACCGGCCACTTCGCGGAAAAGCGACCCACAGAGCGGATCGGACGGAAGGATCTTTTTTCCTACTTTCAGCACCATCTTCCAGGGCAGACTGTAAACGAACTTGTAGGATCCGCGGCCAATATAGCTGTCAGGCCCCACAGGCATAAAGTCGTCGAGAAATGGTCGATCATACCGCATCTGCATGCGCATGACATGTGACAGAGGCACCATGCGTTCATAGATACGCCTGGGCAATGAATGCTGTCTGAGCTGGAAGTCTACGGGGATGAGCTCTTTGCGCGGGGCGAGCGTTTCGCGCGCCTTTTCCAGGGCGCGATCAATCCAGTCCTCATCAAAGGCAGAACGCATGACATCGGCAGCCCTCTGCCCCTGCACACCAACCCGGTCACGGGCATTCCGAATTCGACGCCTGACCCTGTGAAAGATATCCCGTATTTCCATACGGGCGCATCGTCCTGCACAGGATCACAGCGAAAAGAGATTTTTAGAAGGCCGTAGCGGGCGGCTGGCAATCCCGTGAATTTTCAATTGACCCGATAGGTCAGAACCAATTACCGTCTCACAAACGGCGTCGTAGCCAAGTGGCTAAGGCAGGGCTCTGCAAAAGCCCGATCGCCGGTTCGAATCCGGCCGACGCCTCCATTTTCTCCCCAGGAAATCCGAACCCTGTTTTCGGAGGGTGATAACAGCCCGGATGATGGAATGGTAGACATACGGGACTTAAAATCCCGGGGCGATTCGCCGTGCGGGTTCAAGTCCCGCTCCGGGTAATTATCAAACTTCCCTTCACGGCTCCGACGAGCGCTTTGCTGCCGAGGCAGAAGCTTTCTTTGCTGCCTTCTTTGACGAACTGCTGGACGACTTCTTCGCCGGCTTCGTGGCTGCCTTCTTCGATGACTTCTTCGTCGATTGTTTCGCGGATTTTTTCGAAGCCTTTTTCGCCGTTTCTGCTTTCGACTCAGATGCCTGCTTGCTACCGGTTTCCTGCCCGGCCGACTGCTCACCGTTAAAATCGAAAGACTTCGCGTCGGGTATGACGCGCACAGAATCTGTTCCCTTACGCCGCATGCGACGCACGGGTCCTTCTACCTTACGGTGAAAGCGTTCGTTTACATCAAGGCGGCGAATCTTGTTCTGCAGCGTCGAACGGTTTACGCCAAGTGCACGCGCCGCATGAGAGACGTTCTGGCCCGTTCTGCGCAGCATCGAGGCAATGATGCCTGCTTCCAGGTCTTCCATGATGGAGTCCAGATCCTGCCCTGCCTCAAGCCGGCTCATGATCTCATGAGGCAGCCCGGTGACCTCCGGATCATGGAAGATGTACAGATAGCCCATGATGACGCGGTCGTGTTCCAGGGTGGCGATTTCGACGGTCAGATGAAGCTCTGTTAGCGATACGAAAAGCAGATCCACCGGATGTGGCCCCATGCTGTAGGTTCGCGCCAGGGCATTGCGGTTCACTTCGAGGAAGTAGCGTTCAGCCAGAGCCAGCGTATTCTTAAAGGGGCCACGCTCCAGAATACGAGAAACAAAGGTTTCGTTATAAAAGAGGGTCTGTCCGTTCAGGTCTGTGGCAAGAAGCGGATGAGGAAGCGAGGCCAGGATGAGCTGACTCAGCCAGTCACCTTCCGTCGGAGCCTGCACTCCGTCCGGCTCCGCTTCTGTCTCCAGGGGCCCCTGCCTGTCCCCTTTCCGGCCTTCTTCCCTGTGTTCTTCAAGAGCTGCCAGGCGCCGGAAAACCTCGGCCTTTGACCAGCGATCGTGTTCGCGACCGAGCTCATCGAGAACCGGTACCGGGCTCTTTTCCACAAGAGCGTGCAGGACCTCTTCGCCGATCTCCTCATGCAGAAGGGCTGCCGGGATGCGCGTAAACTCCTCGTGCAGTCGTTCCAGATCGGCACTGCGCCGGTCGATTTCCGGGCGCAGAATAAAGCCAAGAAAGCGATCGCTTTCTGCCTCAACCACGGGCAAACAGGGCACAGCATGCCGATAGAACTGCTGAAGCAGATGCGACAGTCGCAGAGAAGACACCGATTAGAAATGCTTTTCGGTGACGTCTTCCGGCAAGAACTTTTTCAATTGCTGCAGGGCCGGCCCCAGGGATTCGATATGCTCTGCCAGCTCATACTCCAGGATATCGCCGGCTGCTACGATATCGTTCTCTTCAAGAGCAGAAGACAGGTCAGACAGCAGCGAAAGCAGGGTTGATACCGTTTCCTCGAGGCTTTTCTCTTCGGTCGATGCCTGTTTTTGCTCTTCGGGGATTCGCTCAAGGGCTGCAAACACATAGGGGATGCGCTCATCCAGCTCTTCCATCACCCTGTCAAGCAAAGCCACCCCCTCATCGTCCCGTCCGGACTGATAGGATTCATTGATGCGAACGATCTTCTGCGCAAGCTCCGGCAGAGCCTCTTCAAAGGCCTCAAGGCCCCGACGGATGTCTTCTTCTGTAAGGGAATCCGCATGGAGCCGTACCACAAGCCTTCCGGTAAAGGCCTTCATGGCGCGCAGGCTCTGCAACAGGGATTCCAGCCTTGCCTCTCCGGGCTGAAGCGCCTCTGCCTCTTTTTCAAGAGAGGAAAGCACATCGGCCATACAGGGAGACGTGGATCCATCGGGCATGGGAACAGAGAAGGACGCCAGGTCCAGGCCAAGCATACCTGCCGCCGCATCCACGAATTCTCTAAGCCAGCTGATGCCGTTGCGCAGCTCTTCAATATCTTCGGCGCGGACCTCTTCGCTGTAAAAGAGGGCACTGCCCACCTGATCCAGGTAACGGTCGATGGTACGGGCCGTTCGCAGCAGCATGGCCTTTGAATCTCCGATCCAGAACTGCATGCTTTTTACGGCATCCAGCGGTGTTTGCTCCAGAAAGTCATGCGTTACATCGCGGTCCTCGACCCGGCATTCCAGGATGTAGCGCGTATGCTTTGCTGCTTCGGCCTCCACGGACCGATACACATCGATTAAGGTCTTCTCGCTGTCGAACTGCACATCGACCGCTTCGTCATTGATATATAGCTGCATAGATCCCTCCGGATTACTGACCGGTTGAAAGTTTATTCTTTAGAAACTCCGACGTGGAGCGGCTCTGTCGCATCTGTGTTTCCATACGACCGAATTTTTCGCGCAGCCGCTGCTCCTTTCGTTTCAGGCTGAGCTCTTTGTTAAATATCTGCTTCTTGTTCGCCTTGATCTGCTCCTGCAGCAGGTCAATACGAGCGGCGATCACTCCCCCCGATACGGTAACGTAGGGAGCCAGTTCTCGGTTGATGACGTAAGCCACGCCACTGTCTGTTACACCGTCTTCGTTCGTATCCCCGGCAAAAAGCTCACGAACAGACTCCGGATGCATGCGAAGCGCCTTATCCAGCTTTGCATCGTCCACAACCAGAAGCCCTTTTTCGATGTCCTTCCAGTCACTGCCAATGGCACCGGTGGAGATGCCTATGTCGCCAAGCACACGAAAGGCAGGTTCCTGCTGTGTGGGATACGAGCGGGCCACCGCTGCCTGCAGCTGGGCAATCAGGCGACGGGTTACGGCATCGCCGGCAAAGATGCCGCTTGCGTCTTCCAGTTTGCGCAGCCCTTCATCGATGTCCGCGTTCGGATCGCTCGGACGATTCATCTGGAACTCATCCTTTGAGCCGAATTTGTCATTATCGCGGATAAATTGAACGAGAGCGTTATGGGCCTCAACCCATTCCTTGATCTTCTTTTTTATCTCATCGGATTGATGCTCAACCTTCAGGTGCACAGGGCTTTCGGTAACACGATGAAAGTTCAGAGAGGCTCCCCGGATGAGGTCGGTAATCCCTTCATTGCGCGGTCGCTTAACCTCAACTCCATTTACCAGGAGTCTCATATCTTTTGCCGGTGTCGTTTCATGCTTCGGGCCGAACAGGCCTTCTTCTTCGCGAACAGTATCAATTCGGAAGGATGTTAACTCTCCCTCGGACGATGCCTGGGGCAGAACACGGATTTCAAGCAAGCGCACCGGCCCACCGGCCTCTTCGGCCAGATCAACGGTGTATTCTCCATCGCCGCGTATCTCCACCTTCTGTTCTTTGCGGGCACCCATGCGATCATAGACAACGAGGAGCTCGGCCTGCAGTGTGCCTTTCAGGGCCGTTTCCTTTCGGCTCAGTCTTCTGCGCTCAATATCAGGGGCATTGATGGACACACCACCGATCTCTTCGCTTAAACCGGGACCGGCAACGACGGTCTGTACATCCTCGGATTCTCTTTTCTCGACCGTCTTAAACCGGGAGGAAAAATACAGTTTTGTTACCGTGGTGCCTTCTGCCACCGTCGGAAGCAAGGTCTCTTCTTTTGCAATAACAACGGGCAGTTCGCGATCCTTAAACGACAGGTTTTCTGTTCCGACCTTCTGTTCTTTCGTTTCACCGACCAGTTCGATGTTTCGAAGCAGGCCATCCGGATCATGAAACTTGAAGGCCCCGGATGCACCGATGTTCTTCGAGCGCAGGCTTAACAGGGAACGATCAGAGGTAACGCGAACCGTCGACACCTCAAAATCGTTTCCTCCGTGCTGTCGTAGCAGGCGTTCCAGGGCCGATATCTTTCCACCCCGGAAATGGATCTCTACATCTTTCTTGCCTGTGTTGATTCGAAAGGTAGCTGCAGGCAGGTCCTCGGCATCGCTGATCTCTCTGGAATGGATCTGATGATAGGTGGCCAGCTCGAGGACCTGTATGCTCTGACTGACCTCTTCCACGTTGGGAGAGGCCGAGCCTGTAATCGCACCCGGATCAGAGGAAACAATCGTACGGATGGTAAAAGGACCGGAAAACGAATAAAGATCGCGACTGAGGTTGGACAGGGTGCGGGCCCGCTTGCGCAGCTCCTCCCAGGCCTGGATACGAATCTGATTGCGCTTGTTTTCCTCTTCCAGGCGGCGTAACGGCTTACGCTCAAGCTCAATGAGCTGCTGAATCATTACCTGGGTTTGCATCCCCGATCCGCCTGGTATTCCCACCACTGGTGCTGGCATATCATCCACTCCTCAAGCCATCAGCTCTTATTCGTAAGATCGGCTTTTTTTCCAGAAGCACAAGCCGGAAACGGCATTTTGTTACCGCTTGACCTGTGCAGAATTCCGGCTGATCTGACGCTACTGATGGCAGCGACAAAACGATTGTATCGCATTCAATTCCTGAACCAGGGATAAACCTACGAGCTGTATGCCCGCTCGGTTTCCCAGGGAGGCCTGTTTGGTTTCATTGAAGTCGAAGATCTGGTCTTCGGCGAGAAATCTGCAGTGCTTGTAGATCCTACCGAAGACACACTGAAAAAGGAATTCGAAGATACAAAGCGCATACACATCCCCATGCATTCTGTGCTGCGCATCGACGAGCTCGAAAAAACGGCCTCGTTCCGGCCCAGGGTCATTTCTATGGAAGGAGAAGGAGGACAGCCTGCTCCGGTCGTCTATTCTCCGCAAAAATGACGGCTGCTTTATCGGGCAGGCCCTGAAACGAAACCGTTGTAGCCATCGGCCTTGAGCCGGTCCTTCAGTTGATCGGCTCCGTAGCGCTCATAGAAGGTCCCTACTTTCACAACATATTCATCGCCACGCCGAAAGACATGAATGGGCTGGCCGTAACGGTCCCCCAGGTAGGTCTTCAGACGCAGGGCATTCTCCAGGTCTGAGAACAGGCCGATCTGCACGCTGTAATGCTCGAAGTCCTTTTCTGTTTTCAGCTCTTTTTCCAGCTGTGCCAGCTGCTCTTTATCCTGGGATCTTTGATCCAGCTCTGCTCCACCGGTGGCTGCTTCCGGCCTTTTGAAGAAGATGGCCGTTGCTCCGTCGCCTTTCTGGGCCACATCGCCCTGTTTGATCACACGGATGGCCACGCGGGTTAATCCCTTTTCTTTGAAGGCCAGGACCTCAGAGGCATACTCGCTTACATCAAGGATACGGCCTTTTACAAATGGCCCGCGATCGTTTACTTTCAGGATTACTTCTTTGTCGTTGTCCAGATTCTTTACGAGAATGACCGTTCCAAGCGGCAGGGTTTTATGGGCTGCCGTCAGCCGACGGCTGTCAAAGATCTCGCCGCTTGCTGTAGGCCTGCCGTCAAAATCACGACCATACCAGGAGGCGATGCCCGTTTCTGTAAAATCCGACAGATCGGCAGGCTCTGCCGGCGTAGAAGAGGTCGGCACAACGGCAGGTTCCTGACCGGCTGCCTCTGGTTCAGGCTGCTCGTTCTCTACCACCGTTTGACGACGATGCTCATATCCGGGAGGTGCATTCTCGGGCTTGCAGTTGCAATCAGCGGCTGCCACCTCCTGCAGGGCCGGATCACGCCTCGAGGCCTCCTCGAAGTAGGCGTCTTCTTCGCCGCTGCGCACATCGGTCCGGGCCCCCGGTGTTGTCGTTGTAACAACATGCGGAGGTTGATTGACATTCGTCGTAACACACGACGCTGCCCCAACCGTTAACAGGATGATAGAAAGCGCAGGAATCCGTTTCATCCCTCTGTCTATCGACGGCTTATTGCAGCGCGTTGACTCTTTTTTTCAACCGTCCGTAAAGGAAATCAACCCAGTCGTCAGAGGCATTCAACGATGGCATAACGGTGTAGCCTGCCGTTCCACCGGCTTCCGTATACACCTCCTGTCCACGAATGCCCAGCTCTTCGAGCGTTTCCAGGCAATCTGCCACAAAGGACAGCGGAACAACAGCCACAGGGCGATTCTCTCTGGCAAGGGCCCGAAGGCGGTCCTCTGTGGACGGACTCAACCATTCATCCCTGCCCAGCCGGGACTGAAAGGCCACGGACCATTGCTCAGGCCTTAAACCGGCCGCTTCGGCCACCGAACGAGCAGAATACATACACTGGGCGCGATAACAATGCTCGGGTGGATTCCTGTCACAGCAGCCGGTTTGCATGCAATGGGCATCGCCACTTCGATGGATCTGTCTTACAGGCAGGCCGTGAAAGCTGAAAAGCACATGGGTATCCTCGCTCAGTTTCTTCAGCCGGGCCGCTTGCAGCCCGGCATAACCGGCAGCATCAAAAAAAGGAGGCTCGATCGACGGATACAGCGGACGCCAGCGATCGCGCATAACGGCCTGGAATACGTCTGCCATAACCGTTGCCGTCGTGGCTCCGGCAAACTGCGGGTACAGGGGAACAAAGTGAATTCTATAGATGCCTTCGGCACGCAGCTCCTCGCAAACAGAAGAAATCGATGGGCTGCCATAGCGCATGGCAAAACGCACGATGGCCTCTGTTCCAAAGCGTTCCTGCAGGGCTTCGGTAAGCCGGGCTGTATGGTGGATCAGAGGAGAGCCCTGCTCTGTCCATATACTCTGGTAGGCATGGGCACTTTTGCGAGGCCGAAAGCGCAGGATGATGCCGTGCAAAAGCAGCCACCGAAATACAGCAGGCAGGTCGATCACAAACGGATCGCTCAGAAACTCCTTTAGATATGCCCTGACATCAGGGATGGAAGGCGAGGCTGGCGAGCCAAGGTTGATCAGTACGATTCCTGCGTTCCGTTCGGCCATGATGCACGATCACCACCTGCCTTCCCGATGCGATTCTTTTTCTATCAGGATTGCGGATTTGTGAAGCGTGCCACAAAGGCTCCGCGAAGATCATGTAAAGAGTAGCCAGTGGCTTCATCCTGTGGATAGGCCTTCTCCAGAGCAGCCTTCGTTTCGGGCAGGATCTGTTCGGCTGTGCCGTGGCAGCTCAAACACATCTCTCCGCTGATCTGAATCGGAGACATGACAACGCGGCCTGTTTCCGTGGGCACGACAACGGGGCCAATCGACTGGCCTTCCTTCAATCGCTGCGTCCACAGATCGAGCACCATCGACTCCACCTCACTGGCTCTGTGCTCCGGATTCCTGGGTTTCTGTGATACGCGCAGTACCGTTGCCTCATCGGACAGGGATTTCTCAATCTCAGGGGAGGCTATCCGGCAAACATCGATGGCATGGGCCGGCCCGCCTTCCTTGATCGCTGCCATCAGACGACCGGACAGCTGTTTCTTGAATTCACCGAATAGCTGAACGGCCTTTCGATCAGCACTGTCTGCAGATTCCGAATTGTACTGTATGGATTCATATGATGGATACTTTTCTTTTTCCGAAGAGGGACTGCATGCGAAGAATAAAGAAAAAACAATCAGCACGGCTGACAATCGTTGAAACATTCCGAACCTCCATATACCCTATGCGGGTATATTCACACTCGTTCGGCGGTGGCCGCTGTAAACCAAAAAAACTTACTTTGCACAGTATCGTACGGAGCGAATCTGCCCCCGACCATGAAGCTTGCCCGAATCGACAGCCAGTCTTTGCGCGGAAAACGCGTTCTTGTACAGATTGAACTTCCTCCTTCCGGTCATCCCCTTGTTCCGTATTATCTAAACGAAGGCATGGAAACCCTGGAACTGCTGCGAGAGCGCGGTGCCCGCATCCTGCTAACCGGCCATGCCGTTCACAGCCCCCGGCCCGATGAGGTAAGCTTTCAAGGCTACGCCGACGAACTCAGGCGAAGGCTCGGTGTTGACCTGCCCTTTTTCGCTGCACCCGACGAGCTGAAAAAGGCCCTGTCTTCTCTGGAGCAGGAAGAGGCCGTCTTTCTCGATAATCTGCTTCGTATTCCTGGAGAAAGCAGCGGTGCAAAGACCCATGCAAAGCTGCTGGCCGATGGCATCGATATTTTTGTCAACGAAGCCCCTGGCAGCCTTGCCTCTGCCCATGCAAGCTCCGTGCAGATCCCCGCACTGCGTCCTGCCTTTGCAGGCATGCGCCTGTATGACTGCGTCGAAGCCCTGACCGAACTGCAGGCAGGAAAGCCCGCTCCTACCGTTTTCATAATGGGAGGACAGGACGTCGAAGCCTCCATTGCCCTTCTCAAAAGGAACCTGCCGGCCATCGGCAGTCTTATCGTTGGTGGCATCGTGGCCAATACCACACTGAAGGGCAATGCACTGCAGATGGGCTCCTCCGTCATCGACGGACCAAGACAGGCCGATGCCTTCCAGATCATCGAGCGTGCACGTCTGCAGGAATGCCATGTAGAGCTGCCCATCGACCACGTCATTGCAGACCGTATATCATCGAAGGCAAAGGTAAAATCCTCGGGTCGCGAGGTGGCCGAAGGCTGGATGTCGGTCGATGCAGGCTCGAAAACCCTTTCCAATTACGAAAAGCTGATCAAGAAGGCAGGCGTTGTCTTTATGCATGGCCCGCTGGGTGCCTCAGACGTACCCGCCTTCCAGGCCGGCACCGTTCGGATTCTCAAATACATGGCAAAAGCCGGCACACGGGCCATCCTGTCAGGAGAGGACCTCTGCCATATTGCCATCGAAAAAGGCCTTTCTTTTCCGTTTCTCTTTCCTGTCAGCGAACCGGTACAGCGCTTTCTTACCGGCCAGGATCTGCCTGCCCTGACCGCCCTCCAGAGCGATTAGCGACGTTTTTCGGTTTACGCCAGGCGCCCCCGGGAAAAGCATGCGAAGGACTATTCTTCGGGAGCGATTTCCATGCAGATCATTCAAACCCTGCTTGTAGTATTATTCTTTATCAGCTGTGGCGTGCTGATATTCTTCATTCTGATTCAATCGGGTAAAGGCGGATCGCTCGGAATCATGGGAGGTGGCGGCTCCAGCTCTCCTTTTGGCAGCTCCACCGTCGACGTCATAGAGAAGGCCACCTGGTATGGCATTGCCGTCTTTCTTGTACTGGCCATCGTCTCTGCCATGGCCTTTGCCGATCATGGCATCAAGGTCGATCCAGAGCCTGACATGCCGGCCGCAGAGGAGTCTGCCCCTGCATCCAGCCTGCCGGGCGCGGCACAGTAAGGCCCTTTCCGGCAGCCATCCCTGCAAAGCCCGCTCCGGCGGGTCTTTTGCTGTCTGCGGGGCGTTTTTCTTTCCTTTTTTTGGTTGCTGTACGTGTTTTTTTAGGCAACACAGTAAATTCAGGGATCACGATTTCCTATAATGATACAAAGACTCAGGTTATTACAGGGACGGAAGACTATGAAACGGATTTTTATCTCAACAGCGGGAGCACTGGCAGTATCCCTGTTCGCGGGGGCGCTGATTGCAAAACCCAAGATCATCGACAGGGAAGCAGAGAAAAAGGCCTATCCCGATCTGCAAACCACGGAAGGTATCCTGGATCGCAATATTCTCGAAGCATACAAGCGTCTGGGGCTGTTTGGCCCTCTGGTGAACATGGCCAAAGAAGACCGTGAGAAGTATT
The DNA here is from genome assembly GCA_964619535.1 of uncultured Leptospiraceae bacterium. Classification (GTDB taxonomy): domain Bacteria; phylum Spirochaetota; class Leptospiria; order Leptospirales; family Leptonemataceae; genus Leptonema. The sequence continues at coordinate 10,360 of CAZUEX010000007.1, read as the reverse complement.
TCAAAGAACGGCAGGATCCTCTCGACTTCCGTCATTCGCTGAAGAACATCGTCTACACGCCACGCAACACCTATGTGCGTTACGTGAAAGAAGGGGCTGACTTCCTGCTTGTAGGCCTTGGCGACACAGCAGAAACACTGGCCAAGATCAGCGAAAAAACGGCCGAGGCCAACAATGCCGGCGTGCAGATCGCAAACTTTGCCTTCCAGGAACGCGAAGGCATCGAGCTGACTCAGTTTGAGTTCATCTATTCTGACGATGAGCCCACAAGAGAAGCCATCGGTTCGCGCCGTAAGTCGCTTTCCCTGTTCTACAGGCGAACCGGTCAGGGCAATGTCGATACCGAACAGGATTTCACGCTTGATCTCGTCGTTACGCGCATCGTTCACGACAACTTCAAGAAGGGCGTGAAGGACGTTGAGGTCATCATTGATCCCACTCCTCTTACCGAGAATATGGATGACGTAATCATCATCCATCGCTACAACCAGAAGCCTTCACAGGTTATCCTTGTCGGCACCATGCCCAACACGCCGAACTTCCCGCAACGTAACACGTTCAAGCAGAAGTTCTATAACAAGATGCTGGACCACTACAACATCCTGTATCGTCTGCTTGACGGTTATGCCAAAAAGGATGGGAACGCTTATAACGATTCTGTTCTTCGACTGCTGCGCCGCAGCACAGAATACTGAGAATCGTTCCATAACCTGAGAAAAAGGCCTCCTCCAAAGGGAGGCCTTTTTTGCATTCCAGCCCCATCTGGCTCTGATTGACAGCATAAACCACAGAGCGATACATGCGTCATGTCTGTGCATGATACGCTGGAACAGCGACTTGCCGAAACCGAAGCCATCCTCGATGCCCAGCCCATAGCAAGCTTCGGCATAGACCAGTTCTTTCGCATCATGCGTCTGAACCACCAGGCCCTGCGCTACACGGGCCGCGACAGCTACAAATCGGTCATACAGCAATCATGTCATCGCATGATCCAGAACAGGGTCGACATCTGTCCCTTCTGTCCCCTCGAAAATGAATGGAAGCCTCTTTTCTCTGAAACCGAAGAAACGGATCGCCCCTATCACATCCTTGAGAAGATCATCCAGAAAAAGGTCGGGCAGAGTGAACGGAGCTTTAAGATCACGTTTATCCTCATCCGCACAAACAGCATCCGGATCGTTGAGATGATCGAAGACATCACGGAGGAGCTCGAAAAACAGGAAGAGATGCTGCGTATTGAAAACCTGGCAACGATGGGAACCATGATTTCGGGCATTGCCCATGAACTGAACAACCCGCTTACCGGGATCTCTCTTACCCTGCAGAACCTCCAGGCCAATATCTCCACAATGGACTCTTCGGAGGTCATCAAGAGGCTGCAATTTATCTATAAGGATCTTTCCAAGGCATCACGAATCGTGCAGGACATCCTCAGCCTTGCACGACCGGGTATCAAAGAAAAACATCAGATCAACCTCGTTCGTATCATCGAAAAGGCCCGGGATAATACCATCCGGCTGTATCCCGTCCTTTCGCGCAAGATTCGCTGGGAGGTTCCCTCCTCCGACGATTACATTCTGCCGGCCGATCCCGATAAGCTGGAGCGTCTGTTTTTTAATCTGTTCAGAAATGCCATCCAGGCCTACGACTATAAAGAAGGCGTGATTCGGGTTACGCTGAAGCAGATGCGAAATTCCATCTACATCACAGTGGCCGATGATGCAGGTGGAATCCCGCCCGAGATTCTGCAAAGGATCTTCGTGCCCTTCCACTCGGGCTCACGAACAGGCCGTGGAACAGGCCTCGGACTTCCCATATGCCTGAACATCGTTCGAGAGCATGGCGGGCGTTTGAAGATTCGGTCCTATCGAGGACATACCTTCTTTTTTATCTCAATCCCCACGGGGAGCCAGGAGCGCTGGTCATGAAAAGTGTGCTCGTCGTCGACGATATATTCTCCATCCGACTGGCCATTCAAGACTATCTTTCTTCGCATTTTACGGTTGTAACAGCAGGGGATGGCAGAGAAGCCCTGAGTATACTGGAGGAGCGCAGCTTTGACCTGCTCTTAAGCGATATACGGATGCCCGGCATGAGCGGCATCGAACTGATTCAGGAGGTACAGAACTCCTATCCCGAGATGCAGTATGCCCTCATGACTGCCTACAACGTGAACGACTATGTCCGGTATGCCCGGGAATACCGCATCTGGAATATCATACCGAAATCCACGTTTCTGGATCTTCATATGGTTGGTGTCATGGTCCGTAAACTGACCGGACCCGACATCTTTGGCTTTTCTCTGTATTTTCCCGATCTGGTCGAAGAATCGGTGAGCATCGGCAAGGTCTATGCCATGCACCGTGATATCGACACAAGGCTCCCTGCCGGTACGCTGTGTCATTGCATGATCAGCTCGGATGAGGAGCGTTTTCGAATGTGTGATATGGTGGCAGACCTCTTAAAGCGTCACCGGGCCCCAGGAGTCATACGTGTCATTCTGGAAGAGCTGACGATGAATGCCCGCGATTATGCATCCGATCAGTTTACCCAATCAATCCAGCTATCGTTTGGTGTTTTCCGGGATAACCTGCTGTTTGCTGTAACCGATTCAAGCGGCACGCTGGACCGATCCGACATCCTCTATCGCCTCGAAAGAAACGTCTCATACGACGAAAAGGGCAGACCGCTTTCGCTCCAGGATTCACACGGTCGTGGACTCTTTATCTCAAGAGAGAACGTAGACCACCTGATCTTTAACATTCAGGCAGGTAAGAAAACAGAAATCCTCGGAATGCTGCAGCCAGAGGCGGAATTCCGTAACAAGGCCATCTCGATCTATTATCGCGACAGCGACGGCCGGATCGTGCAATAGCCGCCATCGTCCTCATGGGCAATGCCCTCTTCATCGAAAAGAAAGCGGTATGGCATGCCCCGCCTCAAGCTCAGGGCAACGGGATCATCGCCCGAAAGCAGGTACAGGAACCCACGTCCCCCCGTAGCCGTCAGTCCGCCTGAACGAAAGGCGTCGCCCTGAAATGCCACTGTAAACCGATCAAAACGAGGCGCTTCAGACCTGAAGCCGTTCTCATCCCCCACCCATACGAGCTGACCGTCGCGAACCTGCCCGACCATCCGATCTGAAGCAAAGACCAGGCCGGACTCTGTAAAGGCCATGGGTATGCGATGGGGTAGAATAACGGGCAGCTGCGTTGAATCGATCGGAATAAGGGCTTCCTTCTCTTCGTCCAGTTCATACTGGCGAATAAAATCCCCCTCTCCCTGCTGCAGGTGAAGGGCTATTCGACTTTTTCCTATGGCCACGGATTTTGCAAAGGCCTGTTCAAAATCGGGAATGGACAGCGTAAAAACACGGTAGTCGGGCTCAAACCGCACGATATAGAGCGGCCCGGAAGCAAACAGCACCGTTGCCGCCGTTCCCGAGGCTTCCCCCGTCTGCCAGTCAGGACTGAAGGCATAATCGGTCAGAAGCAGACCGGACAACGGCTGGCCCGGTGCGGCATTGCCATTATGATCCATAACCCTGACGGCTGTAAGATCACCCGACAGAAGCAGGATCCACTTCCCTTCCGGATCAGAAACAGGATAGGAGGCACTGGGCCGTCTCCAGTACAGCTCATCGGGGCCTGCCAGGTATGCAATCTCCTTGCCTATCTTCTGGTAAGCAAAGTAGCCGGTGCCAAGGGGAGGAACAAAATACAGCCGGCCATCATCCAGCGGGATTCGCTGACCATTCCTGTACAGAACAGGACCGTCTTCCTCACGCAGGGTCTGGTACCGTGTCGGTGACTGGAAATCGTAACACTGTACAGCAAGATCCGGCGGTGCCTCATAGGCAACGGCCGGATATCGGTAAAAGACAATCCCGGAAAGGATACTGAAAACAAGAAACAGGCGAACCATTCAGGAGAGAAAAGCTCCCAGTTGTCTGGAATTTACCCCTGTTCGAATCTTGCGCAAGGCCTTCTTCTCAATCTGCCTTACCCGTTCTTTGGAAAGTCCTACCATCTTGCCGATACGTTGCAGCGAATAGACAGGACCTCCATCAAGACCGAAGCGGAGTATGATCACCTTTCTTTCTCGATCGGTTAGCTGATCAAGACTTTTCGTTAACTCATCTCGCAGCTGTTCGAATTCAAGATTGCTGTGAGGCTCGACCTCTTTCTTGTCCTGGATGTTTTCTCCCAGGGTAAAGTCCTCTGAATCGGCCATCGGCGCATCAAGGCTGAGGTGGTCCTTGCTCATCCGCATCAGGTGCGTCACCTCGGACACGTTCATGTCCATGTATTCAGCGATGTTTTCGATAGAGGAGTCCATATTGTCCTGGTTTTCAAACCAGTGCTCTGCTTCATCGATGCGCTTTAGATCGGCCATACGGTTCAGCGGAAGCCGGATCAGGCTGGCCTTCTGCTGAATGGCATACTTGATGGACTGCCGAATCCACCAGACGGCATATGAAATGAAGTGAAAGCCTCGCTCCGGATTAAACCGCTCTGCAGCCTTGATGAGGCCAAGGTTCCCTTCGTTGATCAGGTCCATCAGTGTCAGGCCGTAAGACTGATAACGCTTGGCTATCGTCACAACGAAGCGCAGGTTGGAGCGAACCAGGAGGTTCCTGGCCTCTTCATCCCCATCCCTGGCCTTCAGGGCAATGCGGTACTCTTCTTCTCGGCTCAACATCGGAATCTTGTGGATTTCGTTGAGATACCAGTTCAGAATCGAATCGTTGACCGTGTCTGTTTTTTTCTCAATAGACCGAGGCGGAGCAATCAGGTCATCGCCAGCCGCCACTTCTACTTCTCGTTTATGAGCTATTTTTTGAGTCATCTGAGTACCTCTTGCGCCCGATTAGAATCATTCTAAAAATGTAGGCGTTCGAATCAATCTCTTTTCGGTATTTCCGGCCGCAGGTTTCATTTTTTCCTGATTTTCGCTCCCTGCTTAACATGATTTTACATAGAATTCCCGAAACTCACCCACGAAATTGCCCCCGAGCCCCCGACCGGCCCGGCTTTTGTCATTGAAACACTGCCGGGGCGGCCTTTTTTGCACCGATGCGTCAACTCTCCCGGCAAACCTACATACTAAGGGACCGTTTTCTGCGTTCTGTACGCACATTTTTTCAGGAAAAGGGCCTGATTGAGGTAGAAACCCCGCTTCTACACGCTACAGGCAGCCCCGAGCCCTTTATTGATAACCTGAACGTGCAGGATCCCACAGGGGCGCCATCTGCCTTCTTGATTACCAGTCCGGAGTTCCACCTCAAAACCGTCCTGGCAGAGCTACGCAGGCCCATCTTTCAGATTGCGCATGTATTTCGTGGGGGTGACGGAGGAAGCCGAAGTCCCCTGCATACCCGGGAATTCCTGATGCTGGAGTGGTATCTTCCGGGGCAGGATGAGTATGACCTGATGCAGCAGATCCGGGAGCTTCTGCATCATCTAAACCGGCACTTCCCCGCTGCCCGGATTCCACAGAAGATTCCCGTTTTAAGCATGGCAGATCTGATGCAGCAGTATGCAGGATGCTCGATGAGGCGCTCTTCCCTGGAACAGAGGGCCATCGAGCTGAAGCTTGCTTCACCGGAGGCCATTCAAAGCGATCGCTACGATGAACTGTTCTTCCGGGTCTTTTTGCATGCCGTAGAGCCTGCTCTGGTCCGCATGCCCGATCCATTTTTTGTCCATGGCTATCCACCAGAGCTTGCAGCCTACAGCGTCATTGAAGGCGATATTGCCCGGCGGTTTGAGCTGTACTGGAATGGCGTGGAGCTTGCAAACGGATACTATGAGGTAACGGATGCCGATGAACAGCTGCGACGCTTCGAAAAAGAGAACGAAATCCGCAGAAGTCTCGGTAAACCGGAACGAAAGCCCGACGAGGCCTTTGTAGCGGCCCTGCGCCATGGAATACCCGCCGGATCGGGAGTAGCCCTGGGGCTGGATCGACTTCTTATGTTACTGGTGCAGGCAGACCGTATCGAGGAGGTCAGCCCTTTCCTCTGATAGTCCTCTGATTCTCGTTTGACCTTCGTTTGTACAAACGAAGCAACATCCACTCGAACCCTACCGGCTTTCCATCCTGTAGCGCACCACCGAAGTGTGGTATAGACTGTGTTTGAGCACGGAATGAGCAAGCATGCGCAACGATCTGTTCAGGAAGGGCACTCTCAGGGTATCGAGTTCTTCCTCTGTTCTTTTCATCACCGCTTCTTTCAGTCGCTGGCCGGCTTCGCGAAGTGCCTGTAGATCTTTTTCACGGCTTTTCTCGTCGATGGGCTTGCCCCGTCCGTAGGAGCCGTAGTCCGTCATATGCGGACGATTTGTAACCGTGATTTCTTCAAGGACTTCTTCTGGCTTTCGCGTATCTGGCTCTGGCTTTCCAAAAAGTGCGATGAGCCAGGCAGGAAGCCCTATATAGCGCGCCGCCAGACGTATTACCGCTGTAATGTGATGGAGGTTTTTTCGTACCGTCCAGCCCTGCGGCTCACCGGACACCAGCATACGATCTGCCGGAAGCTCCCGGTAAAAAGCCAGCAACTCTTCAAAGACGGCATCGATCTGTGCGATGAGTTCTTGCCTGGTACGGGCAAACGTCACAACGGGGAGCAAACGCATGTAAGAAATCTTTGAAGTTCGTGAAGGCGGGCAAGCGGTTTTTTGAAGCAGGGTTATTTTTAAGTTGATCAGAAACAGAGCCATTGCATGTTACATGCATGCTCCAGTTGCTCTGGAATACCCTGGCCTATCTCGGCGTGCAAAAGACGGACAACGTAGCCGAACACAAGCACATCATCCTGATCAATGGCCTGAGCCTCGTTATCCTCGCATTTATGAGCATCAACCTGCCTTTGCTCATCCTGCTTGAACGCATCCCCCTGCCCTTTGCCATCCCCGCATCTGTATTCGGACTTTCTCTCATCTATGTACTTTCACTGAATGCGCGCGGAAAAACCAGGAAGGCCAGAATCGTCTTTGTTGCCCTTTCCTTTGCTGTCATGGTTTTCAATTCGATTGCCACAAAGGGGGAGGCACACTTCCATCTTTTTCTGTTAACAGAGATGCTTGCCGTCTTTTTCATCTTTCCATCCAGTGAAGGACGGCTTATGTACCCGACGGCCATTGTCATCTTTCTAACATTCATTGCATTTCAGCTCATTCCCGATTCCTGGCTGGCCTCTCTTTCCTTTGTGCAGCATGACATCGATTTCAAAAGCCAGCAGATCGCCGTCACGACAAGTGTGGCCATCCTTCTTTTCGCCTTTTCCTTTTATATCCAGAGAACCTTCCGCACGGCAGACCGCATCCTGGCCGCCGAAAAGGAAAAGTCTGAAAGGCTGCTGCTGAATATTCTGCCTGCACCGATCGTTGCTCAGCTTAAAGAGCGTCCCGATACGATTGCCCAGCGCTTCGATCAGTGCACCGTTCTTTTTTCAGATATTGTTGGCTTTACCAGTCTTGCCCGGTCGATGTCGGCGGTGGAGGTGGTATCGCTGCTCAATGAAATATTCTCTGCCTTTGACGATCTTGCCGATCGTCATGGCCTTGAGAAGATTAAGACGATCGGTGATGCCTATATGGTGGTTGGTGGCTTACCCGAGCCAGATCCAGAACATGCAGAGAAGGTTGCCCGCTTCGCCCTTGATATGCTGGAAGTGGTTCGCCAGTACCGCGACAAAACCGAGTTGCCGCTGGAACTGCGCATCGGCATCAACTCAGGCGATGCCGTGGCCGGTGTCATCGGCAAAAGAAAATTCATCTACGATCTGTGGGGAGACAGCGTCAATACGGCATCACGGATGGAATCCCACGGCCTTCCAGGGCAGATACAGGTGACCGAATCGACCTACAGCCTGATCAAAACAAAGTTCCAGTTTGAGGACCGCGGCCTCATCGAAGTGAAAGGCCTGGGCAGCATTCGAAGCTTTATCCTGCTGCCTCGCTGATGCCTGACGAACGGCACGTCTACGGAGCGGCCTTTTTCCTGTCGGCCAGACGAAAGCTGGTATCGTTCTCGATCGTTATATCGGAGGCCGGCCTCGATTGACAGGCCAGGATCATGCCTCTGGCAAGCTCCTGCTCATCAAGGACGAAGGCAAAGTCGGTAAGCTCTTTTACCCGACCCTCCACAAGGATCGTACGACATGCCCTGCACGTACCGGCCCTGCAGCTATGCGGATAGTCAAGCCCCGCATCCTCCGCAGCCTGCAGGATCGTCCGGTCTGGGCTGGCCTCAAAGTCAACCCTTCTCTTTCTCTGGCCGTCCGTTAAGGCAACGCGAAACGTGGCATCGTTCTTTTTAAAAAGCCGCCTGATCATTGTTCGCTCCAGCTCGTCCGTAACAGCCTTTTCTCGCCCTCGGTAGCCATACGCTCATCCCAGTCCCTGAGCCGCGGAGCAATCACCCGATACCACAGGGGCGGCACCAGACAGAGATAGATCGTTGTCAGGTAGCCATGAGGCATCTCGGGAGCTTCAGGATACGGATCCAGTTTCCAGAAAGGGAGCTCTCCCTGTTCATGATGAGCCGAATGCCTTGTAAGAGAAAAGAGCAGTATGGAAGAGATTCTGCGGTTTGTATTCCAGGAATGCCGTGGCTGAACAGGCTGGTCAGGCTCCCGCACCAGGCCGTAGTGTTCCATATAGTTCACCACTTCAAGCAGGGTGCGGGCCACCACGGCCTGCAGGGCGAAGTAAAGGATACCGGTCCATCCACCGGCCAGGTAAAAGCCGAAGGCCAGGACCGCGGTAAAGAAGGATCCCCAGAGCAACTGATTTCTGATGCTGAACACACCATGCCCCTTGCGCTGTAGCCGGCGTTTCTCAAGGCTCCATGCATTCTTCATGCTACCGGCAACAGAGCGCACAATAAACGAGTAAACGTTCTCACCACGCCGGGCCGTTGCAGGATCTTCGGGCGTGCCCACGCGCCGATGGTGCCCGTAGTTGTGTTCGATGGCAAAATCCGTAGAGCCACACAGTGCAAGCAGAAGCCTGCCCCAGAAAGAGGCAAGGCGATCCCATGTTCTGTGTGCAAGCTCATGGGCAATGTTGATTCCGTAGCCGCCCACAGCATAGCCTGCACTTATTCCTGCTCCGATCGTATGATACAGGGCATTGGTTTCTCGCGCTGCCAGGGCATCATAGCCCGTAAGCCGATAAAACAGCGCCCCCAGCCCCAGCAGGTCCGCTTCTGCGCTTCCCAGGGACCAGGCATAGGCCAGAAGAACAAGCAGAAGCACCGGCAGGCTCAGATACAGAGACAGGTTCAAAAGCCAGGGGTGGCTATACTCTGGCTTGCTCAGGTCCTGGCTCAGCAGCATGTCTCCTGGAATCATAACGATCGTAACAAGAAATACGCCCCACCACATGGCAGGCCCGCCGATCATAAAGCTGACAGGAAACGTCAGAATGATGAGCGGCATCAAAAAGTGCTTTAGATACTTCATGTCTTTCCCCCTGAAATTGCATGATTCTGCCTGTCCCCTCCAGCAGACGACAGAGGAGCGGTCAGCAAAAACAACAGATCATCAAAGCAGGCCATACTTTCGGACTGGTCCGCACCAAGGCTTCGTAGAATGATCAGGCCAATAATTACCGTCTGCACCAGGCGTATCGTCTGCTCTATACCCAGATTGAGATTCTGCTGCGCCTCAGGGCCCATACTGCGAAATATGAGCCCCTGGATGAGTTCTTCTTCCTGGCGATGAAAGTGTTGCATCTCTGAGGCCAGGCGGTCACTGTGGATGCCTCCGGCATACATAGCGGTAAAAAACGAAAGCCGGGTAGCATCGGACTGCAGGCGACCAAAGGCCTCCCGGGCTTCTGCAATGGCACGCTCCACAGATCGGTCGCTGCAGGCCTCTGTTGTTCTGGCCTGCTCGACCACGTTTCTGGCCATATGATTCAAAGCCTGAACAAGCAGCTCCTCTTTCGATTGAAAGTGATAGTGCAGCAAGGACTTTGAAACACCGGCCCGATCTGCAATCATCTTCATCGTCGTTGCATCCAGGCCCCGGTCAGCCACAACAGCCACCGTAGCATCCAGGATTCTCTCGATTGTATCCGTCGCCTCTGCGGCGCTAACATCAGCCATCCAGCCCATAATACTGACTGGCCGGCCGGTCAGGCAAGCAGGTTTTTCGGCCGCGCTCGGCAAAATACACTTTTCCCGGTCTGGCCGACCCGCCGCTCCCCAGCCACCCCGGCGGCAATCAGGCCATCAGCGGTAGGGTTATAATGGGGCTCGGCCGCAAAAATAAAAAACCCCGCCTGGAGCGGGGTCATAAAACAACAAAACCGCCAGAAGGCGGTATGTTGGGATGAGATGCATCTATGTC
>CAZUEX010000006.1:0-190177 GCA_964619535.1 uncultured Leptospiraceae bacterium | reverse complement strand
GCCTGAGATTAAAATCTATATCAACTGAGGCGACAACTTCCGCTGACATATAGGGGTGGCAAATCCTGTGATGGTACCACCACCGGTGCCCGTACTCTGTTCTGTCGAATCCCATTTCTGGATTACGTACCCTGGAACACTCTGGTCACGGTTATAGACTACCACGTCTCGTGGATCCAGGCCATGATACTCACTGTCTGCGCTGGTGACCGGGGGAAGCTGGATGGTGTATGTCTTCAGGCCATCCACTTCGAGATCATCCACTGACGTTACGGTGACGGTCTTTTCGTCAGACCAGTTGGCAGAGGTAAAGGTAAGAACGGTAGGGCTTGTCGTTCCTTCGCGATTGCCTGTATTGGTTGCATCGTATGTATCATTGATAGAAACCACAACGTCGGCAGTGGGTGCAGTTCGTAGCTTCACTTTAAATGTACCACTGTTCGTTGTAGATACACCGGGCTCTTCCATGACATTGGAGATGTTGGAAACACGAATGCCCGGACCCTCATCATCCTCTACGGTCACCGAAATATCACACACATCGGCCCCGTGATAAGCTCCGCTGGAATTGATATTTCCGTCTCCATCGAGTTCGGTAATGGAGCCAAGAGCGATAACGAGAGGATCTTCTTGAACGTTGCGGATGGCATCGTCGACTCTCTGGAACCGGAAGCATTGTCGGTTGGCACTGCCTGTACCTGTAAAGGTCAGTTCTTCGGGGAGTGGGTCCCCGTCCACAGTGTCCGGGAAAGAGCGATTGGCGGTAATGCGTCCGTCGTAGTTACCGTTTGAAGATACGCTAAATGTCAGGGTCCCCGTAAACGACGCTGTGGGATACAGGCATGTTTCAAAACTACGGTAACCCCAGGACGTTCCTCCATCGGCATCACTTTCAGCGATACCTTTATCTTTGGATAAATCAAAACTGGCCGTAACGTCTCCATCTTCGAGGAGCGTGATTTCCCTGTGGGTGACGTGTAGGTTACGGGTGCAGCTGGATTGCCGGCTCTGGGCGTCCAGTGTTGTGCCATAGAGGACCTTATCGGTTATGTCACCAATGTTTCCACAGGAAGAAAGCAAAAGGGCTAGAAGTAAAGCGATCGGAGTTCCGACCTGTTTTATTGTGACGGAGAACAGGTTCAAACATCGTTTCTTGATCATGCTTGCGGAGCCTCGGGGTAAGCGTTTTTGGTTTCGGAAGCTAAGACGCTCCGTCAAAGAAAAATCATAGACGAATCGGTGTGGATTCCCTGTAATAAAGTGCAGGGTAAGAGGATTATCGTTTGGACATTCACCAGGCTGTGGTGGGCTGACCGGTCAATCTGGTTTGTCTCGATGAGAGCGGTTTTGACGTTGCTCCGCTGGTATGCAGGTCGGAACTCCGACTGGCCGCTATGACTCTTTGTTCTCCTTTCGGGGAGTATGATGGATATCGCAAATGGATGAGCTCCATCCTGGAATGCTCCGCAGTGCGCAAACTCTGCAGCATCGCGTCGTGAAACGGCGAAATGGGATATTTGTTGAAGTCAGATGATCAATCTCTGACCTCAGGAAGGTATGCATATATCCATATTGCCGCAGATTTGTATTAATGAAAGAAAACAGTGGCAGATATACCGCTGGGAGCCTGCTGGAAAAATTGATTTCTTCCTTCCCTGTTATGCGCAGGATCAGTTCCAGCTTCTGCGAAGGGACCCGGGAAGCCTGAACTTCCTCTTTCGAGTGCTCATTGCCCGATATCGAAATCGCATTCTGCGTCAGTACTACCACCATTCACCTGGCGGTGAGGAGTGCCTGCGTACGAGATATCAGTTTGCGGGTCTTGGCCTGCAAAGGGTCAGTTTTCCTGTTGAAGAAGAAGTGTGGATTGAATTGAGGCTGCTATCCCTGGCCGTCCGGCGGTCTATGAGTTTGATTCTGGTGCAGCTGGTTCAGTATGAATACTGCCGTCGTTGGAAGTTCGGACTTAGAAAATGGGAGCCTAATACTGCCGGTCGGATCGGAACTCCGACCTTACACAGTATGACCATTTCCTACTCCGAAAGATTGCGACGGTTCAGAATGAGAGCTTTTTTCTCTGGTAGTCAACCAGCCATGCTTCCAATGTGGTACACACCTCCTGGATAAAATATACTTCTCAAACCCATGAAATGTCCAGGCAGGATGGTAAGGTGCTGTTGAGGAGACAATGTCTGGAGTTCGTATTTTTCTGTCCCATCCGTTGCAGAGCCTGGCGGATCGCTGGATTGCTGATGTTGGTGAGAGCATTGAGCACACGGATCTGTTCGATCCGGTTCGGGTGATCGTCCCCAACCGGAATATAAAGCGATGGTTGCAGATGTACATGGCTCGAAAGGGGATAGTGGCAGCTCATATTCGCTTTCTCTATGTTGAAGATGGGATTCGGTCTCTGCTTGATGGAATTGCAACGGAACGGTTGCCATTGCTTCTCCGGCCGCTTGATCTTCGTGGAAGAATCCTTGCTCTATTGCAGAAGGATCTGAGTTCCGGTGAATCACGGTGGCCGTTGCTAACGCAGCAGACCAATCCTTCCATGCGTGCAGGAGCTGGCACATCGATTCGCCTTTTCCAGCTCGCGCAAAGGCTTGCGGATCTGTTTGTGAATTATGAATTTCACCGCCTGCGCAGCGTTGAGAAATGGAGAGGGGTTGATGCGGAGCAGTCTCTGGATGTTTTCGGTGACAGTCAATTTGTTGAAGATCTGGAGTCTGATCCCTACTTCAAAGAACAGTGTGAGCTCTACAGAGCTGTGCTTGCAGGAGAATCGGCTGAAGATAGCGATTTTACATCGTCAGTCTTTGAATATGAGCGAATAACTCCTTCGGAGTATGCTCGTCGCGTATTTCAGTCAGCCGAAAAACGAGAGCGAAGTGCGAGCGTTTACCTGTTCGGATTATCATTGCTATCAAGATATCATATCTCGTTATTCAGGCACTTATCTGCCTATTATGATTTGAGTGTCTACTTGCCGGATCTTGTTCCCGGTTTGTTTGCCGAGGGAGAGGGTTCGGTATCCGGTGAATGGGAGAGGGTAGCCCTCAGGTCGGAGTTCCGACCTGAACCCAATGAACTGCTACGATGGAAAAAGCCTTACATTGAACTGGTTCGCCTGTGGGATGCTGCCTTTGCCGATAGTGCAGCTTGGTTTCGGCGCAGATGGGACCGGGCCTATCCTATGAAGTCAGTGCATGAAGCCCTGATGAATGACACTGCTGGAGGGCCTTCTAATCGGATCCTGGTTGGCAACTGCCCGGGAGAGCGTCGCGAAATCGAAACAGTCTACCAGTGTATCTTGCAATCGATGAAAGAAGATCCCACTCTTGAGCTGACGGACATTGCTCTCCTCGTTCCGGACATGGAGAAGTATCGGCCTTACATTCTCGACGTATTTGAAAGGGATAGAAACGCTGCCGATCGGCCACTGATCCCGTACAACCTGTCGGATTACTCTGCAGCCCGGGAAAGCCACTACGCGCGGGGAGTTCGAGACCTCCTCAATCTGATGCGAAGGGAGTTGACCCGCAGTGCAATATTCGAACTTGCTCTGAATCCATGTTTTCAGCATGCAGTGGGGGTAGACCGGGAGACGGTTTCCACCTGGCTTGGACTTTTTCAGGACACCAATATACGTCGATTCTATGATGCTGAAGAACGGAGTGATGTGGTCGGAACTCCGCCATCTTCGGAGCGGGCTGATGCCTTCACTTTCCTGCGTGGGTTGCGAAGGCTATATCTGGGTCTATTTGTAGAACCAGAGGCTGCCCCATTTGATGGACTGAGACCGCATCCTCTGCAACTGGTGGACAGGGAATCCTTGCTCAAATTAATCCAGTGCATCGAGCGGCTGAATGTCTGGCGTCAGGAGCTGGGGCAGGAGTTAACGGGGACGCAACGGTTTGAAAAGACTTTTCAGTGTATTGATGAATTTATTGGGATACCTGACTCTGAGCCCGAGGAGCAGATTGTCCGTGATCGCATGAAGTCGGAACTCCGACTTTACGACAAGCGCCTGTTTGTTGATTGGGATTTGCTGCAGCAGGCCATCCTTTCCGCTTTGTCCGGAATCGCCGGTAGCCGCGGGCATTATCTTGCCGGAGGGGTTACCATCTGTTCGTTACAGCCCATGCGGCCGGTGCCGTTCCGTCACATTTATGTTGCAGGACTGGGCGAAGCCCAGTTTCCGCTGCATGAAGATCACTCTGTTCTCAATCTGCTCGCCAGAGATAAGACCTGCAGTTCCAGTAACCTCCCGCACAGTGACATAGCGGCAGGCGAAAAAGCCCGGCTGCTGCTATACGAAACCCTTCTTTCGGCCACGGATCGTATCGTGCTTCTTTATAACGGCCGAGATACGACGCGTGATAGAGATCTACTGCCCTGCTCCTTGCTGAGTGAACTCATTTCATTCCTCGACATGGGGGATTCAGTCGAGGAGCTTCCTCTCAAACTTTACAGTCGGCGATATGCAGGTCGGAACTCCGACCTCTTTGCCAACCTGTCCTCCAGGGATATTCGGCTTCTGAACCAGTCGGTCACACCCAAACCAAACGTAAACCCGGCACCTCCTCCTGACAGCAGGAGGATCGATCTCCCCGCCACAGTAGACCTTCCGATTTCTCACCTGATATCATTTCTCAAGCATCCTGTGGAGGCCGTTCTTCGCCGCCAGATGCGTCTGTTTGACAGCGATAGAGACGATGAGCGGTTGAACGACGACGAACCGTTTCATGTTACCAACGAGGAGGTATGGGATTTTTCATCGCTCTTCTTTGAGAGGGCCCTGCAGCATCTTGTGCATGGAGTAGAGGAGGCAACGGAGCATGCCATTGCTTCGTTGCGAAAGGAGTATATGGACGAACTTCCTGTTCCTCCCTATGATGAGGTTGCACTGGAGCAGTATCGCTCTTCTGTATTTTCTGAGCTTTTGCAGAATGCAGAACCGATTCTCCGAGAGCATCGATTTTCCAGCCTCCAGCTAACCGGAGATGACGCCGTCACCGTTCGTCTGAACGATACAGTCGTTCGCCTTGTTGGAGAGATTCCCGGCATTTCTTTTAGGGAGGGTCATATAACCATACTGCAGATCAGTGAAAAGGGTTTCGATTCGAGAAGGATCCTGCCGGCGCTGCTGTATCTGCTTGTGCTAAACCGATCGCCAGAATACGCCTGGAAGTCATTTACCATACATGCCCTGTTTCACAAAGAGAAAGGAGTCGATTCCAGAACGTTCGTCCACAACCCTGACTGCGTCATACCACCGCATTACCTCGAAGGTCTTGTTGGAGCCTTTCTCGCGCGAGACATTACCTATCTGCCTATTGGTTTGCCTACGATCGGTAAAGCGATATGGAAGGCCGGATACTTTACACAGGAGCCACCGCCAGATTTCTCCGAGGCTCTGGCGGACGAAGCGGCTGATACAGAGGCGGACTTTATGGAACTGATGCAGCTTATTCCCAGGCGCATTGATTCAGACGTATTTGATCGTCTGCGCGAAAGGTGGCAGCCCATCGTGGAGCTGGCCATTCCTGTTACGGCGCCACGAACGAGATCGACGAAGAGCGCGAAAAAGGCCGGGAGGAAAGCATGAAGGTGCAGGCCCTGGAAACACCTTTTGATTTTGATCTGTCGAAGCATGGCTGGATTGAAGCTTCGGCGGGAACCGGAAAGACGTTTACGATCGAACGTCTCGTTGTACGCGCCATTGTCGAAAAGCAAACCCCTGTTTCGTCGATCCTCGCTGTTACATTTACCGAAAAGGCAACCGGAGAACTAAAGGATCGCATCCGTGGCTTCTTGCAGCGGATCGTTGATAAAACACTTGAAGGATCCGATCAAGAGTGGCTGAACCGGCAACAGGAACAGTCTGAGCGAAACGGTATGCGACCAACTCTTGAGGTGGTCGAGGAAGCTTTGCAGCGGTTTGATGAGGCGGCCATTTTTACCATTCATGGCTTCTGTCAGTCTCTGCTTATCGAGTATGCCTTTGAACTGGGTCGGTTGCTGAAGTATGAGCTGGTCGATGATAATGAGATTCTTGAGCTGTTGATACCCGATGCTCTGCGAAGGCTTCCTGCACAGGAAGTCGCACTGAAGGATGCTCTTGTGCGTGCGGAGTTCTGGAAGCGAACCTATACGGGAGAGCATCGTCTGGAAAATACCCTGCACAACCTGCTTCGCATGCGAAAGGGAAGCGGACGGCTGCATGTGGCCGCTCCTTCCGAGGATTCACCGATGCATCTGCTGCCGGGTCTTGTGAATTCTATCGAAGCTCGACTGCATCAATACAAAGCGGAACGGGGCTTGATCAGCTATGACGATATGATCCGGCATGTTCGCGATGCCGTATGTTCGGAGTCAGGTGCTTCATTGGCCCGGGAAGTAGGAAGGCGCTATCGGTATGCCATCATTGATGAATTTCAGGATACCGATGCCTTGCAGTGGGATATCTTTCGCTCCTGTTTTCTGGAATCCTCTGCCGAGGCCGGTCGTCTGATCCTTGTAGGTGATCCGAAGCAGTCCATATACCGATTTCGTGGAGCAGACCTGAACTCCTATTTTCGAGCAAGGCGCTACCTTGTGTCGTTAACAGAGAAGCGCAAGGCCGCCCTTTACAGGATTAACCGCAACTATCGCTCTTCGCTGGATTTTATCCGTTCTGTAAATGCGATATTCTGTTCCAGTCGGTATCCCTGGAATGCTGCTCCCAT
Organism: uncultured Leptospiraceae bacterium; assembly: GCA_964619535.1. Classification (GTDB taxonomy): domain Bacteria; phylum Spirochaetota; class Leptospiria; order Leptospirales; family Leptonemataceae; genus Leptonema. Next base: position 183,446 of record CAZUEX010000006.1, on the reverse strand, counting down.
GAACGATACGCTTGAGTATGTGCCGAAAGATCCTCCAGGAACGGATCGCTGGGCCGGTACGGAGCTTCCAGAGAAACGGTGTCCGATCAACCTGTGGAAGCCTGAGGGTAAAGACTCCATCGCAAGGATTCGTCGCAGGTATGGCCGCTTTATCTGCAACGAGATCCATGCTCTGGTAGCAGATGGCGGTCGGATCCAGAAGGATGGTCGCCCCATGAAGATCACCTATGGGGACATCTGCGTACTTGCGCGTCGAAAAAAGGATGCCCTGATCATACTCGACCATCTGCGAGAAGCGGGGATACCATCGTCGTTCTATAAGCAGCCCGGTGTGTTTGAGTCGGTGGAAGCGCTGGAAATCCTTTACGTGCTTGAAGCCCTTGCTGAACCCGCTCGCTCATCCGCCGTTAAGAAGGCATTTATCACCCGGTTTTTCGGATTCAATATAGAGAACGTTCAGGATGTGGATGAGCTTTCTGCCGGTCACCCGTCAAGAGAGCGTCTGCAACGCTGGCATGAACTGGCATCGGAAGACCGCTGGCCGCAACTCTTTCGTGAGATGCTGGCCATTGATGAAATCACGGGCCTGGTGCATACGGATCCCGGAGGATGGGAGCGCAGCCTTACCAACTACGAGCAGATACTGCAGACACTGGAAGAACGTGCCGTTCGCGAAGGACTGGATCTTACTGCCGTCGTCTCCCGCTTGAAAGAGCTGATGCGCGAAGGATCGGTCGAAGAAGAGGAAACTTTGCACAGGCAGGAGACCGAAGAGCCCCGGGTGCGGGTCATGACCATCCATGCGGCGAAGGGACTTGAATTTCCCGTGGTCTTTCTTTACGGGGGATTGACCGAAGGCAGCAGTGTCGATTGTTATCAGTTCTATAAGGAAGACGAACCTGTATTGGTCCCTGTTCCGTGGTTTGAACCCGATAAATCCTGGTTCAAAAGCTCAGAAGAAGGACAGCAGTACAAAAAATGGCATGATGAGTATGCACGTGCCGAGGATGCGCGTCTGTATTATGTTGCCCTGACGCGAGCCGCTCTGATGTGTTACATGCCTGCCCTGCGGCCAGGCGGACATGCCGGACCGGTGGGCAAGTTCTTGCAGGATGCCCTCGATGATGCTGTATCAGAGGCTCCTGAGCTTTTTGCCTATCATCCAGACTCACCCTCCAGGCGGCAAAAGTCGGTGCAGCGTCCGAAAAAGGAAGAGCCGATCCAGCCGCTGCCCGAGCCGGTTCTTCCCGATCATCTACAGGATCGAAAATCCAGCCTTCTGTCCTATTCTGCTGTCGTTCGACGTCGCGCGGAACATGTCGATCGTGAGGAACAGGATCACGATGCAGTCAGTCCCCCGGAGCTGCTTGAAGAAGCCGAGCCACGGGACGATGTCCTGCTTACCAGGCTGGATACCCTTTTCCGAGGAACAGAAGCGGGAAATTTCTTTCACTCTGTTCTCGAACGTCTCGACTTTCAGGATCCGGCCTTTCACGAAGAACAGGCGGATGCATCGCTTTCCAGGTGGAACCGGATCCTGATCCGTCGACAGCTGGAGCAGTTTGGCTACAGAGCCGATGCCGAGTATGAAGAGCCTGTTTCCATGCTCTTACACAGGCTTATGCGCACCGAGTTATTTCCGGGGTTCCGCCTGCGCGACCTGAAACCGCAGGACCGCATCCACGAGATGGAGTTTGTCTTTCTGCATGCGGACCGCAGGCAGGAACAGAAGGGTGAAACCTTCTTTACCGGTTTCATTGACCTCGTCTTTCGCCATGCCGGTAAGGTCTATCTGCTTGACTGGAAGACCAACCGTCTGCCTGGCTACGACCGCTCCCACCTCGAAGAAGCCATGCGCTGGCATCAATATGATCTACAGTATGCCTTGTATGCCAGGGCCCTGCAGGACTGGCTGGAATACAGGGGACTCAACGTGCAGACCGATTTCGGAGGGGTGATCTATCTCTTCCTGAGAGGCGTCAGGCCTGGCTCCTCTGACGGTATCTATTTTGATGCGGCGGGCAGGGATGTAGTTCGCAGCAGGATTCTGGAGGAGGTGGGCTCATGAACGGGTTGCTCATGGATGATCTGGTGGAGATTTTGCAGGCCGTTGATGGTCTGGAGCCAGGAGTGCGTTTTATTGCCGAGGATCTGCTCAGGCTCTGTGATGAAGATGCAGGTCGGAGTTCCGACCTGGGTCAGCCGAACTGCCAGAACAGCAAAGAGCTGCGGGATATCCTGCTTTTGTTGCAAATCTCTCTTTTTGAAGGCAATCTGTGTATCTCGTCAAGACCCCGGGATATCGAAGACCTGCTTGTCAGGCGTGGCGTTTCCGGTGAGGTCGGAACTCCGACCGCAAACCGTCTGGCCCACCTGATTGCCGATCCGGGCCTGGAAGCTGCCGTCGAACCCCTCTTCCGCCACGGAATCCTTGTTCGCAAGACAGCGGGCAATACCGTTTATCTGTACCCCGGTCGGCATTACCGGGCCATTGAACGGATCTGCAGCTTTGCTCTGCAGATATCGAAGGCTTCGACCACCATAAAAAACGAACGGCTGAAACAGTGGTTTGAGGAGGTTCTCCGGGATCGGCCGATCATGGCAGGCGGGCGCCCTGTGACCTTTACGGCCGAACAGAGGCTGGCCCTTATGCTGGGATTGACAGAGCCATTCTTTGTTCTGTCGGGAGGACCTGGAACCGGCAAAACAACCATTATTCTGAACCTCCTTCGTCTGTTGATACGCTCGGGCATACCGACAGAGCGGATCCGACTTGCTGCTCCCACAGGGAAGGCAGCAGCACGTATGATGGAGTCGATTACCTCCGGACTGGAATCCATCGAGCAGGCCTCGGAAGCGGATCGCAGTATCAGTCTGCTCAAGGCCTCCACGCTGCATCGTCTGCTTGGAATACGCCCGGGAGCGACCGGGCCTGACTATCATGCGGACAATCCCATTCCTGCCGATGTCGTGGTAGTTGATGAGGTGTCGATGGTGGATGCCGTTATGATGGGATACCTGCTATCGGCCATCGATCCCGTAAAGACCAGGCTGATACTGCTGGGCGACCGGGATCAACTGCCTTCGGTGGACGCCGGTGCCGTTCTGGCTGACCTGCTGGCTTTGCTTTCAGAGGAGGGAGAGCCGGCCTTTACCGAGGATGTCTTGAAGAGGGCAGAGGCCATTATGGGGCCTGATGAGGCCTGGACTGCGGCACGTCGCAAAGTGGATGGGCCCAATCGCTATGTGCACCTAACGCATTCCCACCGTTCCGAGCGTGCTGTGCGCGATCTTGCCCGCTGGGTCAATACCGGAGGGCAGGGTAGCTGTCCGCTTGAAACCGCCGATGTCTCTATTCTCGAGTCGAGCATCGAAGAGGGCACCTTCCTTTTCGAGAGGCCCGATAATGCAGGCATGTCTCATCTGGAATCGCTCATTCGCTCATGGGGCAGCTTCGCCTTCCCGTCCGAGTGGGAGGTCTTATTGAAAGAGCTTTCGCGCAGAGAACCTCCACCGGGGCGAGAGGTAAATGATGACGAAACCATTGCGCTCGTCCGGTCGCTCTTTCGCCTGTTTGAACGATCTCGTGTATTAACAGTTCTGCGTCGTGGTCTGTATGGAGCCGAGAATATACAGCGCATATTTCAGCGTTATATGATGAAGCGTGGGATGCGCGAAAGACGTGGATTGTTTTCCGGGCTACCGGTACTGGTTCGACGAAACGATCCGCTACGTGGTCTTGCAAACGGTGATACGGGACTGGTGATTCAGTTCTCCAACCAGCGATTTCTGGTCGTCTTTGATGGCGCGCCTGTAACTGCCTTTTCTCCGGACGTATTGCCGCTATGGGAACCGGCCTATGCCATGACCGTACACAAGAGTCAGGGATCAGAGTACAGGGATGTTCTTATCGTTCTGCCTGACGATGCCGCTCATCCGCTGATGAACCGCCAGATCCTTTACACCGGAATCACAAGGGCCAGGAAGGCTGCCTATCTGTATGGAAGGGAAGACGAGATTGCTTTCTCTGCTGGAAAGACGTTGCGTCGTATAACCGGTTTTGAATGAATGCTTCTGAAGCAGGTCCGCAGGATTTGAACTTTTTTACAAATTCGTCCATTTTTATGTCGATGGTAACAGGCGGATTCTGTTTCGTGTCAGCGGATAGAATGGGACGGCCTGTGCAGAAAATAACTGTGCTTTTTCTCCTCCTGGCCCTTTCTTCTCCCTGTCTCGCTGAAACTCCCCGCGAAAAACTGACGCTGAACCAGGCCTATGAACTGGCTCTACAGTTGAATGAGGACCAGAAGATCCGGGAGCAGGAGCTTCGCATTGCCGAGGAGCGGTACCGCCTCGCATTGTCGAATTACTTCCCGCAGATCGGCGTCTACTACTCAAAACAGTATCGCGACAGAGTTGACCAGACCCGCACTCGCCGCTCTGATCCCTCATCATTATTCTCGCAGCAACGCGCCATTGAATACGGAAGTTACTGGTATCAGTACAGCGGATCCTACGAAACGCGCATGCAGCAGAATCCCTCGGAAGCCGGTATCAGTTTGACCTGGCCGATCTTTTCCGGATTTCGCACGTATCATGAATCGCTGGCCGCGAAAGAAGACATCCCGGGGAAGAAACGCCTTAACGAACGTGCAAGAGAGCTGCTTTTTCGCGATGTGGCCGAGGTCTTTTATCAGGTTTTACAGTACAGAGAGTCAGAAAAAATCTACAGGGATGAGGCCGCTGCTCTTCGTCAGCGCATTGCAGAGGTTGGCCGTTTAATACGCCTTGGCCGCGCTCCACAGGGGGATCTGCTTGCAGCAAGGTCTGACCTGGCCAACAGCCTGGTGCAGGCCGAGGCAAACCGGGCTCTGCTTTCTGCTTCGCGAGAGCTTCTTGCTTTTTTGATCGGAAAGCCACCGGAATCATGGGAGGTGGTCGATGAGCAGAGTCTGCCTTCGCCCCAGGCCCTCGAAGACTACCTGGAACGTCTGGAAGACCGTAAAGATCTGATCGCAGCCCTGCAATCGATTCGGGCGGCACGGGCCCGCTTGCAGGCTTCCCGTGGCGGGCACCTACCCGATGTCAGTCTGGATGGTGCTTACCTGATGAACCAGAGTCCGGACTCCGGTCGTGACTGGAATATGACGCTTCGTATTACCCTGCCGATCTTTCAGGGAGGGGCAACACAGGCCGCTGTGCGCGAATCACGGGCCAACCTGAGAATTAGCGAACTGCAACTGGATCGTCTGCGGCGCCTTGCTGTCTATGAGGTTCGACAGGCCTATGCAGATTATACAGCCTCTGCCGCGCAGCTCTTACTTTTGCGCGAAAACGTAGAAACGGCAAGAGTGGCCTATGCCGTGCAGGCTCGAGACTACAGGCTGGGAGTGGTAACCAATCTTGAGGTTCTCAATGCCCTCAGTCGGTATCATCAGGCCAGGCTGGCACTTGCGCGAACGGAAGCCTTGCTGCGTATCAATCAATTGCGACTTCACGTGGCTGCAGGCCTGGAGGATGGAAGATGAAGTTATCCGATCAGGCCATACGTCGTCCCGTCTTCGCGTGGATGATCTTTTTTGCTCTTATCGTTTTCGGTTCCGTATCGCTCGGGCGGCTGGGTGTCAGCTACATGCCCGACATTGATTTTCCTGTTCTCTCTGTAACGGTGACATGGGAAGGCGTTCCTCCCGAATACATGGAGTCAGAGGTCGTGGATCGCCTTGAACGCCGTATCATCGCCGTAGAAGGGTTGAAAGAGATGAGTTCCACCGTACGGCAGGGGACGGCGACCATCAATCTTGAATTTGACATTGACCGTAACATTGATGCTGCCCTCCAGGAGGTGCAGTCTGCCATAAGCCGGGTGCGTTTGCCTATAGGCGTGGATCCGCCAACCATTCGCAAATCGAATCCCGATGATAATCCGATTCTGTGGATCGGTCTTTCCTCAAAGACACGTTCGGTGCGCGATTTATATGTCATTGCCGACCAGTCCATATTGGATCGCCTGCAACTCCTTGAAGGTGTCGGTGAGGTCTTTGCAGGTGGTACGGTTGATCGCAATTTGCGGATCTGGATTGATTTGAATCGCCTGAAGAAGTACGAGTTAACCATCGTTGATGTTCTTGATGCGATTGCCAATGAACACAGCGAAGGAGCCTCTGGCTATCTTGAAGATGCGAGAAACGAAAAGAACCTTCGCGTGATGGGAGAGGCTGCAAGCGTCGAAGACATCGAGAACATACGCATCACCCGCCGGGGAGGACGTCCCATCTACTACTCCGATATAAGAATCCGGGATGTGGCGACTGTCGAGGACGGTCTTACCGATGTACGTCGTGTAACCCGTGTGAACGGTATTGAAGGAATCAGCATTGGCATCCGAAAACAGCGCGGTGCAAATGCCGTTGATGTTGGAAAACGAGTGCATGAAGAGATCGAACGCCTGAAGCTCGATCTTCCCGATGATGTGGATCTGCGCGTAAACTTCGACTCTACGATCTTTGTGGAAGAGGCCGTTGACGAAACGCTTTTTACGCTCGTATTGTCAGCGATACTGACCTCTCTTGTTTGCTGGATTTTTCTCGGGAACTGGAGCTCCACGCTTAACGTCATTCTTTCGATTCCGAGCTCTATTCTGGGCAGCTTTCTGATACTGTATTTTATGGGGTTCACCCTGAACCTCTTCACGCTTCTTGCCCTTTCTCTGGCCATTGGTATCGTGGTGGACGATAACATCATGATCCTTGAGAACATTATCCGCCATTTCGATATGGGCAAGGATCGTGTAAAGGCGGCCCGTGAAGGAACACGTGAAATCGCATTTGCCGCTGTAGCTTCAAGTATTGCGGTCATTGCAATCTTTCTGCCCGTTGCCTTTATGGAAGGCGTAATCGGCCGTTTCTTCTTTCAACTTGGTGTTACGCTGTCCGGTGCTGTTGCGCTGTCTCTTCTTGATGCCGTTACCTTAACGCCGATGCGTGCTTCGCAGATGCTTGTGCGCACCAAACGGGAGCCCCGCATTGTGAAGGCGGTGCGCTTTGTGATGGAGTGGTTAACTTCTGTGTATCGCTGGCAGCTCGAATATGCTTTGCGGCATCCGCTTTTGATTATTGCTGCCGGTGTATCTGTTTTCGCGCTATCCCTGTCTCTTGTCTTTTTTATCCGTACCGAGTTTGTTCCGCCGCAGGATCAGTCGCAGTTTGGTATTCAGCTGCAGACTCCGGTTGGGTCATCGCTTGCCCATACGGTAACGAAGCTTGAAGCGGTGGAGAAGTACCTGCGCGGACGATCCGATGTGGAGCGCTTTCTCGGTATAGCAGGAGGCTTTCAGGGCGGTGAGTCCAACAGGGTGATGATCTTTGTTACGCTGAAGCCTGCCAGCGAACGTGAGCTGAGCCAGCAGGAGATTATGGTACAGGTGAGAAAGGATCTTGCAGCCATAAAGGGCATGCGAGCCTTTCTGTTTGACCTGTCGACACCTGGTCTGACGGCGCGCCGCTCCCAACCCGTTGAGTTCAGCATTCGCGGAGGAGAATGGTCTGTTTTGAATGAGCATGCACAGCAAATCATTGCGAAAATGGAAGAAACCGGTCTGTATCGCGATATTGATACAGACTACAGAGAAGGCATGCCAGAGGTGCGTATCATCCCGGACCGTAAAGAGGCCTCTTTGCGTGGCGTAACGATGCAGAGTCTTGTGCAGACGGTTGGTGCTTCTCTGGGTGGCATTCGTGAAGGTCGCTTTTCCAGCGATGGTCGCCGTTATGATATTCGTATTCGCCTGAAGCCGGAGCAATGGCGATCTGAGGCTGACGTGTCGCAGATTCAGGTCCGTAACCAGTACGGCGAACTTGTTGCGCTGTCCGACATTGCCGACGTTGTCGTCGCTCCCACCGTACAGACACTGACCCGCATTGACCGACAGCGCTCGATTCAGATCAAGGCAAACCTGGCCGAAGGGGCGTCACAGGGCGAGGCTCTGTCTGTGGCCGAAAAGATTGCACGCGAAATCCTCCCCCATGGTTATGCCTTTTTTCCCGGTGGAGGAAGTCGTAGCTTTGAAGAGGCCTTTCTTGGCATCTATACCGCTCTCTGGTTAGGAGTTCTGGTTGCCTACATGGTGCTCGGTGCTCAGTTTAACAGCTTTCTGCATCCACTGATCGTACTTCTTGCCCTGCCATTCAGTGTTACCGGCGCGTTGCTTGCCCTTTATGTTACGGATAACTCGCTGAACCTTTACAGTATGATCGGGCTGGTGCTTCTCATGGGCATTGTGAAGAAGAATTCGATTATGCTTGTTGAATTCACGAATGAGTTACGTGCCAGAGAAGGTTTCGATGTAGCCCGTGCTTTGCTTGAGGCCGGAACAATCCGACTTCGCCCGATTGTGATGACCTCGCTTTCGACGATCGCTGCTGCCATACCGCCTGCCCTTGCCATCGGCCCAGGAGCCGAAAGCCGCATTCCGCTGGCACTGACCGTGATCGGAGGCCTGACGGTTTCTACTGCCTTCACGCTCTTTATGGTGCCTGCAGCCTACAAACTGCTCAGCCGTTTTGAAAGACGACCTCCCGTCTTCTAAAAGACATAATCGGATAAAATAAGGCTTGACATAGGGGTAAATAGGCCGTGTATAAAGGCCGCAGAAGACTGTATGCAGTCGTGAAGGCTGAATCCAGGCGGATCGTTTATGAAAGCATCCTCTATGAAGAGCAGGTTTGTGGTCTGGTTTCTGGCTTCAGGTCTGATCATTATTATTCCGTCAGGGTCGCTGGCCCTGTGGACCGTGCGTGATTTTGCCTATTCTGAAAGCCGTCGCGAGGTGATCAGTCTTGCGAGGCTTGTGGCATCTTCGATTGAAGGGGATGCCATCGTTGAGCTGGATCCAGATGATGAACGCTACCCTGTTTTGCAGGAGGTGCTTCAGGAATCAAAGACCCGGTCTGGATTACTCCGTGTCTATACCGTTGTCCCCCATGAAACGGATCCAGCAAGGGTTGTGCGCATTCTGGATTCAAACGTCGAGAACGGTACCGAGCTGGAAGAGCTGCCCGCCACGCCGCCATTGATTGCTGCTTTGAAGGGCACGGAAGGCGTAGCCGATGAACCGGTGCCTACGGAAGACGGGGATTGTATTACCGGTGCAGTGCCTGTTCGTGATTCGTCGGGACGGGTTGTTGCCGCCGTTGCTGCAGATCTGCCCTGGAAGCGCGTTCGAGGCATACAGATGACGATGATTTTCCTGGTCGGTGGTGCCTGTGCTGCAGCCCTTTCCATGTCCATTGGCTTTGCTGTTGTTGCCTCCAGGCGCGTGATGAAGCCGGTGACCGAAGCCGCCATCTGCATGGATGGCATAGCGAAGAATTCGGGTGATTTAACCGTGCAGATTCCGGTTACAACGAACGATGAAATGGGGGATCTAATCCAGAAAGCCAATGATCTCATTGGCAGCGTCGGCTCGATTGTAAAGAAGATACGATCGACTTCAATACAGCTGCGTGATTCATCGTCCAGGATGCAGGCCCAGCTCGGCCAGGCGGCCACGGCTACGGAAATGATTGCACGGTCGATGGAAGAGTTATCCGCAGATTCGGCCGACAGTGACACCCGCCTGCAGCATGGAATGGAGTCCGTCAGGGAGCTTTCGCAATCGATCGATGTGTTAACGGATGCCTCCGATGCCATTGAACAGCTTCGCGGTCAGACGCAGAGTTATGCTGATGAAGGTATGCGGAGTATTGCAGAGATGCGGTCCCAATCCGAGATTGGAACAAATATCGGAGAGGGTGTGGTGCAGGCTGTGGGTAAGCTCGAGGCAAAGTCGGTTGAGATTGTTCGTATCGTGGATGTCATTACCGAGGTTACCGTGCGGACGAACCTGCTTGCCCTGAATGCTGCCATTGAAGCCGCTCGCGCAGGGGAAAGCGGCAGAGGCTTCTCGGTGGTTGCCGAACAGATCGGTCAGCTTGCTGACAACACGGCCGTTTCAGCAAAAGAGATTGCGAACCATATTCAGGAGGTTCGGGCTTTTACGGAAGACGCAGCCAGACAGCTGTCGCTTCTCGTAGATACCCTGCAGAAACAGGAAACCGCTGTTTCCTTTTCTGAGGAATCCTTTCGCCGCATTGTCGACATTGTCGGCCAGATCGGACAGCGGCTCGATCATATGAAGAATGCCATCCATCATACATCCACTACCCGCGACAGGGTCCTTTCTGTCATGGATTCCCTTCAGGCTGGCTCAGAACGTTTTGTTGCAACGGTCGAAGAGGTACAGGCTTCCACAGAAGAGCAGAACCGTGCTTCTGCCTCGATTCAAGAAACCATGCAGGAGCTGACCAATCTGTCGCAGGAGTTGAACGACATTGTTAAAGCCTTTCAGGTTTAGACAGGCCCATCTATAGCAGCACCTTTCGCATCTCTCTGGCAAGATCTACAGCGCTGAGTCCAGCAGGCAGTACCGAAAGCAGCCCGTTGCCTTCGTCGAGCAGATAGTAAAAGCCCGTATGGTCAACGCCATAGCCGTTGATGGCATCCTCGGACTGTTTGTACATGACGCCGAAGTCTTTTGCCAGCCGGTCGATCTGATCACGATCCCCGGTGAAGGCCCGGAGTGTTCTCTGTTCAAAGCGCTGTCGATAGGCCTCAAGCGTTTCCGGGGTATCGCGCGATGGATCCAGACTGATGAAGATCGGTGTAATGGCATTGCCATCTCGTCCAAGGATCTTCATGGCCCTGGCCATCTGTGCGAGGGCAGCAGGACACATATCCGGACAGTGTGAGTAGCCGAAAAACACAATCTTCGGTTTATCAAGGCTCTTTAAGGGCACACTCTGACCCGCCTCATCGACAAGCGCGGTCATGTTCCAGGAGTGGATAGGGCGCTGCGGCTCTGTCTCTTTACAGGCTGCCACCAGCAGAGTGGCCACCAGGGCTATGATTCCTATACGGCTACAAACCATCCCATTGCTCCTCTTTCTGCCATGTGAATTTGATGTGGATGAAACATATAGCGGCCCCGTCTCGGAAGACGGAATTCAATGATTGCCCGTTCGGTCTGGCTCAGGGTAACGACGTCCGTATGATCGTCCGGTTTGAGCTTTGTGCCCGAACGGTATACGTCAAAGGTCTGTGCATGCAGGTGAAACGAAGCGATGGGTTCGTACTCCAGCATGTTTACAAGATAGACGCGAACGAGTTCACCGACCTTGACGCGAATCGGATAACGGTCATAGAATCCCGCCAGTCCATTCCAGCAGTAGATATCGTTCTTCCCGCGGTTTTGCAGATCGTATCCGCTCAGAATCAGTACGACTTCATGGGCAGGGGGACGACCCTGGGGTGGATCGACGATCAAGGTTCCGTATAACCCTTTGGCCATGTGCAGTGCCAGCGGTGGAACGTGACAGTGATAGGGATGAAGCCCGAACGGTCCGGCCTCGATGGTGTATACCGTATCGGTACCTCCGGGGATGGATTCCCAGCCATCCTGATTGACGTCGTGGGATCCATGAAAATGGACGGAATGGGGTTCATCGGTTAGATTGCGAAAGCGAATGCGCAGGGTTTCCCCTTCTGTGGCCCGGATGACCGGACCGGGCACACGTCCGTTGAACGTCCAGGCCAGGAAGGATGTTCCATGAGCAACATTGACCGTGCGGTTTACCGTCCGAATCTCAATGTCGCGAACGCCTCTGGACCTGGAAAAGGGAGGCAGGTAACGGTCCTGAGGAGGCCGTGCTGTGGACGCAGTTGCAAAATGCCAGTCCCCTTTTTCGGGACTGAGGGGACGCTCAAACGAAGAGAGATAGTTTCGGTGAAGCCCGGAAGGGGGATGCACCATACTACCATAGGCGTTACCCGTCCGGCGCAGCAGACCTGTTCCGTTGCCCACACCATCGTCACCCAGAGCAAAGCCAGAGCCTGTGGCCGACGTAGGATCCGATGGCTGTGTGCCCAGGCAAAGCGGCCCACTTTGCTGCGCGGGCGTGCCGCGCAGACGGGCGAATAATGCGGGGATGGATGCGGTGCTCAGCAGACCGAGTCCGCCGAGCCCGAACCATTTCAGGAAGTCCTTTCGATTCATCGCTTCAATAACGAGCAATACTGGCTATGATGATCAGAAGGACGAGAAGGCCTGTGCCACCATAGACAACCACGTTTCGCACAAAAGAAGGAAGGGTGCTTTTGCCCGCTGCATGATAGGCGAAGGCACCGACAAAAGGCAGGCCAATGACGGCAGCTGCCCACAGGCTTCCGCTTTTTCTGTCGAGATCAGATCGACGCGAAAGGTCATACAGGGCAAGTGGTGCCCACAGTGAAAGCAGGATGAAAGGAACGTAGTAGCCATAGAAGTTGATCAGGATGGTGAAAAATCCGGGTGCTGCAATTGTTTCGTTCATGATATATACCTCGTTTTATAGAATCATATGTTAGAACACCACCAGAACGGCGGCGATGAGAAAGAGCAGGTAAGCACCTGCACCCGTTGCCAGCATCGTGGTGCGAATATGTGAAGGAATGGTCGAACCAGGCCGCAGATGATAGGCCAGCGCTCCAACAAACGGCAGGAGCATGACAAGTGCTGCCCACATCGTTTTTCTTTCTTTATCCTCTCGCCGGTTCATGTCGATGAAGGCCAGCGAAGTCCAGGATGTATACACCGTGAAGGGAAGCAGAAAGGCAAAGATATGGTACAGAAGCCCGAGCGTTGCGTAGGGCAGAACAGGCTGGATGGATCCTGTTGTTGCCATGCGTGCCGGTCCGTATTCTTTGAGATACTCCTCTGTTAGCGGATGGAAGTCTGCATTTTCTACGATGGCAATGTTCTCTTCGAAAACATTGACGGCAGGCTGCAGACGTTTTTTCGCCTCTTCGGGCATCTCTGGCTGTGCCGGCGGAACCGGTTGCGTCTTATAATCGCCTGTCTTTGCCATGCCGAGCTTGGCTTCGATCATCATAGACAGGGCTCCCATCATCATGGAAAGATCACCACCGCTGATCAGGCGAACGGGACTGTTGCATGCATTCACAAACGACAGGCCAAAGGGGATCTGCGTGCGAAAGATGTTGTTCTCGTAGCAGTTGCCCGTGCTGACCGGTCCTACAAGAGCAAGGTCTGCCCGGCCTGAATCGAGTACGATATTATCCCTGATGGTATTGTCATAGGCAAGCCACAGGTTTTCCTGCAGGTTGGGAATGATCAGAATACCGTTGTTGGGATGGCCGAGAATCAGATTCTTCTCGATGGTATTGCGAATTCCGCCGGCAATCATGATGCCGTTACCGTAGGAAGGATAGGTCAGTGTTTTGGCCGGTGCCTGTCGGTTGTCGTTGGCAATGACAATATTGCCGATGAGGGTGGACTCCCGCTCCGGAGGAAGCAGCTCACTGTCGAGTGTGTTCGGACCTGCTCCAACCATGTTGTTTCTGAATATGTTGTTGATCAGATACAGCTCGCCACCGGAGTTCGTACCGGAGTAGCCCATGGCATTGTTCTCACCCACGTTGTTATACAGAATGGCGCGGCACGGATAACACTGGCCTACATAGAACGAGGAATCGGGTGAGCCAGAGGCATACGAATGTTCGAAGATGCCATCCACGGAGTCGAAGGCATACAGCCCGTAGTCGCCATTGTTGTAGGCGGTCAGATAGGAACCACGGTAGCCCTTTACTCCGGTCCAGAAGAAGCCATTGAGCGTGGCATTGCGCGCCGTCATGTTTTCAATGACCACCCCATCTGCACCGACAACGAGAATGCCATTACCGCGAACGAACTCGCCATCGATGATGGTTTCGTTTCGGCTTACTCCGCGAAGGATCAACCCTGGAGTGGTAACGACGACCTCTTCGCGATAGATCCCTTTATCGATTAGAATCAGATCCCCCGGCGATGCGGCATCTACGGCATTCTGAATGGTCGGGTATTCCTGCGGAACCCTGCGCGTGCGTCCGGACCATTGCTCGGGCGCAGGCTGACTCTTGCCCGTTACGTTTTCATCGTACTCTACATCACCGACGATAACGGTGCCCACCATGCCCAGCTTTCCGTCCGGTGTTGCATGATAGGAACAGTAGTAAGGAAAAACGCCCTCGGTGGGATAGGTGACGCGAGCCTTCGCTCCGCCAGGCATGGCCAGATCGCCGTATTCGGTTTCTGTGGACCAGCTACCATCAACGGCAATGGCATTGTGTGGGTTTAAGCCCTTGTTAAAGAACTCGATCTGTCCGCCTTTGTGAATCCTCGAAAGAGGAGGCGAAAAGAAGTTATCCATCATGGTTACGTGCGCAAATCCTCCATCTTCGCCTGGAGAGCCGCAGCTCGCCATGAGGAGGAGAAGCGTTGGTACAATTGTTTTTCGCATGTGTTTCTCCCGTATCTGATGCCCGGAAGGCATCTTTCAGACTGGATGGTCTGTCAATATCGGTCAAGCGGAAAAAGGTAGACAGATGTTTGTCACTTTCTCCGGTCGGACTCAAACCGACAGTCCTTACTGATAGGCCTGAAGGAGACGGGTCAAGAAGATTTTCCTTACGTGGACGTCAACTGCAGGCGAAGCATGCAGACAGGGGGAAAATGCTTCCCACATGGATCCGCATCGGCTTCTTGAACCTGATGCAGCCTGTCATATCCGTCAGCATACGGGGCTTTGTACGATCGGATTATTTCCTGCCGGCACTGTTTTTGTTCCTCTTATTCGTTGCCTCTACGTCCCTCTGGAAAGGACCCTACGATGAGGTAGGGGATCAGGCGCTGATCGGTTTGCAGACGGTACGGGCTGGCCAGTTTGCAGAAGGCGTTGGTCCCTATTCGCGAGTGGGATTTCACCATCCCGGACCCATCACCTTCTATATATATGCTGCAGCAGAGGTCATCCTTCCTTTTATTGAAGCGCCGGGACAGCGTTATCGTTTCGCGCAGTTCTTGCTTAACGCAGGCCTTTTCTTATGGAGCTTTGCACTTTTGCGTCGTCTGTTTCCGGGGCGCTATGCTCTGATTGCTCTTGCCTTCTTCCTGGTCAGCGTTGCTCCGCTTGGCCCCGATATGTGGTTCAGTGTGTGGGGGCCCCATTCCCTGCTTGTGCCGTATTTGTTGTTTTTCGTTTCGTACCTTGGAGTGTGCAGAGGGCGGCTGCAGGATTTTCTGCCTGGAACGGTGGCAGCCGTTTTGATCGTGCATAACCACATCAGTGGCATAACCCTGCTTCTTCCGCTTGCATTACTGGCCTTCTACCGACTTGCCCGGCAAAAGGTCAGGCCTGATCGCGCAGGCCTCCGGTATATCGCTTTTGCCGCTGCCTTTCTTCTGGTGACCTCTTTGCCGGTCCTGATCGATGAGTTTGCCGGGACGGGCAACCTGTCTGCCATCTACCGCTATTTTACCGGTGATGGCTCGGCATCCAGAAGGGTTGATAAGGTGCTGGTCTATCTGACGGGATACTACCTGGATCCTGTAAGGCCTGTCATCCAGATGCATCCTGTTCTGTGGTTTGGCCTGCTTTCAGGGATGCCGCTTCTGGTGTGGCATCGTCTGGATGCGGTGTGGCGATCGCTTCATGTGAATCTGATGATCGTCTTTTTGCTATCCTTGCTTGCAGCGCTTCGCGTTTCGGGTGATCTTGTGCCACATCTCTTCTGGCATCTGCATCCTTTTGTCGGATTTCATCTGCTTCTGGCTTTGGTTGCCCTTAAATCGTTGACCGGCACCATCCATATTGCTCCGCGATGGCTCGTTTTGCAGGCATCGCTGTTGATTACGGCCCTGGTTGTTACGTATTACCGTCCTGCACCTCTGCCGGCAGGACCAACGGCCATAGAAAAGGCCATGGAGCAGGTACGGCAATATCCGGGGCCCTACCGTCTTCGCTTCCCTCTGGGGTCGGCAGATCACAATCGCTGGGTGGAGGCAGCCGGTCTTGCTTTGAAGATTGTGCGCGAAGGGGGAAGCTACTGTGTGGATCAGGAATGGGCCTTTATGTTTCCGCATGGCTCTACCTGCCCTGAAGGCTTTGCAGGAACCACGCTGCGGCTGACCTCGTCGGATTCAGGGCAGCTGCTGATCCGCCATGAAAGCGAGAAATGATTCCGGTGCACCTGTGACTATGAAGAGGAAAGGCGTCTTTTTCGATCTTGGTCGTGTGCTTCTTGATTTCGATATGATGCCATTTTTTAGCGAGATTGCAGAAAGCACAGGCCGACATATCTCTGACGTCCGGAAGGCACTTGTTGACGAACGATGGCTAAGGCGCTATGAATGCGGTGAGTTTGATGATGATGCCTTCTTTGATGGAATTCGCCGTATAACGTCCTATTCTGGAGAAGAAAACCGGCTCCGCCACCTCTGGACAGACATCTTCAGGCCTATCGAAAAGAATATCTCGCTTGTGAAAAGACTGACGGCCCGTTATCCCGTCGGCCTTATCTCGAATACATCCCCTCTGCATATTTCGCATATTCGAAATAGCTATGATGTGCTGGACCTTATCCCCGTCTGCATCCTGTCTTATGAGGTTGGTGTGGTAAAGCCCGACCGCCGTATCTTTGTCCGTGCCCTGCAACAATTGCAGGTCGATGCCACGGGATCGGTCTTTATCGATGATCTCGAAGAAAACCTTTCCGGTGCCCGGGACCTGGGCATGGATGTTATCCACTACTCTGAACAGGTAGATCTTGAAGCAGAGCTGGCCCGGCTGGGCTTTGCGGTTTCCTGAGCGTTTTGTTCAATGTTTCGTGTCGGATTCGATCTGACCGTCTACCATATGCACCTGCCTGCCTGCTGCACTGGCGTAGTCCGGATCATGGGTTACCATCAGGATCGTCGTTCCCTGTTCTTTGTTGATGCGCTGAAAGAGACTGATCACACGATCGCCGTTCGTGGAGTCCAGGTTTCCCGTTGGTTCGTCGGTAAAAAGCAACTCGGGATTCATGATCAGGGAACGGGCTATGGCGCATCGCTGTACTTCACCACCGGACATTTGAGACGGGCGCTTATGCAGGCAATCCTCCAGTCCGAATTCTACCAGCAGCTCTTCTGCATGTTTGTATTTCCTTTCGTGCAGGCCAAGCTTTCGGGCAGGCATGAGGACGTTTTCGATGGCCGAAAGCTCGGGCAGAAGGTAATGGAACTGGAAAACGAAGCCAATGTTCTCGTTTCTGAACCGATGCTGCTCTGTGTCGGTCATCTGGTGAACCTTTCGTCCCTGCAAAAATACTTCGCCTTCGGTTGGTTCATCAAGGCTGCTCAGGATATAAAGCAGGGTGGATTTGCCAGAACCGGATCGTCCGGTTAACGATACGAACTCTCCGGACTGGATGGTCAGACTGATCCCCTTAAGGACTGGATGAGGGGGATTGCCGAACGATTTGACGAGGTTATGGCAGCGAATGGCCTCGGGGTTTGTGGAAGTCATGTCATGTACCGCTTGACCGTATGATTTCTACAGGCGAAAGCTTTGAGGCGGCCCGGGCCGGAATAAAGCTTGCCAGAAACGAAGAGAAGAAGGCCAGAAAGAAGGCCTTAACGAAGATCATGGCATCCCAGGATATGATCATGACAGCCATCGCAGCCTTTGCCGGTCCGGATTTCTGAGGGCTGCCGATGGGCATGCCGTCAATGGCACTGTTGGCCACGGCTCCGAGAATCAGACCGAGGATGGCGCCGACGAAGCCAAGGATCAGCCCCTGGATTACAAAAAGGCGAATGGTATCGTAGCGATCGAAGCCGATGCTTCGTAAAATGGCGATTTCCTTTTTCTTCTGGTTAACGACCATGTTTAGAATATTATAGATGCCGAAGGCAACCACCAGAATGATGGTGAACGTGGTCGTGTTACGGACAATGTCCTGCATGCGAAAGACCGAAAGGATGCTTTCGTAGGTCTGATCCCAGCTCTGCACCTTGTCTCTTGTGAAAGCGGACCATTCTGTGGCAATGGCGGCGGCCTGTGAAACATCCTGCACCCGTACAACGATGTCTGAAATTTCACCCGAGCTACCGGTGACCCGCTGCACGGTGGTGATTGCAGCATAGACAATCGTATCGTCAAGCATGCGATTGCCGGTGTTGATGATGCCTGCAATGCGAAGAGGATGTCTCTGTCCGCGTGGGGTAACGATCTGGATTGTATCCCCTTTTCTTGCACCAAGCCGTTCGATCAGTCCAGAACCCATCATGATGGTTGCGCCACCTCGACTCAGGTCATCCAGGTTTCCATCGGTTACCGATGCTTCAATGGTGGTGACCCGCTTCTGCCTTTTCGGATCGATTCCAACGATCTGGCCGGGAATGCTTGTGCTTCCGTTTACGTAGATGACCTGGCGGGAAAGCTGCGGTGCATAGGCCACAACGCGGGCATCACGATCGAGTTTTTCAAACCAGCCGCTGGCATTGGTCAGCTGCGTGCTGTCTGTACGTCCGGAAGGGGGTCTGATCCAGCGCACCTCTGTATCGGGAAAGAAGATCCCCTGGAATGTTTCTTCGGTCAGGGATTCGTCTCGCGGAGAGATGCGTATCTGGGCATCGTTGTTGATGAGCTGGTCCGTGATGTAGGTTTGAAAACCAAGCATGATACCCGAAAATGTTACATAGGCGGCCGAACCGAGCATGATGCCGATCAGGGTCAGTATGGTCTGCTGTGGCCGGGATAGAAGCTGTCGTATTGCAAGGAATAGCATGGGTTATTCAGCTGTTTTTGAAGCAGGAACGACGATCAGGTCGTTTTCGGTCAGATCGCCTTCGAGGACTTCCCCCCATTCCCCGTTGATGACGCCGAGTTTAACCGGCACCCTTTGCAGGCGTCCATTTCTCCGGCGACGGACGCCGCCATTTTTTACTGCAGAAAGCGGTATCAGAAGAACATCATCTTTCCGTGCCACTTCAATGGCCGTATCGGCCGTCATGTCGGGTAATACCGCATCGGGCAGGTCGTCTACGGTTACGCGTACGATAAACTGCCCTTCATTGGGATAGATTCTGTCAACGACGCCCGTCGATTTCTGCCCTCGTATGCTTTCAAAGCTCAATTCCACTTTCTGCCCCGGGCGCACGCGAAGGGCCGATTCCTGATCGAGTGAATATTCCACATGGAGGTTCGAAAGATCTTGCAGAACAAGAAGCTGCATGCCCGTAACGACGAGCTCCCCTGGATTTACGGTTAACGAGGTTACGGTGCCATCGAAGGGGGCGGTAAAGGTCGTTCCGGAGTCCGATACAAGAAGTGTCTGTCCTTTACGAACCCTGTCGCCCTCCCGGATGGCCACGGTCTTTACAGCCATCGGGATGGCGGCCTTGATTTTGAAAACGCGATCCGATTTTACCGTTCCAAGGGCATAGACCGCTTCTGTGATAGAGCCCCGTCGTGGAGGAACGGTCTCGCCACCGCTTCGAAAGAAAAACAGGCTGACGATGCCCAGGAGCAGTACCGGAGCAATAAGGATGTACCACCGGCGACGAAGGCGTTCAATCATAAGAACCAGCCTGCCACGGAAACAGAAACAGGCAAACGAATCTTGGTCCCGTCAATTAAAATCGGAATCCGTAGGCAGGTCGGGAATAGACGGGTTTTCGGTTGTGTCGGGCCCATGTTTATGGCAGGTTTCGGTGGGAATGCCCGATGAGGCAAAGAGATCGGTTATCTTACGCGGACAGAACCGGTTTGGCAGAAGACCGGTATCAGCGCATACGGTTACGGACTGTGCCCGTGGTGAAAAGGAATAACCGCCTTTTTCCAGCTCCGGGGCCTTTCCCGAGGCGGCGATAATGCGTCCGAAAAGAGGGCCTGCCACACTGGAACCCGTTCCCCGCCTCATCCCTACGGCAGGGTTGTCGAAGCCAACCCAGACGGCCGCTGACAGATGCGGAAGAACGCCGATGAACCAGGCGTCACGGTATCCGTTTGTTGTTCCCGTTTTGCCGAGCAGAACCGAAGACGAGTAGCCGCCTCGGCGGGTGCCGCCGTATTTTGCTGAATCGCGCAACATCGATGCCATAACCTCTGCTGCATCCCCGCTCAATGCCTCTACCTGTGGCGGCATCTGCAGATGGAATTCATCGGCGCCCGTGCCGTCGTAGAGCACCTCTCCCGTAGAGCTGACGATGCGTCGTATCAGATACGGGCGCTTGATCACCCCGTTGTTGGCAAAGGCAGAAAAGGCCGAAGCTATCTCAAGCGGACTCATCTCAAGGATGCCGATGGCCACACCCTGTTCTTCGCGAAAGCGTTCTTCAAAGGCCCGGTCACTGTGAAAGAAGAACTTGCGGAACTGTTTTCCGATCCGGTCCAGCCCAATCTTCATCGCTGCGCGAATGGCAGGAATGTTTCGGGACTTTGCCATGGCAACACGGGCCGGTATGATACCTTCATAGTCTTCGTCGATGTTGTCGGGTAACCAGAAATCCTTGCCATCTGCCGTCTTGATTCCAGAGAAGAAAAGCGGACTGTCTTCCAGCGGGGTTGCCGGATTCACTTTTCCGGATTCGACGCCTGCCGAATAGATGATGGGCTTGATGGCTGATCCGGTCTGGCGTCGCATCTGTATGGCCCGGTTTAACTGGTTCCCGGGATAGAATTCCGAACCGCCTTGCATGAAGAGAATCTCACCTGTCGCCGGATCAATGCCGATGGAGGCCGTTTCCAGTCGCTTGTTTCCCGTGCGCGGAACCGGTAATCCAAAAAGGGCTCCACCCGGTGCCATGAGCAGATATTCGCGGCGTATGCGCTCCTTCAGAACCGCTTCACTGTTCCTGCCAGGATGCCTGTAGGGGTGTCGCCTGCGCAGCTCCGCAAGGAACTCTTTCGATTGTTTTGCCGCAGCCTTCTGCAGATCTAAATCGATCGTTGTTTCGATACGCAGTCCGGACTGTGCCGTTGCATCCTTGCCGAAGATTCGTTGCAGCTGGCTGCGAATGTACTCGGTAACGTAGGGGCCATGGTCCGTTCGCGTTCCAAAGACGGTTTCTGAGGGGCTTCGGTTCAGGCGCATCAGGGATGTCAGCTTCTGCTTTTCATACTGCTCTCTGGCGGGGACGGGAAAATCCTCTTCCTGCATCCGTTCATAGATATGGTCCATCTTGCCGATGAGCAGTTCTGGATTGCGAAGTGGAGAAAAGCGTTCCGGCGCGGAGGGCAGGGAGGCCAGGGCAAGGCGTTCGGTAAAGTTCAGTTCTTTCAGCGACTTCTTGAAGTAGAATTCGGCAGCCGTCTGGAAGCCGTAGGCTCCGTGACCGAGGTAGACATTGTTAAAATAGCCCGTTAGAATCTCGTCTTTGGAATAGCGCGACTCAAGAGACATGGCAAGCGAAGCCTCTTTCAGCTTACGTGTGAGCGTCTTTTCCCGGTTATCCAGCAGGATGCGGGCAAGCTGCTGTGTAATCGTAGAGGCCCCCTGCACGTAGCCGCCATGCGTGATGTTGATGATGACGGCCCGCATCGTTGCAACGAAGTCGATGGCTCCATGTGAGTAGAAATCCTCATCCTCAACGAACAACAGCACATCGATCATCGGTTGTGGGATCTGTTCAAATCGAAGGTTTCCCGATTTAAGCGAGAAGAGCTCGGAGATGAGTCGACCGTTTCGATCGTAGATGCGATCGGGTGACCGGGAGCTCATGCCTGCGATATAGGGCTCTGGATCAAACAGGGCCAGCTGAACAAGAAGGACAGAGCCATAGATCAGTCCTGCCATGAGAAAAAGGCCGGCTACGAGCAGCAGTTTTGATCGGCCTCTCCAGAAATCGAATTGCAGAGCAGGGAGTGACGGCAGGGAGAAAGACGAAAAAGGCGAAAAAGGCGAAAATCGTCGGGCAGCCTTTTCTCTCCAGGTAAAGTCGGTGTTCTTTTGCAGGGGAGCAGGGCGCCGGGTGGACGTAACTCTGGGCTGACCGCCGGGCCCATAGTTAGAGCGATCCAGTGCTCCCGTTCGGTTATCAAACCGGGCCTGTCTGCCACAGAAGGGACAGACAGCAGAATGCACGGTATAGGACGATGTGTCAATGGCCAGCTGGAATCCTTTGCCACAGCCCTTGCATGTATACCGAAAACGCTTGCTCACCTTTGCTATCTGTTGTTGGCCTGTTTTCTACGGCAATCGGAAAAAATGGTTGTGAAACCGTCCCTGTAGTCGAAAAGTCGTTTGCAAGGGGTCGAGGCTTCTAAAGGGATATGGACCGCAAAGGTCTTATCGAGCATGGTAAGCGTGCTCGTTAGAATACGATACAAAAAAAGAACAGGCGGAGTGGTTACACTGCTCCGCGGCCCCGCCTTCCCGCCAGGTTTACAAGGCCGATACTGATCAGAATCAATACCATCCCCGTAATCATTGTCAGGTCAACGGACTCATCCAGAAGCAGAACCCCTGAAAGCACGCCAACAATCGGAACAAGAAGCAACGAAATGCCTGCCGTAGAAGCCGGAATCCTGGCAAGCAGACCAAACCACATAAAGAAGGCCAGGGCAGAGGCCACCACACCGGAGAAGGTAACGGCCAGCCATCCCTGCAGTTGATGATGGATCACCGGAGGCTCGGTCAGGATCGCCCATACGATCAGGAAGATACCACCCGATAGCATCTGATATGTGGTAAAGCGCAGGGCATTCGTCTGACCTGAAATACGCTTCATGACAACGTTACTGAGGGCCCAGGCCACGGAGGCCAGCAATACAAGCAGTTCGGAAAGCATGCCTGGATCCTCGAGGAGGGACAGCACCGTCTCGGGACGCAGTTTCAGCAAAACGGCCAGTCCCAGTATGCCAAGGAGAAGTGCCAGAAGCTTCAGGGGCGAAAGGCGATCGTCTGGCAGAAGAAAATGAGCGAGGATGCTCAGCCAGAGCGGCATCGTGTAAAAGAGAACGGAGGTAAGCCCTGCATCGACGGTGAGCAGGGCATGCTGTAAAACGGCATTGGTAAAGGCAATCTGAACAAGTCCGGTGAAAAGGATCGGTCCCCATTCCTTCGCCGATGGAGCCGTCAGTCCATGCCAGCGGCTGATAGAGAGAAGGACAAAGCCGGCTATCAGGAAGCGGATGGCTGCAAACAGTACAGGAGGAAAATACTGCATTCCGGTCTTCATGAAGACCCAGTTGACTCCCCATATCAGAGCAAGGACGATGATCTGCAACACAGGACCGATTTTTATTACGGTGATCCGGCGTCTTGAAGGATCTTCACGATGTTTTCATGCCCGGCATCCCTTGCAAAGTCGAGGGCCGTTTTTCCCGAACGATGCTGCATGGCCGGATTCGCTCCACGATCAAGGAGCCAGCGC
This sequence comes from uncultured Leptospiraceae bacterium, assembly GCA_964619535.1. Taxonomy (GTDB): domain Bacteria; phylum Spirochaetota; class Leptospiria; order Leptospirales; family Leptonemataceae; genus Leptonema. The sequence goes on along the minus strand of CAZUEX010000006.1, from coordinate 160,177 downwards.
ACGGCTGCCTCGGCTCCCAGGCGCGAGGCCATCATCAGGGCCGTGTAGTTATTCGTGCCTCCGTCGTTGATGGGCGCACCTCGATCGAGCAGCATCTGCATTACAGGGTACTGGCCGGTGGCTGCCGCTGCCATAAGCGGAGATCGGTCGAAGGCATCGCGCAGAGTCAGCGGAGCTCCGAAATCCAGAAGCAGCTGCATGAAATCGCTCCTTCGATTCAGGATTGCCCAGTTCAGAGGAGTCAGGCCCTGTTCATTCCTCCAGGCGGTAGAGGATCCGCCGCGAAGAAGAGCCAGAAGCAGATCACGTCGATTGCGCTGCAGCGGATACCAGATCGCTGCCCTGCCACGGCGGTCTGCAATGTTCGGATTGGCACCGGCTGCCAGAAGGACATTGGTAGTGCGAAGATCGTTGCGTTCTACTGCCAGAAGGAGGGCCGTTTTCCCGTCTCGATCGACGGCATCCTTTTCCAGGGCTGCCTCGTCCAGCAGCAGGTCTGCCGTTTCTGCATGCCCGTTTCGAACGGCTTCATGCAGGGCCGTGCGTCCCCATCGATCCTGCGCTGTCAGATCGGCCTCTTCATCGATCAAAAGCGACACAATTGCATTCTGCCCTAAAAGAGCGGCCCTGTGCAGCGGAGTCGTATCGTAGATGCCGCGATGGTTTACCTCGGCACCGTCCGACAGTGCCCTGTTCACGCCTTTCTCATCTCCGGTTGCTATGGCCAGAAGCAGGCGATCGATGGCTGTGGGATTCTGAACAGCGGACGTCAGGGCAGCAATGGTTTCTGTGTCTCCGCTGCCGGCCCCTTCTGTAAGAGCGGAGGATCCTCCTGAGTGTCTGGCTGCCGGATCCGCTCCCTGTCTTAACAGCCGACGGACGAAGCGACCGTAGCCCTTATGTGCTGCCCACATAAGGGGGGTGGTACCATAGGACGACCTGCTATTGGGGGGAGCTGCTGCATGCGTTATATACGAGGCGAACAGACGGCGATCGCCCGTCCAGCAGGCAAGATACAGTGCTTCGCGAGGAGCTATGGCTGCACCGGCCTTTCTCAGTAAAACGGCCATGTGTGGCAGATCTCCGTCAATGGCCACGGTAACGGGGGTATTTCCATCTCTGGCTCTGTGGCCCGGGCGTGCGCCTGCTTTCAGCAGCTGTTCCACGGTTGTCAGGTCATCTGCTTTAACGGCCAGAAACAGCGGAGTCCAGCCCAGCCTGTCGACGCTATCGACGCGAACACGGTAAGCAAGCAATAGCTTGATAACCTCGGTTCGGCCTTTCCAGGCAGCATAGTGCAGAACACTCCAGCCGTCTTTATCGGTCAGTCGTGTACTGGCACCGCTTTTGAGAAGCAGGCGTACCACATCGGTTTTGCCAAGCCAGCTGGCCAGATGAAGGGCCGTTCTGCCGTGTTCATCGACTGCATCGATGGGAGATCCCAGGCTTAAGAGCAGTTTCACCGTTTCCGTATGGCCTTTCATGGCCGCCAGGTGCATGGGCGTCCGACCGTTCTCGTCGCGGGCAGAGAGGTCTGCTCCGTTTTTTACCAGATACTGAATGGCCTCATTCTGTGCCAGCGAGGCAGCCCAGTGCAAGGGCACGCGGTCTTCGCTGCTTTTCAGGTTGATGTCCACGCCTTCTTTTAAGGCCGTTTCAATTCCCGGAACATCTCCCGTTGCCGAGGCCACAATGATATCCGGTGTGGCGCAGCTCGTGAATAAGACGAAAAGCAAACAGATCGGATAGAGAAATTCGAATCGATTCATCGTGCACCCTGTTCAAAGGAAAACCGATATGTAAAAGCAATCTGTGGAGGAGGGATGGGGTTCTGTACCAGCCAGTTAAGATCCGGGTCTGTATAACGTGCATCCACAGCGCTGATTACATAAACAAGCCCCAGCCCCAGCAGTGCTGCCTGCTGGATCCTTGCAGTTTGATTGGCCAGATCTCGGTCAGCCCTGGCCTTCTGATAATGCGAAAAGGCGAAAACGGGATTGTGGCGTTGATACAGGAATAAGGCATATGTATTGTTGCTGCTTGTATAACTGGTAGCGGCCTGTCTGTAGATGTAATCGGCAACGAGTGCCGTACCGAGAAGGGTAAGAAAACTTACCATATAGATTTTACCACGATCGGGCTGATTCTTGTAATACTGACCCCATCCGGGAAGAAGCAGGCTGCGGCGAAATCCTTCGCGCTTTTGGCGTTCCTTTTCTTGCAGGAATTCGTTTTCAAAGAACTCTTTTTCTTCGCGTTTTCGAACCTCTTCTTCGGTCTTCTTTGTTTCAAGGCCGCTGCGCCGTCGCTCCAATTCGCGATTCAGCTCCTGTACTATTCTTCTTCTCTCTGCTTCGCTCTGACGTCTTGCCTCTTCTTCTGCTTCGGGATCGTCAGGGGAGTACCGATCGAAGACCATCCGCCGGATCTTTGATTTTGAAACGGTCATCAGGCCGCCCCGTGTACGCAGACTCACCGTTTCGCGATCCTGTCCGACGACAACGCCGCGAAGCACCGAGCCATCTTCCATGTATAGAGTCTCTGCTGATAGCGTTGCCGTGCAGAGAAACAGGGGAAGAAGAAACCCGATTCCTTTTGCCTTTAACAGAAAGGAATAAGGAAATAGCGTAATGCGCATATTAAAGAACCGGATTCCGGTATTGTCACTAACCAGTCTCAATCTCATTGATGGATGTCAAGAACAAATCAGAAAAATCAATTCGTTGATCGATCACGCAAGGGATCCTGCTTCAAAAACTCTGCTTCCGGAATTCCGAGTAGCTTCAATGCATTTGCATAGTAGAGTTTACGAAGGACGTTATCGGGTAGAGCAAGTCCGCTGATCTTCCACAGCCCCTTGCGTGCCTTATGCGGTGGATGATAGTCGAAGTACTCATCGGCCGTTTCAAAGAAACGCCAGTATATGCGCACCTTTTCGTAGTCGGGTACGCCGTCCGTTCCGTAAAGGATACGATCCTGGTATTGGATGAAGAATTTGCGGGCGGCCATGGGCTGTCGTCCGAGCTCATCGATTCTCTGTGCTGTATCGAGCCATACATTCGGATGTCGATCCAGCAGGGCCGCTGCCCGCTTCAGGTCATGTGCAAGCTCTCCAAAATGGAGGGCTACAAAGCGTACATCGCGACGTCGCTCGAACAGACGATCTCGCTGTGCCAGTATTTTTTCGAAGGATGGGCCTCCGGCAAAAGACCATTCCGGATGACGCGAAAGCTCTTCAAATCGTTCGTTATGCTCATCGACCTTTTCAAAAAAGGCCGGTGGATCTGCCGTATGTATGGCAATGATCAGATTGTATCTGGCCGCAACATCCCACAGCGGATCGAAGATGGGATCATCGATTGCATAGAATGTACCGTCTGGCTTTTTCTGTCCGAGCCCAAGGTTTTTCCAGAGCTTTACGCCTTTAATGCCTGCCTTTGCAAGCTCTTCAAGATCCTCTGCCATCTTTGCAATGCCCGCAGCATTGTTCTCTGTTTTCAGACGACTGTAATTCCAGCCCGGAAAATGAAGCACGTTCTTCTGCGGCCTGTCTTTTAGAAGGCTGGCATAGGCCTCGGCCGTTGTTGTGCGCAGAGCCAGGTTAACGAAAAGAGGCGTTCTGCATTTGTTCAGATCGGCTTCCAGGTCTCCGGAATACCAGGGAAAGATATGTCCATGAAACTCAAGCGTGGGAAACCGCGGATGCTCCGGTATATTCTCTGTTACCGGTACCATCATGCTTCGTGGCTGGAACCTGCTCAGAGGGATCTGCTCGGGAACAACATGGCCGGCAAGGCCTGATCCGAATCCAAGTGCATTGAGTATGGCAAAGCGGACCGCAAGCCGCACGGACGGAAAGGCCCACAGGAAAAGCCCGATCCATGTGATGGCAACGAATGCAATGAGGCCGCGCTTGAGCCGGCGTGATTGTGTATCGGTCATGGGCCCTCGAGTTTCAGTTCCTGTTCTGCTTCGAGGACGTACTGTTTGAACTCGGGAAACAGCGACGGGCGGATGGCCACACCTTTCTTCGTGGGCTTCCATTCTCCATCTTTATCCAGATACCAGATTCGGATGTTGAAGTATTGCTCGCCTCGAAACTCGGTAATCTCCAGACGGATGATTTCGGTGTCGGTTTTTTTTAGATCTCTTTGAAATGCCATAGTACCCCCTGACCTGCAGTCGGTCCTTGTATCAATGAAACACTACAGTCCTATGTCGGAACGGAAAAAAGTGCCGTCAATAGAACGCGCTTTCAGCTGTGCATAGATGCGGTTTCGCACATCTTCAATCGAACTTCCTGTGCCGGTAATGTTGGCAATGCGTCCACCCGAGCTGCGAAGACCGCCATCCCTTTCTGTTCCTGCATGGATACAGCGTACGCCATCCACGAAGGGCTCCTCCAGTGGAGACAGGTCAATCCCCTTTTTGTAATTTCCAGGATAACCGTCAGCAGCAAGCACCACCGTCATGCCCGTTTCACCGCTGAAGTGCAGGGAATCCTGTTGCAGTCTGTCTGTGGCTGCCTGCAGGAACAGCTTCGCAAGATCATCCTGCAACAATGGCAGCAGGGCCTGTGTTTCCGGGTCGCCAAAGCGGCAGTTGAACTCAACCAGTCGAGCCCTGCCTTCGTGGATCATCAGCCCTGCGTAAAGAAGGCCGCGGTACGGACATCCATCCTTTTTGAATCCTTCGATGGCTCGATCCAGGATTTCGGACTGGATCTGCTGCATGACAGAATCGGTTACATAGTCGACAGGAGTTACAGCTCCCATGCCGCCTGTATTCGGGCCTTCATTGTTATCGAAGGCTCGTTTGTAGTCCCGTGCCGGCTGAAATGCCAGGGCCCTTTCTCCGTCGCAGATGGCAAAGACAGAGGCTTCGCTACCGGGCAGGAATTCCTCTAAAAGAACCCGGGCGCCCGACGCACCGAATTCTCCATCGACAAGGGCAGAGCGCAATGCCTTTACGGCATGTTCTCGATCTTCGGTAACGGTAACGCCTTTGCCGGCAGCCAGTCCATCGACTTTGATAACATAAGGAGGCCCGAACGAATCAAGAGCTTCTACGGCCCGGTCGAAGTCGGTAAACTCCGCGTAACGTGCAGAAGGCAGGCCATGCCGATCCATAAAGGCCCGGGCCCAGGCCTTCGAGCCTTCAATGCGTGCAGCGGCTTTTTTGGGGCCGAACACCGGACAGAGGCCTTCCAGCGCATCGCTTACGCCGTCAACGAGCGGCTGTTCAGGACCGACAACGACAAGGTCGAACTTCTCGGTCTGTATCAGCTCGCGAAGAGGCCTGTAGTCATCTTCCTGGATACCGATATGGCGGATTCTATCGGAGTCGGGAATACCTCCGTTCCCGGGCAGAACAGATACACGGGTGGCCGATGCTGACTGTTTCAGGGCAACGTACAGCGCATGTTCTCTGCCGCCCGAACCGAGAATGAGTATCTTCATCCTGCTTGAATTATCCAGCAAGACCGCCATGTCAAAGAAAAATGAAGTGTGCTGCAGGCTCGCTTCGCGAACGTGGTGTGGAGTGGATTCGCTTCGAGCCTGTTACCAGCCGATTCTCTCGCTTACCGATGGTCTTATTGTCGGTCATGAAGTACTCGGGCGGCAGGAGAGAGATGGTCGTCTGTTGAGCCTTGGTGGGTTCTTCGCAAGCAGGCATGTACCTGATGAAGAGAAGCTGGCCGTGGACCGTCGGATACGACGACATGCCCTGCAGCAGGCAGTGGACGAAGGCTATAAAGGGCAGCTTTTCCTGAACATCAAGCCCGAATGGGTTCTGGACAGCCCGGACGATCGTTATCCTACGATTCGGTTCGTTGAAGAGGTGGGCCTTGATCCCTCGCAGATTGTCATTGAAATCACCGAAGACCTTTTTGCGGGCGAGATTCGAGATCTGTATCGCAAGGTGCGCCTGTACAGCGAGGCAGGCTTTCACATAGCGATTGATGACTTTCAGTTTCAGCATATTGATCGGCTGCTGGAGTTACGGCCCGATATTGTGAAGGTGGATCGAGCCCTGGTGGCCGATCTAGCAAGGAATGCCGGTACCGGTCACTTTCTTGAGTATATTGCCAGCTTCGCCGCGGATTCGGGCATTGCCATCCTCTTTGAAGGTGTGGAAACGGAAGAAGAGCTCAAAGCCGCCTACGGAGCCGGGCTGAGTTTGTCCAGGGCTTCTTTTTCGCTCCGCCACAGGAACACTTTACCGAGGATACATCTGACTTCAGCGACCGTATGGTTTCGTCCAGGGCTGCGGTGTTCCAGTCGCTACGCGATAAGATCCTGTTTTCTATCGAGATGGAAAGCAGGATGGATTCGTTACTCGAATCGCTGCTACCAGATCCGCAGGAGGCCTGTCATTGGGAGGCCGACCAGCTGGATGAGTTTCTGTCCAGACTCATCGTCACACTGCCAATCGATTGCTTTCGCCTGTTTATCTGTGATGCAGCCGGTGTTCAGATGTCATCCAACGTGGAAATGGATGAAGCGGGTGTGAGATTGCTACCGGAATTTCGTGGAAGAGACTGGAGTTTTCGACCTTATTTTCTTGAGAATATGCTGCGCATATCGGAGTACGGAAGAGGGATCATATCGCGTCCCTATATCGACCGACGCAGCCACCGTAAGATTCGAACGTTTACAAAAGCCATGGATGATCGGCGCTTCATCTTTGTAGACTTTATCGTTCACTCAGGGCGAAGATAAGCACCGAGCATCCCTTTCTGAATCGGGATGCCGGTGCTGTAACTCATATCTGTTCCGGATATGCTTCGTTACCATGTTCCAGCAGATCGAGTCCTTCGATCTCTTCTTCGGTCGTGACGCGAAGGCCCATTGTGATCTTGATCAGAAAGAACAGAAGAAGTCCTGCACCAAAAGACCACAGGAAACCCAGGCCAACACCAAGAGCCTGCACACCCAGAAGCGTAAAACCGCCACCATAGAACAATCCCGTAGCAGAGCCATGAGCCGGGTCGGCAAGCAGGCCTACAGCAAGTGTGCCCAGTGCACCGCAAACTCCGTGTACAGAGATGGCACCTACGGGATCGTCAACACGGATGGCGTCGAAGAAGATCACCGAAAGGACCACCGTAATGCCGGCGAGAAAGCCAACAAGCATGGCTCCTTCAATGTTCAGGTTTGCACAGCCTGCAGTAATGGCCACAAGGCCGGCAAGTATTCCGTTCAAGACCATGGTGGCATCGGGCCTTTTGAATATGAGCCAGCTGGTTAGCATGGCGCCCATCGCTCCTGTAGCGGCAGAGAACTGTGTTGTAAGGGCAATCATAGCGGGACTGCCTCCGTCAACGCTGAGCGTGGACCCAGGGTTAAATCCAAACCAGCCAATCCACAGAATGAATACGCCGAGTGTGGACAACGTCAGGTTATGCCCGAAGATGGGCTGCACCGTTCCATCTTCCAGATAGCGTCCCATGCGCGGACCAAGCACGATGGTTCCGGCCAGGGCAACCCAGCCGCCTACGGAATGCACGACGGTGGAGCCGGCAAAGTCAACAAAGCCAAGGTCTGCAAGAAAGCTGCTGTTATCGGACAGAAACAGGTTACCCCATGCCAGGCTGCCGAACACAGGATAGAGGATTGCAGAAACGACAAAGGAGTAGACCAGATAGGAAGGGAACTTTGTGCGTTCTGCCATGGCTCCCGATACGATTGTAGCTGCCGTTGCACAGAAAACAGACTGGAAAAAGAAAAAGACGAAGGCGCCCGGATCGGGTTTGCCGTCTGTGTACAGGTATTGCTCCACCCATTCGATCTGGCCGATACCAAAGCCTTCGATGGCCGGAATGCCAAACATCAATGTAAAGCCGATCAGGTAGAAACCGAGAAGGCCCAGACTGGCATCCATCAGGTTCTTCATAAGAATGTTCACCGCATTCTTCGACCGTGTGAATCCAGCCTCTACCAGTGCAAAGCCAGCCTGCATGAAGAAAACAAGCACACCGGCAATCATCGTCCACAGCCAGTTTGTTTCCTGTCGCAGTATCTCTACCGGAGAGAGTTCTTGCTGTGCGAAAAGTGAGAATGGAATCAGTGCGATGGAAATCGTGATGACAACGCGAAAAACACGCATCAGAGATTTACCGTTAAACAGACGCATCATGTCATGCTCCTCTTTTGTTTTTTCTTGCTTCAATGCGGCGAATAAATTGCAGAATACGATCGTCGCGCAGCCCTTCTTTCACGGCCTGGTTCAGTACCAGCAGGGCATCTTCGTCGCGATCCTCTTTCAGATAACTCTTTACCATACGCATCAAAGAGGGCAGGTGCATGGGATTGATGGCCAGGGCCCAGCGAAAGTACCTGCGTGCCTCTTTTAGCCTGCCCTGGTGTTTGATTGCAGAGCCTACAAGGTAGATGACCTCGGGATTTACACTGCCGCTTGTTTCCAGATACCGGCCGAGGATTTCCTCGGAGCGTTTGTAATCCTGAAGCTTGTAGAGCAGGCGTCCCATATAAAGCAGGTTGGATAGAAAGGACGGCTCTGCCTGGTAGATCTGCTCACATAGCTCAAGCTTCTCTTCCAGTGTGGTGGCCTTCCTGGCTCTGATATAATGCGACGTCGACCGGGAGAGCAGAGGCGATACCTGAAGAAGGACGAGAGTCAGATCATCTCCGGTTGCAACGCCCTCGCGAAATTGTTCGTAACGGGCCAGAAAGGACAGACCGAGTTCTTCGGCGTCCGCTGTTCCCTTTGTCTGAGTTAGACGGTTGCGTTCTTCAAGAATCCAGCCAAGCACCCTTCTTGTTGTGGCCTCTTCTCCGGCTGCATTCTTCTGTTCAGAAAACCCATCGCTTAGCAGGAAAACCAGATCGCCATCGTCCAGTTTTCCGGACGTCATCGGATAATCCTCTTTTCGAACCTCGGTAATACCAAGGGGAAGGCCCGGGGCATCGATCAGTTCGCATTTTTCGCTATCGCTTCGCAGTATAACCGGTCTTACGTGCCCGGCATTGACGAGGCCAAAGGTGTTGTCCTTGTAGATGCGCAGCAGCTGTGCGGTGAAGTATACTCCTTCGGGCAAATTCGGTCGGATGCTCCGGTTCAACTCTTCGAAAAGCTCGGGCAGGGCATTGGTCTTTTCCATCAGGACTTCGAGGTGATGATGGATGATCATTGTAACCATGGCAGCGGCCACGCCATGGCCGGCTACGTCGGCCAGAAACACCGTAACGCTGTTCTCATCGCGAAAGACCCGAAAGTAATCCCCGCTTACCTCGGTCATCGGAGCATAGTGAAAGAAGAAGTGCAGGCCGTTCCACGGATCGAGACGTTTGGGGATGATCTGGTTCTGGACGTTTCTGCCCATGCGCAGGTCGAACTCAATCCGCTGGTTGGCAAGGTATAACCCCTCAAGCAGCCGAACCTCATTGAGTGCCAGACCCAGCTGTGACGACAGGGCCTCGAGAATCTCCAGATCGTCCTCGCGATAAAAGTAGGATATAGACTTTTCTACGGAAAGCGTTCCCATCACCATTGCCTTGTAAAGGATGGGAACACAGACGACAGACCGGGTCGCTTCCCCCCGGTCGAGCAGCTCCCGGTGCTTCGACAGATCAGAAATGAGCTGTGGTTCCCCCTTCTGGAAGACCATGCCGGAAAATCCCTCTCCTGCATTCAGTTCGCGTGCAGGCGGATCCATGGGGCGTAAGGAGCGGATGGGCTTCAGTTTGCCTTCTCTTTCGTCCCAGAGACGAAGGTGGATGTTATCGGCCTCAAAGATCTCTTCGCACAGGCCGAGGACCCGTTCGAACAGATCGTCCTGTTTGCTAACGCTGGCCAGCTCGCGTGCGATGTAGATCAGGATGTCGATCTTGTTTTTGGAGGTAAGCCCTCCGACCACCATCTGTGATCCGCGATAGTTCACAACCCGGCGCTTTCCGAATTTTACCCCGATCATACGTGGCCTCTTGCAACATTGATGCCATGCCACCGCCGGTATCCATGCCTTTAGAATAGAAGAGATGCCGATTTTTTGGGCAAATCAGGCCGGGTATGCCCTCGATTTCAGATCTGCCTGAATTTCAGGCAGATCTGTGGCCGCCTTTTTTTATCCGGCCAGGATCGCAATGCCAGCGCTTTCGCTTGTCATCTGTATCGATCCGGTTGGAGTTGCCGTATGCGACTGTTTGCTGTCTTAGCCCTCTGTTCTGTCGTTGCCTGTGCAGGGCTGTCCGCTCCGGAAAGCGAAACCGACCAGCCGTTTACCGGAACGATCTGGATGCTCAAGCATATTGGCACCACCGACATACCGAATTCAAAGACGCAGCCTTTTATTCAGTTTGATTCCGGCGTCTTCCAGGGCTTTGGCGGATGCAACCGATTCAGCGGCACCTATGAGCAGAAAGAGAATCTGATCCGGGTGAAAAGGATCACCACCACAAAGATGGCCTGCCAGAATATACAGACCGAGCAGGATTTTCTGAACCATTTGCAACGAGGAACAAGCTACCGCCTCGTTAACAATCAACTGGTCCTGTTTGAGGGAAAGCGGCCACTGCTACTCTTCAAGGCAAGGCCTCGTTAATCCGTAACCGTCGATCCGCCACAACTTGAGCCCGCACCGGCCGTGCAGCCCCAGCAGTGATTGTCGACCGTGATCGGCCGGTTTTGCAGGGCAGCATCAAAATCCTTGATATGTCCGGCAAAGCCGTCTGCTACGGGCAGTTCCAGCATCTGGTTGAAGTCACAGTCAAACAGACGTCCATCGTGCGACACCGAGATAAGGTTCGTGCACATAACGCCCCGTACAGCCACCGGATTAAACGCTTCGATAAGGCGTTGCATATAGGCCTCTGTTTTACCGCTGCTCTGTAATGCTTCAAGAAAGCGAGAGACGGGCATATTGGTGATGGTGTAGAGGTTGTTGAAGTGGATGCCGAAGTCATCGAACAGTCGCTTCTTGAACTCCTTCTCGAGGCTGCTCTGTGATCCAGGAAGCATCGTTCCGGAAGGGTTATAGACAAGATTCAGGATCAGGCCGCTGCCCGTCTTGCCGTAGCCAAGCTCATTGAGTCGTTTCAGGGCTTCGATCGACCGGTCGAAGACACCATAGCCTCGTTGTGCATCGGTCCGGCTGCGGTTATAAAAGGGAAGCGAAGAAACCACTTCCACACCATGCTTTGCAAAGAAGGCAGGCATGTCGGTATACTTCGGCACGGTCAGCACCGTCAGGTTGGATCGGACCATGATGTGCGTACCCAGGGCTGTCAGGGATTCCACAAAGTAGCGGAAATGTGGGTTGAGTTCCGGTGCTCCACCGGTGATGTCTACGACAGGGATGTCATGCTTCTTTACCGCCTCGATGCAGGCATCAAAGGTTTCGCGATCCATCATCTCACTACGGTGTGGGCCCGCATCCACATGGCAGTGTATGCATGTCTGGTTGCACAGTTTGCCCACATTGACCTGCAGCGTATCGATGCCGTGTGCATGCAGAGGAGCAAGGCGCTGCCTTTCCAGGGTTTCCTGAAACGAGGCCCAGCCCTGACTCTGGAAAACCTCATGCAGTAATTCCAGCTGTCTGGCAGGTTGCTGTGCTGTCGTCATAGGTTCAGGTCACCGGCACGGTTCATCATCTGCACGCCATGGACAAGGCTTGCACCACCACGGATGGCAGCCGTTACATGCGGGGATTCCATCATCTGCTCTTCTGTCGCTCCCTGCTCAAGGGATTCCGTTGTGTAGGCATCGATGCAATACGGACACTGTATGGCATGTGCAACGGCGAGGGCGATCAAGGCCTTCTCACGTTTGCTCAGGGCTCCGTCTTCGAATACCTGGCCGTAGTATTCGAAGAACTTCTTGCCCAGCTTCTCATTCCAGCGAGAGATCTCTTTAAATTGTTTTAGATCCGAGGGACGGTAGTATTGATCCATTGTCCCTCTTTCGCACCGATTGTCGTACGGTTACCGGCAGTGGATCAGCTTTGACTGCGAAAGGCATCGGTTGCGTCGAGAAGGGCCGATAGAATGCCCGGTTCGCTACCGGCATGGCCGGCATCGGGAATGATTTTCAGCTCTGCCTCGGGCCAGGCAGCATGCAGATCGAAGGCATTCTTCACCGGACAGACGATGTCGTAGCGGCCGTGTATGATCACCCCCGGGATGTGTCGTATCTTTTTCACCTGGTCGAGCAGCCAGCCATCGCTTTCAAAGAAGGCACGGTTTACGAAATAGTGGTTTTCGATGCGTGCCAGGCTGACGGCAATATGATCGAATTCATCGAGGGTTTCCGTATCGGGAACAAGCTTCAGGGCCGATCCTTCCCACAGGCTCCAGGCCTTTGCCGCTTCGAGGCGGACGTTCTCGTCCGGATCATTCAGGCGTTTATGAAAGGCATGCAGAAGATCATGGCGTTCGTTTTCGGGGATGACGGAAACGTATCGTGCGTAGGCGTCGGGAAAAAGGAAATGGGCACCGTGCTGGTAAAACCAGCGGATCTCCTCTTCACGGCAGAGAAAGATCCCACGGAGGATCAGGCCTGCAACGCATTCCGGATGTGTGACCGCATAGGCCAGGCCAAGCGTGGAGCCCCAGGATCCGCCAAATACAATCCAGCGATCGATCTCCCGCTCGAGCCGGAGCCGTTCGATGTCTTGAACAAGATCCCAGGTTGTGTTTTCACGCAGCTCTGCAAACGGCGTGCTTTTGCCCGAACCACGCTGGTCAAAAAGGACGATGCGATAATGTTCAGGATCAAAATAACGACGATGCTTTTCGGTGATGCCACCGCCGGGCCCACCGTGTAAAAACAAAATGGGAGCTCCATCGGGATTTCCACATTCTTCGTAGTAGATTTCATGAAGGTCCGATACCTTCAGGCGACCGGTATGAAAAGGCTGGATTTCAGGATAAAGCTCGCGCATGGCATAGACATGCATGAGCGCGTTGTCGTGCAAGCGATTTCAGAGGTTTCTCAACAGGCATCGAGGCTCCGAACTCTGTGACAGCATGAGCATCGGGTAACCTCCTGTATGAAAATCACTTGCATGTGTCGGCCACCCGCCCGATGTATGCACCATGAGCCTGCTGCGTATCTATCCGATGAATTCAAGCGATACCTTTACCGAGATAAGCGACTTTGAAGAGATCCGGTCGTATCTTTCGAAAAAGGGAGTGCTCTTTGAACGCTGGCAGGCAGATGTTCAGCTGGCAAAGACAGCCACACCAGAAGAGGTCATTGCTGCCTACCGTCCTTCGATTGAGAAGTTGAAAAACGAGCGAGGCTTTCGCACCGAAGACGTTGTGGCCATTCATCCTGACCTTCCGAATCACGCTGAGATGCGAAAGAAGTTTCTTGATGAGCATACGCATACCGACGACGAAGCTCGTTTCTTTGTCGATGGATCCGGGTTATTCTATATCAATACAGGCGAAGAGATCCTGGGCCTGCTCTGCACCAAAGGCGACCTGGTCAACGTCCCTGCCGGCACCAAACACTGGTATGACATGGGATCACAGCCCTTCTTTCAATGCGTGCGTGTCTTTACGGATCCAGAGGGATGGGTAGGGCACTTTACGGGCTCCGATCTGGCTTCGAAGTATCCGCTGCGCGACGAGTATCCTGCCTTCACCGGTTAACAGCAAGGGCGCGAAACTGCTTGCAAGGCTGGCTTTTGTAAAGTCAATAGAAAAATGAGTAAGAATATTCAGAACGAGGAAACCGTCAGAAGGTTCCTTCGAGCCATAGAAGACCATGCAAGCAGCGTGGAATTTGAAGAGTTTTATCACAGTAATGCAGAACAGATCGAGTTCCCGAATGCAATCAATCCACGAATTGCGGTAAGAAACCTGCAACAGCTACAGGAGGGGGCAGAAAAGGGAAAGCAGGTCCTGTCTTCACAGAAGTATACGATCAATGCCCTGCACAGCACAGAGGAGATCGTAGTACTGGAAGCCCTGTGGGAGGGGGTTCTTGCCATACCACTGGGAAAACTACAACCCGGTGATACGATGAAGGCACACTTCGCACAGGTATATGAATTCCAGGATGGCAAGATCCTCAGGCAAAGGAACTATGACTGCTTCGAGAGTTTTGGTTAAGGCCTGGCGGGCCCTATGACCCGCTGAGGCACGGGTCATCCCATTTTGGCCAGGCGTTCCATTCCTTTTTCCAGGGAACGCAGCTTTTCCTCGGCCTCTTCAAGCTTTCGCTTTTCTTTTTCGATTACGTCGGCCGGGGCGCTTTCCACGAAACGTGCATTGCCGAGCTTCTTGCGGGCCCCTTCGGCCAGCTGCGTCGTCTTCTTGATCTCTTTGTTCAAGCGGTCCTTTTCTTTCTCAACGTCGAGCAGTCCTTCCAGGGGCACAAAGACCTCGCCTTCGCTGAAGGCTTCCATGGATTCGAATTTTCCCGGGTTATGCGCCCTGGCAACCTCAATGGCCTCAGCCTGCGACAGCCGTAACACTGCCTTCTCTTTGGCCTGGATGACACGACCAAGTTCAGAGTTTTCGGTTTGCACGATAATGCGGATCTTGCGATCCGGTGCAAGGCCGGCCTCGGCACGGATCAGCCTGGCCTTGGTGATAACCTCCTGCAGTCGTTCCAGTACGATCGCTTCCTTTTCCTGGTCCTGCGAAAGCGGAGTGAGCGCCGGCCAGGGCTCCCACATGAGAAAGCGCGGTGTTTCGCCCTCTTTACCGAGATACTGCTTTTGAATGGCAAAGATCTCTTCGGTGATATGTGGCATGAAGGGATGCAGTACATTCAGGATGCTGCGCAGCACATAGAAGGCCGTCTGCAGGGCAGCCTCTTTGGAAGGCGTCATCTCGTTTTCGTAAAGACGTGGTTTGACTAACTCTACATACCAGTCACAGAACTGATTCCAGATAAAGCCATACAGCTCTTCTGTAGCAATGTGAAACTTGTAATTGCCGATCGTGCGGTTCAGCGTTTCCAGAAGATGATTGAGCTGTTTGAGGATCCACAGGTCTTCGGTTTCGAGGGCAAGGCCTGACAGGGCCTCCGGGTCGGCCACCGGTTTGAAATCCTCGGGAAGGTTCATGAAAACGAATCGCGAGGAGTTCCATACCTTGTTGGCAAAGTTCTGATAACCTTTCAGGCGCCCTTCTGAATAGGTGGAATCCTTTCCTTCTGTCAGTGTTGCAATGAGGAAGAAGCGATAGGCATCGGCTCCGAATTCGTTTACGACGTCGATCGGATCGATGTTGTTGCCGAGGGACTTCGAAATCTTGCGTCCCTTCTCATCTCGCATGAGGCCGTGTATATAGACATCGTGGAAAGGAACATCCTTCATGAAATGCAACCCGAGCATGATCATGCGGGCCACCCAGAAGAAGATGATGTCGTAGGCGGTAACGAGAACGGTGTTGGGATAATACCTGCGCAGGTCATCGGTGGATTCCGGCCATCCAAGGGTAGAGAATGGCCACAGGCCCGACGAAAACCATGTGTCGAGGACGTCTTCGTCCTGGGTTATGTTGTCGGACTGGCAGTGCTCGCAGGCCGTTACATCTTCCATGGCCACGGTTGTATGGCCGCAGTCGGCACAATGCCATGCAGGAATCTGATGTCCCCACCAGAGCTGCCGTGAGATGCACCAGTCACGAACGTCGCGCATCCATGCGAAGAAGAGGTTCTTCCACTGATCGGGAACAAAGCGGATCTTACCCGTTTCAACGGCCTCGATTGCACGCTCGGCTAACGGACCAACTTTAACGAACCACTGGGTTGAGATCATGGGCTCAACAACGGCTCCTGAGCGCTGCGAACGGCCGAGGCTCATGACGTTCTCTTTTGAGCCACGCTCGAGGCCGAGCTCGGCGATTTTGGCCTTGATGGCCTTACGAGCCTCATAGCGGTCCATGCCGGCGAATTCACCGCCGTTTTCGTTGACGCGGGCTGACAGATCAAAGATGGTAATGAATTCCAGGTTATGACGCTTACCCACATCGAAGTCGTTCGGATCATGTGCAGGCGTTACCTTGACGGCACCGGTTCCGAACTCGGGGTCAACGAGGATGCTGTCGGCAATGATGGGCACCTCACGATCCACGAACGGTAGCTTGCACGTCTTGCCGATCAGGTGTTTGTAGCGGTCATCGTCGGGGTGCACGGCAATGGCCGTATCGCCAAGCAGGGTTTCTGGACGGGTTGTGGCCACAACGATTTCACCACTGCCGTCGGTTAACGGATAAGCAAAGGACCACAGCTCGCCTTTAAACCCTTCTTCGTATTCTACCTCGAGATCTGAAAGAACGGTGCGGGCTTCCGGATCCCAGTTCACCATGCGTGTGTCGCGATAGATCAGTCCTTCTTTATACAGGTCGACGAACACCTTGCGAACGGCGCGGGACAGACCTTCATCCATGGTAAAACGTTCGCGGGTCCAGTCCACAGAGAAGCCCATGCGGCGAATCTGTTTTGTAATCAGTCCACCGTAGTGATGCTTCCAGTCCCAGACGCGTTTCAGGAATTCTTCGCGTCCGAGCTCATGACGGGAAAGGCCTTCTTTTTCTTTTAGTTCTTTTTCCACGCGGGCCTGTGTGGCAATGCCAGCATGGTCCACGCCCGGAACCCATAGCGAGGGGCGTCCCATCTTGCGGGCGGTACGGATCAGGACGTCCTGTATGGTATTGTTCAGCGCATGGCCAACGTGCAGCTGTCCGGTAACGTTTGGCGGTGGGATGACGATGCAGTAGGGATCGCCTTCTTGTGGAAGGCCGGCCTTTTCGGCAAATTCCGGTGAAAAGGCTCCGCACTGTTCCCAGAGCTCCTGCCATCGTGCTTCGGTTTCTTTATGGCTGTATCGTGAAGGCAGTTCCGCTGTCATTGGCCCAGTTTGCTACTTCCGGGCCCCCTGAAAACCATTTTCACTCTGCTGGCTGTGCAGGCTTCGTTTTGCTGCTTTTCTTTCTGGAAGCCTTCTTTGCGGCCTTCTTTGCAGACTTCTTCGAAGCCTTTTTCGTTGCAGTTGCCGAGGACTTCTCCGAGGATTTTCTGGAGGAGCTTCTGGCCGATGTCTTCTTCCTGGCGGCTTTTTTGCTCGCTTTCTTTGCCTCTGGTTCGGCCGCCTCCTGCTTCACCGTCGGTTGCTCTGCTGTAGCGGCCAGCTCTGCTTGCTCGGGCGGCTTTTCGGTTTCCGGAGCGGATTCGGTTGGTTCTGGCTGCTCCGGTGATTCCGCCTGCAGGCTGTCGGGGTGAACAAAACTGAGATGCAGGGCTGCATGGTGTGCATGCACGGCCTCGTAATCCTCTTTGTTAATAGGCCCGAAAAAGGGATGCTCTGCCATGGGGCCTTCATGGGCCCGAAAGGAAGCAATGGCCGTTCGCAATCGAAGCATGGCCGCCTGTTCATCGCCTTCTTCGCGCTTTCTCGGTGCATTGGGGTTGGGGGCACCGGCCTTCATCTCTTTTGTCTTCAGGAGATGACGCAGAGCCATCGGCCCGATGGTACGGCGAATGAGAAAAGGCATGGCCCGTGGATATTCTGATATACTGTATTCCAGGGCCTCTGCCAGATGCGTGAGAATCTGGTAAAAGGACCACCGGCCCGAGGTTCGAACGGGCCTGCCGTCAAGGGAAGAAAGCTCAACAAGCACTTCGTCAAGTGAATGAAACTGTAGTTTGCGTCGGGATGACATGGAAACCTCGCAGGCCGGATGCCAGAAGGTGGATCAACCCCTGTGGCTTGTCGCTGTCAACTTCTTTCCATACTATACTATAGTTACCTGCCCTCGTTCAGAGGGTCGCAAAGGGACTGCGAAGGGTCCAGTCCTTCTAAAATGCGCTGGTAGTCGATGGTGCCGTCATCCCGCACAAGCTCGTCGCGGATGTAATGCTGTCCATCTTCGTCGTAGTAGTTATAGGAGGGATCGCAGGGGTCGAGCTCAGCCTTGCCGAATAGCATCCTTTCGACGAACGAGCAGGAGGCAAGCTGCGAGACAACAAAAGCGAGGGGAACAATGCGAAAAAACACGATCAGGCCCGGTGATCAATGAAGGCAGGCGCTGGCATGGTGCCCAGGCGGCGCAGCCCGGACGGCGAATAGAGCTCGAGGTAGTTTTGCTCACGAATCTGTGCGCTGCTTGCAAAAGAGGGCTGGCGTTCACGAACGGCCTCTACGGCCGGTACGGGATCCGTATGATACCGACGCACGGGATAGACGTACACCCCATCAATGCGGGAGGCATTCTGTGTCGCTTCTACCCTCATACGTCCTCTATCGGTCAGTGGTCGGTCGGGCTTTACCGTTGTCGTGCATTTTTCTGCTCTGAAAAGGCCTTGTAGATCCATGCTGTCAGGCGTTCTCTGCATCATGGGACGCGCATGCTGTGTCATCTTCTGCATAATGGTTGTCATTGGTTGCCATCCTGTGAGCCGTCGTGATCCTCTTCTTCCGGCCGACCGCGCCGATCTGCCATTGCGCATCCGTCATGTGAAGGGCGGCATCTATACTGTAGAGGATGGCAATTTCTGGAAGACGAATAGCGTCTTCTGGATTGGCGAAGACGGAGTTTATTTCTTCGATGCAACGTATCAGCCACGGACGGCAGAGAAATTGCTCTGGAAGGCCATGACGCTTACACAGGCGGAGTTTCGCGGGCTGATTCTGACCTCGCGACACCAGCACCATGCCGGAGGGGCCCAGGCCTTTGTTCGCGAGGGCATTCCGGTGTTGATCCAGAAAAATGGTGCACTGCGCTTTGAAGAGGACTGGCTCAGGGCCAATCGCTGGCTTTCACAGTCCTTCTTGCACTGGGATGAAACCCCCATCCCCAGGCTGCGCGGTGTCATCGAAAAGAAATTCGAGCTGGAAAGTGGAAAAATCAAGGTGATCTATCCTGGAGAAGGCTGGTCTGACGATAACCTGGTCGTGCTTTTTACAGAGGAACGCATTCTGTACGGAGGCAGCCTTGTGGCGTATCCGCCTCTCTTTACGGCCCATGTGGATCGCGTGAAGGCGCTGCGTGCCCTGAATGCAGTGGAGAAGCTACCTTTTGATACGGTCATCAGCGGGCATGGAAAGGCCGTGCAGAGCCGTGATATCTTCAGGAAGCTGCACGAGTATTACAGGAATCATCGTTGAACCGATGGTTCCGGCGAACGTCTGCATGGCCATACAGAAAAGGCCGGCCATCAAGGCCGGCTGATAAGCTGACTGCTATCTCTGTTCCATGATCCATTCGGCCAGTATTCTGGCCTCGTTATCCGTTACCTGATTGGGGGGCATGGCCACACCATTCAGCTCGGGCCATCTGCCCTGTGATCCATTCTTGATCGAAGCAATGATCTCTTCAGGCGAGCGGTACCGGCTTGCCACTTGCTTGTAAGCGGGGCCTATAAGCCGGATTTCAACGCTATGGCAGGCAAGACAACCCTTGGATTCGGCTAACTGTTGACGCTCGTCAATGGCGGGGTCCGGTTTCATCTTTTCCCTTGCCTTTTCTTCGTGATAGGCCACAAGCATGTGGTTCATATACTCTCTGGTGGCTTCTGCCTGTACCTGAATTGGCTCTTCAAACGACACAACGCGAAGTCCCTGCCTTCCCGTCGCCATAATGATCACGGTCAGAAGCATGGCCGAGAAAAGCAACGTTCCTTCTCTACGGCTGAACTCGCTTTGCGTGAACTGCCTGATCAAATAGACAACGACCCAGAAAAGGATCAGCGCGGCAATAAAGGGCAGAACGATGAAGTAGGTCTTCATGAAGCCTTCCCCGATACGGGGCGAAAAGGCGAACAGAACAAGAGGCAGAATGGCCACATTCAACGGAGCACTGAAGAGAATCCATTTCTTTCCCTGGTCAATGGCAAGTTTACGGACTTCTCTCTCTTCTTCATTGTTCCAGCGAGTGGCAAAGAAGATCATTACGGCTCCGAAAAACGTGAAGGTGGTCAGAAAGAAATTCAGAAGCCGCAGCCCTGTTAACGGTGTGAGCATCACATCCCAGATATTCTCTACCTCCCCGAAGAATTCCGGCTGCATATAGAGGTTCGTCATGGACATGAAGACGAACGGCAGCGAGAAGAACAGGATCAGCATGGCCAATCCTATCATGATATGGAATCCTTTATGGTCCTTCATTTTCTGCCATGAGAACTTATAGGCATACGAGAGAAGGAAGGCCAGGATATTCCCGTAGATGATGTGGAGAATATGCGGTGAGATCTTGATGATCGCCGTGTAAAAGAATCCTGTGTACAGCACGCCAATAATGAGCAAAGGCGCCACACCCCACAGGGCTCCCATATTCTCTGACACCGTTGTGAAGTTGGTCATTCGGTATGCCAGATCGTCATGGACCTTGGACTTCTTCCAGATACCGATTATATTGTAAAGAACCGATGCCAGGGCAGCCCCCAGCAGGGTATAGATAAAGGTGATGTGTACGACGAAAACGAGGACCAGAAGGGCATCGTACACCCATAATGGCAATCCCAGGGTTGGAGTGACCAGAGGGATGTCAAGAGGTAGTTTCCAGTTCATTGCTCACCTCCTGAGGTAAGAGCATACCGGTCCGATGCATTGAGTGAAAGGATGAACTCTACAAGGGCCTCTTTCTCTTCTTCTGTACCGACAAAATCCGGCATGAAGAGGGTGGAGCCCGAACGCAACGTGGAAATCCTGTGATGGATAGCCTCGCGACTCCAGCCTTCGGTTAAAGCAGAGAGCGAATTAAGACCATGCGTGGTGTGACATGTTTTGCACTGAATGCGGTACACACTGCGACCGACGTCCACAATGTTTGACCGATCAGGTTTCAAAATTCGTTCCTCTTCAGGAATAAACACCGCATGTTTGAGTACACCAACCCGGTTCAGATAGGGGATGTCGGTCAGCCTGATACCGTTTGCAAACATATAGTTGTTGATAATAAACGGCTTGCGAACGAACTCGCGAACCCTCTCTTCATACCCCCAGAAGGTGGCAAAGGCCAGAACCATGGCCAGGGCAGCCACATAGGGCATTCGCTTCGGCAAAAAGAAGGCCAGAAGGGTTGTTACGACGACCGTGGCACCGATACCGAGGACGATCAGATAGATCAGGTCGAACCGGTCGGCAAAGGCACGTGTCATCATGGCCGTAGGAATCATGCTCATGGCACTTTCAGGAATGGCCTTCAGATAAATGTAGCCGAAAACGGCACCGATGGGAACCGTTACGAGCATGATCGTGGCAAAGAAACGAATCGCCTTGCCCCGTAGCTCTTTCGCCTGGTCGTCATTGGGACCGAAAAAGGCCGTCAGAAGATACGTCCAGAAAATGGACAGCGCTGCACCGAAGGCAATGGCAGAGAACGTCCTCATCGCCAGGCCTGGAAACCACGTTGGGTTGAACAGGGCGTTGTTATAATCTACCTTTCCGGGAAAGACCTCTGGGTCGATCCATGGTTGCCCCTCAAAGTTAGGCGTCAGCATGAAGCCAAGGATGGCTGTGATGATAAGCATCGTTACCCAGGAAGAGACTGCGTAGCCAGCCCCGATCATGATCGATTTTCTTCGGCCGGCTGCAGTGCTGGCATTCTTTTCCCAGGTCATGAACCATATCATCAGCAGGATGACTTCAATGTTGAAAACGATCCATTCGATGAACCATTTCCAGAAGAAGACGCGAATCAAGCTTCCGATACCGTTTGGGGTAATGATATTGGCATGGATCCAGATTCCAATGCCCGTGAGAGCTCCGACACTTGTCGTAACGATAAAGAAAACCATGAGGATCTTCCTTACGAGCTCATACAGAGCCATGTCGTTTTTCTTGTTGGCCCACCAGGCAGCGAGGGCGAGCACAACAGAACCTCCGACGGCTCCACCATGCGAAACGAATACGTGTGTTACGGCATCAATTGCCATAAGAAGTCTCTGTCCAATAATCGGGACTTCAAATACAGGATAATCAAACATAGGGTAAACCTCCTGTGTTATCTGAGAACAGGTACAGCAACTCTGTATTACAGAGCGCGGAAATGTGGTTGCTGGTCAGGTCTGATCAGATAGAGGGAGGTCCCCTTGCAGGGAAGGGCGGACGTGGTGCCGTTCTGGGTTCCTGTTCCCTTGCAACACCTGTCGCCGTTGTTAACTGAACGGGAGCAAAGAATGTTTCAGGAGATAGTTCAGCAGCGATCGTGCTATGAATGATGGTCTGCTGCGAATGTTCGCTTTTGACGACCGATAACGGTTCAGACCATAGCGACCGGCTGGAACAGATTGCGGAGTTAGAACTATTCTCAGTTGTGGCGGTTAACGGAAAAACAGGCTCTGCAATCGTGACAGAAAGAAGAAAAATTGCCACGATACGATAACGATGCAGGAGATGATGAAGCAGCCTGTGCACCATAACCGTTATACCAGGTTAGCACACCGTTGTTTTGTTTTCAACAGAAAATAGAACTTTCGCGAAAATAGTTTAAAGAATGTAAATGTGTTCTGTGCCGTTTCTGATTGACAGCATCTGTGCAGGCATCAGTCAACCTCTGTGCCTGATGAAGCTCATGCTTACCGTATTATTCGCAGTCGTCGTCGCACGCTTGCCCTTGTCGTAACGCAGGATGGTGAGCTTCATGTGCGGGCTCCGTTGCAAGCTACGCGAGAACAGATTCAGGAAGTGATTGTTAAGCATGATGACTGGATCAGGCGAAAGAAGGCCGAGCAGGCCCTTCGGCGGCCTCCTGCGATGACCTTCACGGAAGGGGAAAGGCTTCCCGTTGACGGGCGGTTGCTTCGACTGTGTTTCGGTGCTACGGGACGGTCAGCCGTTCTTCTTCAGAAAGACAGCCTTCTGGTGTCGAAGCGCCTCGAGGGGCATGCACAGAAGATTGAAGCCGCACTCATTCTCTTCTATAAGAAGGCAACGCTTGAAAGGATGCAGAGGCGGGTTCGACAGCTATGCCAGAAGACGGGGCTTCACGTGAACCGGATCGGGGTGACTCGGGCAACCCGACGCTGGGGCTCATGCTCTTCCCGGGGCAACCTGAACTTCAGCTACCGGCTGGCCATGGCCCCCGAATTTGTGCAGGAGTATCTGGCCGTGCACGAGGTGGCGCATCTGAAGCATCCCAACCACTCCCCTGCCTTCTGGGCACAGGTGGCCGAATGGATGTCGGAGTTCCGACCTGCAGAGGAATGGCTGAAAAACGAGGGCCCGAAGCTGCCTCTGTAGCCATCCGGGTTCGATTCTGGCTCTTAAACTGCCCTCGAGGCCGTGAAAAAAGGCTTGTCTGCAGCCAGAAGGCCTGATTACCTGCCATATCATACTAATCAGATAGGAAAGCTAAGCTGTCTGGCGTATCTTTCTATTCAGGGAGGCACCATTGATCCGGTTTTCTGGTAAGGCATGCATTCTGTTCCTGCTTTTCACGGCCCATGCCTGTACTGCTTCGCATTCTGATGGGTTGCTGAACGTTTCGTATGATCCGACCAGAGAATTCTATCAGGAATACAACAGAATGTTTGCAGCACACTGGAAGGCCAGAACAGGCATCGCCCCGAAGATCTACCAGAGCCACGGTGGATCGGGCAAGCAGGCACGCTCGGTCATGGACGGACTTGGAGCCGATGTCGTTACCCTGGCCCTGGCCTCTGATATCGATGCCCTGGCGGAAAGAGGACTTGTTGAACGGGACTGGCAGAGTCGCCTGCCCGGGAACAGCGCCCCTTATACCTCGACGATCGTCTTTCTTGTTCGCAAGGGAAACCCACTGGGCATTACCGACTGGCCGGATCTGATTCGATCGGATGTGCAGGTCATTGCCCCCGATCCGAAGACGTCGGGTGGTGCGCGATGGATCTATCTGGCTGCCCTTGGTTATGCACTGGAACAGGCAGACGGAAGCGAAGACGAAGCCCTGAAATTTGTTAAACGACTCTATGTAAACGTTCCCGTTCTGGATGCCGGTTCTCGCGCAGCTACCAACACGTTTGTGCAGCGCGGCGTAGGTGACGTTTTGCTGATCTGGGAGAACGAGGCCTTTCTGGCCATGAAAGAGGCAGGGGATGGCTTCGAGGTTGTGGCCCCTTCTGTGAGCATTCTGACGGAACCTCCCGTTGCCGTTGTTTCAAAGAATACCCGGCTTTCTGGAACAACAGAGATGGCAGAGGAGTATCTGCGATACCTCTATGCTATCGAAGCCCAGGAGCTGGCAGCCAGGCATTATTTTCGTCCGACAAACCAGGAGGTGGCAGAAAGGTACGGCAGCCAATTTTCGGGGCTGCGGCTTTTTACGGTACGGGAGAGGTTTGGAGGTTGGCAGCAGGTGCAGAAACGACATTTCGCTGACGGCGGTATCTTTGATCAGATCTATGCAGGACCTGAAGCATGAGCAGGCGTACACGATCGATTGTTCCCGGGTTCCGGCTCAGTCTGGGTTATACGGTCTTTTATCTCAGTGTCATTGTCTTGATTCCTCTTCTTGCTTTGTTTGTGAAAGGGACGGGTATCCCTACTGATAGAGCGTTAGCCATACTGTTGGATCGGGCTGTTCTTGCTTCGTTCCGGGTTAGCTTCCTGTCGGCAGGCATTGCTGCCTGTGTGAACCTGATTTTTGGCACCATGACGGCCTATGTGCTCTGCCGCTATGATTTTCCAGGCCGCCGCCTTATGGATGCAGCCGTTGACATTCCCTTTGCTCTTCCGACGGCAGTTGCCGGCATCAGCCTGACCGCCCTCTATGCAAAAGATGGCTGGATCGGCAGTTTACTTCAGCCCTGGGGCATTCCTGTTGCCTATACGCAGACGGGCATCGTTGTAGCCCTGATCTTTACGGGGATGCCCTTTGTTGTGCGCTCGATACAGCCTGTTCTCGAGGAGCTTCCGCGTGAAGAAGAGGAGGCTGCAGCCCTTCTCGGTGCCGGTCGACTGTATGTGCTGGCCCGTATAATTTTGCCGGCCATTGTGCCGGCAGCGCTGACAGGCTTCGTCCTGGCTTTTGCCCGTTCTCTGGGAGAGTACGGATCCGTCGTCTTTATTTCGGGTAACCTTCCGTTCAAGACCGAGATCGTGCCTTTGCTGATCGTGAAGAAGCTCGAGCAGTTCGACTACGATGCAGCTGCCTTGATCGGTATCGTTATGCTTCTTCTTTCGTTCTGTCTGATGGGACTGATCAACCTGCTGCAGCTGTGGACGGCCCGACGCATAAACGTGAAACAGGGTGGAGGTATGTCATGACCTTACGCGATCCCTTCTGGTTGCGGGCCCTCTTAACAGGATGCGTTGCAGTCTTTCTTGGCGTCTTTCTGGTGCTGCCCGTCGTGCTCGTGTTGATCAGTGCCTTCGAAAAAGGCCTGCCCTATTATTTTCAGATGCTTGTGGATCCGATGACCCTGCATGCCCTGTATCTTTCAGGGCTCGTCATTCTCGTATCTGTGCCTTTGAATGTTGTCTTTGGTGTGGCAGCCTCCTGGGCCATTGCCCGTTTTCGTTTTCCGGGGCGGGCCCTTCTTATCACATTGATCGATCTGCCTTTTTCTGTTTCTCCGGTGGTGGCCGGTTTGCTTTTCGTGCTTCTGTTTGGGTCCGGGGGATGGTTTGGCGATTATCTTCGCCTGCATGGTATACAGATCCTTTTTGCTCCGCCGGGCATTATCCTGGCCACGGTATTTATAACGTTTCCGTTTGTTGCCCGCGAGCTCATTCCCGTACTGGAGGATCAGGGCAGAGAAGAAGAGGAAGCTGCCCGGTTGCTTGGAGCAGGGCCGTGGACAACCTTCTTTCGCATTACGATCCCCTCTATACGGTGGGGACTCTTTTACGGGATTGTTCTGAGTACGGCTCGTTCGCTTGGTGAGTTCGGCGCTGTATCGGTTGTTTCCGGCCATATTCGCGGCCTGACCAATACCCTTCCTCTTCACGTTGAGATCCTGTATAACGAGTATGAAACAACAGGGGCCTTTGCTGTAGCTTCGGCGTTGATGTTCTTCTCACTCATTACGCTCGTTCTGCGGTCTATTATCGAAAGCAGGATGAAAAAGCAGGGAAGCAGGGGCTGATAGACTATGAGAACGGGGATTCTGCATGAGTATTGAGATTCGAAACGTGACGAAGCGGTGGGGAGGTTTCGTCGCCCTGCACGATATCAACCTGTCGGTGCCAGAAGGAGAATTGGTTGCCCTGCTCGGCCCATCAGGTTCCGGGAAGACAACGCTGCTTCGCATCATTGCCGGCCTGGAACAGCCCGATGCAGGTGAAATTCTGTTCGGTGGTGAAAACACGGATCGCCGGGCGTTGCATGAACGCGGAGTGGGATTTGTCTTTCAGCACTATGCCCTTTTTCGCCACATGAACGTCTTTGATAACGTAGCCTTTGGCCTGCGCGTAAAAAAGAAAAAACTTCGGCCTTCAGAAGAGGTGATTCATCAAAAGGTAACCGAACTACTGCGTCTTGTACAGCTGGAAGGCTATGCCCATCATATGCCCACACAGCTTTCAGGTGGGCAGCGACAGAGGGTCGCTCTTGCAAGAGCCCTTGCCGTTGAGCCAAAGTATCTGTTGCTTGATGAACCGTTCGGTGCCCTTGACTCAAGAGTGCGTCGCGAGCTGCGACGCTGGCTGCGTCGATTGCATGATGAGCTCCACGTAACATCTCTGCTTGTAACTCATGACCAGCAGGAAGCCCTTGAGGTGTCGGATCGTATTGTCGTGATGAACGGAGGACGCATAGAGCAGGAAGGCTCCCCGGCAGAGGTCTACGAAAGTCCGAAATCGGCATTTGTTCTGGATTTTCTTGGTAATGTAAACCGTTTCTCTGTAAAGAGAGAGGTGGGACAGGCAGATACGATCACGCTTTTTGTGCGACCGCATGAGATCGAATTAACCAGGGAGCGCCGGGCTGATTCCTTTGCCGAGGCCCGTGTGGAGCACATACACTTTATGGGATCGCAGATTGCTCTTGAAATGCACAAGCGGGATTCGCAGGAGCGTTTTGAGGCAGAGATGACGATAGAAGCCTTCCGAGAACTTCGTATCGCGCCGGGTGATGTTCTCTTCGCGCGCATGAAGAATCATCGCACCTTTGAAGAGACCGGGCCCGAAGTCTTTCAGGGGATGTCCATATGATGTATGGCTGATGACCTTCGCCCTTTCGTGATTATTCTGTATGGTGCGTATTGTAAAAAAAAGGGCGTCTGGCTAACCAGACGCCCGGGTCACAGGATCGAAGACATGCCCTGGTGGGAGGCATCTTCATGAGTCAAAGCGGGAGAGTCGCTTATTCAAAAGAGCTCGCACCTTTTCTTGCTGTTCGGCGTTAAGCTGCGAGTAGAAACCAGTAAGATGATCAATCAGATTATCGAGAAACTGTGGATGCTTCTGCAGCTGCTCTCTGGCGACGGCCGCAACCTTATTCATATCAGGGTTGGCAGCGTTCAGTTCTGCCTTGATTTTCCGGGCCGTTTCTTTGCGAGCGTTCTTTCGTTTTTCCAGGTCGGCATTGATATCGGCACGCATGCGATCGTAGTAGGCCTGCTGTTCGGCATTCAGCTCCAGTGAGGCAACGGTTTTATCGAGTTTCTTTAGAAGGTGACCTGAGTGGTCTTTACCGGCAAACGGACGTCCACAGGCGATCATACTTAACAGGATCAAAATCGCTCCGCTTACCCACAGGGCTTTTTTCTTCTGGCTTCTGGACATCGGATCCTCCTCTGCAACAGATTATGGCTGTTTCGTATCAGGTATACCCACGGTAATCCAAAAGGGTTCATGAACTGTGTTCTCTGTGTGTGAGAAATTCACCAATTGGTAAAAAGACGTTAATCGCAGCCGCCTGAATGCAGGCAGGATGAAAAAACGGTATACGTGAGAAAAAGCGTCAGCGTTCTTTTCTAAATCATGTCGAAGAAAATCCTCGTAATCGATGACGACCGGAAACTGGGAGAGCTTGTCAGTGAATACCTGAGCGGATACGACTTTGAGATTCGTGTTGCCCTGGACGGAAAAGAAGGCCGTCGATTGCTGGAATCCTTTGCGCCCGATTTACTTGTACTCGATGTCATGCTTCCAGGAGAAAGCGGCCTGGATATTCTTCGAGAGATCCGTGTTTCAAACAGCGTGCCTGTACTTGTTCTGACCGCACGGGGCGAAGAAGAGGATCGCATCGTTGGTCTTGAACTTGGAGCAGATGATTATCTGGCCAAGCCCTTTCATCCGCGAGAGCTTCTGGCTCGAATTCGCGCCATATTGCGAAGAGCGAACGGTCAAATGTCGACGAAGTCAAAGACGATCGAGATGGCTGGCCTCCGCCTGATGCCCGAAAGCTATCGGGTTCTTGCCGGTGATCAGGACCTTGGGCTTTCGGGAGCGGAGTTTGGAATTCTGCGTGCCCTGATGGAGAATGCTGGCCGGGTGCTCAGTCGTGATGAGTTGATGAATCTGTCGCGCGGACGCGATCATCTTGCCTTTGATCGCAGTATTGATGTTCATATCAGTTCGATTCGCAAAAAGCTGCGAGAAAGCGGTGCCTTTACAGGAGAGATCCGAACGGTATGGGGAGCGGGATATCTGTTCACCGTCGAGGCCAGAAAATGAAAGGAGGCCTGTATGCGAAGGTGCTGGGAGCACTCGTCGTTGCTGTTCTTACGACGACGCTTTCAGCCAGCGTCGTATTCCGGCTGATGCAGTTAACCGATGTGCCCGATCGTTTTGAAAAACTCGGTCGTGCACATGCCTTTATCCTCGCAGAGGTTGTTGTTGATAAATGGGTTCAGGGAGGTCCGGAAAGTCTGAATCCATTTCTTGAAGGCATGGGAAAGGCGCTTGATGCACGGCTTCGCCTGGTCGGTCCGGATGGTGAGATCCTGGCTTCGTCCACTACAGGATCGGATGAATCCTGTCAGGGGCGCGAACAGGATATGGGCGGCTTTCGTATGAAGCATGACTGGCGTACACGCATTCTCATGATGACGATTCCCATCAGAAAGCCTCCACTTAGCGGAGCCTATTTACAGCTTGTAATCGACCGCAGTAATGAAGGGGCGGGGCCGTTGCAGAGGTTTTTGACGGCAATGTTGATTACCGGTGCACTGCTTGCACTGATGGCCATCCCACTCAGTCGCAAATTAACCTCTCCACTGAAAGAACTCCGTGAATCGGTTCATCACATCGCAGAAGGCGATCTATCTCGAAGAGCAGATGTACATTCTCATGATGAGATCGGTGCCCTGGCAAAGGACTTTAACCGTATGGCCGATCGTGTGCAGGCTATGGTCATGGCCTCCCGCCATCTTCTTGCTCATGTTTCGCACGAGCTGCGCTCGCCTCTGGCGCGCATTCGCATCCTGGCGGGCATGATCGAAGATGAACCGGATTCAAAGCAGACACTGGCCAGGGCCAACTCCATGCAGCTTGAGATTGAAGATATGGATCGCCTGATTGGTGCCATCCTCGATTTTTCACGTGCCGGAATGCTTCGCGAACATCCCATAGAGAATTTTGATCTGGCAGAGGAGCTGCATTTGATGCTGAAGCGTCAGGATCCGCTATTTCGTGAAAGAGGGCTGGAGCTGGAGGTTGCAGCTCCGGGGTCTGGAACCATGGTGGCACTGCGACGTCAGGCCCTTCGTACATTACTGGGAGTGTTGCTTGATAATGCTGCGCGTTTTGCTCCGGAAGCCTCAAAAGTACAGGCTTGGCTGTATGGTACCCAGATTGCTATCGAGAATGAATATGAGCGCAGGGAAGATGATCGTTCTACTCCGGAAGATCTGATGAAGCCATTCTTTCGTGCCTCCGACGTACCCGGATATGGCCTGGGGCTGGCACAGGCAAAGGCCGCAGCCGATGCACTGGGGGCTACACTGTATATTGAAAGGGACGACCGTCGGTTTCGCATAACGATCAATCTGCCTTCAGGACCAGAAAAGTCGGCATGAATTCGCCTTGACCCGTTTCGAGACTTTCGTTTCTTCAGTGTGTGTCAGAGATTGCAGAAACCTACGTTGTTCCTCCAGAACTGGAAGAGGCCGTCATGGTGGCCGAGATTACGGGGCGGCCGTTGCTTTTGCAGGGCGAGCCTGGAACAGGAAAAACGCTTCTTGCCCGTGCTATTGCGGCTCGTCGCGGCTGGCCGGTCTATTCCTGGCACATCAAATCCACGACACAGGCCAGAGAAGGGCTCTATGATTACGATGCCGTTTCGCGTCTGAATGATTCTCGTTTTGAAGAGAATACCGAACGGGTACGCAACATTGAGAATTACATCAGAATGGGGGCCCTCGGCCAGGCCTTTGAAGAAGACGGCCCGTCCATCGTATTAATCGATGAGATCGATAAGGCCGATCCAGAATTCCCTAATGATCTATTGCTTGAACTGGATCAGATGGAATTTGTCATTGTAGAGACGGGGCGCCGTGTTGTTGCAAAGCGAAGACCTCTGACGATTATCACCTCGAACAATGAGAAAGAGCTGCCCGATGCCTTTCTACGTCGCTGTATCTTTCACTACATTGATTTTCCGTCGCCCGACTTCATGCGTGTCATTCTGCATTCGCACTTTCCGGGGATCGAAAAAGAACTTATGGATGGGGCGTTAAACGCATTTTACCGATTGCGTGAAACACCGGATCTGCGAAAGAAGCCGTCTACGTCAGAGCTGATAGACTGGATCCAGATTTTGCTGCATCAGGGTGGTTATACGGGTGGACTGCCCTATATGGGTGCTTTGATCAAGAATGCAGATGACCTGCGGCGTCTGCAGGGATGAACAGATGTTCTTCGACTTCTTTTATGAACTCCGCAGGAATTGCATTCCGGTCAGTACGGGTGAGCTGCTTGACCTGATATCGTCTCTGCGCTGGTATGCCGGTCAGAACCTGCCCATCACCCCCGAACGGTTTTACTTTATGGCCAGGGCCACCCTGGTAAAGAACGTTCGTTTTTACGATGCCTTTGATCTTGTCTTTGCCCGTCTTTTTGCAGGTCTGATTGGCGAGCAGGAGGATCCCTTTCGACAGGCGCTGGAACAGTGGTTGCAGGAAGCCGCGAATCTTACAGAGAAGGACATTGAGGCACCCCATCTGGAGCCAGAAGAACTCTGGAAGACTCTTCGTGAACGACCTGAAGAACAAAAGTCCAGACATGACGGCGGTAATCGATGGATCGGAACCAGAGGACGATCCCCCTTCGGTCATTCGGGCACGAATCCGGCCGGGGTGCGCATCGGAGGAGAAGGCCGGAACCGCAGCGCTATCGATGTTCTGGGCGAGCGTCGTTACAGGGAATATCGCGACGATGAAAGATTAAGCGTGCGACAGTTTCAGATGGCTCTGCGTAAGCTGAGAGACCTGCGCCGGGAGGGCAGACCTCACTTTTCGATTCCTGCAAGTGTTCGTCGCACCGCTGATAACGGGGGTGATCCGGAAGCGGTCTTCGAGAAATCGCGAAAGAACCGGCTTCGCCTGCTGCTTCTGATGGATGTGGGCGGAAGCATGTCACCCCATACAACCCTGGTCAGCAGGCTTTTTACCGCAGCTTCCAAACTGAACCATTTTGGCCATTTCAAGCATTACTATTTTCATAACGTCATTTATGATTATCTATTTGAAGATGCCAGGTTTACAAAGAAGTTAAATATAGAAGAGTTCTGTCGTCGATATGATGGAGAAACGAGAATTCTCTGTGTTGGCGATGCCTGCATGAATCCATATGAGCTCTTTGACAAAAGGCATGCATTTTTTGAATACTATTACCGGGCCGGCCAGGTGGATGAAGAAACGCTCCGGCAGAAGCAACAGAATGTTATGAGCGGTTATGAAAGGCTTAAATATCTAAACGGGCGTTATCCTTTTCTGGCATGGTTGAATCCCGATCCAGAACATACCTGGCACCATGAAACCGTGCAAGCCATCGGCGATGTCATACCGATGTTTCCCCTGACGCTTGACGGACTGCGTCGTGCTGTGCGGACGCTTTCTACCGGTAAACAGTCATGGCATGGTCTGCGGCAATGATGGTTCTCGGTTCAGAGGATCTTGCGGGCAGTTTTAAAAAAATGAACCTTTCAATGCAAAAATATTATGAGAACATATGGAAATTAGCGTCTAAATAACTGCATGCACTATGTTCAGAGAAGTCTTATGAAGCGCCGAAAGGTAATAAGCTTGCTGGCAGGGATCCTGCTCTATTCCGGAGCACTACTTGCCGACACCGTATACCTGTCGAATGGAAAGAAGATAGAAGGTAAGATAGCAAACCAATCCGCTACAGACATCTTTATTCGGACCCCCCAGGGGCTGCGGAAGGTGCCCAAAAGAAGCATTCGTCGTATTGAATATAGCGATGCTGCAGCGAAGCGGGAGCAGCTTCGGCGGCAGGCAGAGCTAAAACGCCTGCAAGAACTGAGGCGGCAGCAGCTGGAGCAGCAAAAGCGTCTCGAAGAGCAACGGCGTAAAGAGGAAGCTGAACGAAAGCGCCTGGAAGAAGAAAAGAAGCGAAAGGAGCAGGAAGCGCAGCAAGAGAAGGAAAAGCGCCAGAAGAAGTCCGTCTATCGCCAGAACGATATCAATTTCCGTGGTGGCCTCGGTTTTCAGCATCTAAAGCCAGGTATTCTCGGTCTGCGAAATGCCACCATTGTTGTAGGTGCAGAGTTCGGTGGTGGTTTTGCCGATAGGAAGGACCGAAGTGCTGAGCTGGCTCCGATGCTGAGTTTGGGCATCGGCTATAACTACGGGCGCTTTTTTCTGGATCTTGATGCCAGCGTGTCTGAAAGCAGGACCAGCGGGCGAACGGCAGGCACCGAGAATAGCGGAGGCCTTACCTCTGCGTATCGCAGTGCTGAGCTTCATGATCCGATTCGCAATACCATGCTTGAGCTTGCCCTGCGTGCTGATATATATGAACGCAATCATCTACGCGTGAGGCCTTTTGTTGGAGTCAGGCGACATCTTGTAGAAACAGAAACCAGGAGCCGAATCTTTGCCGTTTTTCCCGGATTCCCCTACACCGCCTGGAAGGAGGCAACCACAGACGCGGGTACTACCACAGGCGGAGTCATAGGCGGCCTTGAAATTTTCATGCCCTATCGAGTTGGCCGGACCTACATTGGGCTGTCTTTTCTGTTTGGTTATACGTCAGGCAAAGGCGACGGCTTTTTCGAGAGTGAAAGTTTGGCCTACGCCAGTTTTGGTCAGGTGATCGCGGATCGCGTCCGGTACGACGGAGATATCAGCGTAAAGGGCCCGTACTTTGGGTTAAGAGGGACCTACCTGATCAACGAGCGGCTATTCCTGCAGGCAGGCTTTCGTTACGAGATTTACAGATATCAGTTTACAACGTTTACGGTGACCAATGAATACGAGGAGGACCTTGCCTCTGTCATCCAGAGCAGTGCTGAAATTGCCGCTGCCAGCAGCCACATCACCGAACGAAGCAGAACACTTGAGATGATTAAAACCATCGATTTCGGAGCCACCTACAGGCTACCGCTACGATGATATGGGCAGAGGGGAGGCCGCGAAGACCTTCTCGTCTGTCATTTTACTTCTGGTTTATCGGCATCTCTTGCTGCGTAGCGCTTTCCCAGCACCATATCGTAGGTGAGCAATTGATGACGCTTTGTGCATTCCGGGGTGATGTCTGAAGGCTCGGGCTGTGGAGGGCAGTCCCTGCGCAACGCCAGGACCGCCTTTGCAGCGGGGGAAAGGGGTATGCCTGCTGCATGTTGCACGATGGCATTCAGCTCATAGATAGCGGGCAGCTGGTTCCGGGCGAGCCATTCTTTCACATCTGCCGGTAAAGGAAAGTTC
This sequence comes from uncultured Leptospiraceae bacterium, assembly GCA_964619535.1. Classification (GTDB taxonomy): domain Bacteria; phylum Spirochaetota; class Leptospiria; order Leptospirales; family Leptonemataceae; genus Leptonema. The sequence goes on along the minus strand of CAZUEX010000006.1, from coordinate 126,445 downwards.
GCATGGAGCAGGAAGGGCGTTGCCTTCCAGTCCTTTGGTTTTGGTCTTTCGTCTGTCAGGAAAGAAAATTTTGGCGGAAGGTGATCGCCGAAGGCAAAGAGGAGCGTTGGATGATTGCTTGAATCGACGAAGCGGACCAGCCTTACCAGCTGTTCTGACATGTCGTGCAGGTGGTTGGCGTGAACGAGGAGGGCCTGGTGATCGGATTCAGGTATGGCCTCTGCGAATCGAAACGGTCGGCTGTGGACAGCTACGGAGTAATCGGCATGATTCTGTACACCGGAAAGCATGAGCAGCTCGGGAGCATCCGGGGTCTTGAGGAGTCGAATGGTCTCGGTGATCAGGCATTCTTCGGTGCGTCCATCCCAGCTTCCTCCGGTGTCGGAGCACAGCATGTCTTTGGCTTCGATCAGGCGCTCAATCCCGAAGTGGCGTAGGGCATTGTTTCGGTTGAAGAAGGTGATCTTATAGGCGGTTATGTAGGTCGTCTGTGCCGGTGGATTCAGGCTCTGGTAGTAGGTGGCAATCGATTCTACCGGTCCGTGCAGGTTTGGAAAAACAAGTTCACCGAAAGCGTGTGCGCTGAGGCCGGTTAAGACCTCGAATTCTGTTTGAATGGTTGCTCCGCCAAAGACGGGAACGGCAGAGCGTCCGCGAAACGAGCGTTCTGGATTCAATTTAAGTTCTTTGATTGGCTTGAGCGGATCAGGGCTGATGATACCGGGGAAGGTAGCAACCGGATCCCAGTAAGATTCCATGAGATAGAAGATGACGCGAATGCGACGGGGCTCTGACACAGCAGCGGGCAGCGGTCCTTCCACTGGAATCATGTTCCGAATGGTCTGTTCGGAGTATTCTTCTGGTGGGATGCGATACCATCGTTTCAGGATGTAATGATAGTCTGTCAAAAGGGCAGCTATCACTCCTCCCCGGCTGAGTCTCTCTTCTCGGGACTGAAAAATTAAATCAAAGTCGAAGAATTCAAGCGATCTACCAAGCAAGGCAGGTGAAGCCATGAAAGGAAGGCCTGCCAGGGATACGAGGGCCCAGGTCATGCGCCACCGTGGCTTTATGGGCTTTTCTTTCTTCCAGAGGTATACAGCTGTAAAGAGGAAAAGGCAGAGAGCCATGACCGTAAGCGTGACGGCATAGGTGGGGAAGAATCCGGTCTGCAGAAGAGTGAGGAGTTCAGGAATGCGTTTGAGGTAATCGAGCGTAAAGACCGTATTAAGATTCTTGAAGAAGTTATATTCGGCGGCTGCTAAAGCCGTGGCCAGTGCGCTAACAGCGAGAAGCGAATGTATGGGGCGTCCGGAGATGGCAAGCAGGGCTATGAAGATGTAACAAAGGACGAGGAGATTAAAAAGGAATCGAAGTGAAGCTGTGGTTGTGAAGAAGATCCTCCATGGTAATGTTGAAGTGGATGCAAGGAAGCTAAAGAAGGGCAGCCCGATGATAGTCTCAAGAAATGCCTGGAGTGCAAAGAAGAGGATCGTTAAGGCTATAGCATACCATGTCGTGATTGCAAGTCTGTGCTTCCATATTACCATGATGCAACCTCTTTGTCCAAAGCTGTATAAGGTATTGGGTAGTATATACGAAGGAATAGAAGTGTTCTGTATGACAAATATACGTGACGGAATAATACTGTCAACATTAAATGACAACTATGATGTGCCGCTTTAATATCTATTGTCAAGTCTAAATACATGCAGAATTAATATGTGTCGTGCGATCGCCTGTGTTTTCGTGAAATTGATCCCGTTATCAAATGGGATATGTGCGGGCCTTCAGCAGCGGCTTGGGGGTACCTTTGTCAGGAATGGTAAGATTTTTCTTGCCTGTTTCGTATAGGTTCTTAATCAGCTCAAAGGACTTATATGATGACAATCGCAGAAACCTACAGTGCCAGCTTTTTCGAAACCTATCGTCGATCTGCTCGCATTATATCGCGCTACAGCCAACTGAATGAAAAATATAAGGTTCTTGATTGGGGGTCAGGCGAAGGCTTCCTTGCGAAAGAGCTTCTTGCAGCCGGTGCTACCCAGATATCGCTGCTCGACATTGATATGCCCAATGTGGCTATGATGCCCGAGTTGAAAGCCCTTCCTTTTCAGAAGATTGACCATCCTTACAGGCTTCCATTCGACGATAATTCCTTTGATATTGTGGTTTCTCAGGGGGTGCTGGAGCATGTGCCACTGGTAGATCGCTCACTGGACGAGGTATATCGAATACTTAAGCCTGGTGGATATTTCTTCGTATTTGCCTTCCCGCAACGAACATCCTATATCAGTTTTCTGTCGGGCCTGTGGAGCCGTGATCCACATCCGCGAAAATATTCAATGAAAGAACTGGTAACCCGCCTGCATGATCATGGCCTACTTGTGAAATCGACGTGGCGCTACCACATGCTGCCGAAAAAGCTGAGTCTGTTGCCAGGGCTTCTGAAGAGGCTTTATGGGATGTTATCACCCCTGGTTTTCGGAATGGATGCAGCGTTGTCTGCGACTCCCATTGTGAACCGTTTGAGTACATGCATTGAATGCTACGCAATGAAGGTCCCTTATATGGACAATATCCGTAAGTTTGAGGATTATCTTAGCCGTGGCTGAAAACGTGAATACCGCCGATTACCCGCTAATCTCCCTCGTTACCATTGCCTATAATGCCAGTCGATATATTGAATCAACAGCGCAGAGCATAGCAGCACAAACATATCCGAACATTGAATGCATTTTGATTGATGGGGCCTCAACCGATGATACGATAGAACGCTATCGTGCAATCCTCGGAGAGAAGGCAATCGTGTATTCTGAAAAAGACGATGGAATCTACGATGCCATGAATCGAGGAGCGCAGAGGGCAAGCGGGGATTATATCCTGTATATGCATGCTGATGACGAATTTGTGTCTTCCGATTCTCTGATGAAGCTGTACTCAGCGCTTTCGGCTTCTGATAAACAATGGGTGTCTGCTTTCTATCTTACCCGGAACTCGCGAAATGAAGTCATAAAGAAAGATCGGTTGGAACCATTCACGTTTTCCGACATGCTACGAGCCGATCAGATTCGGCATCAGACGGCTCTGGTGCCGACAGCCTGGGTGCGAGAGTTTCCTTTTCGAAAGCAGTTTAAATTTGCCATGGACTATGACCACTTCTTGCGCCTATGGGACAAATATGGGCCCCCCGAGATATTGCTCGACTATATTGCGTATTTTCGGTGGGACGGCACCAATCTATCCAGCCATTTTGAGCAGTCGCTGCGGGACGAGTGGCGGGTAAAGATGGACTTTCGCAGAGGTCGTGGTCAGCGGTTAGGAATGATTCACGATACCGTGATCTATTTGTTGCGTCTTTTGAAAATCAAACTCTATTATAACATCGTGTATGATCGCAAAAGGAAAAGCTGATTCAGGGGTTGACTCGCGAGGGGATCCAACACTCTATATTGACGGAAGGTGGATCGGATGTTCTGGCATCGGTTCCTATTTATGGAACCTGTTGCCCATCATTCGCGAAAAAGTGTCACAGAGAATGGTTCTTCTCGGCAATCATGACGGAGCAAAGGAATTTGCCAGCTGCCATGGTTTCGAATACCTGCATTTCCCGGCCAGGGGCTTTTCTGTTCAAGAGCAGTTGCTGTTTCGGCGCTTAATCTGTGGGCCAGGTACGTTGTGGGTCCCTACGATCAGTATACCGCTTCTGTCTATCAAGGATTTGCGCATAATCACCACGATTCATGATGTTGTCCATATGGCCTTGTCGTCCGGCCTTCGACGTTCGCTTTACAAGCTCTATTACCGGCGAGCACTGTCCATAAGCGAGGCGGTTATAACGGATTCTGAATTTTCACGAAGTGAGATTGCCCGATTTTTTCCAGGCTTTGAGCAAAAGGTATCGGTGATCCCTCTCGGGCTTCACCGTCCTGTGGCAGAGGTCCAGGATCCTGCAACGCTGTCATCCTGGGAGGCACGTCGGCCTTACATCCTATCTGTCGGGAACATCAAACCTCATAAGAATATTCCACGTCTGATTCGGGCTTTTGAGATGATCGCCGACAGTATTCCACATCACCTGTTTGTCATAGGGCGCAGTGATGGTTTCATCACCGGTGCAGGCGCGACCACAACGAATAATGCAAGGATTCATTTTACCGGATTCCTCTCAGACGAAGAGGTTCAGGCGGCATATGCCTTTGCCGATCTCTTTGTCTTCCCTTCTTTGTATGAGGGGTATGGGTTGCCTCCGCTGGAAGCGATGAGCTATGGCGTACCCGTTGTGGCCTCTACGGCCGCATCGATTCCTGAGGTGTGTGGTGATGCAGCTTTGTATTGTAACCCACTTGAAGAACAAAGTATAGCAGAATCTATGCTTACCCTGTTAACAGATGAACAGAAACGTTCTGAGTTCATACAAAAGGGCACGAAACATGTACAGCGACTGAGCTGGGATTCTGCTGCAGAAAGGACGTTGTCGATTCTGCGGGGGAAAGACACCGGTGAATGACCGAATGAGGAATATGGGCCTATCTACCCACAGTGAGAATCCACGTGTATTGCATCTGGGCCGCTTTTATCCGCCAAGAGGTGGTATTGAAGCGCATGTGGTATCACTGCTACAGTCGTTAGCAAATGAGATCACTGCAGATAATCTCGTAGCCGGGCCTCAACCGCAGGGTTCTTCTATAACGGACCCATCAGGATTTCGCGTATTTTTTGCTCATTCATTTGGTACGTTTGCATCAACGGCGATATCACCCGGCTTTCCTCTGTTGTTGCGCAGGCTTGCCAATCAATACGACATCGTGCACATACACCTGCCGGATCCGCTTTCTGTTGTTTCCGCTTTGATGCTGCCCGAGCGTATTCCGCTTGTAGCTACCTGGCATTCCGACGTCGTTCGACAGAAGCACCTGCTCCGGGTCTATCAGCCGTTTGTGGACAGACTGTTGAGACGCGTACGCTTTTTGATTGCCCCAACACCGAAACACTTTGAATCTTCTACACAGCTGCATGCCTGCGAGGAAGGTCGACGACGGGTCATTCCGTTTGGTGTGGAGGAAGGCCGCCTGCGTATTACGCCAGAGATCCAGAAGCGACTTGAACACTGGAAGACCGTCGCTTCTGGCAGGAAACTTCTTTTCGCGGTCGGTCGTCATGTGTATTACAAAGGATTTGAATATCTGGTTCAGGCCATGCATTCTGTAGAAGACAATGCCATGCTCGTTCTGGCTGGTGAAGGCCCCCTGACAGATACGTATCGCTCCATTGCTCTTCAGCTGGGTATTGGTAATCGCATATGTTTCCCGGGACGAATTTCGGATGAGGACCTGGTTGCTTTAATGCATGCCTGCGACATTTTCTGTATGCCTTCGGTAGAGCCCTCTGAGGCATTCGGATTGGTACAGCTGGATGCCATGGCTTGTGGTAAGCCCGTGATTTGCTGCGAGCTGCATAATGGTGTTACCTATGTGAATCTGCATGAACGAAGCGGGTTGGTTGTTCCTCCAAGAGACTGGAAGGCTCTGGCTGAGGCTATAAACAGGCTTGTGCGCGATGATGTCCTTCGCAAGAAATTGGGAGCCTGGGGGCAGGAGCGGGTTTTGAAAGAGTTTCGGTACGATATTATGGCTAAGTCCACTCTGGCACTGTACAGGGAAGCCCTGGGACATATCGAAGCCTGACCTTCTCAGTTCCACACGGTCTACCTTCCCTGAGACAGTGGCTTTTTTCCCTTTTCTATACTGTGATTGCCATGGATGGTTTATGCCTGTGTGTATGGTGATATACATTTAGAGGTAACTCAACAATGAAAAGAATAGTGAAAGATGATATTGGGTATTAGGTGCGTATTATAGATAATGGAGACTGTATGAGTACAAGCGTAGAGTGTACGGATACACTCTGTGATAGTGCGTTGAGCAGATAAGTAGACGATTAGTATTAGACGTGACAAGATGGACGGCGGTTGGATGAATGGCTTATGGCCGATCCTCGGGTCTCCGTTATTACTCCTGCCTACAGGGCCGAGCCTTACCTTGAAGAGGCCGTTCGGTCCGTTATGGCACAGACCGTTGCAGACTGGGAACTGATTATCGTGGATGATGGTTCTCCGGATGGCACGGGGGCACTTGCCGAGCAGTTTGCACGTGAGGATGATAGAATTCGCGTGATTCATCGGCCTGTTGCCAGTGGTCGTCCGGCTGTACCCCGGAATGTGGCTCTGGAGAATGCCCGCGGCCGGTATATTGCCTTTCTTGACGCAGACGATGTCTGGTATCCACAGAAGCTTGAAAAGCAACTGGCTGCCTTTGATGGTACAGACGCTGCGATCGTATTCGCATACTATGATCGTATCGATCAACATGGCAACCTGCTCTCTGTTGTATCGTCACCTCGTATGGTGGATTACAGCACGATGCTGCATACATGCAGTATTGGGTTTCTTACTTCAATGATTGATCTTTATAAGACCGGGCCCGTAAGGTTTGATGAGAATACACCATGGGGAATGAAAGAAGATTATGTTCTGTGGTTGGAACTTCTTCGTCGTGGTTGTAAGGCAATCTGTGTCCCTGAAAAGCTCGGTGCCTACCGGGTAGTCAGCGGCTCCGTATCACGTAATAAATGGAAGGCTGCACGTGCACAGTGGTTCGTATACCGTCAGAAGGAAGGGCTGAGTCTATGGGCCGCCCTCTATCACTGGGTTCAGTATGCTATTCACGGATATAGAAAGAACAGAAGGCGATGGCTAAACTCGAAATTCGGAGAGCAAGCAGCAGGTTCCGTAGAGGAGTAAGTGCATGGATTCACGTGTGAATCGTTATAGAGTACTTTCATTGGATCAGGGCAGACGTTTACGATCTCTCTGGGCTTCATTTTTCTATATATCGCTTTTTACGATTCATTTTCAGATTCTACCGATCGGGGTGGAAACACAGCCTGTATTACCGCTTGTGCTGTTACCGTTTGGCCTTTTGCTCTTTCGGCATTGGAACAGGGATCGCTGGCAGATTTTGTTTTTCCTCGTGTATGTTTCTGTCCTGACGGGGCATCTACTCATTTTCGGCGGACGTTCCCTTGACTGGGCAAAGCTTCTCGTTGGTCCACTGTTTCTGCTTCTGCCCTTCCGGTGGTGGCGGGCAATACCGATTTCCGTAATGGCGGTCGTTGTTGCTATGGTACTTCTGATTACCATAATTTCGCTGATGGGGTTTGTTCCTCTTCACGAAGCTCTTCGCTCGGTGGTTTCAGAGCGGGTCTGGGTGGTTCTTGGAGGGCGGCGAGGGGTGTCCGTTTTAACGCCCGAGCCGAGCTATTTCGCGTTCTTTTTTGTGACTGGTGTTGTGGCAACTCACCGACGTCGTACAACGGTGCCTCTTTTGCTGATTCGAATCGGATGGATCGTTTTGGCTTTGCTTACCATTTCACTTTACGTTTATGTGATGCTCTTTTTGTACCTGGGAATGTTATTGCTGTCGCGAAAGGATTTGGCAACATATGGGGTACCGGCAGCTATCATTGCCATTGTACTCTTTGCTCTATTTTCCGATCGATATGAATTCAAAACGCTTAGAAACTGGAATCCCGCAGCCTGGGATCAAGGTCCCGTTGAGGGATCTTCATGGTTGAATGCTCTTCATCATGCAAGTCATTCTGGTTCCGCGCGTCTGTACACGGCTTATCTTTCGTTTAAGGTGTTGCTGGATCGTCCCCGAGGTATGGGGATAGGATCGTTTCCGTTTAAGTGGAAAGAAGAGGCTCGTGCAAACGATATGGATCTGACAAGGCATCGGGCATTGAGGGTTTATTTTGAACCCGGGGCAGGGCCTTTGTTTCCTCAGAGCTATATGCAAGCCCTTGTGCACGATACGGGCTGGTTTGCTCTTGCCCTGGTTCCCTATATGATGTACGGATTTCGGCGTTTGCGGTACCGTGCCCGGTGGAGTTTTCTTGTGGCTTTTGGCGCGATCGTGTTTCTTTTCTTCTTCTTTCAGGGGCAGATGACCAATCCCATTCCATGGTTGCTGTTGCAACGGCTCTATGCCGGAAGGGCGGGCCTGTAAGGTGAAGTGGTCCAGACTGGTCGTTCTCTACGGGGCCCATTTCAGTTCGTATGTTTTGCCTCTTGTAGAGATGGTGGTGTACAGTCGATTGCTTGGAGTGGGGGAGTATTCCAGCTACCTCTACGGCTATGCGATAGCGTTATCGGTCGGCTTTGCCGGCGAATACGGGGTTACGATTTCCGGCCCGGCAAATGCTGCAGGTCTTCCGCAAGACGGACGTTCTTTACGCCTTTTCCATCTGTCTTTGCTTCCCCTGCGCATGATTGTGTGGTTTGTGGTTTTTGGGGGAGCGGTTTTGTTTCTGCGGCTCCAGCAGGAGTCTGTAATCTCCGCTGCCTTCCTGCCTGTGATAGCTGTACTATCGCTGGCCCTTACTCTTTCGCAGTTCTATTTCTTTTACATGCGTCAGGATCCGGGACGGGTTCTCGGAGTGGATATAGTCATGCGGTTTTTACCGGTTGTTGTGGTGGCGTTGCTCTCCGACCGGGTGTGGAAAGCGATAGATGTGCTGTTGCTGCTGGCCTTCTTCCAGCTCGCCTCCCTTATCTTCCAGTACATACTTTTCGTTCGACTTCTTCCTCCTGCTGCGGGAAAGAGGATTACTTTTGCTGAGCTTATTCGAACAGGACTTCGATACGGTAGGCAGACATGGCCGGCAGCCTTGCAGCGCGTTCTGATGCCCTTGCAGTCCTCTGTCTTTCTTTCCAATGTCGAGATCCATATGGGAAGCTCTGGTCTGGCGTTACTGGCTGGGCCGGAGCGCCTGGTTCGAGCTGCGATAGCGCTGGTTCAGCCGCTGGTAACCTTTCTGCTTCCTTCTGTCATGCTGGAAGGCAGAACTCGGGTGCGATTTTATGCTCTGTTGCTTGCGGCTGCTTCAGCGGTAGCCGTGATAGGCATGATTCTGTCTCCCTATCTATTGCAGATCTTTCTCGATATTGTAGATTCGCGTTCCGTGGACGCTATGCAGTTGTTACTTGTTATCCTACCCGTTCGCGTATTCAATATTGCATTCTTCCAGCTCGATTTACTGCGCAGATCATCCGGTGCCAGCGGTGGTCTGGTCAACATCGCCAGTATACTGATTGTTTATGCTATAGCTTTCCTGCTCCCGGAGCAGGGGTTTGAGGTCTTCTTTATTCTGTGTATCTTTACTATTGAAACTTTAGTTAGCTTTTCCCTGGGAGTTCTGGCTCGACGAAAGGAGCGCGCAGGGCATATCTGAGCCTGGAGAGCCCTCTCACAAGGTGGGCGCTGAGCATGATTGAAAAAGGATATGCGAGAAACAGGAACCGGCCGTCTGCGTAAGCGGCGATAAATGAGTAAAAGGATATTAAGATTGCAATTGCGATACCAGTCATGCTTGAAGCATACACTGCCGCTTCTTGTCCGGTTGTGATAGGAGTTCTGTGTTGCTTTTGAAGGCCGATAGCAAACAGAAGAACGGCCGGATATGCTGACAGCAAATACGAAAGAAAGGTTCTCGGTCGAGCAAGGTTCATCCATAAAACGTCTAATTCGGGAAGCCAGTGGAATGAAGGCGTTCCCGATGCTGTTAGTTGCTGTACCAGAATTATTCCTATAAGTTGACAGGCAGAAATCAATGCAAGTACCCCCCATTTTTTCCTGGGTGAACTCAGAAAGATGTAAACGAAAGATACAGCCGTTAGAATGAAGATGGTCTCTTTTAAAAAAGCACCTGAAAAGATGACTGCGCCCAGAAGTATCCACGAGGACCGGACAAGTGCCAGCAGGCCGATCATCATCCAACCTACAAGAGCAGAATCCAAATAGCCTATGGCACCGTAATAGAACACCGGGAAGGAAAAAATATGAAGAATTACGATTAACAGGCTTTTTGTATTGTCGACATTTAGGGCTCGCAGTGTCAGGTAAGCACAGAGGAAGCCTATCAGTAGTATGGTTGCTATGATAACGTTTAATGCCAGATCTGCAGGCGCGGGCAAAAAGGAAGCCATATAGCTTATGAGGATACGACTGTTAAAGGGTGGTGGAACAATGTCGGCATGAGCTTGATTCCGGAACACTTCAACGAGGCTATAGTAATGGAGGTGATCGCCGCTTTTTCCCGTGAACCGGTCGATCCACAAATCCTGTCGGTTGAAGCGTATGAACAAAGTGGAGACCAGAGAAGAAACAATGATGAAAAAGTGCTTTGCTGACATGGGTGTACAAACTCTGGCGAGGAGTATGATCGGCAATATTTTTTTGAACCGTAAGTCTTGTGTTACAGGGTGATGGTCTGTTACATAGCAGTATTCCGCTTGATCAGACAGAAAGCGACGGGGAAGCTGCTCTTCTAAAGGCCGTATGGCCCACTTCAAGCGGAAGGCAGAACACATGGCAAAAACAGCACTCGTAACAGGCATTACCGGGCAGGATGGTGCCTACCTGGCAGAACTTCTTCTAAAAAAGGGCTATACGGTTCACGGTATCAAGCGCCGGGCATCACTGTTTAATACGGACCGTATCGACCATCTTTACCAGGACCGTCATGAGAAAGATGTCAGGCTACATCTTCATTATGGCGAGCTGACCGATTCTACGAACCTCATTCGCATCGTGCAGGAAACCCAGCCCGATGAAATCTACAACCTCGCTGCCATGAGTCATGTAAAGGTCAGTTTTGAGACGCCTGAATATACGGCCAATGCAGATGGTATTGGAACGCTTCGAATTCTTGAAGCTGTAAGGATGCTCGGATTAACCGAGAGGACGCGTATCTACCAGGCCTCTACCTCGGAGCTCTATGGACTGGTCCAGGAAATACCCCAGAAAGAAACGACGCCGTTTTATCCACGAAGCCCTTACGGTGTGGCCAAACTCTATGGATTCTGGATCACGAAAAATTACCGCGAATCCTATGGAATGTACGCCTGTAATGGTATACTGTTTAATCATGAAAGTCCGATTCGCGGTGAAACCTTTGTTACGCGAAAGATCACGCGTGCTGTTGCGGCCATCGCCCTTGGTATGCAAAAGAAGCTGTATCTTGGTAATCTAAACGCCCGGCGGGATTGGGGCCATGCCCGGGATTATGTGGATGCCATGTGGCGTATACTGCAACAGCCTGAGGCCGATGACTATGTCATTGCCACGGGCAAAACGACGGAGATTCGTGATTTCTGCCGCATGGCATTTGGTGAGGTCGGTATTTCACTGGAATTTCGCGGAGAGAACGAGAATGAGGTGGGAGTGATTGCCTCGATTGATGAGGAGCGCTTTGCTGCTGTGGTTGGTGATAAGCCCGTTCTGAAGCCCGGTGATGAGGTGATTGCCGTAGATCCGCAGTACTACCGTCCGGCAGAGGTCGATCTGCTTGTGGGCGATGCAACGAAGGCCAGAGAAAAGCTTGGATGGACACCGACCTATACCCTGGAGCAGATGGTTAGCGAGATGGTACAATCTGATGTGAAGCTGTTTCAACGTGATAAGCTGCTACACATGCATGGTCACAAGGTTCTGGAAAGTGCGGAGTGGTAGACATGCATTTGCAGAGCCGTATTTATGTAGCCGGACATCGTGGCCTTGTAGGATCGGCAATCGTACGACGACTTCAGCGAGAGGGGTATACAAACCTGATCCTGCGCACACATGCTGAACTGGATCTGGAAGACCAGCGAGCTGTGGCAGATTTTTTTGCCAGAGAGAAGCCCGAGTACGTCTTTCTTGCCGCTGCAAAGGTGGGCGGAATCCAGGCGAACAATGTCTATCGAGCTGACTTTATCCTCAAAAACCTGCAGATTCAAAACAATGTCATTGGCGAAAGCTGGCGTTCCGGTGTAAAGAAGCTGCTCTTTCTTGGTAGCAGCTGTATCTATCCGAAAGAGGCGCCACAGCCGATGCGAGAGGATGCCCTTTTGACTTCTCCTCTTGAATACACAAATGAGCCTTATGCGGTTGCAAAGATTGCAGGAATGAAGCTTTGCGAATCGCTGAATCTACAATATGGTACGAACTTTATCAGTGTGATGCCAACAAACCTGTACGGACCAAATGATAACTTCGACCTGGAGCGATCGCACGTTTTGCCTGCCCTGTTACGCAAGATGCATCTTGCAAAGCTGCGCCAGCAGGATCGGTGGGCCGAGCTTCGCGAGAATCTCGGTACTGATAGTGACGCAGAAGTGGATGCAATGCTTCAGCGCTATGGCGTATCGGCTGATAGTGTGGAGATCTGGGGTACGGGCAGGCCCCGTCGTGAGTTCTTGCACAGTGATGATCTGGCCGATGCATGCGTGTGGATTATGAAAAACGTGAACTTTGGCGATCTTAAAAAGGGAATGTCAGAGGTGCGCAATACGCATATCAATGTTGGCACAGGAGTCGATTTGAGTATTGGAGAACTGGCCGAGATGATCCGTGATATTGTGGGCTTTACCGGAACGCTTCGCTTTAATCCAGACAAGCCGGATGGTACGGCGCGAAAATTGATGGATGTATCAAAGCTTACTGCGCTGGGCTGGCAGGCGAGGATTCCGCTCCGTGAAGGTATTGAAAGGGTATATCGACGCTATTGTGGCGAGGCGGTATCTGAATGAAAAAGGCGCTGATAACCGGCATTGGCGGGCAGGATGGCTCGTATCTGGCCGACCTTCTGTTATCGAAAGGCTATGAGGTCCATGGCATCGTAAAACGCGAGTCTGTGGAGGATGCCAGTCACCGCCTGGGGAACCTCAGCCATTGCATTGATCGCATTCATTTGCATCCGATCTCTGTAAACAATCACCTCAGTCTTTACAAGCTCTTTCGTGACCTGATGCCCGATGAATGCTATCATCTGGCTGCCTCATCGTTTGTACATTACAACTTCGATGATGAGTTTCTGATACTGAATAACAACTTTAACTCAACGCACTATCTGCTTTCCACGATTAAAGAGCTGAAGCCGTCCTGCCGTCTGTTCTTTGCTGGTTCATCTGAAATGTTCGGCGAGCCGGACGAAAGCCCGCAGACGGAATCTACGAGGTTTAACCCAAAATCGATCTACGGAATCTCAAAGATTGCCTCATATTATATGATTCGCAATTATCGCGAAAAAGAAGGCCTCTTTGCATGCACGGGGATTATGTATAACCATGAATCTCCCCGTCGCGGACATCAGTTTGTTACCCGAAAGATTACCTCTACAGTGGCAAAAATTGTGCGAGGCGAAGCCGATTCTCTGGCCCTTGGCAATCTGGAGGCACAGCGGGATTGGGGCTGGGCCCCTGATTACGTAGACGCCATGTGGCGGATGCTGCAAACGGACCGGGCTGATGACTACATTGTTGCCACCGGGGTATTGCATACGGTTCGCGATTTTGTTGAGATTGCATTTTCACTGGCCGGCCTTGATTACAGAAAGTATGTAAAGACGGATCCCCGTTTTTTTCGTCCATCTGAAAAGATACCGCTCTGTGGTAACCCGGCAAGGATCGCAGACAGGCTTTCCTGGAAGAACAGCCGTTCGCTGGAAGAGATCATTGCCGCGATGCTACGAGCAGATGGGCTTGAGGTATAGCAATGCTGCGCTGGATACGATTTGCAAAGTACGCTCTGCTGGGTTCTGATGTCGTAGTCTTTATCCTCAGCTATCATATTGGCCATCTGATCCGAAAAGGCTATCTGTATCCCGAAATTCTTGTGCCGGGTACGCTCTGGTTCTTGCCGGCCACCATCGCTGTTTTCCTTGTGCTGGATGTCTATAATCCATGGTCTCATGCCACACGTCTTGGTCTGGCCACACGAACTATACAGGCTTCTGCCGTAGTCGCTCTTATTCTGACTCTTGAAGCGTATCTGCTATTTGGCCATGAACTGGATAGCTATGTCGGTCGTAGCGTTCTCTATATTGCGGTTGCCATTTTCGGTCTATATGCAACGACAGCACGCTTTGCTTTTGCACAGCTCTTTGACCAGAGCCGGATGAGCTATCGCTGGCTGATTCTGACAGAGAAGCGATTCCTTGGGCCCATTCACAAGGAGATCCAGCGACGGTTCCCGATGTGGGATATCGTCTACCTGGTGCGAGATTCAGGGAAGGTGATTCGAAGCGACGATGGGGTGGTGGGGCATCCCATGAAGTCAGGGTTTGCCTCTGCCCTGAAGGAGCGATGGGATGGTGTTGTCATTGCCACCGAATCCTTGTCGAATGCTCAGCTGGAAACGTTGCTTGCACGTCGGCTGGGCGGTTTACCGGTTCTTGATCTTGTTTCGTTCTATGAGCGTTTCTTTTTGAAGGTGCCGCTTTATTTTATGGAACATTCTCATTTGATGATCGGGCGAGGATTTTTTGTTCTTTCGAACGTTATCGGGCACCGTCTAAAATATGTTATGGATTATTCGATTGCTATTGTGCTTCTGGTGTTAACCTTTCCTGTAATGTTGCTCGTTATCCTTGTTGTATGGCTTGATTCCGGTCGGCCGGTATTCTTTCGCCAGGAGCGCACGGGTCTGAATGGTGAAACCTTTGACGTGTTTAAATTTCGCACTATGGTGATGGGAGCAGACAGGCTTGACCCTTACACACAGCCCGGTGATAATCGCATTACGCGCGTCGGTCGGTTCCTGCGTGTGACGCGTCTTGATGAGTTGCCGCAGTTGTTTAACGTTCTTAAGGGGCAGATGAGCCTCATCGGACCAAGAGCTGAATGGACGAGACTTACCCGGGAATACGAAAGACAGATCCCATTCTATAATCTGCGACATCTTGTACGTCCCGGAATAACCGGATGGGCGCAGGTTATGTATCCTTACGGAGCGAACATAGAAGATACGATTCATAAGCTGGAATATGATCTTTACTACATCAAAAACTACACGGCACTCCTTGATATTAATATTCTGTTGAAAACGGTGCGTGTTGTTCTTTTTCGTGGTGGCCGGTAGCGTTGGAGAGAAGATTGTCGGAAGGGCCTGTCAGACTTGCCTTTTCTCGATGAGCCAGTTTTACTGGTAAAAATCGTTCTTGCAGACGAGGTAAAGGAATGACCCATAAGCGATTGATGGTTTGGCTCCTGGCACTGTTTTCTACGGGCGTGCTGTGGGCTGCCCCTTCCGTGCAGGAAAGGCAACGCATTGAGGCCCTTATTGCTGCTGTGGAAAGGTCCGGTTTAACCTTTATTCGGAACGGTAGCGAACATACTGCCCCCGAGGCTGCCTCGCATATGCGTCTGAAGTTTGGCAATGCCGGCAGCCGCATCAGCACAGCAGAGCAGTTTATTGATTACCTGGCGTCGAAATCCTCGATTACGGGGATTCCCTACTACCTGAAATTTCCGGACGGTCGTAAAGAGAAGGCCGGTCTGTGGCTGCATCGCAAGCTGAAAGAAGTGGACAGGCAGATGCGGGCCGACTGACGACCCGCTGTCTTTTACACCATCATCACACCGGCGCCTCTGGCTGCTCGGTTCAGGGCGCTGAAGATGGCCTTGACGCTTGCTCTGTTTATGTTTACGTCAATGCCGGCCCCGAAGTAAGAGGCGCCTGAATCACTGCGCAGCTGGATGTAGGCGATGGCCTGTGATTCGGAGCCTTCGCCCAGGCTGTGTTCGTGATAGTTCTCGATACGGTACTCGAAAAATCCAGATTGCTTTAATGCATCCCGGCATGCATCGATCGGTCCGTTGCCTTTGCCTTTCAGATCGTAGTGCTTCCCTTCCAGTGTGAAGCCCAGCTCGGCGATTACGGTATCGCCCCTGGTGTCTTCTGGATCAGGATAGCTGCGAAAGGATTCATATACAAAGGGCTCTGTTTGCTGCAGATACTCTCTTTGAAAGATCTCGAGGATCTCAGCAGGAGCGATTTCACGGCCTGTTTTATCGGCTTCCTGTTGCACAAGGGTGCCCATTTCTGGATGCATGGCCCGTGGCAGGGAATATCCGAATTCCGTGTCAAGGATGTAGGCTACGCCGCCTTTGCCGGATTGGGAGTTAATACGAATGATGGACTCATACGTACGCCCCACGTCTGCCGGATCGATGGGAAGATAGGGAACCTCCCACATCTCCACACCATGTTCGCGTCGGTAGGCCAGCCCTTTGTTGATGGCATCCTGATGCGATCCAGAAAAGGCCGTATAAACGAGCTCACCGGCATACGGGTGTCGCGGATGCACTTTAATGTCGGTATTTCGTTCGGCAACGGAACGAATATGGTTGATGTTCGAGAAGTCCAGCCCCGGATCAACTCCCTGCGAGTACATATTCAGGGCAAGGGTAACGATATCTACGTTACCGGTACGTTCACCGTTGCCAAAAAGCGTTCCTTCGATGCGATCACCGCCAGCCATCAGGGCAAATTCCGCTGCGGCCACGGCCGTTCCGCGGTCATTATGCGGGTGGATGCTGACAATGGCCTTTTCCCGTCCATTGAGGTGGCGGCAGAACCATTCTACCTGATCTGCATAGATGTTCGGGGTGGACATCTCAACGGTGGCAGGCAGGTTCAGGATGATGCGACTCTCTTCTGTGGGCTGCCATACGTCCATGACGCCCTCGCAAACCTCGACGGCAAAATCCAGCTCTGTACCGGTAAAGCTTTCGGGTGAATACTCCAGGATGATCTGCGTGGATGTTTCTGAACTCAGGTCTTTTACCAGCTTTGCTCCTTCGATGGCCAGTCGGCGAATGTCGGGGCGGTCCATACGAAAGACGACACGGCGTTGCAACTCCGATGTGGAGTTATACAGGTGTACGATTGCCCTGGGCAGTCCTTCCAGTGCTTCGAATGTACGGCGAATCAGATGTTCTCGAGCCTGCGTCAGCACCTGAACGGTTACATCGTCGGGAATAAGATTTCTTTCTACCAGGGTGCGCAAAAAGCGAAATTCCACGTCCGCGGCAGAGGGAAAGCCAACCTCGATCTCCTTAAAGCCGATATCCACCAGCAATTGAAACATCTCAAGCTTTTGCTCGAGGCTCATCGGGGTAATCAGTGCCTGGTTGCCATCCCGTAAATCGACGCTGCACCATGCGGGAGCTCTGTCGATAACACGATCCGGCCAGGTACGGTCTGGCAGTTTTACGGGGTTGTAGGGGCGGTATTTTTTGCCCGGAGAAAAGGGGCGTTTGTTGTTAGTAGTCATTGTAGGTGTCCTTCTTGTCTGATCTGCTTCAAAATGTGGTTCGGCTTATGGGGCCGACTGTGGGGCTTGCGGCTCTGCCGCGGAGGTTCGTTATTTCGGGCTCAAAGCCCGAGAAGCAGAGGAAGGATGAGGAGGAGGGAAAGGAGCAGAAGGGCAGATTGAAGCGAAAGAGCAAGGCTCTTCGCCGATTCAATAGCGAATGCTTGTGTGCTGCCTTTCATAACAGATCCACATAAGTCACTGAGAAAAAAACGTCAACTGCAAAAACGGAAAGTGGCTGCCTCATCAGAAGCGGGCCCGCAATGTAAGTCGCTTCACAAGCATCGTTCCATAGGCCCCTGCCGGCAGGGTAAAAGACAGCCGAACCTTCTTACGCCGTGGCGCGGTTTCATCGTCGTTGCTCTGTTCCATTTCAAGATTCTGTGGGACGATACGCATCTTTCGCATATAGGCATTCATCGATACCGACGGCAGATGTTGCTTCTCGGTGCAGTGCTCGGGCAGGCCCAGCTGCCGTAGAAGGGATTGCAGCTCTGCCCGGTCTTCTTCTGAGAAATGTTCCCCTTTACCGGGCAGACTGAGCTCGTCGTCAACCGATATGCTTCTGTCTTCGGGAGGCGGAAAGGCCAGGATGCCTGTTCTCGTCTTAAAAAGGGCCGCTTTGCTGCCGGCTGCCTTTTCCACACGGGCTGAAACGAGGTGGTTCCAGAGAAAGGCCTGGAAGGCCGAAAGCATCATGAGCAGCTCTTCGTAGGGAAACAGGGCCAGGGCACCTGCAAAATCCGCAGAGCCGCTCTTTTTTTCGGAAGCCTGGAGGAGCGAAAAGATACGTCGTTCAAGGGATGTATCGGCCTTCTGGAGGCAGGCCTGCCAGTTATTCCATCGGTGTAGTAGCTCTGCTTTGCGATCCTTTGCATGGCTTTTTTCGCGGCGAAACGTACCCAGAAGCAGCATCTTCAGAGCCTTCTCATAATGACCGGCATACAGTGCAAAGGCAGGCAGGCCTTCTTCTCGATCATAGGTGCTGAAGCGCTGTGAATCAAAGTAGTTGATATATCCGCTCTGCAGAACGGCATCGAAGTTGCGCTGCAGATGTGAGATCTCAGAGGGCTGTAACGAGCGAAGGGTGAGGATAAACCGGTTGCCGTCGATACGGTTCGGTGCCATGGGACGGTCTGTGCGTCCCAGTTCGGTCAGTTGAACAGCACCCTGCAGCGAGGCAGGAAGGCGTAACCGCTGGCGGCAGGTAATATACTGTCCGGTAATGCCATGACGGTCCTTTTTTCCGCCGTATTGAATCTCACGCAGCGAAAGCCTGTTTTCTTTTGCAATTCGAATCAGGGCATCGACGGTATTCCATCCTTCCTTTTGCAGACGATAGAGATGGTACGGTCCGGCCTCGTTTCGGGGCAGATCGGCCACCTCTTCGACGATGAAATCCTCGGTCTTTACCTTGGTCTTGCAGGCCAGGAAGCCAACGAGCTTTCTTGATGCTCGATCGAAGTGCATAGGCCCTTTTTTTGGATTGTCCCATCAGGAAAACAGGTTTTCCTGATCGCAATGGCAGAGCGAGATCATTCCGAGCATGAAGAGGAGATGCTTAAGCGGCTTGAGGCAAAGTACTCTTTACCGGCAGAAAACGAAAGCCCGTTTTATGGCCTGCCTGTACACAGAGCAAGGGTTATACGAGGAACACATTTTCTGTCTTACCTGAATCCCGGCGTCCGGCAAATCAATTCTGCAGCGAATCTGCCTGAGGAGGTTGCATCCCCGCTTCTCTTTTACTCAGAGAAGAATCGATTTCAGGGCATCTGCCGTTCACTGATGCTTGACTGGAATCAGGAGCTGGATCGTATCGCAGAGCTTATCAAAGAATCCGAAGGGGGAGCGGACCATGAACTGGAACTGCAAACCTTTGGCCTGCAGGTGCGCGAGGATTGTTATATCTATGGTTATGCGGGCGGGCCTCCACTTTTTGCTTCGAAGGATCTCTTTCTTTCTATTTTAGAGTTTGTTGCCGAATCGGCTGCAGAGGGCGTGCCTGGAGATTACCGGAAGAT
Organism: uncultured Leptospiraceae bacterium; assembly: GCA_964619535.1. Lineage (GTDB taxonomy): Bacteria > Spirochaetota > Leptospiria > Leptospirales > Leptonemataceae > Leptonema. Next base: position 107,228 of record CAZUEX010000006.1, on the reverse strand, counting down.
GTGTTCCATGATGATGGAACACATCCGGGAAATCCGCACGATGCTACAGGAAGAGCCGGCATAGAAGCCGGCTTTGATCTTTATGATTTAGAATACAACTCCGATGCCGAAGTTGATGGAATCGATCTTGTTGTTCTCGGGATTGAACACTTCCTGATCGTGATACCAGTCCGACTTCGCATCATTTTTTGCGTATTCTACTTTTACCGTTACGTTTGGATGGGGAAAGTAGGCCATACCGACAGTAAGGATGCGCCGATCGTTTGTTTTATCGGCCAGCCCTTTTTTTCCGTAAGCCTCTTTATTCGGGTCCTCTGCTTCGATAATGCCAAGGTCCTGGTTGCCGTTGTCAAACATGGTCGTGGTCTTGCAGACAGAGGATCCCTGACAGATTGCATCCAGTACATCCTCTTTGCCGAAGGGCTTGCGTTCGACGGTTTTGCGCTGCGTATTGACCATCTCATGTCTTACAAAGAGCATCAGTTTCTGGTCTGTTTTCCAGAAGCTTAAAACGTTGAAGCCTGCCTCAAGGTATCCACCTTCTGCTACCATGCCAACGTTTTCTCCTGTTACTCGGTTAACAGCACGGGCATCATCTTCGCTCATCCACGAGCGGACAGCAAGACCGCGAAAATCCCAGGGACCGTGACGATAGAGAAAATGTGCTTCTGCCATCTGAACGAGGACATTTGCTTTTTTCTTGCGTGCTTCGAGAACGGCCAGGATATCGGCTGACTCTTCTGCCGATAGGCCGAGAGATGTGCCGTCCGGGATGATCAGCCGATCCGAATCCTGGACAGCTGTAATATTGCCCTGACCGGCACGGCCTGCATAGTAGGAGCCGCCAAGCGTAAAGCCATCGAACAGGTTTGCATCCAAATTGAAGATGAACGCACCGTCGCGAAGGCTTGCTTCTGATCCACGATAGCTCCCATCTTCGCCAATATATTCTGCGGCGGAGAACTGCGATGCATCCAACCCGCTAAGCAACCCGGTGCGGTACTGAAAGCGACCGATTTCGCCGGTAAAGAGAACACCGAGTTCACGCCAGGTCGTTGGAATGATCAGCTGTTCGGTGGCCGGTCGGTTTACCGAGTAAAAGGTATTCGGTTCATGCATCCAGTTGGTGATACCGATGGGAACGAGGTTGAGGCCCGGACGAATCTGCAACCAGTCGGCAATACGGAATTCGATATAGGCGAATTCTACAACGGCCGAACCACCCTGGACGGTCTTTTGCGAAATTTCGCGAGTGGTGAAATCCAGTCCGTTCACGACATCATCGTGCCTTTCAAATCCACCATGTTCGTATTCCAGTTCGGCGTTGAACAGGATGTCATCGGTGAACCGGTAACCTGTATAAAGGATGAAGCGCTTAACGTCACCGATGCCTGAACGGTAGGACGATTTATAGCTTTCCCCGGTGATTTCGGCGTAACCGCCAAACGAGAATCCATCTTCGACGTGATAGATGGCTGAAGCAGAGGGGCCCATGCCCAGAACACTTTTAAATTCTTTTGTGGCCTTCTTGAGCTTTACGTCTTCTACTTCTTCTTCAAGGATTTCGACGCGTTCTTCGAGAGACGGTTTTCGCCCCTGCTCTGTTTGTTGTGCGAACAATGAAAATGGAAACAGCAATGCCGTTGCCAGGAGCCAGGCAAGCAGGCCCCGTCGTTTCTGTATGCTAATCATAGTATCTCCTTTATCGCGGCAGGTAGCCGTCGGTCAGTGTGTGCATGAAGTTTACGAGATCGGTGATCTCCTGCTCTGTAAGATTGAGGTTGCCGAGTTCGGTACAGTTGCGGGTTTCCGGAACCTCAGGTGGATCCCAGCCATCGGGGTTACCCGGTGCGCAGGCCGTGTTGTAAAAGCGGACGACCTCTTCCAGGGTGTTGAATACACCGTTGTGCATATAGGGAGCGGTCAACGCCACGTTTCGCAGGGTAGGAACCTTGAATCGCCCGTCGAATTGTGGATTGTTTAGAATGGCACCGAGGCCCCGATCCACAAGGTTGGGATCTGCATCATAGGCAGGGATGCTGTCATTTCGCGGAAGGCCCAGGTTGTCGTTTGTGAAGTCTGTAAAGAGCGGTGCATCGCCGGTCGAAGGATGACAGGCGTCACAGTTGCCCTTTAATGGATCACGAAATATGGCCAGTCCGCGAAGCTCGGAAGGCGACAGGCTTGCCTGTCCTCTGATGTAGGCATCGAATTTGGAAGAGAAGGGGCTGAATTCCGTGGATCGTTCGTAGGCGGCAATGGCCCGTGACATGGCAATATAGGCCTGGTCCACATCGTCAAAGATGTCGGCCCCGTAGATGGCCTGGAAACGATCGGCGTAGGGTCGGTTACGCAGCTTTGCAACGACCGTGGCGCGATCCGGGTTTGCCATCTCCACCGGATTCAGAAACGGGCCGCGTGCCTGCTCCTCTAAATCGGCTGCACGGTGATCGAGAAACTGCCCGCCAACAAGGGTGCCGGCCTCGGCATCCCAGTAGGGGAGCGGGCTGAAAAGGGCATAGGCAGCCGTGGGAGCGTTGCGGAGGCTGAACTTGTCTGGATCAGCTCCATGGGAAACGCCTCCACTGGACGTACCATCCGATCTTTGCATGATGTCCGGTGGAGATGCAAAACCGGTGGCCGGATCATGGCAGGAAGCGCAGGACTGGCCAGCGGGCTCTGACAGGGCTTCGTCGAAGAAGATTTCTTTGCCAAGGATCTGTTCGGGAGTGAGATCAGCGGCCATGGCCACTGTGTAAGGGTTACGGCAGAGGCAGAGCTGTCGAGGGTGCAGCCTGCCCAGAAAAGGAAGGAAATGAGCATACCTGTGAAGAGGCATGCTCGTTGCCGGTTTGGTGTCATACGGCCTCCTGGGATTGAGTATGAAAACCAGTCTCAATTAGGTCGTTTTTGAGTCCATTAAAAATGTTGCCGACGAATTTAAAATTTATTAAATTACTGCTCGCCCAGAAACAGCCACGTGTGGGCTGCAATGGTATCGAGGCTGTCGGTCAGGGAATGGTCTGAGGGGAGAAGCATCAGGCGAGCCAGCGGATTTTGCTCTACCAGCTGGATGCTGTTTTGGTACGGTACGGTATCGTCGTTCAGCCCGTGAAAGATCAGGGCAGGCAGGGGGCGATGGGGGATTCTTCTGTAACGCAGTGCATCCCTGTAGATATCAAAATGAAGCGGCAGGGAGCGACCGAAGGCATGATGTTCTACGGGCATGTAGCGATCCTGGCGCCATTGCTTCAGCATGGGCCCGGCCTTCTGACTGAGGATCCTGTGAAAGCCTGCGGCAGGGGCAAGCAGGACCAGGCGGCTGACGCGATCGTCCAGACCGGCATAGAGAAGCGACACGAGGCCTCCCATGCTGGATCCGATGAGGGTAATGGGCTCTTCTGAAGCAAAAGAGCCGGTGATCTCCTGCAGCTGCTCGATCTGACGGGTCAGGGTCAGGTGAGAGAAATCCCCACCGTTCAGGTCCGGGCAGATCAGTGTAAGGCCGCGATCGGCAAACTCCTTTCTGAAGAAGCGTGCCTTGGTGGAATCGGGGCTGGAAGCAAAGCCATGCAGGTAGATGTATTGCATTATCGGTTTGTATCGAGTACGGCCTGCAGTTCCTCAACGCTGCTTGCATGATGGATGCTCTGCACGGCAAGCCTGTTCAGAACGAGTATGGTTACAGCGCCTGCCTTCTGTGGGTAGATGCTGCCACGGCCTTCTTCCTGGATTAACAGCAGGGAGTAGTTATAATCTCGCATCCGTGGAAGGGCAATGGCCTTTGAGATCAGGAAGGGCATACGATGAATGTCCGCCAGGAGGGCAATGCGCTGCCGGGCCAGGAATTCGTCGTTGCGGTCCTGCATCCATCGGTGGATGAGCTTGCCGCCGTCCATGTCGGCAGAGAAGATCAGAAAACGCAGATCCTCTGAGAGCGTATGGCTTCGGCCATGCTGGTCTTCGAACTCCAGGTCGGTAAGGGTTTGATTGGGCCCGAGCAGCTCGGCGCTCAAGGCTACGGGAAGCAAAAATAGCAGCGAGAAAAACAGACGCTTCATGGATAACGCTCCTCTATGACGTGTAAGAAGGCCGGTGAAAGGCCCTTAAACGGATTGCTCCTGCTCATCATATTTTCCACAGGTGAGGCAGGGGGCGAATCCTTTTCAAATAGAAAATGGTCTGTTTGCGGAAGAACAGAAAAGCTGTAACGTGGCCCAAAGGCCCCTGCCTGGCTTGCATTGCGGTCGATCAGATCAGCTGGCAGCTCTTCGTCGTACTGCGAGGCGAAGTGCTCGATGATGACACGGGTATTCTTGAGAACGGCGTTTACGGTTTCTGTGTACGAAAGCTGTTTGGCTCGCAGCAGCCATTCTCTGTTATGAGGACGCTGGAAGACCGATTTGGTGCGACGAAAGGCAACAAGGTCATGGTTCATGCCTTCTTTCAGCATGGCCTGCTGTTTCTCAATCCACTCTTCTTCTGTCAGCTCTTCGTAGTCGGTTTGCTTGAGCCAGTCCTTCCATTCTTTGTGGGCCGCTGTCAGCACCTGCTGATCCACCTGGGTCAGCTGCATGGCGTTGAAGATCATATCGCCGTAGGTTTCAAGCAGGGTGCCGTCATAGGCGCATCCGAAAAGCATGAGTTTTTCGGGTTCGATGCCGTATTCGCGTACGGCAAGCAGGGATGTAAGGCATCCGTCGCCATGGGCCAGGATGATAAGCGGACTTTTCTCGTATGTCGAGGCCTGTGATTCCCTGTAGGCCTGCAGGGCTGTAAAGGCATCGCGAACCTGTCCGGCAATGACGATGGGATCCGTGTAATGATCGGGTGGCAGTCCGGCATCTTTGCGATCGAATACGGCCACATCGACGGAGCGTTCGTTTAAAATACGGCCCAGTTTCAGTCCCAGACGTGTTTCGAGGTGGCTTGTATTCCAGCGGCGATCCATGCGACGGTCTGGCACAAGCAGAAAGATGGCGCGGGGCTTTCGGGTGCGGCTGAGCTCCACTTTGCCTGCTGTTCCGGCTTCGAGGTTCACGGTCGTAAAACGATCGTCAAAAGAGATGATGCTGGCCAGGTAGGGATAGTAACGAAGTAGACCGATGCCAAGAGCCAGGCCGGAAACAAGGATCAGTGAATAGAGAATCATGCGTTGCATGGAGCACCTCAGAAAACAAAATAGATAAACTGATGCCCTGACTGTGACAAGGCGGGCAGAAGGAAGCCGCCTGTAACGGCCCCGGCAAGGGGGAGCAGGATCGGATCAAACCGGCGCAGACCTTCAAAGATGCCTGGCCGGTACTGAATGACATGAAAAAAGATGAGGACAGCAAACATGGCTGCAATCGTATCTGGCTGAGGTATTTCAGAAAGGGCAAATACCTGTGGCCCAAAAACAGCCGATAGTGTGGCCGCATCGCCTCCCGTGGCGCTGTAGATCTGGCTCAGACGGTCCGGCCAGTTGGTAAAAAGGCCGCCAAGCATCTGTCCCATAATCTGCGTGGAAGAGATCAGCGTATCTTCGATAACAACGGCCTGCGAGCGAAACATCAGGGCTCCGATAGCAAAGAGGACGAACATGAACAGGCCTTTCAGCACTTTCAGGGGAACGTTCTTTTTGGGAACGGTCGGAATGCCCAGGACCTGCTCGATAAAACGTTCCAGGGCAAGAAGAATCCCCCACATTCCGCCCCAGCAGATGTAGGTGTAATCCGCTCCATGCCAGAGTCCACCCAGGGCAAAGGTCAGAAACTGATTGAAGTAGTTGCGCACAACGGATACACGATTCCCGCCCAGGGGGATGTATATATAGTCGCGAAGCCACGTGGTCAGTGTAATATGCCATCTCTGCCACAGCTCACGGGCAGAAAGCGAAAAGAAGGGGGCCCGGAAGTTCTCCGGGATTTCGTAGCCAAGCAGCAGAGCCGACCCACGGGCAATGTCCGTATAGCCTGAAAAATCGCAGTAAACCTGCAGCGAAAAGCTCATGCCTGCAAGAAGGATCGACCAGGATGTATAGGCAGCGGGATTGCCGAAAACAGGGGCCACGTAGTTTCCCATGGGATCGGCAAGCAGAACCTTCTTGATCAGCCCTCCGATGATCAGCCATCCGCCATCATAGAGTCGCCTGGAATTCAGATAGGGTGTCTGATTCAGGAAGTCCGTGGAGCGCATGATGGGCCCGGCGATGAGCTGCGGAAAAAACAGGATGAACAGGAAGTAGCGCCCTGCTGATGGCTGCTCCTCGATGGTGCCGCGGTAGAGGTCCACCGTGTAGGCAATGATCTGAAAGGTGTAAAAGCTGATGGCCAGCGGCAGGAAGATGCCCTTTGCATCGGGCAGGGCCTCTGCCGGCACGCCGATATCGACAAGAAAGCCGAGGAAAAAGGCGGCATACTTGAAGATGGCCAGGTTTGCGAGCAGAACGACGATCGTAAAGGTCAGAAGGTGCTTTTTCGTTTGCGGGGAGCGGGCCCTGTAGATGGCCCGGTTCATCATATGGCTGAAGGCAATGGCTGCGATGAAGTGCAGCGTCCAGCGGATGCCCACCCACCCTTCATCGGCCAGGCCCCAGACGGCGTAAAAGAGGACCGAACCCATGATCAGGATGGCCATGCGCCTTGATGCAGGGACCATCCAGTAAAGCACATAGAGCAGGCCAAAGAAGAGCAGATACAGGACAGAGTTAAAAAGCATAAGCCTGTATTGGAAATTTTCCGACCGTCTGTACTGTCAACCGGTGCTTGACCTTGTTGCCTGGCTTACGGCCTCGCTCAGGGCTGGCAGCAGGGCCTCCCTGGTGTTCTCCAGTCTGCCCTCTTTTACCTGTTCCAGCAGTCCTTTCAGGATGGCGCCATACAGCGGCCCCGGAGGCAGGCCCAGTTCCATCAGGTCTTCGCCTCCTACCTTCAGGTCGCGTACCTTCAGCTCGGCCTCTTCTTTGCGGATCTTTTCTATGTGGAGCAGCAGCTTGCGGATCTGTGGTGGCAGCATCCGGCTTTTGCCGCTGCCCTGTCTGTCGGCCATCCGCAGGTCAATCAGATCCGTCAGCTCTTCGAGAGAAACCCGTGAAAGAAAGCGTCGTACCGTTTTGTCCGTCCACTCGGACGTGTAGTGAAACATGTGGTTGCGTACAAGAAACTTCACTCGCTGGATGAGCTGCTTGTTAAAGCCAAAGCGATGCAGGATGTTGCCGGCAATCTTTGCTCCGACCACCTCATGGCTGTGGAAGGTGGGCTCCCCCGAGGGCGATTGACGACGGGTGGGTACCTTGCCGATGTCATGCAGGAGTCCGGCCAGCCTCAGGTGCAGGTCGTTTCTCTGTACGGCATCGCAGCTGTAGATGCAGTGATGAAAGATGTCATACCTGTGAAAGCGATTCTGCGTTAATCCCCGGCCTGCAGCCAGTTCCGGCAGGAAGCTTTCAAGCAGGCCACTTCTTTCGAGGGCAATGAATCCCTGGCTTGGTCGTGCTCCGGTGACGATCTTCTGCAACTGCGTACGCAAGAATGAACGATGCAGGGAATCATCGCGCTTCGCTTCGCTGATGCGCTGCAGGGTTTGCTCGTCAGGAGTAAAGTCAAGCATGGCCGCCAGGGCGCAGAGCTTCAGGGCCATGGCCATGGTAAGGCTGTGCGGATATACCAGGCGTAGAATGCCGCTTTCGTAATCAGCGCTGGACTCACCGTACCACCGTTGCTCATCCCAATCATAGAAGAGATCGTCGATCGACACGCGAAGGTCCTGTTGCGACTCTGGATTGTGGATTAAAAGATGGGTTTCACGCTCTTCAAGGTACTGTGCAGGAAGAACGACCTTACAGGAATGCTCGCCAAGCAGGAGATTACGCGGCGGTAGATCGTGAAAAATGCGTGGCAGGGCATCCTTCATCTCAAAAAAGGTCGTTCTGTCAGGGCGAAACGAATATACCGGGAAGCCGCTGCGCAGGTACTTTAGAGAAAGACCGCTCAGGTATGGAAGCAGAGGAAGCTGTCGTTCTTCGAGCATTTCGCGCAGAGAAGCCCGAGGATGAAATGCAGGATGATTGCTGATGAACGGTTTCATGATTGTGTTCATCTTAAGTGAGCCATTTTTTTGCCCTTTCATAGGTGGTATGCGGATCCAGGCCGTCGAATTGTAACGATTCTTCTGTTATCTGTAATCCGGACTGCCGGACTCGCCATAAAAAGAGCTGTCAGCATAACGGAGAACACAAAAACTGGAGCCACGATGGAAAAAAATCGGACCCCGGCAACCCGTTTCCGCAGGTATCCATTCGAGTACAGGCAGTACGTCGCCTGGGGCGATATGGATGCCTTCAGTCACATTAATAATGTAGTCTATGTTCGCTACTTCGAAAATGCCCGTGTGGAGTTCTTCCGCCATCTTGGCACGTGGTCGAATGAGCCCGGTCCTGAACAGGGACCGGTCATTGTGAATCTGTCCATGCAATATAGAAAACAGGTTCGCTACCCGGAAGAGCTTACCGTAACCCTGGGAGTCAGTCGTCTTAAAAAGCGATCATTTCGCTTTGTCTGCTCCATGTTTGATCAATCCGGCGATTGTGTTCATACGGCAGAGGCAGACTTCCTGTGGATTCATTTTGCGAAGGCCCTGCCTGTGAACGTGCCCGATGAAGTGCTCGAAGCCTTCCAGCGATACATTGTCTGAGCTCAGGTTGGAATCACTTTAACAGGAGAAAAGAGTGCAGCAAATCTGGAAACGAAACAGCAAGGCCCCTGAAGTCAGAGTAAAGAAATCGTTCAGACCTCTGTTGTTACCTGCGTTGCTCTTCTTTGCTTCATGTGGTTCTCCGGCCTTTGGAGCCCCCGTGTATGACGTTGTGGTCGATCCCGGGCATGGAGGAGCGGCTGTTAGTCGCAAGGACGACATGTGGGATCCGGTTACGCGGCAGTATCTGAATGGCTACAATGTTGGCATGCGCTACGGCAAGTATCATGAATATCGCATAGTTCTTGAGATCGGAAAAAAGACCCGCCGTTATCTGAAGCTCACAGAAACCGATGAGGGATGGAAGCAGTTCGAAGCGATCCTGCGTGATTTTTCTCCTCAAAAGGAGTTTCAACGCATCATATTGCGATCCCACATGACAAGGGAAGACAACTGGGAGGATCGTGGCGTCTCTGCCGATGATCCGAATGTCAATGCTCCTTACAGGCACTACGATTTTCCTGATCCGAAAAACCCTTCCCGCATGGCGCCGGGAAGGCTGTCTTATATCAACAGCCTGAAGCCTCACCTTGTGGTCAGCATTCACCTGAACCCGGCCGGCCCCGGGCAGTCGGGTGGCATGGCTGCCGTTCTGGCCCCCGGTTACAGAACCTTTAATCTGATGCGCAGGATTACGCTTGGCCTGGAACCTCCTTCTGCATACAGGAAGCTTCCCTGGTCCTGCTGCTGGCTACGCAATCAACGTGGCTGGTCGGATTTTCAGGTAGCCATGGCCGACACGTGGGTGTACTTTCATGGCTACTGGACGAACAAGGACCATTCTGCCCCCTGGCTTGAAAAGAACCGTGGCTTCCGCTATAATATGGTAACCTGGCGCTATGCCGATGATCCGGGCTGGGAAAAAATTGCGGCAAAGCGAGGCCCCGGCCCCTATGCCCTGAAATACTCGGAGTTCCGACCTGAGGGCCGCTTCTGGGATCGGGAACGCTCCGAGCCAGAATTCTGGCGTCGAGAGGCCGCCGTTCCCGGAACACGCATCCGCTGGGGGGGCGACAACCACTTTGCAAGCGATGAGCTGTTGCGATATCTGCAGTATGGTCTTCGCAATCTCAGCCCGGAGATGCGAAAGCGCTCGGCTATGGGAGGCATCGTGCCGCCCTTTGTTAGCACCTATGGCCTGCCCACCTACATCAATGCCATCTCTGCCTACCTGGAGATTGCACACCTGAACGTGAAAAGGGATCGCAGGATGGTACTGACAAAGCAGGATGAGATTGCCAGATCTCTGGCCGTTGGCATCTATTCGCTATTTGCAGGCCTGGAGCTGAAGAAGAGCTATAAAGGGCCCTACAGGCCGACCGGAAAGCCGCTGGACTTCAAGAAATACGAAACCTACAAAGACGGTAACTACTTCAAGATTGTTACCGACTGATCGAAACCAATGGTGTGAGGAAACCTATGAAAGGCGCAGTGCCTCTGCTTTTTTTTATAACCGTATCCCTTATGGCACAGAGCTCTGAGCCGGGTCCCGATGTGGAGCGGTTCCGGCCCACGGAGCAGCAGGCCTGGAAGCTCGCTGAAAGGACCAGAGAGCTGGGTCGCATCGAAGAAAGCATTGCCGCCATGTACGGAGATCTGAAGTTGCTGGGCTATATTTCAGAAGACGGCCAGTCCTGGATCTCCATGCGCACAACGCACTGGAGAGAGTTTGAAAAGCGGGATTCAACGTTAAGCGAAGAACGCGTAAAGATAACATGGAAGAACGGCAAACCGGTGCATTTTGTTTTTCGCGTTCGTTCCGCTACCGTACGGGGCCTTCGGACGGTCAGAACCATATTCTCTCTGGACAGTGTTCGTCAGGGCTCTGACGTAAAAGAGCCCGACATTCATTTTATTACGATGGAAAGCCTGCCCAGTGGTCGCGGGCGACAGGTTTATTATATCCTTACTGCATGGGATGCTCCTGTTATTACCGAGCAGAAGCGGTCCTACACCGATAATGGTATTACCGTTGAGTATCCGGTAATGCAGGTGCGCGATCCGCAGCGCAAGATAGAGGTGATGAACCGGCTGGTGGACAGCTATCGTTACCTGGAGCGCCATCTGGATTATCTGATCGCTCGCTCCATTCGTCAGGAATTGAATGACATGCAGCGCTATATGCCACATTCGTAACGATCATGAAGCGTATTATTGGCCTTCTACTCTTTGTTTTTGCATGCGGAGCTTCGCGTGAACCCGATACAGGCTGGGCCTCAAAATACTCTATCGTTCCAGAGGTCGATGCCCAGGACCTGGAGAGTCTGCGCGATGGAGCTTCACAGTACGAGCAGACTCTGAAAAGGCGGGCTGTGCAGATTACTGCCTCGCTGCCAATCGAGAAGAAGATCGGTCAGCTGATTCACGTGGGGCTGTACGGCAAAAGGGCCGGTCGTTCCTTTGAGAAGGTTGTCAGGAATTATCATCCAGGTGGTGTCATCCTCTTTGCATCAAATATCGGAACTGCTTCAGAGGTGAAGCGCCTGATTGCCGATATGCAGAAACTGTCGCTACGTCATACCGGTATACCGTTTCTGATCAGTGTCGATCAGGAAGGGGGACGGGTGCTTCGCGTCGTAGACGGTGTGACCGTTTTTCCGGGTATGATGGCGGTCGGGCAGAGTGGAGATCCGCGTCTGGCCTATGTGACGGGGTTCGTAACTGCCAGGGAATTGCGAAGGCTCGGATTTAATTTTTTATTCGCCCCCGTTCTCGATGTGAATAACAATCCGAAGAACCCGGTAATCAATACCAGGTCGCCCGGCAGCGACCCGCAGGTCGTTTCTGAAATCGGCACGGCCTACATGCTCGGTGCCATGGATGCCCGGTCCTTGCCTACGATAAAACACTTCCCCGGTCATGGTGATACAACGATAGACAGTCATTATGCCCTGCCGGTCATACACCGTACGGAAGAAGAACTACATCAGGTGGAGCTGCGGCCCTTTAAGCATGCCATAGAAAAGGGGGCCCCTGCGGTGATGGTGGCTCATATCCTGTTTGAGAAGCTTGATGCCAGTCATCCATCAACACTCAGCCCGGTAATTGTGGACGGCCTTCTTCGCAAGAAGCTGGGCTTTAAGGGGATTGTGATAACCGATGCCATGGAGATGAAGGCCGTTGCAGATCGTTATCCGATGGGAGAGGCAGCCCTGAAGGCTGTGCAGGCCGGGGTGGATATTGTTCTTCTGACCGCGCAAACGGACCATATCCGACAGGTTTATGAGCGGTTAATGAAGGCTGTAAAGGACGGAGAAATCGATGAGAAGCAGATCGATGCAGCCGTCAGCCGTCAGATCTACGAAAAGCTGAAGAATGGAACCGGGCTGGCCTCATGGCACGGCAACGATCTTGTAAAGCAAACAGAAGCAGAAGAAACGGCCTTTCTTGACCGATACGAAGAGCTGCTGGAACGTCGTTCCGCTGCCATCGAAAAGGCCATCGAAGACGAATTTGGCAGGTATCCAGACCGAACCATCTTCTTCAAGGCGGTGCGGTCGTTACATAAGGATTTTCCGGGGCTGGGCTCTCCGTCACAGGTTTCGGTCTTTTATCGCAGCCCGCAGGTAAAGGCAGAGGCACTGGCTGCAGGCGTTCCGGCCTCACGTATACATCCCATTTATCATCTACGGCAGTTGTGGATTCGGGCAGACCGACCTGCATATGCCGGCAACTGGGTGGTTGAGCTCAGGGAAGGGGATGTAGCCGCCTGGAATTCCCTTATGCGCAGGACAGGCAATCGTACGGTTGTCGGACTGCTTCCAGGTTCTCCGTTTTTGCCGTTTCGTATAACCGAACGCTCTTTTATTCTCTGTACGTTCTCGCCTCAAAAAGAAGGACTGCGTGCCATGATGCGACGGTCTCTGGGAGCGGTGCCTGCTGCAACGGTGAAGCTGCTGGAGCAAGACTGAGTCTCAGTAACATAAAGGCAAAAATTTTATACCCCCTGGGGGTTCTCCCGGGAAAATGCATTTTACATGGCAGTACTTAAGAATTGTCTTAGCTGATGCGGAAGTCCGCACTCATACCAATAGAAAATGGAGGCTACTCGATGGATCAAATCTCCCGTAAAGACTTTCTTTTTAAAGGACTCGTAACCGGGGCAGCCGTAGCAGGCGCCGGAGCGATCCTTGCTGCTTGTAAAAAAGAAGAACAGGCGGCTGAAGCGCCGGGCGTATTCTGCGACGATACAACAGGACTTTCGCCCGAAGATATTCAACAGCGTAAGAACCTTCAGTATGTTGAGAAAACAGCTGATCCGGCCAAGCGCTGTGATAACTGCGCTCTTTATGTTGCTCCAGAGCCCGGTGCATCCTGTGGTGCCTGCAACCTGCTGAAGGGACCGATCAATCCTGCTGGTTACTGCACTTCGTGGGTACAGAAAGCCTGAATGACACAGCAAAGCGGCCTTCGGGCCGCTTTTTTGTTGGACCTTCGTTAACCGCTATTATTTCCAGTGTTCTGTCGTTTCGATGACAAGGCGCAGAAATCGCTGTAAGGCACTCTCGTAGATATCGCCGCCGATCAGGTTCCCGTTCTCGTCGACGTTCTTTTCCGTTTCATGACTTTCGAAGATCGCCGGAGCCACAATCGATGTCTGCCCGAGAAAGCTGATCAGCTTGTTTAACAGCTGCTGCGTTTCCAGAGCAGGCAGCCTGCCCCCTCTTCCTGCTGAAACACCGACGACCGCGAAGACCTTGCCATCAAGTAGATGGGCAAAGGGAGGTTTTCCGGTCTGATGCCAGGCATCAATCCATTCGCCGGGCATGATCCAGTTGTATTCAGGTACGACGCACAGAATGAGCTGTGCTGCTTTCAAGCTGTTGACCCAGCGCTGCTGAAATTCTGTTAACGAGTTGGGTTCCAGTGTGCCTCGACCCACCATGGGGATGTCGTTTTCGTGGAAGTCGATTACCTCTGTGGTGTGCTGATTGAGCTGCTTCTGGATTGCCTTTGCCACGCGAAGAGACGCGCTGTTTTCGCGTGGTGAAGCAGAGAGAATCGTAATGTGCATAGAGCCTGAAATAAACACATGCAGAGTGCAACGTCAACGAAACAATACGGTTGAGCGACAGGTTTCGTTGTTGACGTCCATCCCATCGGGCGGGGATTGAACCCAGGTTTATGAATCGACTTGCCTCTGCCCTGCTTCGGCTCTTTCAGTCTGTCTGGTCTTTCTATGTTCTAAAGCAGAGCTATCTGTTATTCTCTACAGGCGTTTTGTTGTTCGTGGCTGGAGGCCTCTTACTGTACCGCGCAGAACAGCATCCGCCCGTTGCTGAAGCTCCGAGGCCCCTTGTTCTGCCCGAAGGAGGCCGTCTTGATGCAGTTGCACAGAATATCTTTCATGAATGCAGCAAGGGACAGACCGTTCGCAAGCTTGCACGACTGTATTATTCGCATTCCCATATCTTTTCGCGAGATGAGCTTGAGAAGGAGCTCGTGCGCGAGAATCCCATTTTACAGGCAGGCAATCGGTGTAGAGAAGGAGCGTTGATCCGCATTCCGAGGCCTATATTACAACCTCTGGTAAACCGTCCTCTTAAGAAGCAGGGGCCCATACGGGCCATTTATCTGCGCGGCGAAAATGCCGTACCCGGACGAATCGAGGCAGAGGTGCGCCGGATGAAAAAGGCAGGCGCCAATGGTCTGGTCTTCGATGTGAAAGACATACCGGGTGTGGTTAGCTACGTGTCGTCCATTGCCGAGGTAGAGCGGTATCGAAAACACCGGGCATCGATTCCGGATCTCGATAAGATGATCGATTACCTGCACCGGAACGACATCTATGTCATTGCCCGGGTTGCACTTTTTCAGGATGCCAATCTTGCCAGGGCGCGTCCCGACCTTGCCATCGAGGATGTGAATTCGCCGACGGGGAAGCTGCTGGTAAAGGGCAGGCCCATCTGGGTCGATCCCGGCCATCCCGATGTGCAACTTTATAACCTGAAGATCATCCACGAACTCGTACAGCGTGGAGTCGATGAGATACAGCTGGATTATATACGCTACCCGGCTGAGGGCGATCTCAGCGGCGCACGCTACTATGGAGTGCAGACACCGCTCGATAAGACGGAGCATCTGAAAAGCTTCCTGTCTGCGGCCTGGGTTTTGACGCGCTTCACAGATGTGAAGCTTGCGGTGGACGTTTTTGGTATTCTCGCCTGGGGTGAGGAGGCGGATCGTAACAGCACCGGACAGCGATTGGAAGCCTTTGCTCCTTATGTCGATGTCGTCTCGCCGATGCTGTATCCGTCGCACTTTAACCGGGGTTTTGATGGCTTTGCGCAGCCGGCCGATGAGCCGGAACACTTTTACCGTACCGGTAATGAGAAGGTGCGCAGGATTATGGGATCGAGGGTGACCGTCAGGCCATGGTTACAGGCCTTTCGCTGGCGGGTAAGCCATTATGGCGAAGATTACATCCTGCGCCAGATCCGTGGGAGCGAGGCCGGTGGAGGCGAAGGCTGGATGATGTGGAATGCCGGTAATGATTACGACGTGGTGTACCGGGCACTGTCCGGTCAAAGAACCATTGAGCTTGTGGATCATATCGGCACGGACTCGGCGGAAAAAGTCAATTGACGGTGCATGCCTGAATAGAGATTCTGCAGCCGAACGTGATCCAATTACATTGTCGGTTCTGAAAACACACGGCAGGAAGATCAAACTACGAGAAAAGGCCCGAAATGAGCGAAAACAATATACGGTATCTGAATGAGACCAGTCCCTTTATTCGCAGCTTTGCCTGCAATCATGTAAGCATCCTTATCGTCTGTCGCGGTCCGATTCGAAAAGAGGCCATGGATGTGTTCGATTCGCTGGGCATCCGTTACGGAATTTTGCTTTCAGAAAAGGATTCGGTCACATATCCACAAACCCTTGCACCCGAAATTCGTCAGATTCCCGATCAGGATCGCGTGCACCGCATCCCGGATTATACAGGTGCGAACCGGGAAGAGCGCCTGGAACGCATTGATACGATTATACAGATCTGCAAAACACATGGCTATACACATGTCTTTGCAGGTTACGGCTTTATGGCCGAAGACGCTGAATTTGTAGAGTCGATTGAAAAGGCAGGCCTTGGCTTTGTCGGGCCCGCAGCACGGGTACACCACTCCCTGGGAGCGAAAGACCAGGCCAAAAAGCTGGCACGACAGGTGGGTGTTTCTGTAACACCGGGCCTTGATAACATTACGTCGGTAACATTCCTTGCGAAAGCCGGTGGCACCCTCGAAGGCATGCTTTCTCTTGCCAGAGAGCAGGGCGTGGAGCCCGATATGGATGCCATCAATGCCTGTGAGTCTCTGGAAGACCAGGCGGAACGGATCCTTGAAGCGGGCTACCAGAAGGGCGTTGGCCTGATCACGACCGAGGAGCTGCAGGAGCGTGCCCGCCAGGAAGTGGATCGCATCCTGAAAGAGAATCCCGGTCGTCGTATTCGTCTTAAGTTTATTGGCGGAGGTGGTGGTAAAGGCCAGCGAATCGTTACCTCTGCTGATGAAGTGCCTGGCATGGTCCTGGAAGTGTTATCCGAATCGAGAGCTCTCGGTCCGGCGGATAACAAAAACTTCCTGATCGAGATGAACATCGAGAATACCCGCCATAATGAGATTCAGCTCATCGGAAACGGCAAATGGGCCATTGCCCTGGGCGGGCGCGACTGCTCGGTTCAGATGTATGAGCAGAAGCTTGTGGAGCTGTCGATTACCGATGAGCTGTACGCTACAGAAGCAGAGCGGATGCGCAAGGCCGGCAAAGAAACATGGGCGGCCTCTCTGGATGCAGACCGTGCTATGCTTCGCGAAATGGAAGCACAGGCAGAGCGTCTTGCCGAAGCCGTTGGCTTGAATTCAGCCTCTACGTTTGAGTGTATTGTATCGGGCCATAGTTTCTACTTCATGGAAGTCAATACACGTATCCAGGTGGAGCACCGTGTTACCGAAATGGTCTATGGCCTGCGGTTCCGTAATCCCGAGAATCCCGACGAATATTTCGATGTGGAGTCGCTGGTTGAGGCGATGGTTCTCTGTGCCGCTCATGGTGACAGACTTCCCCGTCCCGAACGTTATCTGCGGAATCCTGCCGGTGGTGAGGTGCGACTGAATGCCATGAATGACGCCCTGCAACCGCATGCAGGTGGTCTGATTGAATTCTGGTCTGATCCTGTAGAACATGAGATCCGCGACGACCAGGGCATTTCGATCCGGAACCCTGACACAGGGGCCTTTATTCACTATCATCTTGCCGGAGCCTATGATTCAAACATTGCTCTCATTGTTTCGTATGGTAAGGATCGTACGGAAAACCTGGAACGGCTCGGTAACATACTGAGAAGTATGGAGCTTCGCGGAACCGATCTTGCCACAAACCGCGATTTCCATATGGGACTGATCTTCTTCCTGCTTGGTCTGGACGGCATGGCAAGAACGGATACGAACTTTACCGTTCCTTACCTGGCTGCTACCGGCAATCTTGCTGCTGAGTCGAACATGATCGATGTGGATCATGCCTGGCGCAGCTATGCGAAATGGGCTGCGAAAACCTTCGGAGCCGACGCAGGCCCTGTGGTCGGTGCAAAGATGACGCTGATCAGCCGCCCGATTCAGTGCCTGTTGCAAAGCCCACATCTCCTTGCCGGATGGCTGGGATATCATCGCCGTCGCACCTACGAAATCACCGATGGAAAGGTTCGCTGGCTGCGCAATCCGCTTCGTCTGCTGGATGAGCTGTATCATTACCTGCATCTGGAATGGCGTGATGCTCCGCCTCTGCAGCGCATCTGGGAATACGATCGTCAGCTGCTCGATCAGGGACTGCAGTTCTATGCCGACCTTGAGGAGCGCATCGACTCATCCCTTGCTTCAGACTTTGCCGCTCTTGATCAGGCAATCCGTTCTGGCTCGCTTCCTGGCCTCGATGCTTCGCTCATTGCCGGAGTGCAGGCTGCTCATGCAGGATGGCAGGCCGGTCTTGAGCTTCTGCAGCTGCCCATCCTTGCAGGAAAGCGATCAGAGATTCTCGATATCGTTCTCGACGACGATCTGAATCCGATCTTTCCTGAGAAGTTCCTGAAGCCCGAGAATCAGAAGGCGATGATTCGCAATCTTGCACCGCCCCCTGCGGCCGCTGCCGATACGATTGTGGCTCCCACAGGTGGCATGATTTATTTTCGCGAAACGCCTGCCCATCCGCCCTACCTTGAAGAAGGTGATCATTTTGAGGCCGGTAATCCCATCTTCATTATTGAGGTGATGAAGATGTTTAACAAGATTACGGCAGAGTTTTCGGGTACGATCGTTGAGAAGCTGGTGAAGGATGATGGCATTGTGGTGAAAAAGGGACAGCCCATCTTCCGGGTTAAACCTGATGAAGAGATCATCATTGAAGCTCCGGCTGAAAAAGAGGCGAAGCGGCGCAAATACACCGAGGAAATTTTAGGCTCGATCCTCGGTTGATCCCTGCTTACCTTAACCCGAATGGAAGAGCGGGGAGTGATCTGCCATTGCACGAGGATGGGCCGTCGTCAAATGCGACGTTTCCTGTCCGAGCGCAGCGAGAAGGACCTGCCTGCTCTGATTGAATTTCAGAGAATCACCGGTGCAGGGCGTCGGTGCACGGGCTGCGCCCTGGATCTTGCCAGGGCCTATGCTGCGGAGCGTATGAGACGCGAGGCCGAGCTCAGCAAGCAGCCCTTGCTCTGGTCCGAATACTGATATCTGTGAAGACCGTAGATTACAGAGCCCTTGCAGGGGGCCTGATTCTTCGTTACAGGGACTTCCGGCATGCCGGTCGCTTTGCCCGGCTCGGGTTGCGCCGTTTCACAGTAAGGCATGACGGTCAGCGCTTTGTTTACTATGCAGAGCGAAAGGATCGGGGAGGTCCGCCTCTTGTTCTGCTCCATGGTTTTCTCGATCGCGGCTTTGCCTTTCGTCACGTCGTTGCTTCCTTGATGCAGGACTTTCGCATTATCGTTGTGGATCTACCCGGACACGGGGGATCGACTATGCCTCCAATCCGGGAACTGTGGAGGGGGCCTGCGATTTACCGGTCTCTGTATCGCTTTCTCCGTTCTCTCTGTAACGGTCCCTTTCACCTGCTTACGCATTCCATGGGTGGCCTTCTGGCTCTGCAGATGCATCTGTATGCAGGACGTCATGAGCCTGGCCTTTCATCCCTCGTGGCTGTGGCGCCGGGTGCGCTTCTTCCGTCGCGGGAAGAGCTGGAACGCCTGCGTCGCCGCTTCTTTCCCCATTCTACCGAAGAGGTGCAACAGCTGCTTCTGGAGCTGCACCATGGCCTGGATCAGAGGGTGGAGGATTTGCCGGAGTCCCTTCTGCAAGGCCTGCTGCATCGATGGTCTTCTCCAGGCTTTGTTTACCTGGCAGAGAATACGATGGAACGTCCGGATGAGGTTTTCTTAACGGAAAGCCAGCTACAGCAGTGCGATCTTCCCGTAAGCCTGATCTGGGGCTCAGAGGATCGTATCATCCCTGTGTCTCAGGGGCGCACGATTGCAGAGGCCCTGGGGGCCGATCTGCACGTTGTAGAGGGTGTGGGGCATAACATGCTTTCGGAAAGGCCCGAAGAGGTGATCCGTCTAACCCGTCAGCATTTTGAAACGCACCGGGCCGGTCAGGCCTGATTTCCCGGAATCAGGTAGTTGCGCACGTAGTCCGATACGGCCTCATGCAAAGGCGTGATTTCTGCCTTGTAGCCTGCACGTCGCAGCTTCTGTATCGGAGCCTGTGTGAAATACTGATAGTTCGGTCGTAGCGACTCGGGCATATCAATGAATACAATGTTCGGTTTTCTGTCCATTGCAGCAAAGATGGCCTCACCCAATTCGATCCAGGTAGAGGCAATACCGCTGCCCACGTTAAAAAGGCCCGATGCATCGACAGCATCGAGCAGAAGGAATACGGTCATGCGGGCCGCGTCTTTTACGTAGAGGAAGTCCCGCACCTGTTTTCCGTCTTCGTAGTCTGGATGGTAGCTCTTGAATAGTCTCAGTTCTCCCGTTTCCTGGATCTGCCTGAAGCCGCGAAGTACCATCGAGATCATCGGCCCCTTATGCTGTTCATTGGGTCCGAAGATGTTGAAGTATTTGATTCCGGCGAATCCATCGAAGCCACGTCGCTTAAGGTACAGGTCGAAGATCTGCTTCGAATAGCCGTATGGGTTAAGCGGTCGAAGATCCTCAATCGTTGCCTCGTCGTCCTGGAAGCCGCATTCGCCATTGCCGTAAGTGGCCGCGCTTGAGGCATAGACCATGCGAATGCCGTTTGCAATGGCGCATTCGGCCAGTCGTTTTGAGAAGGAAAAGTTGTTCTCTATAAGATACGAGGCATCCATCTCTATGGTAGAGCTGCAGGCCCCGAGATGCACGATGCCGGTGATCCTTTTCCAGAGGGCATTATCTTCGAGGAGAAACTGTCTGTTGAAGTCGTCCTTTTCAAGATAGTCTGCAAAACGCAGGGATCGCAGGTTTTTCCATTTGTCGGTTGTTCCAAGATGATCGACGAGAAGTAGGTCGTCTTGGCCTCGGTGGTTCAGCTCTCTGACCACAGCGCTCCCAATGAGGCCGGCCGCTCCGGTTACCAGGATCATGGTACAGCGTTCTTACAGGCGTTCGTTCTGTAAAGAACGATCAGACCAGGTTTTTCTTCTTGGAGCTGACCACGCGCTGCAGGTCTTTCAGATTCGGCACAACGATGCGATCTGCATACAGTTCGATCTTTCCCTGACGTACATAGCCCATGATGACGCGGTTCACTTCATCAACGGGCTGTCCGCACCAGTTGGCCACGTCGTCCACGGTAATATTGAAGATCATCTGATTGGTATGGCCGTAGTGTGGATCCTTTTCAGCCAGCATGAGAAAGACATCTGCAACCTTAACGTTCAGATCATCGATTAACAGGATCTTCAATCTCCTGCGTGCATCGTAGATGCGTTTCGTATAGATGAGTAGCAGGCTGTAGGCCAGTTGTGGCTGTGTATTCATCAGAGTATCGAAGTTCTCTCTGTTGAAGTGCAGCGTCTTGACGTTATCGACGGCTATGGCAGAAGCAGAGCGGGGCTCCTCTTCGAGGATGGCCATTTCTCCAAAAATATCGCCTTCTCCCATCACATCGAGAGTTTTCTGGGTATTACCAAAGGTCTTGATGATCTTGACGCGACCCTTTTGAATGAAATAAAAATCATTCCCGGGCTCCCATTCACAGAAGATGATCTGGCCCGGTTCGAATTCCTTGCCAAACTTCTCAAAAAGAGATTCTGGAAGAATGATACTCATGATATCTTCTCCAGCCTCGTTTTTGCCTGAGCGGTAATTTCGTCATCCGGTTTCAGCTGTGTGACTTTCGCATAAAAGGTTCGGGCCCTTTCCGGGTTCCCGCCAATCTCGGCAATCAGGCCGAGTTGAAAAAATGCCTGCTTTACGTAGCTGCCTGTTGGATAGGTTTTGAGGTAGTCGGTTAAAGCGTTGGCTGCATCTGGCAGCTGCTTCAGTTTGATCAGGCACCTGCCTTTTTCAAACAATGCAGCCTCTCTGGCATCCTTGTCTGGCTTCTGCGATATATCGTTACGCGAAAGCAACTCTTCAAAGCTCTCAAGGGCTGACTGAAACTCTCCTGCTGCAAAAAGCTCCCTGGCCTTTGAAAGCTGTTCAACGGGTGTTGGGTTCGCTTCGACGGGCTCATCGACGAAGGGCTCTTCAGGGAAGGCGAACGGATCATCGGCAGCACTGGCCGGCAATGAGGCTGCCTTCATAAAAGAGGCATTTGTCGAAGCGGCAGCGGGCTCAACGGCCACGGATTCAAGGGAAACGTAGCCATGCGGATACGTCTGCCCCTTACGGGCCATCGTCAAAAGGTCCTGGGCCCGGCTTGCATAGGGGCCTTCGGGATAATATGTAAGATAGCGTTCAAAGGCATACACAGCATGATCAATGTTCCCGGATCTGTAAAAGGACTCGGCAACATTCATCAGCTCGTACTCAGGATCACGTGTCGAACCGGCCTTCAAAATCTGCCGGACCTTGCGATGGATTTCGCGCAGCTGCTTCGAGAAGACCTTGAGCATCTTGATGATCAGACGTGTATTCTTCATGACCATCTGCTCGAATTCAGGCTGCTTGAAGACGATGACATTGGTCTTGCCGATGACCTGGGCCGTTTCCTCTCTTGGATAGCGGCCCAGAGAGGACTTTACACCGAAGAATTCGCCGATCTGCACATCCTCCCGGATTTCTTCACCGGTGTCTATGGACGTACTGATCAGCACAACGCGACCGCTTTGCAGAACGTAGATATCCTCCGCCCTGTCTCCTTCGAAGTAAATGATCGAGCCGCCGTTATAATTCTTGATGACTGGCATGTTTCGTTATCCGACCGGCAAGAAAGGAAACTGTATCTCTTTGCCTGTTTGCATACGGATTCGCCCGAGCAAATCCTGCATCCCCTTTTGCACAAGCTTCACCGATTTCTGCACGGTAATGCAATCCGTTTCCACGGAAAAGGACTGGAACAATTTGTCCAGCGATGCATCACCGTAAACAGGGATGCCCTCCCGCACAACCAGAAAGACATCCTCCATTTCCAGAGTTTGCATGAATTCTCTTAAATTATCGGTCGGGCGCCGGTTGAAAATTACCAGGTCGGCCCATTGTCCCGCTCCCAGAGAGCCGCGATCCTTCAGGCGAAAGGCCCGTGCAGCATTGACCGTGGCCATGGCCAGGACATCCAGCGGCTCCAGGCCGGGGATGTTTTCGTCCAGAGCCCCCTGCAGCGACTCAATCATGCCCATTCCGCCGGCCATGGCGCTGTCCGTGCCCAGACAGACGTTGATGCCGCGTTGCAGCGCCCTTTCTACAGGTGGCCGGGCATTGTAGAGGTATCGGTTGCTTGGCGGACACCAGACCAGATGTGCCCCTTTTTCTGCGATGCGGTCCAGATCATTGTCAGAAAGGGACAGGCCATGGACCAGGACGGTGTTTTCGCCAAGGGCCTTCATCTCGTCCAGCTGTCGCAGGGACTGTTTTGAGTCCCGGTCAAAGCCTTCTGCAATGTGCAGGATAAACGGCAGGTCGTTTTCAACGGCATATTCATATTCGGCGCGAATCCCCTTCCCCCAGTTCAGGGCGTAGGAGCTGACGGAATGGGCCAGGCCAAAGTCTGACAGAAGACGGACCGGCAGGTCGTTTTCAAAGGGGCGCCTGACAAAGTGCGGAATATGGTCTACGACAAAGACCGACGCGGAGAGAAGATTGCGATAGGCCCCGAGCAGGTAGAGGTCTTCCGGGGTAATCAACATGCGTTCGGCAAAGAGAGCCGATGCTTTGATCTCATTGTCCCAGGAAAGCCAGGTGCGATGTGGCCAGTTACGGCCCTGAAACGGCAGGTAGGTGGCCAGCAGGTTGTCATGACCGTTGATGAAGGCCGGCAAAATGGCCAGGCCGCGCAGATCTACAGACAGCTCCGCATCGCCCGGTCCTGTAGCGATGCGTTTGATGCGATGGTCTTCGATGCGAATGCTAACAGGACGTTCGTCAAATCCTGGAATCCATCCGTTGGTAATCTGCCACTGAGGGTGAGACATCCATTCCTATTGTCGGATTGCATCCCCGTGGAAATAGACGGCACTGCAGAGAAAACTGCGAAAAACGGATTACCACCGTTTCAGGGTGAACCGCTCTGCAACGGCCTGACTGCAGCCGAAGGTAAGCTGTTTGGGTAGAAGGCAGCTCTGAAACATCGGTACGGTTCGCTGAAAGGTCTTGAGCAGCTCAACGCTGTGCCGTATGGCATATTCCCCCGCCAGTTCATGGTATGTAATGAAGCTTCCGTTTACCACCGTGCCGCCACGTCCGGGGGCGTTTGCATCCTTGTTGATGCAGGCATGTCCGGCATGGGGAAATGCCTCTTCCCATGCCTCTTCAGGGGTAAGCATGCAGTAATAGTTGACCAGCGGGTCACCGCTGGCAGCGGCCGCCAGCGCATCGGGATAGATTCCCGATTGCAGCCATGCAGGGGCAGGCACATCCTTCATCGCCTCAATCGGAGCGAGAACCATGGTAAACCTGTAGCGTTCCACCCAGTTGGAATGGGCATAGAAGTCCTGCACGATATGCAGTGCAAGA
Source organism: uncultured Leptospiraceae bacterium (assembly GCA_964619535.1). Classification (GTDB taxonomy): domain Bacteria; phylum Spirochaetota; class Leptospiria; order Leptospirales; family Leptonemataceae; genus Leptonema. The sequence continues at coordinate 83,350 of CAZUEX010000006.1, read as the reverse complement.
GCCAGGTCACGCATGGCCTCTACCTGGTTGGTGGCATTGCGGGCATTCCTTTTCAGACGATCAAGCATCATACTGCAGCCGTAGAAATTGCTGTTATCGCAATGATATACATCGAGATCGCCCAGCTCGGCGTCGCTTGTATAGGCAAAGTTGCCAAGCATTCCCGTGCACACCGGATTTACTTCCCACTCTGAGCCATCCGTGAAACGGGCCAGTGCTTCAACAAGGATATGATGATGATCATAAGGGCCTCCCGGGCCAAAGGCATGCAGAGGTCGAACATCGGATTGATAGGAGACCAGCATAAGGAAGGCCGCAAAGAGTAAAAAAGGTTGTCGTGTTAACCAGTTCACTGAGTTTCAAACAATAAAAACTGTTCAGAATGGCAATAACTTTTGCGACGAAAATGCGTTTTGTGAGAGTATTATGTAAAAATGATAAAAAAGGAGAAGGACCTGACGATCCTTCTCCATGGTGGGTTTCAGGTAGAGGAGGGATTACGGCTCCTGAAGTTCGTGGATCCTTTTTTCACCGATGAACCAGTAATACATGGCCGGAACAAATACCCGGCTCAGTATGGTGGATACGGCAGAACCGAACATCAGGCTTACGGCCAGACCTGAGAAGATGGGATCAAAGAGGATTACGGCCGTTCCGACGATGACGGCAGCTGCCGTAAGAATCATCGGTCTGTAGCGAACGAGCCCGGCCTGTATACAGGCCCATTTAACCTCCGCCCCTTCAGACAGGCGTTGCTCGATAAAGTCCACGAGGATGATGGAGTTCCTCACAATAATACCGGCACCGGCAATGAATCCAATCATCGACGTAGCCGTGAAGTAGGTTCCGGTTATCCAGTGTCCCGGGATGATGCCGATCAAGGAGATTGGAATCGGAGCCATAATCAGAAGCGGCACCGTATAGCTTCTAAACCATCCGAGAACAAAGATGTAGATCAGCACAAGCACGGCAGCAAAGGCAGCACCGAGATCACGGAAAACCTCATAGGTGATAAACCATTCGCCATCCCACTTTACGATGGGTTCACGGGTATCCCAGGGGACCTCTGCTGTTTGAATCTTGTAGGGGATCTGATCCTGCACCTTCAGGATGCCATAAACCGGAGCCTCTTCTGCCCCCGTCAGCTCACTGAATACGTAGACGACCGGTTTCAGGTTTTTCCGGAAGAGCGGCTGTGATGAACGCATCTCTGGAGAACGGAACAGCCGGTCAACGTCCACGGTGCCGGATTCAAAGCTCATCACCTTCTGTCCTTTTAAAGGAGCTTTTCCCGAACGGACATCCTGCGTTACCGAAAGCATAACGGGAACGTCTTCGGGGCTCTTCACATCGCCGATCGTGAAAAGCGAAACATCGTTGAAGATGTAATAGCCTGTGCCGACAGCATGAGAGGACGGAACGCCGAGCAGACCTCCCTGGAAGGGATCAAACTGATAGACCATCCGTTCGCGTCCCGGGCGATAGGAAACATCGATGTCAACAAAGTCCGGATACTGCTCGATGATACGCCTAACCTCAGCAGCGGCCTTGATGCGATCCTCTTCTGTGGGACCGTAGATTTCAGCAACCATCGTTGCCATAACGGGCGGTCCTGGCGGAATCTCGAGCACCTTCGAGACCACGCCGTGGCGTTTTGCAAACTCCGCAATCGTGGGGCGCAGTTCTGTGATGATCTGGTGGCTGGACCGGCTGCGTTCACTTTTATCTTTCAGCACCACCTGCAGGTCGGTCATATAGTCTGCACGTCGCATAAAGGTATGCTTGACCATACCCAGGAATGAGTAGGGAGCGGCTTCTCCGCTGAAGGTCTGCACGGTAAGGACGTCGGGATCTTCCAGCAGGGCCGCAGCAAGCTCTTTCGAAAGCTCTGCATTCTTCTCAAGTGGCGTTGTTGTCGGATAATCCAGCAGCACCTGGAATTCATTCTTGTTATCGAAAGGAAGCATCTTCACCCGCACCAGTTTTACGGCAAAGAATCCCATCGACACAACGAGGGTTGCTACAAGCACACCGGTAAAGACAAAGAAGCGCTTGCGGTCGTCGACGATGTCCTGTGTTAGCTGTGTTGGGATTCGATAGATCAGTTTGTTCAGTAGCTTTCTGGGTTTGGCAAAGAGGCCTGTCGGTTCTACCTCTTCGTCTTCATCATGGTGCTTCATGCCTGCCAGCAGCTTCACCGATGCCCATGGCGTAACAATGAAGGCAACGAAGAGCGAGAACAGCATGGCCACGCTGGCACCGACCGGAATCGGCTTCATGTAGGGGCCCATCAGGCCACGAACGAAGGCCATCGGCATCACGGCTGCAATGACCGTAAAGGTAGCAAGAATGGTGGGGTTCCCTACTTCTGCCACGGCATCGACCACAAGTTTTACAAAGTTCTTGTTACGATGGATCCTTATGTGGCGCTCAATGTTTTCAACTACCACAATGGCATCATCCACCAGGATACCAATAGAGAAGATCAGGGCAAAAAGGGTTACCCTGTTCAGCGTGTATCCAAGGAAGTAATAAACGGCAAGTGCAAGGGCCAGTGTAACGGGAATGGCTATCGTCACCACGGCGGCCGAGCGCAGTCCCATCATCAATGCGATGAGGGCACCGACAGAAATGACGGCGATCAGAAGGTGTTCGATAAGTTCGATGAACTTGTCGCGAGCCGTATCGCCGTAGTTCCGGATGATCTCCATCTGGACGTCTTCAGGCAGCGATGCTCTGAAGGTTTCCGCTCGATTCAGGAGGTCATTTGCCAGAGTTACAACGTTCGTGCCTTTTCGTTTTGCAAAGGCAATGGTAACGGCCTGCGATGTTTCGATGGCACCCTCTTCATTCTTGCGAGAGAGATACGAGATCCGGGTGCGTTCTTCCGGCCCTTCCACAACATAGGCCACGTCTCTGATACGAACGACCATCCCGCCGCGCTGACCGACGGCAATATTCTCAATATCCTTCGCTGTATTCAGTCTGCCACCCAGTTCTACATCGTAAACTGCTGTATCGCTCCAGTTTTTTCCGCCCGGAGCATAGGCGTCGCTTAACTGCAGGGCACGGGCAACATCGGCAGTTGAAACGCCTCGTGCAGATGCTCTTTTCGGATCGACTATGACGCGAATGGCCCTTCGCAATCCGCCCATCATGTCGACACGACTGAGATCGGGTGTACTTGAAAGCTCTCGCGCAAGTGGAGCGATCAGCGTTCGCAGCTCATAGTCATCTCTTTGACTGGAATGAAAACTCAGGGCAAGGAAGGGAACGTCGTCGATGGAAAAGGCCTTAACCTCAGGGTCGAGGGCATGTTTGGGCAGCATGTGCCGGATCTCCATGACCTTGTGGTGCACCTTTACAAGGGAGGTTTCCATGTTGTCCCCAACCTTGAAGCGCACGGTAATCATGGAGAAGTGAGGCATACTGGTGGAATAGACGTATTCAACGCCTTCCAATCCCCAGACAGCACGTTCCACCACTTCTGTAATCTTGCGTTCTACCTCTTTCGGTTCAAACCCCGGCGCCGGGATCATGACGTCTATCATGGGCACGGAGATCTGTGGCTCTTCCTCTTTAGGGGTGATCAGCGTGGCCATGATGCCCATGAGAATGGAGGCCACAGCGATAACCGGCGTTAGACGGGACTGTGCAAAGGCAGCAGCAAGCTTACCGGCCAGGCCTTTCTTCTCGGATTCGTTTGATGATGGCGGATAATCAAGGTTATCAGCCATGAGACTTCTTTTCGCCATATATTACTCCGCTTCTCCTCTGGTTTGAATGCCCTGGCGATTTCGCAGGGTTACGAGTCCACTTCTGACCTGCAAATACTCCGTTTCAGCCTGCGAAAGGGCCAGGATCAGGTCAGCTCGACGTGAAAAGACCTCCGTTAACTGAAGGGCGTTGATCGCTCCGTTCTGGAACAGATTCATAGATGTAGCCGTTTGTCGTTGCAAAAGCACCCTGGACTGACGCAACAGATCGATGCTGCGATCCAGAGCCTTTTCGGCTGACGTGAGTTTATCGAGCATAAGCTTCTCTTTTTCCACAGCGTCCTTGGCTCGCAGCCTGGCCGCTTCCAGCTCCTTCTCTGCCTGTGAACCGGCCTCGAGGTCGGTGGGTGAGAGAAGCATCATCTGAAAGTAGAAGCCTGCCGTGTAGTTGGTGCCGGTGGAGCGATCACCTGTAACGGCCTGTGCTTCTGCGAAGAGTCCGGTCTTCGGTCGCAGCGGTGCCGTGTCGATGACCGCTTTCTCTTCCTGGGCCTCTACCATCTTCTGATAGAAACGGGTGCGGAAGGAGGGACCAGCCTCTAAATCGCCATATTGCAGATAGGCCGCCGCAAATGCCTTTGCCTCCTGGTTCTCTGGCGTCCAGGTCTCGGGCAGGCCTCCTGTCATCTCAGAGAGATATTCGAGAAGGGCCTGTCGACGGGTTCTGTTCTGCAGCTGAAGGGCTTCCAGCCGATTGCCAAGCCCGCGCAGGCCAAGCAGGCCTGAATATCCAACAGGGTTGCCGGCAGAGCCTACCTGGTAGCGTGCCAGTATCCTGTTGACGGCGTACTGAAGATTTCTCAGCTCAGCATACTCACGGTCGAGGACCATAAGCTGGCCGTAGGCCGAGGCGGTCAGGGTGTATTCGTCCAGTTCCGTATGCAGGGCCTGAAGGTTCAGGGCCTCTGACATCTTTGCATACATCCGTGCGGCAGCGCTGCGGGCCCCTGCTTCGTATAAAGGAAGGTCGACGCCGATGGTTCCCATTCCGAAGCTCTGCACACCCGGATTGTTCAGCGTGTCGGGACGGATCAATGGTGTAATGTCTGACGGATTCTCGGAAAGGGCCTGTAAACTTTCGAGGCTGTCCACCTTCTCGCGAGTCATAAAGTCAGCACTGCTTGCCTGCCGCTGCAAGAGTGTACTGCCGAAGATCGTGAGCGGATTGTTGGTCTGGAACGCTCGCAGATCCGTGTACACCCGGGGCAGCCAGTGACGACTCATCCGGTCTTTACCGATTTTGGCAGCCTGCGCATCGAGCCTTGCTGCTTTTAAAGAGTCTGAGTGTTTTTCAACCTTCTCCCAGATCTTTTCGAAGGATAGCACTTCTGCAGCATCTTCCGCAAAAAGCGTGCCTGCCAGAAGCGAGAGGGCGGCCAGGAGCCCGGCGCTCGTTCTATGAATGATCTTTCTCATAATCGTGCACTTCCTGTTGGCTGTTTTCCAGACTCTGCCCTATACGGGTAGGGGGTATACACACGTAATAAACCGGGCTTCTGTCCGTCAATTAAAAATCTCCACCTCCATGCCTGTGACAAAAAAGCCTTCTGAATCGTTTTCAAGGCCAAAAGTGCGTTGACAGGAATCCTGTTGTTGAATTCCTGTCTCCTTACAGGAGTCTGTTGTGGCGAATATCAAGTCATCAAAAAAGGATTCTCGCAGAATCGCAAGGCGTCGGGAACTGAACCGCCCTCAGAAGACGCGTCTGCGCACTCTGCAAAAGAAGATCCTGAAGCTTGTTGAAGAGAAGAAGCTTGACGAAGCACGTGAAACCTTCCGGGTTTATACGACCTATCTGGATCGTGCAGGCAAGCGTAATCTGATCCACCATCGCCAGGCAGACCGCAAGAAGAGCCGCATGGCCCTGTTCCTGAACAAAGCTGAAAAAGGCCAGACGGCCTGATTGTAATCTTAAAACGGGCGATTAGCTCAGCTGGGAGAGCGCCTGCCTTACAAGCAGGATGTCGGCAGTTCGATCCTGTCATCGCCCATATCCCTCTTCTCTCTCCTTGGTCGCAGAGAAAACCATGCTGAAAATCTATGCAAGCTCTGAACTGACGCCTGAGCTGCGTGCGCGTCTGCTTCAGCGAAGCTCCGCTGAGGACCTGCAGGCGGTGGAAGTGGCCCGGGGCATTCTCGATGAAATCGCATCCGATGGTCTGGCAGCTCTGAGCAGGATTTCTGCCCGGCTGGATGGCGTCGTGCCTGATCCTTTCCTTGTCACTCCAGAAGAGTTCGAAGAGGCCGAGCTGGCACTTTCTGATGAGGTAAAGCAGGCCTTCCAGGCGGCCTGTCAGAATATCAAGAGCTTTCATACCTTTCAACGCAGCGTTCTTGAAGACCAAAAGACAACGGTTTGTGCCTCCACCCTTGGGTATATCTACCGTCCGGTAGAGCGCGTGGCCGTCTATGTTCCCGGTGGGAAGGCCTTCTATCCATCATCGGTTCTGATGGGCGTGTTGCCGGCACGTATTGCGGGGGTGTCCCATATTACGCTTCTGACACCGCCAGGGCCTGACGGAAAGATCCATCCGGCTGTGCTGTACTGCGCGCAGCTTGCCGGTGCAAACGCTGTGCTGAAAGCAGGTGGTGCCCATGGTATTGCTGCCGCCTATCATGGCCTGCTTACCCCTCCGGCCGAGCTGATCATCGGGCCAGGCAATCGCTACGTTACGGCTGCGAAAAACCTGCTTGCGGCAACGGGCACGGTGAGAATCGACCAGCCCGCCGGCCCATCAGAGGTGATCGTCATTGCAGATAATACGGCAAGGCCAGCCTTTGTGGCAGCGGATCTACTTTCCCAGGCAGAACATGGCGAAGACAGCCCCTGTATTCTGCTTACCGACAGCATGGTTCTTGCCGAGCGCGTCGCCGAAGAGATCGAAAGGGGATTGGAAGAAAGGCCCGAACGTCGTGAGATGAAAGAAAAGAGCATCCGCGAGCATTCCTTTGCCATCGTCTTTGAAGACCTTGCCGAGGCCATTGCCTTCTCGAATGATTACGGCCCGGAACACCTGGAGATTGCCACCGAGAACCCTGCACGTGATCTTGCGAAGATCACAGCGGCGGGCAGTGTCTTTCTTGGACATTATGCCCCTGTAGCACTGGGCGATTACTTTAGCGGTACCAATCACATCCTGCCTACGGGTGGGGCTGCCCGCATGTTTTCCGGTGTAGGGGTTGATACCTTTATGAAGAGGATTACCTATCAGCATCCCACCCGGGAAAGCCTGCGCAGGGCCCTGGAGCCCATTCGCATCATGAGCAAGGTGGAAGGCCTTGATCAGGAGCATGGCCATTCCGTTGAGGTGCGCTTCCAGGGCGAGAAAGCGAGAAATCCGGCTCAGTCCTGAGCGGTTTGCCTGAGCCCTCAGGCATACTTCAGTGCTACGAATTCCATTGTATCGCCGTAGGCCATGAGGTTGGCATATCGTCTGTAAAGCCGGTCCGGTAAACGTTTCAGAAGGCCTCCCGCACGTTCTTGATGGTACGAGGCCGGATAGAAGCGCAGTGCTCGCATATGATACAGGGGAAGGATGCGTTTCATCGAGTGAGGACTGTAGTCGACGTAATGGTCGGCGGGATGCGTCTCCTCCCATTTTGCAAAATGATAGTCAAACAGCGGGCCATAAATGGAGGGCATGGCACAGAGAAAGAGTCCCCCGGGCTTCAACAACGAGGAGATGGTTTCAAAGACCTTCCGCTGATCGGCAAAATGCTCGATCACGTAGAAGGCGGCCACGACATCAAATCGTTCGCGCTGTAGCATGGTCTCGGCTTCCATGGTGGGCTCGAGAAACGAGGAACGAATGACGCGAAGGCCTTTTTTCCTCGCAAGATCACATGCCCAGGAAGAGATTTCAATGCCCGTTACGTCGTACCCGGCTGCACGGGCCTCATCCAGAAAGAAACCGGTTGCACAGCCAATCTCCAGGAGGCGGGCGCCTTTTGTATGATTCCTGTTCTTGTGTAGATATGCCAGACGTCGTCGGCTCAGTTGACGCAGGTTTTCTTCATCGGCTTCGTAGCTTTTCCCGTAGGTGCGTTCATAGTTGCTGAGGAAGTAATCTTCTTCGTAGGACAGTGGATAGGCATACAGGGAATAGAGAAGGCCTTCATCGGACCAGGCAAAGGCCTCACCGGTGCGGCGGCGCTTTTTCAGGGGCTTCCCGGTATGTGAGCAGTAGAAGCTCATGGCGTCACACTTGCAGGGATCCTGTACTGCTGTCCAGCCAGAACAAAGGTCGTTCCCTGATTGCCGCCGAGCAGCATTCCCTCTGTCAGGGAAGAAAAACGGATACGGTCTGGCTTCTTTGTAAAAAGCACTGCACTTCGCCTCGAGCCACTGAGAAGCAGCAGCCAGCCACTGCATCGAGCAGCCGATACGTTTCCTCCTCGTGGAGAGTAGATGATATAGGACCGGCCCTGGTAGTGCGCAATGGCCGAAAAAAAATGGCTTTTTATCTCCGTTTCCTGAACCCGCACGAAGCCTATGACGCTCTGAATGGGCAGGGCAAGGCGATACGGTTCCGATTCGATCAGCTGGAAGATCTGCTCATCGGGTAGAATCCGTCCTGCGCGATCACGAAGCTGTTGCTGGAGCTTTCTGTAAGCAGCTACAATCTCTGCCGTTTTACGCGCTGCCCGGACAGAGGAATCCGAGGTGCGGTCCGGATGGTGAGCGAAAAGCAGCTCACGATACCTCTTTTGCAGTCCTTCTGCATCGGGAAGGGTATCGAATCCGAATGTGCGCAAAGCCTGGCGATCCATGCGTATTCATGGGATCGGCAGAATACGACGACGCTTAATCCTTTTTCAAAGAGACCGAAGGCAGGTTACATGCCCAGCTGTTTCAGGGCTGATTCCCGGTCCTTGACGATCGTGAAGACGTGAATCAGCTCGGATAGCTCTACCAGCTTCTGTACCTCGGACGTCAGATTGTAGAGGACGAGCTGAAAGCGATGGACCTTCAGAAATTGCTGAATGTTCAGAAGGGCCTTAACGCCTGACGATGACATATAGGGCACCTGTGAAAGGTCGCAGATGGCATCGGAGGGCTGTTCGGCAAGGAAACGCGAAACCTCTTTCAGGAACTCATCCGAAAACGTAAGATCCAGCCGGGTCCGGGGTTGAATAAACCACAAACCTTCTTCAAGCAGAATATGCAGGCGTTCGGTTCGATGTTCACGAGGAGCGCTCATAGGGTTCCTGTGGAGGAGTCTTCTTAAAGCGCTCCATCCACTCCGACGTTTTTTCGTTCCAGTGCCTGCGAACAAGCCTATTTTTGTGCAAATTCTGATCCACCTCGTCACAGACCTGAATCAGGTGTTCACGAGCCTCCAGCAGCCGGTGCCATTTTTCGCGTATCCGGTCCATTGCATTTATCATATCGGCAGCTGAGCGGGAAATTCTTCCCAAAAACCGTAACAGGGAAAAGAAGGGCCGTGTTTGCTTTTCTTCCCGTCTATGAGCGCCTCCTGTATCAGCTGGGTCCATCGCACTGGTGGCCGGCAGAATCCTCGCTTGAGGTGATGATCGGTGCCATTCTGACGCAGAACACAAGCTGGAAGAACGTCGAGAAGGCGCTATCGTCGCTGAAGCAGGCCACCGATCTTCAACCGGAGCGGATTTTGAGACTGCCACAGGACGACCTGGCCGGGCTGATCCGGTCGGCCGGATATTTCAACCAGAAGGCGGCACGACTGCATGGCTTTTTGCGCTGGCTGTCGCAATACGACTTTTCGGCCGAGAGGCTTGCCCGGTCTGCCCCTCCTGATCAGTTGCGGGTTCTGCTGTTACAGCAAAAGGGCATCGGACCGGAAACGGCAGATTCCATCCTCTGCTACGCATTACAGCTGCCCTTCTTTGTCGTCGATGCCTACAGCTTCCGTCTGGCCGAGCGCCTGCAGATCGACGTTCCTTTGAAGTATGAGCCTTTCCGTCTTGCTGTTGAGTCGGAGTTCCGACGTCACTATGCCGTTGCAGATCTAACGGCTCATCTGAACGAATTCCACGCCCTGATCGTTCGTCATGGCAACACGATTTGCAAGAAACGGAATCCGAACTGTCAGCAATGCATCCTTGGTCGGGTGGATATGGCGAAGGGATTGACGGTGGACCATCCCTTTCGATCGTGCAGGTATGATACGCTCTCTGTTTAAGAAGATGAAAGAAGGAACGGAGTTCCTGAACTATGGCCGGCACATCATTGCAGAATGGGGAGCCCGCTATCTTCTGGAAAACGGAGGGGGCGTGGTTTTTGACACAGGCTGCGGTCATGGCGATGATCTCGTAGGCATTCGTCGACGTTACGAAGAACTTGGTGGCACCGGTCAGGCCCTGCGGCTGACAGGCGTTGAAGGCTACGAGCCTTTTGTAAAGGAATGCCGTGCCCTTGGCATAGAGACCTTTGATCTTGATATAGAAAGGGATCGCCTGCCTTTTGAGGATGCCGCCGTGGACCTGATCGTCACGAATCAGGTACTGGAGCATACCAAAGAGATCTTCTGGATTATGTCTGAATATGCCCGTGTTCTAAAGCCCGGTGGACGTCTTATTATCGGTGTGCCTAACCTGGCAAGCCTGCATAACCGCCTTTTGCTTCTTGTGGGATTGCATCCAACAGCACAGCAGAGTTTAAGCGCCCATGTTCGCTCGTTTACCTTACCTGATTTGAAACACTTTACCGAAACAGGGGGCTACTTTAGATTTCTTGAAAGAAGGGGATCCAACTTCTATCCTTTTCCACCGGCAATCAGCCGGCCACTTGCCCGTCTCTTTCCGTCAATGGCATGGGGGCTGTTTGCACTGTTTCAGCGAACCGAAAAGGAGGGCTCATTCCTTTCCTGTCTTGAAGGAGAAGAGAACTTTCTTGAAACGCCCTTCTATGGAGGTCCGCAGCGCCCTGCTCATCCTGCCAGGCCGAAGAAACAAAGCACCGGAAGAAGCACCGGAAAAAAGACCGCGAAACGGAAGAGCAAAAAAACGGCGAAGCGAGGTTCCGCATGAGCTCTCTTACGATTCAATCGATAGAACGGCAGACAGAGCTTCTGTATCATGTGCAGATGCAAGAGACCCTGGATGCCTTTACCGAACCAGGCCAGTATGCCATCGTGCAGGCAGACGGAAAGAAGGCCTACTTTGCCTTCAGCTCGATGCCAGGCGAGCCTGTTAGCTTTCTCTTAAAGAATGAAGGACATCCAGCTTCGCTTCTCTGCAAGGCAAAGCCGGGGGATCGGTTTGATCTGCTATCGGTGGAAGGGACGGGCTTTGATCGTACGGGGGCCGGTGATGACATACTGCTTTTCTCTATGGGTTCAGGACTCGGTCCCTTTCGTTCCCTGCTTCGTTTTGTTTACGCAGAAAGATGGCAGCCTGGATCTTTGCAGCTCTGGCATGGGGCCTTTACAGAGGCAGACCTTCCTTACAAAGAGGAAATCCTGGAATGGCAGAACAGAGGTCTTCGTTTTGTTGGCTGCTATGACAGGGAAGGGCAGAAGCTGAATGCCGTACAGCGTCTGAAGCAGGCATCCCCCGATCTTTCAAAGGCTACGCTGTTCTGGATTGGCTCAAGGGAATTCGGAGAAGCCCTGCAGGAGGTGGCGCTTTCTCTGGGTTTGAAGCCGGAGCGCTTTCGTTCGAATTACGGCTAAGGCCGTTCTGTATCATGAATTTCCACTTCACAGCGCAGTCTGTCCTGTCTGTTTGACGCATGGGCGATCTTCTGCTACGTAAACCCGATGACTGGCATATCCATCTGCGAGATGGGGCTGCACTGAAGCTTACGGTGCAGCAGGCCGCCAGGCAGTTCGGTCGGGTGGTTGCCATGCCGAACCTGCGTCCGCCTGTGGATTCCCTCGAGGCAGCCCAACAGTATCGCAACCGCATCCTCGAGGTGTTGCCGGCAGATGTCAGGCAGCGCTTCTTCCCGGTCATGCCTCTGTATCTGACCGAGCGTATAACGCCTTCGGTAATCGATGCAGCCATGCAAACGGATTATATAAAGGCCGTGAAGCTGTATCCGGCCGGTGCTACAACGAACTCTGAATCGGGCGTTGCCGATTTAACCCCCTTTTTCCCTGTCTTCGAGGCGATGCAGAAGCATGGCATGCCTTTGCTGCTTCATGGAGAGGTTACAGACAGGCAGGTCGATATCTTTGACAGAGAACGGGTTTTTGTTGAACGACAGCTCTGGTCTTTGCGAGAACGCTTCCCCGAGCTGCCTCTTGTTCTGGAGCATGTATCTTCGAAAGAGGGCGTTGAATTCGTAGAGAAGCATGAGCGCAATACGGCAGCAACCATTACCGTGCATCATATGCTTCTTACGCGAAACGACCTTTTTCAGGGAGGCCTCAGGCCGCATCATTTCTGTCTGCCTGTCGTGAAAACGGAAGAAGACCGCCAGGCGGTGCGCGAAGCAGCCTTTTCGGGCAAACCCTGCTTCTTTGCCGGAACGGACAGCGCCCCGCATGCACAGAACAGGAAAGAGTCGGCCTGCGGAGCGGCCGGTATCTACACCGCTCATGCAGCAACCGAGCTCTACGCAGAGATCTTTGATGAGGCCGGTAAGCTGGACAGGCTGGAAGCCTTCCTCTGCGAGTATGGGGCTCGTTTCTATGGCTTTGCACCGTCCGAAGAAAGGATACGCCTTGTCCGGCAGGAGTGGACCGTACCGGAAAGCTATGATCTGGGCCCGGACAGACTGATACCCTTTCGTGCCGGTCAGCGACTGTCTTTCCAGGTGATGCCCCATGAATAAAGACAAAGACGAAGAAACCGTTGCCCTGAAAAGTGCTGCCGTGCAGAACGAGATTGAGCTTTCCTTTGGGGCTTTTCGTGATATGGCCTTGAACCTGTACGGGCAGGTTGCATCCCTTCGGCAGCGACATGAATACGAGGGCATTCTCTGTCCCCTTCGAGGCGGCTTTTATCTTTCGGACTTCCTTTCCAGGCGCCTGCAGCTGCCTGTTTCCTATATCCACATTGCCTCGTATACCGGCTACGAATCTGGCGATTTCAAAGTCTACTTCAAGCCGGAGCTTCAGTCAGGGAGGCGCTACCTCCTCTGTGATGACATACTGGCCACCGGTCGCACGGCCGCAACGATCCAGGGACTCTTTCCCGATGTGGATTTCGATGCGGCCTTTCTATACCGGCACAGGCAGCGGCCCCTGCCTTTTGAGCGTACCGTATTTGCCCGCCAGGTGGATGAGTGGGTGTGGGTGCGTTTCCCCTGGGAGGACGAATCCATCGAATTCTGACAAAAATTCATTGTGCAACAGAAAAAAATGTCGGAATAAGGCGGATGTCTGCGTCTCTTTATTCGAGGAACAGCGCATGAGAACCGATCGCAGTGCATGGTCCACCATGGTCCTTAGCGGGATTATGCTGCTGGTATCGTGTTCGAGAACAGAAAAAGAGCCGTTTTTCCCCCTGCTGAACCTCACGGGCAGGACGAGCATGCATATTCCGATTACAAATGGGCTGGCGATGGCAGATGACGGACAGTATGCCCGTGCCATCGTTTCAGATCGGAAGGATGAAAGCGTGGATGGCCTGCAAACGGTGGTGCGAACGGACGTAAACGTCGTTGTGATGGATCCCGATGGTCCCGTGCAGGGAGCGATCGTAGGCTTTTCTGATCCGGCCAACGGTGGTACAGCCCTTTTTCAGAGCATAACCGACGAGGAAGGAAGGGTGGTTGGACAGCTGACGACTCTTGCTACCTCGAATGAGGTATGGCTGACCGTTCATGCCGGCAAGACCGTGGCCTCCCAGGCCATCCGCACCGAAAGCCTGAACAGCATTGAGCGTCAGATTGCCTTCTCGGAGCGAACCGGTGCCGTACAGCATGCCGATACGGATGGCGATGGCGTTCCTGATTCGCTGGATGCCTATCCCCATGATGCCACTCGTTCTTTTCGACTTGTCTTTCCCGAAAAAAACCCCTCTGTCATTGCCTTTGAAGACCGTCCTGAAGCCGGTGATGCCGACTACAATGACCTCGTTATGTATGCGAAGAATGAAGAGGACAGGGATGCTGCAGGTCGCGTTGTGCGATTCCGGGGCATGTATCGCGTACTGGCGCGGGGGGCTCAATACAGGCACAATCCTTTTCTGAATCTGCCGGGAAGCGGTGTGGTGCACATCGTGGTGCGAAACGGTGAGAACCAGGTTGTCGTTGATATCAAGCGAAGCCTGGAAGACCTGACAGCCCTTCCTCTGTTTCCGAGAAACAGAGAATACTTTGATCGCCCCTCACAGAACAGCGATCATCTTTTTGATTCCAGCGTCCTGTGCCCGGGCTCCTGTAACGTACGCAGCGATACGGATTTTATAAGTGGTTACAGTTCTGAGATCGAGGTCGTCTTTGATGAACCGAGGCTGGCCACAGGTGCTCCTTTTGATCTTTTTCTGTATGTCGTCGATACAAAAAAGACGATCCAGCTGTCCGCAAATGCCTCTTCTGCCAGAGGCGAGGCCACGCTGCCAGGCGCTCTTCTGATTCCGGCTGAGTGGAACTGGCCTCTGGAAGGAAATCACATAAGAAGAGGATATCCGGAATTCCAGGAATGGCTTCTGTCGGACGGAGCCCGGCAGCGCGACTGGTACCTGCAGACCTCTCCGGATTCTCATACCTACCTGTACCATTATTTTATGCGAAGCCCCGTTGCTGCCTATGTGTTGAGGCTTGGGATTTCCCATCAGTCCCTGCTCTGGGCCTTTGTGGCGGTGATGCTGACGGGCTTGATCGTCCTGCTTTTTCTACGCGGACGGTCTGAATTTGAGGCGTAAATTGACTCCACTGTTTAGGGTTGCGTTTACCGGGCCGAAAGGCCCGGGATTTTTTTCTTGAAATCCTTCTCTGTATCCTTCATCTGAATCCGTTGACGCGAACCGGAGCAGTCCTTTGCAGTTGCGATCTGCCATGAATGCCATCGTCGCCGATCTCTTCAGGCGTCGCGAAGGCGAAATTGACGCGCTCAATGGCCTGCGCGCCTTTGCCGTTCTTTCGATTTTACTGCTGCATCTTTATGTGCCAGCCGGTCCCTGGCTTGACGTACCGTTTTCGTGGATCGATCGCATGGCGCGCAACCTTACCTCCGGGGTGGATCTGTTCTTTGTATTGAGCGGATTTCTTCTCTACAGTCGGGCTCCCTTATACCGCAATGACCTGCTTCTGTATGCACAAAAGAGGGCCAGGCGCATACTGCCTGCCTACTACTTTGCCCTGGCCGGCGCTGCGCTGTATGTGATCGAATTAGCCGATACAGTAGGGCAGGCGGGGCAGCTGGAGCTCGCCACAAAGCTTCAGACATCTCTATCGTATGCCTGGGCCGATCTGATTTTTGTATCGAATTATACGCCGCATCGCCTGCTTGAACCGGGCTGGTCCCTGTCGGTGGAGGTGCACTTTTACCTGCTTTTGCCGCTTCTTGTACAGGCCTTTGCATGGCTTCGGAAGAAGGGGCGATCCGTCGTTCCTTTGCTTGGGCTGCTTTTTGTTCTTCCACTGGTCTTTCGTCTGATGTCGTATGAGGATGCGGATGGGTATTTCTATACGCATACGCGTCTGGATGGGCTTGTAGCAGGCATGCTTGTTGTGCACCTGCGGGCATTTGACCTGTCGTCGGGGATGAAGCGCCTGTTATTGCTGGTGGCCGTATCGCTTCTACTGTCGGCTCATCTATGCACGATAGAAGGATTCTTCTACCGCACCTTTCGTTATACGTTTTTCGCCGCTGGCTTTGGACTGTTGCTTTTCCTGTCTTTGAAATCTGTGCTGCTGGCACGGCTTCTTTCCTGTACAGCGCTTCGCTTTCTTGCGCGCATCAGCTATACCATGTACCTGTGGCATCCGATCCTTTTAACCGTTGGTCTGCATCAGATTGGACTGAGTACGTCGAGCGGAATGGTCGATGTGCTGCTTGGGTGGACATGGGCCCTGATCGTGGCCGTATTGGGATCAACGGTGCTGTACGTGCTTCTGGAACGGCCGTTTCTTATGCAGCGTCAGAACAGAAGACCTGTAAAACCGGCATAGAGCATCCGGCTTAATCGGAAGGCTGGTCGATTCGATATTCGCTGACAGGCTTCCCCTGGATGAGATGTTCCTGGATGATTTTTTCCAGAACCTCTTCTGTGCAGGAGCGATACCATACATTGTCTGGATAGACGACAGCAATGGGGCCTTCTGTGCATACGCGAAGGCAGGCAGCCTTTGTTCGAAAGACCCGTCCGTCTTTTGCAAGGCCGGTTTCGTTCAGTCGCCTTTTAAGATAGTTCCAGGATTTTAGTCCAGCCTGGCCGGAGCAGCACTTCTCTTTGTCTCCACCACAGCACAGGAAGATATGGCGTTCAAGGTTTGGCTGACCAAGAGAGCGCAGAACTTGAGAGGCACGATCCATCGTAGTAACAAGAAAAGGAAATGCAGCTATACGTCGATCCTTTTGGGATCGTGCATAAGTTACGGGACCGCTACGGAAAGAGATCGGCAAAGGCTGCCTGTAAAGAACGAAAGCGAAACGAGAATCCCGTATCCTGGATCTTTGACGATGCAACGCGGGATCCCGACAGAATAAGCTCTGCCATCTCTCCCATGGCAAGCCTTAAGGCCGTTTCTGGAATGTGCAGCATATGGGTTGGCCTGTGCAGAGTTCGCGCCAGCTCCTGCATGAACAGAGACGTTGGAACCGGCTCTGGAGAAACGGCATTAAAGGGGCCCGTTAGTCGATCATGCTGCACCAGCCATCGAAAAATGGCCGTCAGGTCATCCAGATGAATCCAGCTCATCCACTGCTTTCCCGAGCCGGGAATGGCACCGAGAAACATCTTAACGGGCAAGGCCATGCGCGGAAGCGCTCCCCCTTTGCGATCAAGCACAATGCCGATACGAACCGAGGCAGTAGAGATCGTATCGCCCAGGGATGTGGAGGCTTTCTCCCAGGCCTTTGCCGTGTCGGCCAGAAAGCCTGAACCGGCCGGTGAAGATTCATCGACCCATTCATCGCCTCGATCGCCATAATAACCGGTGGCCGAGGCCTGGATAAACCTTTGCGGATGCTTCTCGCCATGTTTCTTTGCTTCGAGGATGGTGCTGCAGAGCAGGTTGGTAGAGGCTACCCGGCTCTGCATGATGCGTTCTTTCTGAGCATCGGACCAGCGTCTGGCTGCGATGGGCTCGCCAGCCAGGTGGATAACGATATCACTCTGCAAAAGGGCCGTTCGGGCCTCGTCGGGCATGGCATCGGCAAGGGGATCGTATGCTACGGTAGGAATGGTGGCCTTACGTGAAGAGCTGGCAAGGTGTGTGATCTGATGCCCTTCCTGCAAAAGCTGTTCGGATAGACGCCTGCCTACAAGTCCGCTGCCGCCGGTCAGAATGATACGTGCCATACCTGCAACGTAGCACGGTGCCGATATCTGGACCAGTGCAATTTTACGGAATCCGGCGTTTAGCGAATTTTGCGGGCAAAGCCCTCGCCATGTAGCAGATCATACTGGATCAGTGCAAAATCGCGAAGCAGACGGATGTTGGGTTCCGGTAGTTCTGACTCTTCCTGAAAGAGAGCATCCCTGGCCTGGGCGGCCATCTGTGGTGTAATGACGGGGATGCGACGGGAAACGGTGTTCATGAATTCATGAACGGGCAGGGTTTTCAGTCCGGAAAGGGACAGTGCCAGGCCTGGCAGGTAGTTTGCTCCGATCACAGGAATCCTGCGCCTGGCGGCAGGCCGGTTGGTCCAGATCAGGAAGGGGGTGCGATGCAGCTTTTCTTCGCTTTGCCTGGCATAGAAGTCGTATCCCCCCGGCAGGTGGTCGCCAAAGGCAAGAAGGACGATCCGCTCTTTTCGATGCCTGAGGGAATCCGTCAGCGTCTTTAATGCCCGGGAAAGATCGGCAAGATGGTTCAGGTTGTTCTGCAGGCGCAGTCGGTCCTTATCTGTTATATCGCCGGTCATGCGAAAGGTTCGAATAGCAGAGGGAACCTCTGCATACGGCTTTTCATAAGGCCCGTGGTTCTGCACGCCATTGAGAAGAATCACAGAGCTCTGACCGGGCTTGATCTCACGGTCCATAAAACCAAGCGCCTCTTCGATCAGGCAGGCTTCAGAAGGACAGTTCCATGCCCCCTTGTAATCCCGGCATGCGAAGTCTGTTTGCTCCTTTAGAACATCCATGCCCAGGCGTGGCAAGATACGGCTGCGGTCCCAGAACCAGGCATTGTGGGAGGTTACAAAAAGATTCGTGGCCGGTCGGATGTCTTTAACGTAAGAGGCCAGAGAGAAGGCCGGCTGATCGATCGTTCTGTAGGCCGTGTCTTCGGCCAGATGGGCACTGAAACCGGTGAGAATCTCAAACTCTGCCTGGACGGTAAAGCCTCCAAACGTCGGCGAATGCAGCTGACCGGCATAGGCAGACTGTCTCTGCAGCTGGCGAAACTCGCGCAGCGGATCATCCTGCAGCCCCAGCTCTGCAAACTGTACCGGATCCCAGAAGCTTTCCATGAGATAGATGATGATGCGGACCGGTTCCTCGCTTCTTTCTGTTCGTCCTCTAAACGGTGCAAGGATACGCTCCACCTCGGTCTGAGAGTAGGCCGGCGGTCTTCTGGCTGTCTTCTTGTTCACGGTTCGGGTAACGTCGGAGGCCAGGGCAGCAAAGAAGCCGTTGTCTTTCATAGACAGGGCAGCGGAATAGTAGTGCTTCTCCAGACGAAAGGCCTTACCGGCTGCAACGTTAACGCCAGGAATAAAAAAGACGCCCAGGATGCTTGCGGCGACGGTGGCCCATTGCCAGCGTCGTTTTACCGGCAGCTTCTTGAAGTGCCTCTGGATGACGACCCACAGTGGAAGGGCAAGGATGGCCAGGCCTGCACCGATAAAGAAACCTGGCTCTGGCCTGTAGCCATGCTTCAGTATTTCAGGGATCTGGTCGAGATAGAGAAGGTTTTGCACGGATATGGCATCCCGCAGGTGAATGAACTTCGTGTGGTTGGCCTGATGTAAGAAGAGGACAAGAAGGGCGGTTAACAGGATGGCCGTTTGACTGCGCCCGGCAGCGGCATAGAAAAGGGCATGCAGGGCAAAGAGTATAAGCAGGTTTAACAGCAACCGCAAAAAGAAGTCAAGCGGATGGATAATGCGGAAAAGGCGGTCCAGCCGCAGGTCAAGCAGATAGGTAAAGAAGGGATTGTAGCTGTAATATTCAAAATGCGTCTGCACGTACACAAAGAGGAGAACGGACGAGACCAGAAACTGCAGCGGAACGGGAATCCTCTGCACGGTACGGACGATGGTGCGGACCGAAAAATGTAGCAGTTTAAGAAGTCGATTGTATGACATAATGATGACAGTATTGCGTCTTCATGACGAATAAAAATTATGGGAGCGGGCTGCAACAAGAAGTTTTTTCTATTTTGATTAATGACAGGCAATTGGCCGGCAGCACCAGGCATCTGGCCTCCTGCCAGGTGGTATCCGATGAATTAGAATCGCATCTCCAGACCGGCATTGAGCAGGGGCAGTCGCCCGGAGCTACCGGTCAGATAATTGGACTCATAGCGGATCTCAGGGTTAAAGCCACGGACATACGGGTAGAGGAAATTGAAGCTCTCTTCTTCTGGATTCCGATGGCCGTAAACGTTGATCAGTTCGATAAACCAGTTGGCGTATCCCCATTCGTAATTGTCAAAGTGGTCCAGCCGGATGCTCAGCTGATGAACGGGTTTCAGTCTGCTGCTGTTATAGGCCCCGGAATACTCGGGAATGTACGTGGAGAAGGTAGAGCCTGTTTTCTCGGCATCGACGATAGGCGTATAAGGAACGTTGTCGGCATACTTCCAGTGTCCGCCCAGGCGCCAGGTTGCATTGAAGCCGTAGCGCAGAACGAGGCTTGCCTGGTAGGTTCGATCCAGGTCGTATAACTCTTCTCTGTCATTATCGTACAGCCACTCCTCGTGACCATCTTCGTATTGCAGATACTGCAGCGGTCCAGAGCGATAATACAGGAACAGGGTCTTCCCCAGGGTTCGGCGGTTAAATTCCTTTCGTTCTTCATCGTTCAGCCGCGGCTGATGATTGTTTCGTTTGGTCCAGGA
The DNA here is from genome assembly GCA_964619535.1 of uncultured Leptospiraceae bacterium. GTDB lineage: Bacteria > Spirochaetota > Leptospiria > Leptospirales > Leptonemataceae > Leptonema. Next base: position 63,475 of record CAZUEX010000006.1, on the reverse strand, counting down.
GGCCGTGAAGCTGAGCCAGCCAGAAAGGCCGCGGCCATGTCGGGGAGTCTTCTTGATGACGAAGACTTCGATGCCATGGCTTTCCCCTGTACCTTCGTTAGAATAGAAAAGTGGCCTGGCCTCCAGCGGCGCTTCAAGAATGGCATCCAGGCGTTCCACAAGATCCCTTTTGTTGGTGCGGGGCGAAAAAGGGAGGTGGTTCCATTCATCCTCAACGACCAGCTGACGATAGATGTTGCGGTAGCCTTCGATTCGGATCAGAAACGACTGCCCGAGCATCTGTTCGATACCGGCCGCTGCATGGTCGGATCGTTCCATGCGTAGATAGGGATTGCCTGCTTCATACGATACCTGCTCCAACCCGCCGGGAGGCGAGAAATGACGCGAGGCGGAAGCAAGCAATCTGGTCTTTGTCGATTCGAACAGATACTCGATGCCCAGTCGAGGGCCTGTGCCGGAATCCCCGGAAAGGGAATAGTAATCGGACCGAATGCCCGGGGTGATGCGAAATCCGTTATACAGGATTTCAATCTCTGCAAAGGCAGAGCTGGTAAAGTAAAACGTCTGATCTCCGTCGTAAAGTGCCCGGAAGGTGCGGTTTTCACTGATCAGCTGGTTCATGGTATCGATAAAGGAAGGGGTGTTGGGGTTTGCAGAAGAGCTTTCGGTTAAATTTTGCATGGAAAGCTCATGATCATACTGGCGATACTCTGATCCCACGCGAAGAAAAAGATGCTTTTTGATAGGCTCTGCCTCGAGTTCGTAGAAGGCCTGGCTTTCCAGGCGATTATCGAGAATCTCAAAGTTGAATACCTTTTCTCCGGTAAAGGGAGAGCGGAAGTCTACCTCGAATTGTTCGCGAAAGCGGTTAATCTGCCCCTGCAGGGTCTGTGACAGACGACCGCTGTCGAACTGCCATCGCAGACCACCGGTATGGAATTCCCTGTCCACGCCAACGGGGGGCCTGGTATCGGTATTGGAGTCGTAGTTATTGAGATCCGCTTCAGGATTCAGAAGAGAAAGAAGGGCCGTCTGGCTGTTGCTTTCTGCCTGGGCTACGGCCTGTGTATAACGCAATCGGTCCCGTGCTCCTGCATAAAGCATGCTGATTTCATGGGATGTCGTTTTCAGGCCGAGCTTGAACTGACCACCGGCGTAGTCTGCGAACTTTGCATTGGGAGGGATTGCCTGCGGTGCCGTTTGCAGCAGTACATAGTTGGGATACGACTTACGTGCAGCCCCGGCAAAGTAGATCTTGCTGCTCTCTGTTTCGTGCAAAATCGTTTCGTAATGAGCATCAGAAAGAAAGAAGGCCAGATTGAAGTGCCCCGATGACTTCGTAATCGTGCTGGCATCGGGGGCTCTGATGGCGACGATGCCGCCCGTTGCAAGGCCATAGCGAGCCGGAAATGTTCCGGTGTAGACGTCGATTCCCTGTATAAAGTCATTGTTTACGACACTTGCCTGGTCTCCGAGGTGAAAGGCATAGGGTAGCAGGAAGCCGTCCAGAAAGAAACGGCTTCCCCTTGCTCCTGCGCCGCGAAGAACGACGCTGCCATTCGTTGAATTGGAATAGGGTGGACCAATCGATATGCCAGCAGCCTTCAACTGTGATGTAAGATTTGCCGTGGGAGAGACGCCAACAGGGGTCGCGGGGCTAACACCTGGAAGCGACTGTACGGCCTTCAGAGAGTCACCGTATAAGCCAGGGAAACGACGCAGCTCGTCTTTTGTAAGAGAATAGCGTGACAGGCGGGTGCGGTCTTTACGGCCGAGAACAGAGAAACCGTCTTCGATGCTATCATCGCGAAGCGCAATTTCGAGTGAGGAACCGGCGCGGATCTCGCGGCGAATGGTCTGCAGGCCGCCAGGCGTATATATACGCAGGGTGTAGAACTGAGGTCGTGGAACAGAAACCGTAAAGCGTCCGTTCTGATCGGTTGTGGCAGCCGTTCGCGCCTCTTCTACAACGATGCGGGCATCGGCCAGCGGACGCCCGTTTAGCAGGACACGACCCGAGGCAGCGATGTCGGCCAGAAGGACACCCGGAACAAGGGCCAGACAGGCAATCAGCCACAGAGAAGAGCCGAACAGGCGCATACCTGTATGTGCCCGTTCATGACCTGCTGTCTTGCATTTTTTAGCGGTCTTTGTTTACAGGGATGCATTGCGGGCATAAAAGAGCCGCCTCGAAAGGCGGCTTTGACAAAGCACCGGTTGCTCTCAATCAAATTCTCAATGAAATTCTCGCTGTGGTTCGGAAAGCGGTGAGGGCTTGTAGTGCTTCATGTAGAAGTTCAGGTAGTTCCCGATGACCTTTCGGCTTTCGCCTGGCATGATGACCTGGGAGATCGAACCAAGCGAAAGGGCTTCTTTGGGATTCATCAGCTCCTCTTCGTAACGGTCTGCCAGCCGTTTTGAGATCTGATCCATGAGCTGTTTAGCCTCTTCGGTTTTTCCGGCGGCCATCAGTTTCTGTGCTTCTGCTCTTGCAGCGCGCAGCTCGTCTTTGTAAACGAACTCTTTACCTGCCGGTCCCATCACGGCAACCCGGGCCGTCGGGAACGTAAAGACCATGTCTGCCCCTACGTGGTAGGAGTTAAAGGTTGCATAGGCGCCGCCAAAGGCATTGCGCACAATGACAAGGAAGCGCGGAGTGCGCAGGTCAATGATGGAATCGAGAAGAGCCCGTCCGGCCTGGACGATACCGTTCGATTCCTGTTCGCGACCCGGCAGGAAGCCTGTGGTGTCTTCGAAGAAGATCATCGGAATGTTATACAGGTTGCAGAATCGGGTGAATCGAGCACCCTTTAAGGCGGCGTGGATGTCGATCTGTCCAGAGGCCACGGCAGAGTTGTTGGCCATAATGCCCACAACATGACCTCCAATGCGACCAAAGGCCGTGATCAGGTTGCGAGCACGGTTCTTTTGCAGTTCGAAGAACTCTCCGTGATCGACGATGTTCTGGATCAGAAGCGTCATGTCGAACGGAGTGTTGAATCCTGTGGGCGAATTGAACGTTTTACGGAAGAGGATCTCTTCTTCGTAAATGAAACGGTCGATGGAGTCGCTTGTGGCGTGGAAAGGCGCCAGGCTGTGGTTGTTGTCGGGGATGTAGTTCAACAGTCGCAGAGCACGACGCAGCGCTGAAAGCTCATCGTTTGCTACGATGTCCACAACACCGCTCTGGCTGTGAACCGAAGGACCACCCAGCTCATCCGGGGTAACCTCTTCGCCAAGCACATCTTTGACGACCTGTGGACCGGTCAGACCGAAGAAGGTTTCCTGTGGCTGGATCATAAACGATCCCTGGCGCGGCAGATACGAACCACCACCGGCGTTGAATCCAAACATCATCATGATGCTCGGTACGACACCCGAGATCTTCCGTAGAGCACAGAAGGCCTCGGAGTAGCCGTCAAGGCCGCCGACACCTGCCGGTACATAGGCACCGGCCGAGTCGTTCATGCCGATCAGCGGGATGCCCTTTTCGCCGGCCAGATAGATCAAGCGTGCCAGCTTTCCACCGTTTGTTGCATCCATCGAGCCGGCGCGGTTGGTGAAGTCATGGCCGTACAGGGCCACATCGCGTCCGTCGATGTTCAGGATGGCAGTTACAAGGCCAGCACCATCCAGATGCGGGCCCCAGTTCTGAAACAAATAATGCGGCCTGTCTTTGGTCAGCACCTGGATGCGCTCGAAGACGGTCATCCGATTCTTGGAGTGCTGCACCTGAATGCGCGAAGGACCACCGCCGCGCAGGGGTTTTTCGATCAGGTCCTGGCCCATTTCAAGGGTACGATCATATGGCGTTGCCGGAGCTACCGGTTCCTCTTCGGGCCGGAAGGGGTTTTTCAGTGATAATGTCATGATGACGAAAGAATTTCGAAGGCTGGCGACGGTGTAAAGCGGGAAACGCCAGGCTGCCCGTCTTTTCCTGTTTGCTCAGGCCGTCCAACCCCGCCCACCGGCCTGGATTCGGTCTTTTCTGCTTTTCTTTATTACGGCCTGAGAAATACAGAGCCATGGGCATGTCAGACATGATGAAAAACCTCGGCAACCTGAAGCAGCAGATGGGGCAGCTGAAAGAGGCCGTCGAAAGTATTCGGGCAGAGGCCGATGCAGGCGGAGGCATGGTGAAGGCCGTGGCCAATGGCGAAGGTCGCCTGATCTCGTTGCAGCTGGATCCGAAGTTGATGAACGAAAAGGACAGAGAGATGGCCGAAGATCTGATCGTAACAGCCATCAACAAGGCCGCTGATAAGGCCCGCAAACAGGCCGAGAAAGAGATGAAAAGCCTGATGGGCATTCCCGGCATGGATAAGCTATTTCGCTGAGTATGTCTTTTCCCGAACTCGAACATTTTGTTCGTGTGCTCAGTTCGCTGCCGGGTATCGGTTCACGGAGTGCCCGGCGCATTGCATTCCATCTGTTAAAGAACGACCTGCGTGAAACGGAAGAGCTTGCAGAAACGATGCTCGACCTGCGTCGCAGGGTGCGCTTCTGTTCCCTTTGCGGGGGTCTGTCCACAGAAGAGTTGTGCACGATCTGCTCCGACTCAACCCGGGATCGCTCCCAGCTCTGTATTGTAGAAGAGCCATCCGACATCTTTGCCATCGAAGCGACGGGTGAGTATAAAGGGATTTACCATGTTCTGATGGGTGCCCTTTCGCCGCTTGACGGCATCGGTCCGGAAGAACTGCGCATAAAAGAGCTGGAACACAGGCTTGAAACAGAGCAGTTTACCGAATGGTTTGTGGCCACCAATCCGACACTGGAAGGGGATGCCACCGCTTCCTACTTGATGGATCGGTTTAAACGAGACACGATTCAGTTCACCCGCATCTCCCATGGTATACCGACGGGCACGGGTATTGAGTTTGCCGACAAATCAACTCTTGCGCGAAGTATCAGAGAAAGAAAGACCCTGGGCTGAAGCTCCAGGGGTTGTGCAACGAAGCGGAATTCTATACTGCCGTCTCTTTCGTTTATGGAAACGGCCTCGCATTTTTTTGCAACCTTGCCGTTTCCGGTTCTTCTCAATGTGTATCGGCCCCGAAGGCCTGAAACCGAAAACAGGAGAAGAACATGTCTCTGCGAGACGTAAACTGGAGCACGGCTCTCTATATTGTAATCAGTCCCTTTGCTGCCCTGGCGGCCTTTATTTATCTGTATATGACCTCGGGCTTTACCTATCAAACGGTAATCCTGGCATTCTTTATGTGGTGGGCAACCGGGCTTAGCATTACGGCAGGCTACCACAGGTTGTTCTCACATCGCAGCTATGATGCGTCCAAAATCGTAAAATGGTTCTATACGTTTTTTGGAGCAGCGGCCCTTGAGATGAGTGTGATTGAATGGGCCTATGATCACCGCAATCATCATCGTTATCAGGATAAAGAGCGTGATCCGTATAACATTCGTCGGGGATTCTTCTTTGCCCATATGGGATGGCTGTTTCGCAAACGTGGAACAGGGGATCGTGAGCTTGTAGATTTAAATGGCGTAAAGGATCTTTGGGCTGATCCATTCATTCGTTTTCAGCACCGCTACTATATGCCGTTTGCCCTGTTTGTCAGTTTTGTCTTTCCTGGTTTGGTTGCACTGCTGTGGAATGATTTCTGGGGAGGTGTGCTTGTTGCCGGATTGATCCGAAACGTACTGGTATTGCAGGGAACGTTCTGCATCAACTCTGTCTGTCATACGATCGGAAAGCAGCCCTATTCTGATGCACATACCAGTCGGGACCACTGGCTATCGGCGCTGCTAACGTTTGGCGAGGGGTATCACAACTTTCACCATGAGTTCCCTGGAGATTATCGAAATGGCTTGCGCTTCTATCATTTTGATCCCACGAAATGGACGATCTGGGCCCTTGCAAAGGTTGGTCTTGCCCGCAACCTGAAACGCGTGCCAGAAGAGAGAATCCTGGAAGCAAAGCTGCGCATGACCGAAAAACGAATGGCACAAAGAGGCAAAGACCTTTCGCACCAGGCTTTGATCTCAGCCCGCGAGAATTTCCAGAAGGTCGCTACGCACATGAAGCAGTTGCGTCTGGCCTATGAGGCAGCCCGAAGAAAGCAGGATGCAGAAGGGCGCAAAATCAAAGACCAGCTTGAAAAAACGCGCAACGATCTTCTGGCTGCGTATCGATATCATCGCTCTATCAGCAGAAGAGCACTCGCATAACAGGGCTTACTGCTGGAGCGACGTTTTCAGATCTTCAAATGTCAGACCGTAGATGGGATGTGGTGACAGATCCCACATCTTACGGTAGGCATGTAAGAAGCTGCGATGATGGATCTCATGTTCAGGAGCGAGCATCAGCCAGCGCGAAAGCATCACCTGCTGACCCGTTGGTCCGATAATACTTTCGGATAGCTCTTTTTCGCCGAGGTCGTTCCAGTAGGCGTTGTTTTCTTCTCTGATCTGTGCTGCAAATGCTAATGCGCCTGCAAGAGAAGCCTTTTGCACATCGGTGGGCTGGGGAAGGGCTCCTACCCTGCCGGTTTGCAGGGCCTTCCCCCACAGTGCCTGCTCTGTCTGTGCAATGTGGATGATGATGTCGATCGGGCTCATGCCATTGTTCAAACGCCAGTGCTCTTTATCAGCCGGAACAAGGGCCGTGACTTCCAGTGTGCGTTTTCGAATGCCTTTCATATAACCGGCAAAGGTTTTTCCGCTGCGTATTTCCATCGTAACCTCTCTTAATGGTCTAATCCTGCTGGCCCTGTTGCTCGCGATAGAATGTAATCAGGTCGGTACTGACAACAGGCCCTCCGAGCCTCGAAAGGATCGTTGCGACCTGTCCACGGTGGTACATGCCATGTAAGGCTACATGCATCAGTATTTCGCGTAGCGTGCTTTGAAAAGATGCTCCGCCCATGGATCTGTATGTAACGCTACCGTTCAGCATTTCATCGTTACAGGATGCAAAGAGATGATCGTAGCGGGCATCGATTTCGCTCCATCGCTCGATCAGTGCAACGCGATCCGGCACATCCTCTTCGGGAAGCATGGCAGTGGCAAAACGTGCAGGCCGATCGAAGCCGATCCGATCGATCCAGATGAGCTCTGCTGCCATTATGTGTACAAACCGTGCCCGAATCGTTCCCAGGTCTGAGACGGGTCTTGTGAAGGCATCGTCCGTATCGCTGGACGGAATGGACTGAAGCAGTCGTTTGCGGGCCCATCGTCCAAAATGATGAAGCTCGATGACCTGGTCCTTCATAGTCATGATCATGCTATGCCTCCCTCCGTTCAACTGGCAAGCCTTTCCTTTGCTTTAGGTTTTGACTCCAGACTTCAGCAATCCCACAGGGGCCCTGATGCCGGTTTCGGTAAAGCGTGATATTGCTGCCATGGCTCGCGCTGAAGGCATTGTCATCATCGAGGACGACATCTACGGAGACCTCTTTTACAGAGGAGAAGAACGGCCACCGGCTTTGCTTGCTGGAGGAGAGGCAGCGGGTGTGCTCTGCGGATCGGTTTCGAAAACGATTGCACCGGCATTGCGTATTGGATGGGCCATCTCGAAGGAATTCGGCGAACGGCTGGGTGCCACAAAACGCATCATGAACCTGAGCACAAACCGGCTGGGCCAGGCGGCCACGCTTGACCTTATGCGACGGCGCAGCTATGAGATTCACCTGAGGCGCCTGCGAAAAACCCTGCACGATCTGTCCGGCCGCTACAGGAAGGCCCTGCTCAAGGCCTTTCCGCATGCCGACGTTTCCTGCCCCGAAGGCGGCTATTCGATCTGGGTGCAGACGTCCGCCAATATGCAGGACCTTGCCCGGCGGGCAAGGGAGCACAGGATCAGCATCGCACCGGGCATTCTGTTCGATGCCTCTGGCCAGCACGGGCGGTGCTTCCGGCTGAATTGCGGTCTGGAATGGTCAAACCGTACGGAAAAGGCCATAGAAACCCTGGGACAACTTTACAGAGAAATGGCTCTCTGATTTATGAGGAAAATGTCCGGCTGCCGTGGTAATGTTCTGGAAGCGGTCGGGAATTCTGCCGAAATTGAAAACCGTGGGCCGCAAATCGACATTATCGAAAAAGGGTAAGGGAAAGCAGGCTATGAATGAATTGCGGTTCATTGATCTTTTTGCAGGCATCGGTGGCATACGGCTGGGTTTTGAGAAGCAGGGGATGCGCTGCGTCTTTTCGTCCGAATGGGATGTGCACTCCCAGCGCACCTATGAGGCCAATTTTGGGGAACGGCCTGCTGGCGATATTCATCAGGTTGGCTCTGAAGACATCCCCGATTTCGACATCCTCTGTGCCGGTTTCCCCTGTCAGCCCTTCAGCATAGCCGGCGTGTCGAAGAAGAATGCCCTGGGCCGTAAGCATGGCTTTGAAGATGAAACACAGGGCACCCTCTTTTTCGAGATTGCGCGTATCTTAAGAGATCGGAAGCCAGAGGCCTTTCTGCTCGAGAACGTAAAGAACCTGCGTTCGCACGACGGCGGTCGGACCCTTGCCGTGATCATTCGCACCCTCGAAGAGCTTGGCTATCATCTGCAGATCAAGGTGATCAGTGCCGCTCCCGTTCTTCCGCAGAAGCGTGAGCGCATCTATCTGGTTGGCTTTCGCAGTCCGATGGCCGCTTCGCTGTTTCGTTTTCCCGAACCGAACGAGCTGCCTCTACCGGACCGCCTGAAAGAGCGGGCCCGGCAGCAAGGCTCCAGACCGGTGTTGCCGCTGTATCCGGGCATTGGCTGGATCCTTGAGGAGAAGGTGGATCGTCGTTATACGCTATCGGATCGTCTGTGGGATTATCTGCAGCGCTATAAAGAAAGGCATGCAGCAAAAGGGAATGGCTTTGGATTCGGGCTGACGGCTCCTCATGAACAGGCCAGAACCCTTTCAGCGCGTTACTATAAGGACGGTTCTGAGATATTGATCCCGCAGCGCCGTTCGCGCTGGAACCCGGGCGGAAATCCACGGCGACTGACTCCGCGGGAATGTGCTCGTCTGATGGGATTTCCCGAAGACTTTCAGATCGTTGTTTCGGATACTCAGGCTTACAAGCAGTTCGGCAACTCTGTGGCCGTGCCTGTTGTTACGGCCATAGCGGCTCGCATGGGTAAGGCCCTGCTGGCCTCAACGCCCGGTCGACGTACAGGATGACGCTTTCTGAAGCTGACAGGCGCCGACTGGTATCGCTTCGTAAGGCCTTGCTCCGCTTTTTTGATGGGCATCGAAGGCAGTATCCCTGGCGCTCTACAGAGAACTGGTTCCATCTTCTCATGGCAGAGATGATGTTGCGGCGAACAAAGGCCGACCAGGTTCTACCGGTGTATACGGAATTTACCGAGCGTTATAGAACAGCGGCCGATGCCCTTGCCGATGGGCATACCGTTCGGGAGATGTTGCGTCCGCTTGGTTTGGAATGGAGGAATGAGGCCATCTTTGAAACGCTGCACTATCTGCGTGACAATCTTGCCGTACGTCGACTAACATCCGATGTAGATCTGAAACAGATCCCTGGAGTCGGTGAATACTCCGAAGGCATGCTGCGTAGCATCCTCTTTGCTGAAAAAAGGCCGGCCATCGATGCAAACGTGGTGCGCATTCTGCGTCGCTTTGATGATCTGCCCGAACGAGCAGACATGCGCCGCAGCCCGCTGATAAGGAAAAGGGCTGCCGTACTGGCCGATACGAAACGCCCGGCTGCCGTCAATCTTGCCTTGATCGACTTCGGCGCGCTGATCTGCAAGGCCCGCAATCCGCTCTGTACGGACTGTCCGGTTCGCCGGCTGTGTCGCTATACCGAGAAAGACTCCGGCGAGGACTGATGCACGTTTAGAATGTGCTGCCAAGGACGATGCTTAACTCCTCGTCTTCTTGAAACGGATATTTGGTAAAGCCGCTCCACAGCATAGGATCCTGTGAGTTCAGCGCTTCTTCTGTTGCGGACGATGCAGGCACCGTGCCGGTAAAGGACGCTATAGCCGTCTGTGCCGTTTCTGTTGACAGAAACGTTCCTGCACCAAGGGCCAGAACCACGGCCGCAACGGCACCAAGGCGTCTGCGCTTCTGAGAGCGTACACGTTTCATCACCTGCTGGTGGATACGCTTTTCCCAGAGGTCATCATGCAGCCGGCTTTCGATTGCTTCTTCCAGTTTCAGTCTGTTATTCATGTGGTCCTCCTTTCTCTGGAAACCATTTCTCATAACTGTTGCGGAGCTTCTTACGAGCCCGGTGTAAGCGTGATTTTACGGTGCCTACCGGTATATCCATCCTTTCGGCGATTTCTGCTGTCCTGTATCCGCTGGCCGTAAGGGCCACGACCGGAGCCAGTTCTTCGTCCAGCAAAGACAGAGCCGCAGAAAGTGTTTCTTCGTGGTTCTGTTCTCGGGCCGGACGGTCATCGACCACGCTTTCAAACTGATTGGATCGGATGTCTTCGCGTCCTACCTTTTGATTCATGCGATAGGATTCGTTGCGGGCAATGACGTAGGCAAGTGAAGACAGCGACTCCCCCTGGACCTCATCCTGCTTTTCAAGATAGCGGTAAAGTCGCAGATAGGTTTCCTGGGCCACATCATCGATCCATTGATGAAGGGCCGGTGAAAGATGATGACGGATGGCCCCGAGCACCGCACGTTTGGTGCTCGAGACGATGGATTGAAATTCCTTTTCAGTCATATGGCTGACCTGCTTTAAAGTCAGTCGCGGTCGTCTTTTCTACGCTTTTTCATGAACTTCTTGCGATGCTTTTCCATACGCTCTATCCATTCGGCCCGCTGCTCTGCGGTGAGTACGGCCATGATTTCCTGGCGCTGATCGAACTCAATCAACCGACCTTGAATGCGCAGGTCCGACAGCTTTCGCAGAAGGCTTTCAAACGTGGCGCGATTGGGGGAGTCGCTCATCATGGTCTTCATCAGCTCTTTGTGCAGCGGCTCCATCTTTTCTCGGATGGCCTCCTGCTTCACATGATACTTCTGCTGAATGGCCTTGATCTTTGTAACTTGCTCCTCGGTCAGGTCCAGGTCCTTCTTCATCCTCTTAAGCATCTTTTCTGCTCTTTCAGGACGGGGAGGGCCTCCGGGGCCTTCAGGTGGTCTTGCTTCCAGTGCTGGAACGGCAAGGCCGATCAGAAGTGTGGATATGGCAATCTTCTTCAACATATTGATCTCCTTTTCTGCACCGTCTCCGGGACCTCTGTTCTGAACGTCCTTTTCGGTGCATCTGTTATGGATACCCCCTGAGATGAGCAATGGTTCACGGCCCGGAAAAAATTCAGGGGATCTGCTGTCTGATCATTGCTGCCAGGGTTTCAGCCGTCACGGGTGGACTGCACAGGAATCCCTGGAAAAAATCACAGTTCTGCTCCACAAGGAACCGTCTCTGGTCTTCGTTTTCCACCCCCTCTGCCAGAACCTTCAGGTCCAGCCCTCTTGCCATGGCCACGATCGTTGTTGCAATCTTTTCGGAATCACGGTCGTGAGGAATGTCCCGTATAAAGGAACGGTCAATCTTCAGCTTGTGAAGGGGGAAGCGTTTCAGGTGCGCCAGGGAGGAATAGCCCGTTCCAAAATCGTCGATAGCCAGGCGGATTCCAAGGTCGCGCAATGACAGAAGGGTCTGTAAGGCCTGGTCCGGATCGTGCATCAGAGCTGATTCTGTGATTTCAAGCTCCAGAAATTCGGGCAGTAGCCCGCTTTCGGCTAAACAGTGCTGCACAGAAGATACAACATCTTGCAAGAGAAACTGGCGTGGTGATATGTTTATGGCCATCGTCTGCAGAGGAAGACCTTCATCGAGAAGGCCTTTCATGGTATGGCAGGCATGGAGCAGGGCAAAAGCACCGATGCCGGCAATCAGACCGGTTTCCTCGGCCACCGGTATAAATTGATCCGGATAGATCATTCCACGTCGGGGATTCTTCCAGCGGATTAAGGCCTCGGCTCCAAAGATTCGGTTGGAATGAACGGAAACCAGGGGCTGATACTCGAGATAGAGCTCTTCATTTGCCAGGGCCTCGCGAAGCAGTGTCTCTATTTCAAGACGGTCCAGGGCCTTTCGCGTCAGGTCCTCCGTGTACATGCGGTAGGTGTTTCGTCCCTCTTCTTTGGCCCGATACAGAGCGGCCTCTGCATTTCGCATCATTTCTTCTGCATTGCAGGCGGTTACAGGAAAGGAGCAGATTCCGATGCTAACACCGACATAGAGCAGGCCCTGATCGATAACGAATGGCGCCTGTAACAGGTTGATAATCGATAGGGCTCGTTGCTCGGCAACCCGTGGGTCATTGTCTGATTCGATAAGGATGCCGAATTCATCTCCTCCGGGCCTCGCCAGGATGTCATCGACATCCATCGTTTCCTGCAGGCGCTCGGCCACACCGCACAGCAGCATGTCACCGATGCGGTGCCCCAGGCTTTCGTTGATCATCTTGAATCGATCCAGATCGAGAAGCAGCAGGCTGAGGATTCGTTTTTCCCCGTCCCATCCTTTCATGCACCGTTCAATCTGTTCCATGAAAGACCAGCGATTCGGAAGTTCGGTTAATGGGTCGAAATGGGCCAGGAAGTGGAGCCGATCCTCTGCCTCTTTGCGTTCGGTGATGTCGCGAGCGATGCCTTCTATGGCCACCAGGCCTCCGTTTTCATCGTAGCATGGAACGTTTTCCTGCTCTGTCCACAGAACGGTGCCGTCCTTTCTCAACCAGCGCATGACAACCGGGCTCTGAAAGGATGAAGCATTCAAACTGAACTTCCATCTGTCTGCGGGGTGAATCATCCTGAAGATAAGGTCAGGATCGGCATAATGCTCTTCCGGTGTAAATCCGGTGAGTCGCATGGCAGCGGGTGAAACATAGGTAAACCGCTTTCTCGGCTGAAGCTCGTAGCGGTAGATAATATCGCGGGCATTCTCGGCAAGCAGACGAAACCTCTCTTCGCTTTCGGCCAGGGCAGAACGTTCCATGCGAAGTCGATGCATCCTCGTTACATTCTCAAGCGTGGGGACCAGCTCGAAGAGGTAGCCGGAATGCTTGATTACATAGTCCGCCACGCCCAGTCGTATGGCTTCTGCGATGATCTTTTCGTTACCATGGCCTGTTACGAGTACCACCGGCAGGTCGAAACCGGGTTGTGTCTGCAAAGCCTGCATAAGGCCCAGGGCATTTGTATCGGGCAGCATGAAGTCGAGCAAAAGGACGTCGTAGGAGGTGGCACTGGACAGCATGTTGCATACATCTTTTGCGGAGTGAACGATATCGATCATGATGTAGGGAGCATGCTTTTTCAGGTGAGCAATGGTCAGATCTACATCAGAGGTGTTTGGTTCTGCGTAGAGAACGCGAAGAGGCCTGCTGATTCTTTCTTTATCTGCCCGAAATCGTTCGATGGCATTGTGGATTGACTTTTGCAATCGGCTCATCGATGCCGTGTCTTTTACGAGATAGTCGTCGGCTCCGGAACGGATTGCGGAAATGGCTGCCTGTTGATCACCGGCTCCGGTCATCAGTATAAAAGGAAGAGGTAGTTCCTGTTTGCGTATCTCAACAAGCAGATCGAGTCCTGTTCCGTCGGGCAGATGGAGGTCACTGAGAACGATGTCGAGGGGAGAATATAGCAGCTGGCGGGCTTCTCTCAACGTAGAAGCATGGACTGTTTGATGGCCGATGAGGTTGCTCTGGATAATTTCTACGTCAAAGGGATTATCTTCAATAAAGAGAATTTTTACATTGTCATGCATGTGGTGCTGGTCCTGCCGGCCTGGTCGATGGGATCTGTAACGTAAGAGTGAAGGTAGCTCCTTCTCCCGGCCGACTGCTGGCAGAGATTGTACCGTTCATGCGTGTCATGGCTTTCCGTGCAATAGCCAGTCCGATGCCTGTACCTGGAAATACAGATTCCGGATGCAGGCGTTGAAAGATCTGAAATATCTTCTCAGAGTACTCTGGTTCAAAGCCAATACCATTATCGCGAAATTCTATGATACAGCGATCCTTTTTCTGGTATGATTGTATAGAAATATGCGGTTCTCTCTCTTTGCAGAATTTCAGGGCATTCTCAAGAAGGTTCCGGAAGACGAGAAGCAGCCCCTCCGGATCGGCTATCACCTCATCACATTCTACATCAACGGTGATTACAGCACCTACCTCTTGTATCTGTTCGGACTGTTCTTCCAGCAAGCGCTCAATCTGTTGTTGCAGGCTGAAAGTGCGAAGATGGAGTTCCCGGCGTTCGATTCGAGAATAAGAAAGCAGGTCTTCAATCAGGCGGTTCATCTGTGCAGCGGCCTGGCGCATGCGCTGTATATAGTGATTGGCTTCGTCAGGAAGGGAGTCTGCATGCTGACTCTGCAGAAGAGAACCAAAGCCATCGATGGCACGCAGCGGGGCTTTCAGGTCATGAGAGACGGTGTATGTGAAGGATTCCAGCTCATTGTTCATCTCTTCAAGTCGACGGGTGCGCTCCAGTACCCGGTCTTCAAGCTCGGCATTCATGCGGTTAAGCCTGGACATCTGCTGTCGAATCAGCTGGTGTAGAAGCAGTGCCGTGATACCAACGAAGAACCAGCCCTTCATCGTCTGCAATGCGATCAGGGTTTCCGGATCATGGCTCACCCATTGCACGGCCCGATCCGATAAAAGGATCCACAGGATGCCAGCAATGGCATACAGGCCGGCTATTCGCAAAGAGGGGCTCATGGCCATTTTAATTGTTCAGAAGAAAGCCTGCAAAGCAACCATTTTATGGTGAGTTCTGACAGCGGGTCGGATGCTTCCGTTCGAGCCTTCGCCGATGGGCGGAAGGGGCTGTGTCCAGGGTTTAGCTGGATCGTTATCCTATTTTGTAATGAAGCAGGATGCCGTGCAGGTCGGTTGAAATTGCCGACCCGCACGGTTTTCGTTATATGGTAAAGGTAGGCGCTTCTGCCGTTACCATGCCGGCGGCAACCGTAGCATTGTCCTGGCCAATCAGAATGAAGCTGCCTGTCTTCCGGTTCAGGGCATAGGGATCGGTAAAGATGGGATCAGAGAGTCGAATGCTGACCCTTCCAATATCATTCAACTCGAATTGATCGGTCTTTTCCCGATCCAGCGTATGTATATTGATACGGTGGTCGATCGATTGAACGATAGCCCGAACCTCTTTCGTTGTATGCCGTAGCGTGAAGCGTTGCCCCGGGATCAGTGCATCTTCACTCATCCAGCAGATGTCTGCCTGGATTTCCTTCCCCTGTGCAGGTGCAGAGTCAGGATGAACGAGCATATCACCACGACTGATATCTATGTCATCTTCCAGCAAGATCGTCGCCGAATGCCCGGCGGGAGCATACTGTAGCTCACGATCGAACTTCAGTATCTTCGCAATTCTACTGCGTCGGTTAGAAGGCAGGGCCAGAACCTCGTCCCCTTTTGAAAATATGCCCGAGGCCACGGTGCCTGCATAGCCACGAAAGTCATGGTATTCGTCAGATTGCGGTCGGATGACCCACTGCACAGGAAAGCGCGGCAGGGTATAGTTTCGGTCCATGCTTACATCTACGTTTTCCAGGACCTGCATAAGGGTGCGGCCCGAATACCATGGCATTCGCTCAGACCGGTGAACAACGTTGTCGCCGTCCAGTGCAATGAGAGGAATGCAAACAATCTCGCGAAAGTTCATGTTGTCGGTGAAGTGCCGATATTCCTGTTCGATTTCATTGAAGCGCTCCTGTGAAAAGTCGACAAGATCCATCTTGTTCACTGCAAGAATGATATGACGGATTCCAAGCAGGTTGGCAATGTAGGTATGCCTTCGTGTCTGCTCGATGATTCCTGTTCGGGCGTCCACAAGAATGATGGCCAGATCGGAATTGGAGGCGCCGGTAACCATGTTTCGCGTGTACTGAATGTGGCCGGGGGCATCGGCAATGATAAACTTACGTCGATCGGTTGTAAAGTAGCGATAGGCTACATCGATGGTGATTCCCTGTTCTCGTTCAGCGCGAAGGCCGTCGGTTAACAACGCCAGGTTGACGCGTTCGGATCCTGCATTGCGGCTGGATGTTTCGATAGCCTCAATCAAGTCTCTGGCCAGAGCTTTAGAATCATAAAGCAGTCTGCCGATCAGAGTACTTTTGCCGTCGTCGACACTGCCAGCTGTAATAAATCGTAGAATCTCCATTTCAAAAATACCCTCCTTTTTTTCGATCTTCCATGGCCGTTTCGGATCGACGGTCATCGAGACGTGCTCCTCGTTCTGTCAGGTTGGCCGTCTGGATCTCCTGGATGATCTCATCGATGGTTTTGGCCGTGGATTCCACTGCGGCGGTGCAGGTCATGTCACCGACAGTGCGAAAGCGCACCTGCACCTCTTCTACCGCTTCGCCATCAAGCTCGACGAAAGGAGAGACGGGGAAGAGCAAGCCAAGCCTTCGCACACACGGTCTGCGGTGGGTGAAGTAGATAGAAGGGATGTCAAGGTTTTCGCGACGAATGTAGTTCCATACGTCCAGCTCTGTCCAGTTGCTGATAGGGAAGACACGTACATTCTCACCGGGCTGGATATGGCCGTTATAGAGATCCCACAGTTCCGGTCGTTGTAGCCTGGGGTCCCACTCACCGAAGTCGTTGCGGACAGAGAACACGCGTTCTTTTGCCCGTGCTTTTTCTTCGTCTCTTCTGGCTCCGCCAATGCAGGCATCAAAACGGAACTCTTCTATGGTATCGAGGAGTGTTACCGTTTGCAGGGCATTGCGGCTTGCCCATTTGCCTTTTTCTTCTTTTACGCGGCCGCGATCAATGGAATCCTGCACGGTACGAACGATCAGACGTTCATTCAGTCTGTTTACAAGGGCATCGCGAAACTCTATCGTTTCAGGAAAGTTATGCCCGGTATCAATATGCACCAGCGGGAACGGAAACCTTGCCGGTCGGAAGGCCTTTTCAGCCAGCCTGACCAGTGTTATTGAATCTTTCCCTCCAGAGAAAAGCAAAGCGGGGCGCTCAAACTGTGCCGCCGTTTCGCGAAGAATGTGGATGGCCTCGTCTTCCAGTTCATCGAGGTGAGATCTGGCAACGGTAGCTTCTAACATAAAACATGCTCCTGTATAGGTTGATCTGGATTACAGCGATCCGGTTTACTTCTCCCCTGCCAGCAGAGGAGAAAGGAGTTGCCGAAGGGCATCCGTGCCCAGGCGGTGTGCAAAATCCCCGAAGGCTTCGTTCGGCGTCAGGCGTTGCTGCTTCCAGGCACCGAACAGTATTCGACCGGCCTCTTCAAGGTGCTCTGCCTTCAGAGAGTCGGTGACCTCTGCTGCCAGTCTTGTGCCCTCTACATTGCCTCCAAGATACAGGGCATACAGACCCACAGACCGACCCACCAGTCCGATCTCCGCACTGTAGGGCCTTGCACAGCCGTTGGGGCAGCCGGTCATGCGAATGGTTGGAGCAGGCAGACCAAGCTCGTTCAGCGGTCGTTGCAGCTTGTCAAGGACCGAGGGCAGCAGTCGTTCTGCTTCGGTAATGGCCAGGCCACAGGTAGGCAGGGCAGGGCAGGCCAGTGCCCGGTGATAGAGCGATCCTTCAGGGCTCAGCGAAATGCCGTACTTCTTGAAATGGTCTTCGATGGCCTGCCGGTGCTCTTTTGCAATGTTCAGCAAAATCAGGTCCTGGTCTGGCGTAATCTGAATGTCCGGACCATACCGGGCAACTACCTCGCGAATTGCACTGCGAAGTGGACGATTTTCAAAGTCCTTGATTCGTCCGGCCAAAATGTGCAATCCCAGTGATAACGTTCCGTTTACGGCTTCCTGCCATCCGAGATACTCAGGATTGGTCCACTGCGGTTCTTCGCGTTGATCGAATGTATAACCTGATCGTCGCTCGACTTCAGCACGAAACCAGTCCACGCCCTGTTCTTCGATCAGGTATTTCAGACGTGCATGTTTGCGGTCCTTTCTGTCGCCAAAATCCCTCTGTGTCGTAATGATTGCCTCTGAAACCGGAATCAATGCCTCTTCTGGAACCCATCCCAGCGCGCTGGCCAGGCGTGGATAGGTGGCAGGATTTCTATGACTCTTGCCCAGGCCTCCGCCAGCGTAGAAGTAGTAGCCATCAATGCTTCCGTTCTTCAGTGTGGCGGCAATGCCCATGTCGTTTGTGAAAAGGTCGAGCGAATTGTTCCCTGCTATGGTTATACCGATCTTGAATTTTCGCGGCAGATACTGTGTTCCGTAAATGGGCTCCAGCTTTTCTTCGAACTCTACCGGTTCTCCATCGAGCCAGATCTCTGCATAGGCCCCGGAGCGTGGCTCAAAGTGTGAAGAAAGGCGATCGGCAACGGCATTCAGCTGTGCAAGTGCCGGGTCGCCGGTTGGGTTTAAGGCCTGGGTAACGTTTCGAACGACGTCGCCGCAGGCAGCGATCGTAGAAAGAAGTGCATCGTGAATGGCCTTCAGCAGTTCGCGAGAATGGCTCTTCAAAACGCCATGGAACTGGATGCTCTGTCGCGTTGTCAGTCTGAGCGAGCCCAGGCCAAACAGGTCTGAAAGCTCATCGAGCCTCAAATACTGCTCCGCCGTTAGACGTCCCCCTGGAATTCGGCAGCGTACCATCAGGCTGTGGTTCTTCTGCATCTTGCCATCGGGGCCGCGCTTGCGCTCATCCCTGTTGTCCTGCTGGTAGATGCCGTGAAACTTCAGCAGCTGTGTCATGGGATCGCTGAAGGCGGGAGCTTCGCTGGCAAGCTCCTCGGCAAGGTTGCCTCTGAGGCCCCTGGAATTCCGTTTCAGCAATTCGACTTTGGACAGGTCATCGTCCTTCAGATCGGGGTTGGAAAGGCTGTGTGCAAGGCTTTGCTTTTTCATCGGTTCTGCTTCCATTGAATGAGTGGTATAAGAATCATAGTTTGATATTTCAGATCGCAATAGTATGAATTATGCCCTGAAAAAATCCGGCCGAAGCCGGATCCTTTTCATCCTGTTGTACGAGGAGGTCAGAGTCCGTAATACGCCTTGTTCTTCTCTATATAAGAGACCATATCGGCAGGCACTTCATCTTCCGGGAAGATGGCCTGTACCGGACAGGCAGGCTCACAGGCCCCGCAGTCGATGCACTCCTCGGGATTGATGTAGAGTTGTTTGCCTTCCAGGTTGGCTGGATCGTAGCCCTTCGATGGCCACTCCTCTTTTGTAGGGTGGATACAATCGACGGGGCAGACGTCTACGCAGGCTGTGTCACAAACGCCTTCACAGGCTTTGGTTATGATAAAAGACATGGAATCCTCCTGATACGCCAACCTTTTCAGACGGTTCTCAATTTCCAGCGCAAATCAAACCCCATCGGGTTCGCTTTCCGATCAAAATACTGGGAAATATCTCTGTGTCACCCTTTTTTTCTTGCCTCTCCATGCGGTCTATCTTTTTTAATTATACCGGAATAATAGGAATAGCAGCGGGAAAGAGGGAAGAGCGTGGAGCTGGAAGATGTAATTCGTTTAAACAGAGAAGCAGCAGAACGGAGCAGTGATGCCAGGGCTTTGCTTGAGCGGGCCTATGAGCTGCTGGGAGACGATCTGGTCCTGGCAAGCAGCTTCAGCGTCGAGGATATGGCCCTGTTGCATCTGGCCAGCTCCATTGTAAAGGAGCCACGTGTGTTCACCCTCGATACGGGGCGTCTGCATGCAGAGACCTATGAGATCATGGAAAAGGCACGGAAACGCTATCCGATCCGTCTTGAGGTGTTTACTCCGGATCAGGCAGAACTGGAAGCGCTGCTACGTGAAAAGGGCTTTTTCTCGTTCTATGAAAGCGTAGAGAACCGGCGAGAATGCTGCCGCATCAGGAAGGTATTGCCTCTGGAACGTGCCCTGGCCGGTCGTCGTGGCTGGGCCACAGGACTGCGCTCTGCTCAGTCTCATACGCGTCTGCAGCTGGCCCCTTTTGAGCTGGATACAGCCCATAATTGTCTTAAGGTCAACCCGCTGCATGCCTGGTCAGACGATCAGCTCTGGTCCTTTGTGCGTGAACATGACATCCCCTACAACAGGCTGCATGATGCAGGCTTTCCGAGTATCGGATGCGCTCCCTGTACCCGGGCCGTAAAGCCTGGCGAGGATATACGGGCAGGGCGCTGGTGGTGGGAGCAGCCCGAACTGAAGGAGTGTGGCCTGCACCAATGACCTTCGTAACTCAGAACACAGAATGGGCTGGAGTGAGAGACGGGGAGGAAAAAAAATGGCTCATGCCTTCCCCGGACCACAAGGAAGCAGAGCAGGGATTCTTGCCTATCTTTCTCGATATTCGAGATAGGCTCTGCCTCGTTGTCGGTGGAGGCCCGATGGCTCTTCAGAAGATCAGGGATTTGCTGGAAAACCGGGCGCGTGTGCACCTGGTTGCGCCTGACGTGGCGCAGCGTATTGACGATATTGAGTCGCATCCCCTGTTCCGCTGGTCCAGACGCCTGCCATGCGAAAAGGATGTTAGCGAAAGCTTTCTCATTTTTGCATCGGATGAGGTGGTAGACGGACAGCAGCCGGTGCAATACCGGCACCTTGAAGAGCTACGTGAAATGGCAGACCGCCATGGCAAACTGTACAATGCCCTGGACCACCGGGAGCTGTGTCATTTCACGAATCCTTCCGTGGCCCGGAATGCCCCCCTTGTAGTCGCTATCTCAACGGGTGGCAACTCCCCTGTTCTTGGCAAATTTCTGAGAGATCGAATACGGTCAGAGATTCTGACGGACGTATACGCCTCTTTTGCCCGTTTCCTCGGACGTTACCGCAAGAGGATTCGTTCGTTAATACCCGAATACGAACGCAGACGGGACTTTTACCAGAGCTTGATCGATACCGGATTTGTTGCCTTTCTTCGCGATACCAACGAAGAAGAAGCGTTATCCGAACTTATCAGACGGGTTGCCGAGTACAGGAAGGAGAACGGGTATGAAGAAGAGATCCGATAGCCAGGGAATGGTGCAGATTGCAGGTGCTGGCCCTGGAGACCCTGATCTGTTAACCGTGCGCACGCTGAGGGCTTTGCAGAACGCCGAGATTGTGCTTCATGATCGGCTTGTTTCGCCAGAAATACTGCAGCTCGCTGCATCGGCAATCCTCATCCCCGTTGGAAAACGACGCGGACAGGACCAGGAACGTCGGCAGGAGCGCATCCACCGGCTGATGATACGTTATGCTCGAAAGGGCTACAGGGTTGTTCGGCTGAAAGGTGGTGACCCTTTTGTGTTCGGACGTGGTGCCGAAGAGGCCCTGGCCTTGAAACAGGCCGGAATCGAGTATGAGGTTCTACCCGGTGTAAGCTCCTTTTACTCGGTGCCTGAGCTTTCCTGGATACCGTTAACCTGCCGCGGTGTGTCTGCCTCGTTCGGGGTTTTTACCGGTCATGAGGCGGATCGCTCCAGCGGATTTTCCTGGAGTTCTGCAGCCTCCATTCAAACGGCCATCTTCTTGATGTGCAAAGAGAATCTGGGCCGTATCTCAAGCCGTCTGATTGCTCACGGCCGATGCCCTTCTACGCCTGCTGCCGTGATTTCAAAAGGGTCAACGGCCGAAGAGCAGATCGTCATCAGCACACTGTCCGAGATTCCCGCTCAGGCTGCCTCCCTGCCTTCACCGGCCATGCTTGTTGTAGGAGACGTTGTTGGCCTGCGCCATCGCCTGCATCCCGGGATGACAGATGGACAGCTCGATGACAGAGTGACAGCCTGAGGATAGCCATTTGCCTTCAGGCTGGCTTTTCTATGGCCGGCAGCCTGGCATGGGATTTGCTATTCCTTCTTCAGTTACTGCATGGTCAGTACGGAGGAGGCTTATATGTGGAATACACTGTTTCGAGATTCGCTGCTTGATGAACTGACGGACTTCTATTCTTCGCGTTCGGATCTGATCCGGCACAGCTATCCAGGCGTGCGTTTTCATGAAGACGAAGAAGGCCTGACGATGCGGGCCGAGGTCCCGGGCGTACATCCCGAAAACATCGACGTGCAGGTAAAAGAGGACATGCTTACCCTGACGATCGAAAAGAAATCAGAGGTCGAAAACGAAGAGTCGACCAAAACGCTGCGCCATGAGCGACGCCAGGGGAAATTCAGCCGGACCTTTCAACTGCCATTTCGCGTCGATGCAGATCGGGTTATGGCCGAGTGCCGTCTTGGGGTGCTTACGGTTCAGCTGCCCAAAGCAGAGGCCGAGAAGCCCCGGAAGATTGCCGTTACCTGATGCCGGCTTTCAGCCCGAGCAAGGTCGTGTCATCGATCCGGCTCGGGCTGAGTGGCCAGTTGCCGTCGCCGCCACAGCTCATAGATGACCGGATAAATCAAAAGCTCAAGGACAAACGATGTAAGCAGGCCACCGACCATCGGTGCGGCGATGCGTTTCATCAGATCGGCTCCTGTGCCATCAGACCATAGAATGGGGATGAGTCCAAGAAAGGCCGAGGCCACGGTCATGATCTTCGGTCGCACCCGTTTGACGGCTCCATGTATGATGGCCTCTCTGAGGTCGGCCTCGGAACGCAAAAGTCCCTTCCCTTTTGCATCCTGGTAGGACAGGTCAAGAAACAGAAGCATGAAGGTACCGGTTTCTGCATCAAGGCCCATCAAAGCGATCATGCCCACCCAGACGGCGATGGACATGTTATAATCCAGGAGCCACAGAAGCCATACGGCACCAACAAGCGAGAATGGCACGGCAAGTAGAATGATGCCGGTTTTTGCCCAGGACTGTGTGTTCAGATAGATCAAAAGTACGACTAACGTGAGGGTAAGCGGGATGATGAACAGCAGACGACGTTCCACCCTCTGCATGTTCTCATACTGTCCGCTCCACAGCAGGCTGAAGCCTGGTGGTAGAGCAACCTGTTCGGCTACGACCTTTCTGGCTTCTTTTACGTAACTGCCGATGTCTCTGTCTTCAATATCTATATAGACGTATCCCGTTAGCAGGCCGTTTTCGTCGCGAATCATGGATGGGCCCTGCACCACGTAGATGTCTGCGATCTGTGACATGGGAATGTGCGTTCCCGATGGCGTGGGAACGAGTATGCGACGCAGAGACTTTAGATCCTGACGAAAGGCTGCCTGGTAGCGGAGATGCACAGGATAGCGTTCCCGGCCTTCAATTGTTACGGTCAGTGTTTCACCGCCCAGTGCAAGTTGCAGGATTTGCATGGCGTCCTCTACGGTTAACCCGTAGCGTGCCAGGTCCTCCCGACGCAGGTCGAAGTCGATGTAGTAGCCTCCCGTAATACGCTCTGCAAAGACCGAGCGCGTGCCTGGAACAGATTGCAGTGCCTTTTCGATATTGCGTCCGATGGCCTCGATTTCTTTCAGGTCATCGCCCTGTACCTTGATGCCGACGGGTGTTCTTATGCCCGTTGATAGCATGTCGATGCGCGTGCGAATGGGCATCGTAAAGGCATTGGTCCAGCCGGGGATCTGTAAACGTTCATTCATGCGGTGGACCAGCTCTTCGTAGCTGATGCGGTCGCTCCAGATCCAGCGAAAGAGAAAGTGGGTAAAATCGGGTAAGAAGCTATACCAGCGCTCCTTCCTGCTCCATTGTTCGCGTGGTTTGAGAACGACGACGGTTTCAACCATGCTGAGCGGTGCCGGATCAAGAGCGGTGTCCGCACGTCCGGCCTTACCGTAGACCCGTTCTACCTCGGGAAAGCTTTTCAGGATGCGGTCCTGAATCTGCAATACCCTTTTGGCCTCTTCCACGGAAATTCCGGGGAGGGTCGTTGGCATGTAGAGGATCGTGCCTTCGTTTAAAGGAGGCATGAACTCTGAGCCCAGAGACATGTAGGCCGGTACCGTGCTGGCCATAAGCATGGCTGCCACGGCCAGCACCTTTTTCGGGCGTTCAAGCAGGTAGCGGCAAACCGGTTCATAGAGACGGAACAGCCGCTTGCTTACGGGATGTTCTTCTTCGCGATAATAACGACCAACAAAGAGCACGCTGCTAATACGGGCCAGCC
Organism: uncultured Leptospiraceae bacterium; assembly: GCA_964619535.1. Taxonomy (GTDB): domain Bacteria; phylum Spirochaetota; class Leptospiria; order Leptospirales; family Leptonemataceae; genus Leptonema. The sequence goes on along the minus strand of CAZUEX010000006.1, from coordinate 39,528 downwards.
AGGCCGGACGGAATGTAAACGGTGTAATGCGTGCATACATCATGCGTATGGCCGGATCAAGCGTGATGGCCAGCAGAGCAGCAATGGCCATGGCCAGGTTCTTGGAATAGGCGAGCGGCTTGAAGAGTCTTCCTTCCTGATCGACAAGGGTGAAGACCGGCAGAAAGGAAACGGCAATGACAAGAAGAGAAAAGAAAACAGAAGGACCGACCTCTTTCATGGCAGCAAGCCTTACGGCAAAGAAGCTCTCTCGAAAGCCGGGTCGCGAAGCGGTTTCAGGATCTACCACACCATCATGAATCCCCTGATCGCTTAACCACTGCTCAATCCTTTTGTAGGCATTCTCTACCTCAACGATCGCTCCATCGACCAGCACACCGATGGAAATGGCAATGCCGGCAAGAGACATCAGGTTCGATGTAATGCCCAGAAAATACATGGGCAGAAAGGCAAGGAACACACTGACAGGAATGGTGATAATGGCCACACTTGCAGAAGGCCAGTGCCACAGAAAAAGAAGGATGACCAGGCTGACGATGAAGATCTCCTCGAGGAGCGTATGACGCAGGGTGTCCATAGACCTTTTGATCAGCTCGGATCGGTCATAGGTTGTAATGATCTTCATGCCCTCGGGCAGGTAGGGTTCGATCTCTGCGAGGCGTTCTTTTACCCGTTCGATTACGTTCAGGGCATTCTCGCCCTGTCGCATAATGACGATGCCGCCAGGGGCATCGCCCATACCGTCGAGGTCGGCCACTCCCCTGCGTATTTGAGGACCGATCTGTACCCTGCCGAGCTGTTTCAAAAGGATGGGGGTGCCTGTTTCCGGGTCAGAGCCTACGGCAATGTTCTCGATGTCATCGAGGGATTGTATATAACCCTTTCCGCGAATCATGTACTCGCGGCCAGACATCTCGAGAAGGCGTCCCCCGGATTCATTGTTGGAGCGGCGAATGGCCCTTGCAATGTCGGGCAGGTTCAGGTTGTAGGCAAGTAATGCGGCCGGATTGATATGTACCTGGTATTGCTTTACAAAGCCTCCAATCGATGCTACCTCGGCCACGCCTGGAACGCTCTGCAGCTGGTAACGCAGGTTCCAGTCCTGGTAGGAACGAAGCTCGGAGAGGTCATGTCTGCCCGTCTCATCGGTAAGGGCATATTGATAGATCCAGCCAACCGATGTGGCATCGGGGGCCATCTCTGTCTTTACTCCGGCAGGCAATGTGGGCAGGATTGTGGAAAGGTATTCGAGAACGCGACTGCGCGCCCAGTATATATCTGTTCCATCTTCAAAGATCACATACACATAAGAGTAACCGAAATCCGAGAAGCCGCGGATCGATTTTACGCGAGGAGCACCCAGCAGGGCCTGGATAATAGGATAGGTTACCTGATCCTCGATGATGTCAGGGCTTCGGTCCCAGCGCGAATACAGGATTACCTGGGTGTCGCTTAGATCCGGCAGGGCATCCATGGGAATGTTCTTGAATGCCATAAAGGCACCACCGCCAAGCAGGACGGTCAGAAGGATAACCCACAGGCGGTTGCGTGCGCTGAATTCGATGACTTTTGGAATCCAGCCTTCTTTTTTTTCTGTCTGTACTGTCATTGCCCTCGAATCCTCGATTCAGAATCGATCAGGAATGTGGCTGAAGACACGACGATCTCTCCTGGTTGCAGGCCCTGCAGGATCTCAATGCCTTCACCGGTATGTTTCCCTACCTGTACGCGACGCGGTGAGAAGACCATCCCATCCTTCACCACATATACAAGCTGCTCTGCACCGGTATCTACCAGGGCGTCGCGCGGTATAACAAGGCCACGGCCGGCCGGCGACAGAATCGATATGTTCAGGTACATATCGGGCCTGAGATCCGATGCATTCTTTACCTCGATGCGTGCCTGCAGGTTGCGGGTTTGTGGATCTACGGTCGGACTGATGGATCGTACGACGCCTTCCCATGACTTTGCTCTGTTCCCCGGAAGATAGATACGGGCCTTCATGCCCGGCCTTACCGACGGCAGGTCGTTTTGATAGAGGGCTGCATAGACCCATGTTGTGTTTCCGCCCTGCAGATACAGCGACTCGTAATCCTTGCGGCGTGCTGGCAGGGTGCGAATCTCTTCGTCTCCCATGCCGAGCATCTTCAGGCGGGTGATGGCATACCGGCGCAGCCCTGGATCGTTCATGGCAATGGTCAGATACTCGCGAATGGCAACGGCCAGCTCTGGATCAAAGGCAACGCGCCCCGTTGTTTCGATAGTTGTGTGCAGCTCCTTCTCTTCGACCACGGCCGTTTTCAGGCCGATCAACTGCTGGCTTTGCTGGCTGATATGAACCTGCCCGGCAGGGCCCGGGTCGGCTCCGCTTTCTTCATGCCGGTGTGTAGCGTGTGTTTCTGTGGGGATGATCGCTTCACCGCTACGAGGTCCATATGGCAGATGGGACATTGTCCTGGTTTATCCTCTTTGATCTGCGGATGCATGGGGCAGGTCCAGTAGGTGTGTGCCGGATGATCCTCTGCTTCATGCTGCATGAACCACAGGCCAGAGCCTGCTACAAGCAGAATGGCGGCCGCGATCATAAGGCGCAGCCATCCTGTAAGCGACAGAAAAGTTGATAAGACGTTTAATACAATATTCATAAGAGCGTTCATAGCAGTATCCCTGAAGGTGTTTATCGCGGCTCCCTCATGTCGGGCTGTATCAGATTCATGAGGCGAGCCAGTTCGAAGATCTTCTGCGAGCGGTCTGCCTGGAGCTCAACGGCCTCGATTTCAAGCATGTAAAGCGTTTCCCAGACACGCAGCAGGGCGTTAAAGTCGGTGCGTCCGGACTGATACCCGGCGCGTGCAGCAAGGACGGCACGCCTGGCCTCGGGAATCATGCGATTCCGGTACAGGGCTGCACGTTCACCGGCGCTTTCAATATCAGCCAGAAGTGCCTCTTTCGCGGCCTCCAAAGACCGTCGTATATCTTCCTGTTGCAGCCTGGCAGCACCGGCAAGATGGTCGGCTTCGTTGATGTTGTGATGGTTTTGCAGCGCTGACCACAGTGGCAGGCGCATGGTAAGCCCGACGGAGATGCGGTTATCGGGTAACGTCCCTGGAGGTTCTGCATTGCCTGCCTGACTGCGCAGGTACTTTGCCACAAGGCTGAAGTCGGGAGCATACTGCAGTCGGTTTATCGTTGTGCGCTTCCCTTCGATCTGCGTTTCAAGAGAGGCCATCGCCAGCTCCGGTGACAGTTCTGCCAGGCTGCGCTTTTCCGTCTTGATCCGTTCCAGAATGGATTCTGCATAGGGATGTACGGCAGCCCGATCGTCGGCTGCAGGCTGTTCGCTGCTGTAGTAGGTTAGCCTGGCCAGGGAAGCCCGGTACTGCTTTTCATACCTCTTCTGTTTTTCTTCAAGGCTGCGCGAGGATAGCCGGGCCATCGAGATATCCGCCAGGCCGCCTTTGCCCAGGGCATACTGTGATCCTGAAATAGACAGTATGGGCTGAAAGCGGCCCAGGTATTCCTGTGTAAGAGCCAGCCGCCGCTCGACGCTCCAGGCAGAGGTCAGATCCTGGAGGTAGGAAGCTGCCAGTGCATTGCCTGTAGCGATCAGGCGCAGGCGTTCTATCCTGGCCTGCAGATCCGTTATATCGGATTCCAGGGTTAATCGACCCGGAACCGGAATGGCCTGACTGATCATCCATTCTGTTCCCGTGAAGGCCTTTGGGGACAGGTCGGCCGGATTGGATCTGTACGGCGCCTCCATAAAGGTAATGCCTGCAACGGGATCCGGATAATACCCATCCCTGTAACGCGCCCTGGCGAGAGCAGCAGCCAGCCGCTGCGCAGCTGCCTTCATGCGCGGATGGTTTTGCGTGATCGCAAACAGCCGTTCTTCAAATGCTGCCATCGCTGCCGGGGTTGCAGCGAGACCGGGCGACATAATCCACAGGCTCGCACCGGTCAATGCCCCGATAACAAGAATTCTTTTGTACATACAACCTCCAGAGACTCAACGGTGAATCTCTGGAGGCTATATGCGCAGGACTCTCAACCTAAGAAAAAGGCGAAGAGGAGGAGATGTGGCAGGATCGAGTGAATGACGGAGGAATACGTGAGAACAGTCGGTGGCCGTCGATGCTACAACAGGCAAGGATGTCGATGCCACGTGCAGGAGCGGGGCCTTTTCCGGGGCAACGCTGCTGTCGGAGCAGCCCACACAGTCCGGATGATGGGCGGGCGGCTCCTTTTCGGAATGCATGGGACAATCTGACGGGACGGTAGCGGCTTCAAGATCACAGCTTACAGCGCAGTAAACGTTACCGAGAAAGGCCAGTACAAGCAACAGCGCAGCGGCCGAGAACAGCCGGTGATGCTTTCTTCTTGCACGTTTTTGTCCACGCACTTTCATTCGGCACCTGTTCGTTTAGAACATCGGCACGGTTACATGGTTCTTCAAAAAATTTGGCGTTTTGGGGCAAAAAACGGAACTTTCCGACCTGCAGAGCCCCTCCTGCCTCAGCGCAGGGCTCAGTCGTGTACTGCCAGCAGCTGGTCCAGGGCCTGTGGCAGCTGAAAGATGTCCATTGGCAAGAACAGCGTTTTACAGCGGCAGCAGCGGATGGGGGACGTGTCCGTTGTTTCGTTCCGCAAAAGCAGGATGCAGGGAGGGATGCCACCGATTTCGCGCAGACGCAGGCCGATTTCCGCGGCACTTTTGTCGGGCCCGGCAATGATCAGGCAGAAGTTGTTGTCTACATCATCATAGCTGTTGGAGGCCTGGAAACGAAGGCCCCGTTCATGCAGCGATGTGGCCAGTATCTCGCGCAAAGCCGGATCGTCGGTGAGCACGAGCACGGTTGGTGATATGCAGTGGCTTTCCATGATCCGAATCCTGTCCTGGCAGAGTGCAGAATGGTCAGTCCGCACCCTGCCAAGATAGAGATCGAAAGCGATCCGTGTATTACTTTTTTACATCTGCTGTCAGCACGGCGTTGACAAAGAGCACCATCTCCTGCAGGGCGCGGGCATGGTCTACCTCCACCCAGTGACTGAGCAGCACGTGGTTCCCATCTTCAATGGCCACGGCCCGGTTCAACGGGTTGGGTCTGTCGATCGTTCCGAACTGATGAAAGGCATCGAGCATGGCCGGCACCGAAGCAGTGGTGTCTTTATTCTCTTCGTCTTTATAATAGTAGAGCATCAAGACCGGCATGGTCAGACGCTCGTAGGTGCCGCTGTGGGCGACGTATTCGCGCAGGTTTTCTAACGATACAAGAGCTTTGAGATACTGTTTTGTGTACCAGTAGTTCTGGTAGCCGTCCCTGGTTCTATCGTCTGGATTATCCTCGGTCTTCTCGGTTTTACGAAAGGGGCTGCCGTTCATGACCTCGAGAAGAAACATGGCTCCTGGTTCGTTGGCCAGCCTGCCCAGCCAGTCCTCAAAGTCATAGAAAGGGGAGGCCAGAATGATGCCGTCGATCTCTGGATGCCTGGAGCCAAGATAGGTGGCCAGCAGGCCGCCCATGCTGGTGCCGACGATAATGACGCGTTTACCAAGCAGTCGCGTCATAGCATAGGCTTCTTCGACCTCGTTCAGGTAGTCCGAAAACGTCGCTCTTGCATGGTCTTCTGCATTCGTTCCATGGCCCGGAAGGCGCAGGTAGTAGGTATTGGCCTTGAAATGGTCGGCCAGCTGGTCGACAACGTATTCGCCTTCTGCACGGGAGGCGCCGTAGCCGTGGATATAAAGAAAGGCCACCTCCGTCTTGTCCGCGTAGCGGATCAGGCGTTCTTCGTTTCCGGGGCGTGCTCCTTTTTGTTTCGATATCTGCAGTTTTTCCCTGAGATATTCGTCGAAGGTGTTCGGCAGAGGTCTCTTTTTCGGGCGGTAGCCGGGCGGGAGGAGGATGGCAAGGGTCAGGGCACCGGCACCGATAATCAGGGATAGCAGAAGTAGACGGTTTCGCAATTCACGACTCATGGTGATCAGAAACTGTAACAGGGGCCAAAAGGACAGAAAAAAAAAGGTAGAAAAGCCGATGCTGTAATCCACAGGTGTCCACAAGCAAGCACATGCAGAAGAATCAGAAAGTAGGCAGCTTCCGGGTCTTATCCTATTCATCCCGGGTATTCCGTATCTGTCGGTTGATCGATCCATCGGATTCTGTGGATGATCTGCCCGGCATTCCTCTGGCCGGAAGAAAGGAATCCCTTCAAATCATCAAGGATCGCGAAGGCAAGATCAACGCCCGTCGAAAGAACTTTCGCTTTGTCCTCGATCCACCAACGGGCAACTTTCGTATCGATTTTGAAGGGCAGACCCTGCTGAAAGGTCGGATGCAGGTCGACGAGCAGCGCTTTCTTGTCCTGCGCCTGATGTCTGACATAGAGGTTTATGGCCTGGGCGCCTTCGAAGGCAAAGATGATCGCGGAGAAGGACGCTACATCGTTCGTACGATCGATACGCTCCTCTACGAGCTGAAAGATCAATCCTACTCGGCGTTTCCTGTTCTGTTCTTTCGCTCGGGAGAGCAGTTCTTCGCATTGCTTCTGAACAGTTCTTATCCGCAGCAATTTGACATCCAGCGAGACAGGCGCATTGAAGAAGGCCTTGAGATATCGGTGAGTCACTATGTGCCTTCTGCCATTGAGAAAGAGCCCGTTCCCATCGATATGGTGCTCTTTACCGGATCGCCAGCCAATATACTGCGTTCGTATGCGCAGCTAACGGGCTTCCCGTTTTTACCGCCTGTTTGGGCACTTGGTTATCATCAGTCCCGCTGGTCCTACCGCAGCCAGAAGAAGGTTGTTGAGGTTGCGAAAACGGCCCGACAGCACAGGCTACCGCTCGATGCCATTCATCTGGACATCCACTACATGGACCGCTACAGGGTTTTTACCTGGCATCCGGATCGCTTTGCAGATCCCGAAGCGATGCATGCGGAGCTTGCAAAGGAAGGCGTCCGAACGGTGGCCATCATCGACCCGGGTGTTGCTCTTAAAGAGGATTATGACGTGTACAGGAGTGGCGTAGAAGAGGATCACTTCTGCCGCAAAAGCGATGGTTCCCTGTACGTCGGTAGGGTCTGGCCTGGCGCCTGTGTCTTTCCGGATTTTACGCGAGAAGAAACCCGATACTGGTGGGCCCGTCAGCATAAGCCTGTCTTCAATGCCGGCGTAAGCGGCATCTGGAATGACATGAACGAGCCCACATTGAAGATGAGCAAGAAGACGGAACCTCTGCTCGAGGATGTCCGTCATGGGTCGGAATCCCACCTGCGTTATCGAAACCTGTATGCAAACCTGGAGGCGAAGGCCACGAATCAGGCCTTTCAGGTGTGGAAGCCAGGGTCGCGTCCCTTTGTGCTGACGCGCTCGGCCTTTTGCGGTATTCAGAAATATGCCGCCTTGTGGACGGGTGACAATCATTCAAGCTGGGCCCATCTTCGCGATAATCTGTATCAGGTGGTCAACCTGGGGCTCTGTGGCGTGCCCTTTAGCGGTTCTGATGTCGGGGGCTTTGGCTCAAGGCCAGGCATGCCCGGGGTGATCAAGCTGCGCCGTCAGCCAGAGCTCTTTCAGAGATGGGTGGAACTGGGTTCCCTGATGCCGTTCTTTCGGATTCATACGGCCCTGTATTCGTATAGCCAGGACCCGTGGAGCTACGGACCCCAGGTCTTACAGAACGTTCGCAAGCATATCAATCGACGCTACAGCCTTCTGCCCTATCTGTATTCTCTGTTCTGGGAGGCGCACAGAACGGGCATGCCGGTTGTGCGGCCCGTCTTTCTGGAGTTCCCTTCGGTGGACTATACGAAAACAAGTAGCCAGTTCATGCTTGGCCCGGCCTTGCTTGCTGCTCCTGTGCTTCATCGTTCCGCTACACAGCGTACGGTGGAACTCCCCCCCGGTGATTGGTATGAGTTTGAAACGGGGGATCTGTATCGCGGGGATAGCCGGGTAAAGATTCCTGTTTCGCCGGGCTATTATCCCCTTTTTATACGGTCGGGTAGTGCGGTACCGTTTGCACGTCCTGCTCGCAATGCCGAAGAAACACTGGCCGGTGAGATCATGCTGGAGGTTTATCCGGACCAGGAGATTCAGGGAACCCTGATCCTTGATGATGGGCTCAGCCTTGAGTATTCACAGGGAAAGATCTTTGAAGCTCGATTAAAAGGGCGTCGTGATCGTAACGGTGATCTTGCTCTTGAATGGACCGTCCTGCATCGGGAATTCACGCCGGCACAGACGAAGATGACACTGCGTCTTCCCCTGCCATACAGACAGATGAATCTGAAAAACAAGAAGATTCAGGGATCGGTAAAGACATTGAGCGCAGAGGATCGTTCTGTACAGATGATGGAATACGAGCTTCCGCTGACGCAGGACTGGACGGCCACCTTCGTCTATCGCAACCTGTTTCAGGGTGAAATCTGATATTCGCTGAAGGGCCTGTTGACGGGCAGCTATATACGTGCTATGATCACGTGTGTCTCCGTTCCCACATTGTCCGGTCTGTCTTCATCCTGCACCTGCCTTCACCATGGGCAAGAGGCTGTACTGCGAACAATGTGGATTCGAGTTTTTTCAGAACACCGCGGCGGCCGTCGGTGCCTTGATTCGAAAGGGCAGTCGTATCCTTTTTCTGAGGCGTGCACGTCAGCCAGGATATGGCCTTCTTGATATACCCGGTGGGTTCGTGGATCCTGGCGAAACCCTGGAAGAGGCCTTGCACAGGGAATGCATGGAAGAACTGGGAATCCCTGTGAAGAATCTGTCTTACTTCTGTTCCCAGTCCAATCGCTACGATTATGGTGGTATTGAGTACACCACAGCCGATGCCTTTTTCTTTGCAGACATTGATCTTGCAGAGGATGAGCTGCTTCGGCTAAGGGCCGATCCAGATGAGGTCCTTTCGTTGCATCTGCTTGATGTACGCGAGATCCGACCTGAAGAGCTGGCTTTTCCTTCTTTACAAAAGCTACAGGAGCGATTGCTTTCCGCTTGATCCAGCATTCGGTATTCGTATAGTGAACCATGCCTTTCCGAGTGATACCGGTCACTTCCTTTGCCCAGAACTGCACACTTGTATGGTGCGACAGAACAGGTGAGGCGGCTGTTATCGACCCGGGTGGAGACGTAGATCGCATTGCCCAGGTCGTACGAGAAGAAGGCGTAAAGGTAAAAAAGATCTGGCTCACCCATGGGCATGTAGATCACATTGGCGGAGTGGCTGCCCTGAAGGCAGAAACCGGCGCGGAGATTGAAGGCCCGCATGAAGCCGATCAGTACTGGCTTGATAACCTGGCGGGCCAGGCACGCATGTTTGGCTTTCCACGTGTCGATTCCTTTTTGCCGGACCGCTGGCTTGCACATCAGGAAACGGTGAAGATTGGCGAAAAAGAGCTGAAAGTGATTCATTGCCCGGGACATACCCCTGGCCATGTTGTCTTTTTTGATGAAGAGTCGCGATGGGCCCAGGTTGGCGATGTCCTGTTTTCTGGCTCTATTGGACGCACCGATTTTCCTGGAGGCAGCTACGAAACCCTGATCGATTCAATACGCAATCGCCTGTTCCCGCTTGGAGATGACATAGTATTTGTTCCGGGGCATGGGCCTCAGTCGACGTTTGGACAGGAACGACAGTCCAATCCCTTTGTCGGTGACGTTGACTAACTTCAATGCATCCCTCTCTATCGGCAGGACCTGCCATCTGGTGGCTGTTTTGCACTTTGCTACAGGTGATTTTGCATTCTTCCTCTAAGAATATGCCAGAAATTTTCTTGCGATTTAAGAAGGGAGGGGCAGTTTAATGCCGATAACGGTTGCAAAACCTGCAAAGGGAGGTTTTCCTGTCTCAATTCCAGGCGGACCGGATGTCAGAACTCCTGAGTAAGCTACATAAATATGCACCTCGTCTGGTTCTCGAGCACCTTGTCGAGCATCCGGCAGCTCCGGAACGTCCCGTAGCTGAGAGTATTGTAGGGGCAGCATTGTTTGCCGATATGGCCGGCTTCACGACGCTTACAGAGCAGATCATGAAGCTTTCTTCCAACGGCCTGATCGAGCTGGCAGACATTGTGAACCTGTATCTAAGCCGTCAGATCGACATAATCGATGATTTCGGTGGCGACATCCTGAAATTTGCCGGTGATGCCCTGATCGCCGTCTGGCCTGCTGCATCCGAGCAGGAACTGGGGCGTATGACCCTGCGGGCTGCACACTGCGGGCTGGAACTACAGCATAAGCTGCATCGCACCAAGATCGGATCGGGTATGGAGCTCTGTTTGCGGATTGGGGTCGGTGCCGGTCCGCTTCTTGCGCAGATGGTGGGCGGGCTCTACGATCGCTGGGAGTTCCTGATCGGAGGGGATGCCGTGGATCAGGTCGGTCGGGCCCAGAAGCGGGCCGAGCCCGGCCAGGTGGTCATCTCCCCTCAGGGAGCCCGCATGATCCGCTCGATCCAGGCGGGGCATCGCAAAGAGGACCGTCTATTTATCGAACGTCGATCGGATGCAGAACCGCCAGGACCGCTACCCATTCCGGTCCTGAAAGACGACTGCGAAAAAGCACTGCGCTGTTTTATTCCGCGGCGTATCATCAATCTGATCGAAGAAGGGCGTGGGTCAACGGCCTTCGAGGTGCGAACGGTTACCGTCCTTTTTATTCGCATCCTGGAATGGCATACGGCAGAGCTTCCTATTGAAGAGGTGCACAGGGTAATGCGCAAGGTGCAGGATGGCCTGTACCGCTATGAGGGGGCCATCAACCGTTTTGGCATCGAAGAAAAAGGTACGGTGATTCTGGCTGCCTTTGGTCTGCCGCCTCTGGACCACCACGACGATGCCATGCGGGCTATCTTTTCTGCACGTGACATCGTTACAGAGCTTGGAGCCATGGGACACAGAGCTGTTATAGGAATCGGTACGGGCGTTGTCTTTGTCGGTCCTATGGGCAATGAGATTCGCAGTGAGTATACGATGCATGGCAACGTTGTGAATCTGGCTGCCAGGCTGATGCAGGTATCGGATTCGATTCTCTGCGATCAGACGACGTTTGAAAAGGTGCTTTCTCTGACCGGCGGCGATCCCGTGAACGCCTATGGATTGCACTTTGAGGCCCTTGAACCGATGCGCGTAAAGGGCAATGAAAAGCCCGTTCAGGCCTTCCGGTTACGATTGGATGAACCCGGTACATAAACCCTGCCTGTGGTGGCAGTCTTAGCCCACTTTGATCCACAGTGAATCAACGAAATCGCGATCCCTGGCAAAGAAGTGTTGCTGACACTGAAAGCCATGCCGGTGTGCCAGTGATTCAATCGTCGGGATGTCGTATTTGCGCGAAACCTCCATGTAGATCGGCTCCCATGCATCGAAGACGATTTCCGTATTGAGCCGTTTTAGATGCACGGTTTGTTTTCGCGTGCTTACGAGATAGCTTTTCACCTCACCGCTGAGGGGGTCGTAGGATGCATGATGTTCGAAAGAATCTACGTCGAAGTTTGCTTCGAGTTCGCGGTTGATCCGCCTAAGGTGATTCAGGTTAAATTCGCGCGTAATGCCGGCTCCGTCTGAGTAGGCGCGCAGGATTCGCTCGGGGGATTTCTTCAGGTCGAAACCGATCAACAGATGATCGGAGGCATTCAACAGGCTGTGAAGCATGGAAAGAAGTGCATCCGTTTCTTCGCCGGAGTAGTTGCCGATATTGGAGCCCAGAAAGAGGATGAGGCGTTCATGGTCTTCTGTGGCAGGAAGATTCTTCAAGACCGTAAAGTAGTCGCCATGCAGGGGATTTACAGAAAGGCCGGGAAACTCCTGCTTCAGGGACGTGGCCAGTCTGTCATTCGTATCGACGCTGATGTCCACGGGAATATAGCAAAACTCCTTCTGGCTTTTTGCAAAGGCCTGTAAAATGTAGCGTGCCTTCTGTCCGTCTCCTGCTCCAGGCTCGATGATCTGCAGGGGGCGTTTTCCGATGATCTGAGGCAGCTTATCGGCCTCGGCAGAAAGGATAGCCTCTTCAGCCCTGTAAAGATAGTATTCGGGTAATTCCGTAATCTTCTGAAAGAGCAGAGAACCGCGATCATCGTAGAAGTGTCGCGGCAAAAGGAATTTGGGATGCGCCTGCAGGCCTGTAATCGTATCCGAAGCGAATTGTGTTAACGTTTGCATGATCAATCTCTGGCCAGCCTGATTCCGTTGTACTGGTAGCCTATGTGGGGATGAAAGAAATTGCGATATGTTTTACGGGCATGTCCGGCGGGGGTGGCTGCCGATGCGCCCCGCAGTACCTTCTGGTTCACCATGAACTTACCATTGTATTCGCCGGCAGCATTGTCGGCCGTTTGAAATCCGGGATAGGGCAGGTAGGCGCTTTCGGTCCATTCCCAGCGCTGTCCCCAGGCAAAGGAATCCGATGCCACCTCCCATTCAAACTCCGTTGGCAGGCGGCAGCCCATCCAGCGGGCAAAGGCAGCCGCTTCGAAATACGTTACATGGCTGAGCACATGATCCGGATTGACAGGACGAAGGCCTGCTAACGTATAATGATGCCAGATGCCGTCGATGCGCATCCAGTACAGCGGAGCCTTTTTCGCTGCGATGGTGTTCCAGCCCTCTTCATGCCATAGCGAAAAGGACTCATATCCCCCGTCTTCGATGAAGTCCATGTATTCTCGATTGGTCACCAGCCGGTTCTGGATTTCAAAGGACTGTAGAAAGACGTTATGGGCCATGCGTTCGTTATCAAAGCAGAAGCCATCCCCTTCATAGCCGATGCGATAGATCCCTTCTGGAATACGTATGAAACGATCGTCCCCCTGTGGCAATTGTTCGCAGAAACCGACGTCTTTGTAAACGGGAAACAGGGGATTCAGGTGAAAGGTGTATTTCAGATCCGTGTAGAAAAGCTCCTGGTGTTGTTGCTCATGATGCAGTCCGAGGGTGATCATCTCCTGTGCTTCTGCTGTGCATCGATCTGAGTCGAAGAAGCGATCCATCTGCTCATCTACATAGGAACGATAGTCCATGATCTCCTGAACCGTCGGCCGGCTGAGATGTCCTCTGTGCGGCCTTGGGGTGCGATCACCGACTGCATTGTAATAGCTGTTAAAGAGAAAGGCATACTGTGGATGATAGCGCCTGTAATCGTCCGTAAACTGTGCAAGGACGAATTCTTCGAAGAACCACGTCGTATGGGCCAGATTCCATCGTGGAGGGCTGACAAACTCCACGGGCTGTAGAACAAAGTCCTCTGTTTCAAGAGGTTGCACCATGCCCGTGGAGGCCTGCCTTACGTGATGGTACTGTTCTTTCAGCATTGTATACAGTCTAACTGCCTGCCTTCTTGCTGTCGACAGGAAATAGACGAATGCAGAACAGCACGACGAATGGTCTATTTCGTCATTTGCTTGACCACCTCCATCACCTCTGCATTGGACATGCGCACCGTGTAGTCTGGATTGGCATGGCTGAACTGTATCGTTCCACCTGCATCCACAGCAAACACTGCCGGCACCGGCAGAAGGTGGTGTGTCTTTCCTGATGCATCTTCGATATCAAGGTTATGCTCTTTTAGCATTGCAAGCATCTGGTCATCGACGCGAAAGGTGATGCCAAAGGCTGAAGCTGCTGCCAGGTCATTATCGGAAAGGATCGTGTACACTGGCTTGTGTTGCTCCAGCGTTTCAGCTACCTTTTCGGGCCTGTCCGCACAGAGGGCAACAATCTGTACGCCAGCCTTGAGAATATCCTGTTCGATGAGCCTCAGGTTGGCCAGCTGTTTGTTGCAGTAAGGGCACCATCCACCTCTATATTAAGATGATGAGGGAAGGCTTTCCGCCAAGCTGTTCTTTCAGGGAGCAGGTCTTCCCGTCTACCAGCTTCAGTGTGACATCAGGTACTCTGGAACCCACCGACAGGGGCTGAATCTTTTCTGCCGTAGTGGCGATATTCTCTGCCATGTTACTCTCCATTTGTGTATGATCGGACTGTGTATCATTCGCAAATGGAGGGGGCTGGTTTCACTCTAAACCAAAATGCCGCTTATATTCGGTATTCCCTGATTCAGGAAAGAAGATAAGAAAGAAGTCGATACTTCCAAAGCGGCTATCACAGACAGGGGGGCCCGCAATACATGCACCGGCACGCATATAGCCCTTCATCAGAGGAGGCATCATTCGATTGCCCTGTTTTCTGTCTTCCAGTATGATGTCCGTTTGGAATTCGGGTAACCGTGCTTCAGGAACCGGCTGCACGACGTGCTGCGGCAAAACCCTGCCTGCTTCACGGAAACAGGCATAGGTGATCTCGGCCAGCTTTACGTCGCTGCCAGGCAGGGAGCCACATCCCATAAAGCAGCCTGCACCGGACTCTTGCATGAATCTTACCAGGCCTGCCCATAGAAGCCGGATGACGCTGCCATCACGAAAATCTGGATGAACGCAGCTTCGTCCAATTTCGGCCTTGCGCATGGGCAGCTTCCGGATTCCGCTTAGATCAAATTCTGTTTCAGAGTAATAGCCCGGACCTGTTTCCGCTACATCTGATAGCAGGATTCTGTAGGTTCCGATTACGGTCTCTGACCGGGTTGGATGAAGGACGATCAGATGCTCGCAGTAATCATCAAAGGGATCCCGGTCGATGCCATCCTCTGCCCCGCTTGTTCCGTGCCCCTGCTCTATCGAGAAGACCTCATGTCTTAATCGCAATGCAGCCTCTCGTTCTGCAGGGGTCCTTGCAATAAAGGCCTGTTTCAACTCGGTTTTCATAATGAACCTCTCCTGAATCAGTCAGAATCTGCGGGGAATTCTCTTTTCTGGTAATACTCGACGGTTTCTCTTGCGATCCGGAACAGGTTGCTGCCCGGGATGCCACGCCGTCGGTTCTTGCGAGCAATGACAAAAAGTGTCTTCCATTGCAGAAACAGGATCGAATAGGCCTGCAGTAATGAAAAAGAAGGATCATACAGGTTGGTGGATTCTGAGGTAACGCCATTGGCTTCTACCACGTAGAAGTCCCGTCCCTGCTTTAAGGCCTCTTCGGATTCAAAGCGAATGTCAAACCGTCCAAAGTAAAAGCCGTTCATGGCCTGTGCCATTTCATCGATGGCTCGCGTAAGCTCCTCGGTGATGAGATCGCTGCGATCGTAGAACGAAGTGCCCTGGCAGTGGTTACCCACTTTGCCAAGGGAAACGGTCTTCCCTTCTTCGGGAACGATGTGCAGCTGATCCTTGAAGCGACGAAAGAAAACGTTCTTTTGAAAGCGATACCTGTCATGCGATTCGATGAGCTGCTTTAGCGTATGCACTCCATCACCACGAACAGCGGGAAACCTTTTGCCCGTTATCGAAAAGATCTGCCCCCTGTGCCAATCGGGATCCCTGACATAGAAGATTCCTACCTCAGCCGGGCCAGGGTGATAGTCCTGAACAAGAACATCCCCCGGGGTCTGTTCCAGATAGGCCTGCATCTGCTGACGGCTGTGTAAAACTCGAACCGATGCACCGCGCTGTGAAGCATCGGGCTTCATAATGACAGGGAAGCGGTTCCTACGCGAAGCAAGAACATCATCAAGACGGCTGGAACGATCCCCATCCCCGGGGATCAGATCGGTTCGTAACGAATGCAGAGGCGGAAGCAGGGACAGTATTTGAAACTTCGATTCGCCGACAATGCCACCGCCAGGGATGGCAGGATTGGCCGCTGCAATGGTCCCAAATCCGCCTGAGCGAAGGCTCTGATAGAGAATATACGGAATAAGAGGGGCGTAGAAGATCCAGGCAGGCCAGAATTCATATCGCCGCAAACGCGGAAACCGTCGGCCGCCAAGACGCATGATGGGGCCTGCAAACATCGACAGAAGAGGAAGAAACATGAGGTAGCTGTATGTCTGCAGCGTTTCTGCGGCGGCTCTTCCAAGCATAGCGGAGAGGCCTACCAGCAGGGGCGTCCACAGGAAGACGGCCAGGGCAGCATAGAGCAAGAACGACGAAAAGCGGCGATGCGTAAACCCTGCTGCAAGATAGACCGGAAGGCGCAGTCCGGGAATGAACCGGGCAGAGATGACAAGCTTACCCGTATGCTGCCTTAGAAACTGGCTGCCTTTCTCGGCAGCAACGCGGATTCTGTGCCAGCGTTTTAGCCCTGTTTTCTGTAAAAGGGCACCGACAACCCACAGCCCTGCATCTCCCAGAAGCACGCCGCTGAAGGCAGAGGCCAGTCCTGTCAGGGGCGAGACCATGCCGGCACCGATGGCCAGGCCAACGGCAATCAGTGTGGCATCTTCTGCAATGAAGGTGGCCAGGATCACGGAGAGGGCAAAGGCCCATTCTGAAGACATGTCAAGGGGCACGGTAGCTTTCCTCTGCCTGCAGGGCGATGCGAGTTTGAACACTTTCTGTGGAGTCTATGTCCCGGTACTCTATCGTAGCAGCGTTCTCTTCGATGGCATAGGAGGTGATGCTAACGGTTCTGGCTTCATCTCTCTGCATCAGAACGCTCTGTACAGGGTATTCAGGATCGAAGGTGTGATGGAAGCTCTTCTGTGCTTCCCGGTTTCTGCCGCTTTGGAGTAGCTTAAGAAAGCGTGCTTCGCGATACGGACGCACCAGCCCATCCCCCAGCCCTGACGTTGCAAGTAGAAAGGGCTGATCGAGTGGCACTGTAGTTCTGGTAAGAGATCTGCCGTTATACGTGAAAAGGATCTGACTGGCGGTGTCGCGAAGAAGACAATAGAAAGGGCGCATTTTCTCCAGAGGGATGTAGCCAAAGGCGTTCACCGCCGAGTTTACCGAAGAAGCCCTGAGAAGTATCGGCAAAAGACTGCCCCGGCTTATGGAGCCATCGTTATAATGGTTGTCCTTTTCGGATCGATTCAGCACGAAGCCGATCAGGCCTGCCCGGTTGATGGCCGTCCAGGTTCCACCGGCATCGGTGTCGCGTGGAGCAAAGATACCGTCCTGCCAGGCCGGAGGTGTGGCCTTTTTTCTGCTGCGCAGCTCATCACGATTGATCATGGCCGAGAATAGCAAGCCGTCATCGGTTCTCGGTAGTATCGTAAGGGTGCACATGGTCTTCCTCAAGATAGAACTTCTATAGTTGCCGGCGCAAAGCCAAAAAAGGCAGGAACGTCAATGCCAAGGCTGGAAAAATGGAAGCGATCATGGCATTATGGTGTATGGCATGGTGCAGAACAAAGGCCAGCTCGCGACCGATCGTTGAGGTTGTGGTGTAGCGCGGCTGAAAAGGAGCAACAAGGAGCTGCAGTTCTACGGTAATGTGCAGATCTCTATCCGAGATATCGTTAAGCTCGCTAATGATCTCGTCGATGGCCTGTATGGCAGAGGAACGCGATCGCTCGATTACGGTGTTACGCTCTCTGGTATCATAGTCCACCACCGAGCCCTGACGACTGTTCAGAAGTGCGCGAATATGATCCAATGTGTGGCGAATATGAGCGCCGACACCGGAGGCATTGTCGGTAACGCTCAGTGTATATTGTTCGTCCGTGATCTGTTGCAGCAGGTTGCGAGTCTGTTTCAGGAGTTCCTGTAAAGAAGCGACCGGAGATGTTTTCTGTGTAGAGTTCATCTCACGATTTTCGTAGTTCGGAGCAGTGGGTTTCATCGAAAGGCCTTCTTTTTCTTTGATTCTTTCCTTTTAGTGTGTACATGAGTCTTTTCCGGGGATCGGATTTTCGAAATCTTTTCTGGCAGAGCTTTGTTTCCGTGTGCAACCCGACGCAGACCGTTGCGAATAAGCCTGTATGCAGGCCCGGAGAAGTATGATTGTGATCCTGAGATGGATTGTGGCAATAATTTTTTTGCAGACACTGTTCTTTAAGTTCAGCGGTTCGCCTGAATCCGTGCATATCTTCGAAACCGTGGGGATGGAACCTGCTGGCCGCTATCTGACGGCACTTGGCGAATTGCTGGCTGCCGTCCTGCTGATCTGGCCTGCTCATTACAGAAAGGGTGCACTTCTGTCGATTCTGATTATCGGGCCTGCGATCGTTCTTCACCTGACGGTACTGGGTATCGAGGTACAGAACGATTCAGGACTGCTGTTTGGCATGGCCTGCCTGATCCTTGCAGCAGCTTCAGCCATCCTTTTGCTGGATCGCTTGCAGAGCAGGAGGCAGGCATGAAAGCCCTGCAACGCTTTCTGATCGCTCTTGTGGGGGATCCCAGGCTGGATCCTCTTTCTGCACGGCTCTTTAACTCGGTCAGCCTTGTCAATGGCGTCCTGAACCTGTTCGGTGCCTTTGCTGCCCTGACCCTGCCTGATCCACTGCGCCTGTTCCTTCTGCATTTTATATCGGGCAGTTTGTTTCTGGTCTACTATTACATATCGCGGTTCCGATCCCGTCATCAATCTCTGTTCTGGGTTTTCAATATTTCGCTGCTTGCCTTTCTGTCGTTCAACTGGTTCTGGAATGGAGGCTCTGTTGGAGGGGCGCATTACTACTTTATACCGGCCCTGGTCATTGCAACGATCCTGCTTGATGGCCGCAAGCCCTACCTGATCTACTCTGTTTCGCTGGCAACGGTCGCCGCTCTTTTCCTGACAGAGTATTTTCATCCTGAGTACATTACGATGTATCCGTCGCGGGAAGAGCGGGTGATGGATGCAGGCAGCAACTACCTCTTTGTACAGCTGCTGACCGGCATTCTGATCTTTATCCTGTCCAGGAACCTTGAGTTTGAGCGACTGAAGTCGGATCGATTGTTGCGCAACATTCTTCCCGACGTTGTAGCCGAAGAGCTGAAGATGCGAGACCGGGTCACGCCTCGCGGCTATGCCTATGCTACCGTTCTTTTTGCTGATATGACAGGCTTTACACGTGCAAGCGCCAATATGAAGCCTGCAGACCTGATTCAGGAGCTGGATCAGATCTTTGCAGCCTTCGATGGCGCTGTTCGAGCCACAGGCCTTGAGAAGATCAAAACGATTGGCGATGCCTACATGGCAGCCGGTGGCATCCCCGAAGAAAACCATACACATCCCGTCGATGCCGTTCTCTGTGCTCTTCGCTTTCACAGGCTGATGAAACGACATGCAGCATCGAGTGAGGCAGCCAGAGGCTGGAGTTTACGAATCGGATTGCACTGCGGTCCAGTGATTACAGGCGTCGTTGGAACCGACAAGTTCGTCTACGATGTATGGGGTGATACGGTAAACACTGCCAGCCGTATGGAATCGTCAGGAGTTCCCGGCCAGGTGAACATTTCAAAAGATCTCTATGATCAGGTGAAGGATTTCTTCGTCTGTGAAAGTCGCGGCCAGTTGCCCGTAAAGGGTAAGGGAGAGATGGAGATGTTTCTTGTTCGGGGCATCCGGCCTGAACTGGAAAAGAGTCCGAACCATCCAAACGAGGAATTCAAGCGTCGATATGCCATGCTGAAAGACGGAGGAAAACAATGAGAAGATGGATACTGCTGGGGCTTCTGTTCGTATCGCCACTGGCTGCCGAAAGCCTCGTACTGGCAAAATTTCATGCGGACTGGTGTCCATCGTGTAAGCGCTGGGACCAGGTGCATCCAGGGTTTGCCGAGCTGAGCCAGTATGCTCAATCGAAGGGCATTGAGGTCGTCGTTTTTGATCTTACCGGCGATGCAACGGCAGCCCGGGCACGCGAAAAGGCCAGGGAGCTTGGAATCCTCGATGCCTTTGATGCGCATAGCCAGGGGACGGGCTTTGCCCTTTTGATCGACAGAGATTCGGGAAAGGTGGTGCAGCGTCTTGAATCGGGAAGCGCCAACCTGTTTTTCTTTGATTCCTGGTTTTCAGAGGATGCCGACACGGCCTTTGAAAAGAACCGCAGGAAGATCGATGCAGCCGTAAGGCGGTAGCTCTATCGGTTGCTGGCCAGAAGCGACAGATCCTGTGGCGACAGGCCGGCACCGACGGCAATCCGTTTCAAACATTTCTGGCAGTTTTCGGGGATTTTCAACACCTCGGTACGCTCCTCCTGTCGGAGGGGGATCGGAATGCCGCTATGCCTGTCTTCGAAAAAGGCGAAGCGGCCCCGCCCCAGGGCCTTCGCCCTGTAAAGCGCACTGTCAGCATGCTGTATTAGCTGGTCCGGGGACCTGCCGTGGTCAGGATAGATGGCAATGCCGACGGTGGCGCCTACGTTACAGCCTGTTTCGCCGACGTAGATGGGCTCGGACAGTACAGCAATGAGCTTTTTGGCCACGGCAGCTGCATCATCGGCATGGTGGATGCCTGGCAGTAAAACGATAAACTCATCGCCCCCCTGACGGCAGACGGTATCGTCTCGTCGCAGAACCTTTTGAATGCGGGTGGCCACTTCGATGAGAACGGCATCCCCCACTCGATGACCGTAGGTATCATTGACCTGTTTGAAGCGGTCCAGGTCGACAAAGAACAGTGCAAACTTCTCGTTTAACCGGTCTGCACGAAGCCTGGTTTGTTGCATTCTGTCATCGAAGCGGCGTCGGTTTGGCAGGCCGGTCAGCGTGTCGTGGTAGGCGTAGAAGGCCATTGCATCCTCTACCTGCCTGCGTTCCGTAATATCGAGCAATATGACCACAGCACCGGCCGTATTCCCGTTTTCGTCATGGTAGGGGGTTACATGTAGATCGAACCACCGGGGAGATACGTTATCTGAGAGAACAAACTCCTGTCGGAAGGTTCTGTGCCTGTTCATGGCCCTGGCAATGTGAATGGCCATGCGTAAGAGCCCTGCTTTTTCCAGAAGGGGAAGGATGCTGTTACCGGCAACTGGTTCGGGGCTGTCCATCAAGGCGGCCCATCGTTCATTGGCCCGGACGATCTGCATTCTCTGATCAAGGACACAGGTGTATGATATCGTCTCAAACTTCTCCATGACGGAGCGTAATTTGCTCACCATAGAGGCATCCCGTGAATCAAACAGTCCTTTCCTGGAGCCGATACGAGGCTCAAGAAATGTTGCAGTCATGATTGGACTCCTGTAACCGATGCTCCCTGTGCATTTCTCAGGTCCATCGGCGTTGAAACTTTATGCAACAGAATGTGCGGTGGCAGGTAGTTCTCAGGCATTATACTGGATGCCCGAGCGTCTTCTGGTAGAACATTATGTCAACTTGTTTTTTGCAAAAGATTGCTTCCGGGGGCAAAAATAAGCGTTTGTGGTTATCCATGCCCGTGATGGTGGCCGGGAGTCGGTGCAGGCTCGGGCACATACATCGTCCGATGTTTGCAGCTTTTGCATTCAAACTGCAACGTAATATGGCTTACTCCGAATCGTTCATGCAACAGGGTCTGTATGCGTTCCCGGATGGACGTGGTCTGTGAAAGTAGCATGTCGTCGAGTTCTACATGCGCTTCCAGGTGAATGGTCTTTTCGTTTGCAAGCCATGTATGCACATGGTGTATGTTCTGCACTCCTTCGATCGCTTCTACAGAACGTTTCATTTCTTCGTAGTCGAGTTCGGCAGATGATTGCATCAGAATGTCGACGGTACGCAGAAAGATGTCTTTGGATTCTTTGATGATATACACTGATATCAAAAGAGAGACCACCGGATCAATCCAGGTAAGAGCCGGAAAGAAAATCAGCAGCACAGCGCCGGCCACAACACCGACCGACGAAAGCGTATCGGCCAGCAGGTGCAGATAGCCCGACCGAATGTTCAGGCTGTGATGGGCATGCTGATGCAGAAGCATGACGCAGAGCAGGTTGCCCACAAGACCAACCACGGCAATGATGAACATGCCATGCCCATGGACCGTTTCGGGTTGGTAAAAGCGCTGGATGGCCTCAAAGATCAAATAGGCCGAAATGGCAAGCAGCAGTAAGGAGTTCAGGAAGGCAGCGAGAATCTCTGCTCGTTGATATCCGTAGGAGCGCCTGGGCGTGGAGGTACGTGTCGAAATGCGAAGGGCAACGTAGCTGAGAACAATGGAGATGGTATCGCTGAAATTATGTGCTGCATCCGAAAGCAACGCTATGCTGCCCGTAACGAGGCCCCCTGTGATCTCGGCCACCGTAATGAGCAGGTTGATCAGTGTGACCCATAGCAGGCGCCTGGCCGATATCTCGCCATGATGATGCATCTCGCCTACAAAAACCTATTGCATATGCAAGTCAAGCAGTCATGCATGCAGGTCTGAGCGGGCATGGGTCATCAGTTCATCGATCTGCGATAGTCTGTAACGGCATCGGGAAAGCAGGGATGGGTGGCGGTTCCCCACATCCCGGTAGAGGATTTTGACCTGATTTAGATCCCGTATGAGATCGGCAGCGCGCCTTCTACCGGGTCGTCTGGATGTGCGATAGCGGTGCAGAATACCCTGCAGTGCCTGCTCGGCCCGGGTCAGGAAGTCCGCTCCTCTGGAAGGGGGAAGCGGTCCCAGGGGTTCCATAAGACGGTCAAAGATATTCTGCGGCGAGCGCGTGGCCCTGGTTATGATGTTATAGATATGGGCATCGGCCTGGATGCCATGTTGATACAGGGATTCGTAGGCCTGGCGACTGATTTCATCAGCCTGCCTGTAGGTGCGTGGTACGGTGGTCTTTTTCTGAAGGCGCGGCACGCCATTCTTGAGCTCTCTGTATGCTTCGATGAGTAACCGGGCTTCTTCGGAGTCCCCGTTTCTGCGGTCCGGATGCACCTCTTTGATGCGAAGCCGAAACGCTTCTTTTACAATCTCGGCTGAATCTCCGGCCTGTACTCCGAGAATCGAACAGTATTTTTCCAGGTCATTCATCTGCTCGGTTTGCATACTCTGCTTTGATCATCGGGCCTGACGGACCGCAAATTTACAGGCAGAGCAGGAATTAGCGCTGTCTGCCGATGACATCCTGGTAGCGCCGCATGGACAGCCGAATGAGCAGAAAAAACAGAAGAACGGATGTCCAGGCCAGGACCAGGGCCGTAAGTGCAGGGTTTCGGACGATGTCGTCAAGAAAGAGAAAGGCGGAGGCCAGGAAGAAAACGATGACAGCCACCAGCAGCACAGCCGCTGCCACAAAAAGCAATGTAGCGGTCATGGCAGAGCTGAGGCGGCGTCGAGCCTCTTCACTGAGGAAAGAGCGAAAGGCTGCCGTATACCCGGCCGGATCAAGGATCAAAGCGGCCAGGTTTTCAAGGATTGTTCTGTACTTCTTCCGGTTGCGTTCGTAGTGGTCGGTTGTCCGGATAGAGCGACTCATAGATCAGCGGCGTCCACGGACAAGCAGGCCAAGGATCAGACCAAAACCGACACCGGCAGCAGCGGCAATCATAGCAGATCGCTGCGGGTTCTCTTTGATATAGCGCCCTACGGAGTCGATGAACTCATCAGCCCCTTCTCCGTAAACGGAAAGACGGTCACGAACATGTTCCCACTCTTCGCCGGCTTTCTGTCGGGCCTGCTGGACCTTTTCTTTTAAACGTCCACCTGCAGAATCTTGCATTGTTTCTTCAGCCATGTTGTTCTCCATTACTTGCTACTACTTGCTATTACTAGCTGTATTAGACTTCACTTGATTGCGAATTGCGAAATTACGGAGCCCTGTCCGGTGGAACGGCCCAGGGCCTTCCCTGTAAAGGCTGCAACGCATCTTGAGTCTACTGCCGTTAGCAGGGCCTGTCAAGACAAAAGTTGCCGCCAGAGTTCGAACACAGACGGCCGTTATTCCGATCGATTCGTCAGAATGCCACGCTTGCTGCGCTCGATAAACTGGATGATGTTTTTAACCTCGTCGGTGGGAGGAAGCTCTTTCAGCTGTTCCAGGGCCTTCGGCAGGCTGAGCCCGCGCAGGAAAAGGGTTTTGTAGGCATTCTTGATGGCACGTTTCTGCTCTTCAGAAAAGCCGGCTCTGCGCAGTCCTACGGCATTGAGGCCCGTGATAACAGACGGATTGCCATCGGCCATCGAGTAGGGGATGATATCTTTCACGACCTTGGAGCAGCCACCGATAATGGCATAATCGCCTACCTGGCAGAACTGGTGGATGGCGACGAGTCCGGAGATGAAGGCCTTGTTGCCAACGTGAACGTGTCCTGCAAGCACGCAGCCCTGCGCAAAGATGTTGTCGTTACCGACCACACAGTCATGTCCGAGGTGGACCGAGCCCATAAAGTAATTGCCATTGCCTATGCGGGTGGGGCGATCCGGCAGGGAGCCACGGTGGATGTTGGAGTTTTCGCGAAAGGTGTTGTTGTCGCCGATAATGGTCAGCGTACGCTGGCTGCGATCGAAGCCAAGATCCTGTGGATCTCCACCCAGATGGACGCCTGCAGATATGCGGTTCCCTTTACCCAGACGGACGCCGCTGTGGATGTTCACATGGCTTCCGATTTCTGTTCCTTCGCCGATTTCTACATCGTCGGCAATGATCGTGTAGGCGCCAATCTGCACGTTGTCAGCAATCTTCGCGCCGGGGTGGATGATGGCTGTAGGGTGATGCATATGCTGGATTTCTGCACAGGGGGCTGTGCGGCAAGTAGGATAAAAGGAAGGACAGGGCGCCTTTTTTTCGGATGCGACCCAGCATGGATTTATTTATCTGGACCGGTGATCGATACACATTGCCATCTTGACCTGATTGCCCGTGAAGGGCCCTCCGTAGAAGAATGTCTTCGCGATGCAGAGCAGGCAGGGCTGGAGGCCGTTGTGCAGATCGCCACGGACCTGGAATCAAGCCGCTACAATGCCTCTCTTGCTGCCTCCTGGAATGCCGGGCAAAACAAACCGCGCCTGTACTGGACGGCAGGACTCCACCCTGAAAACGGAGAGCGGCATGACCTCTTGCCAGGCATTTTCGAGATCCTCCGAGAGAACCGGCAGCGCGACGATCTGGTGGGAATCGGCGAAACGGGCCTCGATTATTTTCACTCCCCGCAGTCGGCCGATCTTCAAAAGGAATCTCTGGTTCAGCATCTGAACCTGGCCGAGGAACTGAATCTGCCTGTTGTGATTCATGCCAGGGATGACCGACAGTATGTGAAGGGCAGCTGTCAGGCTCTGCTGGACATCCTGAAGATGGTGCGGCAGCGTCCGGGGTTAACAGGTGTGCTTCATTGTTTTACTTACAGCTACGAAGAGGCCATGCCCTTTGTTGACCTGGGCTGGAAGGTATCGTTCAGCGGCATCCTTACATTCAAAAACTCCCATGTTTTGCAGGAAGCAGCCGTCAGGCTGCCACTGGAATGCATCATGGTAGAAACCGATGCCCCTTATCTGGCTCCCGTTCCCTATCGTGGTAAGGGGAATGTGCCTGCCTATGTGGCATCGACCCTGTCATTTCTTACGGGTTTGCGAGCCGAGAAGCTGGGTGAGGATCGAGATAAGGTTGCGAGGAAAATTCGAGAAAATTCGCTTGCATTTTTGCGATCCAGGGATAATATTAGCCCGCAGGCTACGGCCTGAAGGCGACGCTATGGTGTTCGCACTCTATGATCGAGGTAATAACTGATATGACGAAAAAACTATTCCTATCCGTTGTAGTTATGATGCTTGGACTCGGTATGGCTGCATGCCAGAGCGCCCAGACCACTGATTCCACGGACGGCTCTGGCGACAGCACTACAAGCCGCAACGCTGGTATTGACCTGATTAATCAGGGGCTTGCCGGGGCATCTTATTCTCCGAACAACAAAGGATGGGACTACAAAGCAACCGCCGTTCCGGCTGCCGATTTCCAGAAATGGGCAACGGAGTATAAAGAAGTCATTGAAAACGCACTTTCGCAGATTGATAGCGACTATGTCCTTCAGGTCACCGGGCATACATGCTCCATTGGGCCTCGTGAGCGTCAGCCCGACGGACGTCCCGGTAACATCTACTATTCCACGGAACGTGCTAAGCAGGTGCTTGCAGCCCTTCGTAACGCTGGCATTCCCACAGACAAAATGGTGGTGAAAGGCGTTGCTGACGACGAACCGCTTCCCGGCGTAAGCCCGAAAGACCGACTGAATCGTCGAGTTACATTCAAAATTGTTCCTAAACAACAGTAAGCTCTCTACAGCGGTTTGAAAGTTCGAAAAACTAAAGAAAAGCGTCCTTCGGGGCGCTTTTTTTTTGCTGGCATGTTGCATGCCAGAGATCGATCGGAGGCCTGGAAAAGGCTTGCAGGGGCAATTGGAAGCCCTTCTTTGATGGTCGATGTCTACAGTCAGCCACATGCCCGTCTTCGTTATCTCTGATGCAGGTACTGCCGCAGGGCGTCAGCTTGTAAAGACCCTGCTTGCAGGAGACGCTCGTCTCGTTTTGCTTTCCCGGCATCGAAATCTGGAAGCGGCCATCGGGCTGTCAAAGAGCGAGATGAAAGAGCGTTTACTCTACTTTAGAATGGATCCATCGCGTGCCAGCTGGTTGAAGCTGATTG
Source organism: uncultured Leptospiraceae bacterium (assembly GCA_964619535.1). Classification (GTDB taxonomy): domain Bacteria; phylum Spirochaetota; class Leptospiria; order Leptospirales; family Leptonemataceae; genus Leptonema. The sequence goes on along the minus strand of CAZUEX010000006.1, from coordinate 13,209 downwards.
CACGCTCCATTCGAGATCGCTGGTCCACTGTGGATGGCTTGATCAGTATTGCTGACTTCGAAGGAGCAACCTCTATCGAAAGGCTTTCCCATCATCAACTGAAAACACATCTGCGGCGTAATCTGTTTGCACCCGCTGCCCTGGTACATGCCATGCTGCCCGTTCTGGCACCCAGGCCTTTCATCCTTCTCTGTCCTCCTTTAACGGGCCTGTCATGTGCTACAGCCATGTCTACGGAAGGGCTGCGCGGTTTTGCACAGGCGCTTGGCAAGGAGCTATCCCATGCCTCGGTCCATTTTGTACAGGATACCAATGCCAGGGCTACGGCCGAGGCCATGTTGAGGCTTATCCATGAGCATGCAGAACAGGCCTCATGGTCGTATGCAGACGTTGTGGGCAGATCAGGCGAAGAGGAAGGCCAGACGTGAAAGGCCTGTTTTATATGGGTAATCCGGCTGGCGGTCTTGTGCTTGCTTTGCTGCTTTCCCTTGCTGCGCCGGAGCTTTCTGCCGCTCCACAGCGTCGATCCGCCGATGACGTTTTTCGAAAATGGAAGTCCTGGCAGTATGTGTATGGCGACCAGTTGCCGGGCAGGGTAGAGGTTACAGACCAATCCATGGATATGCTCTTCGAGGAGTTCCCGTCCGAGATGTATGAAAGGGCTGGGTTTCTGGGCCTGACGGCATCGGACTTTCGTTCTTCTTTATCTTCTTCAGATGCGAAAAAGCGTTTTACATCGGCCATGAAAGGGATTGTCCCGGAATTGAGCGATGACCTTCCGGCCTTTGTAAACCGGCTCAGACAACATGGGTTTACCTCAGAAGAGATCAATACCGCAGAAGAGGCGGCCGGGGCCTCCAGGCTGGGAGGTATCTATCGCAGGGTCCTTGTTGTTCCTCTTGCGGCGGCCGGTCAGGGCAGTGAAGAACGACTGTTTGGCCTGGCAAATCGTATGTTTGAGTATGCCTTTGGAGCCGAGCATGGCGAACAGTTTCGGCGGTTCTTATATGATCCTGGTAGTTATCCGCTGGCGCGACTCTTTTATGCGAACATCTGGTATCGGCTTTCGGGCAATGGCTGGCGAATCTGGCATAAGGATGTGCTTACGGCATTGCACCGGGAGTCAGCACGCGGCCGTGAAATCGTCTACATTGCAGGAGGGACGGACTTCTATCATCTGATTAAGGCCGGAGTCTACCGGATTCGTATTATCGATCCGATGCTGCCATCCCAGAAAAAGTACTACTCAGAAGGCTGGGAATACCTGATTGGTTGTTCAAAGGGCGATGAGATACGCTTCGGCGAAGAACGCATTCTTTTGCGCCGCGAAGGCTGTATCAGGACTGGCAGCTTTACAACCGAAGAGTTATCCGATGGCCAGAGACATACGCTGCCAGAGGTGGTGGTACGATGGACGGTTCTTGATGAGGACGGAAAGTCCCGTGGAGCCGTCATTTACGAGAGACGGTTTGCAAGGCAGGACGATTTTTTTGTGAACAGGGATCAAAGGCTTCTTCTGTCGTTCAATGAACTGGCTTATGCAACCGATCCCGGACCGGACGGATGGGGCATGGATAGCGAGAAGTGGCCATCTGATATTCAGATCTACGTGAAACAGCTGCGCAGGCCAGTGGGGAAAACGGAATGCGTGAATCTGAAGAAGGCGGCCCGGTCACCGTTTTCCTTTATTCGACTTGGCAGCTCGATTGACTGATGATCGAAGAGGTTAGTCTGGCCGGCGGTACCGATGGTAGCGTCCTTCCAGCCAGTCTGCAAGTCCTCTGGTATACAGCTTTGAAAAGCGACGGTCAGAGGGGCCTCCTGGATTGTTGATCAGGGCTTCGTCGGATCCCATCTCGGTAATAAAACGCATGCTTGGAGCAAAGGATGCCTGACGGCCCAGCCATTGAAAGACCTGTGCCTGTGGGATCGTTGCCCTGCCACCGGGCAATGGCAGAGGACCGGCATCGAATCCCAAAAAGCGAGGCAGGCGTCCTCCAAAAAACAGGTTTTCAATATAGAAGGTATGCTGTCCGTAGCGTCGTTCTGGCACTGCAAGGCCGCGCTCAATGGCTGCACGGTAGAGGTCATCGCGATGTCGTTCGCCAAACCACCGCGAACGTTTTTTCAGAAGGATCCGATCGAAGAAGCCATGTAACATGGCAAACAGTCCTGTTTGCTCGAAGATCAATTTCATCTGTTCCTGGCCAAGAACTCTTCCGAACACTTCGTAAATCAATTCGCGATAGATTGCCTCAAACAGCGTTGCCCCTTCACTGCTGGCATCATAGCGAAGGTCCCATTCGGCAAGGATCCTTCCTTTTCGAGTATCGGGAAGCAAGGGCCTTATCACCGCCATGAACTTCTCAGCCTGTATAGAATACAGGTCATACTGCAATGCCTGCATCTGCTCTACCGTGCAGTGCCGGTTTTGTTTCAAGGCCCGGGTAATACGATCGGATCGATACGAAGGCATGGGCAGAGTAAAGATGTCTGCCTTTGCCAGATGGCTGAGGTCATTGTTGGCCGTTACGATGTAGCCTTCTGCTGGGTTATAGGCCTGTGGCATCTGTTCCGGTGGCACCATGCCCGTCCAGGGACGCTTTTTGTTCCACATCGGAAAGGGAAGCAGGCCGGATACTCCTCGTTGCCTGCGCGGAACGAGTCCGCTCATCTGGTAGCCAATATTGCCGTGGCGATCTGCACATACCCAGTGGAAGGCTGCAAAGGGCATTGAGGCAAACGTTTTCTGGGCGGTCTTTACATCCCGTACCGTATACAGCTTCATAAAGGATTCGACGGATTCTGCAGAAACGTGCTGGCGACCCGTCCAGGCATAGCACAGGTAATGGCCGTCTTCGGTTACCTCCCCTTCGATCAAGCCTGCATCGGTTTCATAAAAACGGAGTTTCTGTGGTTGCTGCCCCTTCGGCTTTAGCAGGTCTTCGCGCGGCTTCAGTGGCAGCCACCGGTTTCCGCGACGATAGCGCCCCTGACGGATTTCTTCGATCGAATAATCCACGGTATCGGCTGTTCCATACGTGACGGCCCAGGAGAGGTTGGCGGTGCGCCCGAAGACGGGAAGGGGAGCGCCGGCCATGGTGGCTCCCATGAAGTAGTCGTTACCGTAGTGAATGTTTACAGGGTACCATACCGATGGCAAGGACAGGGACAGGTGCGGATCGCCACAGAGGATGGCATGTGATGTTTCTGTTCGCGATGGAGCAATGGCCCAGTTGTTGCTGGCTCGAATGGAAAACAGGGAGGCCGGTCCGCTCAGTCCTGCAGGAGGCGTAAAAGACCGAAGAGATTGCAGAAGCTTCAGGTAGTCAGGTGTGACCTTGTCCTTTATTGCCGGAAACAGTTCTCTGACCAGATCAACGGGAATGCCTTCGCGCAGCAGATGAATGATGAACTTCTCTGAGTCGCCCTGTGTTTGCGTGAGCCCGAGAAAGCCGATCATCTTTACCAGCGCCATGATGTCTCGTGGCTCCCATGCAGGGCAGGGATGGCGCACAAGCTTCATTTCAAATGGGATGCCCGCCCTGCGTACACCTTCCTGCACACCATGGCAGTAGGTTTCGAGCAGCCTTCTGGTTTCGGGGCTCAGCCTTTTGAACTCCCTGCCTGCATCGCCGTAGAAGTCGATCCAGCGGACCAGACGGTCAAGGGCAATGAGCTCGGGGTCGGCAGCCAGCCACTGCGATGCCCTACCCATACATATCGTTTTCAGCATCCACATCTGCATCTGGCGGTCTACGGCATGGATAAACCCAAGCCCGTAAAGGGCGCCGGCCCTGCTTTCAGCCTGGATCAGCGGAAAGCCATCGTCCTGCCGTTGAATGGAAACCTGTCCGTGGCTGCTGTCCAAAATATAAGAAGAGGATTGCATCAGTTTTCAGAACAATCCCCGGGAAAATCGCTGTCAATAATCTTCTATAAAAGATGTATCTGGATATCCATTTGCTCCCCTGGAGAACTGCTTGACCTGTTTTGAATTTTGCCGATACGGAATGTATGCAGATCCGCACAACAACGGATACAGACGTAAGGTGGCGCAGGGATCGGAAGCTTCGTCCGGAAGGGAACAGCGGCACTTCGGCCGTGCAAAGCGAAGGCTCTGGCTTTCAGGAGATCCTGGATACCGTTCTGCCCGTCCATGAAGAAGAGACCCGTGATCTCCATAAGATGTGGTCCGAGCTGCCCGCTGCAGAGCGTCTGCTGATTGAGAATCCGTCTCCAGAGAATCTGCGCAATTATCGCGAACTCGTAAAGGGCATTGCCCAGGAAATCCTGAACAGTAACATGAAGGTGGCCCGGCTCAAGCGACGTGTGCGCGGCAATGATGTGGAGCTGAACGTATTGCAGATCATTGATGACAGGCTCCATCGCATGATGATGGCCCTGCAGTCGAAATCCAATACCGGCTTTCAGATTCTGCGAAACCTGGACGAGATCCGGGGGCTGCTGATGGACCTGCGAAGCTGAGGCAGAAGCAACCTGCAACCGCTTCAGGGCATTTCAGCCCACCTTAAGCCCGGTCATCGCGACGGCACCAAAGGGGATGGCGTCTGTAAAGAATTCGAGCGGCTCGTCTGGCTTTGAAGCTCCCAGGACATACAGTAAAGGCCAGAAATGTTCTGGCGTGGGAATGGCCTGTTTGAAGTCGCCTCCAGCCTTTTCGCATTGCAGCACAGAGGCATAATCGCCGGACCGGATCCATGCTTTTATCTGATCGTTCACCCGTTCGGCCCATGCGAATCCTTCTTTTCGCCTCCAGTCCATTAAAGCAAGATTGTGTACAATATTCCCGCTGCCAAGAATGAGGATGCCTTCTTCGCGAAGGGGATGCAGCATACGGCCAAGTTGAAAATGCTCATCTGCCGTTTTGTCTATGTCGAGGCTGAGCTGCACAACCGGTATGCTGGCATCCGGGAACATATGGATCAGCACGCTCCAGGTACCGTGATCAAGCCCCCATTCATTATCAAGGCTCGAGGGTGTCAGGCCTGCAAGACGACGGGCCAGCTCTGGATTTCCCGGGGCCGGATACTGAAGCGCGAAAAGCTCGTCTGGAAAACCGTAGAAGTCATGAATCGTAGGAGGCCGGGACATGGCCGTAACGGCTGTGCCGCGGCGCAGCCAGTGGGCAGAGATGGCCACTATAGCAGCGGGACGCGGGATCGTCTGGCCAAGGCGTTTCCAGATACGGGAAAAGTCACTGTCGCCAAGGGCATTGGTTGGGCTGCCATGGCCGACGAACAAAACGGGCATCATGCAGAAAAGGTAAGGCTGATGGCCGCCTTCGGCAGGTACTTTTTGCCGTACGGTCAACGCATGCAAAAGGGCCTCGCTGAGGAGGCCCTGTAAGAATCTTTATGTTGTCTGGATTCTGGCTGCACCGTCCAGAAGGGACGTTACCTCCCAGCTTTCTTCAAATTTGAAGTGTTTCGTCTGGGTTTTAGGCGGCACCAGAGACATGGCTCGTTCGGATAACGCTGTAATGGTAAGGCTTGGGTTAACGCCAAGGTTTGCCGGTACTACAGAACCATCGCATACAAGGAAGTTTTTATAGCCGAAAAGCCTGTTTTTCAGATCAACAACACCTTCTTCAGGTGTTTCGCCGATGCAGGCCCCACCGAGGATGTGTGCCGTTGTTGGAATGTCGAGCAGTACTTCGTTGATAGAGCTACGCGCATAGCCGTTCATGCGGCGCGCCAGGGCTCGTGCAAACTGGTTGGCAATCGGAATATACGAAGGCAGTCGGCCTCCCTTGCCGGTATCCGTTGTAAGGACCTTTGTAAAAGGCCAGAACAGGGTTCGTTTATTCTTGATGCTGATGTAGTTATCAACGCTTTGCATGACCAGCAGGATGATCGATCTTCTGGCAAAGCCAACGGGCCAGGTAAGGCGAAGCGCCCGGATGGGATGCATAAGCAGGGCTAAGAAGAATCGCAGCTGACGCGGTATACGCCCGCCGCCGTCCACCATTACGGGCGCTGCCAGGCCGTTCATGGCATCGGAGCCTTCTGGATAACGCACGGGCTCAATATGGGTGTCGGGGTCGGGGAAAACGCTCGACGTAATGGCGATGCCATGGCTGAAGTCGGTTTTTTTATCACGAGCGGTTACGCCGATGATCGATTCAGAGTTGGTTCGCACCATATGTCCGAGCCGATCGGATATGCGTGGCAGGCGTCCCTTCTGTTTCATTGTCCACAGAAGCTTCATGGTTCCCAGGACGCCGGCCGAAAGGACAATGCCCTGGGTTTCAAAGGTCCTGGCTGAAGAAGAGCCTGTCGACGATTTTGTGCGGATTGTATAGCCTTCTGATCCATCTTCGCCGGCCGGAATAATATCAACGACCTTGGTTTCAGGAAAGATCTCCACGCCAAGGCGCTCTGCAAAGTACAGGTAGTTCTTATCGAGGGTGTTTTTCGAATTGTTGCGGCATCCCACCATGCAGCCGCCACAGTAATTGCAGCCCACACGTTCGGGTCCCTCACCGCCGAAATAAGGATCGGGATGCTTTTCGTCAGGGGTACCGAAGTAAACGGCAGCAGGCGTGGATTTGAAGGTATGGCCAAATCCCATCTCTGTTGCCGTATCGCGAAGCATTTCATCGGCCTTGAAGATGCGTGGAGTTGTGGACACACCGAGCATCTTTTTGGCCAGTTCGTAAAAGGGCAGAAGGGCTTTATCGCCTCCCATCTTCTTTACGATGGGATTCTCGAAGAATGCAGGAAGCGGAACATACAGTGTATTGGCATAGACGAGACTGCCTCCGCCCACACCGGCTCCAGACAGAACGAGCACGTTTTTCAGCAGATTGATACGCTGTATGCCGTACAGTGCCAGGGCAGGTAGCCACAGAAACTTTCTGAGGTTCCAGTTGGATTTTGGAAAATCATCGCTGTTGTATCGCCGGCCGGCCTCGATTACGGCTACAGAGTAGCCTTTCTGGGCCAGGCGCAGGGCCGACACACTGCCCCCAAAACCTGAGCCGATGACAACATAATCGTAACGTTTTTGCATGAAGAACTCTCCGGATTGTCTCTTTCTTGCCCGGGTAAGGGCGGATGGCTTCAAATCTGAACGCAGATTCAATCAGAGCAAGAAAAAAAGTTTGCGGGGCGGCTTGCCATAAAAAAAGCAACATGAGGACGGCCATTTCCGTCCGATGGACCTCTATGAAATACCTGCAGCCGTTGCGCACTCGTTTATCACGTCTGATTGACCGGTATGAGGCCGAGCCTTCATTCCGTCTGTATCTTCTTGCCTGGGCCGTTTTTCTTACCCTGGTGTCGGGAAGCGTGCTTACCTCGTCCAATCCCTTTCGATTGCTCGTTCCCGGGCTGAGTTATGCCTTTCCGGTTGTGGACAGTCGCGAGGAGATTACGTACTATACGCTTTCCCGGCTCGATCAGCGCATGATTCAGCTGCACGAAAAGATGATCAAAACAGGGGATTTTGAACAGGATGCCCGGCGGCTGGCCTACATCGTTCGAACGCCCTTTCCGCTGGTTCAGGGCAAACAGCGTCCTTCTGCTGCTGGCTTTTTCTTTCCGGCACTGGACCTGGCTGTCAGCCGCTTCTGGCTGCGGGACGGTGACCTGTTGATTGACGTCGACACTGCCTATATTCAGAAGGAGCTGAACCGGCATCGCAGATCTGCCGGTCTCGATCAGGACGATAAGGTGATGCGGCTTGCCCGTATGTACCAGGTATGCCTTACACTGACGCTCTTTGAAAACTTCCCCGAGGTAAAGCGCATCCTGTATTTGAAGGATGGACATCGAAAAGAGGCAGGATATGCTTCGGTCAGTGCCGATGCCCTGTCGATGCAGCAGGCAAACTGGAAGGATCCGGGCAGTTCGACCATCCAGCCCTTTGATTTTACCCGAATCTACGTTCGCTAAGCGTTATGTCATAATCCACAGGGATGTGACGTTGGCGGCGCTGTGCACCACAACCGGCCACAGAAGGCTGTCTGTGACGATACGAAGCAGGGAAAGCGTGGCCGCTGCCATCAGATAAAGCAAAAATTGCCAGCCATCCACCGGTAGATGGAGCACGGCGAAGAGAAAGGCCGATCCCAGATGACCTGCGAAATGCGGGAAGCGTCCGATCGCTGATGGCAGAATCTCGCGGAAAAACAGCTCCTCAAACAGTGGTGCAAGCAAGGCTCCAAGGCTCAGTATGCCCATTTCCAGGGCAGGGAGTCGTGCGGTGGGCAGGGCGGTGACCGTATTGATCGAAAAAAGCAGCCATAGCAGTGCCACGAAGGCAGGCAGGGCATAAAAGAAGCCCGTGGGAGCAAAAAGACCAATCCGCCTGTAAAGAGGGATTCGATAAAAGAAGAACGGAGCAGAGCAGGCAATGAGCAGAGGGCCGAAAAGCGAAAGCAGATAAAGAAACGGCCGGTCTGGCTGCTGGATGGCATGTACGATGGCAAGAAGAACGGTAAGGGCAAGCAATGCAGCACTGAAGGCCCACAATGTGGTCGAGCCTTCCCTGCCGGTCAGAACCTGCTGTACCATTCGCAGGGCGCTGGCCTTCTGGTTTTCGTCGGCCGCTGCATAGGCCTGCATGGCATCACGCAGCTGTAACAGCTCGTCGGTAGAAAGGTGGCCTGCCAGGGCATCTCGTTCTGAACCAAGAAGGAGCCAGAGCAATCCTGCCTGCAATCGGCCATTTCTTGTTTTCCTGGCTCTGCGCTGGCCGGACCGTTGATCAGGGGGCATGGTATATACAGAAAAAGGGCTTTGCCCTGTAACCGGAAGCAGAAAATCGGAATCACACCCTGCGCTGGATCGCCATTGGATCTGACGGAAATACGTATGGCAGATCTTGAGGGAGGGGCCTTAATTGGAAAAAGCGAAGGAGCCTTTTCATGTCTAAAAACTATGCCGTTGTAGGAGCTACCGGAGCCGTTGGAGTGGAAATCCTGAAGGTTCTTGAAAAACGTAATGTCGATGTGGGACAGCTGAAGTTGCTGGCCTCTCCCCGGTCGGCCGGTAAGACAATGACGTTTCGCGGCAAAGAGTATACGGTGGAGGCTCTTTCAGAGGATTCTTTTCACGATGTGCAGGTGGCTCTTTTCAGTGCCGGTGGGTCCATCAGCAAACAGTTTGGTCCCGTGGCGGTTGCATCGGGTTGCGTGGTGGTGGACAACTCCAGTGCCTTTCGCATGGATCCGACTGTGCCACTTGTGGTGCCGGAGATTAACCCCGACGATATCAAGAAGCATAAGGGTATCATTGCCAATCCAAACTGTTCTACCATCATTCTTCTGATGGCGGTGTATCCCATTCATCGCCTTTACGGGGTAAAGAAGATCATTGTTTCCACGTATCAGGCAGCTTCAGGGGCCGGTGCTGCAGCAATGCAGGAGCTGGAAGATCAGGCCCGTGCCTACCTGTCAGGTGAAGAGATTCCGATGAACGTTCTGCCTCATCAGCTTGCCTTTAACGTATTCAGTCATAATTCCTCTATGGATCCTGAAACGGGCTATAACCAGGAAGAGCTGAAGATGATCAATGAAACGCATAAGATTCTCGGTGATCCGGGGATTGGCGTTTCTCCTTCCTGTATTCGCGTCAGTACGTTTCGTGCGCATGCTGAGTCGGTGCATCTTGAGCTTCGTCAGAAGGCGAACCTCGAGGAGATCCGGCAGGCCCTGTCTTCCTTTCCTGGCGTGAAGGTTCTCGATAATCGTGAAGCCAACCGCTTCCCCATGCCCATTGAGGTATCCGGTCAGGATGATGTGTATGTGGGTCGCCTTCGCACGGATTACGGCGATGATAGCGGCATGAATGTGCAGCTCTTCGTTGTGGGTGACCAGCTTCTAAAAGGGGCAGCCCTGAATGCCGTGCAGATTGCCGAGCTCCTATAGGCGAGAACGACAGACCTTCGTTTGCAATCTCCCTGTTGCGTTTAATGCCGGACAACACCGAGGTGACGTTCGATGGCGTCCAGCAGGTCTGATTTCTGGACGGGCTTGGTGAGGATTTCGTCAAATCCCGTTTGGTTCAGACGTTGTCGTTCCGCCTCCATTGCATGTGCGGTCAAAGCCAGTACAGGGCATGGGCTTCGTCCGTTGTCGGCTTCGTAATCGCGTATTCGCATGTAGGCTTCGTAACCATCCATGACGGGCATACGTATATCCATCAGGACCAGGTCGAAAGAGGATGAAGCAAACGTTGATACGGCCTGTTCTCCATCTTCTGCAAACACCAGCTGTCGGACGTGCTTTCTCAGGTATCGATCAAAAAGAAAACGATTCTCGGGCTGATCCTCTGCAAGCAGAATACGGGCATCGAGGAATCGTTCGTTGTTTGGCGTGGGCGTCTTTTCTTTTTGAAGCCTGAAGGGCAACGTCAGTGTAAACTCTGAACCGGTATTAACGGTGCTCTGAAACGTTAATGTTCCTTTCAGCAATGTTGTTAACGATTGGGCAATGGAAAGTCCAAGACCTGTTCCACCGTAACGAGGTGCTGTTCGTGCGTTGGCTGACGAAAAGGGAGTAAACAGATTTTCATGATCTTCTTCGGGGATACCTATGCCTGTATCAATGACAGAAAACTGTACAAGAATGTGATCGTGCTGTCGTTTGAAAACCCGGACCAGCAGCCGTACGGAACCCTTTTCTGTGAATTTCGTGGCATTGGAAAGCAGGTTTCCAAGAATCTGTGAGATACTTGCAGAATCGCCGATCAGGCGGTCCGGAACGTCCTCGATATCGACGCGAAAGTGCACTCCCCTTCTGGACAGGTGTTGTTCAAACGGTGCGCAGAGATGTTCCAGCCAGGACCGAAGCTCAAAAGGTTGTTCGTTGATATCGATCTGACCGAGTTCGATTCGCGATGTTTGCAGGATGTCATCGAGGATCTGAATCAGCGATTTTCCAGAGCGATGCAGGACATCCAGCAGATCTCGTTTGTCTTTCTGTAGATGCGGCTCTTCTTTCAGGATGTCATTGATTCCGAGGATGACATTCATCGGCGTACGGATCTCGTGCGAGACGTTGGCAAGGAAGCGTGTCTTTGCCCGGTTTGCCTCTTCTGCAATCTCCTGAGAACGCTTCCGTTCAATGACTTCTGTTTGAAGCTCGGCAGTTCGCAGGCGGACTTCAGATTCCAGTCTGTCGTTGGCCTGCTGCACCTTGCTGTGAATACCGTCAACGATGGCAAAGGCCATCAGAAGGATCTGCATAAGAAAAGACAGGTCTATGGCAAATTCCACGTAGCCGGGCAGTGAAGACTTGCCGGCCGAAAGCAAAGAGTTTAATAGAATGCTCAGCGGAAAAGCAAGGACGGATAATCCGAAATAGAAGGCCGGTCCGTAGCCCACCCGGGCCGCAGCAAAACCGATAAGTATCAGATAGAGTGCAAAGGGAAAGGACAATGCGTAACCGACACGGTTGGCCAGGTAAGGATCAAAAGGTAACGTTGCAAGCAATCCTGCCACAATGAGGAGTATAGCATTGGTTAGCTCCTGCATCGCCGGGCCGAAGACCAGGGGGCGCAGAAAACGTTTGGTCCATAACAGCAGCATAAAGTTTGCCAGAAGCCACAGAGACAGTGTAAGAGGCAGTTGAAGATGTCCATGATCGGGCTTCAGTAAAGGCGTCAGCAGACCATGGTATGTGAGCCGGTATAACGTGGTTAAGACCAGATACGGCAGGAAGTATAAGGAAGCCCAATCTCGTGTACGACGCCAGAGCAGGAAATGGTAGACCAGCAATGTCATGGCCGCACCACTGACGAAGGCCGGAATGGTACCGGTCAGACGCTCTACGTTGGTCCACTCTGCCTGCGGGATGATCTCGATGGGTAGCCTGTACGGCGTGCGCGAATCGACGCGAAGTAGCAGGGTGCGGCCCTGAGCGGTGTCGATGTGACAGGAAGGGAAAATGGACCGTGAGCGGCTCAGAACTCCTTCATGGGTTAGCTGGCCGGTTGCAGGATTAAAGCAATCCACATGTTCCAGATTGGGGTTTCGAAAGCGGATTCGGTAAAGTCCCTGCTGGTTTTCGGCTAAGGTCAGCCTGATATAAAGGCGCCCGCTGTAGAATCCCTGATGCAATTTTGCACTGGAGCTGATGCTCTTCCAGGGTAATGACAATCCGTGTGGCCCGGCTCCGGACTCGCCGGAGCGCCTGGCGGCGACCTCCGCTACAATATCCTGAAACTCGATACTGCGATGATCGTCCAGAAGCAGCTCAATATGCGTCTGCTCGGCCTTGCAGGACAGCAGGCTCAAAAGTAGCGGGAAAATCAGCAGCCGAGCGCGCGCAACCACGGACAATATGACGGAGTGGACGTGCAAAACCTGATATCGTTCCAATTTTTTTTGAATTTTGCCGGTATTGCAAACATCAGCTGTAGCGGCCGGGTTTGATTTCTGCCGGAGCAGCTGGCCACTATTCGAGGAGCTGGCTTCTGATATGAAAACGCACCCCTTCTGAGGCCTCCAGTGAAAATCCGCCTTTGCCGGGAATCACATCCACCGTAAGGAAGGTATGCTTCCAGTATTCGAACTGTGCTGCACTCATGTAGAATGGCGTATCGGCAATCGTGCCAAGCAGCACGTCATGATCTGAAATCAGAAACTCATCTGCCCGGTAACACATAGGAGCCGATCCATCGCAGCAGCCTCCTGACTGATGAAAGATAAGATCACCGTGCATGGAGCGCAGCTTTTGAATGACGGCGGCCGCCTCGTCTGTAACGTCGATTCGCTTTGTATCGGTCATGGCATACTCCTTAAAAAGGGCGCCGAAGCGCCCGTAAGAGATTAGAAAAAGCCCAGGGCTTTGGGACTGTAGCTAACAAGCAGGTCCTTGAACGTCGTTACCGAAACCACGGGTCCGAAGATCTCTTCCTGGAAGATACGCATGCGATTGTTGCCTTTGAAGATTGTGGGCTTAATATAGTAACCCTCGCGCAGTTCCTCGGCAAGCTTTGCCCTTTCACCACCGATCAGGCATTCCGCACCTTCCTTACGACCAATCTCTATGTAAGAAAGGATCTTCTCTACCTGTTCGCTGGAACACTGTGCTCCAATCATGGTTGTTGTATCGAGGGGATTGCCCTGCGTGATCTTTGACACGCGATCGATGGCATGTTGCATGAACTCATCGTAGATCGACTCGGTAAATGTCAGCGAAGTTGTCGCCTCGAAGGAGGAACAACAAATGAGACAGGG
>CAZUEX010000005.1:0-198129 GCA_964619535.1 uncultured Leptospiraceae bacterium | reverse complement strand
GTCAGGTTAGGCTGTATCGTTATCCTACTCAGACATTTTTGAGATGGCTTGTAGTAGAAGCGTGGCCAGAAGGCAGATATGTATCAGAAGCGCTTTCTTCATTGCTTACCTCGGGCCTGCCGACGGGCCTTAAAGCAGCGAAGACCCGCCGGCGGGTTAACAGATGCACACGTCAGGAAAAGAGGATAGAGGCGTTACTTACAGATCTTCAAGAAATAGCACAGGATGATCCAATCCCAGACGGATGGCTCGGGATTGGAGGGCCGATTGACGACCTCGCCGGGCACAGGCGTCGTGTCATCGACGTCAATCACCGTCTGCGTCGCCACATCGAACGTGCTGTTCTGCCAGCCCATGGCCTTCATCTTATGCCCGACCTGTTGCCCCCATATCCAGAAACCATACGGATTCGGATGCAGTCGATCGGCCATGAGATCTCTATTGGCGATCCACACCTCGTTTGTGCCGCCAAGACCGCTCCACCACACCATCGTATGCCACAGATAGATATGGTCGATCTCGGCGCCATGAGTCCGGCGGCGATGCACCATTTCTGGAATCTGGCCGTGTTCAAGAAACCAGAGACCGAGCGATGCTACAGTCGCCGGATCAGAGATACGAACGACCCACGCCTCATACGATAAGTCTCTATATTCGTTCTCGCCCGAAAGCCCCAGAAGATTCGCAAGTCGGTCAAGACCACTCTGCAATGACGCCCCAAACTGTGCCAGGCCGTCTTTGAAGGAATAAGAACACGGCACAGCAGGAGTATCTTTGCAGGCGGCAAGCAGATGTCGAAAGTTCGAGAACCATAGATGGGCCGGTCCGCGCTGTGTAGAGTATGCAATCGCCGGATACTGGCCGATAAGAAGGATTTTCTTGTTACGACGCTGGAATCGGCTGATAATGCGCTCATGGTTATTCGCTACCAGGTTTACGACATCACCGTATTTCCAGGGGAACACCTTCAGCAGCAGTGAGGCGGCCAGGAAATCGTTCCCCCCGATGTGAAAGGCGACGTTTTCGTGGATCTTGAAGTTTTCGTTTTTCAAACAACCGTTAAGAAAATCATCCAATTGACCTGACATCATGCCGCTCGATGCAAGATTCTGAACGTTCCAATCGTCACCGGCTCCTCGCAAAAAGAAATCCAGACCGGCTGGATTCCCAAACGCGTAGACATCTAATTTAATCAGAGGAGCCAGACGACCGTCGGCAAGATGAATCCGGCTATCGCCGAAGAAGCTGGCGCGAGTCTTGCTATCGTACAACCCGCTCGTATTGCAGTCTCGATTCCCACTGAAGACGTCGAAATATGTGTACGGGCCCGCAATCAAATCTGTACCTGAAAGAAGGCACAGTAACAACAATAGAGCTTTCTTCATATCATATTTCCTCGGCATCAATTGAAACCTGGCAGTTGGTTGTTCTTACACGGAGAAAGAAATTCCCAGACGGATAGGAAATGTCACAAATCTCCTGATCGCCTATCTCTCCGGTAATATAGCCGTTGATCGCGCCCTTCCCTGAAGAGCAATCGACATGGGCGTCCGTCCATTGCCTTATATTGAATGAGTCGCAGTAATCAAAATCGCGAATAAAACTTCCACAAGCAGGATCATCGATTGTAAGAGTCACTCTTGTTGTCGCTGAAATCGACGTTCGCGGAATACGGTAGAGCACCTGCTGAGTAGCCGCCTGAGATCGATTCTCGCTCAAATTGATCGAGTCAGCACTGCTGTACGTTACCGGGCACTGTCCGTAAAAAATCTGAGTCAAAAACATCATTTCCAGATTGATGCTTTCTGCATCAGATTCCCTTGCCCCGCATCCGGATAAGAGCGGCAATAACAATATCGAAACAAGAAAGGATCGGCGATGGCTCCAGATAGCGTTCATTGTCGCCTCCTCAGTTCGTCGATGGCAAGGCGACGCATCCGTTCATGCAGGCGCAGCGCTTCATCAACGGATTCTTTGTCCCATGCATCAAGCGCTGCAGAAGTATAGCCACTCATTGCCAGATTTTGAACGTTCCAATCATCACCGGCACCTCGCAAAAAGAAATCCAGACCGGCTGGATTCCCAAACGCGTAGACATCCAATTCAAACAGAGGAGCCAGACGACCATCGGCAAGATGAATCCGGCTATCGCCGAAGAGCTGGCGCGAGTCTTGCTATCGTACAACCCGCTCGTATCACAATTTCGCTCAGGGAATCGATCAAAGTAAGTATAGGGCTGCCCCATCAAGTGAGTCGTGGGCAGCAAAAACAGGATGACTTGTATTAACTTTTTCATTTTTTTACTCCTGTGCAATAATCGTCACGGCACATCCATACGGGAACAGGCCGACGATGAAATCATTGCGTGGATACGTAACCGTGCAGGTTTCCACAGGGCCATTGGTGCCACTTACCTGATGCCCCAGAGCGCCTTTGCCTGAATCGCAAGTTACATACGCATCATGGACTATTCGGTTGATCCAATCGCAATAGCCGATGGTCCGACTGTAATTATCGCAACTGGCGTCATTGATCGTGATTTGCACTGTTGTCGTTACCAATGCCGATGAGCGAAGAATACGAAAATAGCGATTACCATCGGCAGCGATGGATCGGGTTTGATTCAAAGGAAGTGATTCTACGCTGGCACTACCGTTACACTCAGCGGGAGCACTCAGGAACGTAAGCAAAAACATCAGTTCCAGATTGATGCTTTCTGCGTCAGATTCCTTTGCCGGGCATCCAGATAAGAGCGGCAATAACAATATCGAAACAAGAAATGACCGGCGATGGCTCCAGATAGCTTTCATTGTCGCCTCCTCAGTTCGTCGATGGCAAGGCGACGCATCCGTTCATGCAGGCGCAGCGCTTCATCAACGGATTCTTTATCCCATGCATCAAGCGACTCCGCTATATACGGGAAAAGCTCTAATAGAAGTAATAGCAAGAAACGAATTGATACGCAGTATTTCAAGCCTGTCGTCGGGCAGCGACGTTAACTCACCGACAATGGTCGCTTCGAACTGTTGCATCTGCTCCCGATTCCTGGCGACCTGCTGTTCTCGCGTCAACCCGGGCAATACCGGTATCTCCCGGCCTTCTCGCAGAGCGGCCGCTCAGCCTCAAGATCATCAGCAGCCGGCGGACTGTAGCTCACCGTTGTCTGTAACCACTGCCGGTCTTTTTCTTCAAGCTCGCCGGTGTTCGGCATATACTCGGCCATCTCGGCAAGATACTGCTCCGCTGCGATGACCTCTTCGTCATTCACGAAGTAGATTTCAGGATGCGCGGCCGTCTCGGTACTGCCGATGCGGTTGAGAGCGGCGAGAAAGGTAGCCTGCGCCTTTTGCTGTCGATCTGTGTCGACAGATTCGATGCAGCTGAACAGGGATAGAAAGGTCATCGATATACCGATGAAGAAAACGGGTTGCAGCCTCTTCTTCATAAATGGCCTCCATGTTTGTTATTTTCTAACAGTTTGCCAGATAAAGGGGGGGGGCTGTCAACGGAAAAACCGACCATGAATTCTTGCGCGCCACAGGGGTGGGCAGCCGGGGAGGAAAGCGGGAGACCCGGATTTACAACAAGGAGGTTTCCCCTCCGGCCGAAGGGGACAGATGCCGACGGGCCTCTTATAGCTCCTTCGATGCCTTATCGAGAAAGGTCTTCTCTTTGCGCGAAAGCGAGTCCATGCCTTCCCTTGAGATCTTCTCAAGCAGACGATCGACCTCTTCTTTCATCTCGATACGGCGCTCGATCTCTTTACGCTTCTTATCGAGCCGCTTCTTTTTCTTCTGCTCTTCGAGCCGGGCCTTGAAGCGGGCGACCATGCCCATCTTTTCGGTATCGGCGCCGGCGGCGAAACGCGAGGCGGGCTGGCTCGATGAACGCGTCGAATAATACGGATTGCCGGAATAGCTATCCTGATAGAGCCGGCCGCTGCGGGACTTCAAGAAAAGAAAGAGGACGCCGGAGGCCGCGCTGGCCAGCTGCATGACAAGCGTGTCGGTCCGTCCCATAAGTAAAAAGATAAACAGGATGAGCACGATCCACTTCATGCGCAGCGGAAAGATAAACATAAAAAGGGCCTGGCGGTTCGGCCAGAGCACGCCATAGGCGACCATCATAGCGGCCAGGCCGCCGCCGAAGCCATAGGCGTTCCACGGCTGCCCGAGAGCCAAACCGAGGGCGACGGTAAAGAGGCCGCCAAGCATCTGCGAAAAGAAGAAAAAGCTGTAGAAATTACGGCTGCCCCACAGCCGGTCCAGTTCGGAGCCAAAGCTCCAGAGAATCAGAAGCTCAAAAAGCAGGTGGATCACCCCTGAAAAACCAACCGGTCCATTTACAAAAAAATGTGTGATCAGGGAGAGGGGTTGGAAATCCTGACCTGCAGAGAGGATGAGCGGAGTCAGGTAGCCCGGGCCGGGATTGAATAACAGCGTAAATACGAGCTGAACCAGAAAGGCCAGGACAAAGAGAACCATCAGCCTGAGGATTCCGTCCGATGTGACTGGATATTGGATTTCGTATCCCTGCTGCATGAGCTTAGATCCTTTGCGTATGCTGCCATGCAAGTAGAACCAGGAAGAAACCAGGTATGGAAGAAAAAAAAGTTCAAGAACGACGATTTTACAGGTATTTTGTAGTCCTGCTGCTTTTTGCAGCCCTGGTCGGCGGTGTGGCCTTCGGCGCAGTGATCGGTACCGTGGCAGAGGGCGACCTTTCCCTGCTGGCAGGTTACCGCCCGTCCAGACCCACCCGGCTCTACGACATCCGGGGAAGGCTGTTTGCCGAGATCTACCGGCACCGCCAGGATCTAACCCGCTACGATCGCATCCCGCCAGAGGTCATCCAGGCCTTTCTGGCCGTCGAAGACGATCACTTCTATCACCACCATGGCTTTGATGTTCCGGGCATCTTCCGTGCAGCCATCAAGAACATCATGGCCGGACGCATCGTACAGGGCGGCTCCACCCTGACACAGCAGGTGGCGAAGCAGATCTACCTGAATGCAGAGAAAAAACGCTCCCGGACCTTTACGCAGAAGATTCGAGAAACCATCCTGGCCCTGAAGATCGAAGAGGCCTTTTCAAAAGAAGAGATTCTGGAGCTCTATTTCAACGTCATCTACCTGGGGCATGGCTGCGAGGGCCTGAACTGCGCCGCCTCGGTCTACTTTGATAAACGCGTCGAGGACCTGACCCTGGGCGAAGCGGCCTTGCTTGCCCGGCTACCCAAATCACCGGTAGAATACTCCCCGTACAAATATCCGGAGAATGCAAAGGCCCAGCATCAGTTCGTACTGGAGCGCATGGTGGATGCAGGCTATATCAGTGCCGATCAGGCAGAAAAGATCCACCGGGATTTCTGGGACCATTACTGGGGCTATTTTATCGTACGCTCGCCCTCGAAAAACATCCGTTCCGAACGTCTTGACCTGGCCCCCTACTTTACCGAGTACGTGCGCACGGTCCTCGAACAGCATCCCGATGTTGGCGAGGAGCTGCTTTACAGCGGTGGGTTGCGCGTCCACACCACCCTTGACCTGGACCAGCAGCTTATAGCCCAGGAAGAGATGGATCGGGCCTTGGCAAGCGCCAACAGAATCGGGCGCAGCTATGCAAAGAGCTCGGGCAAGGCAGGCGTCGACATGAGCCTGTTTGGCATTCACCGCCTTCTGTCCAGTATCGTTCCTGTCGGAGGGCCTGTTATTTCAGGGCTGACCCCGGGCCAGCATCTGCAGAAATATATGGAGAACGGTTTGCTCGATGCAGCCCAGCTCCTTACGTATTTTACGCCTGCCGATCGCGAAGCGGCGGCCTTTGAAGAACTGCGGAAGTTAACCAGAGACTTCACCGAAAACCTGAACGTAGAAGGCGCCTTTCTAAGCCTCAATCATGCCACGGGCGGTATCACGGCCATGATCGGCGGGCGCGAATTCTCGCCACAGAACCAGTTCAACAGGGCCTTGTTTGCACGCAGACAGCCCGGCTCCGCCTTCAAGATCTTTGTTTACGGAGCTGCCCTGGAGCGGCGGGTCATCAACTCAATGACCCCTCTCAATGACGCCCCACTGTATAACATTGCCGATGATGGCAGCTCATGGGCTCCGTCGAACTACGATGAAGGCTTTATGGGACTTGTGCCGGCAACGATGGCGATGGCCTACTCTTTAAATACGTGCTCTGTACAGACCTATTACAAGGTTGGTCCCACACCTATCGTCAATCTGGCGATGCGTATGATGAAGATCACCAGCCCGCGGCGTTTCAACTACGACCCTGCCCTTTCACTGGGTTCCAGCGAGGTTACGCCCCTGGAGCTTGCCACGGCCACGTCGATCATCGCCAATGACGGAAAGAACGTCATCCCCTATGCCATCCGTTCTGTTCGCACATCAGGCGGCGATATCATCTACAGCCAGGAGCGTACTGTTCGCGAGGCAATCCATACGATGACCAAGAACAACAGGATCCAGGTCATTGAGCCTGGTCTGGCCTTCATCCTGCGACAGATGATGATCCGCACGGCAGACGCGGGCACGGTTACCCGTGGCCTGAGAACACCGGGACAGGGTGGCTTTTCCGGTGATATGGCAGCAAAAACCGGCACCACCTCGAGCTGGTCCGATGCCTGGGTAACGTCTTTTAATCCGCAGTTCACAACGGTTATCTGGTTCGGCTTTGATAAATCGACCATCACGCTGGGCCCGGGCCAGGCAGGCGGCACCATTGCCACTCCCGTTCTGGGCTCTGTCATGAGGCGATATTACCGAAAGATCGGTACACCCTCTCCTTCGTTCAGGGACCGCTCCGACGGGAACCGTCCCCCCCATGACGTCATTTCTGTCGGCTGTAACGGCTGGGCCCTTGCTCCGACCCAGATGAAAGGTCAGACACTCAGACCTCCCATGGAGGCGATCTGCGGTATCAGTGATGAAACAAGAATCTATGACCAGCGCGAGCTTCTGATGAAGGAACTTGGTATTACTCCAGAAGAACTGGGCGAACAAAAGGGTGTGCGTATTCGCTTTCGCGACTGAAACAGGCTTAGCAGTATGATGATTTTACGGTCAGGTGACCAATACATTTCGAGGATGATATGAAAAGCAAACACGTAGGACGAGATAGATTAAACTCACAGATGGGCAAACTATACCTGAGCTCCATCGAGAAGAAGAGAGGGGCCGAGCCTGGCGAAAGCGTCACACTGCGTGTAACGGATATCCGGGATCCGGAATTTATTTTTGTGAACTCTGCCTTTGGAGCAGGCGTAATCCCTCGCGATCAGCTTCTGGATGCTGACGGAAACGTAACGGTCAATCCGGGCGAACAGATCGAAGCCTTCTTCCTGCAAGAGAAAAACGGCGAACGTATCTTTACCATTTTCCCCGCCGGCCCCATCGCACGAACGATTCTCAGACGAGCCTTCGAGAATCGCACTCCGATGACAGGCAAGGTCCTCCGGCCTATCAAAGGCGGTTATGAGATTCAGCTTGGCGACGAGACGGCCTTCTGCCCGGCCTCGCAGATGGAAGGTGAGCCCGAAAAGAACGCTCAGCTAAAATTCCTTCTTATTGAAGCCCCTGATCGCAACGTCGTTGTTTCTCATAAGCAATACCTGGAATCAGAGCGACAGAGAAGCAAAGAGCAGATGATCTCGGTTCTGGAAGAAGGATCTATTATCCAGGGAACGGTAACATCCCTTCGCGATTTCGGTGCCTTCGTAGACATCGGTGGCGGTGTGGAAGGCCTGATTCCGTTATCGGAGCTCTCTTACAAGCGCGTAGGTCATCCTTCTGAAGTCCTGAAGAGCGGCGAAGAGGTTCGCGTCAAGGTGATGTCGGTGAACTGGAAAGAGGATCGCATCACCCTTTCACTGAAAGAACTGCAGCAGAACCCCTGGCAGGGAGCCCTGCCGTTCCAGGCAGGCGAACTGCTTACCGTCACGGTCGAAAACATCCGTCCTTTTGGCGTCTTTGTGAAGCTTCCTGACGGTTTTCGTGGACTCATTCCTGCCTCGGAAACAGGCGTTCCGCGCGGCACCCCCTTTGACAGAGAGTTTCAAAAGGGCCAACAGGTGCAGGCTGCGATTATGGATATCAACAGAGAGCAGCAGAAGATCTCCCTGTCTATCAGCCGTGCAAAGGAGATGCTCGATCGCGCCGAATTCGAACAGTATATGGCTACCGGCGCAGAGCAGGAAGAAGAAGACATTTCAAGCTTCGGACGCATCCTGATGCAGTCCCTGAATCAGAAGAAGTAAGGACTGTTTTCATTGAATCTGCAGAACCGGATGACATGTCCGGTTCTGCACCGTTACACGTGCTGAGCAAGAACTGCCTTCAGATACGTAAGGATAACGTCAGGCATGGGATCAAAGATTGCCCATTGCTCCAGTTGCAGCTTCAACCAGAAGATGGCAGAAGCGGGCAAAAGAAACAACAGCCCCTTTAGAATCAGCGGACTGCGCTGACGCCAGAAGGCATCCAGTCCACCCGTGGCAAAGCCAAGCATTCCCAGTACAAAGGCCAGGGCTTCCGGGCTGAGCTCCCGCTTGAAAAACATGGAGATGGGAATCAAAGCCATGCCCAGATCAAACATATCGGCTGGCAGACGACGAAGAAATCTTCTATACCATGGGCGCTGCTTGTTTTCGTCCAGCCGCTTCGCACGAAGGTAATCACGCAGCAGATCTTTGAACGTTTTCTGCCTGATATTCTGCCATCTTAGAAAGTCACGCGTGCGCGTACTTTCAGGGATCAATGACTGTGCAGGCAGGTCGTAGATTCCATCCAGCGAACGTAAGACGTGATTGTCGGGGAAGTACTGAAAGTACTTTGCCAGCGGACGCATCCGGCGATGAAGATCGACCACACGATTCGTGGCAAAATCCCTTTCCTGTAACAGAACGCCCTTTTTGATAACAGCGATGTAGGTACGCTCGTCTTCATGATACTCGATCCGGACGAGCTCCCGGGCAAAATTGTAGTCCAGCTCTACCCGACTACCGTCGGGAAACTCACCGATGTAGGTCTTGTTGTATCCTTCCCGGCGGCATGGACGTACCCTCCA
Source organism: uncultured Leptospiraceae bacterium (assembly GCA_964619535.1). Lineage (GTDB taxonomy): Bacteria > Spirochaetota > Leptospiria > Leptospirales > Leptonemataceae > Leptonema. The sequence goes on along the minus strand of CAZUEX010000005.1, from coordinate 189,055 downwards.
CACCCGCCTGTAATCCACGCCGGGCTCTTTCATTTCTGCCTGCATCATTGTTAGAAACGGCTGCATGCAGTGATCCTTGAGTTTTTTTCGGAAAGAGTTGACGTTCCAGGACAGCGGCCAATTTTCACGATATTATGCAGCTCACCACCATTCTGAGCGAGGATATCCGCTTTCGCGGCAATCTGAAATTCGACCACACCGTACGCATCAACGGTTCCTTTCAGGGCACCATTCAGTCGACAGGGGAATTGATTATCGGTGCTGACGGAAAGGTGGAAGCCGATATCAAAACTGAATCGATGCAGCTGGAAGGCGAACTGACAGGCAATGTCATTGCCGGTAAAAGGATTTCCCTGCGACGCACTGCTCGTATGCACGGAGACCTGCGCTGTCAGGAACTTGAGATCGAAGCCGGCTCGAAGTTCACCGGCAGCTGCATCATGGATAATCCATGAATCCTTCTTTGATCCTCCGCATACCGGCAACAACAGCAAACCTGGGCCCTGGCTTTGATCTTTTTGGTCTGGCCTTGTCCCTCTACAACACCATCGGTTTCGACTTCGACACCGGAGCAAGCTTTCGGCTTGTGGATACGGAAGGCCGGGATCTTCCCATTGCACCCGAGCAAAACCTGATACGCACTGCCTACGAACATATGTATCGCAAACTGGGTGGAGGACCTGCTCCGGCCTGGAATGCCGTTGTAGATGCAGCCACAGCACCGGGGAAGGGTTTCGGTTCATCGGCCATGGCCGTCGTTGCCGGTGTTCACCTGGCATGGGCCATATTGCGCTCCGGTGGCGTTGACTCCCTCCTTGCTACTGTAGAGGCAGGCTTTCACCCCGAAGTCCACAGCGACGAGATCGCCGGATTTCTCGACATCGAGCCACATCCGGATAACGTCGTTCCGGCCCGCGTTGGCGGCTGGGTATTCTGCAGTGACGCACGCACTGTACTGCGCCACAGTCTGCCCGACTCATTGGGCCTTGCTGTTCTCATACCTGCCTACTCCATCTTTACCGAAGAAAGTCGACAATCACTGCCAGCTTCGGTCAGCAGAACCGATGCGCTGGCAAATATGCGCGGATGCCTGCTCTGGCTGGAGTATATTCACTCCGGCCGCATCGACCTGCTGGAGCAGGCCCTGAACTCGGACCGGTTGCATGAGCCATATCGCACGCAATCGCTTCCAGGATACGATGCCATGAAACAGGCTATTCTTCGCGAAGGATGTGCAGGCATGACACTTTCTGGATCCGGTCCAGGCATCATCGTATATTTTGATCGCGCAAGGCAGGAGCAGCTGGAACCACGTCTGCGATCCCTGGCACTTGAGCATATCGGCCCTTCAACAATCGTAGAGTTCTGTACACCAGATCCGGATGGCCTGGTGTACATGAAGGCCATGCCCGAGACCGCCTCTCCCCTGCAGGCGTAACCCTTTCATTGCATAGAACGAAAGACGAATGATGCCCACCCTAACAAATCAACTCAGGATGAACGAAACATGAAGAAATTCGGAATATCTCTGTCCCTTTTGCTGGTTGCATTGCTGATGGCATGCAAACCAGAAGGCCCTTACATTGAACTGGACGGTGAAACACTTACAGAAAGAGATTTGAAAAGCGACGAGCATATGAAAGAGCGACTGGCTCAGCTCGAAAGCTCCCTGAAGAAACAGTACCGTGCCCAGGTTGAGCAAATGCTTCAAGAGCTGGCCCACAGAAGAATGATCGAAAAAGAAGCCGCAGAAAAGGGCATGGACGTTCGAGCCTATATGGACTCCATACAGCAAAAGGCCGCCCTTCCGACCCAGGAAGAAGTCGATAACTTCTACAATGACCTGAAAAAAAGCGGACAGCTTCAGGGGGCCGGAGAAGGCATCAAGAACGACATAGCCAACTACCTGGCACAGCAGAATAGAGAAGCTGCGATTCAGGCAGAGGTCAGTCGCCTTAAGAAGAAATACGGCTACAACCTGCCATACGAGAGGGTCGATGTTGCAACGGAAGGCGAACCACTGCGCGGAAGCGCCGATGCAAAGGTTACGATTGTAGAATTCACGGACTTTGAGTGCCCGTTCTGTATGAGAGCTCAGCAAACAACTCGGCAGCTTCGCGAACGTTATGGCGACCGCATCAGCTTTGTCTTCAAGGACTTCCCTCTGGACTTCCACCGCAACGCCATGAATGCCCACATTGCAGCAAGCTGTGTGCACAGAGAAAAGCCAGAGGCCTTCTGGACGTTCTTTGATGGACTGTTTGACCCGGCTCGTGATAAATCCGCACTGCAAGCGGATTCACTTCGTGCCCGTGCGATTTCTCTCGGAGTCGATGCATCGCGTTACGATGCCTGTGTACAGGATCCCGCCGTGCTGGCAGAGATTGAAGACGACATCGAAGAAGGAAATGCTGTCGGTGTTACCGGCACACCTGCCTTCTTTATCAACGGACGGCTGCTTTCAGGCGCCCAGCCTGCCGAGGCCTTCATCGAGATCATCGACGAAGAACTGGCCAACTGACAATAAGTGCCGGGAACGGCTTCGGTCATTCCCGGCCAACCTCAGTCTATCAACAGTCCATCAATAGGAATCATCGGGCTGTGCCGAATCAGACAACACCGTTTCTTTCAACTTAAACAACGCAAATTGGTAACGACTGCTACGCTTCAATTCTTCTTCGTTTCGCGCCGAGGTTAACGGTCCGATGAAATTGTAGTGAAGACGGAGCGGTGAAGTACGGAAAAGCAGCGTTTCCGGAGTACCGGTTACCAGATTCCCTGCATCAATCTGGAAAGGCGGATCCATAATCAGCACCGGGATCTTGATATTGTACCGGCTAATGTCCTGCATCATCCGGGCAACCAGCTGTTCCCGAATCTTCTCGGGATCGGTTAACTGCAGGCCTTCAATGCCATTCTTTTCAAGATCTGGTTCAAGGGCCAGAAACATCGGAACCCCCATACGCCTTGCTTCCTCGTAAAAGCGTTCCAGGGCTGGCAGCTCTTCGATACAGGGCTTGCAGATCGGACTGTAAAAGTTTACAACAAGAGCCGGTCCAGGAAGGGAGGCCAGCCGCACATGCTGGCCGTCCAGCGTCCAGCCACTCCACTTCTCAACACCGAGATTGGAGCGCTGCTCGGGACTGCACATCACAGCAGACATGAGAAGAAGAGCAACAGCGATACGTTTCATTGATGAAAAGAAATAACGATCGACGCCACTTGCAAGCGAAAAGCCCGCCCGGGCCTCCTTAAGCTCAGAGTTTCAATCGTTTAAAGAGGAACTCCGGTATGCTGCGGATGATCAGCATGATGTAACGCCACATCCAAAGGGTGTAGACGACGTCCTTCTGCTTACGAAGCGCTTTGTAGATATCCCGGGCCGTTTGCTCTGGATCGGCCGTAATCGGTGCAGGCAGTGGCATACCGGCCGTCATGGCAGTTCGGACAAAGCCTGGCTTGACGGTCAATACATGAATCCCATCCGGAAAAAGGCGATTCCTCAGGCCTGACAGATAGGCTGTAAAACCGGCCTTGGCCGATCCATACATATAATTGCTCTGCCTTCCACGGTCACCGGCCACAGAACTGACGCCTACAATGGCCCGACGTCCTTCCTGATTAAGAAGATATGCTGCTGCTCGCTCAAGAAGCAGTGCCTGGCCCGTATAATTTGTTTCTATTATACGCAAGGCTTCCTCTGGTTTACTCTGTGCCCTTGCCTGATCTCCGAGGAAACCGGCAAAGGTTGCTACCAGTGTTACCCCCTTTCCTTTTAAAGAAGCAAAGCAGGCGGCCCTGTCCTTTTCAGAGGTTACATCCAGGGCCATCAGGTCCACGTCGATGCCGTAGCGAATGCGCAGGTTGGAGGCATCGGCCTCAATCTCTTTCGGTCGACGGGCGGCGAGGATCAGGTCTGTTTTTTCGCGGGCAAGATGCTCTGCAAAGGCCCGGGCCATGTCAGAACCGGCCCCTACAATCAGTGCTTTTTTAAACAATGGGTCTTTCATATCTGCTCTTCCGAATCGATGTTTTCTATTGTTTTACAGATCACAGCTTCAATCGCTGCGAAAGCAGAGACTGGAACCGGCCTCGGGGATCTACCTTCTTTCTTATAGAAAGAAAGTCCTTCACCGCCGGATACATACGGCGCAACATGTCTGCCTTTAGCCTGGCATCCTTTGTAAGATACAGCCTGCCACCAAATTCCAGCACAATCTCATCCAGTCGATCGAGGAAATCCATCATGCCGGGCTTGATGGCAAAATCCATGGCAAGAGAGTAGCCAGACAGCGGGAAAGACAGAGGGAAATGAGGCGGCTTTCCACGCTTTCCGGCCTGCGGAATACTCATCGGATCCCCGCATTTCTTAAACACAACCAAAAAGGAGCCAAGACGGTTCGACGATATCTCATCAAGGATGCGCACCATGCCCTCGTAGGCAGTATCATCAGGCAGGACAAACTGATATTGCAAAAAGCCTGCCCGGCCATAGATGCGATTCCAGTGATGAATGTAGTCCAGCGGATAAAAGAAGCTGTCATAGTCGACCAGCCCTTCCTTCTTGCTCGCGAAATGTGAACCGTATACGGCCATGTTAAAGGCCTGAACCGTAAATGAATTCAGCACAAACGACGGCAGGGTAAAGGGCACGGTCAGCGGTAGCTTTCGCGGCAACCGCAGAGGGTCCTTTTCATGAGCCGTTCCGGCAACATCGGCAGCCGTTGCATGCTCGCCTGTAATAAGGAAGCCGCGACCACGAGAAGCTCCTCGCGAAAGGCAATCCATCCACGAAACGGTGTATGTACTGTCTTCGTATTTATTGATAAGATCGAACATCTCATCCAGGTTTCGGGCCCTGTAACTGACCTGCTTGATCAACGACGTCTCAATCCTCTTCATATAGAAAGAAACATCGAGGATCAGACCGGTAAGCCCCATGCCACCGGCCGTTGCGCGAAACAAATCCGTATTCTTTGTCGGTGAGCATTCCTTTATGGATCCGTCTGCCATCAGAAGACGCATGCGTGTGACGTGCCGGCAAAAGGAGCCGGCAACGTGGTGATTCTTCCCGTGAACATCAGATGCAACGGCTCCACCCACCGTTACGAATTTCGTACCTGGGGTAACGGGCAAGAACCAACCACGCGGAACAAAGATATCAAGAATTTCTTTAAGCGATACCCCGGCCTCACAGGTTAACAGTCCGGTCTTCTCGTCAAAGGCCAGGAATCGGTTACGCGGAAGATCATTAAACACACGATTCCCAAGAGATGCATCGCCGTAAGATCTGCCAAGACCGCGAGCGATGATCGGCTGCTTTCCGATACAGGCATGAATGGCTCCCGGTTGCAATGCTTCCAGTTCCTCGGCTTCAATGACCGGGTACATGCCCCAGTTCGCTATCGTCTTCTTCATATGCTCGGGCCATTTCTTCGCCTGAGCCATACCTTGCTACCATTTTCAGTGTCTGTTCTCTGTTTAAAAGGAAACACTTAGTGTCATCCTTACACTGCAAGATCTCACAGCTTTTCCACTGCAAAAAACGCCCGCCCTCGGTTCAAGAGGACTGGAAAGAATGAGCGCTTCATGCATTGTGGAATAATAGGGAATTCAGGAGACATAATCTAAAGTCGCCTTCTTCCATCAGGATGAGACGAGTATAGAAATTATGTCCCATAACAACCTGCGTATAACCATATGGTTATACAGAAAACGAACAAATAGAGAGAACAGGGAAGGAGCTCCATGTCAGATACGGCACATTCAGACTGGGATGTATGCAAACAGGCCTTGCGAAATATGATTCCAGAGCCTTTCTATAATACCTTCATCGAACCCTTGCAGGCGTTGCAAACGGATGGCAGCGTCCTTTCGCTGGTTGTTCCCGAAGCAAGACTGAAAGATCATATAGAAATGCGCTATGGCTCTCTCCTTCGCGAAGCAGTGCAACAGCACTTTCCAGGACAGATATCCCTTGTCCGTCTTCAGAATGCCGATGAAGTAGCGGTGCGTCCCCTTCCCGATGCCGTTCGTCGTTCCATTCTGGATCAGGCAACAGAAGCATCGGCCCCTGAAAAGGGCATCACCTGGGATAAACGCTTTCTGCCTCATCCGGCTATTGCCGAAGAACTTGCCTCGCTGCTTCGCTTAAAAAAGTTCTATCGACCTGTTTACATCAGTGGCGGTGCAGGCTCGGGCAAAACAGTCTTTGCGCGTAAGTGGATCGAACACTTTGATGGTCAGGCAGCCTACCTTTCACTTCCAGAATTCCTTGAAAGCTTTGTGGCTTCTATCCGCTCTCAGAAAACCATCGAATGGAAAAGTCGGCTGCGCGATAACCAGCTGTTGATCATTGACGATCTACAACTGCTGAAAACGACAGCAGCCCGTTGCCAGGAAGAGCTGCGTAATCTTATCGATGACTATGAAAGGGAAGAAAAGCTCATCGTCTTTTTTGCCGACAGAGACCCTTCTGCTCTTTCCCTGAATCGTGATCTGAAATCACGGCTGATGCCTTCGAGACATGTGCATCTGATCTATCCGGACAGGGAAAGACGCAAACAGATCATTCTTGCTGTTCTACAGGAAGAGGGCTTCCACCTGAAAGACGAGGTCATCGAACATCTGGCCAACAGGATCCCAACCGACATGCGGCTCCTGAAGGCAGCCGTGCACCGCCTCAGCTTCCAGAGTACCAATCCGGCTACGATGAGTTCCGAAGAAGTGGATCGCATCTGCGAACCGCTCTACCGTCATGATGTATCCGTCCATCCCGAAACCATACTGAACGTGGTGGCCCAGTTCTTCCGCGTCACACCGGATGATATAAGAAGCCCTGCTAAAGATAAAAAGGTATCTCTGGCCCGCCATACCGTATCCTTTCTCTGTTCTACAATGCTGAATATGACCCTGAGTGAGATTGCCAGGGTTACCAACCGCAAGGATCACACAGGAGTTCTCTATGCCCTGAATCGCATGGAGAAGCTTCTTCGAGACGACCTCTTCCTTACCAGGCAGCTGGAAGAGATCAAGGATAGCATCCTGGCCAGAGAACGTCGATAGACTTCCTGCCAGGGAACAGCGAACTTTACTTTTCGTCTTTTAAATCTGTAGAATTATGGCCCGGTGGAATTCTACATCTTTTGCGACGGTGCCTCACGCGGTAATCCCGGACCGGCATCCTGTGCCGCCATCATCTACAGTGATATAAATTCAGACCCTCTACTGGAGCTGGGCAAGGTGCTCGGTACTGCCACCAACAATGTTGCCGAGTACCAGGGTCTCCTGCTGGGCCTGGAAGGGCTGATCAGTTTTCTCGCAGAATCTGGCCATTCCCCTTCTGATGCAACGCTCCATGTAAGAATGGATTCCGAGCTGATCATCAGACAGCTAACCGGCCAGTACAGGGTGAAGAATGAGACTCTGAAACCACTGTATACCAGGGTCGTCAGGATGCTTTCGCAGTTCCGGGCCACAGATCTGCAACATGTTCCGCGCGACAGAAACAGAGAAGCGGATCGCCTCGCGAATCAGTATCTCGATGGTATGGCTGAAAAGTAAAGCGTCCTCCGTTAGTTGCAACATCTACCGTTTTTTGTGCACAGCAACACAACCTGTCAAAAATTCTTAAATACATTTAAATCAGGTTCATTTTTCGCTTGACCCGCCCCGGATAAGTCGGAATTTCCAGGTAGGCTCTTCATGGGGCCTAAAATACAGATTCTTATTAGGAAATCTGGAGGGTAAAAATGAAAAATGCCAGAAGGCTCCTCGCACTGGCCGTCGTTTCCTTCGCGGCGACGAGTGTTCATGCAGAGGGTTCTTATCTTGGTCTGGGTTTCGGTCTTCAATTTGACCTTGGCAGCCTGGGTTCAACGATTACAAAAGACGGCCTGGATTCAAACACTCCGGGCAAAGATATGATTGTCCCCGAGAACACACTGGATGTGCTCTCGAAGGCCGGCATCCTCTCCGTCGACCAGAACAGCGCCATGACAGGTGGTATCCTGTCCATTTTCTGGGAAGTAGAAGGACAGAACACGTTCTGGAGAGTGGGTGCAGACTACACCCGGAAAATCATGGGCGGTCACACGTCAGCCAGCTTTGCCGGCCATAAGATGATCGACATGACCTGGAGCTACGAAGCGCTTCACGTTCCTCTGTACTGGGGAATGAAGGCTGGCGTTGGTGAATCAGCCTCTGTATACGGCGGTCTCGGTCTGCATTACTTCCGTGGTGGCTGGGGCATTGAAGGCGATTCCAACGGTCAGCTTCTGTATGAGTTGGGCGGTTTCTCCGTTGCACCTCACTCTGATCAGAAAATCCTGACACAGGGAGCTGCACATACCTCCGGCCTTTACCCCGTTATCGGTGAAAAGGTAAAATTCGATGTCAATGGCATTGGCTTCAACTTCCTCCTCGGTGTGGAACGCAAGCTGCAATCCGGCAACAAAACCTTTTTCGAGATCGAGCATGTAATCGGCGGTAAAATGGATAACGCTCCGGTGCGGGCCATTGGAACAATTCGGTCACTGGCACCTACCGGTAGTATTTCCTACCCGATCAACCTCAGCGGTACCCGCTATCGCTTTGGAATTAAGATCGCCAGATAAGTATCGATCCATCGAACGGATCGATACCTGATTCGATCTACAAAGGGCAGCTTCCTCCAGAAGCTGCCTTTTTTTGTCCCCTGTCGGCCTGGAAGAGCGGTTTCATGCAGCAGAAAAAAAGTGGACAGTCAGGCCTGCATCTACGTTGTTAGGATTATCACTTTTCATTATGGCTTCTTTCTTCGTCAGCGTATTGCTTCTCGTATCTGTGGTGGTGGTCCAGCGCAGACATAGATGCTTTACGCCCGACAGATAAAGCCAGCCGGTTACCGGATCCAGAAAGGCCTCCGTCAGCGTAAAGCAGGCGGGGGCCTTTTTGTTTCTGGTGACCTGCAAGCAATCAGGGAGCAGAATATGAACAGCAAAACCGGAGCGGAGTACATCATCGATTTTCTTGTAAGCAAAGGAGTGGATACGGTCAGCGGCATCCCCGGCGGTGCAAACCTGCCCATCTATGACGCCCTGCAACGCAGTCCCGTCCGACACATCCTCGCCAGACATGAACAGGCAGCAGGCTTCATCGCACAGGGCATGGCCCGCACCACAGGGAAACCAGGCGTCTGCCTGGCCTCATCCGGCCCTGGCGTTACCAACCTGGCCACGGCCATTGCCGATGCCATGATGGATTCCATACCCGTTATGGCCATCACAGGTCAGGTTCCCGTATCGTTGATTGGTACCGATGCCTTCCAGGAGGTCGATGCCGTTGGCATCATGGCCCCCATTACCAAAGCTGCCTTCATGATACGAAGCATCGATGAGCTTGCCGATCGTCTCGAGGAGGCCTATCATATCATGCTAAAGGGGCGTCCGGGACCGGTGCTCATCGATGTTCCCAAAGACATCCAGCAGGCCATGACCTCGGCATCAACAGCTACACCGACGGCCCTGCCCGCTGCCTCATCGCAGGGCCAGCCGCACATGGCAGAGCTGCACGATATCGTTACGCTGCTTCATCAGGCCGAAAGGCCTCTTATCTATGCAGGAGGCGGTGTTCTGCATGCCCGGGCCACAGAGGAGCTCAGGGCATTGGCCGAAGCCTTTCAGATACCGGTAGCTCTTACCCTGATGGGAAGGGACATACTGCCCGCATCCCATCCCATGAATCTGGGCATGCTCGGGATGCACGGAAACCGCTCGACAAACAGGGCAATCGAAGAGGCCGACCTGCTTCTTGCGCTTGGGGTGCGTTTCGACGATCGAGCAACGGGGAACGTACAGGCCTTTGCCCGGAAGGCAAAGATCGTTCACATTGACATCGATGCCTCGGAGATCGGCAAGAACCGCTCTGTGCATACAGGCCTTTGCGCTGACCTGAAACAGGCACTGCCTGCGCTGCTGGCCGCCGTTCGCTCCCCTCTTCCGTCCTATGCAGCCTGGCATGCTCGCATCAAAGAGATGCAGGACGAAGACCCGCTGCCCGAACAATGGCTGGAAAATCCCTTTCATCCGGCGGCCATATTGCGCCATACGGGAACAGTGGCACCGAACAATACGATCTATACCACCGATGTGGGTCAGCACCAGATGTGGGCAGCGCAGCACCTTCCGCTTCATCGTCCGCGAAGCTTCCTCACCTCCGGAGGTGCAGGCACCATGGGATTTGGCCTGCCTGCAGCCATTGGAGCCGCCCTGGCATGCCCTGACTCTACGGTAATCTGTATAACAGGGGATGGATCGCTGTTTATGAACCTGGCAGAGCTTTCGACGGCAGCAGAGCTGCAGCTGAATATCAAGGTGCTTGTATTCAACAACCAACACCTCGGCCTTGTGCGCCAGCAACAGAACCTGTTCTATCAGCAGAACTTCTTTGCCATTCGTTATGAACGCCCCACGGATTATGCCATGGTGGCGAAGGGAATGGGATTCGAGGCCTATAACATCAGCCGCGAAGATGACATCAATGCCATACTGGAAAGGGTACTGGCAGAAAAGGGCCCCTGCCTTCTCAACATTCCGATCGATGAAAAGGAACACGTCTGGCCCATGGTTCCGCCGGGTAAGCCCAATACAGAGGCGATCGGGCCGGTTGCCTCTGTTTAGTAGAAGACAAAAAAAGGGAGGCAACGGAGCCTCCCTTTTCTGACCTTATTTTGCGAATCACTCAGACGATGCCTGAGTTATCCACAACCGTCATCAGCTCTTTCACGGCACTGGCCGACTTATCAAGAGCCGCTTTTTCATCTGCGGTCAGCTGGATTTCGATGATCTTTTCAACGCCCTTCTCGCCCAGAATCACAGGCACTCCCATGAAAAGTCCGTTGTGGCCATATTCGCCTTCGCAGAGGACGGCACAGGGGAAGATGCGCTTCTGATCACGGATGATCGATTCTGCCATGGCAATGGCAGAGGCACCGGGAGCGTAGAAGGCAGAGCCGGTTTTCAGCAGGTTCACGATCTCACCGCCACCCTTACGAGTACGCTCTTCCATAGCCTGGATCTTCTCAGGAGTCAGTCCTGGATAATCGGGCAGAGGAATGCCACCGATGGTTGAATAGCGAGAAAGCGGTACCATCGTGTCGCCATGGCCGCCAAGAACAAAGGCCGTGATGTCGTTCACAGAAACGCCCGTTTCCATCGAAATGAAGGCACGGAATCGAGCAGAATCCAGCACACCGGCCATTCCCATAACACGGTTTTTGGGGAAGCCGGTAACCTTCTGCATTACGTAAACCATGGCATCCAGCGGATTGGTGATGACGATAACAAAGGCATCGGGAGCGTACTTCTTGATGTTCTCAGCAACGTCCTTTACGATCTTCGTATTCGTGGCAACGAGGTCGTCACGAGACATCCCTGGCTTACGGGGAATACCGGCCGTTACGATACAGATGTCAGCTCCACGAATATCTTCGTAGGAATTGGTTCCCGTAATGGTGGAATTGCAGCCTTCAACCGGAGTGGTTTCCATCACGTCCAGCCCCTTGCCCTGAGGCACTCCTTCGACAATGTCAAAGAGGACGACGTCGCCAAGCTCCTTCTGAGCGGCGAGCAAAGCCATGGTTCCGCCGATCTGACCGGCGCCGATTAATGCGATCTTCTTTCTGGGCATAGACGTACCTTCCTTATGGAGGAATAAATTAGTATACTTTTCTTAAAGTTTTTTCCAGGGGCAGGACGGTCAAGGACTTTCGGCTGCATACCCGCTCAGCGGGCATACTTCCGGACAATATCAATGAATTCCTGCAAAGAGCGTTTGCTTTCCTCTGGATCGACCGTCTCCTGAAAACACTGGTAGGCCTGTTTTTCAAGGATGGCCATGGCTACCCCATCCAGGGCAGACTTCACGGCACTGATCTGGTTCAGGATGTCCACACAGGTTCGCTGATCTTCGATCATCTTGCCAATACCCACGACCTGTCCCTGAATGCGGTTCATACGCCGACCAAGCGCAGCGATGGGGTTCTCTTCTGTGGACTCCTGCTCTTCTTCTGCAGCCTGCTCCCCGCCTTTGCGGGGAAGCTTTTCTTTGCGCTCGGACTTACGTGCAGCCATTGAACCCTAATGTTTTTCACCGGCAAAATGATCAAGCCCTTTCATAATATCTTCAAGACTTCCCATATCCATCGGCAGGATAACGGTATTCTCTGGTCGTGCAATGCCATTCAGTTTCCTCAGGTAATCCTGAGCCAGGCTGAGATACACGGCCTGACGACCACCGTCTGTCTCAATGGCAGCAGCGATCTTTTCGATACCGGCGGCCGTGGCCCTGCCGATGGCAAGGACCTCCTGGGCATGCCCTTCGGCCTCGTTAATCAGCTTCTGCTTCTCACCTTCCGATCGGTTGATCAACTCCTGCTTCAGGCCCTCGGAGCGGTTGATCATCGCACTCATATCGCCTTCAGAGCGGGCAATACTGGCACGCTTGTCACGCTCGGCGGTCATCTGCTTTTCCATAGAGGCAAGAACAGACTGTGGAGGCGTGATGTTCTGGATCTCATAACGCAGAATCTTGATGCCCCAGTGATCGGCGGCCTCGTCCACAACACGTACGATCTGTGCATTGATGGACTCTCGCTCTTCAAACGTGCGATCCAGCTCAAGGGATCCAAAGGCCGCACGCATTGTTGTCTGTGCAAGTTGGATCAATGCATAGCGATAATCCGCCACGTGATAGGCTGCTTTATATGGATCGACTACCTTCATGTAGATGATGCCATCCACACGAATCAGAACGTTATCTTTTGTAATACAATTCTGTGAAGGCACATCAATGGCCTCTTCTTTCAGGGTCAGGATGTAGCGAACATTGTCCAGAAAGGGAATCAGCGGATGAAACCCTGCATAGAGGCTGGTGCGATATTTGCCCAGGCGCTCAACGATGTAGACGTCCTGAGCTGACACAATGCGAATGGCCCTGGCGAACTTATACGCAATAAAAATAAAGAGAATTACATAGAATGCGAGTCCAAAAATTTCCATTACCTGCTCCTTTCGCTTACTTCTGCGCCTTAGGCGGTCGCGGGAATTGCCCGGAATCTGTTTTCATGGCTTCCGTCATGCCGGACATGCCCTGGAAGAAGCTCTGAATTACGGCGGGTCCAAGAGGAATTACCTGTGTCTTCGACGTCTCCACAACTTCGCCAAACTCACGAATAAACTCCTCGGCAATGCGAAGCTTCATGGCATCGTCACCACCGGGACGGGCAATGGCCGATGCTACCATACGGATCGATTCGGCCGTCGCATCTGCAACAAGCTCGATCTGCCGCGCACGCCCCTCTGCTTCATTGATGCGACGAATCTTTTCGCCCTCAGAGACGTTAATCGATTCGATCTTCTCTCCTTCGGAGCGATTGATTGTGGCCGCCCGCTCTCCTTCCGAATGAAAGATCTCCGCACGCTTATCGCGTTCCGCCGTCATCTGTTTTTCCATCGTGGCCAGCACCGTTTTTGGAGGCATGATGTTTTTGATCTCGTATCGCGTCACCTTCACGCCCCACGGGTCACTGGCAACGTCAAGGGCCTGGATAATGTTATCATTAATCGTCTCTCGCTCCATCAGCGTATGATCGAGATCCAGCTTACCGATCTCTGAACGCATGTTGGTCTGTGCCAGCTGGATAGATGCAAAGCGGTAGTCATTGATTCCATAAGAGGCCAGCTTGGGATCTACCACCTTGATATAGAGAATGCCGTCGACCTCGACCTGCACATTGTCCTTGGTAATGCAAATCTGCGGCGGAACATCGATACTCTCTTCTTTGAGCGTATGCCTGTAGGCAATACGATCCACAATGGGTATCAAGAAATGAAAGCCTGACCCGAGGGTGGCATTGTAATTCCCCAGCCTTTCTTTAATAAAGGCATGCTGATGAGGGACGATAATAAACGTCTTCCAGATAATAAAGATTACCAGAAGAAGCAGAAGAGCACTGTAGAACATGGCAGCACTGTATTTTTGGCCAGGCTGCCGTCACCTATTTTTCTGAGAGTTTTTTTCGATTCATTCTGTTCTTGACAGTAGAATCCATATTCAACATTCCATTTTGAATGGACAATGTGTATCAACCACCAGCTGCCTCGACATCTGTAGCGACCTCTGTCGAGACGACAGCATTCACCATTGGCCGAGCCATCGGACTGGTAGGAACAGCCCTCAGGCAGAAATTTGGTCTTGCATTCGCTATGACCATACTCACAGGCTTTTTACTCTCCGTCCCACCGCTTTTGCTTAGCCTGTTCATAATGTTCATTGTAGGGGCGACACCGGCAGTTGCTATCTTTTTCCTTGTGATGGTTGGATGGTCGCCTGCTATACTGGCTCCTTACACCGTCATAGGGTATCGAATGATCACCGGAGAGCTGTCGATAGGCGACCTGTTTCTCGGAGTGCGTACCTACGCCTCTACCATTCCTGCCGCGATAAGCCTCATTCTTGGCTACATTCTGATCAACGCCCCCTTCAATATTCCCTACCTCGTCCATCAATTTGAGACGATGTCAAGAATCAAAGCGCAGGGTGCAGCAGCATCTGAGGCAGTTATCCAGGCTGGCGGTACGGAACTTCTTGGCCTGTATCTTCTGGCTCTGGCAGGCAACCTTCCCGCAGCATACTACTGGGCAAGGATGCAGCTCGTTCTACCACTGACTCTGCTACGTAAACAGACGGTGGGACAGGCATTCAAAGCAAGCTGGCGCATCACCCGACCAGATCATTGGAAACTTGCCCTGTATATATTGATGTGGCAGACGGCGGGATTTCTTGTCTATCTCGCAGGGGCCTCTGGCATTAACGTCCTGCTCCAGGGCAGTGGCCTTCCTCCTCTGCTATTGCAACTCCCCCTGATGATCCTGATGCTTCTATTCGCCATCTATTTCACCGTATGCGTCGGAAGCTCCATCTATCAGCTGCTTGAAGACAGCTCCGAAGGGATGGCAGAAGAGCCTACCCCTGGCAGTTGATCAGGACCTTGCCGCCGCTCATCTGAGCGCTGTAATCTGCGATCGCCGCATGAATCTCTGCAAGGGGATATATGCGGCGAATCTCGGTCTTCAGTTCCCGTGCAAGAAGCTTCTGAATCGACCATCCCAGCCGCATGAGCCGCAGGGGGGACTGGTTTTGCAACCACAGAGACAGCCAGAAACCATGAACCTGCGCTTCTTTAAAGATCAGAAGGCCCGGGGAAAAGTCGCAGGCCTCACCGGATAACCCGCCATAAACAAGCACCCTTGAGTGGACTGGCATACAGGTAATGAGCTGCCGTGTAAGCGTGCCACCCACCGCATCGATGGCCATCGTGGCCTGCAGCTTGCGTGCTAGGACGGCAAGCTTGCGTTCGAAATCAGGCGCATTGCTGTTCAGCACGTACTGTGCCCCCTCCTTCTCCAGGGCATCCACCTGTTCATCGCGGCGCACGATATTGATCACCGGGCGACCATGAACGGCTGCCAGCCGTCGAATCATGCCCCCAAGGGCACTGGCCGCTGCTGTCTGTATCAGAGCTGCATGGCCGCCTTTCTTAAAGGCATCAAAAAGGGCCATCGCTGTCATCGGATTCACAACAAGGCATGCCCCCTGCTCCAGGCTGACAGAAGGTCTCAGTGGAATGCAGCCCTTTGCATCGGCTACCATGTACTGCGCCCATGTACCGTCACCGGAGCTCGATGCACAGGCAACACGTCGCCCTACAAGAAAACGACCAAACCCTCCTCCGGAGGCCACAACGGTACCGCTACCTTCAAAGCCGGGCACGGCCGGCAGCTTTTTCTTGATGCCGTACTGTCCCGTCAGAAAGGCCAGGTCAGATGGGTTAATGGAAGAATAGGCCATACGTATCAGAACCTGTCCTGGCTGTAACGAAGAAACGTCCACCTCCTGTACGGACATATCGGGGGGCGTTCCATAGCGTACCAGGCGAGCTGCCTGCATTGTGGTCACTTCTTTCATAGCTCTCGTTAGCTCCTGTAGCTCACTTCACTTTTCTTTACTTCACTTTCCAGGGGGTGAACATCTTCCGAACCATAAAGCCGGTGAGTTTGATTCCGTTAACCATTCGCGACAGCAGCGATGGATCCATCACCGAACGGAGGGCCTGCAGCAGGGCTGAATAGGTCTGCCTATCAAAGGGGAACCACCAGAGATTGCGCGAAGAAGAGAGCACGTCCCAGTTCACAAGCTTCACGTTGGTCATCTCTTCCAGTCCTATATGGGAATGCGTGCGGCCCAGTCCGGACTCTTTCCAGCCACCCCAGGGGGTTTCGGCCTGGCCATGTGTGTAGAGGTGATCATTGATCGTCGTCACACCGCTGTGCAGGCGGGCAGCAATCTTTCGTCCCAGGGATATATTGCGCGTCCAGATAGAGGAGGTTAAGGCCATCGTAGAATCGTTTGCCAGGCGGATGGCCTCTTCGATGTCGCGAAACTTCACAACAGGCAGCACAGGCCCGAAGGTCTCTTCGCGCATGATTGCCATAGAGTGGTTCACATCGGTCAGCAGTGTGGCCGGATAAAACCAGCCATCAGCGGATCCTTTCGGCGAAGACTGTGCAACGATCTTTGCACCGGCCGCTACCGCTGATTCCACCTGAGAGCGTACCGTTTCAAGCTGTTCCGGCGTGGTCATCGCTCCGATTTCAACATCGTAATCGGTATCGACACCATGACGCATTGCCTTTGTTTTCGCAGCAAGCAGCTCTACAAAGCGATCGTAGACAGATTCATGCACGTAGATACGCTCCACCGCACCACAGCTCTGTCCTGCATTCTGGTAGCCGGCCCAGGCAGCGCCATTCGTAGCCCGTTCCAGATCGGCATCGGGCAGCACGATCATCGGATCCTTTCCGCCCAGCTCAAGAGAAAGCGGAGTCAGTGTGGATGCAGCCTCTGCCATCAGGCGTTTGCCTGTGGCAACAGAGCCGGTAAAAAAGATCTTATCGATACCGTTTTCGAAGAATCCACGACTAACCTCAGCCCCGGAGCCTACGATATGGTGAAAGAGTCCTTCAGGCAGCTCACCGGCAGCAACAATCCTTTCTATGGCCTCACCGACAAGCACCGTCGTAGCGGCCACCTTAAGCATGACGGCATTGCCTGCCATAAGAGCCATCATAATCTCTCCAAACGGAATGGAGAGCGGATAATTCCAGGGACTGATAATACCAACGACACCAAGAGGAACGTGAACGATCTGATTCCTTTTGTTAAAGAAGAGCAGCGACGAACCGGGCAGCCTTTTCGGCTTCAGATGCCTGGCCGCCTTCTTTGCATACCAGTTTGCCGCCAGGGCACAGGGAATGACCTCGGTAGCCAGGGCATCGATGCGTGACTTGCCGTTATCACGACTGACAATCGATGACAGCTCCTCTGCATGGGTTACAATGTAGTCGCGCATTTTCAGGATGTGCCGTTTGCGAACAGAGAATGGCGTGGCCGCCCAGGCCTTCTGAGCCTCGCGTGCCTGTGCAAAAAGTTCGGGCAGCCGGCTCATATCTGTATCAACGACACGCCCCACCTCCTGCATCGTCGCAGGATTGATCGAAACGGTTTCTCTTTTTGCAGTTACAGACATGATACCCCCTGCTGAATTTCGTTCAGCTACTTCCATCAAGCTACCGCTTTTAAAAAAAGCGATCAAAAAATGCAGCGTCGCTTAAAGAAAGGCCATCTGGCAAAAACGATTGCGAAGACAGTGACAGGGCAAAGCATGAACCGGTGAACTCGCTACCGGCTGATACATTGATCCGACGCTGTTTGCCAGAATCCCTCCCTTTTGAGACCACAGCAGAACTTGACGATCTGCCTGGAGGGCTTGGCCAGGAGCGTGCCGAAGAAGCAGCAGACTTTGCACTGTCGATGCGATCGCCCGGCTATAACGTCTTTGTGCTCGGTCCAACGGGTAGCGGGCGACGAAAGCTGATACTGCAGCTGCTTGAACGAAAGGCACCGGAAGAAAAGACGCCCGATGACTGGTGCTACGTGCATAACTTCCGTCATCCCCATCGTCCCCTTGCCCTGCATCTGCCGCCTGGACTGGGCCAGCGTCTTCGCTATGAGATGAATCATCTGCTGGAAGATCTGAAAACAGGCATACCGGCAGCCTTCGAAAGCGATGAATTCCGCATGCGTCTGTCACAGATCGAAGAGGAGTTTAACGAAAAGCAGAATCGAAGGCTGGAAGAAATCGGAAAGGATGCGGCAGCACATCAGATCGCCCTTTTGCGAACGCCAGCAGGATTTTCTCTTGCTCCGCTCAATCCCGACAAGCCCGATGATGTGCTCACGCCCGATCAGTACATGAACCTGCCCGAAGAGCAGCGCAAACGACTGGAAACAGAGGTCGAACGACTGCAGCAAAAGCTACAGGAGGCCATTCGGCAGTTTCATATATGGCGCCGCGAAAGGGCAGAACGGCTTCGAGCCCTCAGCGAAGAGGCCGTTCAGTTTGCAGTCGGCCATAGCATGAGCGATCTACGGACCTCCTGGGCGGAATACCCCGATGTGCTCGCCTATCTGGAAGCCGTACAGAAGGATGCCGTCGAGCATATGCAGGAATTCCGTGCTCCTGAAGCCGGTCAGGGCCAGGAAAGTGATTTTACACGCTATGCCGTAAACCTGATCGTCGATCATGGATCGAATGGCGGTGCACCTGTTATCTATGAAGAATCACCGACCTACTCCAATCTTTTTGGCCGGGTAGAACACATTGCCAGGCTTGGCGCCCTCGTCACAAACCTCACC
This sequence comes from uncultured Leptospiraceae bacterium, assembly GCA_964619535.1. GTDB lineage: Bacteria > Spirochaetota > Leptospiria > Leptospirales > Leptonemataceae > Leptonema. Next base: position 170,260 of record CAZUEX010000005.1, on the reverse strand, counting down.
CTGATCAAACCGGGCGCCCTGCACAGGGCTGCAGGAGGATACCTGATCCTCGATGCACAGAAACTGCTGATGCAGCCCTTTGCCTATGAAGCCCTGAAGCGAACCCTGTCCACGGGAGAAATCCGTATCGAGTCGCCGGGCCAGATGTATGGCATGGTCAGTACGGTGTCGCTTGAGCCCGAGCCCATCCCCTTTTCGGGGCGAATCATACTGATCGGCGATCGGTCTCTTTACTATCTGCTATCTGCCTATGATCCGGAATTCCGGGAGCTTTTCAAGATTGCAGCGGACCTCGAGGACGACATTCCCCGCAACGACGAAAACCATCTGCTGCTCTGTCGCTTCATTGCCTCCCTCTGCCGCAAAGAAGGACTGCTGCCTTTTGATCGCAGCGGTGCGGCCCGCATGATCGAAGCCTCCGGCCGCATGGCGGACGATCAGGAAAAGCTGTTCACGCATGCCGGTGCGCTGTGCGATCTTATTCGCGAGGCGGATCACTTTGCACGAAAGAACGGAAATGCTCATGTTACCGCAGAAGATGTAAATCTTGCGCGAAACGCTCGAGAGCGCCGACTGGGTCGCATTCGCGAAAAGATTATCGAGCAGATTTTGCGCGGAACCCTTCGCATCGATACCGATGGAGCCGTAATCGGCCAGATCAATGGCTTATCCGTCATATCGACGGGCGATACGTCTTACGGTGTGCCCACACGCATTACGGCAACGGTGCGTCCTGGAGAAGGCGAGGTTCTTGACATCCAGCGGGAGATCAAGCTGGGCGGGGCCCTTCATTCTAAAGGCGTTTTAATACTCAGCTCCTTTCTCGGCAAACGCTACGGACTGCAGGGGGCGCTGTCACTTACGGCCAGTCTTGTTTTCGAGCAAACCTATGGCATGGTCGATGGCGACAGTGCCTCGGCCGCTGAGCTGTGTGCCATTCTATCGGCTGCTGCAAACATCCCCATCCTGCAGCAGTATGCCATTACAGGCTCGGTAGACCAGTTCGGTAACGTACAGGCCATTGGAGGCGTAAACGAAAAGATCGAAGGATTCTTCAGCATATGCCAGGGTCGTGGGTTAACCGGCAAACAGGGCGTCATTATCCCCGAAACGAATACACCGCATCTGATGCTGCGGGATGAGGTTGTGGAGGCCGTAAAAGAGGGTCGATTTCACGTATATGCGGTTCGCAGCGTGGATCAGGCCCTTGAAATCCTTACGGGAAGATCAGCCGGAGTTGCCGATGCAACCGGTGTGTATCCCGAAGATTCGATCAACGCCCTGGTCTTCAAAAGATTGAAAGAATTCGCCGAGCTGCGCAAAAGCCTGAAAGACGAACCGAAACCGCAAAGCGAGGAGGCCTGACATGAGGCGCAGACTTCTGCTTTCTATGGACAGTTCCTCTCGCGGTCGACGTGCTGTGCACTGGGCCGTACGCGCAGCAGAAGCGCTGCATCTGGATCTGACCGGACTTTTTCTCGAAGACGAACGTATTCTGCGCACGGCCTCGCTTCCCGTTACGAAAGAGCTCGGACTTCTGCGCGGCGACCTGCGCACCCTGGAAACGATTACCGTAGAACGACATCTGCGCCGGCAGGCCAGAGAAGCAGAAACACTGCTGAAGCGTATGACGCAGACCTTTCACCTGTCATACAGCTTCGAAACCATACGGGGAGAGCCCTTTCAGGCCCTGCACAGCCGAAAACAGCCCGACGACGTGCTTCTGCTCGGATTCTTCGACACCCGCGTCCATGCCATCCACTGGGCATCACAGCCAGACGGCCCGGTGGCCGTTTTTCTCGACGATGACCGGCATGCGCTCCCGGCCCTGACCGTAGCGGAGAGGCTTGCAAGAAAAGAAAGACGCCCGCTGCTTGTTCTGCATCCAGCCTCCGCTGCACCATCGGTAGCGGAATGGACGGCCCGAATGCAGGTCCGGCTGCACGTGCAGGCCGTTTCGGGAATCGAGCAGCTAATCAAGCAATGCCGGCTTTTTCATGCGGACCTGCTCGTCCTGCCAGACGGGGATCATACAGCAGACCCGGCCTATCTGCCTGTGCTGGCAGGGGAGATTCCCGTCCTGCTTGTATAGAGCGATAGCCGTATAGTTACAGCACTTCGATGGTAAGGTTGTCGTTTGTAAAAACGCAGATGTCCGAGGCGATCTTCATCGAGCGCTCCACGATGCTTCGCGCATCCAGATCGGTATGCTGAACGAGGGCCCGGGCTGCGGCCAGCGCAAAATTGCCTCCTGAGCCAATGGCAAGGATGCCATCATCGGGAGCAATGACATCCCCCGTTCCAGAGATCAGGAACGACTCGTCAGGATCAGCAACGATAAGCAGGGCCTCCAGGCGACGCAGCATGCGGTCCGTTCGCCATTCGCGTGCCAGCTCAACGGCTGCACGACTGAGCTGAGAACGATACTGCTCTACCTTCTTTTCGAATAACTCAAACAGGGTAAAGGCATCGGCCGCACTGCCTGCAAAGCCGGCAATGATATTCTTGCCTTCGAGGCGGCGTACCTTGCGGGCCCCGCCCTTCATGATGGTGTTGCCCAGGCTCACCTGGCCGTCGCCGCCCATGGCCGTCTGGCCATCCTTTCGCACACAGAGGATGGTGGTGGCATGGAACACAGGAAGCTCGCTCATGCGGACAGATTGTTGTCCGACCATGGTCGGGAAAGCAAAAACTGCAGCAAAAAGGCTTGCATGTGAACGGAGTGCTGCCGTTAGTAGAACGATCGGTCTATTCGAAAACAGAGGAAGGGCCCTGCCCTGCAGTACAAGGAGAGTGTTATGTCAATCGAAGAGCAATTCCCGTCTGCCATCCCACGTCCCGACGCCATTCAGGACCCGGGCGAATTGATCCAGGCCTGGAAAGAGGTTCGCAGCGTTCTTTTGCAGATTCTAAACGGCCTTTCAGACGAAGACTTTGTAAAAGAAGCCCCAGGCGGGGGATGGAATGCCGGACAGAATGCAGAGCATCTTTACAAAACCCAGTATGGCTATGCTCGCATGATCCCGGCTGTCCTGAAGGGACGCATTGGCGTGGCGAAAGAGGAACTAAAGAAGCTCTCTTACAACTCCCTCTTTCGCCGTGTATCCGAGCCGGGAAAGGCACAGAATCCGGAAAGCGTCTCTCCGACCGAATCGTGGAACAGGGAGCGGTCCCTGCAGGAGCTGGAAAAGGCCATGAAGGCCGTCGAGAATAACATTGCAGGCCGAACTGTAGAAGAGATGAGGAACCACGGAGTGCCGCATCCCATGTTCGGACCCGTTTCACTGCTGGACTGGACCTATGTGCTTGTCGGCCATGAAATCGCACATGGCCGTGCTCTAGCCCGCAAATACGGGCTGTAATGCTTACAGGTTGATCTGCCATTCATTGCGCTTATTACGACGATCGTAATAGGCTGCAATGAGCATGTCCATCGAGTACAGGGCCGTTCGCAGGTTCTGGAATACCAGTCTCAGGGCCTTCAGCTGCACCTCCGGGCTGGTATTCTCAAGGCTTTCCAGCATACGCAGGTTATGGGTGCGTGTTTCCAGCTGCAGCGTCTGGATGCTTGGATAATACAATCGCATAATCTTGCGGGTCCACAACTCGTATTTGTTTACCCCACGGATCATGGAATCGATGACCAGGCAGTCCAGGTCGCCGTTTTCTGTGTAGTGCAGCGACAGAACCTTTTTGGAGTTCACAAAAAGGCCATCACGCCAGGCGCCGGGATTGTCTTCGAGAACGATTTCCTGATACAGCTTCAGCTCCGGATAGAGCGTGATGAGCTCCTTATGCTTGGTCACCACATCGAGGATGGCGTTGTTCACATTCTGGATCTCCAGTTTCAGCAGGCGTTCCACCTCACGGCGGTACTCGCCCTCCTGCGGGTTGTTTCCCCAGGAGATGGCCGGAAGGATCAGCTCATCGGGACCGGCCTTGCGAAACTCCTGTGGATTCTTGCACTCACGAGCCGAATCCTCGGGCTTCTTCAGTGGCGGCTCCTCTGTCTGTGCAGAAACGCCGACAAAGGACGAAAGAAGAACGATTGCTGAGACGAAACGAATGCCTGGACGCATGACCAATTACCTCATTTCACCTTCGGCCAGCCGAAGGTGTGAATTCAAATCTACCGGTTCTTTTTTTTAATGCAAAGGAAAAAAGGTGCAAATCTTCAGCAAGGACTTCCGAAAATGGGGGAATTTACGTCCGCCTGTCCCTATAGCTCGTAAGGACGTGGATCGCAGGCATTCAGCACCATGCGGTAGTAATGCACGGCATCGTCGTCAGAAAGCTCGGATTCCGGACAGGGCGTCAGCAACAGGGCTGTAAAACAGACATCCAGGCTGTCTTTATAATAAAAGGGACGTGACAGAATGTGATCGTAGCCGGTATCGATCAGGTGAAGGGCCGGTTTGTAGAGGGTTGCGCACCTTTCCGTATTGATGGCAATGGCCGTGTTCAGGTATCCACGCGCCTCCTCGTCCGATAAAACGTCATCCCTTGCAAATAACGAGGCCGTATCGCTGCTCATCCAGGCACAGGAGGACATGAAAGATACCATCAAAAGGGGGAGATAGCGACGCAAACCGAACATCCTTGTGCAGAATTTCCGTCCTCTGCCCTCCTGTCTACCAGAACGACCCGGGATCCCTGCCTTGCCGAACTGGCCATCTGTTTTTTGATTTTCCTGTAGGTGACGGTTTCTATACAGGCATCGTCTATGAAAGCTCTGACCTGCGCCGAACTCCGAAAGCTCTGGATTGAATTCTTTGAATCCAAAAAGCATCTGCATCTGCCCTCAGCCAGCCTGTTACCGGCCGGTGATCCGACCCTCCTTTTCACGTCGGCGGGCATGGTGCCGTTCAAGGCCTATTTTGAAGGAGCGGAAACGCCACCGCATAGCCGTATTGTGACGATCCAGAAATGTCTGCGTACAACGGACCTTGAGGTTGTTGGAAAGACGGCCCGGCACTGCACGTTTTTTGAGATGCTCGGTAATTTCAGCTTCGGGGATTACTTCAAAGAGGAAGCAATCCAGTGGTCCTGGGAGTTCTCGGTGGACTGGCTGAAGCTGGATCCGGAGAAGATCCACATCACCGTCTACGAAGACGATGATGAGGCCATCAAGATCTGGAACGAAAAGGTCGGAGTTCCGCTGAACCGTATTACACGTCTTGGCAAGGACACCAACTGGTGGGGACCGGCAGGCGATACGGGGCCCTGTGGCCCCTGCTCGGAGCTGTATCTGGACCGCGGGCCGGAGGTGTGCAAAGGACCAACGGGATGCGGAGATCCAGAAACCTGCCAGCCCGGTTCGGAATGCGACCGCTACCTGGAATACTGGAACCTTGTCTTCAATCAATATAATCAGGACAGCCGCGGGGAGCTGCATCCCCTGCCGCGCACCGGCATCGATACGGGAGCAGGCCTTGAGCGCATCGTCGCCTTGCTGAACGGCACAGATACGGTTTATGAAACCGATGAACTGATGCGCATCCGCAAAAAGGTCGAAGAGCTTGTAAAAGAATCAACGGGCAAGGCCGTTGAGCTGAACGACACCACGCTGGCCGCCCTTCGCGTCCTTACAGACCATGCACGGTCTGCTACCTTTGCCCTGTCCGATAACATCCTGCCGGACAATACAGGCCGTGGCTATGTCATTCGTAGAATCATCCGACGTGCATTGCTTTTTGCACACCACCTCGGCGTAACAGAACCAATTCTTCATCGCATTCATCCAGAGGTTGTAAGCATCTATGGCTCTTTCTACTCAGAGCTTGTGGATCGCCAGAAGATGGTTCATGACACCCTGCTTGCCGAAGAGCAACGCTTTCTTACAACCCTTGAAACAGGCGTTCGCAAATGGGAGGAATTCCTCGAAGAGGCCACAGCAGCGGGAGCAAAGGTATTTCCCGGCAAGCAGGCCTTTACGCTGTACGATACATTTGGCTTTCCTCTGGAAATGACAATTGAGTTAGCCGAACGAAACGGTATGACCGTCGACGTAGAGGAATTTGAGAAGCTGATGGCCGAGCAGCGCGAAAAGGCCAGAACAGGAAGCAACTGGAAGGATTTCAAACTGCCGGTAGATTTTCCCGTTGAAGAGAACTTTCGCACTGAATTTGTCGGTTACGATACACTGTCGGATAGCGGCAAGATTCTTGGCATCATCGTAGACGAAAGCACCGTTTCGCAGATCAACGCCGGTCAGTCCGGCATGATTGCCACATCGCGAAGCCCCTTCTATCCGGAAGGGGGCGGTCAGCTGGGCGACACAGGCTTTCTTGTAGCAAAAGGCGGACGGTTCCGCGTTGAAGACACGAGAAAGAAGGGCGAGCTGATCTTTCATATCGGCCGCCTCGAAGAAGGCACACTGTCCACCGGCGATACCGTTGATCTGCAGGTGGACACCGGTCGACGCAGACTTCTCGTCGGTCACCACAGCGCCACTCACCTGCTGAACAGCGGCCTGCGCTCTGTGCTGGGTACGCACATTCTACAAACCGGTTCGCTTGTTTCGCCTGACTATCTGCGATTTGATTTTTCGCATTCAAAGCGCATGGAGCCCGATGAAATCGAGCGTGTGGAACGATCCGTCATCCAGGCCATCCTCGCCAGGGCAAAGGTGGAGGCAAAGATCCTGCCCATCGAAGAGGCAAGGAAGACCGGCGCCATTGCTACCTTTGGTGAGAAGTACGGCGAAGAGGTACGCGTCATCTCCATGCTGGACGAAAAACAGACCTACTCCGTGGAGTTCTGTGGCGGCTGTCACGTAAACAACACGGCGGACATCGGCCTGTTCCATATTCTAAGGGAATCCAGCCCGGGCGCCGGAAACCGTCGCATCGAGGCTGTGGCAGGTCCCCGCGTTCTTGAGTATTTCAGCGAACAGTTTACAGAGCTTCGCGCCGAGCAGAAGCGCCTGCTCGATCAAATCGCCTCGGCTTCTGTAGACCTTTCAAAAGAAGAGAAGCAATTGAAGCAGCTGCAGCTGCCAGACCAGGAAGGTCTGCAGAAAACGCTGCACGAAAATCCCGAGCAGAGTATTGCCTTTGAAAAGCTGATCCGCTCGGCTCGCGAAACGATGAAGTCGGTCGAAAAACGCCTGCGGAAGGCCCTTGCAAAGGCTCCCACCGGCGATACAGCATTGGCCGAATCGTTGCTTGCAGAAGCGAAGTCCGTCGGTAACTTCAAGCTGGTCCGAGCCCGACCACAGGGCCTGGATGGACAGGCTTTGAAGGCCCTTGCCGATGCTCTGCGCGAACGAGAATCGAAGCTGATCTTGCTTTCCGGATCAGAAACCGAAAGAGGTCCGGTTCTGGTCTACAGCTGCACGGCGGAGGCCGTCCGTGCCGGCCTTGATTGCTCGGCACTCATCAAACAGACGGCAGCCCGTATCGGTGGCAAAGGCGGTGGAAAAAAGGACATGGCCCAGGCCGGTGGCACTGCCGTTGAAGGCATCGAGGAGGCCCTGGAAGAGGCTGCAAGGCTTGTAGAAGACCAGCTGACAACGAAATAAACCCAGGCAGGAGAACATGGCAGAGTATTCATTTGATGTCGTTTACAAGGTTGATGAACAGGAGTTATCCAATGCCATCAACCAGACCCTGAAAGAAGCGGGTACGCGTTTTGACTTTCGAGGAGCAACCGTTGAGATTGAGCGCGAGAAGGATGGCCTGCACATGTCCTCCTCTGATGACATGAAACTCAATCAGCTCATCGACATGCTGCAGAGCAAGCTTGTAAAACGAAACATCAACCTGAAGGCCTTCAAGTTCGGTGAGTTCGAGAAGAATATCTCTGGCAAAGTTAAATGCAAGGTGACAACACAGAATGGTCTGTCCACCGATCAATGCCGGATCGTCACGAAGCTGATCAAGGATTCCGGCCTGAAAGTAAACACCCGACAGCAGGGTGATTCCGTGCGTGTTTCGGGAAAAAGCAAGAACGACCTGCAGGCCGTCATGAAAATGCTTCGCGAAAGCGACCTGGACTTCGCCGTATCCTTCGACAATTATCGCTGATATGGGAAGCCTCGACGAAGCACGATCGTTGCTGGAATCCGGAGATTTTGCCGGTGCTGTACAGGCCCTTGGCGAACTGCTCGAGCAGTATCCTGAAAATGCCGATCTGATGTCGGGCTTCTACGCAGCCTCTTACTGGGAGCACAGACAGGCACTTCTAACGCATCCTCCTGCAGGGAAACAGCCCGGTGCCTACCTGCTCGATGAGTGGAGCCTCTTCGAATCGCGCCTTCGCGACAAGAAGCTCGATCTGACTCCATCCGTAGACTCTGCCATGCGTGCCGTTTTGAACCATGCAGCCCGGCAGTTCCGGCATCGTTTTCAGGAAGGGACCGTTGGATCCGACGACCTGCACGCCCTGCTTCAACTTTCGCGCAACATGATGCGACTGCGAGATTACCGGAATGCGCGCGACCTGCTCGGCTTTGCCCTCCAGCTACAACCGCACCGTCCCGAAACGATGATGCTTCTCGGTGAATGCAGGGCCCTGATTGGAGACATAGACAAAGACACCCTTGAATATGAAAAGGGCTTGGGAACGATGCGCGACGCCTTCCTTCTGCACAATGCCCCTCTGGAACCGGATGCATATCGCTCCACTCCTGCATCAGAGGTCGTAGCAGAACTGAACTTTCGCTTCAGTGGAGAACAGAAGGACCGCGTAGCCCTGTGGCTTCCTGCTGAATGGATGGCAGCCGTCATGGACCATCCGCATATGAGACGGCTGCATGCAGAAGAGATTTTGCAGATCGAAGAGGAATGCCTGCGACTGGAAAAGGATCTACCGGATATTAACGAACGGTACCGCGAAAAGGCAAAGGCACGGCTCTGCTTTTATTCGCTGGTGCTTCTGCATTCCCTGAACCATCACTATGTAGACGAAGCCAGGCGCGACGACCTGATCTCATTTATCGAACGGATGAGACCGGGCCTGCTTGGTCGCAGCAGGCCACACGAATAACAGCGGGCTGCCTGACCCTGCTTAATTGGCAAGGTTCTGCAGGGCCTTCTGCTTCTGCTCTTCGAGGTTCTGGATCTGCTTTCTGTTGCCCTCCAGAACGGTTCGATATTTTTCCGCCATGTTTTCGTCCATAGAGTCGCCCATCTTCTCAAGAACGTATTCCAGAAGCTCTGCGCGATCCTTCATCCCCTTCATCTGGAAATCATAGAAGACCGTAATGTCTTCGGCTGTGGCCTCTCGTGCCGTAATGCGCTGCTGGATCTCGACGATTCGCCGACGTTCTTCTTCCAGCTGCTTCTGTCGCTCAGGCGTCATCCGTTGTGGAATGATGGAATTTCCGGGGAAGCGTTTGCGCAGGGTTTCAAACTGCTTCATCTGGGCATCGGTATAGGGCAGCCCGGTCTGTGGATTGATGGGATTTCCTTCACTGGCCTTTTCCAGGATTTCCGGCTCTTCGTCTGAAGTGGTCTGCGGCTCGTCTGTGATGATGGCAGAGTTATCCACACCCCTTTCCCAGAAATCGGAATCAAAAACCGATTCAGAGCCGCTCGGTTCGGATGTTCTTGAGACCGGACCACCACCAAAAAGGGCAGCCATAGCCTCTCTTTCGCTGTCTGCCTCTGTGGAAGTCCTGTCTTCCGGGGCCGTCCACAGGATCAAAGCCAGCAACAGTGCAGCCAGGATAAAAAACGGAAATCGCGCGCTTCTCATGGTTCCTCTATTTATAGAGACGAACCATGAGGCAACACGTTTCCTTTTTTCATGCAACCGGCCTTTCGCTAACGTAGCTCAGAATGCATGAATTTGTAAAAATCCTGCAGGCGATCGTACATTTTTAGATACACATTGCGATACAGTCGATCATACCGCCTGTACACAGACATGTCCGGCTCAAACCGCCGTGGAGCACCGCTCATGCGCTGTACCGCTGTCTGCACATCCGGCCAGAATCCAAGGGCGGCTGCGGCAATCATGGCGGCCCCCAGTCCCGATGCCTCGTATACGGCCGGACGTTCCACAGGCATGCCAAAGATGTCGGCCGTCATCTGCATGATCACATCACTCTGCGATCCGCCGCCTGCTGCCACAACACGGCGTAGCTTCGTATGCCCGGACTTTTCAATGCGTTCCTTGCCTTCGCGTAAAGAATAGAGCAGCCCTTCGAGGATCGCTCGATAGATGTGATAACGGTTATGCCAGTCTGTAAAACCGATAACAGCACCACGTGCTTCGGGGCCCGGCACCTTGATGCCCGGCGACCAGAACGGCTGCAGTACAAGCCCTTCTGAGCCTGGAGGAATATCGCGGATCCGTTCTTCCAGAAACTCCTCGGCCGTCTTGCCATACTTCTGTGCCTTCACCTCGTCTTCGAATCCAAACTGTTTTTTGAACCAGCTTACCATCCAGAAGCCACGGAAGATCTGAATCTCCATGCTGTACTGGCCGGGAAGCGCTGCAGGATACGGAGGGATAAAACGAACGGCCTCTCTGTATTTTGCAGAAAGTACGTTTACCGTTGCCGTAGTTCCAAAGCTCAGATGTACGGACTCTTCATCACTGACACCACTGCCAAGGATTTCGCAGGCCTTGTCCGCGCCGGCAGAGATGATGGGTAACCCTTCGGGGATTCCTGTTTCGCGCGCAGCCTCAGCCGTAATATGGCCGATCACCTTTCCCGGTTCCACAAGCTCGGGAAGCTGGTCACGTCGCAGCCCTGTTATCTGCCACTTCCAGTCTGATTCGGCCGCCCAGGTATGCTTTTTATAGTCAAAAGGGATGTAGCCAACCTGTGAGGCCACAGAGTCGCGATACTGTCCGCTCAGCCTGTAGATCAGATAACCGGAAAGCAAAAGGTATTTGGCCGTTCGATTCCAGATCTCCGGCTCATGATGCTCTATCCAGGTACTCTCTGCCATGCTCCCGAAATACCGGATGGCATCGGTCATGCCGATCAGGCGAAAGGCCAGAGACCAGAGTCCCTTTACAGGACGGAATTCAAAACAGCGTCGTTTATCAAACCAGAGAATGGCCCTGCGCAGTGGTTTGCCGTGCTCGTCGAGATTGACCACACTGCCGCGTTGCGATGTAAGCGTTACACCGGCGATGCGGTCCCTGGCATCGGGACGCCTGGCGAACAGATCCTGCGTGGCCTCTGCCAGGGATTGCCAGAAGACCTCGGGCTCCTGCTCGCCCCAGCCTGGCTGTTCAACGATATAATCCAGCGGCACCTGGGATTTATCAAGCAGATGCCCATCTGGATCAAAAAGCAGGGCACGCACGCTTTGCGTTCCACAATCCAGGGACAGAATCAGATTCTTCATAAACACTCCCCCTTCCCCATGTATCAAGCATAGAACTCGCTTACCATTTTAAGGTAGCGCTCTTCTTCCTCTGCATAGTGATCCTCGCTCCATCCGGCTGCAAGGCACATCTTCCGGATTTCGGGCAGAAAGGCCCGTCCGCCTTCAGGCAGGAGGATACCAAGACGCAGCCGGCGTATCATAAGGTCTTCGAGGTGCACCACCCATTCCTTCTCCAGGGCATAGCGGGCAGCTGCCTTCAAAATCTGCGTTCCCTCGAAGAAGGGCGATGCGTCCTGCCTTACCTCGGATTCCATGCTCACCGCATCGGCCCCATAGGCAGCAGAGAGATACCGCGATAGCTCATCGTTGTTCTGCATCGACGGGTTCTGAAAAGGCCGTGGCTTCAGTCCTTTCAGGGCCGGAAAGATTCCCGACAGCCGGGTCAGGGCATGGATAGCCTCGTTGCGAAAGGTCGTCAGCTTCCCTCCTGTAACCGTGAGCAGGTTGCGATCCAGATCGATAAACATGTCCCGTGACTCTTTCGACGGATCCTTTGCTCCACTGGACACAACGGGACGCACGCCAGACCATGTGGAAAGAATGTCATCCTCGGTAAGTTTGCTTTCCGGGAACATGGCATTGGCAGCCTGCAGCAGATACTGCCGCTCCTGCTCGCTGATTACGGGCAGGGAATCGGCAGGGCCATCATGATCCAGGTCGGTCGTGCCCACAAACGTTACCCCGAGCCAGGGGAGAACAAAGACGTTGCGGCCATCCCCCGGATGCGAAAAGGCCAGGGCCTTTGTTACAGGAAGCCTTTCTTTTTTAAAGACGATGTGACTACCACGTAGAGGTCGGATTAGCCGGGGCAGTCCCAGTGTTTCGCGCAGCTGATCTACGTTGGCACCCGTGGCATTTACAAGAATCTTACAGGGAATGGTATGCTCTGTCTGATCCAGTCGATCCCTGATGACCACAGACTTCACCACACCATCTTCGAGAACCGGCCGAACAAGGGGAGCATAGTTCATCACCGTTGCACCGGCCTTTTCTGCATCATGCAGAATGCGCATCACAAGACGCATGTCATCCGTTTGCGCATCATAGTAGATGTAGCCCCCCTTCAGATGATTGGAGCGCAGACCGGGAAAGGCCTCCTTCATGGCCCTCACCGAAACCGGTCTGTGATACGATTTGCCGGCAAAGAGGTCGTATACGGTTAACCCGATCTTGAAAAGGATTTTGTCTTTTGCCTTATACACAGGCAGTGCAAAATCCAGCGGACGGATCAGGCCGGGCAGTTCTTTCATCAAGGCCTCACGCTCACGCACCGAGCGATAGGTAACGCCTGGCTGACCCGTTTGCAGATAACGCAGACCACCATGCACCAGCTTCGAAGAACAGCTGGAGGATCCCCATCCGAAATCCATGGATTCAACGAGCAGTACCTTCAAACCTGCAAGGGCAGCTTCGCGGGCAATCCCTCCACCTGTAACTCCACCGCCTGCAATGATCAGATCGGGTGGATCCTGTTTCAACGCAGCAAAGACGCTGCGTCGTTTTTCCTGTTTCGTCTTCATCAAGTCCTCCTGGCAGGCCTTACCTCTGTGTAAGGTTTCCTGTATCAAACAGACCATTGGGATCGGTTGTTTTAATCACCGATTCAATCATCTTCATGCCCTGCTCTCCCTTCTCTGCAGGAAGATACGGGGAGTGATCCCGACCCACACCATGCTGGTGGCTGATCGTTCCGCCCATGGCCACAATCTCGCTACTGGCAGCGCCCTTCATACTCTGCCATAGCTGCAGCGTTTTTTCAGGAGTGTCCTGAATACGAAAGACATAGGTTGTGTAGATGGCTGAGCCCGATCCATAGAGATGCGAAAGGTGGGTATAAAGAAGCAGGTTCTCGCCCGCTGTGTCTCTGGCCGCCTTCTCCAGTGCCTCTTCGATGCGACGCACTCCGTCTGTGACCCGATCCCAGGGAACGGCCGTTTCCAGGGTGTCCACAGCCCAGCCCATTTCCCACAGAGAGTTGCGCATATAAGGGGCACGGAACCGATTCTTCTTCCAGGCACTGCCAAGCTTCTGGCCCAGCCACACACCACCGTAACGCGAAACCAGACGCCCTGCCAGCTTCTTCGTATGACGTACATGTGCCCTGGTGCCTGTAACACCGATGATCATCAAACACTTGCCTTCACCGATGCCGCGAAGGGCAAGATAACGCTCCAGCCAGCGAATCAGCGAGCCATGACCGGACAGGGCCAGTGTAACAAAGGTTTCTCGCGCAGAGCTCAGGCGCATCATCGAAAGAGGCAGACGGGTCTGCACCGCCTCTCTTGCAAAGGCCTCTGCATGGCTCCAGTCTGGGAAGAAGATGCCATGAAACTGCTCTTCTTCAGGGATCGGTTTTGCGCGAACGGTCGCTTCTGTGATCACTCCCATACGGCCTTCAGAGCCCAGAAGTATCTGTCGTAGATCGGGCCCGGCAGCACTTGCAGGATGAACCGGAAGATCGATGTCGCCCTCTGTTGTGATGATGCGTCCACCTGCAAACTGGTCTTCGATACGCCCGTAGTACAGGCTTTGCTGACCGCTGGAGCGAGATGCCACCCATCCGCCAAGCGTACTGTATTCATAGGACTGCGGAAAATGACCGAGCATCATTCCGTGAGGAGCCAGCTGACGTTCCACATCCGGGCCGGCCACTCCCGCCTGAAAACGGGCCAGACGGCTTGCGGGGTCAAAATGCAGAAGACGGTTCATGCGGCTCATATTCAGAACAAGCACAGGGCGCTTGCCTGCAGGACGGTTAATATGACCGACCACGCTTGTGCCACCGCCGTAAACGACCACAACGGCCTTCTTTTCGGCTGCTGCAGAAAGCAGTCGTCGAACATCGTCTTCACTTTCAGGAAAGGCCACCCCATCGGGAAATTCCAGTCCAAGCCCCTGACGCAGGGCCAGCCAGTCAGGCAGAGATTGGCCGCGTGCATGCAAAAGCCTTGCTCCGGCCGAGGTATCGACCCCGGGCATCCCTGCAAGAAGCGACGGACCAACCCGGTCGATGGCTTCTTCAAAGGTTAAATCTACCGGTGGCGTTGCCTTGCCCGTAATATCTTCCAGGAAACGTATTCCTTCTTCGGGTAACCCTACATTAATGGAGTCATCTCCCCATCCGTTCCAGCGTCTCATACTTTACTCCCTCCGGTTTGGTTTCCGGGTAATTTTTCATTCATCTGTGGAATGGAGGCTGATGCAGCCTTCCATATATCAATACTGCGTTTCATAACGAGGCGCACCTCCTCGGCGGCCCGGTCCGGGTCCTTCAGCGCTGCCTGCAGGCTGGCATAGAATGTCATGGACGTTTCTCGCGAGCCGGGCAAAGAGAAGTAGGTTTCGCCAGCCTGCCTGTACACACCGCGAAAGCCATTCAGCAGCATGGTAAAGACCGGATTGCCAGATTCCACGCAGAGCAGTCGGTGTAGCTGCCAGTCGTAGATGGCAAAGGCGTCCGCCTTATCGAGAAGCAGCCCGGAGCGCTGCAGGTAGGAGGCAATGGCCGCCGCATTCTTTGAAACGGCTGCATGCGTATAGGCAGGGGCCAGGGCAAGCCGCACTTCTAATAAAGAAGAGATCCAGTCTTTATCGAGAAGCTCCAGTCGCGCCATGGCATCAAGGACGCCCAGGCCGCCCTCTTCCCGGTAGTTGCGAATGACGGTGGAGCGGCCGTGCCGTATCTCAATCCAGCCGTCGCGGCTCAGCCGTTGCAGGGCCTCTCGTAAGGGCTGTCGGTTTACGCCAAGCTCGCTGGCCAGATTGCGCTCCGAAGGCAATGTCTGGCCTGGCCCGGCTTTCAGGATCTTAAGAATGATGCTCTTTTCAATCGTCTCCTGGCTTTCTCCGGGCATTTATCTGCGCTCCTGCTTAACTGGTCGGACCAGTTAAGCATACAGGGCCCTTACGGATCCGTCAAGAGATAAAAAGCTGCCAGGGCCAAAAATACGATTGAAGGTTTTCCACCTTCGTGTATGATCTCGTTTGCATGAAGGAAGCCTGGGTCGTCGAAACTGCATGGGAGGTTTGCTGGCAGCTGGGCGGTATCTACACCGTTCTTCGCAGTAAAGCCCCTTCGATGACGGCCCGGCTGGCAAACCGCTACTGCCTGATCGGTCCCTATAATCAGGCCACGGCCTCGATCGAATTCGAAGAAACGGACGAAGATACTCCGTTTCACCGGGCAGCGGCGGCCACGGGCCGGACAGGCATGCAGGTGCACTGTGGCCGATGGCTGGTCAGCGGGAAGCCTCTTGTTGTGCTCATCGATTACCTTTCCGCCTGGGACAGGCTTGCAGAATGCAAATACTTTCTATGGAAAGACCATCAGATCGATGCAGGGGATGAGCCAGAGGTAAACGACGTCGTCCTGTTTGGCTATCTGGTGGCGGACTACCTCGAGCAGCTGCAAACAGAGATCGAGGGGATGCCCGATGAGAACAGGCTTCCCATTGTGGCCCATTTCCATGAATGGATGGGCGGCGTTGCCATCCCCGTACTAAAGCGGCGCGGCGCAGACATTGCCACCGTCTTCACCACGCATGCAACGCTGCTCGGGCGGTATCTTGCATCGGACGATCCCTTCTTCTACGGAAGGCTTCCGTCCATCGATGCCTACAGGGCAGCCGGCGATCGCGGCATCTTCAACCGCTTTGCCATTGAACGGGCCGCTGCCCATGGAGCGGATTGCTTCACGACCGTCAGCGACATCACGGCCGTTGAGGCAGAGCATCTTCTTGGCCGCAAGCCCGATCACGTCCTGCCAAACGGACTGAACATACGGCGTTTTGCAGCCCTGCATGAATTCCAGAACCTGCATCAGCTTTACAAGCAGGCCATCCATGAATTCGTCATGGGGCATTTTTATCCGAGTTATACCTTTGATCTGGACAACACCATCTACATCTTCACGGCCGGACGCTACGAATACCGCAACAAAGGCATCGACCTCTTTATTGAAGCCCTGGCCAGACTGAACTACAGGCTGAAGCAGGAAAAATCCGGCCAGACGGTCATTGCCTTTATCGTCACCCGGGCCCCTGTACGCGGCATCAACGTCGAGGTGCTGAAAAGTCAGATGATGTTTCGCGACCTGAAGCAGACCTGCGAACGCATCAGCGAGCGGATGACCGAGAAGCTTCTTTACACAACGGCCCTTGGCAAGCTGCCAACGGTAGAGGATCTGCTTGAAGAGAACGCACAGATGGCCTTAAAGAGGCAGCATCATGCCTGGCTGCGACAGGGCTGGCCGGCCACCTGTACCCATGATATGCTTTATGAAGGCGAAGATGCCATCTTAAACCAGCTGCGCAGCTGTTATCTGAACAACGGTCCGGAGGATCCGGTAAAGGTGATCTATCATCCGGAGTTTCTTTCGGGCACGAGTCCGCTGCTCGGCCTGGACTACGACCAGTTCGTTCGCGGAACCCATCTCGGTGTATTTCCAAGCTACTACGAGCCGTGGGGATACACTCCCATGGAATGCGCGGCCCTTGGCATCCCCTCGATTACAAGCGACCTGGCCGGCTTTGGTTCCTATATTCAAAGACAGATGCCAGACCATGAAAAAAAGGGCCTGTATATCTGCCGGCGCAACCAGTTGAGCTTCGACGAAAGCGCCAATCACCTTGTCGATCAGCTGATGAGCTTTCTCAGTCTGAACCGGCGGGAGCGTATTGAGATGCGCAACCGTGTGGAAAGCACAGGCGATCAGTTCGACTGGAACCTGCTGGTAGAGAACTACTGGAAGGCCCATGCCCTGGCCCTCCTGCATTTTGAACAGCTGCGAGAAGAAGAAAGGCCCCCGCAGACGCCCTGACTCCCGGAAGCATCCTCAGAGCAATCCCCGGACGCCAGCAGGGCGGGCGCCCACCCGTGAAAGGGCTTGCCCTAACATTGCCTGCTGTAAAACAGGAGGCATGCGAGCCTTTTTGAAGCTCTGTCTTGCATCGGCCTTTCTTGCCGGCTGTGGCACGAATACCGATTCGCCGGTCTATCCGATCTCGTCCCTGCTGGCCATCGGTGCTCCGACCCTTGTAAACGTGGAGCCGGTGCCCTCTGACGTGGGAGCACCCGCCTTCAAGGTTTCGTATTACGTCACGAACCAGGAGGATGAGTTTATCGGCTACAACCTCTATGTCAGCAAGACAGTGCTTTCAAGCGAGGCCATCATTACCGGAGCGGCCGGCTCCCCTTACCTGCCAGACGGCATCGATCCCACCTTTCGCCACACAAAGGATGAGGCCAGCACGCTATCGACCAACCTGAAAACGCAGACCATTGCCTATTTCAAGCCTCCTCCTTCACCAGAGCACTTTCAGTACTGCCGTGTGTACTACTTTGCCATGCGGGCGGTGCTCTTAAACGGTCAGTATTCCCAGCCCGGACCGCAGCTTTCTGCCTGCCTGACCGCTCTGACCTGCCCTACGATCAATGACTGCAACTGAGAAGATCGGCCCCGGCCTCTATGTAGCCGCCACTCCCATCGGCAACCTGCGTGACATCACACTGCGGGTTCTGGATGCACTGCAGACGGCCGATCTGATTCTGGCCGAAGATACACGAAAAACCGGTCTGCTTTTGAAGCATTTTGGCATCGCAAAGCCCCTGAAGTCCTTTCGCATTCATCGCCTGCGGGAGGACATCGACTTCGCCCTGGCCGAGCTGCAGGCAGGCAAGGCCGTTGTTTTCGTGACCGACGCTGGCACGCCGGGCATCTCTGATCCCGTTTCGCATCTTGTGCGTGAGATCCGCCAGCGGGCCCCTGCCATTCCCGTCATCCCGCTGCCGGGGGCCTCTGCCATGACGGCCGCCCTTTCGGTAAGCGGCTGGCAGGCAAATCCCACCATTTTTGCAGGATTTCTAAGCCCGAAGCCCGGCAAAAGGCGAAAAAGCCTTGAACAGATGGTAGAATTTGACGGAGTGATAGTGTTGTATGAGTCGGTGCACCGCATTGACAGGCTGCTGGGCGAGATCCTTGAGATCCTGCCCGATCGCCCCGTTCTTGTAGGCCGGGAGATCACGAAGATGCACGAGCAGTTCATTGAGATACCGCCGGGCGGACCGGTGCCCGATTTTGTAAAAAAGGGCGAATTTACGGTGCTCATCGGGCGGCCTGAAGGCGGAAAATAAGAAGAAAATGTTTCACTTTTCTGTGCATCTGACCGATATTGTGACTGAGGTACATCCTGATGGTTGTGGATAAAGTAGGCGGCATAGGTCCAGGATATGGACCGAAAAAGATTCAGACGAAAGCAGAGCTCAATCGTCCCGATGCTCCCAGAGATAACGTCACGATCTCTGATGCGGCGATGCGTCAGCAAAACATCGACCGCGTGAAGAAGCTTGCTCTGTCCACAGAGAACCGCACGGATAAGCTGAAAGAGGTACGCCAGCGCCTGGCCGAAGGCGTCTACGACAACCCCTCCGATGAAATCCTTGGCAAGGCCGCCGATAGCATTGCCGATATCTTTCTTTCGCGCTGAGAGCCGCCACAGCCATAAGCAAAAGGCCGGGACATCCCGGCCTTTTTTGCGTTTACAGAGGCATGCGGTTAGCCCTGCAATTGAGTTGAAAACTGAGAAATGATTCTTAATCTTGACTTCGCATAGCAGATCGTGTCCAGGCGAGATGCTATAGGGGAAGCAGGCAGAAGCAATGGCGAAAACCAGGAAAACGAAGAAAGCGACGGAACCCCAGAAAGAACCCATCGAAAAGCAGCTCTGGAAGGCTGCAGACAAGCTTCGAAAGAACATCGATGCAGCAGAATACAAGCATATCGTACTCGGGCTGATATTCCTGAAATACATCTCTGATTCCTTTGAAGAGCTGTATGCGAAGCTCAAGAAGGAAGCCGAAGCCGGCACCGGCGCCAACCCGGAAGACCGGGACGAATACAGGGCCGAGAACATCTTCTTTGTGCCCGAGGCTGCACGCTGGAGCTATATTGTTTCGCAAGCAAAACAGCCAGACATCGGCGTGATCGTCGATGATGCAATGGAAGAGATCGAGAAGAACAACCCTTCCCTCAAGGATGTTCTGCCAAAGGTCTATGCCAGGGGCAACCTTGATCCGGCAAACCTGGGCGGCCTGATTGACCTGATCGGCAACATTGCCCTTGGCGATGCAAAGGCCAGAAGTGCGGACATCCTGGGCCATGTTTTTGAGTATTTTCTTGGCGAATTCGCCCTTGCGGAGGGCAAGAAAGGCGGGCAGTTCTACACTCCGCGAAGCGTTGTGGAGCTTCTTGTTGAGATGCTTCAGCCATTTCAAGGCCGGGTCTTTGACCCATGCTGCGGCTCGGGCGGAATGTTTGTTCAGTCCGAGCGGTTTGTAGAAAGCCACCGCGGCAACGTCAACGACATCGCCATCTACGGACAGGAAAGCAACCAGACCACCTGGCGGCTGGCAAAGATGAACCTGGCCATCCGCGGTATCGACAGTTCGCAGGTGAAATGGAATTCCGAGGGCTCTTTCTTAAAGGACGCCCACAAGGACCTGAAGGCCGACTTTGTCATCGCCAATCCTCCCTTTAACGACAGCGACTGGTCTGGCGATCTACTGCGCAACGATGCACGCTGGAAGTACGGCACACCGCCTGCTGGCAATGCCAACTATGCCTGGATACAACACTTCCTCTATCATCTCAGCCCGAAAGGCACGGCTGGCTTTGTTCTTGCCAAGGGTTCGCTGACCTCGAAAACCTCTGGCGAAGGCGAGATCAGAAAGGCCCTGATCGAGGCCAGGCTTGTGGACTGCATCGTCAACCTGCCAGGGAAGCTTTTTCTGAATACACAGATCCCTGCATGTCTGTGGTTTCTGTCGCGAAACAAGGCAGGTCAGACCGGCAAACGCCGCGACGAGATCCTTTTTATCGATGCACGAAACCTCGGCCACCTGATTAACCGAAGAACCCTTGAGTTTTCGCAGGAAGACATCCAGAAGATTGCGCAAACCTATCATAACTGGAAGAAGAACAGGGGTTATGAGGATGTTCCAGGCTTCTGCAGCTCTGCATCGATCGAAAGGGTACGGGAGCTCGATTACGTCCTCACCCCCGGCCGCTACGTTGGGCTGCCCGAAGAGGAGGACGATTTCGACTTTGAGGAACGCTTCCGCAGTCTTCAGAAAGAATTCGAAGAACAGCTGAAAGAGGAAAAAAGGCTGAACAAGGCCATCCTGGACAACCTGAAAAAGGTGAAATTTTGATGAAAGGATGGAAGGAATACAGATTGGGGGACCTTGCAACCTTTAGTCAAGGTATACAAGTGCCTATCGAAGACCAACAATATTCTTACAAACCCGGTCTTGTAAGATTCATTCGCATAAAGGACATCACGAGTAACGGGGCTGAACCACCGAGATATATTACCGACCCGGGCTCACGTTTTATTGTAAAAAAGGGCGATCTCGTGATGATTCGCTATGGCTCTCCTGGGATTGTCACCGACAGATTTGAAGGTGCAATAGCGAACAACCTATTCAAGATCCGCATACAAGAGCCAGCAGTTGCATATCGGAAATTCCTGTTTTACGCGCTCTCACCAAAACTTACTCAAGGATATTTCCTGGCGAATCAAAATTCGACCACCATGCCGGCAATAACATTTGCAGAAGCTTCAGTACTCCCCATCCTCCTCCCGCCCCGTCCCGAGCAGAAGGCCATTGCATCTGTGCTTTCCAGTCTCGATGACAAGATCGACCTGCTGCGCCGGCAGAACAAGACGCTGGAGGCGATGGCAGAGACGCTCTTCCGGCAGTGGTTTGTGGAAGAGGCAGATGATAGCTGGGAGGAAAGGAAGCTGGAGGATTTCTGCCCTATCATTACAGGAAAAAAAGATGCAAACATTGCAACAGAAGACGGGGAATATCCGTTTTTCACCTGTTCCCAAAAAACTCTCAAGGCACCCAATTGGAGTTTCGAAGGCTACGCCATTCTTCTCGCTGGCAATGGTGATTTCAATGTTAAACGCTACATTGGCAAATTTGAAGCCTATCAAAGAACGTACGTCCTTATCCCTCACGATAAACTTTGGTTTGACTTCTTATATCTTTACATCAAACACCATCTGTCGGAAATAACGCGGGGCCACCGAGGCTCTGTTGTCAACTTTCTGACAAAGGGCATGATTGCCGACAGAATCGTACGACTACCCGCATACGATGTAACCGAACAACTGAATATATTCGCGACTATCTTCACAAAAGTGGACAACAACGCCCGCCAGATCCAGACCCTCGAAAGGCTAAGGGATACCCTGCTTCCGAAGCTTATGTCGGGGGAAGTAAGGGTGAAGGTATGAGAGAGGCGTGGATATCGGCACGATGGTTGACTGTTAGAGTGAAATCTTCTTTACAGGGTCTGAAGAATCTTCTCCTGTAGGTAAGCAGGAAACAGAATGATAAAGACAGTCGACATCAAGAGCTTTGGACCGCTAACGCAGGTGCTGTGGACAGACCTTTCAGGCATTAATGTTGTCATTGGCAACAATTCATGCGGAAAAACCTATCTTCTAAAACTGCTCTATACGCTGATCAAATGCATCGAGATTACAGGACGCGGGAACGCCCAGTCCGGACTGGACGCCAACATTTCTGAGAAGCTCTACTGGACATTCCAGATTCCTAAGTTAGGCGACCTTGTCACAAAAGGAGCAAACAGAACGGAAATCAGTTTTGTAGATACTGAAGGCCATAAACTAAACGTTCAATTCGGGACCTCTACCGAGAAACAGGTCAACAATGTACAATCCACGTTTCCGCAAACAGATACGAATTCCATCTTTCTGCCCGCCAAAGAGGTCTTATCACTGCTCGGGCTGATAAAAAAAAGTCGTGAGGTAGACCAGGTTTTTGGCTTTGATGATACCTACCTTGATCTGGTCAAGGCCCTTGAAATACCGACCCAGCAGGGCAAAAACTATACAGAATTTGCCAGGGCACGCAGGGATCTGGCAGATATCATAGATGGTAAAGTAATCTATGAAGATAACGAATGGATTTACAAACAGGGAAACCGCAAATACCCCATTCAGGCCGTGGCAGAAGGGATCAAAAAGCTGTCCATCCTGGATACGTTACTCGGCAATCGCTATCTGACTCCCTCTTCCATTGTTTTTATTGATGAGCCAGAATCAGCTCTACATCCTGAAGCTCTGACAAAGTTCATGGATATCATCTACGCTCTATCCACAACAGGTATTCAGTTTTTCATCGCCACACACTCGTACTTCGTCCTGAAAAAGCTAATGCTCGTAGCAAAAGCGAATCAGTACAACATTCCTCTCCTGTCGTTCACCAAAGACCAGGGCCTCCAATATGAAAACCTCAAGACGGGATTGCCAGCCAATCCGATCGTTGAAGAATCGATTCGCCTCTATGAAGAAGAAGTGGAGCTAGCCTTTTCATGAGATTCGAAGACTCTGATATGGTATTTTCTTTTCGCGATGAAGATTGCTTCCGCATTGAGCGGACCCAGCTCTATAGAGAAGTCGGCACCGGCGTAAAGATCTGCGAGGCTGTGGTTCGCATAAAGAACGCCGTCGTTTTTATTGAAGCCAAAAGGTCATTCCCGCATCCGGACAAACCGGGCGATGTAAAGAAAGCGGCGACGGCCGCCTACGAAAAGTTCTTAAATAGTATCCTGCTTTACCTCGGACTCCAGATCGGGCGCCCCTACAAGAATCCGTTCATCCCTGCCAACCTGATGGTAAGCAACTTTAAAGCCCCACCCAGGATAAGATGCTTTTACATTATCAAGAACTTCAACCGAGAATGGCTGCAGCCAGCAACGGAAGCAATACAGAGCAAGCTCAGTCATGTACAAAAAACACTTCTGATCGATTCCATTGTAGCCATCAATGAAGATATGGCTCGAGAACGCGGCATAATCCAGTAAACGTGCCGTGCCAGCTGGCAGATCACGGGAGGCTCAAAATTCTCAGGATAATTCGCCGGAGTTTAACTTATCGTTCAGCAACACCGCTTTTTCCATAAATGCTCAAAAGGATTGCATCTGAGAATGACCGGATAAAATATTGCCAGAGAAGGACTCATCCTGAACAGGCATACGGTAGCGGCAATGGCTGACAATATTACTTATTCCGATAAAACCCAGAACAACACCCTGAGCGAATCTGCCGTTGAAGATATGGTCATCGACATGCTCAAGGAGCATGGTTACGAACACATATCCGGACCGGCCATTGCCCCCGATGCCGAAGACTCGCCTGGCTGGACCAGAGCGGATTACGGCGAGGTGCTGCTATCAGAGATTCTCAGGGACTGCGTTGCGCGGCTAAACCCGACGATTCCTGAAGATGGCAGAGAGGCAGCCGTGAAAGAAATCGAACGGATTGGCTCACCGGACCTGATCGTTAACAACGAAACCTTTCACCGTTTACTTACAGAGGGCATCCCGGTGACGGTAAAGCGGAATGGTGTAGAGCGAGGCGACTATGTGCGGCTTGTTGACTTTGAGAATCCCGAAAACAATGACTTCAAGGTCATCGACCAGTTCACGGTGGTTGAGAACAACGTCAGCAAGCGGCCCGATCTCGTCCTCTTTGTGAATGGTCTGCCGCTTGTTGTAATCGAGTTGAAGAATCCGGCCTCTGAAACAGCTGACATCAAAGCGGCCTTTCGGCAGATACAGACCTACAAAGAGGCCATCCCATCGCTTTTTACGTATAACGGCTTTGTGGTTCTGTCGGACGGTCATGAGGCAAAGGCAGGCACGATTTCGGCCGGCTTCTCGCGATTCATGGCCTGGAAGTCTTCTGACGGCCTGCGAAAGGCATCGCACCTGACGCCACAGATTGACACCCTCATAGCGGGGATGCTTAACAAACACACGCTTCTTGATCTGCTGCGCCATTTCATCGTCTTTGAAAAGACGAGCCGTACGGACGAAAAAAGCGGCCTTACACAGACAGAGATCGTCAAGAAGCTGGCTGCCTATCATCAGTACTATGCCGTAAACCGGGCCGTCCTGTCGACGCTTCGCGCAGCAGGAATCGATAACGAAGCCCTGTGGCCGGCAGACGTTGCTGAAAAGCCCGAGCACTACGGGCTGCCGGGCGTGCAGAAGCAGAAGCGAGGCGATCGTAAGGCCGGCGTTGTATGGCATACCCAGGGATCGGGCAAATCCCTTTCTATGGTCTTTTATGCGGGGAAGATTGTCCTTTCCCTGAACAATCCGACCATCGTCGTTATCACGGACCGAAACGATCTCGATGATCAGCTCTTCGATACGTTTGCAGCATCCCGCCAGCTGCTGCGTCAGGAGCCCGTGCAGGCCAGGGACAGGCGCCATCTAAAGGAGCTTCTCAAGGTGGCCTCCGGAGGGGTGATCTTTACGACCATCCAGAAGTTCCTGCCCGAAGAAGGCAACGTCTTCGAAAAGCTTTCTGATAGAGAGAACATTGTCGTCATCGCCGATGAAGCACACCGCACGCAGTATGGCTTCAAGGCAAAGGTCGTCGATGCAAAGGATGCAGAGCGCAACGTCATCGGCAAAAAGACGGTCTACGGCTTTGCCAAGTATATGCGCGATGCCCTTCCGAATGCAACCTATCTTGGATTCACAGGAACGCCCATTGAGAAGGATGACGTGAACACGCCTGCCGTTTTCGGTAACTATATCGACATCTACGACATTGCCCAGGCCGTAGAGGACGGTGCAACGGTTCGCATCTTCTATGAAAGCAGGCTTGCAAAAATCAACCTCAGCGAAGAAGGCAAGAAGATCATCAAGGAGCTGGATGACGAGCTGGGCGAAGACGATAACGATGCTTCGCAACAGGCAAAAAGCAAATGGACCCGGCTTGAAGCGCTGATCGGCGCAAGAGAAAGGATTGCCCGCGTTGCCTCGGACATCGTTACCCACTTCGAAAACAGGCAGATCGGTTCCAATGGTAAGGCCATGGTGGTGGCCATGTCCCGGCGTATCGCTGCCCAGCTCTATCAGGAGATCATCGCCCTGCGGCCTGAATGGCATCACGACGACCTGGACAAAGGCTGTATCAAGGTTGTGATGACGACGTCTTCCTCTGATGGCCCGGAGCTGAACAGGTACCGCACCACCAAGGAACAGCGTCGTGCCCTTGCCCGAAGGCTTCAGGATCCGGACGATGCGCTGAAGATCGTCATCGTTCGCGACATGTGGCTGACCGGCTTCGATGCACCGATTCTCAATACGATGTATATCGATAAGCCGATGAAGGGCCACAACCTGATGCAGGCCATTGCACGGGTGAACCGGGTGTATCGCGATAAAGAAGGCGGCCTCATTGTCGACTATCTTGGCATTGCCTCTGATCTAAAGGAGGCCCTGAAATTCTACTCTGAAAGCGGAGGCCGTGGCGATCCAGCTGCCATGCAGCAGGAGGCCGTCGACGTCATGCTTGAAAAGCTTGAAGTCGTCAGCCAGATGTTTCACGGCTTCGCATATGAAAACTACTTCGGGGCCGACACGAACGAAAAGCTGCGCATCATCCTTACTGCCGAAGATCACATTCTCGGACTGGAAGACGGTGCAAGCCGCTATATTCGAGAGGTGACCGCTCTTTCCAAGGCCTTTTCCATTGCCCTGCCCCATGAGCAGGCCATGGATGCACGAGATGAGATCTCATTTTTCCAGGCAGTGAAGGCCAGGCTGGTGAAGTTCGAAGCAAAGGGCGGCTCCGCAGACAGAGACATCGATTCTGTAATCAAGCAGGTCATCGACAGTGCCCTGACCAGCGAACAGGTCATCGACGTATTCGATGCTGCCGGTATCAAGAAGCCGGATATTTCCATTTTGTCTGAGGAGTTTCTACTGGAAGTAAAGAATATGCAGCATAAGAATGTTGCTGCAGAGGTACTGAAGAAGCTTCTGAAAGACGAGATCCGGGCACGTTCCAAAAGAAACCTGATCCAGGGCCGAACCCTGATGGAGATGCTCGAGGCCTCTATCAGACGTTACCATAACAAAGCCATCACCAACGTTGAATTTCTCGAAGAGCTTATAGAATGCTGTAAGGAGATCCAGCAAAAGGATAAAGAGCCTGAAGAGCTCGGGCTGGAGCCTCATGAATACGCCTTCTACTGCGCCGTAGCGGATAATGAAAGCGCAAGAGAACTCATGGAAAAGGAGAAGCTTCGCCAGCTGGCCGCCGAGCTTTTCCGGGCAGTAAAACAGAATACCTCGATCGACTGGACTATCCGCGAGAATGTCAAAGCAAAACTTCGCGTTATCATCAAGCGAACACTGCGCAAGTATGGTTATCCGCCCGATCTGCAGCTTGCAGCAACGGATACGGTTCTGAAGCAGGCAGAAGCATTGGCAGAGGACCTGGCGAACAACGATCAGAAGAGGAAGATTGGTTAGTAATAGAATTGTAATACCAGAAAGAGGAACCTTTATGAGACACCAACTCGTATTAACGATCCTGTTTTTGGCCATTGCAGTCACCATCAGCGCCTGCGAAACAGGACACACCCACTACAGCAGACCACAGTATGCTCAGCCGGCGCCCGCACCCAAGCCAGAACCGGTGCGGCCCTCTTTCATTCGGAATCCCCGATGTGAAGACGTAGAAGCTTTCGAGGTCTTTCAGGTTACGGATGATCTGGCTCTGGCATCGGTTTGTAAACGATCCGCTTCATTTAGCGACGATTGGAGTTGTTTCGGCTACACGGTTGCCATACCAAAGCAGAAAGGGAAGATATACTATGATGATCAGATCATCGTTCCTCCCGAAGGGAAATGCGCTGTCTACGTTACAACCTTTCGATACGAGACAATACAAGGACGCAAAAAAACAGTTCCTGTTGTCGCCTTTGTAGATGCAAGAATCCCAAATCCCGAAAAGTAGGACAGAGGCATTGGCGGCCATCCGTGATCCTTTGCTGCTGGCCGCCTAAATGCTCTATTGACATGCGCCGGGCGGCATGGATGCGCGCGGGGTTTGGGGGTGCCAGGTGCCAACAAAAGGGGTGCATACCTGCGCGACATAATCCCGTTACTGTCGCATACTTGAATGCAACCATAATCATATTATGTCACGTAGCGCCCCACCCTTCGAGCTACCTGTTCCCGACGTTCCGGGACCCGCCACCTCACGACCCCGACATAATACCGTTACTGTCGCATACTTGAATGGCCCCATAATTTTATTATGTCGCGTAGCCTATCACCCTACAACTTACCTATTCCCAAGCTCTGGGGCGCGACACCTCACGACCGCGACATAATCTCGTTACTGTCGCATATCTGAATGCAACCATAATCATATTATGTCACGTAGCGCGACACCTCACACGCGCGACATAATACAGTTACTGTCGCATATCTAAAATGTTCCCATAATCTTATTATGTCGTGTAGCAGCCCACCCTGAAGCATTACCTATGTCCGAGGTTCCGGGACCCGGCACACCATAAGCGAGACGTTAAAGCGCGCTATATGCAAAAGTGGGATGTAAATTTACACGACATAATACTATTACTGTCGTATTCCTGAATGTCCCTATAATCTTATTACGTCGCCTAGCACTCCCTCTAAACTGCTGAACATTGCGAATGACAGCACAAAGAAGCACGACATAATACCATTACTGTCGCGTACCTAAAATGTTCCCATAATTTTATTATGTCGCATAGTACTCCTTCCAAACGACTCAACGTCACAAACGACGACACAAAGTTACGCGACATAATCCCGTTACTGTCGCATCCCGGAATACCCCCATAATTTTATTATGTCGCATAGCACTCCTTCCAAACGACTCAACGTCACAAACAACGACACAAAGCAGCGCGACATAATACCATTACTGTCGCGTACCTAAAATGTTCCCATAATTTTATTATGTCGCATAGCGGCCTACCCTACCACTTACCGACGCTCCGGCGCGCAACACCTCACACGCGACATAATACCGTTACTGTCGCATACCCAAATGTCCCTATAATTTTATTATGTCGCATGCTAGATATGTCGTATGATAGACATGTCGCATGCTAGATAGGTCGCATGGCAGATAGGCCGCGTAGCACAGATATCCCGTTCCAGCTATGCCACATCCAAAACCCATCCCCTCCCGCATGGTACGGGAGGGTTCACCGACTATTTGTATTTCTCGACTTCCACCGACAGCTTCTGAGCCAGTTCACTGTAGGCCTTGCGCAGGGCATCGTCTGCGTTCTCGGAGATGGAGGCAGGTTTACCCGTTTCGCCGGCCTGCATAACATCGGGCTGCAGGGGCAGCGATCCCAGAAACGGTACGCGATATTTTGCAGCGAAGGCAGTTCCGCCATTCTTCGAGAAGATGTGCGATGTCTTGCCACAATGCGGACAGACGAACTCTGCCATGTTTTCCACAACGCCAAGGATCGGTATCTTTACCTCCTGGAACATGGCAACGGCGCGGGTTGCATCCTGGATGGCAACGTTCTGCGGCGTCGTTACGACAAGGGCACCGTCGAGGTCAATGAGCTGGGCCAGGGAAAGCTGCACGTCGCCGGTTCCGGGCGGCAGGTCAATGAGCAGGAAATCGAGCTCGCCCCACATGATTTCGTAGAGGAACTGTTCCACGGCCTTACCGAGCATCGGGCCTCTCCAGATGACGGCCTGATCTGGATTCAGAAGAAAGCTGAACGACATAACCTTTACGCCATACTTTTCTGGCGGGTTGATCTTGTTTTTTCCGTCGCCGGTCAGGGCCAGCTTTCCGTCGAAGCCAAACATCTTGCCGATCGATGGACCGTAGATGTCAGCATCCAGCACGCCAACCTTCAGGCCCATCTGTGCCATGGCGGCGGCCAGGTTTGCTGTGACCGTGGACTTGCCCACGCCACCTTTGCCCGAGCCAATGGCGATGACGTTTTTCACGCCACGGATGCGGTTGCCAAGAGGCTCCGGCTGCAGTTCTGGATCATACTCAAAACGAATCTTGAACTGCTGGGTAATGCCAAGTTTACGCAGCACACCACGGAGCTGCGACTCCAGGCCAATCTGGATACGACGATCTTCATCAGGGCTTTTTACGATAATGCGCAGTTGTTCGCCATCTTCTTCGACACGGCCAAACATGCCGAGATCAAAGAGGTTTTCTTTAAAAGTAGGATGTTCGACTTTACCGAGAGCTTCTTTTACCTTCGATTCGATTTCGGTCAGATTCATAGATCCTCATTTTCGGAGTGTGAAGTGTTGATAAGGAAAATAATACCATTCTACTGTTTCAGCGAGAAAAAAGCAGGATGGGCCAGAAAAGCGCCGGGCTTCTTGTGGACAACGGCAATATGTTGAAAAATCCATTCGTATGGCCTCCCTCGGTGATGGAATTGAAACAGATGGGCGCTTTTCGTTTGGAGGCAACGTCCCACAACACTTTGAAGAGCATGCCAGGCGCTCCATCCCCCTTTACGAAGAAGGACATGAACTGATCCTCAAGATCAGCGACTTCTTTGTTGCCGAAGGCTCTGTCGTGTACGATCTGGGCTGCTCTACGGGACGCCTGCTGCGTCTCCTTGCAGAGCGCCATGCTGCCCAGGGGATTCGCTGCATCGGGGTGGAGCGTGAGCCGGCCATGCTGGAATATGCGGCCCGTCAGAATGCCCATCCGGCTGTAGAGTATGTGGCTGAAGACCTGTTGCAGTTTGACCTGGGACAGGAAAGGGCCGATCTGATTATCTGTTACTATACGGTGCAGTTTGTACGCCCGGCGGTGCGTCAGGAGCTGATCAACCGCATCTTTCAGGCCCTTCGCTGGGGAGGCGCCCTGCTCCTTTTCGAGAAAACAAGGGGCCCGGATGCCCGCTTTCAGGACCTGCTTACGGGGCTCTACAACGACTTCAAGCTGGAGCGGGGCTACGGATCCGAGGAAATCCTGCACAAGTCGCGGTCCCTGCGTGGCCTGCTTGAGCCATTTTCGACGCAGGGGAACCTCGACTTGCTTGCGCGTGCGGGTTTCCAGGATTGTATGACCATACTCAAATATATCTGCTTTGAAGGGATGATTGCAATCAAATGAAACGTTTTATGATCCTGGTCGGGAACTTCTTCTTTCGCTGGAGGGATACGGCCTTCTCTCTGATATTTCTCTGTGGGCTGGTGCTGATAGCCTATCCCCGTCCCGGCTACTGGGTAACAGGATGGTTTGGTGATCTGCAGGTGGATCAGATCCTTTCGCTGGTCGGCCTTCTGCTTGTTTTGATGGGCATTGGTGTACGGGCCCTGGTCATCGGATTCATCTACATCAAGCGAGCCGGCGACCGCAAAAAGATCCATGCCGACGAGCTCTTTCGCGAAGGGCTTTTCGCCCATTCCAGAAACCCGCTATACGTCGGTAACCTGCTGGTGGTTACGGGAGCCATGTTCACGGTGAACCTGGGACTTTTCTGGTTTGTCGTGCTGCCCTTCTTCTATTTCGTCTACTACAGCATCATCTTTGCCGAAGAGGACTTTCTTTCGAAGAAATTCGGTGCGACCTACGCGGAATACATGACCACCGTAAACCGGCTGTTTCCGGGAAATCTTGGCCAGCTCAAAAACTCCTTTAGCGGGCTGCAGTTCCTGTTTCGACGCGTGGTTAAAGTAGAGCATGCCTCTACGTCGCTTATCCTTGTGTCGCTTCTGACGGCCAACCTGCTGAAATTCCGCTACCGCTATGGCATCGGCTATGACACGGCCCTGCAGCAGTCGCTCATCGCCGGCATCGTTCTGGTGCTCCTGTACTTCATTACAGCAACATCATTAAAGCAGGCCGGCAAACTGGAATGGCACCAGAACGACTGAAAGGTCACGTCTCCTACCCTCTTCTTGCCCTGGGGATTCTGCTTACGATATCCGGGCTGTTGCCGCTCATTTCGATGCTGGCAATGCTCGGTGGCCTGGTAGAGCGACAGGAAACGATGCAGCCGTGGGCGGTATTGTTGAATTCCGTTTTTTTTCTGGTAACGGGCCTTTCTGCGCTTATGGCCTTTTTCAAGCGACGGCAGGCCTCTTCTCTGCGATGGGCCCGCATTGCCGGGTCGCTTCTTTTACTTTTTGCCCTCGCCTTCCCCTTTGCCGTGGGACTGGATCTGCCCTTTCTTATTCCCCTGCTTCTTTATCTGTGCGGGGCCACTGGAATCTGGGCTCTTCTGCGGAGTAGATGACCGGGGCATCTCCCCAGAGCTTCTCCAGATTATAATAGCTGCGCTGCTCTTCGAGGAACAGGTGCAGCACCACATCCACGAAGTCGTGAATCACCCATCCCGACTCCACGTCGAGGGGCCGAACCTTTTTATTCGTAAGATGCTCACCAAAGCGACGCGAAATCTCACGGGCCGTCGTTCCGAGCTGCAGTGAAGACCCTGCCGTTGCTATCATGAAGAAGCAGAAGTAGGGATTCACCTCTTCCAGATTCATCACCCTGATGTCTGCAAGCTTCTTTTCTTCGAGGAATTGAACAAGCTCCTCGATCAGGTTTCGAATCACCGGATCCGAAGAAGGCATGCGCACCTGCAGCTCCTGAGCAGCCCTGGTTACCGACTGTGCGGTTCCGGGGGCCGTCTTCTTCGCAGATTTTCTGGTAGAGGATGATTTCGCTGCAGTTCTGGCTACGGCACCGGACTTTTTCTTGGCTGCGGTCTTTTTTGCCGTTCTGGTCGCTTTCTTCGCTGTTGATTTCTTCGTAGCCATTCAGGATTCCTGTGCCCGATCGGGCCTATACGGCGAAAATCCACACGGTGTTCACCGGTAAAGTACAATAGGGCAATAGCCTGGTACAGAGTTCTCTATTTCAGCAAGGACTTCATGTTAAAATCCCTGCCCATGATCACGGTTGCATGCAGATCGAGAACCCGGCGCCTGAAATACAGCCGATCTTCAGAGAGGCCCAGTAGCTCCATGAGCAAACGGGCCTTTCGAAAATCCCCGGAATGCTCAACGGCAAGGGTGCTCTGAACGTCATGATGGCGATAGTTATCCGTCTTTAGAACACGAACGCCGCGATTGTGTATCAGATCTTTTACGCGAGAGGCCAGACGGTTGATGTCTGTTCCGTTCAGGATCTGAACGGGAAATCCATCAGGTGCCACAGAAAGCGATTGCACATAGTCATTGTAAAGGGCTGCTGCGCGATTGGCATTGAAGATCAAGGCCTTCTCTCCAAAGCCCGCCGTTCCAAGCTCCAGCGGTGCCTCCATAACGGATACGTCAAACGGGCGATCGCCGACAAAGAGTGTGATCAGATCATGAAACTGTTCCAGAGACAGATTGGTATCCAGCAGAGAATGCAGCAGCTTAACCTGCTCTGTCTTTTCGACACGGTCCCTTTTTCGCGGCAGCTGCCACAGCATGTTCATAAGAACACTTTCTGCACGAAACAGCCGATCAATATCAGCCAGATACTCCGACCCTTTCTCGAATCGTCCCTTTGCCAGCAGGTATTCCACCGCCTGTTTGCCAGAAAAAAGCTGCACTCCTGCCGGATATTGAAACCGGCCTCCGTCAAAGACGACCGGTTCTTCGACGAAGAACTCCAGGCCTTCCGTTAAATCGATGATGCGGGCCAGCTCCTCGGGGCCGAGCGATATAGAATAGTCCTGCCCTTTGCCGGTAATCTCTTTCAGGGGATCACCGAATACACCGAGGCCTTTGCGAAACGGCTCTGTTCGCACATCCT
The DNA here is from genome assembly GCA_964619535.1 of uncultured Leptospiraceae bacterium. GTDB lineage: Bacteria > Spirochaetota > Leptospiria > Leptospirales > Leptonemataceae > Leptonema. The sequence continues at coordinate 137,259 of CAZUEX010000005.1, read as the reverse complement.
TTCGCGCCTCTGTATTCACAAAGAAGAAAAGGGCCCTGCGTTGCTCTGCAAAAAGGACCAGGCGACCGTAAAGAAACAACGTTCCGTCCTTTTTGTCCTTCAAGGACAGCTGAATATGTATCGGCTCTTCGGCCGTGGCAAAGTCCCCACCTGCCGAACACTGGAAAAACAGCAATGTAGTAAAGATCAGGAAGATACGCTTCATGCCACAGATTCCTCGGCCTTACGCAGATTCAGGATAGACACAGCCTCAACCTTCGTTTCATTCGGGATTTCTTCATGGGCCAGAACGGCAAAATTACGCTGCGGGAACAAACGCTCAAGCATGTTAAACAGACCCGAGCGAATGGCACGACTGGTAAGGAATACAGGGAAGTAGCCCTGCTGGTTTGCCTTCTGCACCTCTTCTGCCAGGGCCTGTTGCAGGGCCTGCTGAAAATCCGGTTTCAGGGCCATGATAAAGCCCTCTTCTGGATCGCGGTGGATGCCCTCTCTCAAACGACGATCGACATCGGGATGCACGGAGATGCAGCGCAGCATGCGCTTTTCATCCTGGTATTCCGACACGATCTGGCGACGCAGGGACTGCCGCACGGCCTCTGTGAGCAGATAGGCATCGCCCTGTGAGCGGTCTGCATTCGAAGCAATGGCCTCCATGATTCGAGCCATATTTCGAATCGATACGTTCTCTTTCAGCAGGTTCTGCAGAACGACCTGAATCGTACCGAGACTGATCTTCTTCTCTGCAAGGACTTCATCGACAACGACAGGATTCTCTTCGCGCACGGTATCGACGATGCTTTTGATCTGCTGACGTCCCATGATTTCCTGGCTGTTCTGCTGTATAATACCGGACAGATGCGTTGCAATGACGGTCGATGGATCCACAACGTCATAGTCCAGTCCTTCCGCTTCGCTTTTGCGATCGGGCGTGATCCAGCAGGCAGGCAGATTGTAGGTCGGTTCTCGGATCTCTGTCACGCCTTCCAGCTTTCCGCGCGTACGGCCTGTGTCGATGGCAAGCAGGTGATCCGGTTCCACACGCGACTGAGCGATCATCGTACCGTGCAGACGGATGGCATACTCATCCGCTTCAAGATTCATGTTGTCGCGTATCCGCACGGGGGGAACGATCAGGCCCAGGTCCATGGCAAAGCGTCGCCGTAGACGCGAAACCTGCTCAAGCAGCGTACCGCCGGATTTCGGATCCACAAGAGGAATCAGGTTATAGCCAACCTCCACCTCAAGCGGCTCGGATTTCAGGTGTTCCAGATAGGATTCCGGTTTGGTCTCTTCTTTCTTCTGCGTCTCCGCCTGCTTCTGCTGCTCTACAAGGGCCCGCGCTGCCCGGTCCACACGGTAGGCAAGAAAGATCAGGCCGCCACCCAGGATAAAAAGCGCCGTGGTCGGAAAGCCGGGGATCAGTCCAGAAAGGGCAAGCAATCCGCCTGTAATATAAAGTGTTGTCGGAGAAGAGAGCAGCTGCTGCCTGAGCTCTTCGGGCAGTGCCTCATCGGCTGCAGACCGGGACACGATCACACCGGTTGCCGTAGAAATCAGCAGGGCCGGAATCTGTGAAACAAGACCGTCACCGATCGTAAAGCGTGTATATACTTCCAGAGCATCAGAGAAGCTCATATTCATAAGCGTAAGACCGATAACCATGCCGCCTATAATATTCACGGCGGTAACGATCAGCCCCAGACGAACGTCTCCCTGGACGAACTTCGAAGCACCGTCCATCGATCCGTAAAAGTCCATCTCTTTCTGCAAGAGCTGGCGACGACGTCGTGCCTCTTTTTCGTCGATGTAGCCTGCCGTTTGATCGGCATCGATGGCAAGCTGCTTACCGGGCAGTGAATCCAGAGCAAACCTTGCTGCCACTTCAGAAACACGTGTGGCTCCCTTGGTGATAACGATGATCTGTACAAGGGTGAGAATCACAAAGATGACGATTCCCACAACCAGGCCGGTCGTTGAGCTTCCACCCCCCACAACAAAGGTACCGAAAGCCGTAATCATAGACGAATCGGCCTGTGCTCCCTTGGTCAGGATGAGACGTGTTGTTGATATGTTCACGGCAATACGGTAGATCGTCGTAATCAGAAGCAGGGTCGGAAAGCTGCTGAACTCGGCCGGGCTTGTACTCGACAGTGCCGTTAACAGAATCAAAAGCCCCATCAGCAAGCTGATGCCAATCAACAGGTCAAGCAGCATCCCTGGAAGAGGAATGATAATAAGCGCCAGGATAAACACAACGCCCAGTCCCAGGACGGCGTCACTGTTGCCCGCATAGCGGCGTAACGTTTTTATGATGTCATCCACGTCTACTTCTCCTCAACCATATGCTCCAGACGAAATCCTGTATACGAATGACCGCTTCTCAGCGAGCCATCCGACGAAAACGCTCCAGCTTTTGAAATATCAGAACAATCGAACGGAAGAAATTCTCCGGAATCTCTTCGCCTATGGCAACCTGATCATACAGGGCCCTTGCAAGCGGCGGATTCTCTTCTATATGCACGCCATTTTCGCGGGCAATGCGCCGTATCATCAGTGCCAGGCTGTCCTGGCCTCTGGCAACGACAATCGGCGCCGAGGCCTGCAGTGGATCGTAGCGCAGGGCCACGGCAAAGTGCGTGGGGTTTGTTATAACAACGTCTGCCGTGGGCACCTCATCCAGCATCTGCCTGTTCTGACGCATCTCCATGGCACGCTCGCGCTGTCGTTGCCTGAGCAGGGGATCGCCCACGTCTTCTTTTAATTCACGCTTCACATCAGAAACAGACATCTTCAGGTTTTCCATATACTCGAAGCGCTGGTAAAAATAATCGGGGATGGCCACGGCAAGCAGAAAGATCCCGGTAACGATGAGCAGCTTGAAGGCAATGCTTCCGAATAAGGCCAGGGCTCCGCGAAGCTCCATGCCCGATGTTTTCAGCATGGGGATCAGATCATCGACAACAATCAAATAGGCGAGCAGGCCAACGGCAATGACCTGCACAAGTACCTTCAACAGGTTGACGAAGTTGCGTCGCACCGGCAACACACGCTTAAAGTCCGGAATCAATCGCTGTAGCTGGAATTCCAGAGGACGCGTCGTAAACATGAATCCGACCTGTACCAGGTTGCCCACAATGCCAAATATTACGGCAATGGCCAGTACAGGAAAGATGATCGTTCCGGTTTGAAAGAAGAAATCCCGAAGTAGAATCCGCACCTCCTCTTCACCAAAGGTCGTTCCCACAGAAGCAATCCGGTTCAGGTACAGGTGAAAGACCTGAAAGATACGTTCTGCCATAAAGCCTGCAAAGAGAAAGATCATCACAGCACTGCCAAGCAGCACAAGGGCGCCCGGAAGATCCTGTGACCGCGGCACGTTCCCACGTTCACGCTCTTCGCGCTTTCTACGCTCTGTTGGCTCTTCGGTGCGACCTTCATCCTCCGCAGCGAAACGCTGCAGATCGATCCACCGGTCCGGATACGCAAAGACGGAAAGGGCAAGAAACGGCCCTTCCGATAAGGCTTCTTCATCCCGTGCCATGAATTCCTGCCAGGGGTAGCGCTCTATCATGACGTCCCCCTCGGCCAGGTATTGAGCATCTCGCCAAGCACATCATACATGTGCTGAAAGGAATCACGTATCAGCGGAACAATAACAGGCATCAGCACAAACAGCAGTACAAGGCCTACCATGATGTTGATCTGCAATCCCATATTCATCAGGTTCAGCTGTGGAGCGGCCTTACCTGCAACGCCAAGCGCTACAGAGGTAATAAACAGTATGCCGGTAAGAGGCAGACCGATACGAAGCGCCGTTAAAAACATCACGCCAAAGGCCTGGTCAACGTAGGCAAGCAACCCTCCCATTGTCTGCATATCAAGGACCAGCGTCGGTGCCTGCTGGAAGGAATAGCTCAGTGCGCGAAACACATGCAAATAGGCAGGCACATAATAGCCATCCAGCTCGAAATCTACAGAAAGAAAAAGCAGGATGGCAATCATGTTCTTCAGCGTGCCAAGAATGGGAATAGATACCTGTGACTGCGGGTCGAGAACCTCAGAAAACGAAACGCCCATCTGGATACTGAAAAACTCACCGGCCAAAATAAAGGCTGCAAAAACGATCTGCAGTAGAAAGCCAATAATGATACCGATCGAGGCCTGCGAGGCAATCTCCAGGATATAGTTGGGCAGGGCATCAAACGACGTTGCAGGCAGATAGTTGCGTACAACAGGATAAAGAACGGCTGAAAGAAAAATGGCCAGGGCTCCGCGAAGGCGGTACGGCACACCCTCTGCAGACAGAATGGGCATGGTAAAAAGAAGGCCTGTTGTTCTGGCGAATACCAGCAACCAGCTCCAGAATCCATCCGTATAATCAGCCAGATCCATTTCAGAACCTCGCGATCAGAGCGAACATCTCCTTCGTATAATCAACAACGGTATGCAGGATGTAAGCCGAGAAAAGCATGATGGCCAGGAAAACGGCAACAAGCTTCGGAACAAAGGTCAGGGTCTGTTCCTGGATCGACGTTGTCGTCTGCAATACGGAAATCACAAGCCCCGTCACCATGCTGAAAATAAGCACAGGCGCAGAGATCTTCAGCGTTACCATCAGGGCATCGTATATGATCTTTATGATGTCGGTTTCCAGCATGGCATCCTCACATTCTATAGGATTCAACAAGATTATACGTGATGATATGCCATCCATCCACAAGGATGAAGAGAATGATCTTAAAAGGCATGGAAATCATCGCCGGCGGAAGCATGATCATACCCATCGACATCAGGGTGGAGGCAACGACCAGGTCTATGACGATAAAGGGAATAAAAATCAGAATGCCAATGATAAAGGCCTTCTTGATCTCGCTTAACATAAAGGCAGGGATCAGAATGTAAGAATCGATATCGTCGATCGATTTTACATCAGAAAGGTTCTTGCCAGAAAGTTTCGTAAAAAGTGCAATCTCTTTTGCTCCATCCTTGCCGATCTGCTTGATCATGAACTTGCGAAACGGTGCCATCCCCTTTTCGATAAAGCGCGGCGTGCTCATGTTATCGCCGCTAATATAGGGAGTCAGCGCCGTCTGGTTAAACTCGCGAAACGTAGGAGCCATAATAAAGAACGTCAAAAACAATGCCAGGCCGAACAGCACCTGGTTTGGCGGCATGTTCTGCAAGGCCAGTGCACGGCGCACAAAATCGAATACAATGATGACCTTCGTAAACGACGTCATCATCATAATCAGGGCCGGAGCAAGGCTCAGTACCGTAACAAGCAGGATCAGGGCAAGCGATGTAGAGGCCTCTTCTCCACTGCGGGCCGGACGCACGCCTTCGATGACGGGCACGGGAAGGCCAGGGATCTCCTGGGCAAACAGTGGATCCGTCAGCAGTGCTGCAGCACAGACAATGAGAAACAAGGTTCTACGCTTCATAAGCCCTGATCACGATTGGCCGATTGGCCGGCCTGTACAGAAAAAATTTGCCACGGATAAAATTTTTATGTCACTTAATCGCCACAAAAAAAGGGGGATCAGCTCTCTTCCTGCTCTTTCCTGGTAGAACGTCGGATCTTGCGATTCTGCATCTGAAGCAGGTCCTTCAGGCGATCGGGCGGCACCTCATCGGTCGTTTTCTCGCCCCGAAGCAGATCCATAAAGTCCGGTCGATCGCTTACACGTTCACCGCCCCAGAAGCGGAACTCTCCCTGCTTGATGGCCTTCTGGATCACATCGAGAAGAGACGTGGCCGACGGCTTCGGACGGCTTTCATGCCACAGTCGAATGCGTTCTGCCGTGGTAGCGCTTTCGATCTCGTAAACCAGACGTACGCCCTGCTCTGAAACGCCCAGCACAAGCAACTGCCCGGCCAGATCAACGATCTGTAAGAACTTGCCCGGCATCAGAGGGACCGAGGCCAGTACCTCCACCGGCCCTTCTTCGGGATGCAGAATGCCGGCCCGCTTCTTAAAAAAGCGAACAAAGCCATAAAGGCCAAAACCCATAAGTCCGGCAATCAGCACAAAGCGGAACAACAACCCCACAAAGGACGGTGCAGCATCCTCGGCAAAGATCGCTCCGGGCTCGGGCTGTGCTTCCGCTGCCTGGTCATCCCCCTGCCCGGCCGCAGGCTGTTCGGAGCCCTCTGCCGGTGGAGACTGCAGCTCCTTCATCCAGCTTTCTTCGATGTCTTTTTCGGGGCTGCGCTGTGGCTGCGTTCTTTCGGTTCTTTCGGGGGCTTCGTCACGCTCGTCGCGAGACGGCCTTTCCTGCGCCAGCACGGGAGCTGTCATGAGGGTGAGCAAAAGGATGATGACTGACCTGCGAGACATCGGCTCCAGTATGCCATCGGCTCCGGTGGTGTACACAATTTTTTATGCAGCTGCTGCAAGCCAGGGGATCGGCAAAAACCCAGAAAAGCAAATAAAGTGCTTCCCAGCCCGTAACAAATGGTTCAAAAGATACACAGAGGATCTATGAATAAAACGGGCCTCCTGAACGACCGGACCTGTTTTTATTGCGGACTTTTGCAGCGGATATGAAAGAACACAGAGGCCGATATACACAGGCAATTCGACTGATCAACGGCATTGTCCTTTTGCTGGCAGTCCTGGTGATCCCTGGATGGATATTCGACATTCCCGTTCTAAAAAGTATTATACCCGATTACAGCACGATGAAGTTCAATACGGCCCTCGGCTTCGTGCTCCTTGCTATTTCGCTGCAGATACAGCTTCCAGAAACAACCGGGGGCAGGATCCGCGCAGGGCAAGGCCTTGCTATTGTCGTCTTTCTCATTGGACTTCTCTCTCTCTTTGAACATATCGGGAACTACGACCTCGGCATCGATGAGCTCCTTGTTGCTGACACCGCTCCGGATGGCTCTTCTGTCCCTGGCAGGATGTCTGCAGCCACGGCACTGTGCTTTGTGCTTATGGGCTGGTTTTCCATGTTTCTGCATTCGAATGGCACGGTGTGGCGCCGACTTTCTCTCGGAGCCGTGCATCTGGTAACGGCCATCTCTTTTATTGCCATAACGGGATACCTTCTTGGCCTGAGTGGCGTACAGAAGCTGCCCTTTATCACCTCGATGGCCATCCATACGTCTCTGGGCTTCTTTCTGCTTTCCATTTCTGCTTCGCTCAGCCGGCCCTTTTCTGGATTAACCGCCCTTTTTACCGGCAGCGGCATCGGCAATATCATGGCACGCAGCCTGTTTATTCGGATGATCGTGGCCATCCTGCTCATCTCCTATGCGGCCATCCTGTCATATCGCTTTGATCTGGTCAGCGTAGAGTTTGGCATCGCTCTCTTTGCCCTGTCTGCCATCCTTACCTCCCTTGTCATCATCTGGAGGACGGCCAGGGCCCTGAACGCCCTGCATCTGCAGAAAGAAGAGATCGAAGACTCTCTGTTGCAGACCAGGACGATGTTCGACGCCACGCCGGATCCGATGATCATCATCGATGAACAGGGGATCATCGTCATGTCGAACCTCCAGGCCGAACTGGTCTTCGGCTACAGCAGAGAAGAGCTGATCGGCCAGAAGGTAGAGTTGCTTGTCCCTCAGCGGTTCAGGCCCCAGCATGTGGCACATCGCACGGGCTTCTTTCGCTCTCCAAAAGCCAGGTCCATGGGCTCCGGACAGGATCTGTACGCACTGAAAAAGAACGGTGATGAGGTTTCTGTAGAAATATCACTGAGCCCCATACAGATGGCAGGCCGAACCTGGGTATCTGCATCGATTCGCGACGTTTCCGATCGAAAGGAAGCAGAAAGGCAGTACCTTGAGGTCTCTGAACGCCTGGGGATTGCAACGAAAACATCCGGTATAGGCATATGGGACTATTATGTCCAGGAGAACCGCCTGATCTGGGACGAAGCAATGTGCGAGCTCTTTGGCATACCACAGGACCTGTTCGATGGCACCTACGAGTCCTGGGAGGCATGCGTTCATCCAGACGACCTGCACCAGATCACAGAAGAGCTACAGGCCACCCTTGAAGGCACCCAGGATCTTGATACGGAATTCCGCATCATCTGGCCTGACGGCAGTATCCGGCATATCAAGGCCATGGCAACGGTCTTCCGGGATGCAGAGAACCGCCCCGTCCGCATGCTTGGAACAAACTGGGATGTAACAAAACTGAAGCAGGCCGAAGAAGAGCTGCAGGAAAGCTTTCGGCGCAATGCCATCTTTATTCGCGAAGCCCCCAATGCCATTGCCATGTTCGATAGGCAAATGCGCTACATTGCAGCATCCAGACAGTGGATGATCGATTATAATCTCGAAGGCCGGGATGTGACCGGCATCTCGCACTACGACATCTTCCCTGAGATCGGTGATGACTGGAAAAAGATTCACAGCGAATGCCTGCAGGGGCAGATCAATCATTGCGAAGAAGCCCGCTTTGAACGTGCCGATGGCTCGGAACAGTGGATCACCTGGGACGTGCGTCCATGGTACGTCTCTGAAGATACCATTGGCGGACTGATCATGTACACAGCCGACATCACGGCCCAGAAACTAAAGGATGCAGAGCGGGACCGGATAACAGAAATCCTCGATAAGACCAACGAGGTAGCCCGCATCGGCACATGGGAGGTGGACCTGCAAACGGATGAGGTACGCTGGAGCCGGGTTGTCAAAGAGATCCATGAGGTGCCGGACGACTTCAAGCCAGAACTGGCAACGGGCATAGCCTTTTACAAACCGGGACAGAGTCAGGAGACGATCCAGAACGCCGTGCAGGCGGCCATAGACAGGGGCATACCGTACGACGTTGAGCTGGAACTCGTCACGGCAAAAGGAAACATTCGATGGGTTCGCGCCATCGGGCAGGCAGAGTTTCAGGATGGAAAGTGCAAACGCCTGTACGGCGTCTTTCATGACATTGATAACATCAAACGGTCCGAGCTCCTGCTAAACCAGGCGAATGAAGAACTGAGAGCCATCTTCAATTCCGGATACGTCAGCATCATCGGTACCGACCGGCAGGGCATCATCACGCACTTCAGTGCAGGAGCGGAACGGCTGCTGCAGTACAATGCCGAAGAGGTGGTTCATCGCCACACACCTGCCATCCTGCATCTGGAAGAAGAGGTAAAGCAGCGAGGAGAGGAGCTTTCCAGACGATTCGGCAGAGAGATAGCAGGCTTTGATGCCCTGGTGGAGGTGGCAAAATGGGAGCCCTATGAGTCCCGGGAATGGACCTACATACGCAAGGACGGCTCCACCTTCCCCGTACAGCTGATTGTAACGGCCATCAAGAATGCAGAGGATGAGATCACCGGTTTCCTCGGCGTGGCCACAGACCTTACGGAACGAAAGCAGGCCGAAGAGCGGCTCCGGAAGTATTCCGTCCTGGAATCCAGAAACCAGGAAATGGAACAGTTTGTCTATGTAGCCTCGCACGACCTGCGTGAACCTCTGCTCACCATCAAGCACTACAGCGAGCTACTGTTTGAGGATTATGGCAACTGTTTGGACACGGAAGGGAAGCAGGTTGCCGAGGCCATTTCAAGATCAGCAAACCGTATGGATGATCTGATCAGAGGCCTGCTGGAGTATTCAAGGCTTGGGAATCAGAAGGATCTGGAAGAGGTTGACTGCAATGCCCTTGTGGGTAATGTTCTGGCCGACCTGCACCAGCTGCTCACCTCCACCGATGCCAGGATTACCGTGCATCCCCTGCCCAAAATAAAAGGGCATCCCCTGGAGCTAACCCTGCTCTTCCAGAATCTCATTACCAATGCCATCAAGTTTGTAGCGCACGGCATCCGCCCTGAAGTAGAGATCTCCGGGCATCCCATCGAGGGAGGATGGGAATTCCATATAAAAGACAACGGCCCTGGGATTGACGCCCAGGATAGCGACAGCATCTTCAAGGTGTTTCACCGTCTTCACAAGCGGTCTGAATACGATGGCACGGGGATTGGACTGGCCCATTGCAAAAAGGTCGTTGAATCACACAATGGAACGATCCGGGTTCATTCTCCTCCTGGAGAATCCAGCACCTTTATTTTCACCATTCTGACAGAGGGAGCATAGCAGAACTATGAAGAAAAAACTAAAATCGATATTGCTCGTTGATGATGACAATGACTGCAACTTCTTTCATAAGCGATTATTGAAAAAAATGGACTGTGTAGAGAAGATCTATACGGCCTATGACGGAAAGGAAGCCCTGGAGTTCCTTCAGTCCACCATCGATGGAGAGCACCCAAATCCAAACATCATATTCCTCGATATCAACATGCCACGCATGAATGGCTGGAGCTTCCTCGATGAGTATCAGAAGCTCAGCGAGCAGCAAAAGGCGCAGATCGTTCTCGTCATGTTAACCACATCCTTGAATCCGGACGATCGAAACAAGGCTGAATCCTATAAAGAGGTAAAGGGATTTGAAAGCAAGTATCTGACACAGGATTCCCTTACCCAGATCCTGGCCCGATTCTTTCCTGAAACCCTGGAAGAGAGCGAAACGTCCTGACCTCATCGCTCTTCAAGTTTGGCCACAGATTCGATCTGACGTCTGTTCCATTCATCGTCGCTGATCTCTGTGCTGAACCAGGCATCGAGAATCTCACGCGCACGATCGACCGTTGTCAGTCGGATGCTCAATGCCAGGACGTTGGCATGATTCCAGATACGCGCTCCCCTTGCCGTTTCAGGGTCGATACAGAGGGCGGCTCGAATGCCACGCAGCTTGTTTGCTGCTATACTGGCACCCGTTCCCGTATAACAGAGAACGATGGCCTCATCGGCCTCCCCGTTCTGCACCTGTGAGGCAGCCCTGGCCGTTACATCAGGCCAGTCCGCAGCAGGCTGGCCTTTGCGAGGGCCATGATAAAAGACGACGTGCCCCCTCTTCTGGCACTCCAGCTGAATGGCATCGACAAGGTCACAATATTCATCGCTTGAAAGCGCTATCTTCATTACTCATCCTCTTTACAGAAGTTCTGCATGTACAAGCCGATTGACTGCTTCGTCCCGTTCCGTTCTCTGGGCGTGTGCTGATCCTGTATTTTTTACTAACCGCCCTTCTTCATATAAGCGTCCTTCTTGTTCCACTCTTTTTTGATTTTATGATCATTCCGGGCTATGCTGCCCTCTTCTTTCTGATCTCTCTTCCTCTTGCCATGGCAGCTCCGAGAATCAAAGGCCTGAAAGGCTGGCATCTTCTGGCATTTCTGCCGGTCCTGTTCGTTTCGGAGTATCTGATGCTACGCCTTCTTGAAGGCCTGCCCCTATCGGGAACGGTACGGACAGAAGAGTTCGTAACCGCCATTGCACCCACAGGCATCATCCACAGCCTTGTGGTTTATGTCTTTGCCAGTGCCGTGGGCGTGGTGGCCCTGTTTCTACAGACGAAACGATCGACCCTCTACATTCACCGCATCGTTGACACAGAAGATGAATGGAACAGGGTTTTTGCCTGGCTTCGCGAAAACGATGCCACAGGCGATATAACAGAATTCCGCTGGCGGCTTTTGCAGAACCGATGTTTTGCCTTTGTGGCCGTTATGGCCGATCGTATCCTTGGAAGCGCCCTGCTCATTCCGGGTGCTCCTTCTGAGGTCTTCATTTCTGATTTTGTCTTTCGCGACAATCATATCGGTGTAGAACTTCTGTCCGGTCTGCTCGGCCGGCCCGAACTCAGCAAGATCAAAGAGATCCATTTTATTTCAAGATTAGCCGAAAACGAGCCACATGCCTCCGAAGCCCTGCCAGAAAGGTGGCTCAGACAGCTTTATTCAGAGGATTGCTTCCAGTCCGTTCCACCGGAATCCATGACGGCCCTTCGCGACTTCTCGCCCGATGGATCTGCCTTACGTCCCTTTGCTACGGCCCGTCCGCTTTTTACGTTTCTTCCCGGGACAGCCCCCGGGGAAGGCCGGCGCTGACAAAAAACACTTGAAAACGCCCGAAAAAATAGAAAGCTGTACATAATCCCTATGAAACGTTTTGTAAAAAAGATTCTCATTCCCGTTGATGGCTCTGACAGCTCAAAAAAGGGACTTGAGATGGGTCTATCGCTCGCTGAATCCTCCGGGGCCAGCGTTACCGTCCTTGAAGTAATCGAAGAGTTTGGTCCTCTGCCAGGCTACTATGAAGCACCTCCCGTAAACATCAACCGGGTGAAATGGGTATCCGAACAGCGTTTCGAAAAGGTCCATGAGCCTCTCGAAAAGACGAAGGTAAAATGGGATCGTCGCGTAGAAGAAGGGTATGCGGCAGAAACCATCGTGCGTGTAGCCGAAGAAGGTCAGTATGACCTGATTGTCATTGGCAGCCGCGGAATGAATTTCCTGGGCCGGTTTCTGCTTGGATCCGTTTCGGATCGTGTTGTGCACCATGCTCCGTGCAGCGTGCTTGTTGTGCGATGAGTTCCTACCACCGCCATTGTTCCATTTAACAAAGTATCGAATGAGGAGAATTACATGATCAAGGTTGGCATCAACGGCTTCGGCCGCATCGGTCGAATGGTTTTTCGTGCCGTGATAGAACAAAACCGCGATGTGGAGATCGTCGGAATTAACGACCTTCTCGACGCCGAATATATGGCATACATGCTTCGTTACGACTCTACCCATGGCCGCTTCAACGGCGATGTGAAGGTAGAAGGCGGACAGCTGATCGTAAACGGCAAGAAGATTCGCGTAACAGCAGAATCCGACCCTGCAAACCTGAAGTGGAATGAGGTTGGAGCTGAGTACGTTGTCGAATCGACAGGCCTTTTCACAACCGTCGACAAAGCTAAAGCTCACCTGGCGGCCGGTGCCCGCAAGGTGGTCATCTCCGCACCTTCTGCAGACGCTCCCATGTTCGTCATGGGCGTGAATCATAGCTCTTATTCCAGCGACATGGACATCGTATCCAATGCAAGCTGTACGACAAACTGTCTGGCACCCATCACCAAGGTGATCAACGATCGCTGGGGAGTCGAAGAAGGCCTCATGACAACGGTACATGCCGTAACTGCCACACAGAAAACCGTAGACGGTCCTTCGAAAAAGGACTGGAGGGGCGGTCGTGGCGCCTATCAGAACATCATTCCGTCCTCGACAGGAGCTGCTAAAGCCGTCGGAAAGGTCATTCCCGAGCTTGCCGGCAAGCTTACCGGTATGTCCTTCCGTGTGCCGACATCAAACGTCTCCGTTGTAGACCTGACCGTTCGCCTGAAGAAACCGGCAAAATACGACGATATCTGCAAGGCGATGAAAGAAGAGTCCGAAGGGGCCATGAAAGGCATCCTCGGCTACACCGACGAAGATGTCGTATCCAACGACTTTCTGCATGATGCCCGTACCTCCATCTTTGATGCGAAGGCAGGCATCCAGCTTTCTGACACCTTCGTAAAGGTCGTTAGCTGGTATGACAATGAATGGGGTTACTCCTGCAAGGTGGTCGACCTGATCGAACACATGAATGCAAAGAAGTAATCTGACAGGACAACATGTTAGTAAAGGCGGGGCCATCCCGCCTTTTTTGCGCCGTAAGCATCCGCCAGAATGCCCACAGCCTGATGAACACCGAGGAAACATATGGACTACACAAAAATCCAGAATATCGATCAGATAGACGTACAGGGTAAGCGTCTTCTGATTCGCGTCGACTTCAACGTTCCCGTAAAGGACGGAGTCGTCACGAACGACCTGCGCATCCGTGCCGCATTGCCCACGATTGAATCTTTGATCAAGCGTGGCGGACGGCTCATTCTCGTTTCACACCTGGGCCGCCCAAAAGGCCAGGTCAAGCCAGAGTTCAGCCTGAAGCCCGTCCAGGAAGCCCTGGCAAAGCTTGTTTCGGCTCCCGTTCATTTCTGCGAATCCCTGGATTCACTGAAAGCTGCCTCTGAATCGCTGAAGCCAGGCGAAATCCTGCTGCTTGAAAACATCCGCTTTTATCCCGGCGAAGAGAAGAACGATCCTGAGCTGGCAGCCCGTCTGGCCGAGGCCGGCGACATCTACGTAAACGATGCCTTTGGCACAGCACACCGTGCCCATGCATCGACGGCCGGTGTGGCCACCCTTCTGCGTCCGGCCGTATGCGGCTACCTGATGAAGAAGGAGCTGGACTTTCTCGGCAAGGCCGTCACAGATCCGGAACGTCCCTTCGTGGCCATCATCGGTGGAGCCAAGATCTCGGGTAAGATCGATGTCATCGAAAACCTTGCCTCCAAGGTGGATCATCTGCTCATCGGCGGTGCCATGATGTTTACGTTTAACCGGGCAAAGGGCCTGCCCACCGGCAAGTCTCTTGTAGAAGATGATCGCATCGACATGGCAAAGGACCTGCTCCAGCGCTTCGAGAAAAAGATCCTTCTGCCAACCGACTGCATGGTCTCGAAGAGCATTGACTTTAAGACGATGACCGTTGGTCCTCTACAGGCCGTGGCCGTCGATGCCCTTGCAGCAGACGACACAGGCCTGGATATCGGCCCGGACACCATTGCACGCTACACCGACATCCTGCTATCGGCCCGAACGATTCTCTGGAACGGACCGATGGGCGTATTCGAGATCGACAGCACGGCAAAAGGAACCTTTGCCCTGGCACAGGCCCTGGCAGAGGCAACCTCGAAAGGAGCCACGACGGTGATTGGCGGTGGTGATTCTGCTGCTGCCGTCGAGAAGGCCGGACTGGCCGATCGCGTTTCGCATGTATCGACCGGTGGTGGCGCTTCACTGGAATTTCTCGAAGGCAAAGACCTTCCAGGCGTTGCCGCTCTCGACCGTAACTGACCGAAAAGGCAGGGCAATCAGCCTTTTGCCCTGCTTTTCCAGGGGATGTCTGTTGTTCCTGCCAGGTGATTGGCAAAACGTGCCGCCACGAAGAGATAATCCGACAGGCGGTTCACGTACTTGATGGCACCTGGCAGAACAAGCTCCGGACGCTCTTCACGCACAGAGGTCATCTGTCGCTCCAGCCGACGGCATACCGTACGGGCCAGATGCAAAAAGGAAGCAGCCGTCGTACCACCTGGCAGAATAAAGGATTTCATCGGTTCCAGGTGCTCGTTCATGCGATCCATGGCCTGCTCCAGAGACTGGACATCGGCCTCCGTGATCACGGACTGGCCTGCCTCCCTGTAATAGCCTGCAAGCTCTGCACCCAGTTCAAAAAGAAGACATTGCTGTTCCTGGAGCTCCTTTAGAAGCTTTCGTCGCTCCTCAGCGGCCTCATCGCCCACGATGCGCGAAGCGGCCAGGCCAAGAACGGCATTCAGCTCATCGGCCGTGCCATACATCTCCACGCGCAGATCATGCTTGGGCACGCGCTCTCCTGTGGCCAGGCCGGTCATGCCACCGTCCCCTTTCTTTGTATAGATCTTCATCCCTGCCTCCTTTTATTCCGACGACTGCAGCTTCCCGGCAACGACGATGGCAATTCGGGCTGCCACATCTGCAACAGACATGGCCCCGTCCACCCTTACGGTATCAGGCGGGAGGACCTGTTCGTAGGCCTCCTTGATGCGCCGCCATCGATCCACTTCTTCAAAGACCTCGCGCTGCCCCTTCCTCAACTTCATACGAGCAAAGGCAAGCTCTTCGGTGATGTCCAGAAAAATGAGAAGGTCCGGCAGGGGAAAATCTGCGAATTCTGCAAGGACGTCCAGCGGACCGCATTCTGCAAAGGCCCCCTGGTAGGCCGCCGTTGAATAAAGATAGCGATCCTGTAAAACCACACTGCCCTGTTCGAGGGCGGGCTTTACAAATTCACGCAGATTGGCTTCGCGATCTGCCCGAAAAAGCTTGATCCACTGCCGATAATCGGTATCCGTTGAAGAGGCAAGGCGCCTGCGGATCTCAGCGCCTGTTGGCAGCGCGGTGGGCTCGCGAAGAAAGACGACGCTACGGCTGCGCAAAACCTCCACTGCAGACCTGGCCTGATCGGGCAGCGATGACGATTGGACCCAGTCGGCCAGGGTTTGCAGGGCCGTTGTCTTTCCCGCCCCATCCATGCCTTCGATCACGCAGAAAAGGCCTTTTTTTCGAATACTCATGAGAAATGTATTTACCTGATTCAGCCAGGCTGCTACTGGTTTCTGGCCCCCCCTAAACCCTGAGGAAAATGACATGGAAAATCGAGTCCTTCAAGAACTCTGGAACCAACCACCCAGAAAACGAAGCACCGGCAAGCTCGCATACGAAATCCTATTTATCACTGTGGCCGTCATCAACTATATTCTTCTGCTCTTTGATGCGATGTACCTGTATACCATGCCGTATTTCCGCGTCACCCTGCGCGACGTGCTGCTCCGGCAGGCCCCTGCCATTGTTGAACGGTACGATGCGGTAAAGGGTATCGAGCCCCACCGCTTTACTGTTCAGTATGCAGAAGACTATGAGGCACTGAAGGCGGCCTATGCAGACCTGGCCACCGCTCCCGTGATGATCAGGCCTGCGCGGGAGCAGAAGATCAACGAACTGCTAACAAAGCTGACGGCATACAGCCATGACATGATCGACCGCCGCGGCGTGGACAGCCATTTCTACCTGGCAGAAAAAGACGGCGTTCTTGAGCTGATCAAAAACACGATGCGACAGCATCTTCCAAACGAAGAGAATTCGGCCAAGCAGGCCTTTGCGCAGTTTTTCAGCAGAGAGAACCTCAGCGACGAACGACGGGCGGCCGAATTTGCCTTCTTTGACGAGAACATCCTGCCGCTGATGAACGAAAACTACTTCCGCTGGATTGGCGAAGACGGCCAGAAAACGGACTACTTCTACCGTATTGACCGCTGGTTTGTGCTTTTTTTCGCCCTGGATTTTCTGTTCCGCTGGTTTACTGCCATTCGAAGGGGGGCCTACAGGCGCTGGTACCTTTTCCCGGTTCACCACTTTTATGAGATCGTCATGCTCTACCCTCCGCACTATTCGGCGGCCATGCGCCTGCTTCGGATTGTGCCCATCTACGTGCGGCTGAAACGGAATCGCTTTATTCCCGATGACGGATTCATGCCAGAGATCATACACGACAATGCTCAGATCATTGCAGCCGAGATTTCAGGGCTTGTCGCACTGAATATCATCGATCAGCTGAAAAGCTCGCTGGAAGCCACCGGCCGACTGAACCTGTCACCGGCCACAACAGAGGCCGTCGAACGGTTGCTGGCATCCCAGATGGATCAGTTCAGCAGGCGCATCATGCCAGAGATCGAGCCACAGATCACAGAAATGGTGCAGTATTCCATCAACCGTGCCATGGAGCCGTATCTGCTTTCGCCCCTTGGACCGGTCCTGCGCCTGATCCTGCTAAACGTCCATGCCACGGTACGCGAAGGCCTGGAGGCAGCCTTTTCCGGTCCAGAAGGCACGGAAAGGCTCAGTCGCATCTTGCAGAAGGCAACGCATGAACTGCTGCAGCACCTCACCGATGCAGACTCCCAGGAAAGCCTGCTTCGTGATATTACCGCCTTCCTCGAGCAGTTCAAGAAGGACCTGGAACGGGAGATGCAGCGCTGAGGGTCCTCCTTTAGAAAAAGGAATGCCTGTGACAGGGCCGGCCGCTTTCTGAACCTATGAGCCGTGATCTCTTCTCACCCAGAGCACCGTTGCCCGAACGCCTTCGCCCCGAAAGCATAGCGGATTTTCAGGGCCAGTCGGATCTGGTGCGAAGGCTGCAGAAGGCTCCGCTCCACTCCATGATCCTGTATGGCCCGCCTGGCTGCGGCAAAACGACCCTGGCCAGGCTTCTGGCCATCCGTTCCGGTCGCCCCTTTCACCTCCTTTCAGCCGTTTCCTGTGGTATCAAAGAGGTACGTGAGATCATCGAAAAGGGACGGCAGAGCGGCGGCGGCGTCATCCTCTTTCTCGACGAAATCCATCGCTTTAACAAGAGCCAGCAGGATGCCCTTCTTCATGCCGTCGAGGATGGCTCCGTACTGCTGATCGGCGCCACCACAGAGAATCCCTCTTTCGAGGTTATAGGCCCGCTGCTTTCGCGCTGCCAGGTCTATCGCCTGCATGCCCTGAAAGAAGAACAGCTTGAGGCCATTCTACAGCGAGGCCTGACAGAGTGCGAACTTTCCACAGGGAGAAGCATTGATCGAAAGCTCTTCGATGACACCGTACGAGCCCCTTTGCTTGAGGCTGCCGGTGGCGATGCCCGCAAACTGCTTCGTCTTCTCGAACTTCTGGTGCAGGAGGCAGAGACCACCGAAGATAAGAGTGAATCCGAACCGACCGCTCCCCTGCGTATCGATGATCGTCATGTAAAGGCCGTGCTTGCCGGCAGCGTACGACTCTACGACAGGCAGGGCGAAAACCACTACGATTACATCAGTGCCTTTATTAAATCCCTTCGCGGATCCGATCCCGATGCAGCCCTGCTGTATCTTGCCGTCATGATCGAAGGCGGAGAGGATCCTCTTTTTATTGCACGGCGCATGATCATCTTTGCCTCGGAAGACATAGGAAATGCCTCACCCATGGCACTGAACCTGGCCGTTTCAACGTTTCAGGCCCTCGAACGAATCGGTATGCCTGAAGGGCGTATTGTGCTGGCCCAGTGTGCTACGTTTCTGGCAGCCTCACCGAAAAGCAATGCCTCGTATCGGGCCATCGATGCAGCCCTGAATGCCGTTCGGAACCGACGGATCGTCATACCACCTCATCTGCGAAATGCACCGACGGCCACGCACAGGGCAGAAGGCGCCGGACGCGGCTATCGTTATCCACACGATTATCCGGGACATTTCGTTGAGCAGAACTACTTCCCGGAAGGACAGGCCACGCAGTTCTACTTTGCCTCCTCCCAGGGCCAGGAAACAAGGATTGCCGAGCGCCTGAAGCGGCTCTTCCCGGATCGGCAGTATCCGGGCGAATCCAATGGCTAACGCCCGAGCAGCTGACGGTACAGCTCGTAGTTTTCTCTGTCAAAGCAGCAGAAGATCACCTTTGCGGGACGTCCATGTTCCTGTAAGAAATCCTGCACGGCCTTAACAGCAACCGGCGCTGCCTTATCTTTCGGATAACCATATACTCCTGTGCTGATATTCGGAAAGGCAATGCTATCGATCCCTTTTTCAAGGGCAATCTTCAGGGAATTCAGATAACAGGAAGCAAGCAGTTCTGCCTCACCTTCGCGGCCACCTCTGTAGATGGGGCCAACGGTGTGTATGACATGCCGCGCCTTCAGACGGTATCCGGCGGTGATTCGGGCCTCGCCTACCGGACAGCCATTCAGGCGACGGCATTCCTCGAGCAGCTCGGGCCCGGCAGCACGATGAATGGCACCATCCACACCGCCGCCCCCCAGAAGGGAACTGTTGGCAGCGTTTACAATAGCATCGACATCAAGCTCTGTGATGTCTCCCTGTATCACCTCGATGTGGCTCATACGTCCTCCGTGTACAGACCGACATGCCTGATATAGGCAAAGATGGACTGTGGCAGACAGTCCTTTAGCTGTGCAAAGCCGGCCCCCCCTGCCAGGTCACGACGAATCTGCGTAGAAGAACAGGCCGGTGGCTCAAAAGGAATCAAGTAGACCGTTGCTACGGGAAAATAGCCCTGCAGCTCACTGCGCATGGCCATCACGCGGTCTTCATCGACGCCGTGGCGACAGACAACGTAAAGAGGAACCCTGCTTAAGATCCAGTCGGCCTCTTTCCAGCGCGAAAATGACGCCAGGTTGTCGGCACCGATCAAAAGGGCTGTCTGTATGCCGTCGTCCAGCTCACGCAGCGTATCCACCGTGTAGCTCGGTCCTGGCCGCTTTATTTCACTGTCAGAGATCGTTATACGGGACTGCACATCCTCTGGCAGTTCCTGTACTGCCAGATGCAGCATCTTGAGGCGGTGCTCGGCCGGCGCATACACCTGCGTGTCTTTAAAGGGGGATTGTCCGGTCGGAACAAGCATAACCGACCGTGCAAGCCCTTGCTGCAATACATACGACACCAGGCTCATGTGTCCCAGATGCGCGGGATTAAACGATCCACCAAAGATCATGCGCCCTGCAGGGAGGGGCATTTCCAGATCATCGCCTCCCTGCCAGAAACGCAATAGTGGACGAAACATTTCTTTCATTGCATCACGGCCATTACTGCCGAATCTGCCCCTCACCGGACATCACATAGGTTGTGGTGGTAAGATCGCGCACTCCCATAGGACCCCGTACATGCAGCCGGCCCGTTGAGATGCCCACCTCTGCTCCCATGCCCATCTGTCCGCCATCATGAAAGCGGGTGGAGCAGTTCACAAAGACGGCGGCAGAATCCACCATCCGCTCAAACGTTCGCGCAGATTCAAGGCTTCGCGTCAGAATGGCCTCAGAATGCCCGCTGCCGTAGCGATAGATGAAATCAACGGCCTCGTCCAGAGAATCGACGATCTTCACCGACAGCCTTTCGTCCAGATACTCGGTGGCATACTCCTCATCAGGATCGGTAATCCTTTCTATAGACGGATAGATGGCCTGGCTGCGCTCACAGCCAAGCAGCCGCGTTCCGCGCTCTGTCAGGCCGGCAAGCAGCCGTTCCGTATGCGGGAATTGCGAATGCACAAGCAGGTTTTCAATGGCATTACAAACGGAAGGACGCTGCAACTTGGCATTGGCCACCACCTCGAGGGCCTGTTCCAGATCGGCACTTTCATCGACGAACATATTGCAAACGCCCTTATCATGTTTTACAACGGGGATGCGTGTATTCTGTGAAACAAAGCGGATCAGGCCTTCACCACCGCGCGGAACAACGAGATCAATGCGATCGTCGCGCTCAAGCAGAGCAAGCATGCAGGCTCGATCGGTTTCCTGTACCAGTTGCAGAACGCCCTGGGGCAGGCCACACATCTCAATGGCCTCGGCAAAGATACGGTACAGCGCTACGTTGGAATGGAAGGCCTCTTTGCCTCCTCGTAGAATGGCAGCATTTCCGCTTTTGATGCACAGCGCCCCTACATCGACGGTAACGTTCGGTCGCGATTCATAGACGGTAAAGACAACGCCAAGCGGCACACGCTTCTGAATCATCTGCACGCCACTGACAAGCGTCTGCCCGCGAACGACCTCGCCAAGGGGATCGGCAAAGGCAGCAATCTCGCGCACCGCTTTTGCCATACCGAGGATACGCGAAACATCAAGGCGCAGACGATCCTTCATAGCCGACGACATGCCGGAGGATGCAGCAGCCTCCAGATCAACGGCATTGGCTGTAAGAATATCCTTCTGTCGTTCTTCGGTTTCCAGCAGCTCTGCCAGCTTCAGTAAAATGGCATTCCGGGTGGCACCATCGGCCTGGCGAATGTGGCGGAAGGCTTGCCTTGCACCGGCCGTGAGATCGTCCACATACGGTCGGAACGATGCCACGGTCTCTTCGGTAATTGTCTGCATGGTCATCCTCCTGGACCTGAAATAAGGCGCTTTTCGGAAAGAGTCCAGAACTTCCCCGGATCGATTGCGCCTTATCCCCTGTCCTCTGCGAGGATTCCTGTGTCAACGAGTTCAGGATTTGACCGTCGAGGCCAGCTCCTCCAGCTCGCTGTGCACCTTCTGTTCGTCTTTTTCGAAATGGATCGTAATGTAGATCCAGATCAAAGCGCAGGGAATCCAGAACAGGATCGACGTAGAAAGGGCAAGCGTGCGGTCCGGAATCAACTGCAAAAAGAGGGCACTGATGGCCGGTCCAAGGCCTCGACCGAGGTCATCGGTCAGGTTATAGACGGCAAAGACGGCGCTTCGGTCTCGCGGCGCATTGGTGTTGATGAGAATTGCCCGTACATTGGAGCCGGTAAGGCTTACGAGGATACCCGTTCCGACATTCAACACGATAAAAAGCGGCGTATCTATGATAGCATCGGCCTGCAACAGGTACAGGGCAGGAAAGACACCGAGAAACGTAGTGATGCCACAGAAGATGGGCTGCCACTTCTTGTTCATGTTATACAACCACTGCCCGATGATGCCCCCAAAGAAGGTACCGATCAGTACGCCAACGGCGGCCAGGGTAACCAGACCGGCAGCCTCGTCCTTCTGCATCCCGTACTGCCTCTCATAGTAATCCATCAAGAACGTAAAGAACACGCCCCAGGGTACGGTTCCAGGAATGCCCTGCAAGAAGATGCCCAGATTGGTTCGGTTGCGAAAGACGGCACGAAAATCTTCCATCGTAAAGCGGTGTACATCCAGGGACAGCCCCTCGGCCACTCCTTCCAGTTCCTTCTCTGCGCCGCCGCGCACAGGCTCGGAACAGAACAGCCAGTAAACCAGGGCGAACAGGAACGATGGAGCGGCCACAACGACAAAGCTGGTGCGCCAGCCATCGACGGGATCGGCCTGTCCGAGATTGCCTCCAACGAGCTGGCCCACGCCAATCCCCAGGCCGATGGCCAGGGACAGATAACCGGCGGCCACCGTACGACGTTCGCTTGTAAAATAGTCACCGAGCAACGAGAAAAGAAGCGGAAAGACACCACCGAGGCCGAAGCCCGTCAGCGTCCGAAGGATCGTGAATTCGGTATAGGTCCTTGCAAATCCGGAAAGCAAACAGGTGCCTTCGCCCAGCAACAGCGTAAACAGAAGGAGATGCTTGCGCGAATACTGCTGAGAAAGATAGCCCATGCTGAGCGATACCGCACCGCCCAGGATAAAAAAGAGGATTGGAATCAGTCCGCCAAGATACCAGTCTATGTCCTGATCCGTGGTAAAGCCAAAGGAACGACCGATGTTTTGAAGATTGGGAGCAATGAGATTCTGGTCGGCGAACAGGAAGAAAGCGATGGCAGAAAGCATCCAGAAAGCAAGGATGCCGCGCCAGCCGTGTCTTTTCAGATCCCCCAGACCGATGTAGTCCAGGAAACTTTTTTTCTGCATGAAACCCTCCAGCACAGAGGCCTTTTTTTGTTATCTATACGCAAGGCCTGCGTTTTAAGAACGGAACATTTTCCACTATGCTGTTATTACTGCCAGAAGATTTTGCAGGGCTCTGCATGCACAGAGCCCTCATCGGTCAGGGGAGTTTCTGCCTCTGCTGTTCGATCAGCTCTCGATTGCGTCGGATCTGCTCAACAACGGCCTCGAAGTTCTTCATCTTTTCTTTTTCAAATCGCTCGAAGATGGCAAAGCGCTGTTTTTCATAGCCATCCATAATGCCTTCGATAAGCTCCTTGCCATCCGATACAACCTTGTTGCCTGCCTCGCAGTCCACGCTGCGTTTGCCGGCCGGATCGCTGACGTTCACAACGCCTTCGTCGACAAGAACGGTGGATTGTTCTTCTGTCACATCCACGATAAACTCCGTGCCCCGTACACTGGCCACGGCCGTAGGCGACTGTACGGTCATATGAAGCTTGCGGCCGGACTCTTTCGATGCTTTGCCAAGAAGGGTTCCCTTTTCCAGGCGCAGTGCCAGCCCGATCTCTTTCTCGCTGCGAGCAATGTCCACAACCTTCAACGACGTATTCGCAGAGACCTTTACGAGAACGCCTGTAGATAGCTGCAGGCTTACCTCGCTGCCAGGCCCTGTTCGAATCTCATCCTCTTTCTGGATGAGATCGCGAATACGGGCTGGCTTTGCCTTACCCTGTCTGAGAACCGACACATTGCCTTTTTTAAAGACAACGAGGGCCAGGTTTGCCGGTGCTGCCTGAACGGGGAAGGCAACGACCAGCAAAGACAGGATGATGGGCTTGATGTATTTCCATTTCATTGTTTTTCCTCATCAGGTAAAGGGCATTGGGCAAACGGCAAACAGGCCTTACCTGTTCACTTAGACTGCATACAGACATCGATGTTCACCCGGAATCAGCCCTTTGCAACAGGTAAAGTCCGTGCAAGTTGCTCGTATTCTTCCAGACATTCGGCATTGGCCAGAGATTCTCGATTGGTAACAGGCCTGCCTTCAAAGATATTCCGAACGGCGATCTCTACCTTCTTCATATTTCTTGTATAGGGAATCTCTGTCACGGCAAAAATCAGATCAGGCACGTGGCGTGGCGAAGCCTTCTGTTTCAGCTCTGCCCTGATCTTCGCACAGAGCTGCTCATTCAGGGTGTGCGCGCCTCGCAGCGTAACAAAGAGGATGACCTTTACCTCTCCCTGCAGCGTAGGGCCGATGACCAGGCTGTCGGCAATCTCCGGAATGCCATCGACCACACGGTAAAGATCGGCCGTGCCAATCCTCACCCCCCCGGGGTTCAATGTAGCATCCGATCTTCCCTGGATACGAAAGCCGCCGTTTTCGGTGCGGATAATAAAGTCCCCGTGGCACCACATGCCCGGGAAGGCATCGAAGTAGGCCGATTGGTAGCGACTGCCATCCTCGTCATTCCAGAAGAAAAGCGGCTGCGAAACAAAGGGCCTTTTGCATACGAGCTCCCCCTCTTTACCGGGAGGATTCGACTCCCCCTCCTCGTTCAGCACATCCACGTCCATGGCAAGGCCGGCAGATTGGATTTCCCCCCGGTGCACCGGTAACAATGGATTGCCGAGCACAAAACAGCCATTCAGGTCTGTGCCGCCGCTGATCGAGCAAAGCTGCACATCCGATTTGATATGCCGGTACACAAAGTCGAACTGCTCGGGCAGAAGAGGCGATCCGGTGGAAAGGATGCTTCGCACCGACGACAGATCGATACCCGTTAGATCGGTATCGGAACGCTCCAGGGCAGACAGATAGCCAGCACTGGTTCCAAAGACATTCACACGGGCTTCCGCTGCCATGTTCCAGAGGACCCTGGCATCGGGCGTAAAGGGATGGCCATCATAGAGCACAGGCGTTGCATCAGCGGCCAGAGATGAGGCCAGCCAGTTCCACATCATCCAGCCGCACGTCGTAAAGTAGAAGATCCGCTCTCCTGGCTTTACATCCGTATGAAGAAGCAGCTCTTTTAGATGATTCAGAAGAACGCCCGGGCCCTGCACCATGCATTTCGGCAGTCCGGTCGTACCCGACGAATACATGATATACACCGGATGCGAAAAGGGCAGACGCTTGAACTCCGGCACGTCCCCTTCGAACTGTGCAAGAAAATGAGGCAGCGAGCCAGCCCCCTCTGAGCCATCAAAAGGCAGGACAATGGTTTGCTGCAGATCGGGCAGTCCGTCCTGGATCTGCTGAAGGTCCGCTCGTTTATCGATGACACGGCCTCTGTAAAGGACGGCATCCGTGGCAAAAAGCAGCTTTGGCCGGATCTGCTGGAAGCGATCCAGCACAGCCCTTGCCGCAAAGTCCGGAGCACTGCTTGAGAACGTGGCGCCAATCGACAGGGCCGCCATCATAATCAGCATCGTTTCGGGAATGTTCGGAAGATAGGTGGCAATACGGTCACCTGGCTGGACACCGGCAGCCTTCATGGCCTGCTGCAGCCTGCTCACCGTTTCCAGGATCTGTGCTGCGGTCAGCTCGCGGCGAAGCCCGTCCTCTCTGTAGAACAGCATGCGAACGGTCTGCTCCCGGCCCTCTGCACGGTCGCGCATAGCAGGACGGAGCAGGTTCTCGGCCATGTTGATGCGCACCGAAGGAAAAAAACGCGTATCCTGGAAATTCTGCGCCGGCTCAATGGCAGGGTCTGCACTGCCTTCGTAGAGAAGGCCGCTAAAATCGAGGAAGCGATGCCAGAAGCGATCGGTATGCTCTACAGACCAGCGGTACAGCGAAGGCCAGTCATGAAGCTCCGCCTCTTCCCCCACATGCTGCATAAAGCGATACATATTTGTTTGTTCTATCTGTTGTGGTTCCCATAAAATCGTCATGAACAGCTCCGTGGGAAGCTGTATCCACCGACCATATGCTGTGCAAGCAGATTTCCAGGCAGGCGTCGGTTGCTGGATCTGACAAAAATGTCTTTCTATATCTACAGCATTTGATTAAATAAACCGATCGTCAGAACAAGAGGACGTTATGCGAAGGATTCTTTTCCTGTTATTATTTCTACTGCTGGCCGGTGCCCTTTCTGCCAACCAGAACCGACCTGCAAGCCTGCCAGAAGACGCTCGCTACGTAGCCGCCCATAAGGTATGGGTGCTCGAGTCCGAGGATCATCAAACCGTCTGGTATGCAAACGGAACGAAAAAGGCAGAAGGCAGGCTACACAAGGGGAAACGAGAAGGACACTGGGTGTTTTTCTATGCCAACGGCAACAAAAGGGCAGAAGGCAGCTACAGTGCCGGACGCATGACGGGCCCATGGAAGCTCTATTACCGATCGGGGAAACTGCAGGCCGAGGGCGAATACCGCAACAATACTCGACATGGCACCTGGATTATCTACTACGAAAGTGGCCGCAAAAAATCCGAAGGCACCTACACAGGCGGCATCAAGAACGGCCCCTGGACCGAATATTACGAATCCGGCAATGTGTTTTTTAAAGGCCACTATGTAGGTGGACTGGCCCACGGCCCCTGGGTGTATTATTTTCAGGACGGATCCTTCTACCAGAGTGGCACCTATACAGAAGACGTTCGCACCGGTCAATGGAAGATCTGCATCGCTCCTGGAGGCCCCTGTGGCGAAGAGGTTATGCGACAGAGCGATGTGCCCAGGGTATCCGGCCTACCACGCGAAGGCGGACCGGCACCGAAAGACCCGATGAGCATCCTCGACAGTCCTGCTCCCGGTGACAGAGAAGGGCTTCCTCCCCATTTGCAGAAGTGGCAGTCTTACTGAACATAGGGGCGGCGATAAGGCAAACAGCCATAGATCCGTTCCAGTGAACCATCTTCCTGAAAGCGTAACAGTCGCACAAACTGCATGTCCTGGCGCAGGCACTCCTTGCAGAGAAAGGGATCGGGTGTTAGAAAGCAGAACCGCCTGTCATACACCTCATAGGGCTGGATGACATCCGAGGCCCGCACCTCGTTCAGAACAGGCATGGGAGGCAGTTCGATCGGCTCACCTTCGGCCAGCACGGATGAGCCGGTCACGGCAATGGCCAGCAGTTTTTTTCTCCAGAATCCCATACTCGGCGAGAAAAAAAGCCTTTTCTGGCCCTTCCCTTTGCTTTCCCTGTCCTTCCAGAAATGAAGCGCTTTGACTTTCCCCACACCAACATCATCGACTCGCACCAGTTCGATCGTGAGGATTTAGATACCATCCTCCAGGCCACAGACCATATCGTGAAGCTGAAAGAGCAGAATCGTCTTTTTGGAATACTGGAAGGGAAGCTGATGGCTTCCCTTTTTTTCGAATCCTCCACCCGGACGCGACTGAGCTTTGAAGCGGCGATGAATCGCCTGGGTGGACGTGTCATCACGACCGTGGGCTTTCAATTCTCCTCGATCAGCAAGGGCGAAACACTGTACGATACGATGAAGATGGTGGAGGCCTACGCCGACATTGCCGTCATCCGCCATCCCGTGGAAGGCTCAAGCCGCATTGCAGCCGGAGCCGTAAACATCCCCATCATCAATGCAGGTGATGGAGCCGGACAGCATCCCACCCAGGCCTTGCTCGACCTGTACACCATCGTAAGGGAACGGGGGATACCCGATAAGAAGCGCATCGCCTTTATCGGTGATCTGAAGTTCGGGCGCACGATTCACAGCCTTGTAAAGCTGCTTACCCATTATGAAATGGAGTTCGTCTTTATCTCTCCCGTAGACCTGGCCCTTCCTGAATCCTACAGAAAGGAGCTGCGCTCCATGAACATTGCCTTTGAAGAAACAGAAGACCTGAAGGCCATGTGGGACTGCGACGTAGCATATATTACGCGCATCCAGGAAGAGCGCTTCACAGATCGGGCCGACTACGACCGCCTGAAAGATAGCTTTATCGTAAACCGTGCCTTTGTGCAGGCCTCGCGGAGACCCACATTGCTTCTGCATCCGCTGCCACGTGTAAACGAGCTTTCCACCGATGTGGACGAGATGCCCAATGCTGCCTATTTCAGACAGGCAGCCTACGGTGTCGATGTGCGTATGGCCCTGCTCTGTCTCTGTCTACGTGCCGAGCTGCCCGAGGTTTAGTTCAGGAATCCGGCTCGAGCACTTCCAGCATCTCTTCCCTGGAAACGGGCTCACCGGCCCGCAGGCGACGGCGAATCTCTTCCCGTCGCCTTTGCTTTTCCAGGCTTTCCGCATCGCGCCGTCTTTTTGAAAGCTGAATGGCCTGGGTGCCGGGGTTTAAGGAGATCAGGCTTTCATAGGCCAGTCCCAGATCGACCTGTCCGGCCGTCCGAAGGGCAAGGCTACCATCACCGTGGTCTGTTTGCAACAGAGTAAACATGCCTTTCTTATAGGGGGGACGAAGACCGGATGGCAGGGACAGCGGCCCGTCTATAGCCGTGGCATCCGGTGAAACGAGCATCTTTCGATCAGACCCCGGAAGCGAAACAATCAGGGCAAGGGGAGAGCTACAATCGGATCGGCACTGTCTGCGCCAGACCACATCATCGTAAAGCTCGTCCTTGCTTTGCCACAGAAGAAGCCGGTATTTCTTCTCGCCATACACAACCCTGTCAACGACCACCTCCGGTTCGATGGGATCTGTCCAGTTGATACGATCACTGCGAAACTCTGTCTGTACAAGAAGCACCTCGGACGCAGATGTCTGCACGTAGCCACTGCGCACCGTCTGAAAGACGGTAATACCCGACAGTGGCAGTTCACGATAACTGAGATACACATCCCGAAACCAGCACCGGTCGCTGCAGGCAATACGCAGCACGTTCACGTCCGTATCATCCTGGTAGAACCAGAGCCCCTCGGGGGAGTGC
This sequence comes from uncultured Leptospiraceae bacterium, assembly GCA_964619535.1. Lineage (GTDB taxonomy): Bacteria > Spirochaetota > Leptospiria > Leptospirales > Leptonemataceae > Leptonema. The sequence goes on along the minus strand of CAZUEX010000005.1, from coordinate 108,589 downwards.
ATCGGAGGCCCTTCTGGATGACGCAAACGCAGGGAACAGGAAGACAGAAGGATCATTGTGATGACAAATAGATAAAGAGGGAGTCTTTTCTCAGCTGCAGGCATGGTTTCTGTACCGGTAGCGCAATGGAACGCCCGGGTAGCCCTGGACGCAAGCAATCCAGCAACACGTTGCAAGAAAAAATGATCGAGGGAGAAAACAGAACAAAAAAAGGTTTGACCGCTATGATGCAGTGCACATTATAGTTTTGTGCACCGCACAACCCGGCCCGGCCGGAAAACTGAAAAAAGAATGGTAACATTTTTTCAAAAACCAAATCAACCTTAAGGAAGGAAACCATGGAAAAAGTAGAAAAGATTCTTCACGACATACTGAATGCTGGTATTGCGCTTTTTCGCGCAGGCGAAGGATCAATCGCATCTGCCGTAGCTGACGTACAGAAAACGTTCGAAGAGCTGAAAACAAAAGGTGCTGCAGACAACAGCGAGTCCGCTGAAAAGCTTCGCAAGATTCTCGACGATATCGTAAAACAGGCCGCTGAATTGAACAACAAAGCAAGCAGCACCTATGGCGAATCGCTGAAGCAGCTGCAGGACCTGTATGCGAAGGCCTCCGCCGAAATCGAAAAGATTGTGCCCAAAGATCAGCTGGATCAGGTCAAAGGCAAGGTAGAGGAGCTCAGCAAAGCCATCCAGGCAAAGGTTGACGAGCTTACCAAATCCGGCAAGGCCCAGGACAAAGGAAACGACCAGGGACCGACTGCCGTCTAACATTCAAGCGGGCTACATCCGGAGTGGAAACGCTCCGGATGTGTTCTGCCACAAACTTCTCGCTGGCCATCCCTCTGTATTGCAAAAAATCGGCCTCTATGGACGTCCATCTTTCCGAAACCTACGACGGCAAACAGGACCATATCAGGGACCTGGTTCTACCCGACATTGAGGTCTTTCAAAACATCTACAGCGATCGCGAATACCGCATCGAACTGGAATTTCCTGAATTCACCGCCATCTGCCCGAAAACAGGCCTTCCCGATTTCGGCGTCGTCTATCTGAGCTACGTTCCAGACCAACACTGCCTGGAGCTGAAAAGCCTGAAAGAATACTTCTTTGCCTATCGCAATATCGGCATCTTTCACGAAAACGTTGTAAACCGCATATGCGAGGACGTTGTTCGTGCCTGCCGGCCACGCCTGCTTGATGTACGTGCCGTTTATAATGTGCGTGGAGGCATTACAACGACCGTTTCCACCTCTTACAGGGCACCGAATCGCTGACCCTGCATGCAGTGCAAAAAGCCGCTACGATAATCAGGGAAGTCAAACGGACCGAGCCTCGAAGCATAGAGGGATTGCAGCCGGCGCCCCACAACAGGACCATCCACATGGGGTACGGACAGTCCCCACGTCTTATGGATAAAGGCAAGCGTGTCTGCCGTAGCTGAAGGAGTGGGATCGACGGCAAGCAGCAGATTCCGCCTGCCATAGCCCGGGAACAGAGAAGGCAGTGAATCCCCCCGGGCCTCATAAAGCCGGCGCCCCACGACAAGTATCAGACGGCACAGGTCCTGCACATGGATGCGCGAAACATAGCGATTATCGCCTGGAACATGTGCCGTCTGTCCGTTTGCTATCGATAAGGGCAGACAGCGTCCTGGCCCGTATATGCCACCACATCGAAAGATAACGGCATCGGCACGGACAGCCAGTATGGCCTCTTCGAGGTCAAGTCTACCCTGCCCTCTGGCATCAGCAGGGACCGGGGGCGTTTCTTCGTTTATCAGCGTGGTTTCACGATCATACACAGACGTAGAACTGAGATGAATCAGCACGGCACGGTTAAAGCCCTGCCATCGCTCCCTGTACAGGGGATTCAAAAGCCGGCCCTGCTGGACGGGTGGAATGGAGTCGACGATGATCTGTGGTTCAAAGCCGTCCTCCAGTGCCTGCAGGTCATCGGGCAGGTCTCGCGACAAAAAGCGAACATCGGCCTCAAAATGCCGGGCCAGGTAGGTGGTAGTAAAGCCAGCCCCCAGACAGAGCACGGCAGGCCTTGAGCTATCATCCATACCTGCATGAGAAAACACTTCTTTCCCTGCGTCATCCAGGAAACATGACGCATGCGCTGGGTATCGGACCTTCCCTCCCTGAACCATTCCGCCACACTGCCTGTTCTGCCTGAAGAAATGCAGAAGCCTTCGTTCCTTTTTCGTGATGAAACGAAGACCGTATTCCTTCTCTGTGGCCGAGGGCAGCTACCCGCTGCGATGATGGAATGCGAGGACTTTGCCGATCCGGCCGTCTGGAAGCTTATACTGTCGCTTTACAGGATGTCCATCGTCGATGCAGCCCGCTGGTGGCGCATGCATCATCCAAACAGAACGCCGGCAGGGCTTATGCAGGCCTTTGGCCTGGCCGAACACCACAGATCCCTGGCAGACTGGAAAGAGATGTCGGAACTCGGTGCCTCTGCAGCAGAAATGAATCGCCGCTACGACCTTCCCCTCAATACGCTGCGACTGTGGAATCGCTTTCACGAACAGGAGCAGAAGGCATGGCTGCATATCTTCGAGCTTCGACGCATCAAGAAGAACCTGATCCGGGAGATCATCACGGACTACTATGACCTGAATCCGGAAGCCCGAAAGCTATGTCTGCAGGAATGCACGGACTTTGCCGAGAACTGGCAGGCCCGATCCTCGGTTTTTCCGGCTCAGGAGCTGCGCAACCTCGTGCACAGACGTCGTTACCCACAATATGCGGCCCTGCGACAGGAGCTCTTTGGCCTGCGGCATGAGCTACAGCTGCCGAAAAACGTAGCAGTGGAGCTTCCGGGCGATCTCGAATCGGGCTATGTACAGCTGCGTGTGGATCTGCGCAAACCGGACGACGTAAAGGCCCTGGCCACGTTACTCTCTGACAGAAAAAGACAGGCATTGCTTGAGGAGATCATCAGAAAGATCTAAAGGCAGCTTCTCCTTGACACCGTTCCATACAACCTGAGTCTGGCCCTCATACGGGCTGTAGCGCAGTGGTAGCGCACACGTCTGGGGGGCGTGTGGTCGCTGGTTCGAATCCAGTCAGCCCGAATTTCCCTTCCTTTTTTGTCCTTTCCTTCGTTTTCGCAGATCGATTCTGGTCCGGGTCTTCTGTGCAGGCCTGCCATTCAACCCCGCCCGTATACAAGAGCCAGGAAAAGCCTTTTCGTCAGGGATGCTTCCAGCTACCGATTTCGCGGTGCAGCACGTCTTCGCGCGGCATCACAGAGTGAATGCGCCGGATAGGCTTCCTCAGCTGGCGTTTGATCTGTGGGATCACTTCGATGGCTGCTCTGTAGCCCTCGGCGATGGCCGTTTCACCTTCATGAAAATCCAGAAAGCCGATATGGCTGAGGTTTGGCTCAATCACAATCTCGGGTCTGGCATACCTCATGTTCGTTTCCCGTACACGGTTCATCATCGTATCAATGGATCGGTGTACGACGTCTGCCAGAGAATCCGGTACCTCGCCTGGCAGGGATGCATTCAGATCGACGGCAATGACAATGTCGGCTCCAAGCGCTCGCGCAAGATCCACCGGAACGGGATTCAACATGCCACCGTCTGCCAGAATCATGTTACCGTATTCAAGTGGAGTAAAAAATCCCGGCACGGCAACCGTGCTCCGGATGGCCGGAATCAGGGGGCCGCTTGTAATATGGACTTCCTTCATTGATACGAGGTCTGTTGCCACCATTCCAAGAGGCAACGACAGTTGCCGGAAGTCACGTACAGGCAGGTAGGCTTCGAGAAAGTTGGCAAGCCATCGTTTTCCGGTAATCATGCCTGCATTTCCAAGACCGAAATCCAGGTGGGCGATGGTCTTACCAAAGCCTTTATAGTTTCGAACGAATTCTTCAAGCTTATCAAGTGCAGAGGCCGCATAGAATGCGGCCACAACACCACCGGCAGATGTGCCGGTCACAACCCTGGGGCGAATGCCCTCCTGTTCCAGGGCCCTGAGGACGCCTATGTGCGCCCAGCCGCGAGCCGATCCGGAACCGAGGGCAATGCCTATAACGGGACGACCAATCTGAAATCCCGCCAGTTTCATAGGTTAGACCGCAGCTCCGGTTCGTATGTCAACGCTGCTTTCACCGGCCACGCGGATCAGGTTGGACGTCAGGATGGCATACGAATCACGGTTGTAACCCTCTGCCAGCTGACGGCGACGATCTGCATTTTCTCCCTTCTTAACCAGTCTTTCTACCGAACGCTCCAGCAGAAGGCCGTTCAGGTAACGGGCTGCCGATTCAACCACCTCAAATGCCAGGGCATCCTTTTGCTCGCCTTCGCCGATCTCTCGATAGGCACGGACAACCTCTTCGAAGACCTCACCGTTGCGCTTCAGCAGAGGCGAAACCTCAAATTCTTCTGTCATTTCTTGAATGTAGTTACGCAGGTGGCCGGTTGCTGTCATACCGGAAACCACGCCACCGATAGCGGCTACTACCTGAAGCTGTGTGGTACCTTCATAGATATTCGTAATACGGGCATCGCGATAGATGCGAGCAACATCATACTCTTCTGTATAGCCAGAGCCACCGTGAATCTGGATGGCATCAAAGGCAATCCTGTTGGCCATTTCAGAGGTGTAATACTTGGAAAGCGGAGTAAAGAGATCGGCCAGTTTCTCCCATTTTTTGACCTGTTCATCACGACGGACATCACGATCGGCCATGCCAGAATGTGTCAGACGATGCTTGCGCCAGTGATACATATCGACACTGGTTGCTGCTTCCAGAAGCAGGCATCGCATGGCTGCAATCTCTCGCTCCATTCCGTCGAGCATTTTTGCAACGGCAGGAATCTGATCGATGGTCTTTCCAAACTGCACACGTTCTGAGGCGTATTTCTTTGCTTCATAGTAAGCCGCGCTGGCAATCCCCATCGACTGAGCGGCAATCGAAAGACGTGCACCGTTCATCATGCCCATGGCATACTTAACCAGACCTTTGCCCTCTTCACCGATCAACAGTGCAGGCGTATTGTCATAGACCACCTCACAGGTTGGCGAGATGTGCAGACCCATCTTCTTCTCGATGCCGGCAATCTCAACGTCCTCTCCTTTCACCAGGAAGAAGGACAGTCCGCGACCACCGCTTTCCGGGCTTCCCGTACGGGCCAGGGTCAGGATCACTGCCGGCACCTTATCAAAGCCACAACCATGTGTAATAAAGCGCTTGGTTCCCGTAATGCGCCATGTTCCGTCCTCGGCTTTTTCTGCCCGGGTACGGACGTTTTGCAGGTCAGAACCGTAGTTCGGTTCGGTCAGAGCCATCGCCCCCCAGAGCTCGCCTGCAGCCATCTTCGGAACCCATTCCTCTTTCATCTCATCGGAGGCAAAGCTTTCGATGGTTTCACCGAGGTTCACACAACCCATGGCAATGGCAAAGGCTGCGTCCGCACGGGAGATGGTTTCATTCAACATAACCTGCACGGTTACAGGCAGACCGAGGCCGCCGTACTGACGTGTAATGGAGTATGGCATGATGCCTGCCTCTTTCACGGCATTCATGGCAGCCACCATCTCTTCCGGGAAGGTTACCTTTCCATTGTTAAACTGCAGGCCCTTATGGTCCATGACCTGGGCCTTTGGCGCTATCTCCTTGCCGGCGATCTCACCGGCAGACTCGAGGATCGTGCGATAATAGTCGATGGCTTCCTGGTGACTGGACGGCGCCATGGCCAGACGCTCATCCCCATCTTTCTGATAGGATTTCGCATCTTCGAAACCGTTTTCATACGTGTCGATAATGTCCTTCCATTCAACGATCTTCTCAAACTGTAGAGAAAGATCCTCATTCTCCGAAAAATAGTTGTTCTGTATCATAGCTCCTCCTATCAGCCTTCCCGGACACCGGCAGATTGATTAAAACGTCTGGACTCCGTCCCATAGGACGCTTTAATCAATCTGCTATAAATAACCCGGGTTCAGTTCCAATAAATCTTGCATTGACATGCCGGTCAACTCAGTATACTGGTTCGTCGGCTTGTTTTTGCCTCTTCACCTACAGTCATGCGTTCAACATTGCGATCCCTCCTTGTATTTTTGGTCCTCGGAAGCATTGTGGCAGGTTCGGTTCCTGCACTGCTTGCCTTCAAGCAGTATCTGCCTTTTTCACAGGGGCTGCATGGATTGTCTTCAAACCGCGAGGCACCGGATTTTGAACTAACGGATGCTCAGGGGCAGACCGTTCGTTTTTCTGAGATTCCCGGCTATCGTTATCTGTTTTTTGGCTTCAGCACATGTACGACCATCTGTCCTTCCATGTGGAGGGAGCTTTTGCTTTTGCAACAAGAGTTTGACCAGGCCTCTGCTCCGAAAATCGTTTTCATCAGTGCTGATGGCAGCCCCGCAGAGCTATCAAAACGATTCCAGGGGTTTGGCCCGAACTTTATCGCCCTAACAGGAAGTAAGAAAGCCGTGCAGGACATTGCCTCTGATTATCACATTCTGATTCCCCGGGAGCTCGCCGAAGGCAGCCATCATTCTGCAACGCTTTATCTGGTACGCCCTGATGGACGTATCGGGTTAATCTATCTTACCCCACCGAATACTGAAACTCTGCTTTCCGATTTTCAGCGTGTTCAATAATAAAACCAATGACACAGAAGAGCAACGACATTCAATATGCCCTCGAGAATGAACGCCAGAAAGGTGATACATTCCTGTTTTATCTGCTGCTTGCCCATGCTCCGTTCGCTGCATTTGTCGTTCCCTATGGATATGATACTTACTGGGTTGGCCTATCAGGCGCAGCTGTCCTGCTATCGGTCACCCTGCTTGGACGACTGTTGCTGAAGCGAACCACTTTCTTACGACATCTCAATGCCCTTACCCTGTTGAGTTATTCCATTCTCTTTATCCAGGTCCAGATGGGCAGCATAGAGATGCACTTCCATATCTTCGGTGCACTGGCCTTTCTCTTAATCTATCGAGACTGGAAGCCCATAGTTACCGGAGCTGGACTGGCCGCCGTTCATCATGTCGTCTTTAACCTGTGTCAGCAGTACGACATCGCCGTCCTCGGCGTTCCCATACGCGTTTTCAATTACGGAACCGGCTGGGACATTGTGACGGTGCATGCCTTCTTTGTCGCTTTTGAAACAAGTATCCTCGTTTATTACGCCTTCACATTCAAGAGGAACTTCCTGAAAAACCAGGAACATGTACGCAGGCTGAATGCCGTAAGTGCTGAACTGAATCGCATCGTAAAGAAATCCATGGATGTGTCACAGCTGCTGCGCAACGACACCGTCTCTCTTGTAAACAGCTCTTCCACGCTTTCCGGCATTTCGAACGAAACGGCTGCAGCTGTCGAAGAGATCAACGCCGGACTCGATAGCATCCTGACGGCCAGCCAGGCAATCAGTGAGAATACCACGGCACAGACCGAACACCTCCGTGAAATCCGCAAAACCACCGACGAAGTGCAGGGAATCAGTGATCGCATTACCGATGAGATCCAGAAAACAGGAGCGGCCATGGGCGAGGCCGTTCATGGAGCCAACGAGGGTAGCCAGTCCATCCAGTCGATGATGCAAACCATGGATGCCGTGCGCGAAAGCTCCAGCGAAATGCTCGATATTGTCGACATCATCAACGAAATCGCCGATCAGGTCAGCCTGCTTTCCCTGAATGCCTCTATCGAAGCGGCACGTGCCGGAGAGTCCGGTCGTGGCTTTGCCGTTGTTGCACAGGAAATCAGCAAGCTGGCACAGCGTACCGCCGAAAGCACCCAGAGCATTAACGACCTGATCGATCGTAATGCCGGTGAGATCGAAACGGGCCTGCGCGTCGTAAAATCAGGCTCCGCCAAAATACGCTCGATGATCGATCACATCGAAGAAGCTAATCGGTTTATCCAGGGCATCAACCAGGCCATGCAACAGTTTGTGGACGGCTACCGGACTATTCACAGCGGCGTGGAATCCGCAGCGGCCGTTTCTCAGAGCATCCTTGAATCCACAAAAGCCGAGAAGAGCTCGATTCAGGAAGTCATCGACACCATATCGCATATCAATACATCTGTCCAGCAACAGGCTCGCGAATCCGATGAGCTTCGCATACTTGCCGAGAAAAACCAGCAGTTGCTGGATGAGCTTCAGGACGTTTTGCAGACATTACTGGATCGGGAAGCCGCAGAACAATGACAGTATGAACCCTGTTTCGTTGCGCCTTCTTTTGAGATGGGCCGTGTTGCATTACACGGCCTATATTGCCATGCAGACCATGGCCCTTTTTGCAGAGACACGCAGAGGGCCAACGCTACCCGATCTCATCCTCGATCATGTTCCGGTGCAGCGTTCCTATGACTGGATCAACTCGCAGTTCTGGCTGCCGGCCCTGCTTGCCGGGATTCTGCTACTTGCCTGGCTCAGGCCTGCCCTCTGTCTGGTCTACCTGAAGGTTGGGGCAGCCGTTAGCCTGGCCAGAGGCATCTTTATCGTACTGACATCGCTGGGTCCCCCTGCCGGCGTCGCAGAGCACAGCCCCACCGCCATGCTTCAGCTAACCGTGGACGATATCAGCGCTTCGTTGCTTCTCAGGCAGTGGTTTCCCGTCGATGTATTCTGGGGCGGATCGGGGATGTCGGCCGTTTATCTTACCCAGGATCTTTTCTTTTCAGGCCATACAGCAACGACGTTCCTGCTGGCGTTTCTCACGCGAAAGGAACCAGGTCTTTTTGTTCCCTTCCTGATCTTTCACGTGATCACCGTCGTTTTTCTTTTTGTAACGCATGAGCATTACAGCATCGACGTTCTCGGCGCATACTTTGTCGTCTATGCCATCTATCATTTCTTCTTGCAAAGGGGATGGATCGACCGACCGAAATAGCTACAGCACACCGTGAAGCATGGCTCGATTCAAAACGGCAAGCGTCACGGCATTATGAATGGATCCATCGAGGACGGCCTTTTTCACAGCCTCGCGATCAAGAAGCAGCACATCGATTTCCTCTTCTGCATCGAGCTTCTGTTCGCCTACAGGAACAACACCTTCTGCCAGATATACATGCACCTGATTGCGAATCAAGGCCGGATTGGAATAGAAGCTGCCCAGGAAGGTCCACGTTCCACTGCCATAGCCGGTCTCTTCGGCCAGCTCACGACGTCCGGCATCGAGCATATCCTCGCCTTCATCAATGATGCCGGCCGGCACTTCCAATCCAAATCTCTCTGCAGCCTGTCGGTACTGCTTTACAAAGACGATACGGCCATCGGGCAGAACAGGGATGACGTTGATCCAGTCCCTGGTTTCGATCAGATAGAAATCGTGTTCCACTCCGCTGCGCTGCGACTGCCGATCGTGGCGGTGCACGGAGAACCAGCCACAATCATACTCTACGCGATGGGCCTTTTCTTTCCAGGCAAGAAGGGGCTGGCCTTCCGAGGTTGGCTTTGCATCAGGTTCCATCAGATCGAATCAGCTCAGCGGAATGCTACGAATCCGCAGCTCCTGCAATTGCTTTATATCCACCGAAGAAGGCGACTGTGACATCAAACAGAAGCCTTTCTGTGTTTTCGGGAAGGCCATTACATCACGAATACTGTCCCGACCGAGCAGAATGGCCAGCACACGATCAATACCAAAGGCAATACCGCCATGTGGAGGAGCACCGTAGGAAAGAGCATCCAGAAGAAAGCCGAATTTGTCGCGAGCCTCTTCTTCATCGATTCCCAGACGGCGAAGCACTGCCAGCTGCGTGTCCACGTTATGGATACGGATCGATCCACCGCCAATCTCCAGCCCGTTCAGCACCAGGTCGTAGGCACGGGAGAGAATCTTATCGCCTTCTTTTTTAAAGCGCTCATCATCGAGAAGGATCTCCATGTCTTCGTCGCGGGGTGCTGTAAAGGGGTGATGCACGGAATGCAACTCACCGGTTTCTGCATCTCGCTCGAAAAGGGGAAAGCCTTCGATCCAGGCGATGGCCCAGGAGTTTTCCGGAATCAGGTTAAACCGTTTGGCCATCCGCAAACGCAGGTTGCCCAGGGTATCATGAACTACCTGAGCCCTGTCACCGGCAAAGAACAGGATGTCTCCGGGCTTTGATCCGGTTTTCTCTGCCAGCTCTTTTAAGAGATCTTCACTGAAGAATTTCGATACAACGGATTTAAGGCCGTCCTGCTCATGCTTCATCCAGGCAAGACCACCGGCCTTGAAGTCCTGCTTCACCCATTCCGTCAGTTCATCGATATCCTTGCGCGAAAGCTGGGCACCACCCGGCACACGCAGTGCCTTCACGCGACCGCCTTTTTCAACGGCAGCCTTGAACACCTGGAATTCGCTGCGCATTGCAATGTCGGCAATGTCAACAAGCTTCATCTCAAAGCGCAAATCAGGACGATCCGTTCCGTAGTTTTCAACGGCATCGTAATAGCTCATGCGAGGGAATACGTCGGGCAGCTGCACATCGAAGACTTCACGAATGACCGAACGCCACATCTTCTCAAGGGCATCGGTTACAATGCCTTCGTCTACAAAGCTCATCTCCATATCGAGCTGGGTAAACTCCGGCTGGCGGTCTGCACGAAGGTCTTCGTCGCGAAAACACTTCACAATCTGAAAATACTTCTCGAAACCGGCAACCATCAGAATCTGCTTGAACAGCTGAGGAGACTGCGGCAGTGCATAGAACTTGCCCGGTGATAGCCGCGCAGGCACGAGAAAGTCACGGGCCCCTTCGGGAGTGGATTTATTCAGTACAGGCGTTTCGATTTCCAGAAACCCGTCGGCCTCGAGATGGCGGCGGATGGACTGATTCAGGCGAGAGCGCAGGATCATTGCATCGCGCATCTCGTCCCGCCGGAGGTCCAGATAACGAAAGCGCAGCCGCGTTTCTTCGCCCACATCCGAGTATTCGTCCAGCGGAAAAGGAAGAGGCCTCGAACGGTTCAGGATAATGAAATTGCTAACAAGAAGCTCCACCTCACCGGTTGAAAGTTTGGGATTCACCGCATCGGCAGCTCGCCTGCGCAGCGTTCCCTCCACTCCAATCACAAACTCGTAGCGAAGCCCGGTGGCAGCCTCGAAGTCCTCTTTCAAAACGGATTTGTCGAAGACGAGCTGTAAAACACCGCTGCGATCCCGCAGATCGACAAAAACCAGCCCTCCCTGATCCCTGTAGCGGAAAACCCAGCCACAGACAACGACAGTCTTGCCGGCATCGTCCGCACGCAGATCTCCTGCATTCTGGCGATTGCGGTTCATCTGTGCGATGCGGGCCGTTTCCTGAGGTGTAAACGAAAGAGGAGCTTCACTCATAATGAAGCCTTTTTTCTGAAACAGGCTGCGCGGGGAAGAAAAATCCGAACCCCATCTGCAAACAGGCCTCCGGAATCAACGGTAGCGGTAAATCCTGCGAAAAATCAGGGGATGTTCTTCGGGATGCCTGTCATCGTAGCTCGAAAGTCGACGATAAAGCTCCTTCTGTTCGTCTTCGGCTGACAGCATCATGCGCAGCACGAGGCTTTCTCGATGGTGCAGGTTTTCTCCCGTTCGGTCGCGCAGCTCCTTGAGCGGGAAGGCATGATTCCCCGAAATATAACGCTCCAGCACTGCGGCAACGGCGGCAAGCTGGTGGGCATGGGAGCTTCGGTTCAGCCGGGCATAGGCCTGCTGCATCAGCCTGTACAGCAGTAACCGTTCTTCGATGGCCTTTCGGTCCGCTGTGGTTAGATGTGAGGAAGGAACGGCCTGAAGCGGTGGCAGGCGGTCCAGGCCGGCCCTCAGGGCATGCAGGGCCTCAAGGGCCAGCACGGCCGATCCGTCATCGGCAACGGGATCACTCAGATACCGGTGGGCGATCTGCCTGTAACTGGCAGGACTGTCGTCGATGTGCATGAGCAGATCAAAGAGGATGCGGTACTGGTTTCGGGCACTTTCCGGGCGGTGCCGGTGGATCAGGGCCGTGCAGCGAAGCAGCTTCTCTTTGTCCGGCTGTAAAATGAATGACGTCAGATCCGTAGCAGGAGACGGCAGCTCTTTGCCCGAATACAGCCCTTTCCAGGCCTTCTGTGTACGGCTATGCCAGAGGAAGTATACGGCGGCCAGCTCCAGCGACCCCAGGCTGCCATCATATAAACGGATGATCCGGCGCCGGTCCGATAGCAGGGCCTGCCATCCTGCCTCTGTGCCGCAGGCAAAGGGCAAGGGCAGAAAAGCAGTGGCGACTCCAGGGCTCTGACGCAGGTCAGAAGCGCTCTGTCCCCGCAAGACCACCGGAAAGAGCTCATAGGCCCCGTCGAAATCCCGCAACGACAGTCGCCGCAGGGCCATCACATAGGCAAGAACAGGATCAGGATTGCCCTGGGCGGACAGCCGATCAAAGAGATTGCTTTGCCCCGAGGCCAGGGCCAGGAAGATCCGGAGACGGTGGGCTCTTGCTTCCGTCTTGCTGTCCGGCCTGACACGATCCAGCAAGAACCGTGCATCCTCGAGGCGCCCCTTTCGAAAGGCCCGCTCAGCGGCCTCGACGGTGGGCGCGGCAACCAGATCGGCCGGCAAAACCACCATCATCCAGCCGAGCAGCAGCGGAGATAGTAAACATTTTAAAGAATTTCGAATTGACAGCAGACTCGGTTCCTGGCGCATTGCTTTCTATTTATTATTCAGCCCGTAGAACCTGCATGCAGGTCATGTAATTGTTAGCAAATAAAAAAGGAGAGACCACATGTTAATTGTCTATTCAGCTGTGGGCGCCGGTGTTCTTGCACTGCTTTACAGCTTCTGGAAGACTGCATGGATCGGCCGTCAGGACGCTGGCGGAGAGAAAATGCAGAAAATCGGCACCTATATCGCCGAAGGAGCCATGGCGTTCCTGAAAGCCGAATACAAGATCCTGTCTATCTTTGTGGTAGCAGTAGCCATTCTGCTTGGAGTCACAGCAAACCAGGAAAGCTCTCACTGGCTCGTAGCCGTATCTTTCATCGTTGGTGCCCTGTGTTCTGGCCTGGCGGGCTTCCTCGGAATGCGGGTGGCCACCAAGGCAAACTATCGCACAACCAATGCAGCCCGTACGGGGCTTGCTCCAGCCCTGCGCATCGCCTTTGCCGGTGGTTCCGTTATGGGTATGGGCGTTGTCGGGCTTGGCATCCTTGGACTGGGATCGCTCTTTTTCGCTTACGAGCAATTCTTTGGGTTTGGCGGAGCAGACAATACGTCCAGGGTTCTGAACGTCCTCTCCGGTTTTTCCCTGGGCGCTTCTTCGATCGCTCTTTTCGCTCGTGTAGGCGGTGGTATTTATACCAAGGCTGCTGACGTTGGAGCCGACCTGGTCGGTAAAGTAGAAGCCGGTATCCCTGAAGACCACCCGCTGAACCCTGCTACCATTGCCGATAACGTAGGCGATAACGTTGGTGACGTGGCCGGTATGGGCGCTGACCTTTTTGAGTCCTATGTAGGATCGATCCTCGGTTCGATGGTACTGGGTGCCGTTTTTGTCACAGAACTGGCCGGCCTTGATTCTGTAAGCGGTCTTTCGCTTGTTCTTCTTCCGCTTGCGCTGGCAGCGATCGGAATCGTCGTTTCCATCATCGGTACCTTCTTCGTGCGTGTCGGCGAAACGGGCAATCCTCAGATGGCCCTGAATGTCGGTGAAATCGTAGCCGCTGTACTGATGCTCGTTGGAGCCTGGTTTGCCATCGATTGGCTGCTGCCCGACCAATGGGAGGCCCAGGGAATCCTCGACGGAACAACCCGTGTATTCACAGCGATGGGCGTCTTCTGGGCAACCATTGCAGGCCTGATTGCCGGTGTTGCCGTTGGTTTCATTACAGAGCATTACACAGGCACGGGTAAGAAGCCGGTTCTGAACATTGTAAAGCAGTCCTCTACGGGCGCCGCTACCAACATCATCGCTGGCCTGGGCGTCGGTATGCAGTCCACTGCCATCCCGATCCTCATCATCGCCGCAGCCATCATGGTAGCCTACTACTTTGCCGGACTGTATGGCATTGCCATCGCCGCCCTTGGTATGCTTGCCAATACCGGTATTCAGCTGGCCGTTGATGCCTACGGTCCGATCTCTGACAATGCCGGTGGTATTGCCGAGATGTCCGAACAGCCGCCTGAAGTCCGTCAGCGTACTGACAAACTGGACGCCGTCGGAAACACAACGGCTGCCATTGGTAAAGGTTTTGCCATCGCTTCGGCTGCACTGACAGCCCTTGCCCTGTTCTCTGCCTTCATGAGCCAGGCAGGAATCAAATCCATCAACGTCGCAAACCCCGACGTGATGGCCGGGCTTTTCGTTGGCGCCATGCTGCCCTTCCTCTTCTCCTCGCTGGCTATGGGAGCCGTGGGTCGTGCTGCTATGGACATGATCAACGAGGTACGTCGTCAGTTCCATGAGATTCCCGAACTGAAGGCAGCCCTTGCTGTGATGCAGAAGTATGAGGATCCGGCAGATATGAAAGGCAAGGACCGCGAGGTTTTCGATGCCGCTGACGGAAAGGCAGAGTATGCGAAATGTGTGGAGATCTCTACCACCGCTGCCATCCGTGAGATGGTTCTGCCCGGTCTTCTGGCCATCGTTGCCCCTGTTGTGGTTGGCTTCATCTTTGGACCTGAATCGCTGGGTGGACTCCTGGCCGGTGTAACCGCTGCCGGTGTTCTGATGGCCATCTTCCAGTCCAATGCCGGTGGTGCATGGGACAACGCCAAGAAGATGTTCGAAGGAGGCGTTGAAATCAACGGCAAGATCTACAAAAAAGGATCCGAGCCCCATAAGGCTGCCGTCGTCGGCGATACGGTGGGTGACCCCCTGAAGGATACTTCGGGACCGTCCATCAACATCCTGATCAAGCTGATGAGTGTTGTGGCCCTGGTCATCGCTCCTCTGATCAAGCTCTGATCGGCAGATCCATTTTCTGGTAAAGCCCGCCTGTAGAGGCGGGCTTTTTTATTGCTATTGCGTAATTTCAAGAAATTGGTTCAGTTGCCCCGGAACCCAATTGTCGCTATCTTGACACAATGAGCGACGCACAACAAGAAACCTTCGATCCGGCCACGCGCTATGACGGCGATGATCCGACGGTAAAAGCGCTCTGGAAAGAGATCTACGGCGTCATTGATCCGGAAATTGGCCTTCCACTTGTAGACCTGGGACTGATCTACGACATCCGCTTCGATAACGAAACGAAAAAGGCCCACATTGTGATGACCTTAACCTCTATTGGCTGCCCGGCAGGCCCCTATCTGCAAACAGAGGTGCACAATGCCTGTAAGCGAGTCGAAGGCGTTGAAGAGGCCCAGGTAGAGATCGTTTTCTCTCCTCCGTGGAATCCTCGCGAGATGGCCAGCGAAGAAGTACAGATGATGCTTGGCATCTTCTAAGCGCCTTTAAGAGGCGCCCTTTTCTACCTTTTCGAGAAAGGCGGTAACCAATCGTGCCGTTCGTTTCGGTTGCTCGAGAAAAGGCAGGTGACCACAGTGTTGATAGAGCTGGCTTTCCGCATGCGGCAGGGCCTTCAGCAGCACAGGCAACGATTCTACACCGATAATGCGATCCTCTTCGCCCCAGTAGATCTGTGTCGGTATTCTATGGGCAGCCAGGGCGGGAAGAATCGGCTCCAGCGGTTCATACCGGTCATGAAAGACAACCTGCCAGGCCTCTAAAAAGAACGCAGAATGGGCTATGGCCTGCTCCCCCAGATACCGCTTTAACGGCCCCGGAATAAAGGGCTTTCTCGTAAAGAGCATCGATAGCATTCGCTCATATTCCTTATGGTTGGAAGGGGCCAGGCTGTTCACCCCCTTTTCCAGCAGCTCAAAATGCTGCGTATGCCGCCCTTCCTCTATGCCACTGGGATCAAAGAGCAGGAGCGAACGGACCTTCTCGGGATACTTTACAGCAAAGTGCATGGAGAGATGGCCACCCATCGAGCATCCGAACAGATGCACCTGGCCAAGACCACGCTCGTCGATAAAGGCACGAAGACGCTCCACCTGCTTCGACAGAACGGCTTGTTCGGGATTATCCAGAGGGCTTAAACCAAAGCCCGGAAGATCGAGAGCCACCCTTCGATAACTGCGCGGCAGATGGGCGACCAGACGCCCCCAGTTGTCCCGATCACCGGCAAAGCCGTGCACAAAAAGCAGGGTTGATTTCGCTTTGTTGCCCGAGTCAAGATAGTAAACGGGACGATTCTCTATGCCAACGATACCTTCGCTCCATCCTGCGCGAAAACGCTCAAACCACAGGGCCAGTCCGTACAGCAACCCCGGAAAAACAAAATAGACGATCAGCAACAGCAGAACGGGAAGAGCAAGCCAGTAGAAATGCATGACGGAAGGCTGAACGCATCCCGGCATCCAGGCAAGAAAAAAACACAAGGCCGGACGGGGCCGCTTCCAGAATCCTGGCTATCAGCCCCGCTTAACGGCTCAACGACATAATTCAGGCCTTTTGCTTCGCCTTGAAGATGTCAGAAAACTGGATCATATCGCGTTGCGATTTACCCGCCGGAATCATCGGGAAGACCTTTTCGTCCGCGGGGATGACCACCTCAAGGAAGGCCGGACCGTCATCCGCCAGCAGGAAGTCAATGCCTGCATCAATGTCGCCCGGTGAGGCAATGCTCATCGCAGGAATGTCATAGGCCTCGGCCAATTTTACGAAGTTCGGATTGTACTGCCACTCCGACTCCGAAAAACGCTCTTCATAGAAAAGCTCCTGCCACTGACGCACCATACCGAGGAAGGTATTGTTCAGAAGAATGATCTTCACGCCCAGGTTGTACTGACGAATCGTGGCCAGCTCCTGAATACACATCTGATACGACCCATCGCCGGTCACACAGACAACCAGATCGTCGGGTTTCGCAAACTTCGCGCCGATGGCTGCAGGCAGGCCGTAGCCCATCGTGCCCAGCCCGCCCGATGTCAGCCATCGGTTTGGCTGGTCAAACAGGTAGTACTGTGCAGCCCACATCTGGTGCTGGCCCACGTCGGTGGCAACGATCGCCTTCCCTTCGGACTTCTCGTAAAAGCGTTTCAGGAAACGCTGTGGCTTGATCACCTCGTCGCTATCCTCAAATTCAAGAGGATAACGATTCTTGTATTCTTCGAGGTGATTGACCCAGTCCGAACGGTCCTTCGACTCTACAAAAGGGATGATGGCCTGCAGGGCCTCTTTCAGGTCGCCGTGAATATAGTAGTCAACGGGCACCCGCTTGTTGATTTCCGCTGAATCGATATCGATGTGAGCCCTCACAGCATCGGGGGCAAAGTCCCCAGGGACGCCTGCCACACGATCATCAAAGCGTGCGCCGAGAGACAGAATAAAGTCGCATTCCAGGATGGCCTTGTTGGCGGCAGCCGTTCCATGCATGCCCGGCATTCCCAGGGACAGGATGTGCGTTCCAGGGAAGGCGCCGAGGGCCATCAGCGTGCAGGTGGACGGAACCATACCTTTTTCTGCAAGCGTGCGGATCTCGGGCGAAGCCTTTGCATTGATTGCTCCGCCTCCGATATAGAGCAGAGGACGTCTGGCCTGGTTCAGGGCCGCCGCCAGGCCTTCGATGTCACCCGATACGGCCGGAGAGGAACGGAACCGCTCGCTCAGTTTGTTCGTGCCGCGAACGTTTGCCGTTTCCGTCGTCTGCACATCCTTTGGAAAATCGATCAATACCGGCCCCGGGCGACCGGCCGTAAGCATGGCATAGGCCTCTTCAAAGGTATCAGCCAGCTCGTCCACGTCCTTTACCAGGGCATTGTATTTGGTGATCGGTATCGTAATACCGAACATATCGGCCTCCTGAAAGGCATCGCTGCCAATGGCCGATGCAGCCACCTGACCCGAGATTACCATCACGGGGATGGAGTCCATCTTGGCATCGGCTATGCCGGTAACGGCATTGGTGGCACCCGGCCCACTGGTAACGATACACAGGCCCGGCTTCCCGCTGGCACGGGCATAGCCTTCTGCCATATGCAAGGCACCCTGTTCATGACGCACGAGAATATGCCGAAAGCCAGAATGATACAGTTCATCGTAAAAGGGCAGGATGGCACCGCCGGGATATCCGAAGGCCAGCTCAAAGCCATGAGACTGAATCAGGTCCACCATCAATTTTGCGCCGGTTTTTTTCATAACAGGTTCCTCGCAGGTTTGTTCTTCCATATTAGTGTCGCGCAGCCTCCTGAAAAGTAAAAATCGCTGGCGAGAAGGCGGCTTTGTTTCAGCGTGGGGATGTGCAGGTTAAGGACTCCCACGAGTTGCTCGCAAAGCTCAAAGGGATCGATATCGGACAACCTCCGGTCATCCTCGTTTCGGGTTCAGACCCATCCGTCTTCGATCATACCGAGGATTTTCTTCGCAGCCAGCTGCTGAAGCATGAAACCGTAGAGCTCGTCCTGCTCACGGGAGAACAGAACGATGCAGCCATCCTTGTCGATGAGATCTTTAATCTGCCCCTGTTTTCCCCTTACCGTCTGTTCATCGTGAAGAATGCAGAATCCATCTTTCGCTACCTGCTGTCAAAAGGACGCACTGCCGAACAGCGGAACTTCAGCAATCTGCCAGAGCGTACCCTGCTTGCCCTGTACTACGAGGGACAACCAGAAAAGGCCATGCTCAAGCTGTTTGGCGACCGGCTGCTTCACCTCCATACAAAGAACCTCTATGCTGAAAACATGGAAGAGGCCATTCGCCGATCTGCCATGCAGTTGCGACTGCAGTTAACGGAAGAGGCCCTGCTTGAAATACGAGAACGGGTGCCCCCACGCGAAGGAGCCGTCCAGGATGCCCTGATTCGTCTGCAGAAGATGCACAGCAAAGACCATGCCGTAACCCTGGAAGAAGTAAGAGACATTCTGTTCCCAAAGGCAGGATGGGATATGTTTCGCCTGGTGGATGCCTGCTTTAGCGGCGATGTGCATACCTTTTCCAGGGAGATGATGAAGTTCAATCCCCCCGAGGATAACTTTCTTGCCCTTTTGAAGCAGCTGCTGAACCGCACCGACGAACTGAGACGCTATCGCATCTGCAAGGGCTTGAATCTAAGCGCCGATGAGATCATTGCAGCCATCGGCCTGAAGAACCGTCATCCTTTTATACAGAAGAAGGCCTTGAAACGCCTTTCAGAAGAAGCCCGGCGTTTCGGCACGGAAAGGCTGGAACGGCTGTATGCCGTCATTACAGAGACGTCCATTGCCTTTCGTTCGAACGTACCCGCCGATCAACAGCCGCTGTTTTTCGAGAAGAAGGCACTGGACATCTTCTTTCAATCCTGATCAAAGCCATTCCGCAAATGGAAGACACAATACTCTACCTCTGCCAGATCAGAAGTAACGGAGAGCAAAATAATGAAGCGATTTAAAGGGTTTCTCTATATCACAGCCGCTGCTATTGCCGTCTTCGTCGCCGCCCTGTATCTTCTTCCGTCGTCGAAGCATTCCACCTTCGAGGAATTCAGTCAGGATATTGCTCCCGAAACCATAGCAGCATACAGGGCTTTTGCCGAAAGGCCTGTGAGGCAACTCAGACGAAACGACCTGGTCTGGACCTACCGCATACACGGTAACGGACCGGCACTGCTACTGTTGCATGGCATGGGCGGTGATGCCGATCTCTGGTGGCAGCAGTTCCAGTATTACGAAAAACATTTCACCGTTATCGCGCCGACCTATCCAGCTGCTCGTACCCTGCAGGAACTGAGCCAGGGCATTATCGACATACTCGACGCCGAAGATGTCGACCGTACCATCGTTATGGGAACATCGCTTGGAGGCTACCTTACGCAATATCTCCTGGCAACATATCCGCAACGCTTCGAACGGGCCGCACTTCTGAACACCTTTCCACCCAACAACATGATCGCCGAAAAGAACCGAATGCAAGGCTGGGCGCTCCGATTTTTGCCCGAACCTGTCGTTTTCAGCATCTATCGCTCGGGCCTGGAGAATCGAGTACTGCCAGCCTCGCAGCAATCACCTCTTTTGCGGGCTCATCTGCTGACGCTTGCATCCGGAAAAATGACCGGAGAGCAGCTTTACGCCCGCTACCTCTGCGTCATAGAGCCTTTTCAACCGAAAGCTCCGCCGATCCCGATGCTGATCGTCGATTCGGATAACGATCCACTTGTAAACGAACAACTACGAGAGATGCTCGCTCAGACGTATCCGGAGGCAAGACGGATCACGCTGCATCAGGTTGGCCATTTTCCGTATGTCAGTCATCGCGATCAGTTTCATCGCGCCGTGGACGGGTTTCTTTTCGGCCATTCAGGCTCGAGCACGGGTTCCGGGGCGGTTCCCGAATAAGCCGCGAGCAAAGGCAAGCGGCCCGGAGGCATCCCGGCATCCTATTTCCCGGCAAGCACGGGATAACCGGCCTCTTCGATGCGGGCCGCAATCACGTCTTTTCCGGCCGTCGATTCAACCTTCACGGTCTGGGTAGACAGGTCGACCTCGACCCTGGCAGCCGGATCGGCCGCATTCACGGATTTCTTAACAGCCATCACACAATGGTTACAGCTCATTCCTTCAACGGTGTATTCGTACATTATCACGCTCCTGTAGACCGGATTTTTCTGTCTGCAAACACAGTCTATACCTTCCAACCGTGGGAAGGTCAAGTGGCGCACAGAGAAAATCACGAAAAACACAGGCCTTTGCCGCCTGCCCCCGGCACCGATGCGACGGGAGGCCTGGCTTCTCGCATACCTGCTCATTTTTTCTGCCTTTGCGCTTGACCTTACCATCATGGGAAGGTTTACATTAGACGGTAGCCATCAAAACTGACAGAGGCTATGGCCACAACGGCCCTGCAGGCAAAACATATGACAACCGACACTGACGAACAAACGGCGAAAGCGATTCCCGCTTCACAGTCCATATCTCTTTCCAGTCCGATCTCCATCCCTGTTGAAGGCATGACATGCGCTGCCTGCGTCGGACGTGTTCAGCGAGCCGTGACAAGGGCAGACGGCGTCGAAGACGCTACCGTGAACCTGGCAACGGAAAAGGCAGAGCTGATGCTGCGAGAGCCTGGTGCCCTGCAAAGGGCCATCGATGCCATAACAGAAAGCGGCTACGACGTTCCCATAGAAGAATTTGATTTGCACATCGATGGCATGACCTGCGCCTCCTGCGTTTCTCGCGTGGAAAAGGCTTTGCGGAAAGTACCGGGACTTCTTGATGCCTCTGTAAATCTGGCCACAGAACAGGCCCATGTGCGCTTTCCGGTCGGAGCTGTTTCTACTGCAGACCTGATTCGCTCCGTTGAAGAAGCGGGTTATACAGCACAGCTTCCAGCGAACAGCCAGTCTGCAAACGAAGAGCGTCAACAGGAAGCCGGACAAAAGCTGCAAAAAGAAAAACGAACGCTTGCTGCCTCCATTCTGTTCACCCTTCCCCTTGTTCTGCCGATGCTCGTTGAGCCGTTTGGTTATTCTGCCATGCTTCCGGGCTGGTGGCAGCTTCTACTGGCCACGCCCGTTCAGTTTCTCTTCGGAGCCCGCTTCTACAGAGCGGCCTATCATGCCCTGCGCGCAAGATCCGGCAACATGGATCTGCTTGTTTCACTGGGAACATCGGCGGCCTTCGGGCTTTCTCTCTACCATCTGCTAATGGCAGGCCAGCATCATGCAGGCCTGTACTTTGAAAGCTCCGCGGCTGTGATCACGCTTGTACTGCTCGGCAAGTTTCTGGAAAGCCGGGCAAAGCACCGCACAACAGAGGCCATTCGAGCCTTACAGAAGCTACGTCCGGCCATGGCTCGCGTTCAAAAGGGCAACGATTTCGTAGAGATCCCCGTCGAGCAGATCAGAAGCGGTGATGTGGTCATGGTAAGACCGGGCGAAACGGTTTCTGTGGACGGAGTCATCGAAGAAGGAGAAAGCGAAATCGACGAATCGATGTTAACCGGCGAATCATTACCGGTAGCAAAACGAAAGGGGGATTCCGTTTCTGGAGGATCGGTAAACGGAAGCGGCATGCTGCTTGTACGCACGACAGCCGTCGGTGCAGAAACGATGCTTTCGCGCATCATCCGTCTGGTAGAGACGGCTCAGGCAGGCCGTGCTCCCATACAGCGTCTGGTCGATCGTATCAGCGAGGTATTCGTGCCCGTTGTACTCGGCATCGCCTTTCTTACGATCCTTTCATGGGGATTTTTCACCGGAAACTGGGAACAGGCCCTGATTCACGGTGTAGCCGTCCTCGTCATTGCCTGCCCCTGTGCCCTCGGCCTTGCCACGCCAACGGCCATCATGGTGGGCACCGGTCTTGGAGCCCGTCTTGGCATCCTGATACGTGACGCCGAAGCACTGGAGCGCGCCCATGCAATCAAGACGATTCTATTCGATAAAACAGGAACGTTAACCAGTGGACATCCCGAACTGGTCGATCTCATCCCCATCACCCAGGATAAACAGACCTCGCTGGCGCTGGCCGCTGCCTTACAGAAAACCAGCGAGCATCCTCTTGCCCATGCTGTCATAAAGGCCGCCGAGAAGGCCGGCATCGATGTGACCGAAGCGACAGAGGTGCGGGCCCTGCCGGGTCGCGGCATCGAGGGCAAGGTCGGTGATGCCGTTCTACGGCTTGGCAGTGCAACCATGCTTGAAGAGATGCACATACCCTTGCCCACCGGAGAGATAATCGATCCGTTAAACAGCGAAGGCCGCACCGTATCGTTTCTTGTCGATGCAAATCAGCAGAGCATACTGGCCGCATTCGGCTTTGCCGATACGATCAAACCAACGGCCTTAAAGACGCTGCAGAAACTGAAGAAACTGAAAATCCACACCGTTATGCTTACCGGAGATAATCGGGCAAGCGCCGAACGCATAGCGAAGGATCTGCCTCTGGACGAAATCATTGCCGATGTTTTGCCCGAGAAGAAGGCTACGATTGTAAAAGAACGTCGAAACAGAGGCGAGGTGGTGGCCATGGTTGGCGATGGCATTAACGATGCACCTGCCCTTGCCGCCGCCGATGTCAGCATGGCCATGGCCACCGGAACCGATGTTGCCATGTCATCGTCAGGCATTACACTGATGAATGGCAACCCGCTGCTGATCCCCGATGCCATTGAGCTTTCGCGAAAAACCTATGCGAAGATCAGACAGGGACTGTTCTGGGCCTTCATCTACAACATCATCGGCATCCCCCTCGCTGCCGCTGGATACCTGAGCCCGGTCCTTGCAGGTACGGCGATGGCCCTTTCCAGCGTAAGCGTCGTTACCAATGCCCTGCTTCTGCGCCGCTGGAAGCCAGCAAGCATGCAGGAGAAAACCGATGCAGGTCGATGAGCGATTGCACGATACAGCCCTGAATATAGGACGGGTGGCCACCCTTTCAGGCGTCAGCGCAAAGCTGATCCGGCATTACGAGTCCATCGGACTGATTCGCAAGCCAGACCGCAGCGATTCCGGATATCGCCTTTATAACGAAAAAGACGTGCACACCCTTCGCTTTATCAAACGGGCCAGGAGCCTTGGCTTTTCACTGGAAAGGATCAGGCAGCTGCTTGGCCTGTGGCAGAATCGTCGCCGGGCCAGTCAGGACGTAAAGAGGCTTGCAACGGCCCATCTGCAGGAGCTGGAACAGAAGATTGCAGAGATGCAGGCCATGGCAACAACGCTGAAACATCTGATCCATCACTGCCATGGCGATGAAAGGCCTGACTGTCCTATCCTGGCCGATCTTGCCGGTGAGTCACCCCACCCGCCTCAGAAGGGCTCAGGCAGCCCGGGCCTGTAAAAGAAGCAGCTGGTAGCTCCGCCCTGTTTTCTCTTTGGTATGCATGTAGGCTGGCTTTACGGTCACATCGTCAAACCCCGCAGAGGCAGCAGCGTTGCTCAGCTCTTCTCTGGAGAAGCCATGATGCAACTCTCCAGCATCTGGATCGTCATGAAAGCTGCCATCTTCGGTTTCCAGATCAATGATACCGATCTGACCGCCCGGCTTCAAGGCCCGGTGAAACTCCCGTAAAACAGCCCTGATATCCGGAACGTGATGAAAGGTCATGGTAGAGACAATGACATCCAGGCTGTGATCGGCAATGCCCGGCAGCGATGGCCCGGCAGGATCGAAAACCCTGACTTCAATGTTTTTCAGGTGATTGGCTGCGATCTTTTCGCGAAAGCGTTCTGCCATTCCCTGTGAGGGCTCCATGCCGATCACAGAACCAACATGCGGATGAAGGGCCATCGACACGAGACCGGTTCCCGCCCCATAGTCCAGCAATGTCATATTCGAATCTAATCTGAGGTTTGAAACAAGGACCTGTACATTCTTTTCTGCCATGGCCACGCGACCGGGATTCTCATCCCAGGTTTGTGCCTTAGAATCAAAGTGCATAGACATAATTACACTATACATTCAGCCCCGTAGATCGGCCACTCAAATCGCCGGAACGCTATGTTCAGGGCAGGTCTCTTTACAGGCTACGGGAAAAAAGCATTTGACACCCGTTCGTTTCATGCGTCCAATTCGTGCGGAACGGCTGGAATCCAAAACGAACCTTTCGCTCGCCGGTAACGTCAGAGTAATACGACAGAACGGTAAAGATATCGCGAATCGTCGGTTGCTTCCCCGGCTTTGCTCTTTTTTACAGGGAGAGAATGACCTGGTTCTTGAAAATCGTATGCTCATAGAGGGTTTAATCTTTTTTGGTATTGCAGAGCGAGATTCCCTGTTATTCGCCCCTGCAACCTTCACCGCCTTTATCCTCTGCAAAACATGCAACAGGCACGTGGCCAGAAGTCTATGAGCAAGACCATTCCCATAGCACTATTGCATTCTTTAAGCGGCGCGATGGAGTTGACGGAAAGAGTCGTGCTGCAACACACCCTGGCCGCAATCGACGAGGTCAACAGTGCAGGCGGCATTCTGGGACTGGAGCTGCAGCCTGTAATCCAGGACAGCTGTTCTTCGCCCGAAGTCCTCACCCGGCAAACCCTTGATCTGCTCAGACAGGGCATACAGTTCTTTTCGGGTGCCTATGACTCCGTTTCAAGAAAGTCCATTCGTCCTCTGCTTGAAGATGCAGGAGCATTGCTTTTCTTTCCTGCTGCCCACGAAGGCTTCGAAACCTCACCCTCGATTGTGTACACAGGCCTAACCCTGAACCAGCAGCTCGTGCCGCTTATAAACTGGATGCATTCCACGGGCCAGAAAAGCATCTTTCATCTCGGCACCGATATGATCTACCAGAGGGTGCTGGGACGTATGCTGCGGCTGCTGGCCGAAGAGGCAGGCATCTACTTCGCCGGAGAATGCTACATATCACAGGAGCTGCAGCCTCAGGCCAGGAAAGAGGCCATCGTCGAGTCTTTGAACATGCAAGCCGACCTGATTGCCACAACGCTGACCGGCAACGACATGGTAGCGCTGCAAGGCGTGATCGACAATCATCCATACCCCGAAAGACGCTTTATATCCCTGAACGGAAAAACAGTCAAATCCGATCAGGATAGTATCTTTGTCTTATGCACCCATCCTGAACTCAGCATTGCAGCAAACGGTGCGCGCCTTGCCATCCAGTTCTGGAAGAAAGCGGCCGAAGCCGCCGGCACCATCTCCGTCGACGCCATAAGGGAATGCATTGCAGGCTGCGAGGTTCCCACAGACTACGGATCGGCCCTTATGCGGCCCAACCTCCACGTGGAGCAGGACACACTCATTACGCAACTCTGCTCCGCAGAAAAGAGCTTGCAGTACAGGGAACGCCAGGAGCCACTTCCCTATCTCGGCCTCGAAAAAACAGACTTTGCCCTGCGTCCGCTGGCAGAGCAGGCCATGGCTGGCTATGCAGATTCCGTTCATCTTTCGATTCTTCTCGAAAACAAAAACAGAAAACAGGAACAGATAGAGAAAGAGCTGCAACGTTATCAGTTGCAACTGGAGGATCGTGTTCGCGAAAGAACGGCCTCACTGGAACGTTCCACCAAGGAACTGGAAGCTGAGATCCATCAGCGGAGGCTGCTTGAAGAGGCCGTTGGAGAATCTCAAAGGAGGTTCCGCCAGATCCTTGAAAGCACTTCGCTTGTAGCTGTGGTGCTGGATCAACGGGGTAACATCGTATATGCAAACCAGACCCTCTTACAGAAAACAGGCTGGAGCCGCGCGGAAATCATCGAACGAAACTGGTATGAGATGTTTGTGCCACAGAGGCCCGAACTGACCATTACCTATCAAAAGGCCTTACAGGCAGGCAAGATCAAGCCTAAACTGGAACATACCATCCTCACAAAGTCCGGAGAAACGCTATCACTGCGATGGTCCAATACCCTGCTTATTGAAAACGGACAGGAGGTTACAGGCGTCGTCAGTCTGGGTGAAGACATCACCGAACAACGTAAGGCTGCCGAAGCATTGCGACGCTCTGAAGAAAAGCTGCGCACACTCTTTTCGTCGATGACCGATATCATCCTCGTCATTCGCGACGATGGTACGCTTGAAGAGATTGCGCCTACATCGTCCGGATGGCTACCGTCCGGAGATTCTCAGCCAACGTCCCTTGACGACTTTTTCCCCGCAGAACAGGCGGAGTTCTTTCGCAGTTCCATTCAAAGGGCGTTGCACCTGCAGCACCCTTTAACGGTTGAGTATTCGATCGTTAAAGATGACATTGAATACTGGTTTGAAGCACGTCTGTCCCCCCTTTCCGAGAACACGGTGCTCTTTATGGCCCGTGACGCAACCGAACGCATGATGGCACAGCGTGCCCTGCATGCAGCGAACATAGAGCTGGATCGGCGTGTAAAGGATCGTACCAGAGAGCTACAGCAGGCCAATGCACAGCTCATTGACCTTGCCACGCGAGACGAACTGACGGGCATTGCAAACCGGCGCCGTTTCAATGAAACCCTCGAGGCCGAGCTTCGAAGGGCCAGAAGAGACAGGCGGCCTCTTTCTCTCCTCTTCTGCGATGTGGATTTCTTTAAGAATTATAACGATATGTACGGGCATCAGGCCGGCGATGAATGCCTGATCAGGATAGGCCAGCTCCTTACACAGCTATTCCGTCGTGCCGGAGAGTTGCCGGCGCGTTACGGAGGCGAAGAGTTTGCCATTATACTGCCAGGAACGGATGCCTTTCAGGCCGTCCTGCTTGCCGAACGACTGCGTGCCGGTACGGAAAACCTGCGCATCCGCCATGAAAAATCCAGCATCTCCCCCTGGGTAACCATGAGTATTGGTATTGTCAGCCTGATACCCGAAACAGCGCATGATGCGGCCTTCTTTATTCGCGAAGCGGATTCTGCCCTGTACAGAAGCAAAGCAGAGGGACGCAATCGTCTAACCGTTGCCACTCCCCAACAGCCGTAACGATCAGACGAACGGCCAGAAAGACTTACAGGGGATCAGATCTTTCCCAGGCCTCGCGCAGCGAAGGAGGGATGCTCCGATCCTGATATCGATCGACTCGCAGCCTTCCATTTACAAAGCGAATGCGAGCAAATACATCATGTCGATAGGTCTGCACAATCCTGACAGAACTGCTCAGGGGAAAGGTCACATCCTCCGCGGTCTCTTCTTCAAAGTGACAATCGGGTTCCTGCCAGAACAGAAAGAGATCGCCGGACTCTGGATCAATGCGATTCTCAGACCGAAACACCGTTTTACGCAGAGGCGGATCGATCTCACAACGCGCTTCCAGGTTCTCCATATAATAGTCGATGATGCGTGGAGCGGCGCGATCCGGAAAAATGGCCTGCAACTTCTCATCAGCAGCGCAGCATGAGCATTCGCGACTGCGCACAAGCAGGGCTCCATTCAGGGGATAATTCTCTTTCTCAAGACGGGCTGAAAAGCCGCCTGTAACAAAGAGCTGTCCATCACGTTTACGCTCAAAGACAAGAAGGCTTTCCTGACGATCGCAGATTTCGGCTTCGCGAAGATGGAAACGGGCAGCATGCACACGAAAGTCTTTCATCTCGTGAAGCTCTACCCTGCTGGCACCGGCAAGCACTTCACCGAGAGGTAGATCCACCTCTTCCAGCTCGCGATCATACAGGTCGAGTTCGTCCGCCGTTTCTACGTCATAACGACGGCTTGCCAGCAAAACAACTCCGGAAAAGGCCCATCCCTGCTTCTCTTCATATGTCGTTCGAAACCAGAAGCCACGTCTACCTGCAATACGGTCAATCCGACGCCCTGCCGTTTCAATCAGGCCTATTGTGCCAAAAGGAAGCACGGCCACCTCCTCTGCCCGCAGGTCAGGCTTTGCTCGCAATGAAAGGCCCGTCAGCATGGGAACGCGAAAATACATTTCAGGCGGATGATCAGAAAGGTATGTATCAAAGACCCATCCTTCCATTTCAGGCTCAGGCTTGCCGGCCTCGTCCTGCGCATACCGGATCCTGACCCAGTAGCCGGACCGACCATCCACCGTATCAGGGTCCAAAGAGCGTTCAAGGATATGAACTTCCCTGTTGAACGGAAGCAGATCAATCAGTCTACCGTCCAGGCCAGGTGATTCGCGAACGCTCAATCCCGAAATGGTTGAAACATAGTAAACCGGAGGACCGAACGGATTGACCGGCTTTTCGCAACGAAGCAGAAGCACAGTGGCAAGAATGAGGACAACAAGCCGTATAGTCCGTTCTGAGGAACGGGCCGATGAGGACATATCTCTGATTCTCTCCAGAGAAACGACTGTCAAGCGGAAAGACGAATCCCGCTTCCCCTCAGAAATAAACGGATAAGAATGGGTCATGCGCCCTTCTTTCTGGATTCTCTCCACCGGTACGGAACTGGCACAGGGAAGATCTCGTGATACGAATTCGTCTGAGATTGCCCGCAAACTGGCCCATGCTGGTTTTGATGTGCGGGGAATATCGATCCTTCCCGATGATCCGGAGATCCTGCTGGCCTACCTGACATGGCTGCAGTCCCGCAACGACGTAAACGGATTGATCATGACCGGAGGCCTGGGACCAACTGCAGACGATCATACTATCGACGTTCTGGCCCGCTGGACCGGCCACGATATCATAGAAGATCCGACCTCTCTTCACAGGCTTCAGGCCTTTGCAAGACTCCGCAAAAGGATCGATGTAGAAACAGCGCGCCGCCAGGTCCGTGTGCTTGCCAATGCCGAGGTTATCCACAACAAGACAGGACTGGCGCCCGGTATTCTTGGCTCTGTTCCACGGCAACAACCTCTCTGGTACTGCGCTCTACCAGGCGTTCCCTCAGAGATGCGTCCCATGTGTGACGCCGTAATCAACACGCTTCGCGAAAAACTGAATGCAGCTCCCGGCCATCGAGTAGAGTTCCATGTGTACGAAGAGCCCGAGTCCGATTTTCAAAAGACAGTCTTCAACGAAGATGGTATCGCACCGGCATCACTGAAAAACGATCCAGGCTTTCGCTGGGGCGTGGCCGCAATCCCCGGATCACTGAAGGTCTTCTTCGAACATGAAAAGGAACCGGATGGTATTCTGGCTCTACAACAGGCCATCATAAAGCATTATGGAGACCGTTTCCTGCCGCGCAGTGTAGATGAATTGTTACCCGAATATTTGCTTCAGCGTGGTCTAACCCTGGCCCTTGCAGAATCCTGTACCGGTGGCCTGATCGCCAAAACGCTTACCGATCGCCCCGGCTCAAGCGCCTATTTTGCCGGATCGGCCGTTACATACTCCAATCAGAGTAAGGTCAACGTGCTCGGTGTTCCACAGTCCATCCTCGAAGAGCATGGAGCGGTCAGCCCTGAATGTGCTCTTGCCATGGCTGAAGGAGCGCGAAGGGTCTTTTCGGCCGACATAGCCGTCTCTGTAACCGGCATTGCAGGTCCTGATGGAGGGACTCAAGAAAAGCCCGTAGGAACCGTCTACTCGGCCATCGTCATGAAGAACGACAGCACGGGCTTCAGGCTGTTTTATCCTATGGATCGCGAACGGGTGCGCGATTATACCAATCAATCGGTCCTCTTCCGACTTTACAGCTGGCTGCAAAAAACAGGAAGTCCGTAACCCTGCAGAGGCAAAAAGGGTTTACAGGAGCTTTCAATGATTCACCATTATTTCAAAAAAAAGCGGAGGAGTTCAATATGGCGAAGAAGTGGATCGAACTATTCGATGGACTGATGAAAGGTGAGATTCCCTTCGAACAGGAAGGTTACATCGTCGTCACCCGATTCGATCCGAACAGTCCCTATGCGGTGATGGAGTTGATCTCGTTCAAGAACGTAAAAAACATCCAGAGCACTTCCACAGGTGTAACGTTCCATTCTGACGGCTTCAAGACCTTTGTGGTTTTTGAGCCCATGAACTATCAGTTCCGGTTCATGGAACCCTATCTCAGAGAAGGAGCCAACCAGTTCCCGCTGCGCTTCAATGAATGTGTTATCATCGACCTGCCCCGACGTGACCGCATTATTATGTCCAGAGAACCCTACACCAGCTACGGCTCCTTCACCATTGACAGGCCCGAGCATGGAAATTTCGTTTATTACATATTCGGAACGCAGGGCGTGGAGGACGTCATATGCCACTTTATCGGTGCCGTATTGAACGAGGACCTGAAGGTGCCTAAATCGGCCCTGCCACAGGTGTTCACGGTCATCAAAGAGAACCTGGCAAAGTTCCATCAGTTTGCCAGCTGATATATAACACGACATAACGACCGTCAACCGGTCCTTTTTGAAAAAATAAAAGGAAGCTGTTGACTTTTTCAGGTTTATCTTTTACCTGGATTCAATTTGATTTGTTTTTGAAAAGGACCGATTGCTGTATGAACATCTATGTAGGGAACCTTCCCTTCCGAGCCAGCTCCGATGAGCTAGAAAATATATTCGCAGCCCACGGATCAGTGGCCCGCGTAACCATTCCCGTCGATCGAGAAACCGGCCGCTCAAGAGGCTTTGCCTTCGTGGAAATGCCCAATGATGCCGAGGCCTCCGAGGCAATTAACACTCTAAACGGTTTTGAGTTTATGGGCCGTATGTTAAAAGTAAACGAAGCTCGTCCCGTTGAACGGAACGGCGGCGGACGCGGAGACGGTCGTTTCCGTGAACGCAGGAATCAGGACTACTGAGTTTTCTCTGGCGCCCTGAAGGCCAAGGCGACCGATTGGTCGCCTTTTTTATTGTACCCTTATGCAGAACAACCGATCTACACCCGGCGTAGATTATACACGATCTTATCCAGGATCTCCTCTCCCGATCTCCCCTCTACAATGACGGCATGAACAGCCCAGGCAACCGGATACTTTTCCGGCCTGAAGTCGATAAGGTTGGGAAGCGACCGAATCCCGAAAAGGCCCGATGATCGATGAGCTGGATCGGCCTTTCCATAGACCAGATCATGTCCGTACTGTCGATCCCTGGAATCCTGGCCAAAGCAGGCAAGCATCAGATCGGTCAGTCCTGATAGCCCCGAAAACGTTTCCGGATTGCCTCCAAGGGCCGTGCCGATGGCCGTCATCTCTCGATAAAAGCGGTTCGACACATGAAACAGTGAGTTATCATTGTTTCCGCCCAGGTTCTTCTCGTAATAGCCATCCAGAAGGCCGGTGGCCAGGGCATAGATGTTTTTCAGGGCTCCACCCAGCTGCACACCTTTTACGTCCGAAGGTACCACGGCAGAACGGGCAAAGATATAGGCATTCGAGCAGAGCTTTGTCAGATACTCGATGCGATCCAGTCGAGACACAGCGGCAATCTCATAGCCGGTAATCTTGCGTTCCATGATCTGCTGTGGATAGTTGGCTCCGGCCATAACAAAAAAACGTGCCGGATCAAGATCATAGTCCGCTGCAAGATCATCGAGGATCAATCCGCGCGGGGAACCGGTAAAGCCCTTCGCTGTGTTGATGATGGGCGCATCCGTTTTGGTCAGATACAGCTTTAGCCGACTGTAATAGCGATCGAGCTCCCACGGCCGCGCACACTGGAAGATCATTGTGGCCTTTTCGGCGACCTGCGGATCAGCGGTAAAATGGATATTTGGCGGCAGCTTGAAGAGTGGAAAATGCGTTTGATCCACCCGCATTTCATTGAATTCTGCAGCCAGTTCATGGTCCGTAATATAGATATGCACGGAAACGTCCCTGTTTGCCAGCACACAGGCAATGGCCGTTGCAGCCGCTGAATGACCGACCACAACGATGTTCTCTGCGGGACGATCGGGCACCTGAATCAGGGTATTCTCTTCTGTCGGATCAAGACCACGATAGAGATTGCGGTAGGTGCCGTGCCGATGCCGGTGCAGCTGTCGGCCCACAAGGGCAGCCAGGTTGTCGATGATAAACTGCTTCTTATCTCCATCGTCAGGCACGGTCAGCCGATCGACGTAATCCGGCAGTTCGGCCATCAGCTTTCGCGGTAGCTCACCCACAAGAACGGGACGACCAAGCGACATCTTACCGCGTGCCTGCTGAAAGAGAAAGGAGTCTGCTGGAAGAATCTGATCTGTACCCTCAAGCGAAACGGGAATGATAATCTTATTGGCTACGTAGTGATAGACGGTATCAACAAAGCCAAGAAGCGATCCGGTACGGCTGCGCGTGCCTTCTGGAAAGATGGCCAGCACCTTCCCCTGCTTCTGCAAGGCCTGTCCCTGCCTGAAGGCACGCATATTGATACGCGTCATGGTATCGGCAAGGCCAGGGTTCTGTGTCATATCGCGCTTCGAACAGACCAGAAGCGTGTCGAACATATACAGACCAAGACGGCCAAAGTCCTCTTCAAAGGCCAGCCGACCGGCAATAAAGGTAAGCTGATCGGCCACCCTGCGCGCCTCGCCTCCCTGCCGGTACAGCAGATGATAGATGGCCGGAGCATCCAGGTGGCTGATATGGTTTGAGATCAGGGTAACAGGGAATCGACCTGCCAGTGGCAGGATGTACTTGAGGTTTTCCTCCCCCTCAAAAGTAAAATTGGCCATCAGAGGGTCAAGAAACGAGACCACAAAATCCCTCAGCTCAGGATTCTGTCGCGTATGAACACCGACCCGTTCCAGGGCCTCGGGATTCTTGAACGTCTCCATCACCGCAGGCAGAGGTGTTTCCACCGAAAGCCTGAGAAATTCATTCAGTCGCCGTTTTGCCTCCTCTTCGGGAACACCGTAACGGATGAAGGCCTCAATGTTTTTGAAGAACTCTCTTTGCCAGGGCGCATGTGTTTCGCCCGGGTTTTTATTTTTTTCGTCCCGCATACGAACGGAAGCCTGGTGCATGGAAAGCCTTCTGTAAATTGTTTTTCCGCCACAGGCATTCAGGACCTCGAAAAATCAGACTCCGGCCTTCCGTTGCCCTGATGGGCCCTGTAAAATTGTGATTGAATTTTAAGACCGCAGCCTGAATCCTTGCAGGCAGGTCGGCTTCCTCGGGTCGTCTTACAGATTGCCATGGCAAAACAGCGTAAACATAGAGAGAAGCAGGTTGATTCAGACCTGCGCCGTTATCTCGACGAACCGGAGGTGGTTACACAGCCACGTGGTAGCTGGCTCAGCCGCTGGAATGACCTCCGCTACAGGATTCACAGGAAGGGCAGCGAACGCATCACCATCATGATCGTTCCGCATACGGAAAGCAACATCCTGAACCTGCACATCTCCAAGTACACCCTGTTCGGTACGGTCAGTATTGTTGTCCTGTTTCTCATTGCCTCACTGATCACGATCATCAATCGAAGCGCAGAAACCATTCAGTTCTATGATATGGGACTGACCAACAGCCAGTTTCATATTCAGAGCAGTCGCCTCGCCGACGAGATCATCCCTCTGCATGAAAGGATCAGCAGATACACAAATACCATCGCAAGTATTCATACACGCCTGAGCGGCCGGCCAGATGATCTGCCTGCGCGGGGCGGCGTTGCAGAGCAGATCGTTGAGCGCGAAATCCAGGATCTGACGGCCATGGTTGAACAGTGCAAACAGGCCGGTGAACAGTGTGAACAACACCACATTGAAGGGATCCTGCGTCGCAGCCTGTACCTGTCCATCCTGGATAACGAAAAGCTAAAGCAGGCCATCAATATTACGGACCGGATTATCAAAGATCTGAATACGCCCGAAAAACAGCACCTGCTGAAGATCACCCCGAACATCTGGCCCGTTCGAGGAGCCGTTGCAGTACCGTATGGATCCCGCTTTGACCCCATGCGTGGTAACGGGCAGCCCTTACGCGGAGTCTGGTTTCATGCCAACCCGGGCTCTGAAGTCTTTACAACGGCCCCCGGTAAGATCGAAGAAATCGGCTATAATCGGCAGTTCGGTCTTTACGTATGGGTGGAGCATCCTATCGGCATCAAGACCTTCTATGCCGGTCTGGACAGCGTTGCCGTAAACGCCGGCGACAGGGTTGAAAAAGGCCAGCTCATCGGCACGGTAGGACGTTCGGCCACACCTGTGGCGAACATGCTTTACTACGAAATCCACATTGGAACTGTGGCCTACAACCCACATGCATTCCTCAACCACCTGCAATCATTATGGCTGAATCCACAGAATCCCTGATCGTCAATTCCATCATCGGTGAAGGCTCTGAATTCCGTGGAGAATTTAAGATCAAAGATCTTCTGCGTATAGATGGCTACTTTAAAGGAACCATCCTCACAGACGGTAAGGTCCTGATCGGAAAAACCGGAGAGGTTGACACCGATATCCAGGCTGGCATCGTCGTGGTGGGCGGTGAGGTGCGCGGCAATATTATTGCAAGCAAAAGGGTTGTTCTGCTTTCAACCTGCCGCCTGTTTGGCGATGTAATCACCCCGAGCCTGATCGTCGAAGAGGGAACGGTTTTTGAAGGACGCTGCACGATAAACCGAATCGGCGCCTGAAAAAAGAATCAAGCACCACCCGTTCCTGTAAGATGATTATATTAACGGGAACCATTCTGCCCAGGAGAAATCGCATGGCTCAGGAACGCATTGAACTCATCCGCAAAGGCAACGAGGCCTTCAATCAAGGGGATTATGCTCTGGCCCGCGATTGTTTTCTGAAAGCAGACTACGGCGATGGGCTGATCCGCCTCGGCGACTACTACATGTACGAAAAGCGGCTTCCCCTGCTGGCCTACGGCTACTACAAAAAGGCCGGCGCCCGTGACCGAATCGAAGACCTGCACAGGCGTATGGTGGCCGCCCTGGGTGCCTGGATCGGACAGGACAAGCTCAAGCCCGAGTTTCAGAACCGCCAGCATGCACGCTACATTGGCACGGATGCTGACGGCATGGTACGGGTTCCTGTTAGCGGCGATCTGCTGCGCAAGGCAAGGCAGATCCTGGATTCAAAATAGATCTATCGTTTTACCGTGCGCAGTGTTTTCGCCAGGTTGATGAACTGCTCCAGACGGCTGCGCAGTTCAGAAGACTTCTGAACCAGAGACGAGGCCGAACGTTCCATCGTACTCAGGGCCTGCGTTACCGATTCTGCCCCACCTGTCTGTTCACGACTCAAGACCTCGATCTCAGCACTCATCTTCTGCAGCTGCTCGATCGCCGCCGCCAGATCCGAGCTTCGTCGCAGCTGTTCCTGGACCTGCGATTCCAGATCTTCAAAGAAGGATACGCTTTTTTCAAAGGCCTGCCTCTGCTCCCTGACATGACGGGAGGTCATAAGGGCGCTTTGCAATCCACGCTCCACCTGCTGTCCGCTTTCTTCGATGATGTCGGCAATATTGCGGGCATTGGACGAACTGGAATCGGCCAGCTTGCTTACCTCCTGAGCCACCACGGCGAATCCCCGTCCCTGTTCGCCGGCACGGGCTGCCTCGATAGAGGCATTCAGGGCAAGCAGGTTTGTGCGATCGGCAATCTCGCCCATGATTTCGGTCACCTCTCGCACCCGGTCAAACGAGGTGCCGATGGCTTCCATAACCTTCTGTAGATCGGACATGGCCCGATCGGCAAGCTGCGACTGATCGCGAATCACACCCACCTCGCCGGCCAGTGAACGAGACGAGGCATTGATTTTCTGAAGAACGGTCTGCAGTTCGCCTGTGTCGTTTGTAATGGAATGGATCAGCCTGTACTGGCCTGTAACCTGTTCGGAGGCCTTCTGCGCAGTAGAGGAAACCTCTTCCATGGTAGCAGAAATCTCTTCTACGGCAGCCCCCTGATCCTGCATATCACGATCGAACTGCTCAACGAAGGTACGAAAGCCTTCAGCAAACGTGTCGATCTCCAGAGCTACAGAGGCCATCTGCTCATAGGCCTCCGCAAGATGCGCTGCACCTTTTTCGCTTTCCTGTTTCTCGGCTTCAATGCTCATCCGTTGCCGGGTTGAAATCCGCAGGAAGGTGTAAACAATAAAGGCAACCAGAGCGAACCAGAACGTCATGATAAGCAGGGCATTGGGATAGGCCCCATCCGGAGCCAGTGCTACGGCCGGATCGCTGGAAAAATTCACCCCCGCAAGGGCCATCGTTCCCTGAATGGCAAGGGTTGAAGCACAGACAGCCATCCCTATCCAGATGACGAATCGCGGGGCACGGGCAACAATACCGGATCCAACCAGCGGAAACGTAAGGACGTAAAGAAGCGCCGGAGCACGCCCCACGTAAGATGCCCTTTCGGGGCTCTGCGAAGCGATACCGATAATAACCAGCGTGGTCAGAATCCAGTCCGCCACCACGCCTGCCTCACCGGCCCACACAGAGCGATTCTTCTTTCGCAGAACAATCTCTATCAGTATGGTATAACAGAGGACGATGGCTCCTCCGCCAACGTAGACCATAACCTCAAAGCCTGTACTGATATTACGGGCCATAAAAGCGGCCAGAAAATAAAAGGCTGCGAGGATGAAGCGAATACGGTTCAGGGCAACAGGCCCCAGCTGATCGATTTCGTGCAAATGAAAGGCTGATACCATGCCTTTTCCTCCTCTGTGCTGGCTAAACGATACAGTACCCGTGCGAAACTCGCGAAGGCTCCGGCGTCAGAAAAAAAAAAGGGCCTCTTTCAGCAATCCGCTTCTCAGGCCATATCAAGGATCGCCCGGGATCATTGCAGAGGACGGACGCGATCTGTAATGTCTTTTTCCACAGGATACGACGAAGATTGGGATCTCATGCGCCCCTGTGACTCATCGCGAATGATATGGATGACCCGTCTGATCCGCAGAGCTGCGCGGACCAGACGATACAGCACGTAAACAAGACCGGCCAGTAGAATCCACTTGATCATTCTTTCACGCTTTTTCGGTTTAGCACGACGTCAACCGTCGTAACAGCTCCGGCTTTCACCGAAAGCCGCTTATTATCAAGCTCCAGGTTCTCGAGGAAGGAGGCCTTGATGGTGTAATAGGAAGAAGGTGGAAGGTTCAGGAACCAGAAAGAGCCATCCGACGTCGTTTTCATCTTATACTGCTGATTGGTCGTTGTCGTTGTGGGCATCCATACCTCATGGCCGGGCACCGTCTGTTCAAAGTTCTTGTAGAAGACCTTTCCGCGGATGGTGCCAAAGCCGGCAAGGCTTGCCACAACAAGCATCTTATCCGTTCGACGTTTTTCAACGCCTGCCATCTTCTTGATCACCGGATAGTCATCGGCCTCAATCCTTACCTCGTGCACACCGGCAGGAACGCCCGATACGGTAAGGAGTGCTACCTGGTTCCGATAGACCTTCCCTCTGTAGGAGTAAAAGCCCAGAGGGATCTGCTCTCCGCAGATCGCCGCAAAGCGCCTTTCATCCAGCCACTGAATATTCGTTTTGTATTCTTTTTCTGAAAAGAGTACACGCACCTTACGCACCTCATCGCCCAACCGGTTCCGCTTCAGTCGAACCATGGGATCCAGAGGCGTCGGACCTGCCTGTCGACTCTTCAGAATGGTCGTGCAGATCTGAATGCCACCCTGCTGAGCGGGGCCATGATCGACAACGGCCGGTTCTTCGTCGGTAACAGGATCGGCAGGAGCAACCGGGTCAGCAGGCGGTTTCTGGGGGGAGACATCGGGTTGTGGTGTTACCACCTCAGGAGTTTCATCAGGCTGATTCTCCTCGGGCGGCTGAACCGGCTCCAGACGCCCGGAAACGATATAACCCGAAGCATTGCCGCGAATCTGAGGATTCTGCTTATGGTTGAATTTCTTTGCATGCTGCGTTACGCGTTTTGCTGACCAGGTAAAGGCCTCGTAAAGCGTTACGGATTTGTCAGAGTTAAGGTCGCCATTGCGCGGATTCAACCCCTGCGCGAAATAGTATGTAAAGATACCGTGATTAATAGAGCCGCGAATCTCAATCGATGTTTCGTTGGCATCGCTTGAGCCGATCAGGACGGCATCCTTAAAATAAAAGTCCCGGCCACCGTTTTCAATAACCGTTCCCGGAGAATTCTCTGCCATCGGAATATCACCGACACCTCGACGGCCCTTTTGCACAATGCCGCCCGAAAAACAGCAGTCGAATACGAACGTTATCTTGCCTTTGATTCCGCTCATCCAATCGGAAAGCTCTTTGTCGGAAACGTGCGGGCGGTTAAACATCACAATATAATTTCGCAGACCGTTGGGCGATTTCGCATCGCGCTGGTAGGTGCCGTGCCCGGAAAAATAAAAGAATATGGAGTCATCTTTCGAGGACTTTGCAGCGACCTCTTTTATGGCATCGCGGATGCGTGAGGCCGTTACCATCGAGCCAAGGAGTACCCGGGCATCATCATAGCCACCGTATGCCTTCAGGGAGCGTTCCATGAGTTTTGCATCGGCTTCGCAAAGATCCAGCGGTGGGATGCCAGCGTCGTTCCCTTTATAGTTGGTGCCGATGATGACGGCAATGCGTTTTGCCTCGAGGGATGGGGCGGCAAAGCCAATCGTAAGCAAAGCCAGCACCAATAGATGTGAGCGTTTTAACAGCATGGACTTCTCCGGTGAAGAATGGGTATGGATTGGACGCAAAGCCTCCCCTTCGGGTTCACGCTTCAGGGTTCATCCCCGAATCGTTTTCGCAAGAATTTTTTTATTTCGATGTCGGCTCTTTCGCGAAACAGCATGCCGTCGGCTCGCTTTCGGAGCCGTACCAGGGCCTGTTCTGCCCTTTCCATCCACAGATCACACTGTTCGAGCAGGCGCTTTTGTGAAGCAGGAAGGGATTCGATGGTAAGAAGGTCTTTTTCGAGGTGCTCGATGGCCGCACTGAGCGTAACCGCTCCGTCCAGATCTCCGGCATCCAGGGCCCGAAAACGCGAGAAAAGGAGCCGCCGGTACTGCAAAAGTAGCCTGCGCGACTCCGCTTCGCTGCTCATAGCCTCAGCCCTGGATGGACAGCCCTCCGTAGGTGCCTGTGGGCCGTACGGGCCGCTGGGCCGGCTGTTTTCTTGAAACCTCGTCCCAGGCCGAGCGCAGATCGTTTAGATGAGAAACCACCTCTTTGAGGATCTCTGCATCCTTTGCTATGTTGCCTTCAAGCAGACGCTTTTTCAGATAGGCGTAGATATTGAACAGATTCTGTGCAATCTCGCCGCCCTCGTCCATATTCAGCGACAGCATCAGCTCGGTTACGATGTCCTGCGCTCGAATAATGTTCGTATTTACGACATCATAGCGACGGGGAGTCATATTCTCAATGGCAATATTTAAAAAGCGGATCGCTCCATCGTAGAGCATCAGGATCAGCTTCCCCTGATCGGCCGTCTGTATCTCAGTGTCTTTGTATGCGTCTAAGTGCTTCTTCCCGGCAAGGGCCATAACATTCTCCCGTAGTCAGAGAATCGGCGAAACGGAAAACGGCCTTAACGTTTTTTGCCGCAATGTTTCTAAATCATCTGCTTTACTCAAGGCATCAGGATCTCTGTATAGAGCAATACCAGAATAAACAGCCCCATGGCAACCCTGTAAACCACAAAAACCAGGGTGGAATGGGTTTTTAGAAAACGCAGAAGGCCGGCTACGACAACATAGCTGGATACGACAGAGACAAGCGTACCGACGAGAAGCGACATAAGTCCCTGCTGCTGCAACTCCCCGAAGTCCTTGATCAGCTCATAGAAGCCGGACAGGGCAATGGCAGGGATGCCAAGCAAGAACGAGTATCTCATGGCAGAGGCCCTGTCAAAGCCAAGCATAAGCCCCGCCGTCAGCGTGGTTCCGGACCGCGAAGCCCCTGGAATCAGGGCAAAGGCCTGTCCGATTCCAATCCAGACGGCATCCTTCCAGCTCATGTCCTTTACCTGCCTTGCCTTTTTGCCCAGACGATCGGCAAAAAGGAGCAAAACGGCAAAAACGATCAGGCTTCCGGCAATCACATACAGAGAGCGAAAAGGGCCTTTGATGTAGTCCTTTAAGAGCAGGCCACAGATGGAGACGGGGATGGTTCCGATGAACAGATACAGGGGCATCAGTGCATCGTGCGAGGGGGGATTCCCGTTCCTGTAGTCTTTCAGGGCCCGGAATCCGGCCAGGGTAAAGGCCGTCAGATCTCGACGAAAATAATACAGCAGGGCTACCAGCGAACCAAGCTGGATGACGGCCGTGTAGGCAGCACCGGGATCGGGCATATAGAAAAAGGCTGGAATGATGCGAATATGGGCCGTACTCGAAACGGGCAGGAATTCGGTAAGGCCCTGGATAAGTCCAAGCAGGATGGCTACGGGAATGCTGATCGCTTCAGGCATGCAGGCAATTTTTTGAAAGCGCAGTGCAGGTCGACAAAAACCGGGTTGATCCGAAGCAGGCCCGGGAATGATAGGATGCAGCCGGACTTTACGATGAAACGACTTTCCCGCTTCCAGCCCCTGCTGCGCGACCGGCGCTTTCTTTACCTGGTCAACGGCTCCCTCATCTTCGGTATCAACCTGGTTCTGGCCTACGGAATGTTTCAGATCCCCTGGTCAGAGAACGAATGGCAGAACGAGAATATTGCCAACCTGCTTACGACGGAGCTGATGGTCATCATATCCTTCTTCATCCACAATTTCTTGACCTGGAGGAACAGCAAAGGATCCTTCTGGAGCAAGCTGTGGCGTTTTCACATCGTTTCGGCCGGCTCACTGACCATCCGGACGGCCATCTTTGCACTGCTGTCGTATCTGGGCATGCATGAGATGGTGGCCACGGTGCTGAGTATTGCTGTCATACTGCTTTTTAATTTTGTGGGATTTGATCGCTTCGCCTTCGGTCAGGCATCCAATCCCCTGCCCCACACTACAGATCAGGAATAGAAACATGGCAACGACCAGAAAACGTTCGGTAAAAAAACAAAACCCCTATCCTCTAAGCGTTAGCGTTCTTGTTCCAGCCTTTAACGAAGAGAAGACGATCGCCATCATACTGAAGAAGTTGATTCAGCTGCCCTTTGTAACGCAGATCGTCGTTGTAAACGACTGTTCTACAGACAACACCGAAGAGGTGGTCCTCTCTCTGCGCTCGAAGAAGATCGACTACTTCAAGCTGGAGCGGAATTCCGGAAAAACGGCGGCCATCCGGAAGGCGAAAGAGATGGCCACCGGTGACATCATCGTAATCCAGGATGCCGACCTGGAGTACGACCCTGGCGAGCTGGAGGCCGTTCTGGATCCGATCCAGCGTGAGATTGCGGACGTGGTCTATGGCAGCCGCTTTCTGGTACGCAAGGCCTCGCGCGTGCTTTACTTCTACCATTACCTGGCCAACAAATTCCTGAGCTACCTGTCCAATCTGTTCACCAACCTGAATATGACGGATATCGAAACCTGCTACAAGGCCTTTCGAGCGGAGTATTTCAAGGACATGCCTTTAACGAGCAAAGGATTTGGCATGGAGGTGGAGATCACGGCTACCGTTGGCAAGATGCCTGTTCGCGTCTACGAGGTGCCCATCTCTTACTATGGACGAACCTACGAAGAGGGCAAAAAGATTGGCATGAAAGACGGCATATGGGCCATCTTCTATATCCTGTATTTCAACATTCTGGGCCGCCTGAACTCCGAACGCCGCCAATTCCTGAAGCGGTTTGCAGACTGACCATCCGGGCTCGTTGACAGCTCCTCTATTGCTTTCTTTAAAGAAGGAGGCACAGCGCCAGGAGAAAGACCATGCAGCGAGCCTACTACTATGAGATTGACCAGGAAGGCCGCCTTTTCCACGACGGCACGGAGCTGACGGACCCGCAGTTCCTCGATTTCTTCTTTGCACGTCTGCAAAAGAACCCGGACAGTGCAGAGTACCCGTTCGTATCGCCCTGCGGCAGAGAGAAAAACTACATCCGATGTGCGGGAACGCCGATCGTTTTTCGTGCCTTCCGGGAAGACAGAGGCAGGGCACAGCTTCTGTACGCCGGGAACAGCCTGCAGCCCTTTGAACCGGAAGCCCTGCAGGTAAACGGCTCAGGCCAGCTTTTTCATCCGGTTCGGAACGGGCTGATGGG
Source organism: uncultured Leptospiraceae bacterium (assembly GCA_964619535.1). Classification (GTDB taxonomy): domain Bacteria; phylum Spirochaetota; class Leptospiria; order Leptospirales; family Leptonemataceae; genus Leptonema. Next base: position 66,302 of record CAZUEX010000005.1, on the reverse strand, counting down.
CCGCCTGGGCAGGCATGCCCTGCTGGAAATCAGCCAGCATATCTCTTTTGACGAAGAAGGCCAGGCCTACGTTCTACACTGGCAATCCAGGCAGTATCGCATTGCCCCGGTTTCAGGGGAATAAGAGGCCGTTACAGGGCCTGCCCGTTGCAAAGGTTACCGGATAAAGAAAAGGCCGACCTTTCGGCCGACCGGTCTGACAGGATCTATGTTTCTATTTTTCAGTAACGTGGAATGGATGGATCGATCTCTTCGGCCCAGCGATCAATGCCGCCTTTCAGGTTCTTCGCATTCACCAGGCCATGCCCCTTAAAGTAGGAGGTAGCCTCAAGGGACCGAATACCGGAATGACAGAAAAATACCACCTTTGTATCGCGAGGCCATTTCTGAATCATCTCCATGGCCAGCTCTCGGCTGAGCAGCTCGGCCCCGGGAAGGGTGGCGATCTCTGCCTCGAACGGATCCCGCACATCGATGATGCGCCAGGACTCACCGGCATCCAGGGCCTGTTTCAGGGCCTGCGGCTCAATCTGCATGGCTTCATCGACTCGTGCGCTTTCGTAAATGTCTTCGACGGCCTGTTCGACATGCTCTGCCCTGTTATGCTTGGTCATCACCTGCTCCAGGGTATCGGTCATGGCAAAGCCACAGCTGGAACAGCCGCCGATATGGTATTTCTGGAACAGTGCACGACGGGCTGAAGGATACAGAGACAGGATCTCCTGCATCGTCATGTCCGGTCGAATTTGCTGCATCTCCGCTTGCATCAGTTGCTCCCTGTTGATAATCTTTCTCAATATAAGTACCACCGGTTGCAGCGAACAGCTTTTTTCCGGTTGAGACCAGAAACGAGTCAGCAATATCGGCTTATGCGGTCCTTCATTGCTCTGTCTCTATTGCTCTTTCTCTCTGTGATCTCATGCACGGCTCTGAAGCAGCGCATTCCCATGCTGCGCGAAGAGGTAAAGCCCCATGTCGTTCTGGCCACCCAGGACCGGTCACCGCAGATGGTCGTTTTGATCCGCGACCTCGATCTGCCCGTACGGTTACACCCTCGTGGCCCCATGCCGTTTACACAGAATTCACATGCCGTTTTGATTGTAGGCCATGCCTTCCCTTACGATAAGCTGCGCGAAATCCTGGAGTTTGCCCGGAACTACTACACAGATCTGCACTATGTGCAGGTTACCGATCCGCTGAATCCCCGTACGCCTTATGACCATCATGCCCGGCTCTTCATCGGTGGCGAAACGGACAAAGCGATCAAGGCCGGCCTGCAGCCCTGGACAGAGGCCGACTTTAAGGAATTGCAGAAGGTGGGCTCACAGAAGGAAATGGTGGAACTCATCCGACGTAAAAACGGCCGGTCGAACGGCCAGAAGCCCTGACAGAGCCCATGCCTGGCCCTCGAAAACCACGGAACAGGGTTCAATACTACAGAATACAGGATGTGGTTCTGCCCCTGCAATTAGTACTTGTCATTCATCCCCTGCTCCGTTTTCTTTACATCAGAAGATTTAGAATGATTCTAAATGCAGGGCGCAGAGGAATCATACCTCTTCTGTCCCTGGAGGAATCCCATGCTCGCTGAAAGAACCGCTGAATCGCAATACTACGAACCCGAGGCATTTCCCCGTGGAATCACCAAAAAGGTTGTAGAGTCCATCTCACACATCAAGAATGAACCGGGCTGGGTTACAGAGTTTCGTCTGAAGGCCCTGGCCATCTATGAGTCCAAGCCCATGCCTCAGTGGGGCTTTATCCCTCACTTTGACATCGATCTCGATGCCTACGTCCATTACGTGGGCTCGGGGCAGCGTAAAAAGAAATCGTGGGATGAAGTAGATCCCGAGGTTCTTGAAAGCTTCGAACGTCTTGGCATCCCCGAGCATGAGCGCCGATACCTGGCCGGCCTTGAGGCCATGAACGACTCAGAAACGGTCTATGCCAACGTTAAAAAGGAGCTGTCAGACCTGGGCATCCTCTTCTGCGACATCGATACGGCCATACGAGAATATCCGGACATCGTAAGAAAATACCTGGGGACCGTTGTTTCTCCGAACGATAACAAGTTCGCTGCCCTGAACAGCGCCGTATTCTCGGGCGGCTCCTTTGCTTACTGTCCCAGAGGCGTAAAGACGCCCATGCCCCTGCAGGCCTACTTCAAGGTCACAGCGGCTTCATCGGGTCAGTATGAGCGTACCCTTTTGATTGCCGATGAAGGCGCGGAGATTGTCTACAGCGAAGGCTGTACGTCGCTGCAGGATTCGGCCACAAACTTCCACACGGCCGTCGTGGAGTTGATTGCAAAGAAAGACGCCCGGATCCACTACACGACGATCCAGAACTGGAAGAAGAACATGTTCAACTGGACGGTGAAACGGGGCCTGGCCGAAGAGCGTGCCCACATCACCTGGAACGATGTAAACATCGGAGCGCAGACGATCAAGTATCCGGGCATCATCCTGAAAGGCGATGATTCTACGGGTGATATTCTGTCACTTGCCTTCGCGGGAAAAGACCAGATCCAGGATACGGGAGCCCGTGTCATTCACGTCGGTAAACGCAGCCGTTCGAACATCCTGGCAAAGGGCATATCACTGGATGGAGGCATCAACAGCTATCGCGGCCTTGTGAAGTTTGATAAGAAGGCCGAGGGAGCAGTATCTCATATCAAGTGTGATGGCCTTATGCTGGATGAGCGCTCACAGAGTCATGCCTATCCGTATAACGACGTAACCGGCGATGCCGGAAAGCTGAACTACGAGGCAACGGTTTCAAAAATCGATGAAGACGTGCTCTTCTATCTGCAAACACGCGGCCTGACAGAAGATGAAGCCAAACTGCTTATCGTCAACGGATTCTGCGACGGCGTCGTGCGCGATCTGAACGTCGAATACTCTGTGGAGATGAACCGTCTGATCCGCATGATACTGGAAGATGGCAAGGCCATCGAACGCAAGACTCCGGTCATGACGGGAACGGCGGCCACACAGCAAGGACCGGCCTGCTAACGATACTCAAAAGGAATAGATGATGAACCTCTTAGAAATAAAAGATCTTCACGCGGAAGTTGATGGAAAACCAATTCTTAAAGGTGTGGACCTGGCCATTCCGGCCGGTGAATCCCATGCTGTGATGGGGCCCAATGGCTCGGGCAAAAGCACGTTATCCTACGTAATTTTGGGACATCCCAAATATAATGTTACCCGGGGCGACATCCTCTTTAAGGGAGAGTCCATCCTGGATAAGAGCACCGATGAAAGGGCCCGCCTGGGCATCTTCCTGTCGCTGCAATATCCGACGGTCATTCCAGGCGTCACAGGCCTGAATTTTCTGCGAAATGTGCTCAAGAATATTCGCGGTGCAGACGTCCCCGTACGGGAGTTTCGCAAAGAAGTAAACGAAGCGCTGTCTGCTCTTGATATGAAAAACGACTTCATGCATCGTTATGTAAATGACGGCTTCTCGGGTGGCGAAAAGAAACGGAATGAGATTCTGCAGATGAATCTGATGCAGCCAGCCCTTGCCATCCTCGATGAAATCGATTCAGGTCTGGACGTCGATGCCCTTCGCGTCATTGCCCGGAACATTGAAGCGATGCGCTCTCCACAGCGCTCCATGCTCCTCATCACTCACTACCAGAGGCTGCTCAGCTACTTAACCATCGACCGCATTCACATCTTCGTCGATGGCAAAATCCGGATGAGCGGTGGTGAAGAACTGGCCAAACAGCTCGAAGAGAGCGGCTACGATCGTCTGCTGCAGGAGGCCTGAAATGACCCTGCAGCTCGATACGGATTATTCAACGGCACGTCGTCGAATGCGACAGCTTCTGCTTTCCTTTCCTGGGGAGTGGAAGTCCATCCTTCCTTCTCCGCAGGATGAGTCATGGAGAAAGGTGGATGTTTCCGGGGTTCCCTGGGATAACATGTCAGAACTGCTTGCAGCCTACCAGGAAAAAGGGAGTGCGCCAGCCTCTGTCCAAGGCCCGTACAGCCAGCCGTCTACCGAAGAAAAAGAACGGCTGCTTTCCCTGATGGCAGGCTTTTCTGAACTGGATGACTCATCCCTGCCACCGGAAGAGCCAAGAACGACCGCTGAGGATTTTTTTCGCGGCAATGTATTCACTGCACTGAACCTGGCCTTTTCTGATCCGCTTGTTTTGACGGCAGAAACAACCGACGGCGAAAACAGACTGACGATTCGACACCAACCATCGGACTCTCTCTTTCTACCGTGCACGGTGCTTCGCATTCCGGCCGGCGTGGAAGCCACCATTGTCGAAGAGTTTCCCGATACGCCCTCTGTCCTGCGAAGCGGCCATACTGTTGTCGTTGTGGAAGCGGGAGCCCACCTGCATTATGCACAGATCCGTAACGAAGGGGAAAGCAACCATTTTCACCATGTGCGATTTCTTGTGGATCGAGATGCGCGGGTAGAGGCCGGAATGCTGCAGGCAGGCGGGCTTAAGGGCAAAACTTTCTATCAGGCCTCCATTTCTGGAACAGGCGGAGAGTTCCATGGACGTGCCCTCTTTGCCGGCCGTGAAGGACAGGTCTTCCATCTGGAGATGGGAGTACAGCACCTGGCAGACCACAGTATCAGTTCTCTTCTATATAAGACGGTTATGGCAGATCATTCGCATTCCGTCTTCCTGGGCAATCTTGAGATCCCTGCAGGCCTGAAGAAGGTGAACAGCCATCAGCTGAACCACAATCTCATCCTGTCCAGAAGGGCCCGTGCAGAATCCAGGCCATGGCTGGTGATTCGTGCCGAAGACGTCACCGCCGAACACGGTGCAACGGTGGGAGACCTGGACGAAGAGGCGCTCTTCTTTCTGCAAAGCCGTGGTATGCCCGAAGAAGAGGCGCGCCGGTTGATGATTGAAGGCTTTTTCGAAGAGGTCCTCGGCCAGATGCCACTCAGCGAGGAAGAAAAAGAAGCCTTCCGCAAGCAGAGTTTCTGACTTTCGGGGCGCATCAGAATTACAGGAGTTATGCATGCTTGATTACAGAAAAATCCGTGAAGACTTTCCCATCCTCAAAGAGATGATGAATGGGAAGCCTCTTGTCTTTCTCGATTCCGCAGCAAGCAGCCAGAAACCGCAACGGGTCATTGAGGCCTTCGCCGATTACTATCGATGCCGCAATGCGAACATTCACCGCGGTGCGTACAAGCTGAGTCATGACGCCACCGACCTTTACGAAGGCACACGACGTAAGATGGCCAGATTCATCAACGCCCCGGATCCGGAATCCATCATCTTTACCAGAAATGCTACAGAAAGCATCAACCTGATCGCCTACTCCTATGCGATGAATACTCTGCAGGCAGGCGACGAAATCCTTGTATCAGAACTTGAACACCATTCGAATCTCGTTCCCTGGATGATGGTAGCAAAGAAAACCGGAGCGGTCTTAAGGCATATTCCATTGACCGACGACTACCGGTATGATTATTCCCGATTGCATGAAGTTCTCTCTGACCGCACACGGATCGTATCCGTGGCCCATATGTCCAATGCAGTGGGAACGATTCATGACCTGAAACGCCTGTCCAGGGCAGCCCGTTCCGTAAAGGCCATCTTTGCCGTTGATGGTGCGCAGGGCGCCTGCCACCTGCCCGTGAACGTCCAGGATATTGACTGCGATTTTTATTCGTTATCCGCTCATAAGATGCTCGGACCTACCGGTGTGGGAGTGCTGTACGGCCGAAAAGCACTCCTGGAAAAGATGGAGCCCTTTTTAGGCGGCGGCGACATGATCCTGACGGTGTCGCGTGATGATTTCAAGCCAGCCCAGCTTCCGAACAAATTTGAAGCAGGAACACCAAACATTGCCGGTGTTGTGGCCTTTGCAGTGGCTCTTGAATATCTGAAGCAGGTCGGGCTCAAGAATATTCATGAACATGAGCAGGCCTTGACCGCATATGCACTGGAAGAGATGAAAAAGGTTCCTGGCATTCGTCTGTTCGGAACCGAACGAATGGAGGAACGCGGCGGCATCGTCAGCTTCCTGATTGATAGAGTACATCCCCATGACATCGGCTCTATTCTCGACGAAGAGGGCATTGCCATCCGAGCAGGACATCACTGCTGCGAACCATTTATGAAACGTGAAAAGCTGCCCGGAACAGCACGGGCAAGCTTCTATCTCTATAACGGTGAGGAAGACGTCGATGCTCTTGTGCGTGGATTAAAAAAGGTTGTTTCGACGTTTCGCGTTCCTGTCCCCGCTAACACATGAAAGCGCTTTACGATCGAACCTCATTTCTTTTTACTGAACCATGTAAGGAAAGCCGTTTGAGGTTAGCATGTCTTTAAGCGAAGATCTATATAAAGATATCATCATCGAGTATTCCCAGAATCCAAAGCATTTTGGCAACCCGGATGGTTGTACGGTGCATGAAGAAGGTGTGAACCGCAGTTGTGGGGACGAGGTAACGCTGCACCTCGACATCGAGGACGACGTTATCAAGAAGGTGGGCTTTACAGGCCAGGGCTGTGCCATTTCGACGGCGTCGGCCGAGATGCTTGCAACGGTCATCGAAGGGAAAACCCTTGAAGAGGCCAGAGATCTTATCAGGCGCTTTAAGGGAATGATCCTCGAAGAGAAGGATCCGAACTTTTCAGAAGAGCTCGAAGATCTTGAGGCCCTGAAAGGCGTGGTTCGATATCCGATTCGTGTCAAATGTGCCACACTTTCGTGGAACACACTGGAGCAGGCCCTGCAACAGCAGTAAGGGCCCGATTTTTTTGTTCTGACCTTTTCGCTACACCTGCACAGGCCGTCGCCCCCCCGCTCAAGACCACCGAAATACCTAAAGCTGTGGCAAAGCTACCTTCCATCACATGATCCATATATGGATTCCACGGACACAATATGCTGCTTCCTCCTATCCGAACCAAATTTTTAAAGATATTTTTTGCTTGCATTTTCAACAAAATGGCGCAGTATGTTGGTGCGCTGATGCGCACTAACTGTGAATAAAGTTGGGAGAACCATATGAAACAAATCTTCTCTGTAGCCGCTCTTGCATCGGTTCTGGTGCTTGCTTCCTGCGCAACGCCAGGTTTTGGTCCAAACGGCGGCCTGTTTACGTCCACGACCGTCGGTGTATCCGCGGATGGCCAGGGCAGCAAAACCGGTGAGGCATGCGCCAGCTCCATCCTTGGAATCGCTGCCATAGGAGACGCTTCGGTCAAAGCAGCTGCTGCCAGCGCTGGTATCAGCAAAGTAAAAAGCGTTGACCTGAAGTCCTTCTCCATTCTGGGACTTTACGCTAATCTTTGCACTGTCGTAACTGGAGATTGATTCTTTTTGCCTCTGCACATTCCCTGTGCAGAGGCCCACATGACATTCCCTCATTTTTCCGCAGGTCTTGCATGCAATTGTCCACAAAACCAACGCCTGGAAAGGAAACAAAAAGTATTTGACCTCTTACCCTGCGGCACTATTCTGGCATTAGCATTCAGCGCCGCAGGTGCTAATGTTTTTCGCATGAACACTCTTCCTTCCCCCGGCTTCCCCCCCGGGGGTTTTTTTTATTCACGCATCCCTTTCTCTGTCACCGGATGAATAAACGAAGCCGTTGCAGGCTTGATGAACAGGTACTGGCCGCCATCTCCTTCTTGGATCTGACGACGGGCATATTGAAAACGAGGCCACAGCTTCACAGCAGGCAGGTCGGCCTTGATATAGGCCTTTACAAAGCCCGGTATCAGAGCCAGACCACCATATGGCATGCGACCGATGATCCCGATTCCCTGCCCGATCGTTCCGGGCGGTACACCAAAACGGGCTAACGACGGCTGTTTGCGTCCCGGTGTCAGGTCCGGAACGGGCCGTGACACTTCCTCAAAGATAATCCAGGAAGACATACCGATTACGGGCTGCCAGCCTTCCTGTATCATGGCAGTGCCTGCCTTCGGACGGGCCATTGACTGCAGTTCAAGGTTCGTCCAGAAAACCAGCTGCTGCAGTGTTCTGCGATACAGACCGTTCAAAGAGCCAGACGTAGGCCCCAGCTTTACACGAATCCTGCCAGGCTGAAAACGCTCGTCCTGCTTCGGTGAGGATGCCAGAGGCTCCGGGTCCAGTATCTGCATCACCTGTTCGGATAACGACAGAGGTGCCAGGGAGTGAACTCCCGGAAGCCAGACATAGTGCAGTCCCCCTTCCTCTACAGGAAGAAGGGCATCATATTCACCGGAAAGGGCCACGGCAGAATCCTGCAGACCAGGGCTCTGGTAGTATTCAAGCAGACGGCTTCGAAGGACAACAGAAGAACTGTCCAGAAAGGACATTCCAATGCCCGTTGCTGTTAGCTGAATCAGGCGGAACTCTGTACCGTTATCATGAAGAACAGAGAAATGCTGTCCGGCTGGTAGATTCTTCTGTAGCTCACGCCAGACATGCTGAATCCTCCAGTCCCGTCCCTGATGCATTCGTTTCTCTGCCACCAGCAGATCAAGATACAGGCCGGCCTTTCCGGCTTTGGCGGCCTTCTCCTGCAGCAGAAAAAGGGCCATATATGCATCGTCGTAAGAAAGCTGTAATACCTGCAGGGCCCTGTAGGTATTGGCGATCGTGCTGTGGTCGATCTCTGCAGCTCCGAGAATGGGCGCAAGCCTGTGGAACAGGCTGGCACCGTACTCGTTTTGCATTGAGTAGACGAGCACATTTTCAGGCACCTTCCATCCCAGTGACGTTAACCAGAGAGCCGTAAAGGCCTGGGTTTTGGCCAGAAAGGCGGGAACAGGGCGGCCGCCGGAAAGCGAAGCATGCATCTGCATAAACTCCGCTGCAATGGCCGGCCGACGATCCAGCAGGTAGGCCTTTGCGGCTAACAGGGCAAACAGGGAAGCTCGCTGTGACGAATAGGATTTTACTCCATCGATCAGTTGCCGTAGAACTGTTTTTACCTGACCGTGGCCGTCGAAAGGAATGGAATCCAGGGTCATTCGAAAGAGCAATACCTGCTCCGTTTGCGAAAGCCGCGCACAGGCCGACTCATTCTTCGCCCCTCGCTGACGGAAAGGCACAATGTCGAGCAAGATGGCACCGGTTGCGGGCCTTTGCAAACAGGTCAGACTGTCCAGTCCGGTTCGCCCTTCCTGCATCTTCTGGCGCATCTGTCGGAATAGCAGCCTGCGCTGTTCAAAGACGGCTCGCGAAACAGACACAGCCGTTCCGCCCAGTAAATCCTCCACATACTTCCAGCGTCCTCTATAGGCACTGAGGATCAGTTTCAGATCGGTATCTTCTTCTGACAGACGGCTATTCTCAAGTACGGCGATCGCTGCGTCGATGCCCTCCCCCTGCAGCAGGGCTGACTCAAGAAGAATACGCGGATTCTTGCTGCGCGGGCCATGTCTGTTCTGCAGGGCTTGTGCCAGGTCATAGCTGCCGTGACGGTAAAGCAGCTGTACGCCTGCATCCACCAGACTCCTTCTGTTTCGGAACAGGGCAAGCAGCACCTCTTCGGGATAAACAACGGGGCCCGATGGTTCGGACCGGTTCAGGTCATTGAGATATTCCAGAACGATCTTTTCGGGTTGCTCCTTTAACTCTCGTTCGGGAAATTCTTTCAGGCTTTCTTCATAAACGGCCAGGGCCTTCTGATAACGACCGACAGAGGCCAATCCCCCGATAAACGATCGGTAGATGCCGAAACGCTCTCTGCGCCGCTTTTCTTTCTTCAGGATTTCTCTGAAGTATTTCTCTCCTTCATCCGGACGCACAAGAATCAGGGAGCGAGCCAGATGAAGACGGTTTTTCGCACCGATTGCCTCTTCATCGGGAATGCCTTCCAGAAGGCTATCGGCCATCTCAAAGGCTCTGAGCGCAGCACCGCGATCCTCAGCAAGCAGTTTCAGCCCACGTCTCATCAAGGCCCGATGTCTTTCAATCAGATAGGATTGAAGGGCCGATCGGTCAAAGCCCTGTGTACCAAAGGCCAGAGAATTTCCTGCTCCGAAAAGGGACGGATTCGACGGAGGCTCGCCCTGATAAAGCAGAAAGATCCCCCCGCCCGTTGCGCGAAACACCTCGTAGCTGAACAACATGCCATCCCACCAGGTTCGGAATGCCACCGTATCATCGGCTGCCGTGGGAAGCAGGTCATCTGAAGGAGACCGGACAAGGGCAAGGGCTGCATACCGTTTTCTGCCCACCCAGTCCGCTGCCGAAAAGACATCGCCTGACCGACGGGCAAAGAAATGCGACGCAGGTAGTCCGTGAACGTGCAACACGTTTTCTTCGGCGGCCGGACCGGTAGAACGAATGTTAAAAAAGCGATATCCATCGGCGATATCGGAAGGGCTGCGAATCATCACGCTCGATGTATCGGACATTGTCGTCCGCAATACCCGTTCCGAACCAACACTTTGCAGAAGCCGGGCAAGCATTCCATTCGAGGCGCTTCGCCAGTCAGAAACGATAATGCTGGGGGCAGCAGAAAGACCACAGGACTCCACGGTGCCCGATACATCGATCCTCCCCTTAAAAAGGCGTATACAGTAACGCGAAAGAGGAGTGGAAAAAAGCCTTACGTACTGATAAGGACTGCGAGCAGAAGGAAGATATACCTCCCGGACAGCAATAAAGTCTTTCAGAGAAGGCTCTGCCAGAAGCATCTCTTTCTGCATGCTTACATACCGTTTCTGCTCCTGTTGCCTTAACCTGACGACCTCCTCTGCATCACGACGCAGAAGACGCAGCCGGGTTTCCTCGGCCAGCAGGGCACGCATTCTGGCCTGACTCTGACGCAATATCCTGTGAATCTCTGTGGCATCGTTGTTCGAAAACTCCAGAGGATAGCGATAGAACTCAAGTTGCAAACGATACAGCCGGGCCTGTTCAAGAACCTGCAGGGCACGATCCGGCCTGTTTAGACGGATATGAAGCTCGGCCATCTTCTGAAACAGGGAGGCGATTCTTTCTTCAACAAGAGGCAGAATAAACGGATGCTCCTTTAGCAGAGCCATTGCCTGATTCAAATAGCCGATTGCCTTTTCGTAATGTTTGCCTGAGGCAGCAAGATCCGAGCGAATCCGCAAATAAACAAACCGCTCCGGAACGGCATGGAATTCATAGGTTTCTTCATCGACACGGTCCAGAAGGGCTTCGCATTCCGTCAGATCTCCCTTTTCCAGAAGCACCCTGGCCAGATTCAGTCGGGTCCGAATGCCGGCCAGTGTGGGCGCTCCTTCATCGGCAGCCGATGCCTGCAACAGCCGGTCTTCGGCGATGCGTAGCATTTCGCCTGTTTTCCCTTCCCGCTTTGCCTGTAGATGAAGATAGAAAGCCAGCAGACCTTCGATGGCCGCAAAGTCCGAAAGGTCACGGACCATCAATCGTTCGAGCTGTGGATCATCCCGTTCTTCTGAATACGTGAAGTCTGGATCTTCCGTTTCTCTCTGCTTGATATAGAGATCCTTAAGGGCATCGCGATAGTTCTCGCGAAAGGCGATCAGGTCTTTCATCGCGCTTTTCAGCTGACCGTTAATTGCCGGTTCTCCTTCTGTTGCTTCAAACTGCTGAAAGAGAACGATATACGAATTCCGGAAATTCAGACGAAAAGAATCCAGCATGCCAGACTTTCGCGCTGCTTCTGCAGCCGTTCGATAGTCCTCGAAGGCCTTTCTGTAGTTCCTCTGATACAGTGCAATCTCTGCCCTCTGGTTCAAGGAATAGACCTTGCCTTCATGGCCCAGTCGAACATCCCCATCCCTGTCGTTAAACACCTCGATACGCCGGGCCAGGATATCAACGGCTCGATCCAGGTCCCCCTGCCCCATGGCATTGCGGAACCGGATGCCCAGGGATAACTCAAACTGTCGCAAAGGCGAAAAGCCATACGGCGTACGTCCTTCACCGATTACAGAAAAGTCTTCTCCGTATCCCAGCAAAAGACCGAGGATTCGCCCGCCCACCGTCTGCGGCTGAAAGCGGGAATCATTGCGGCTCAGGCCACGCTCTCTGGCCGAGGCTTCGGCCTCGCGAGCGGCACGATCAGAGCGATCAAAGTCTTCGAGCTCCTGAAAGGCCATCGCAATGTAGTTTTCCAGACCGGCTCGATCCATACCCTGCGGTGGATACGGTTCACGACCGTACAGAATCTGCAGAGCATCGGAATACGCCTGGATGGCCTTCCGTGCATGACCGCTGTCCTGATGCGCAAGACCACGTAAAGACTGTGCAAAAGCAAGCCGGTACCGACTTTGAAGCAGCTCTGCCTGCTTTCGGTCGCTCCTTGCCTTTAGATAGGCGTTATTCGGATTGGCCTGTGCTCTGTAAAAGGCACGGTTGGCCGCCTCAAAGTTTGGCCAGTAGTCCGTTTTTCGCAAAAGCTCCACCGCAAGATCAAAATCCGCTGCAGCAGCACCTGCCTGGCCGGAATAGAACCTTGCCCGCCCTCGATTGATGTGGAACAGGATGCGCTGCATATCGTTTTCGAATATGGATGCCTGACTCTGTCGAGCCAGCTGCTCGGCCCGATCGTAGGCCTCACCGGCTGCACGATAATTCACCAGCTGGAACAGGTTGTTGCCCAGATTGAGATAAAGCAGCGATAGATCGCGAGCTCTGCCACTGTGCCGAATCTCTTCTATAGCGGCGTTCAGCATATCGACATTCTTTTCGTAGTAACGGCCATTGAAGGTATTCTGATACTCGGCGCGATAAAAGATTCCATCACGCACACTGTTTGGACGAATACCGGTAAGCAGAATGAACGCCCTGTCTATGTAGCCCGGCTCCAGCAATACCTCGGACTGCTTGCGATTGTCGATGTACTGGTACAGCCAGGAGAGCAACAGGGTTGCATCAACGAACCCTGGATCCACGTTTAATATGTACTGCAGGCGATACTCCGCCTGCTTCAGGTCATCCAGAATGGCCTTCTTCCGCTCCGCCATCACAGAAGAAGGAATCTGCACTCCTTTTTTTAGCAGGGAGTCATAGAAGCGCTCTCGTTCAGCACTCTTTCTGATAAGAAGATAGGCATGCCCGTAGAGCAATGAATGATCAAAGTGACGCCTGGCGTCTTCTTCGGCGAACTGGTAACCAACAAGAATCTCTTCGAAGATCTTCGCATCAAAGGGATCCTTTTCAAGGAACAGTGATTGTACGGTGTCTTTGCTGATTATCTGGCTTCGCTTTTCTTCCCATATGAGCTGACGATTTAACCTTTCGATGGCCAGATCGGTTTTCCAGCGGTGATAGTACACTGACCAGGTCTTATGCAGATCTTCAAACAGCCCTGCGGCCTTAAACTGCAGAAAGAGGATATTAACCAGCGTAGCATTGGCGTAGCTTACCAGATAGAACAGCTGACTGACCTCATGCCCCTGTTCAAGGGTGATGGAGTTTGTCTTCCCTTCGATGTACGGGGAAACGGACCGGCAGAGTTTCGCATAGCGTTCTATGTAGTTCTGGTAGCGTAGATTCTGAATCAAAAGACCAGCTGCAGAACCGGGTGCACAGAACTGCACCAGCATGTTCCGATCGACCATGTTGAGCTGAATCTTATCGCTTAAAACCGCTGTCTGTATCTCACTGATCAAAAAGAAGCGGTAGTCAAGACGATCTTCCACATCTTCGGCCACAGACTGTGCCGATCTTCGATATGTTTCAATATACGATCGCGAAGAATCAATAAGCCTTAAAAAATCTGCTTCATCAACATCAAGATCCCATTCCCGCTGATAAGATGTAAGAAAGCGCAGACGTGCATTTAAGGCCAGTGGTTGATTCTGCTCAATATCGTAGATGGCGGCCAGTAGCTTCCAGCCAATCGTATAGGCAACGTTGCCTTCTCCTGTGAATTCCAGCCCTTTCTGGATATGCTCCCTGGCTTCGCCATACCGTCTGGCTCGAAAGAGTCTTTCGCCCTGCATAATATAGTAAAGTCCGCGAAGCACCGGCTGCGACTCCGATGCTGGATCGGGCAGAAGCGTTCCCTTCCGGTTCACCTCTTCGTATACGGTCCGTATGAGCTGTTGCCTCAAGGTTTCGTCTGTATCCGAAGCCGATAATAGTTCACGGATGTGATCGGGCAGCCCTTTATAGAGACGGATCGTAAGAACCGTCTCACGGATTACGGTATCATTCCGATTAATGTAGCCGGGATCTTCGCGATTCAAGATCTGCAACGTCTCAAGAGCACGTTGCATCTGACCGGCTCTGCCCCAGGACTCGGCCAGACGCTCCCTCAGATAAGAGATGGCCAATCTCCTGGCAGCTTCGTCGAGCTCCTGCAGACGCGAAGAACGAAGGGCCCGCTGGATGGCACCCGGAGTACCGGCTCGCGCAGTGCGAGCAGCAGGAGCAAAGGCATTCTCTTTCAGTATCCTCTCAATCTCTTCGTCATATCGCTGCCGATCCGGGCGTTCCAGAGCACCATTTCGCAGATCCGCCAGTACATCGTACTGAACCAGAAAAAACTCCGGAGCACCCGAAAAATACTGCAATACACTTTCAAGGGCCAGCTGCTTCTGAGCTCCTGAGAATGACCTCGCCAGTTCGTACTGCTCCAGTGCACTCCCTTTACGGGGGATCAGCCCGTCGGGTAGTGATAGATAGATTCGTGACCGTCCTGCTTCCTGATCATAGCCGGCATAGAGGATTCCTCCGCCGAGATAGGAAGATCGGGCAATGTTATACACCGGCATGCTGCCATCCGTCACCGGATGCAAAGAACGATTCTTTAAGGACATGCGGTACACGGCTCCGCGGTCATTCAGATCAAGACGTCCGTCACCGTTTGTATCCTTCGCCACCAGCATGAAGAACAGGTCCTTTTCATCGCTGGAAAGAATCGGACGCAGGGCAATACCTCGTCGATACGGGATGTGCTCTGTTTTGCCGGTTTCCAGCGAGATAAAAAGGAAGCCATCGGGCATTCCCCTGTCATTCAAGGCGGTGGCCACCAGCGTCCGGGCGGTTACAGAAGGCTGTATGGCCCGCGCGGAGGAAAGCGGTTCCGGCCTCCCCTGCGGCCGGCCTTTTTCGTCGAGCGAAAGACGCCACAGGCGAAAGACACCACGC
Organism: uncultured Leptospiraceae bacterium; assembly: GCA_964619535.1. Classification (GTDB taxonomy): domain Bacteria; phylum Spirochaetota; class Leptospiria; order Leptospirales; family Leptonemataceae; genus Leptonema. Next base: position 51,249 of record CAZUEX010000005.1, on the reverse strand, counting down.
TCGCACCGATCGCTTGCATAGAACAGCGTCCGGCCATCCGCTGAAAAAACCGGATCCATCTCTGCTGCAGCACCGGCACATCCATGTGGATTATCTCGATACCGTGCTGCAATATAGTCCGACAGTCGCAGGGATGAGGCACTGTGATTGGGAATGGCATTGCCTCGAAGGGCATCCTCTGCGATGCGTTCGGGATCGATTCTTGTTAGAAGAATATCACCGGACGGGTCGCTGTCATAGCTAACATAGGCCAGATACTGACCGTCCGCGCTGATGGCCGGAGAGTTCTGAACCGATTCCATTACGACCACCGGTACGTTCACCGTGGTGCGCAGCTGACGCATCCATATATCCGGAGAGCCCTGGGAATCAGAAACATAGAACAGATAGCCTGCTTCTGAAACAGAGGGATCTGAGTTCATCCCCTTTTGAATGATGATGGGGAAGTGGCCGCCTGGATGATTCTGGAAGAAGGTATTGAGCAGATTGGGATAATCAAAAGCAGGAGGTTCCACAACCGGTGCCGTCGCGCAGGAAGCAAAGAACCAGACGAAAGCAAGGCTACTCCATATACCATTCTTTGCTGCATGCCTTACACGGTTTACCGGAAACACACTGAAATCAATACGCATCGCAAATCCTGCCTTACAGAGACGCCTTCCTCATTACTCGACCACGTTCATCGCGTACCCACTCGTTTCGCCCGGCAGCGCTGAAGAACGAAAGGCGAAATTCCTCTGCCTGCTGACGATTGTTCTCCAGGTAGTATCTGTAGATCTCTTCGCGCGCCCGGTTCACCTCATTTACAATACTCTGCAATCTTCGCCTCTCTGCCGCTTTCAGAGATCGTCCTGTATTTCTTGCCGGCACGAAGAAGACCCTGCCATCCCTTCCTTCACCCAGATACTCGAGATAACGGTATCGCAGCAAAATGTCATCGTAGAGGACCAGCATGCGATACTCTGCGCGAATCGCTTCTGGCAGGTGAGTCATGGTAGAAGGCTCAGGCGGCAGATAGCTCGAAGAAGAGATCAGCCAGCCATCCGGTAGCAGCTCCTTTTCCTCGCCGATCAACTGACGTTCGGCAGCCGTGCGCTCCGGTGTAAGGGTGATTGGAGGAACATCCACCTTGACGATCGCACATCGGTTGGCCACGTCAGCCAGTGGGTTTTCCTTGGGATCGGTTAATCGCTGAACGATCGTGCACTGCATCAGAAAAAGGCAGCATGCAGATAAGGCTATAATGATCGATACTGTTCGCGCATGGTTCCTCATTGAAATTCTCCTGTTTCCTGTCGGGTTCGTTCGAGGAATTCAGCCAGTGGAATCCTTTCCTGGCGTATCATCTCATCCGCCGGTTTCACAAGCCGGGAAAAGGATATGAATCCAGAACTGCGTACATGGATTGTCGTATATACAAGTCCACCTCGAAGCTCCAGTGACATTGCGGGTATTTCCAGAGTGTTGTTCACAAGCCTTGCAATGATGTCGGACGGCACCATGATGCGTACAGCCAATCCTGTAAAATCCTTGCTGATCCGATACACAGCCAGACGCGCATTGACATTCCGCAACGGATCACTGAGATCCCTTCCGCTTACGGTGGCCGTAGCACTGATAATACCATCGTAGGATGAATCAGCCCGCGGGAAATACGGCTCCACATTCAGATCATGAATGGATAACCGACCCCCATATTCCATCGAAGCCGGATTCAGGTCCGCCAGGTTAAAAAACAGATTCCGTACCTCCACCGTTCCATTCGAAACATAAGAAACTCCGGAGGGCGCCTTATAGGCCGGGGCCACGGTATTCTCTCCAGGCTTCAGGGATCGATATGTGCTGATGCGAAGCAGACGACTTTCAAGGATATTGCGTCTGTAGCTGAGCGTTGCCTCCAGTGCAGGACGAGCCCCTTCGGCAGGAGCACCAAGAAAGTAGAACCCATTCTCCACAAGCAGGCCATCCGGGCTTCTGTTAGACCACACCGATTTCAGGGTTACATTGGGCTTCTCGGGAAATCGGTCGATCAGGTCCGGATTCATCAGTGTGGCATACCGTAGCGGACGCATCCGATTGCTGTGTACAAAGGGAAGAGAAAAGTTCAGATCTTCAATGGTGTACCGGGTACAGCCGGCCACCTTCTGCACGCATGCATGATTGCTGTAGATCAGATTCAGTTTTCGAATATCGATCTTTCCTGCTACCCGTTCCGGTCTGATAGCGGCGATGATGTCCACCGTCCCATCAAGCCGCACGTTTTCATGCACCGGAAGCATACCCTGCCTCGAAAGATTTAACCGAAAGTCCAGGTGAGGCCTGCGATCCTCCGGTGGCCCGAGAATAAAACCGGTAAGGTCCGCATGCAGTGCTCCACGTAGCCCGCTTACATACAACCGGTGAAACTGCAGTTCATCCTCTGCTGCCGTCATGTCAACGGCCAGATGCAGGCCATCGGCACTGACCGATGGAAGTACCAGAGAAACGTTCCCCTGTATAAGCTGTTTATCCGGCTCGCGATAGATTCTCGCATTCCCGTCAAGGTGTGCCCCTTTTTCGAGATAGGGCCGAAGGCTTTCGAGGTCGGCTCTTAGATTCCCCGGCAACAGAGGACGCAACCTGTCATAGTATACATCCAGCCCTGAAAGACGAACCGTATAACTCTGTGTATCTGCAAAACTCAGATTTCCGTCGGCCAGCAATCGAAGCAGCGACTGACCCTGCCGATCTGTTCCGGTAAGACTGGCCTTTCGGATATCGACCTCGACCGCTTCCTCGCCCAGAATCAGGTCAAAATCGGTATCGAGAACCAGATTCTGCGTACCGGAAAGAGATCGGTCCAGTAGATAACGCATTCCGCCAAGCTGTACGCGACCAAGTACAGAGATACGGCGTAGATCCGTTCCGGAACGAGCCTGCAGGTCTGCCGAGCCCAGGGCCATCAGCCGGGGAGCGGTAAACTGTGCCAGCGACAGGTTCTTCAGATTCAGGTCAAGACCGATCCCCTGCTCGGGAAGCAAACTACCGCTTCCCTTAAGAGAGGCCCCGTTATACGAAAGGTCAAGATCCTCAAGATAGGCCTCACGAACCACACCGTAGGCCAGACTGTGGTCTGCCGTATAAGCTTCTGGAACGGAAAGCAAGCCTGTTGCGTACACATCTACAGAACCATGAACATTCATCTGCGCGACCGGGACCGAATGCCTGGAATTTCTAACGCGCACAAACAGGTTTTCACCGGTCAGACCAAATCGGGCAGTCAGGCGATCCATGCGTCCGGTTATCAATAGAGGATAGAGAGACAGTCGGCCTCCTATGTCCACGACATTGTTGGTTAACCTGCGAGCAAGAGGTCGAATGCGATCAAGGTTTATGTGGGATTCCTGCATGCGCAGTTCAAGATGGTGAAACCCCTGTTCATCTCGACGAAAGTCACCTGCAAGGGATAACCAGATATCGGGGCCCGATACCAGCCTGAACCTGCGAATGATAAATCGCTCCCCTGATGGATCGTATCGAATATCATGTTCCATGCGCAGGCCAAACGGCATCTCTACACCGGCTCGCGTATGGGTAAGGTCTCTGGTGTCAATTCGCAACCTTGAAAGAAAGGCCGTCCCGTGTTCCAGGGTTTCCCTGTAGATTTTCAGCATGAACAGTGGCTTCCCCTCGATGCGATCAAATTCTGAATAGGCAAACTGCACAGGACGAAGCGGGTTCAACGCGAAGAAGAGAGAATCAAATAGCTGCAGGGAATCCAGGTTCAGTGGAACACGGTGAAAGGTTTTTGTTACCATTCCCACATGAAGATCAACGTTCGATATCTCAAGTCTGCGCAGTCGTTCCGCTGCATGATCCTCGAGCAAAAATCGCAGGCCTTCAATTCGCAGGGCGCCGTATAACCGAACAGGAAGATACAGCTCGATGGACTCTCTTGATGAGGCGGGTCTTCCGGGCGTCCTTTTCTCTTTCACCTCAGACTGAAAGACTGCCGTATTCCATCGATCGTTACGACGAATCATGAAGATGGACGGATTGCGCAATCCCACCTCTCGCAAACCGATCTGACCTGCCAGGAAGCCAGGCAGGAACCATTTCAGCCTTACCTGATCGGCCGAAAATATAACATCCCCCGATACGCGATCCGTCAGAACCACATCATCAAAAACAAAACCAAAGAAAAGGGAGCTGCTCTTTACCCGTAGCTGCAGTTCCACTGTTTCAGGCATCAGACCGCGCAGTCCCTTCGAAACCACCGGAGCAGAAAATAACACATGATAAGCGAATATCAGCACCAGCACAATCGAGGCCTGGATTTTTGTCCGAAACGGCAAAGATTGTATTTTTTGCTGAAGCTTAGACATACTCCAGATCCTCTTTTTTCACAGAATGATCGGGAAGCGATAAAAAAAGGAAGGCACAGAGAACGATCAGGTGCACCAGCAGCGAGGCAAAAAAGATACCTGCAAAGCCATAGTCACTTTTCAACAACAGCCCGGTCAGCAAATTGCCGATTGTCGCTCCTGCCGATACACTCAAAACCATGTAGATGCCCATCCCCGTTCCGTACAGATGCTCGGGAAAGGCCCGTCGCAGAAGATATACCGCTCCCATGTAGTAGCCTGTGAAATGGATGCCATGGAGAAGCTGTTGCAACAAAACAAGGTGATGTAGCCCTGTCAGGGCATCCATCCCCAGAACGAGAAAACGTATTGCTCCGCTCAGTATTGCCACAAAGAATAAGACCCGTACTCCCCATCTGCGCGCAATCCGGTCGGTAAGGATCATCAAAGGGATCTCCACCAGAACAGCAAGCCCCCACCCGCCATAGACGTAGGACATGCCGCCCACCTGTCGCAGATATCCTCCCAGGTAATAGTCCACCACCTGATAGGAGAAGTAGAAAACGAAGGATACGATAAAAAATGGAAAAAAATGTCCTCGCCTGAGCACCAGAAAGGCATCGCGAAAGAAATACTCAGTGTGCGAACGTCGACGTGCGGGAACAAGAAGGGCCAGTGAGGCCGTCACAAGCAGGAAGATGGCCCCCCACTGGCCTCCGCGTCCGCCCTGTATCTCAGGACTGGCATCGGCCAGGGCATACATTTCAAAAAAGAACATGCCTGTCTGAATGAAGAAGAATCCAAGGGTACCGGCAGAACGGCTCACGCCGAATCCGCGAAAGCGCAGACTTTCCAGGGTGGCAATATTCAGAAGCTGTGAATTAGCTGCAAAGAAGAACCTGGTAACTGCCGCCGCAACGATACAGCCTGCCAGCGGCAGATCGGGAGAAAACAGATAGTACTGCACGGGAGCCTGCAAAAGCAGAAAGGCAACGAGCACCGCGCGTATGCGTCTCGTAAGATCGGAGAACCAGCCGGCAAAGAAGTAGCCAAATGGATAGAACAGCTGCCCGGCAAAGAAGACATACCGCGCATCTTCGCCGAAGCGAAAGATCATGTGAGGACTCAGGCTTGTAAAATAGGACCCGTGGCCGAGAAAAAAGAAAAAGTAAATCAGCGATGATGCAACGAGGGGACGCAGCTCCTGCCAGCGAGCCGATATATCTGCCTCAGTATTTTTTGACTTTACAGTCAACCTCATAAAACGGAGCCTGCACAGAATAGCCATTGAAGCCCGGGGAGTTTGCAGGACTATGAAAATTCAAACAAAGATCACTGAAATGCTTGGCATTGATTTACCGATCATCGGAGCTCCGATGTTTCTGGTGTCTATGCCCGACCTTGTTGTGGCCGTATCAGAGGCCGGCGGAATTGGATGCTTCCCCGCCCTGAACTACAGAACGGTCGAACAGCTTCGCGAAGGATTAACAGAGATTCGCTCCCGAACAAAAAAGCCGATCGGAGTCAACCTCATCCTTCACAAAGACCATAATCCAAACTGGGCCAAACAGTTCGAGGTGTGCCTCGAATTCAAGGTTGAATTGATCATCACCTCTCTCGGATCGCCGCGCACCATCGTCAACGAAGCAAAATCCGTCGGTGCAAAGGTGTTCTGTGATGTGACCACCCTGAAGCATGCCCGTATCGTAGCAAAATCAGGGGCAGATGCACTGATCGCCGTATGCCATGGCGCCGGTGGGCATGCCGGTAACGTCAGCCCGTATGTTCTGATTCCACAGCTGGTGGATGAGCTTGGTCTGCCGGTTATTGCTTCAGGAGCCATCAGCGATGGCCGTCAGATGGCAGCATCACTGTCACTCGGAGCCGAGGCCGTGTACATGGGAACCCGTCTCATTGCCACCCCTGAGGCGCGTGCAGCAGAGGACTACAAGTCGATGATCCTCAATTCCACGTATACGGACATTGTTTACACGCCTGAGATCAGCGGTATTCCCGCAAACTGGCTAAAGCCGAGTGTGGAACGTGCCAACATCAAAAAGCCTGGCACGATTGCAGGAGAATCACATACCGAAGAAGAATACAAACGCTGGAGAGACATCTGGTCAGCGGGTCAGGGGGTAACCCAGGTCCAGAGTATCAAACCGGCAGCCGAAATCGTTCGCGGCATGGCCGAACAGTATCTGCAGATCAAGAACTCCCTACCCTGATTCCTGTTGACAGGGCATCACCCGTTGCTTTCTCGGGGGGTGCCTCTGCCGGCAATACAGACATGGCCGGCCCCGGAATTACGGAACGGCCATGACAGCGCTGGAGTTACCCTTGGATTATCTATTGTTCTTGAATGGCCTCGCTGCTATTCTTCTGGCCCTTTTTGCCGGAATGCAGCGCGGACTGAGGCGCTTTGACCTGCAAACCGAAGCCGTTCCCTGGGAATGGCTGATCGTCTCAGGTTTGCTCCAGTCTGTTTCTTACTGGGTTCAGCTTCTTCAGTATTCGATTTTTGCCTCTTCGTTGTTGCCGTTCTATGTCCTGTCCTGGTGTTTTACCGTCCTTTCTCTGCTGTCATTCCTGGAGTTTGCCCGACGCAATTTGCGGATCTCTCTCATCGGCTATGTCGTGCCGGGGCTGGCCTTTCTGCCACTGTTCTTGCTGAAACAATGGTCCACCGGCTTTCTGTGGGCAGAAGTGGCCCTGTCGCTCTGCACACTGCCGCTGTATATGGTCCTTGCCATTCGAGTAAAAAAAAAAGCGGTGCAGCCGACACTCCTTCTCAGCCTGATTCTCCTCCTGCTCTACGTCGCCGTTCGACATCTGTTCTATCCGCTGCGGCTGCTGGGACTCCCTGAGTCGGAACTGACAGGGAATCATCTGCTTCACCTGGCTACAGGGGGCATCCTGTTCACCCTGAACCTGGTACTGTGGCTGCGCTACGGTCGATTGTTTCCCTCTTCCAGCCCTCTGATACGTCCCCAATTCCGGTACTCCGGTGCTGTCGTTCTGATCTTCGTCCTTCTTACTGGCTGGCTCTTCACCGAATGGTCCGGTTTCAATGAAAAGCAACACCGACAACAGGAATCCTTTCGAACCCTGCATCTCGTAGCAGCCGTATTGAAACATTCACCAGATCCCCATGCAAGCCTCGCAGAATTGCAGGAGTCAGTTCCCGGACTTGCACACATCCGGTTGATTTCGGCGCAGAACTCCAAATTTTTTGCTGCAGTTCCGCCATCTGGGGGCCGTTTTCAGACGCAAATCCAGCATGATGGCAGCAACTGGGTTCTCTTCGGTACACCGTTTCGCAATCTACCGGACCGCACCTACATCGTTAAGCTCCAGCCCTATCGACAGTGGCAGCGCAACATATACACAGCCCGGTTGGTTCCGATCGCCGCCACATCGATTGTTTGCCTGCTTTACCTGGGATTTCTCATTGGCGGGCGTCGCAGCGCAGAAGCACTGGCTGCGTTAAGGGAACGCGATAAGCTTCATCGAGCAATGTTCGATCGCAACCAGGCGGTCAAGATACTCGTAGATCCTTCCACGGGTAATATCATGGACGCGAACCCGGCTGCCTGTACGTTTTATGGCTATACACGCTCTGAAATGCGTTCCATGCGAATTCAGGATATCAATATACTATCGCAGGAACAGGTTCATGATGAAATGCAGAATGCCCTGCATGAAAGGCGGAATTATTTTATTTTCCCTCATCGATTATCGTCCGGGGAAATTCGAACCGTAGAGGTTCATTCCAGTCCGGTAGAGATTGGAGGACGCAGACTCCTGTATTCGATTATCCATGATCGTACCGAACAGGAACGCCGCGGTCAAATGCTGGCCGAACGTGACCGCCTGCTGAAGAAACTTTCAGAACGGGTTCCTGGAATGATCTACCAGTATCTGCTCAGGCCGGATAAAACCTCGTGTTTTCCTTTTGCCAGTGAAGCCATGAAGGAAATCTACGGTGTGACCCCGGAGGAGGTCCGCCACGATGCCACACAGGTTTTTGAACGTCTGCACCCCGACGACCGGGAAGCCGTTACGGCAGCGATCGAAGAATCAGCGCGATCTCTGAAGCCCTGGAAACAGGAATACAGGGTCATCCTTCCCGGTAAAGGCATGGAGTGGCGCCGAGGAGACGCTGTTCCCGAACGCCTTCAGGACGGCAGCGTCCTCTGGCATGGCTACATCAATGACATTACCGAATGGCATGATACACAGGAAAAACTTCGTGAGTCCCTGCAGTGGAAAGAGACGATCTTTCATCATAACGGTGCGGCAATCATGGTGGTCGACCGGGACAGACAGATTCTGGAAGTCAACGAAGAGTTCACACGCATCTTTGGATATTCTCTGACTTCCGTCATCGGTAAACCCGCACGGATGATTTTTCCCGACAGGGACAGCTATATTGAGTTCGGACGCATTGCCTATGGCAGGATCAATGCTGAAGGTGAGGTACAGCTGGACTGGCAGTTTCGCAGTAAAACGGGAAGTTTGCTGTGGTGCACGGTCCGGGGACGCTACCTCGATTCCGCGAATCCCCGAAGTGGCTATGTGTGGGTTGCCACAGATATCACCGATCGCAAGAAAATGGAAGCGGAGCTTCTTCGCGCCCGTACCGCTGCCGAAGAGGCCAGCCGGGCCAAGAGCCGTTTCCTGGCCCATATGAGCCACGAGATCCGCACGCCGATGAATTCCATTCTTGGCTTCGCCTCTTTACTGCTGGAAACAGATCTCACAGAAGAACAGCGACGATTCACCAATATCATCCAGCAGAGTGGAGAGGCCCTGCTGTCGCTTATTAACGACATCCTTGATCTTTCGCGCATTGAAGCCGGTAGACTGGAACTCAGCACCGAACCATTCGACCTGCACGAACTGATTCATGAAACGACCGGACTGCTCTCACTGAAGGCGAAGGAAAAAGGAGTTAAACTGACGGTAGAGCTGGACCCTCGCATGCCCCGCTTTGTGACCGGTGATGCCCTGCGTATACGACAGGTATTGCTGAATCTTCTCAGCAATGCGGTAAAGTTCACAGAAAAAGGCTCTATCCAGGTGCGAGCCGTTTTACTGTCTACGAAGGCAGATGAAGCGGTCATTCGCTTCGAGGTGATTGATACCGGCATCGGCATAGCCACCGGAGTATTACAGAAGCTGTTTCAACCGTTCATGCAGGCAGACGACTCTACCACGCGACGGTTTGGAGGCACAGGCCTGGGCCTTGCCATTTCCAGAGAACTGGTACAGCGCATGGACGGAACGATTGGGGCAGAGAGTCGCCTGTCAGAGGGATCCACCTTCTGGTTTGAGATACCGCTGCGCACGGAACAGTCCTTTCAGCCGCAGGAAAAGGATTTACCCGAAGAAAGCAGCGAGTTCCCTCCTCTTCGAATTCTGCTGGCAGAGGATTCCGCCGAGAATCGCCTTCTGGCCATGCTGCTTTTGCAGAAGAAAGGTTGCACGGTTGTTGCAGCGGATAACGGACTGCAGGCCATCGAAAAACTGCGCAACGACCACTTTGATCTCGTACTGATGGATGTGCAGATGCCTGAGATGGATGGAATAGAAGCCACCAAACGCATCAGGGCCGGGGACGTACCGGTGGCAGACATTCCCATTATCGCCATGACGGCCCAGGCAATGGCAGGCGATAAAGACCGCTGCCTGGAGGCCGGAATGAATGACTACGTTCCGAAACCGCTTCGCGCAAACGAACTCTACGCAGTCATTCACCGCACCATATCCGGTCGCTGATCAAAGGTCTCTTTTTCTGTACAGATGCAGCCCCAGGATGGCTGCAACACCGGCCTGTAGCAAAAGAACGATCGTTCCTGTAAGGATTCCTGTCGGACCTGCCAGGACCTTCGCATAGACTGCAGAGGAATGCGTCATCAGGGACTGCAGGTTCCCCTGCATCAATACAATCGATCGCATCGTATCGATAGGGTTCAAAAGGGTCAGACCCAGAAGGACGTTCTGCAGCGGAAAATCACCGAAGAAGATCACAAGCAACATCAACAGGGAATCAAAGAGCACATACATTACAAACCAGATCCCCATGGCCGCTGCAATCAGAAGCTCAAGACGCTCTGATAGCTGTGAAAGCAAGAACGAAATGGCCAGAAAGACTATGTTCAGCAGTAGCCCGTAAACAAGGATCAGCAGCAACGAACCCGTCGACTCAATCGTTCCGGCTAAAACAAAGGCAACCAGCAAACCGACCGAAAAACCGATCAGCAGTCCGGTAAGGCGGCCCACAAACTGTCCTGTAAACAGCGTTACCCGTGAAACGCCCAGCGCAAGAATCACTCTTTGAAAACTCAGAGAACTGTGAAACGCCACGGTGCCGTACATCAGCAAAAACAGCGGCACGAGCAACAGTACAAAGTTCAGAAGCGAGGCTACCACATCGCCTTCACCCGAAGACAGCGAAAGCAGAAAAAAGGCAAAGCTAAAGAGCAAAAGGGCATATACAACCAGCCAGCGACTGCGTAATGCATCTGCAAATTCGAAGAATACGATATTCAGAAAAGGAGATCGACGTCTTCGAACAGCCTCAAGCATATTCGCGAATACCACTCAGGGCCTCCTCGAGGTTTCTGGCATTGCAGGCTGCAATAAAGTCTGCAGGGCTCTGCTGCACGTGAACAGTACCGTCAATCAAAAGAATCATCATGTCTGCAAGTTCCTCAATGTCAGATAACACATGCGATGTAATCAGGATAAGCGCTCCCTGCTCACGTCGTTCGCGAATCAGCTTCTTCAGAGCAGCCGCATGATAGGGGTCAAGACCGGCAGACGGCTCATCGAGGACAAGGATCTGTCGGTCATACAGAAAGGCCTGAAAAACACTGACCTTCTGTTTCATTCCACCGCTTAACTCCCGAAATCGTTTATCATAAAAGCGAGATATATCCATACCCTTCATGAGATCATCAAAGTTCAGAGGTTCAGATCTGGAAAAGCCCATCAGATAGTTAAGGATCTCTGAAACGCGCAGATTATCAGGGAAAGCGGGATTCTGTGGCATGTAGCCGGTCGGTATACGGGAAGGGATGTCAAAGGGCACAGGCGCACCGTCCAGCAGAAGCACCGAACCTTCATCGGGCCGGACGAGTCCCATCAATATCTTGATCAGCGTCGTCTTACCTGAACCATTCGGTCCAACCAGTGCAACGACCTGACCTCTGTTCATATCAACAGATACACCATGCAATGCGGGTCGTCCTTTTTTTCTGTAGGTCTTGCCTACGTTCTTTAGAGAAAGGAATGCTTCCATATCAATCGTCCTTTAATCGCTGTGGCCGTCGCATCAGAGGTGCTCTGTCCTTTAATGTCGATGGAGTCAATACAGGAAAGGCCTTTTCCATAATCTCGAGGAAATGCAGCATCGATGAACCGGCAAGCAGCGACAGCTCAGGGTAATTGCTAACCCAGAAACTGAAAATCTGCACAGGAGAATATGGAACATCGCCGCGTCCATCTCTGTCCAGGTCAAAGCCCTGATACCGATCCCAGTAATTGCCGTCATAATCATTGGTATTGTCTCTTGTGTTTGTGCCCACATCGAAGGTATTACGCGAAAATATGTTACCCTGTACCGTATTCCTCTGTGAATTTCCAAAAATCTCAATCGCCATACCATTTTCATAAAAAAGGTTATTGTGAATCCTGTTACGCGATGAGTTATCGGCCAGTATGCCCGTTGTATTGCGACGAAGGCTATTCCGTTCAATGACGCTATCGGTGATGTCTTTTAAAAGCAAGCCCTGCATGCTGGGCCCCTGACTGTCATGAAAATCGTTGCCAATCAGCTGCAGATGCCGCGAATACATAAGAGCCGTGCCTGTAGCATTCTGCTGGAAGGCATTATCCTCAATCAGGGACCTGTGACAGAACATAAAATGCAATCCATAACGGATGTTTGCAAGAGCAAAGTTGCGTTGAACCGTCAGATCTTCAGAAAACTCAAAGTAGATGCCATCTCTGTGATGCAGCAGGGCATTATCAATAATGTGATTGTTGTTACTGTACCAGAGGTGGATACCGTTACCACCAAGCACCTCATCTTTTGCATTGCCCAGAGATATGTTTCTTTCTATCAGGCAGTCCTCGCTGCGAGCCAGGTAAATGCCGTAGGTAGCCTGGCGAAGTATGTTATAGCGCAGTCGACAGCGATTTATGGATTCACCATGAATGGCCGCATATTCCCTGAGATCGCTGATACCGGGATTCTCAATCACCAGGCCTTCTACGGTAATGTCATCGGCCTGCAGATCGATCACATGCCCCTGCCTGTTACCATCCAGGGTGGCTCCGTCTGTGCCCCGAAGCGTCAGAGGTCGGTCGATCACAAGGGTTCCTACCTCATAACGGCCTCCTTTCAGCAGTACGGTATCGCCGGGAAGGGCAGCCTCGATGGCCTTCTGTGGTGTCGTAAAGGTGCAGTCAGAACACACATAGAGCTCTCTGGCCTCGAGCGGAAGGCCTGCCAGAAACAACAGTCCAGGGATAAGCATCCTGATTGGACCGCCACCTGACGGCCCCTTCAGGATGCGCTCAATGTTGATCATGCTCTCTTCCCTGTTGCCATTCCTGCACGATGTGTTTCAGTTCATCGAGATTCACCTCATGACCGCCGTATTGGGCAATGGCTGTGGAAACCTGCTCTTCCGTTTCATAGGCAGCCAGATAGGCTCCCATCGGTGAAGGGAACTCCTCTGAACGTACATAGCGTGCCTGCTTCCGCTCGAGATAAAGATCCGATTGCACCGCATTCTTTACGTAGGCATGAGCCACCTTCTGGTCAGGATGTGCAAGCATCCAGGCCTCCATGCATTCAATGCTGTCGAAGTGATAGCGCCTTCCCTTAGCTGTAATCAGCTGCGTATTAAAGCGCATATCGACCACATCCATACGGCAATGAGCGCATCGCTCCTGTCCGGGCTTTACCACTACAGGGCCTTCCGGAACACAGGAGAGAAAAAACAGAAGAAGGGCAGCAGGCCCCCATCGACCGACCATTACAGGGCCTCCTTTTTCTTCTCCATGTAAACGATATAAACAAGGATCGCCAGCGATACAAGCAGCAGAGTGGCCCCGATATGCGGTATACTGCATGCCTCAATGTTTAGCAGCGTTTTACAGCCAAGGAGTGGAGGCTGATAGGTCATCCCGGGAACGATAATGGGAGCATCGGGGTTCAGGTTATGTCCGTAGTTGTATTCCCACCTCCAGAAGTCATACAGGCCTGCAAGGGCAACCAGTATCAGGTTGATAATGCCCAGACCAACCATATACAACCGTGGCCAGAGAAACGTAACCAGGGCTCCAAAGATCATGTATGCCAGAACATAGGGCATGAATACCAGCTCGGGGATCGACTCCTCGACGATTTCATCCATACCAATGTAGTGGTTCAGCAGGTTGATGTTTTTCAAATCATGCGGCGTCCCTCCCTGAACGGAGTGGATGTAGATATTCATGCTCAGCCCTTCCGGATACTGTGGAGCGGACAGGCTTATATGCCAGAGCGGAACAAAATATACAAAAGCCATCAATACGGCTATGAGGAGAATTAGCTTACGATAAAGGGGGCTAATCGTTCTGTTAAGAAGAGTCATGACACACCTCCGGTGCATGAGAAAAGACGGGGGCTTGCGCCCCCGCAAAGATCAGCGAGAGACCCGAATGTACTGTTGCATCTCCTGGTGAAGAGCAGAACAGAAATCCGTGCAGTAGAAAGGATATATACCGGGCTTTTTCGGTTCAAATTTCACCGTTAATGTCTGTCCCGGCATAATCAGGATATTGGGAAGCGGTGCGCCGTAGATGGCAAATCCATGTGGGATGTCGAAGTCCTGTTCCAGGTTCGTCACATGGAAGTATGCCGTATCGCCAACACGCAGGTTCACAACGTCAGGCTTGAAGTGTGAGCGAATGGCCGTCATGTAAACATGCACGACATTGCCCTGACGAACCACCCTTGCCTCTTTTTCAGATCGTGCAACATAGGGGTGCTCGTTCTTTTCAAGCTCGTAGATCTGCTTCGTCTTATCCTTGATCAGGGAGGCCGGAATCATCTGTGCATAGTGCGGCTCACCCAGGGTAGGGAAGTCCAGAAGCAGCTCTGCCTTATTGCCCGAGATATCCCAGAGCTGGGCAGACTGCACAAGTTCGGGGCCCGTGGGCAGGAAGCGATCTTTTGTGATCTTGTTCAGCGAAACCAGGTACTTGCCATAGGGTTTTGCAGAATCGCCGCCTACAATGCTCAGGTGTCCAATCGAATACCAGGCGGGCATGTTCTGTACCACTTCCCAGGTACCGAGCTTCCACTTCACAACCTCGGAGCTCACAAAGCAGGATGTGTAAGCATATCCTTTGCCATCGAACTCCGTATGCAACGGGCCGAGGCATGGCTTCTCAACCTCAACCGCCAGGGTTGATTCGTATTTCAGTACAGGAATCCCCATACGCTCTTCTGTGAAGTTCGCCGGATCCTCAATCGCCTTCAGCATACGCGAGAAGGAGTGCACGGGGATGACCGTGGCAAGCTTACCGCCACCGACGATGTACTCACCCGTCGGATCCACATCCACACCATGAGGACTTTTCGGTGTAGGCATGTAGTACATGATACCCGGACAGTCCTGTGGATTCAGCATCTTCACCGTTTGGTAATTCTTCGAGGTTGCAGGTTTGTTATTATGTCCTCGCCTGTTAACCACGTAGTTTCCGGGAGCCGTACGCGCCTTTCCCTGATCAATACAGGCCTCGGCCTTCTTCCAGTTAAATGCCAGGATGAAGTCCTTGTCGTTCTTGGATGCTTCGATTTCGAGCATCTTATGGGCCTGCTCTGTATTATACGTGGTAAAGAAGCACCAGTCATGCGAAGGGCCCTTACCACAATGCGAAAGGTCATAGTTATAACCCGGTACAAGCACCTGAGCCTTAATGCTCATATTGCCCGTCTTTTCATCTATGGCAACCATCGTGATGGTTCCGTTAAAGGCTCCCTTTCCATAGCTTTCAACGGGGATGTCGCGCTGAGGAATGGGAACAGAGAATCGAGTAGCAGCCATTGCATACTCCGTATTCTCGGTCAAGAAAGGAGAAGCATGGTTACCCGAACTGTTCGGAATCTCGATAATCTCTTCGGTTTCGAAGGTTTCCAGTGATATACGGGCAATACGAGGAGTATTGTTTCCGTTGATGAAAATCCATCGACCGTCCTGTTCGCCCTTTGTCTGTGATGCTTGAACGTGGTGGCTGTCATCCCATGGCAGAAAGCCATGTGTCGTTTTCAGCATCATCTTTGTTTCTTCATCAAAGCCATAGCCGTTCTCGGGCCATTGCGAGAATACCGGAATGACCTTGATCAAACGGCCCGAAGGGATCCCGTAAACGCCGATCTGGCCGTTAAACCCACCCGAGGCAAACATGTATACCTCGTCCTTATCTCCTGGAGCGACATATACGCGTTGCGCCGCATCGCTGGCCAGCATCTCCTTCCCTCCTTTGCTGCCACACGACAGCGTAAAGAGGGCCGTAGCCATAACCAGAACAGTCAGTGCCACTGTTCTGAAGATTGTCCTGTCAGTCTTCATTGTTTTACTCTTGAACCATGGATTCAGGCCTGCGAAAGATCGGCCTCCGGTTCATCCGTTTATCTCTATATGTAAAAGCCGGATTCTTCTGAATCCGGTATGGTATTATTGCAGAGAAGAGGGGCTATTCAGCCCCATCCACCCTGCGGAAATACTCGAGAAGAGCCCGAGCCTCTTCCTCGCCAACGTTTTGATTCGTCATCTGAGACATGTATTCGCCTAACAATTCCTTGGCCGTGGGATCTTTCTGTGTCATCTCCACGGGGTTAACGATCATATTCATGATCCATTCAGGCGCTCTACGAGTTGTAACACCTTTAATCGCCGGCCCAACATAGCGCTCATCTATCTTGTGGCAGGCAGAGCATTTTTCACCGAAAAGCGTTTCGCCCTTTGCAGCAAGGGAAGCATCCAGGGGGCCAAGAGTTACCGATTCTACGGGCCCCACCCCTTTGGACGATGCCGGTGCCTCTTTCTCTGCTTCCTCAGCTGGTTTGCTGCAGGCGGCCAAAACCAGTGCCACTGCAACCAGAATTCCTCGCTTCATCTGAGTCTCCTAAATCCGGCCTATCACCGAATGTAAATTTTATACTTTATACTCCTTAATTGCAATCTCTTCTGGGTGCCCTGTACGGTCAAGCAATCCTCCCCCCTTTCCTTACGCCCGACCCTATTCTGGCATATCATCACTCTTCTGTAAAGGATTTTCAAGATTTTTCAAAAATCGTTGGCTGCTCTGACTCTGGTTACGCAGGTATATGGCTGTAAAGAAACGCTTTATATACGAATGAATCCTGTCATGACCGAGGGAAAAACGAGGTGCTACAGATGGGGCAGGCGGAATATCTGTCCGTATGACATTCATACGCCGTATCTTCGCACCGGCGCCGGCCATTCCACGACTCCCGGAGTCTGAGATTCAGCCCGCATACCGGCGCTACCGATGGCAGATCCTTGAGTCTACGTTTATCGGATATGCCATCTTTTACCTTGTACGCAATAACCTGCCGGTTGTAGGCAAGGAGATGAGTGCCGATCTCAACTACTCCTACGAGATGTTCGGTAATATTCTCACCGCCACGGCCGCCTCCTACGGACTTGGAAAGTTTGTCATGGGGATCCTGTCAGACCGCAGCAATCCAAGGGTCTTCATGGCCTTCGGCCTTGCACTTACGGCAGGGATCAATATCTTCTTCGGTGCAACCTCAAACTACTCGCTTCAGATCCTGCTCTGGGCCCTCAACGGATTTATACAGGGTATGGGCTGGCCCCCTTGTGGCAGATCCCTGGGCCACTGGTTTTCCGTCAAAGAAAGGGGGACCTACTTTGCCATCTGGAATATCGCACACAACATCGGTGGTGGCCTTGTAGGCATCGTTGCAGCCCAGAGTGCCCTGTATTTTGGCTGGCGCTCGGCCTTCTATATTCCAGCTGCCATCGCTGCCGTCGGTGCCGTTTACCTGTTCTGGCGGCTTCGCGATACGCCACAATCGGTGGGATTACCTCCTATCGAAGAATTCAAGAAAGAGGATTACGAAGGGATTGAGCTTGATTCTGAGAACGAACGAGAACGCACCACATACGAGCTGCTTTTCAAAGACGTACTGGCCAATCGCTTCCTGTGGATTTTTGCCTCGGCGAACTTCTTTGTCTATATCGTTCGCTATGCACTGCTGGACTGGGGACCAACGTATCTAAAGGCCGCGAAAGGAGCCTCTCTAATGGATGGGGGATGGTCAACGCTCATCTATGAGTTTGCCGGTATCATAAGCACCCTGTTGATGGGATGGCTATCGGATCGTCTTGGCGGACGCCGTGGGATGGTCAGTCTGCTCTGCCTGCTTCCTATATCGGCCTCTTTAGCGGGCATTTACCTGACTCCCCCTGGATACCTGTGGCTTGATCTGTTGCTCTTTTCTGTAATCGGATTTTTCATTTATCCCCCCGTTATGCTGCTCGGTGTGGCAGGACTTGACTTTACATCGAAAAAGGCCGTCGGTACGGCAGCGGGCTTTATTGGCTTTTTCGGCTATGCAGGTCGAACGGCAGAAGGAAAGATCATCGGCATTTTGGCAGATGGCTCTGGCTGGAACGACGTTCTGCTCTTTATCGGGCTGAGCCTGCTCTGTGCCATCCTGCTTCTTCTCTTTACCTGGAGGTTAAAGCCAGAGC
This sequence comes from uncultured Leptospiraceae bacterium, assembly GCA_964619535.1. Lineage (GTDB taxonomy): Bacteria > Spirochaetota > Leptospiria > Leptospirales > Leptonemataceae > Leptonema. The sequence goes on along the minus strand of CAZUEX010000005.1, from coordinate 33,101 downwards.
AGTAACCACTTTTCCTGAAGGTGCAGCCGGCATCGGGCACCTTCAGGAGACCACCAGCCGACGCGATTCTGCCTTCAGATCCGCGGCAAGCTTCATGCAGATCCAGAGAAGCATGAGCGGTATTGTGGCCCATCGACCAAGCCAGACAACGCCGGTTACAAAGATCATCAGACCGACGATGATAAAGATATGCATGAAGAAGATGCGTCCATATGGCCGAAACATATACTGCATCGGCATGGTTCTGGCCAGCATCCCACCTGCAACATCCTGTTTTAGAAAGCGAAAACCATGACTCAACACCAAAAAGAAAACGGCAGGAAAGATAGAACGCCCGGCCAGCCAGTATTCGGGCTGCAGATGTGTGCGCTCGATGACGTAGCCGATCAGGTTTACAGGCATCCAGCCCTGCCCTCGCACAACGGATTCAATCCCGCCAAACAGGACCTCTGAATCACGTAAAACGGACTGCACGAAGCCATCGAGTATAACCAGGAAGATGCCATGCCCGAAATTGAATCCACCGTAGTGTATCATAAAAAAGAAGGCCGTAAAAAGCGACATGGCAAACATGACAACCCTGTCCGGCCCTTTTTCGCGGCAGGCAAGTCCTGATCCCAGTATTCCAAGCAGTGTGAAGAACCCCACGATCAGGCTTTCCAGCCAGTAAAGATAGAGGATCTCTGCCGGATCCCAGCCGGCAAAGAGAACACCCAGAAGCGGAACGACGTTTGCCAGAAGGATGGCCCAGCCCGTAAGACGCACTTCCGCCGATGAATGGTAGAGTACAGGGGCCAGGGCCTGCAGAAAACGGACGGCAATCATAACAGCATTCTGAACAGAGCCGCTCTGCGGCAAGCATGATTCCGCCCGAAAAGATTCAGCCAATGCCTGTAAGGGCTAACCCATCAGAAAACAGCTCCGACTTCAATGCCGAGGCCGTGCATCCTTCCTTTTGCTTCCGGGTACGGTGCCGGGTTTTCCATCTGTTCAAGTATAAAAGGAGTAAGATCGGCCTGCCCCCCGGCAGCGAGGTTCATAACGGCATTCATTTTTTCAAGGCCGTATCCCGTTCGCATCTCAGCAGAAGAGATGGTTAGATGCTCCTGCCGCATACGAGCGAATATGCGAATACGAACGTTATACAGGGTAAGGCCATAGCCAGCCTCTACATCGAGACGACGTCCGTTCATCCTTGAATTCCCCCTCACATGCGACTCCGACACAATCGGCGTTCCCGAAACATCGCTCAAGGCCTCTTCTTTGTGGTTCAGGTATCCCGCTCCGGTACCTGCAGAGACAATCAGGCGCATGTCCACGGCATGTATATCGAGAAAGGGGAATACATAACCGATACCCAGATGACCATAGCCTGTTCCCTCACTGTACTCAGTGGATGACGTACGGTAGGCGGTTCCATGCGCAGGAAACAGCGGATTGATTGTACTCGGGTCAAGGCTGCCCGTTGTTTCCGTCCTGCGTATACCGCTTTTCGCGGCCATATGCGAGGCAGATATGCCACCGCCAACGAGTATGTGAAGATGTTCCAGATACCGATGCGAGAACGGATATATCTTCCAGAGCAGGTCATAGTCCAGAGAGCGCAGACGCGGAGCATCCTTGATTTCCATGCCTTCTACCTGACTGGTATAGGCGACGTTTGTTGCTCCATCGAAAACACTGCCGGTGAAGTCCTCCTGACCCAGAACCTGGTAGGGAGAGCCGTCGGCATCGAGAAAGCCCAGTGTATGCACCCATCCCGTCTTGCTGCGATGCCTGTGTGTTTCGTAGCGCAGCTCGCGAAAGGCTCCAAAGGGAAGGTCAACGGCCCCTGGATCGGATACACCATTGAAGGACAGGCCTCCTCTGATGATGCGATTTGCATCGCCTACAAAAGGCAGCTGGCTGCCGTTTCGCAACACCGCTGATTCCATGGTATAACGTCCCGTACGAACGGATAAAACAGAGGTGATGATCTCATTCGCCTCTTCCAGTTCCGACGTAGAGCGGTCAACGGCCTCTTTCGATTCTTCCAGTTTGCGTGCTTCTTCGCTGGCCCTTCGCTGTTCCTCTTCCAGTCGCTTTGCTTCTTCCAGGGCCTGCAGCCTGGCTTCTGCCTCTGCGGCCTCGGCTGCCTGTCTTTCGGCCTTTGCCTTCTCTTCGGCCAGACGTCGGGCCTCTTCCTCGGCCTTCTTCTTCTCAGCAGCAAGCCGCTCGCTTTCTGCGCGCTGGCGTGCAATGGCAGCGTCGCGAGCAAGACGCCTCTTCCGTTCTTCTGCCTGTTTTACCGGATCGCCATACTCTATACGAATAATCTTTCCTTTGGGTATGAGCTGACGTCCATCGCTCGTTACGAGAGAGATGGCGGTAGCACTCTGGGCCTCAATCTTCCCGATCAACATACGACCGTCTCGCATGTAGATCATGTCTGCAAGAAGCGTGGCAGGCGCCGCCAGGAGAATGACAGCAACGATCTGAAACAGGATACGAAGACATCTCTTTTTCATACATGACTATGACAGAGGAACCCCCGGATTCTACCATTTTTTTTTGCAATTTTTTGAAGATGCGGGCCGATCCGTTTCATCCCTGAGACCTGTCCAGGCTCACATACTCCCTTATGTCAATGGTTTCGAGAAATTCCCGGTCATGACTGACAACAATCAAGGCGGCCCTCCACGACAGCAACGCCTGCTCAAGCTCCTCACGGCCTCGTTGATCCAGGTTGTTGGTGGGCTCATCGAGAACAAGCAGATCGAAATCTCCGGCAAAGGCCACAGCGAGAGCCAGGCGCATCCGTTCACCACCGCTTAGCGATATAACCTCGCGATCCTGGATCTTACCCGTAAAGCCTGCCGCGGCAAGAATCGTGCGATTGTTCTCTTCTTTGCAATAGTCGGCAAAGACAGAAGCAACCGTTCGCCCCGGCAGAGCAAGCAGACTGAGTTCTTGATCCAGCAGCAGTGGCCTGCGCGGCCTGCCCAGAACCTCGCCAGACGCCATATGGGAACCAAAAAGGAGTGCTTCTACCAGCGTTGACTTACCCGCACCGCAAGGACCAACGATACCTGTGCGCGAATCGGAGCGGATCGTAAAGGACAGCCTGTCCGCTATACCGCGCTGCAGCTGCAAACGGTGCACCGTCATAAGGGGCTTCGATGCAAGGGCTTCACTTCGTGGCCGCAGATCCAGTGGCCTGCCCTCTGAAAGACGCCGATCTCTGGCCCTGTGTGCGGCCTCTTCGGCCTGCCTTACCAGCCTCTTATGATGCGTTTCGATCCTGGCCTCTGTGCGGTCTGCCCTGTTGCGCTGCCTGTTTACCAGAGACTTCGGGTTTTTCTGTGTTCGATTCAGGGTCTCAGCATGCCTTCGACGGGCCTGCTGACGGGCCACAGAACTCCGAAGCCGCCCCTGCAGCTCATCCGCCCTGCGTCTCAGCCGTTCTGCTTCGCGATAACGGGCCGCCTCCTCCAGACGGCGCTGTTCCTGATACAGAGCAAAACCGCCTCCATAGACCTCAAGGCTGCCGGCCTCCAGATGCATGATCCGGTCTGCCTCATAAAGCAGTCTACGGTCATGGCTGACAACGAGCAGTGCCCCTTGAAAACGATGGATCAAACCGAGGAGCCGGCTCAAAGCCAGGGAGTCAAGATGGTTTGTGGGCTCATCGAGTAGTAGAAGGTCGGAAGACGACCGAAACAGCTCTTCGATCTCCTCGGAGCGCCCCTCCCCTGCACTGCAATGATCTACAGCGGCGGACTGCAAGAGAACCCGACAGTCGAGATGCTTCCCGATTGCCTGCCGGTGCAGCAGATGAAGCAGCGTGGTCTTGCCCGAGCCATTGGGCCCCGTAAGACAGACCAGCCGATTCGGCTCAAGCGAAAGGTGTAGATTATCGAAAAGGGAGCCCGCACTCAGGCCTGAAAATGATATCATGCAAAACCTCCGGATTCATAAGGACTTCAATTCAACGGGTAAGAACCAGCACCCCTTAATGGATGCTGGAGTTAACGGTGAATATGAATCGTTCAGTTTCGCATAATAGAGCCTTCGGGGCTCATCCGTCATTCTACGGCGCTGAACAACGGGTCAAGAATTTTCCGGTTGCCTTTTCCGCCGCACCGGCAGTAACCTCTTACAGGGCCTGGCGTCCAAAAAAAAGAACGAACATTTTTTTTGTTTGACGAAAAGCCGACGAACCCTCCGCAATAGCAAATTACAGACTGATTGGTCTGTAATTAAACATAAACAGATATACAGAGGTTCGAAGATGGGAGATGCGAAAAACAGAAGCTACCGGGCCGACGTGCTGATCGTCGGTGCAGGGCTGGCAGGGCTGGCTGCTGCCTCAGAGCTGCTGGATCAGAATAAAGATGTTCTTATCCTGGATCGAGACCTACCCGAAAACCTGGGTGGCCTGGCAAAGCTGTCCTTCGGCGGTGTATGCATGGTCGGTACCCCCTACCAGAAGAAGGCGCGCATCGCAGACAGTGCGGAGCTTGCCATGGCCGACTGGTTGCGCTACGGCGAGATTGATGAATCGGAATACTGGCCACGCCGCTGGGTAGAATTCTATGTCAACGAATGCCACCGATGGATTTACTCGTATCTCGATGGCATCGGTGTAAAGTTCCTGCCGGTTGTTAACTGGCCCGAACGCGGCATGTTCATTCGAGGAAACTCTGTGCCACGATGGCATATCGCCTGGGGTACTGGATATGGCATCGTTGAGCAGGTACTAAAACATCTGTTTTCTCATCGCAACGCCGCGAAACTGCGCATCGAATATGGTCATCGCGTAGAGGAGTTTGTACGAGAGCCCACGGGCATCGGCTGTCGCGGAAGGCTGGAAGATACCGTAGACGGTGCAGGTGCAGAATTCCTGGCCACGGCCGATGCCATGATCATCGCCGCAGGCGGTATATGCGGAGGCGATCTTTCGTATCTGCGCAAACACTGGCCTGAAGCACCGAAACGCCTTCTGAATGGCTCACATCGTTATGCAGATGGCACCGTGCATGAAGCAGCCTCGAGGCTTGGAGCAAACCTTACACATCTCGACAAACAGTGGCATTATGCTGCCGGCATAGCAACGAAACAACCGATCGTGCCACACCACGGGCTCAGTCTTGTGCCTCCGCGATCTGCCCTGTGGGTCAATGCCCTGGGAGACCGCATCGGACCACATCCAAACGTTGGTTACACCGATACGCATTTCCTTGTGCAGAACATCCTGAAAGAGCCTGGCAGCTTCTCCTACCAGGTCATGAACTACAAGATCGCCATCAAGGAACTGGCCGTTTCGGGTAGCGAGCATATGACGGCCTTTCGAAATAAAAGCAAACTGGGCCTTCTGAAAGGCATCCTGTTCGGTAACAGGGCTTTGCTTGAGAGGCTGCAACGCGAATCCGACGACGTCTTCATTGCCTCCTCTGTGGATGAGCTGGTCACAAAGATCAACTCTGCTGAAAAAGAATTCAAGATGGACAGGGAAAGGCTTCTGCATGCCATAGAGCAGTTCGATGCTGAAATCGAGCGAGGAGAAGCCTTTATCGGCGATGAACAGCTACGTCGCCTGCTGAACCATCGCACCTACAGAGGAGACCGCATCCGCATGTCGTGGATGCAGAAGATTAACGATCCCGGAGCCTACCCGCTTGTGGCCTTTCGCGAAAGTATCCTTTCACGAAAAAGCCTCGGAGGCATTCAGACCGATTTACAGAGCCGGGTCCTTGACAGAAACGGCAATCCAATTCCAGGACTCTTTGCTGCCGGTGAGGCAGCGGGTTACGGTGGAGGCGGCATCCACGGAAAACGATCCCTCGAAGGGACCTTTCTTGGTGGATGCATTATAACAGGAAGAGTGGCAGGAGCCACTGCAGGGGGAAAACAATGAGTACAGCAAAAATCAAGGGTGGCCAGCTCACAGGCGCCTATCTTGCGCGTTATGCGCTGGAACAACTTCCGGTAAAACATGTATTTGGCATTCCAGGGGTTCATAATACGGAACTCTATGATGAGCTCAATAAGTCCGAAAAGATCGAACCCATCCTGGTTACCCATGAAGGTGGAGGAGCCTTCATGGCCGAAGGAATCAGCCGCACCTCCGATGAGATCGGCACACTGCTGATCGTACCGGCTGCCGGAACGACTCATGCAATGAGCGGCATTGGCGAAGCCTTTCTCGATGGTATTCCCATGCTCGTCATCTCCGGGGGCATTCGCAGCGACATTCCCGTTTCATATCAGCTGCACGAGCTCGATCTTCCGCGTCTGCTTTCATCGATTACCAAGTTTGCGAAGCGCGTTGAAAGCCACGATGAGATCATTCCCACCATCTTCGAGGCCTATCGTCATGCCGTCTCGGGTGAGCCAGGGCCTGTCTTTGTAGAGATTCCGGTAGACATCCAGCTCTTTAAGGGCCAGGTGGCCGAGCTCCCTGTCTTTCCGGGACTTCCTGAAGAGCCGGCCCCATCGGAAGCAGACCTGGACCGCGCTGCTGAGCTTCTGATTCAGGCAAAACAGCCAGGGCTTTTTCTTGGCTGGGGAGCAAGAGGCGCACGAGATATTGCCATTCAGATCGCCGACCTGCTCGGAGCACCGGTTTCGACGACGCTGCAGGGGTTAACCGTTTTTCCGGCCGACCATCCCATGCATACGGGAATGGGATTCGGTGCACATGCTGTGCCGGCTGCAGAGAATGCCTTTGCTGACGTCGACTGCATGCTTGCCGTTGGCACGCGATTCGCCGAGATTCCCACCGGAAGTTTTGGTGCAAAGGTTCCGGAAAACCTGATTCACGTCGACATCAACTCCAGCGTCTTTCACCGCAATTACCGGGCCACCGTGGCCCTGCATGGAGATGCCTCTGCTGTTTTACAGGCCTTGCTTGAACGACTGAAACGGGCATCCATCTCTGCAGCGGAGCGACATGAGAATAAAGCCAAACAGATCGCACGGGACAAAGCCACCTACTATAAAGAATGGGAGGCTCACCTGAACGATCGCGTCAACCCATACCTCTTCTTTCGCGAGCTGAAAGAGAAGGCTGATCGCAACATGCTTATGGTAGCCGATGACGGCAATCATACATTCCTATGCGCGGAGCTGTTTCCGGTTACCGATCCGATCGGTTTTATCTCGCCTACCGATTTCAACTGTATGGGATACGCCGTACCCGCTGCCATCGGCGCGAAACTGGCCTCCCCCAACCGCCAGGTGGTAGCCATAGTAGGGGATGGTGCCTTCCTGATGACGGGCCTTGAAATCATTACGGCTTCGGCACATGGACTGGGAATCGTCTACTTTGTGTTCTATGACGGAGAGCTGTCCCAGATCTCACAGGGCCAGGAGATTCCGTATAACCGCAAAACCTGCACGGTACTGGGAGACATTCGACTGAAGGGCATTGCCGATGCTACCGGAGCGGCCTATGTAGAGCTTTCCAGCAATGCTGAGATTGGAAGCCGTATCGAAGAGGCCTTCTCCATCGCTGCTGAAGGACGTCCTGTAATCGTCGATGTAAAGATAGACTACAGTAAACGAACGCGATTTACAAAAGGAGTCGTCAGTACCGTGTTGAAGCGCTTTCCGCTGGGCGATAAATTTCGCTTCATCGGAAGAGCCCTCTGGCGCAAGATGACCGGATGAATGCCGGTCAAAGCCAGGTGAAAACGGAAAGCCAGAAAACGCATCGCAGGCAGGAAGATCGCTCACGCCAGATGAAGGCCCGTCTTATCGAGGCCACCCTGGTCTGCCTGCAAAAGTATGGCTACCATGGCTCCTCTCTGTCGGTCATCTTAAAAGAGGCCGGCGCCTCCAGAGGGGCCTGGAGCCACCATTACCGAAGCAAAAAGGACCTGGTTGCCGAAGCCGCCGAATCGATCCTCAACTACGCCATCGAGAGGGCGCAGGAAGCAGCCAGCTCGCTAAAGCGCGGGGGCAGCTTTCAGGCCATACTGGACTTTATCTGGGATAACTTTTACACCGGACGCCACCGTGACGTATGGCTGGAGTTTAACAATGCGGCACGGACCGACGCCGAGCTGAAAGAACGGCTCCTGCCCATCCTCGAGAAATTTCACGCATCCCTGGACAGGCTCTGGACCGACCACCTCCTCACAGGTGACCATGGCCCCGATGCGCGCACCTTGATGAATCTAACGATCTATCTTTTGCGTGGGATGGCCATCCAGTCCGTTTCTTATGAACGACCGGAGTATTATGCAGAGCTTCGCCAGGAATGGGCACAGCTGATGGAAAAGCAGATCCACTGGAAGTAGCCTGCAAAGGCGTCTGATTATTTCACGGGCTCGGGCAAAAGAAACAGGCAGGAACTGTGCGCTAATTCAGGCCTTTTTCTTTCATCAGATCAACGTATTCCCGGTCCGTCTTCATAATGTGGTGAATCAGCCAGTTCTTCAGGAAATCCAGAACCTCATCGGTTCGTTCTTCATCACCGACCGTGGTATTCAGATACAGAACGCGTAACCTGTCAGAAAAGCCATCGTGCAGACGACGATGTGCATACAGCCCTTCAAAACCGCAGCGCTCCATGTACTGCTCTTCGGTATTGAAGTGATAGTCGGTGTAATCCACAAGGTCTTCGATGACACGTTCAAATCGCTCAGAGGTCACACCGGCCACTTTCATGTGTATAACTTCGTTCAGGATATCGACAAGCTTGCGATGCTGCTCATCGATTTCTTTAATGCCGAGTTCATATTCCGGTTGCCACCGTACGAGATCCATACTCGTCTCCTGTTCACTCTTCCCTGTAAACTTCGTCTACGTGTAAGGCCACTCCCCCGACTGCACCGATGCTGTCTATTGTTTCTTACATGCAGCTTGCCCGGACCACCGTCATCCTCATTCAGACTTCTGCCCCATGATGGCCAGAGCGCGTTGCAGCGCTACGTCAATGTTCTCGGCAATGTTTTCTTCTCCCAGCTCTTCAAGGAGGCCTGCCTTTTCGAGGGCAAAGAGAGGCTGCTTGTGAACCCCCGAAAGCACTACCTTGATGCCTTCACGCCTGGAGTCACCGAGGAACTTCTTAAGCATGTGAATCCCGGTGGCATCGATGGCAGGAACCCGGCGCATTCGCAGGATGCGAACAAGCGGTGGATCGCCTGAAATGCGAACGGCATTGGCAAAGATATTGGCCGTGCCAAAAAAGAACGGACCGTTAATCTCATAGACCTCGGTCTTCGGAGGCACCGTTTTGTTCTTGATGTCCATCGGATCGTCTGAGGTTTCTGATTCTTCATCCATCGGGGAGTCCTGCGAAAGAACCCGCACCTGGCTAACCTGCGCCATTCGCCGAATAAAAAGCAATACAGCAAGAACCATCCCCACTTCAATGGCAAGGATGAGATTGAAGACCACCGTAAGCAAAAAGGTAACGATCAGCACGATTACATCGCTGCGCGGACTTTTCAGGATTCCAACGAAGGTCCGCCATTCACTCATATTGTAGGCTACGATTACAAGGATCGAAGCCAGCACGGGCATGGGAATGAACTTCACGTAAGAACCGAAAAGCAACATGATACCGAGCAGCGTAGCGGCATGTACGATACCCGCTACCGGACTCGTAGCACCGTTCTTGATATTCGTTGCCGTTCTTGCAATGGCGCCTGTGGCCGGAATCCCGCCAAAAAGCGGAGAAGCCAGATTGGCAATCCCCTGCGCCACCAGCTCTGCATCCGGATTGTGACGACTTCCCGTCATCCCATCGGCCACAACGGCGGAAAGCAGGGACTCGATCGCCCCGAGCAAGGCAATGGCAAAGGCAGAGGGCAGCAGGCGTGCTACCATATCGAGGTTGATCTCAAAGAAGGACGGCCGCGGAAGATCGGACGGGATCTCACCAAAGCGTGATCCGATCGTATCGACGGGAAGATCAAACTGCACGGTAACCAGCGTGGCCACAACGATCACAACGATGGAACCCGGTATGCGATGAGACAGTTTTGGCCAGACCACCAGAGCAATCGTACTGAGAAGGGCCATTACAAGCGAAACAGGATGGATGGAGCCGATACTCTGCAGATAGATCTTCCACTGCCCTGCAAAGTCCGCAGGAAGGCTGACGATCGGCAGACCGAAGAAATCCCGCATCTGTGTGGAAAAGATGATCACGGCAATGCCACTTGTAAAGCCAACGGTGACGGGATGAGGGATATAACGGATAACGGAGCCAAGACGGGCAAATCCCATGATCAGCAGCATCACACCGGCAAGAAAGGTTGCAACAAGCAGGCCACTGATTCCGAACTCCTGAACGATGCCGTAAACGATGACCACAAAGGCCCCCGTCGGGCCGCCGATCTGAACCCGGCTTCCACCGAACACAGAGATGAGAAAACCGGCCACAACAGCGGTGATCAGGCCTCGCTCCGGCGACACACCGGATGCTATGGCAAAGGCAATGGCCAGGGGAAGAGCAACGATACCGACAACCACACCTGCACTGACGTCGCTGAAAAAGCGGTTGAGCGAATATGCGCGCAGAGAACGAACCAATTCCGGTGTGAACATATTACAGAACTTTCCTGACTTCCAGGCTCTGCCAGAAATTTTTCAAACGGGGTTGTGAAATTTCCGCTGCCGGCTAATCCCCATGCGAATAAAGAGAGGCGCAAGCCAGGTGTACAGGGCAGGAAAGGCCCCGCCCAGCTTTGCAAGCCATCCCCTTGCTGTGGGGATCAGTACTTCAACAGGCCTGGATACAAGAACCTTCTTCACGACGATCTGAGCCACGTCTTCTGCCTGAAGAAGAGACGGAGCAGAGAATATCATCGCTGCTTCATCCCTGTGTCTGTGATCATCGACCATCGCCGTTGCAATGCCATCGGGGCAGACAACACTGACGGCCACGCCATATTCACGAAGCTCCCGGGCAGCAGCCAGAGAAGCAGACCGCACGGCAAACTTTGAAGCACTGTAAACAGACATCCCCGGAACAGGGCTGATGCCGGCCAGAGAAGCGATATTGATAATATGTCCCCTACGCCGGCTCTGCATATATCGGGCTGCATGGCTCATGCCATAAAGCGTGCCCTTTGTATTGACATCGATCTGTAGATCGATGCTCTGCGGCGTTAGATCTGCTACATAGGAGGGCTGAAGCACACCGGCGTTGTTAATCAGGATATCGACCGCACCGAAGCGGGCAATGGCACGGTCCCAGACCAATGACCAGGCTTTCATCGATCGGACATCAAGGGCCATGGCCAGGATCCGATCGCTGTTCACGCCTAACCTGGCGGTAATGTCCTGAGCCGCCTCTTTTATCTGATCGGCCTTCAGGTCTGTGGCCACGACATGGTATCCATCTACAATTAACTGCTGTAGAATAGCCCGACCCAATCCCCCTGCAGCTCCCGTTAAAAGGCACACCTGTTTTTCGCTCATATGTCTTTTCCATACGGATGGAACTGCAGCATCCGGCGAACATAAAATCCACGTTCTTCATGACAATTCTGGATGACAGCGAACATCTTTAAACTGATATGTGGTTCATGAAGCATGCTGTTCTTGCATATGCATTTCGCGCAACCCCCATTCTCATCCTGACCATACTGTCCCTTACGGCCTGCAAAGGGCCTTTACATCCCGATATAACCGAGAACGATCTCAAATACCATCTGGGCATCCTCTCTTCCGATGCCATGGAAGGTCGTATGACGGGAAAGGGCATCGAAAGGGCTCGAGACTATATCGTTCAGGCCTACAGGCAGGCCGGTTTACATCCGGTTTTTCCCGACTACCGCATGCCATTTATCTTTCACGATGGGATGCAGGCCACAGGAACCAATGCTGTTCATATTGAAGGACGCTCATTCAACACCATTCCCCTTCCCTTTGGCAATTCGAAACAGGTTCAGGCCATCCTCGTCGACGGTGGCCACTGCATGCCACCGTATAAGGGCTTTGATGAGCTGGCCCATATCGAAAAAGAAAGAGAAGGCACCTTACAGGGATCGATTCTGGTATGTCGCCGCTACGGGCCGGAAGGCCCGCACGGCAGCCGTCCTTACAGAAAGCTGATCTCATTCCACGCCAAATATGAGAATGCAAAGCGATTCGAGCCTGCGGCTGTTATCTTTCTGAAAGGCAGTGGTGAGGCGATTCAAACAGAGCAGCTGCACGGAGGGAGGGCAAAGTCTGGCCCGCCGGTCGTTTTCAGCGTCCATGATGAAGAGCTGCTTCAGGCGGCACAGAAGAATGTGCAGGCCCGGCTGGATGTTCGTTTCGCGCCCAGAAAGCGCACGGGGTTTAACCTCGTCGCATCGCTAAGACCCATCACCAAGGATCAGCGTATCATCTATGCGGGGGCCCACTATGACCACCTCGGGCATGGTCTGCCTGGCTCTTCGATGGGCCCCATGGGACCGGTGTATAACGGCGCCGATGACAATGCTTCGGGAACGGCCTTGATCCTTGAGCTTGCAGCGGCCATGAAGGCCAAACTCGATGCAAATCCCGCCCTGCTTCCTGCAGACGTCAACGTCGTCTTTATCAATTTTGATGCCGAAGAACGCGGCCTCTTTGGCTCCTCACATTTCGTAGAAAGCGAGTTTTTCAAGGCGCATCGTACGATAGCCATGCTAAACGCCGACATGGTAGGCCGGCTTCGTAAAAGTCGAGGCCTGACGATTCAGGGCAGGGACACGGCCGACCCTTCGCTGCAGGCCATCATCGAAAAGGCCTATGCCTCTACCGTTCAGCGTATCTTTCCGCCTGAAGAGCGGCCCGAGCTACGCTGGATGAAGGGTGGTATGGGCCCAAGCGACCACAGTCCCTTCTATCGCAAGAAGGTACCGGTGGTCTTTCTTTTTACGGGGACACATGGCGAATACCACCGTCCCGAAGATGATTATGCGCTGATCAACTTCAAAGGCCTCTATGCCCTGACCCTCTTCAGCGAACAGATTATACGCCGCCTGGCCTTTGCTCCGCCTGTATTTCAACAGGCTCCGGAAGAGCCACAGCATAACAGCTTTGACTTCAAGGTACGGCTTGGTATTATTCCGGGCTCCTACGACACCGGTACTCCCGGCCTGCTGGTCGGTGGCATCGTTTCCGGTGCACCCATTGCGCGTACCGGTATCAAAGAAGGGGACCGCATCGTTGAGCTTGGCTCCAAGAAGATCCAGGACATACATGACCTGATGGGCTTTTTAAGTGAGGCCCGGCTGGGCGTCCGCTATTCGGTGAAATGGCTGCGAGACGGACGGATGATGGAAGGCAGAACAGAGCTGATGCCGTCCGATGATTGAAACCCTGCTTCCGGAGTATGGTGGGCCAGGCCTGGCGATCCTGTCATTCCTGGCCGCCACACTCCTTCCCTTCAGTTCAGAGGCCGCCCTGCTCGTTGCCATCCATGCAGGTATGCCGGCCCCTTCAGCCGTACTCTGGGCTTCGACCGGCAATGGACTTGCATGCATGCTGAACTACTGGCTTGGTTATACAGGAGGAAGGCTGCTTGCCGACAGAATTCGTTCTTCAAAAACAGGACTGGCTGCCTGGAAATTGCTACATCGATTCGGAGGCTTCGCCCTGCTTCTTTCCTGGACACCTGTAATCGGCGATCCCATTACGGTTCTGGCCGGATTCGCCAGGGTGTCGCTTCGCCTTTTTATTCCCGTTGTGCTGACGCTTCGCGTGGCCCGCTATGTGTTGCTGGCAGCTTTCTGAGCACTTCGCAGTGTACCCGCTCCGGCCACAAAAGACACAAGCAGCAGCACACCGATCATGACGTATGTTACCGTAATTCCCATCGAGCCATAAACGTACGAACCAAAAATCGGCCCCACACCGCGTGCAAGCGAGCCCATCGATCGAAAGCTCCCCATGGCAAGCCCCTGCCGATCCGCAGAGATGGAGCGACTGGCCAGCCCGGCCATGGCAGGCTGCAACAGCGAAGAGCCGATGGCAACGGGGGCAAGGGCAAGAAGGGAGTACTGCACGGAGGGAGCTGACAGTGCCAGCAGAGGCAGACCGGAGGCAATGAGAAGAACGCCTGCCAGGATCATGGCCCGATCCGAAATACGCCCCGAAAGACGTCGCACGAGATATCCCTGGCCAAAGGCAAGTAACAATCCCATATAAAAGAAAACCAGGCCAATCTTTGCCGGTGCCAGACCAAAATCGATCTTGTAGAAGAAGGTTACAGTAAACTCAAACGAGGTAAAAAGAAACATGAAGGCAAAGTTCAACGCCATCATTCGCCGAAAGACCGGCTCCTTCAGTTCAGACAGAACACGAAACGGATAGTCCACCCGAAAGGGCTGCTTGCTTCGCATCTCAGCGGGAAGGGTTTCGGTCAGGAAAAAGTAATTCAACAGGGCACTGAGCAGCGACAGGGCCACCGATACAAAGGCCGCTGCAGAAAACGGATGAAAAGAGCCCGGTACGGTGCTCATATCGTAGGTGGACAGCAGCCCGCCAAGGGCCGGCCCCACAATAAAGCCAACGCCAAAGGCAGCCCCCACAAGCCCCATGCTTCTGGTCCGGCCCTCTTCTGTGGAAAGGTCGGCCATGGCGGCCGTGGCCACGCCCATGTTGCCGGCCATGATGCCGGCCAGGATACGGGAGGCCAGGAACAGCGTAAATGTGGTCGAGAATCCCCAGATCAAATAGGCCATTCCAAGGCCGAGGCTTGTCATGAGAAGCACCGGCCGGCGACCGATACGATCGGAAAGCCGCCCCCAGAACGGAGCAAGGAAGAACTGCAGCAGGGCATACAACGAGGCCAGGATACCGCCAAGTAGAATAATCTCGCGCTCTTCCGTTGTGCCGATTCCGGGCGCAAACTGCAGGAGCCAATCAATCACACCTGGCAGATAGGCATCGATGGCATGGTGGCTGGAATGAACGTAGAATGTAAGCAGGTCAGGGACCAGAGGAAAGATGAGCGTAAAGCCCATCAAGTCGAGGATCAGGATGAAAAGCAGCACACCTACACTGCTGCGTCGTTGCATGGTCCTTTTTTTCTCCGCCTGTGACCATGTCAACATTCATGAGATTCTATCTCAAAATCCATTTAGACCCATTCTAAAATCTGAGTTGAAAGCTGAAACAATTTCATTATCTTTACAGAAACGTCCCGTCTTATTCTGAAGCGGAAGCTCGCTTCGTGACCGAAGAAAAAATGTTGCGAAGCAAATCCTTTACTATTGTGTAGCGGGACGGGCTTGAACAATCCAATGATACAGTCATATCCAAACATTGATCTTGAAAATGAAGACCAGGTCCTGGAGATCGGGCGTAATTATATTCCCGATGGTGAAATGTGGCTGCGCTCAACCATCTACGGCCTGTTCGATGCAGAAGGGGATGATCCCGATTCCTTTCTCCTGGCCGAGGGGGCTTTCTGGTCCATCGGCGAGCTGATCAACAATGCCAATAAGGCCAATAACCGGTGGGCCTTGCTGGAAAGCGCGCTCGTGCAGCGCATTCTGGCCGAGGATCCTTCTGCAGATCGCGAGGCAGTGATCGATGACGTTCAATCTGCCATCGAGAACAACCAGGCGGATGTTCTGAAGCGGTATGGCCTGGACAACATCGACCTGACCGCTTCCATCCTCAAGCTCATCGAAAAGCACAGAACGAATTCCTTTGCCCTGTCAGAGCGTTTTCAAAAGAAGATTACCCTGACCCTGCGCGTGCAGAAGAAGAATGATCAGCGCATCCTCGTTGTTAACGTCATCAACAATTCACCGATCACCGTCATCGACCGCGAACGCGTGGAGTATAACCTCGAAAAGATCAAGGATGACCTGATGCGTGCCGGCGCGCATCCCTTTGAAGCAGCTGTAAACCTCTACGAAAAGAATGCAGACCATGCAGGTGGTGGCTTCGGGGCCGGCCTTCGCAGCATCATCCTGTTCTTAAAGGCCGGCTATGAGCCTTTTGACGTGGACATTGTATTCAGCCGCCTGATCCAGTACCGGTCTGCGGTCAAAAGCACAATCTTTACGATCGAAATCCCGATCCCCGACAAGAAGAAAAGCGGCTGACCTTACTGAGCAACGGTCGATGTACGCCTGGCCTCCACAGCCATGCGATTGAGCATCTTCTCCGTTGCCTTGATCGCGGCAATCATCTGATCGCTGTCCACACCGACGGTTCTAAAGACGGATCCATCGGCAGTAACCCAGGTAATGATCGTTTCCACAAGGGCATCGGTTTGCCCGCCCGGGGGAATGCGCAGCTCATAGTCTTTCAGCTCGGCCACGGTTAACCCGGCCTCGGCAACAACCTGATTCAAGGCCTTCATGAAGGCATCATAACCTCCATCGCCCGTGGACTCTGCCTCGTATTCCTGGCCGGCGATGCGAACCTTGATCGAAGCAGAAGGCGTGGATCCAATCCGCGTATGGATGTCGGCTGCGATAACCGAAACAGACTGTGTTTGCGACTCGCCCATCAGCTCTTCAATCAGGAAAGGCAGGTCATCCGGGCTTACGATTGCCTTCTTCTCGCCAAGCTCCTTTACCCGAAGCCACAGCCGCTCCACCTGATCAGGGGGAAGCTCAATCCCCTGGTTCTTCAGGTTCATTTCAATCGATGATTTACCGGCCAGCTTACCGAGGGCATATACCCTTTTGCGGCCGAATCGCTCTGGAAGGATGGGATTGGCATAGAGGTTATGCTTCTTATCGCCATCGGCATGAATGCCTGCCGTCTGGGTAAAGACATCATTGCCTACGATGGGATGGTTGGCCGACACCCTTTTTCGCGAGAAGGTCTCAACAAGCCTGGAAGCATCGGTGATGGCCTTCTCGTTTACGGTGGTCTGAACACCAAGCTTATCATGGACGGCCGTTACCACGGCCTCAAGGGGAGAATTACCGGCGCGCTCACCCAGCCCGTTCACGGCCACATGCAGTCCGCGCACGCCGGCCTTTACGGCGGCCAGACAGTTCGCCGTGGCCAGGCCGTAGTCATTGTGCCCGTGAAAATCGATATGCATGTCGGGAAACAGCTCAAGGGCCATCTCGATCCCCCGCCGTACCTCATCCGGCGATAGCAGGCCAAGCGTGTCGGGCAGCAGAAAGCGGGCGATGGGCATATCGACCAGGGCAAAAAGCATCTCTTTTACGTAGTCCTCGGAATAGAGAAAGCCGTTGGACCAGTCCTCCAGATACACATGTACCCGAACGCCCTGGTCATGGGCATAGCGAACGGTATCTTCGATGTCATGCAGGTGCTGCGAAAGCGTCTTGCCCAGCTGCAGTTCACAGTGCTTTCGGGATCCCTTCGTCAGCAGGTTGACCACCCGTCCGCCGGCGCCTTTGATCCAGTCGATGCTGCGTCCGCCATCGACAAAGCCCAGGATTTCAATGCGGTCGACATAATCTTTCGTTGCCGCCCATTCAAAGATCTGCTGAACGCTCTGCTTTTCGCCGCTGGATACCCGGGCGCTGGCCACTTCAATCCGATTCACATTCAGTTGCTCAAGCAAGAATCGGGCGATCTGTAACTTCTCAAAGGGTGAAAATGAAACTCCGTCGGTCTGTTCTCCGTCCCGCAGAGTTGTATCCATGATTTCTATCTGCTGCATTGCCCATCCTTACGGGTTGCCCCGCCATTCCATAACTATAAGAAAGGGTTTAATTTCAAGAAGCATTCGATTTTTCTTTGCAGATGGCCGATCTAATAACAGGGTGTTTGCGGCCCACAAAAGGTATGCTTCCACGTTTCCTGTACAGTATTCCCGCCTTCCTGCTTGCCGTCGGATTCTATATCATGGTCGGGCAACCACAGCCCGAGCCAGAACCGACCACGGGAAGGTATCCACGCATTCCGATTCTGCTCTTCCATGACATCGACGGCAAGGGGCCCTATGCAATCAGTCGGCATGAATTCAGACGTTATCTCGATATTATCCGGGACGAGCAGATTCAGATTATTCCGCTGCGCACCCTGCACGAGATGATGAAGAAGAAGATCCCTGCCGATCGCCCATCGATGGTGATTACCATCGATGACGACTACAAGAACATCGTTCGGGTCGCTGCACCGATGCTTCGCGAGTATGGATACCCCGCAACCTTCTTCGTCTACACGCAGAACATTACCGATCATCCGCGGCAGGGTATGGCATGGGAGGATCTGCGCCGCCTGCAGAGAGAAGGATTCGACATTCAAAATCACTCCCACACCCACACCGTCTTTCATGTTCCGCGCAAAAACGAAAGTGCCGAAAGCTACGCCGCGAGGGTAGATAAAGAGATCCTCTATTCGAAGCGACTGCTGGAAGGAAAGCTGGGGCATAAAATCTGGAGCTTCGCCTATCCCATGGGCTTTCATTCGCCGTATCTTGAGAAGCGGCTGAAAGAAGAGGGTTATGAACTCCTCCTCACCACCAATGCCAATCCTCCTGATATCAGCAAACCCTACGATGGCGTACTGGATCGCTTCACCATCCAGAAGGGGAAGGATCCGTTTGGACTCTTTTACCGCCAGATTGCCATAGCGCGCCGCACCATTCCCGAAGGTCATTCGCTAACCCTGAAGCCCAAAGAGGATACGCCCACACCGTAAACTGTCGCGGCATTTGGCTTGACGGGCCCTCCTTCACGATGATCGTTGAACGATGATTCCAGAAACGGGTCCCCTTGATCAACAGGTTACCACCGTCGTCGGCGGCGGACCGATGGGCCTTGCGGTGGCCTCATTGATTGCCCGCAACGTGCGCACCGTTTACCTGTGGGTTCCTGATGCTCGCACATATAAAAAATGGAAGAGTGAACGCTACCTGCAGATAGGCGAGTTCTCATTCAACGTGCCCTTTAACGTCAAGATCGTTACGGGTTACGATCATTTCAAGCAGGGCTCCCATTTCCTTTTTATGACGATCCCTTCGCGTCAGTACGAAGAGGTCGTTGAAAACATCCTGTATCATCTGGATCGATCGCTGTCTCATTACGCTGCCAATATTACAAAGGGATTTCTCTCTTCTTACTCAAGGCGTAAACACCGCTGTTATCTTTTTCATCAGCTGCTCTACTCCCTTCGCGAGCAGCATCACCTGAATCTGTCAATCGGACTGATAACAGGACCGTCGCTGCTGTACGATATAATCCATAACAACTTCATCTTCTTTACCATTGCTTCTGACAATCCTGCCATCGTTCAGCCCATCATGGATCGCATGAACGGCGAACATGTTTACTGGTCTTCTACCGATGACATGATCGGTACCGAAATCGGTGGCATCATGAAGAACCCGCTTGCCATTCTCGGCGGTATGGTTGAAGCCCTTCCCCACGTTACCAGCTCCCTTCTGGGAGAGCTCATGGCAGCGGGTTTCCAGGAGATGAAAAAGATCAATGCTGCACTGGGCGGACGCGAAGAGACAATTCTCGGACGGGCAGGACTGGCCGATCTTTCTGCTACGTTTTTCAGTCCCAACGGACGCAACAGGGCCTACGGACGAAGCTTTACAGAAAAACTGATCAGCGGTGAACTCAGTCCCAACCTGCTTGATCAGATTCAGCTTTTTCTTGTTCCTTCACTGTTTATCGAACGCGAAGTCCTCTCGAGCAAGAACCTTGCAGAGGGTGGCCTGGCCATTATGCCGATCATCGAGATTGCTGCAGAGTTCAACCTGGATCTGCCTCTGAACAAGATACTCTACGACATCTTTCTGCGCAGAAAATCTCCCGAAGATATTATTACACTGTTAACCGGAAAAACGGAGCGACGCAATCGTATTCCGGTCGTTAAGAAGAAGGGACGCGTCGAGCTCATCGCTTCCGGTCGAATGATCTCCGATCACCTTCGCGAGCGAATCCTGCACCGCATTACACTGACCCGAGGGATGCAGGGCCGCATCAAGAAACAATGCGGACACATCATATCATCTCTCGAAAAAAGACGCACCAAGGCATTACGCAGAAAGCAGCGAAGGGATGCGAAGAACTTTACTCACGAGCTTGAACTGTGGAAGGCCCTGGCCGAATGCCGTGAAGAAGAGGAGCTGCAGCACATCGAGCAGCTGGTTCGGTTCTACGCCGACTCTATTGCCGATTACTATGTTCCGGCAGCCCGTACAATGCTCATGCGTTTCGTGTCACCCTTCCGCTGGATCCTGGGTGGCTTTCGTCCTGGCAGTGTTGGCCCTATCGTAAACGGACGCATTCGCGAAATCCGCAAGCTGGTGAATAACTATCCTGTGTTCTATGTGCCCACCCACCGTACACATATCGATTCGGTGGAACTCGTTTACGGTCTGTTTTTTAAAGGCTTTCCGCTTCCGCGCTTTGCGGCCGCTTCCATCCTTATGTCGAATCCGATCTGGGGAGCCTTTCTGAAATCCATGGGAGCATACTCCGTCGACCGCGAGAATACACGCAACATCCTGTATCTTGAGGTACTGACCCAGTATACCACCATGATGCTGGAATCGGGCATCCCCGCCCTGGCCTATCCAGAAGGCACACGGAGCCGCACCGGAGAATTCCAGTCAATCAAGACCGGCCTGCTTTCCACCGCCATCGATGCCTTTCGCGAGTCCGGTCATGAGATCATCATACTGCCGATATCGATTTCTCACCAGTGGATTCCAGAAGATGAAGTCTTCAACAACCAGGCAAACGATACCGGCTTCTGGACCTATGTTTTCAGACGAAGACGCACCTACATGGACCTGGGTGAACCCATTCGCGTTTCAGACTTTGCCGACAAAGAAGAGCCAACGCAGGAAATTGCTTCTCTGATTCTGAAGAGCTGGAAGCAGTCGTATCGATTGCAGCCACATTTTATCGTCGCTCACATCCTCGATGCGCATCCCGGCATGATTACAAGGGATGAGCTGCTTGCAAAGATCGAGATGTTTTTGAACTCCTACACAGGTACGGTACAGGAAAGAAGGCCCGAAAAGGTTCTGAAGATCGGCATCAAGCTGCTGAAGAAACGAGGCTTCATTGCAGAAACACGAAAAGGCTTTGAGATCCTGAACCCGTCCCTTGTAGAATACTACGGGAACTTTGTTCCTGTGGACAGCGACGGAAATTCGTAGGATCTGCAAACAGACCCTCTGCAATCGCACGTGCCCAAAAAGGACACCCGAACGGGAAAATTGTGCTTACTTGTTCGCATGGCAACAGATGAAATCGTTCTGGGTGGTGGATGTTTCTGGTGCGTGGAGGCGGTCTTTCAGCGCATTGAAGGCGTCGTCTATCTGGAATCCGGTTATGCCGGCGGCGAAAAGCCAGATCCTACGTATCGAGAGGTTTGCTCGGGCAAGACGGGGCATGCCGAAGTGGTTAAGGTCCGCTTTGATACAGACCGCCTATCGCTCTCTCAGCTGCTGGACATCTTCTTTGTAGCTCACGATCCGACAACGCTCAATCGACAGGGCGCCGATACGGGCACACAGTACAGATCCATTATTCTCTACAGGGACCAGACACAGAAAGAAGCGGCTGAGGCAGCCATTGCCCGGGCACAGAAGAACTATCCAAATCCCATCGTAACCGAGGTGTCGCCCCTGAAGAGCTTCTATCCGGCCGAGCCCTATCATCAGAATTATTATAATACCAATACGGAAGCAGGCTACTGCCAGTATGTAATCGCTCCCAAACTGCAGAAGCTTGGTCTGTAGCGGGGCAGCTACCTCAGGGGGTTGCTGCCTCTTTCAGTATGCGCCGCACTTCAAGGAAGGCCTCAACATGCTCTTCTACGGAATGATCGGAATCGATCAGCTTCTCTGAAACGGCGCCCTCGATATGGGCGCTTTTGTAGCTGACCACGGTATCGGTAAGCCAGTCCAGGTCGGTCAGCTGCCGATTGCCGATAATGGAATGAAAAGGCACCGACTGTGGCTTTTCCGGAGGCATCACCTGGAACAACAGGCTTCCCGGAGCAAGATTGGAAATGCCATCACCTTCTGCTTTCAGGGCAGTCAGTATGTCATTCCTCTCGCGAAAGACAGAAACAACGGCTGACATGCTTTCAGCGATCTGGCCGGGCACACTCATCACACAACGTCCTGCATAACCATAGAGACCGGTAGCAAGCATTGAACCGCGATGCGGCGTGGCAATGTATACGGTACGGCTTACAAACGGCAGGGGATCAAAATCAAGAAGGTCTCGCATCCCTGCACGCATTCGATCGGGAGCAGCGGCAAACTCTTCAGGCTCAATTCCCGCGGCGCTCAGCCACTCCTCCGTTCGAGATCTCTGTACAGCAAGACGGGCCAGCAACCCGCCCATGCTATGCCCGATCAGGATGGCCGATCTGAAACCGAAACGTCGATGTGCATCCTTCATGGTGGTTCGAAAGTGACGATTCGAAAACAGGATGGGACTCGACGAAGGATACCAGTATACCCAGAACTGATAACGGCTTCGGATCTCCGGATCTGCCAGCAGCTCGTTGATCATCGGAAACCATACAAGTGGAGAGGAGGCCAGGCCATGAATAAACACCACAGGCGTTCTTGATGGATCGTACGGACCGATCATATACAGTCCCCGTTCCTGTTCCATGGCATCTCCGCTCAGCCGCTTCAGCAGCCCGGTCTGTTCTTCAAGCTGCGCGACCATACCGGTTAATGGCAAGGAAAGGTCTATCTCAAGAGGAACGGTGCGTCCCTTCATCCGCACCCTGTCCTGCTTCAGCGGATCAAGGATTGCCAGATCGGCACAGTATACATGTGACGGAGCATCGCAGGACCGAACCATCATCACGGCCGTTGCGGCGTAGGTCTGTCTCAGACCGGCAATAAACCTGTAAGGGTTCTGGCGACGCTCCTCTTCGCTTCCGGTTACAAAGAGGATCAGCGGAGCACCGATGCCGTACTGCCGGCGGTGGTTTTGAAAGCCAGAAGCAGCATAGTCCCGTGCCAGACTCACTCCCAGAAAGGAATCGGGAATATATGACAGCCCGGCCGGATCCATGGTTACATGCATCTCACCGCGCAGCAAAGGGTATACGATCGTCTGTTTCTTAAACGGCCGACGCACGCTTTTTTCGTAACGGATCAAGGCAGACAACGACGCATTGTACACATCGATAGCAATCCGAAAGGCCGGATCAAAGGGATCGGCCGATGGCTTTAAATCGTCCGCAAAAAGAAAGGTATAGGCATAAAAGAGAGCCGATGCATGATATCGAGCAAAGGTCTTCGAGTCGGGCTTCGTAGATTTCGCAGCGTCGTAACTGAGCTCGGCCAGATACAGAGCCAGCATGCGCCGCCTCGATCCCTGTAAACGCAGGTCCAGATCAAGTAAACAGGTTAGTCGAGAGGAGCTACACGCTTCCAGATAGTTCTCGGCC
The DNA here is from genome assembly GCA_964619535.1 of uncultured Leptospiraceae bacterium. GTDB lineage: Bacteria > Spirochaetota > Leptospiria > Leptospirales > Leptonemataceae > Leptonema. The sequence goes on along the minus strand of CAZUEX010000005.1, from coordinate 9,803 downwards.
TGTAAATACTGGCTGGTCTGCAGGCTGATCCTATCGGAATTCACCGCATTCCAACCCCCTGACCGGCCAGCGGAAGCGGGGTAAAAGGCATACGTAGAACAGGACGAAAAGAGCAGAAACAGCAATGACCAGACGAGCTTACCGGGCATGGGCCACACTACGCGGCCTCATGCATCGCTCAAGCTGGATTCGGATTGCTTCAGAACAGGCGGTGAATGCCACGAACCAGAAGGAAGCAGAGCCCGCTTATGGCAGCCGAAACAGGAATCGTAAAGATCCAGGCCCATACAACGCTCCGGGCCACGCCCCAGCGCACGGCAGAAAGGCGACGCGTTGCCCCTACTCCGATGATCGAACCGTTAATGGTATGGGTGGTACTGACAGGAATTCCCGCAAAGGTAGCGAGGAACATGGTAAAGGCACCAGCCGTTTCTGCCGCAAAGCCGCCCACCGGACGAAGCTTGGTAAGCCGGGAGCCCATCGTATATACTATACGCCAGCCGCCGGAAAGGGTACCAAGGCCGATGGCCGCATGGCAGGTAAGAACAACCCAGAACGGGATGTCCTGTGTGGCCGTCGGGTTTACGTTTGTGGCCACAAGGGCAGCGGCGATGATACCCATGGTCTTCTGTGCATCGTTGCCCCCATGGCCAAGAGAAAAGAGAGCGGCAGAAACAAGCTGCGCACGACGGAAATGGCGATCTACCTTATCGGGATTGGAGCGACGAAAAACCCAGAGGATGGCCAGCATGAAGCCGAAACCGAGAAGAAACCCGGCAAGCGGAGAGATAACAATAAAGCTGATGGTTTTAATCCATCCCTTTGCTATAAGAATACCGTCCGTATAACCACCGACTGCCGTCAGGGCTGCACCGGCATATCCACCAATCAGGGCATGCGAAGAGCTGGACGGAAGGCCGTAGTACCATGTGATCAGGTTCCAGACGATGGCCCCGATCACACCTGACATAAGCACCCACAGCTGCGTATGCTCGAAAAGCTCCGGAATCAGACTGATATCGATTAAGCTGGCACCGATGGTCTTTGCCACGTAGGTACCGAAAAAGGCAAAGGCCACAAAATTAAAAAAGGCCGCCCATGCAACGGCCATTCCCGGAGATAGAACACGTGTCGAAACGACAGTGGCAATGGAGTTCGCTGCATCGTGAAATCCATTGATATAATCGAAGATGAGAGCGACGAGAATAAAGATTACGAGAAAAAGCAGTTCACCGCTCATTTGTTCTTCACCACGACAGACGTCAGCGTGCCTCCCAGGTCTTTGCACCGGTCGACAGCATCTTCCAGGGCTTCAAAGATAGCATGCCAGCGAACGACCTCAACAGGATCCTTCTCTTTTTTAAAGAGCTGTCGGATGGCATCCTGATATACCTGGTCGGCTTCCTTTTCGAGCCTGTCGACGGTGCGGGCATGGCCTGCAATATCCTGTTTCTTCTCGAGCAGGACAAAGGCTCCGGCAAGCTCGGCCGTGCAGCGTGCAAGGATGTCTGCAAGGCGGGATGCATCAGGCCTTACCTTTTTCACTCCGTAGATCTCCATCTTGCGGGCAAGGCCGTTGATGAGGTCGATGACATCATCAAGCTCAACGACAAGCATGTGAATGTCTTCGCGGTCAATGGGAGTGATGAAAGTAGAGTTCAGCTTCTCAACGATAGTATCGGCAATGCGGTCGCATTCAACCTCAACCTGTTTGATGCGCTCCGAATAACTTTCGCGATTCTTGAAGTCGGCGAACATCTCCTGGAAAAGCTCGCCACCCATCTGCACCTTATGAGCCATCTCAGTCAGGTGCGCAAAATAAGGCTCTGATCGAGGCAGAAAAAAGGAAAGCATAGATGCAAACCACAAATCGAAGCCGGTTTTCAAAGGCAATCTTTTATGACACACAGTTTACAGATTTGTGACAGGTCAGGACGGCAGGCCATAAGTGCACACGGCTTGAACGCATACCTGCCCTCAAAAAACTGGACAGATGACGGTCAATTTTCATGTACACCGTCCCCTGCAAAGCCATGAAACGGGCATCGTCAGCATCAGCCTGGCGCACGGTTCCCTGTATCAAACCCTTCGTAACAGAACGTCCTCTGCCCGGCTGAGCATCGGTCTTCATCCATGGGATGTGGCCACGGCCGACCTTCCCCGTGCCCTGTCACATATTGAGTCGGCTGCTGCCATGGCCGATGCCATCGGCGAATGCGGCCTGGACCTGTTTATCATAAAAGGGCATGAAGAAAGGGAGGCTTTGCTTGCAAAACAGATGGAGGCCTTCGAGGCCCAGCTTCAGATGGCAGGTCGCCTGAAAAAGCCCGTTATACTGCATGTTGTACGTGCTGCAGAACCGTTGCTTGCCATGCGCAAGAAGTTTTCCGATCAGACATGGATCGTACATGGCTTTCGCGGACCGGCCGATCTGGCACGACGCTACATCGAAGCCGGCATCTACCTGTCCTTTGGCCCGGCCCTTCTTCATGAAAAGGATCACAGTACATGCGAAGCCTTTCGCTCCGTGCCCGCAGATCGCCTCTTTCTTGAAACGGACGACAGCGATGTTGACATTCGCACGCTTTACCAACGAGGTGCTTCCCTGCGCGACATCGCAGAAGAAGCCCTCGAAGAGATCGTCCGGCAGAACTTTTACCGACTCTTTCCACTCCCCACACTAGAGACCGCACAATGAACACAGCCTGGCTCGAACGAACATCTCTGATGCTGAAAACAACCGACCGACTCGACCGTCTTCGCGACGCAACGGTTGTCGTGGCCGGTGCAGGAGGCGTGGGTGGCGTGGCAGCAGAGCTCCTGGCCCGTGCCGGCATTGGTCGCCTTCGTATTATCGATGCCGATACCGTGCAGCCTTCCAATCGTAACCGACAGATCGTGGCCCTGAGCTCAACTGAAGGCAGAAAGAAGGTGGACATACTTGCAGAACGACTGCATGACATTCATCCCGAGCTGGTTCTTGATGTCTGCGACGAATTTCTCGAGCCTCATACAGTAGAACAGGCCCTTCTGCCTGTACAGGGCAGTGCACCAAACATCCTGGTAGACTGCATCGATACACTGGCATGCAAGACGGCCTTGATTCTGCAGGCCCATCATGCCGGTATTCCTGTCGTCAGCTCCATGGGCGCCGGAGCACGACTCGATCCAACCCGTGTTCGCATCGCCGATCTGTCGCAGTCTCGAGTCTGCCCGCTGGCAGGTGCCGTTCGTCGCGTATTACGGAAAAACGGGTTAACCTCAGGCATCACCGTTGTCTATTCCGACGAACACCCCGACCGGGAAGCCATTCGCGAAGAACGATCGCGACACAAGGCCTCTGTTGTCGGCACGATATCGTATATGCCCTGGGTATTTGGTTCTTTCTGTGCTGCAGCGGCCGTGCAGTCGTTGCTTGATGATCAGTTCGGCACGATCAGGGCATTGGAAGAAAGAGAGGTCGTAGCAGGCTGACCGTAAGCAGACAGGTATACGGCACGGATGGCAACGTACTGACCGGGAGTGAGGTCAACGGGGAACGTACAGAGCAGGTTCTCTGAGGTTAGCTTCGGACTGGTGGATGCTTCCATTGTGTAAACGATGCCCAGAACCGGATACGTAAAGAACGGTCCGCAATCGGTACCGGCCTCTGCTGGAAGGGACATCACGGCCTCTTCAGAAGCAGCCTGATACAGTCGGTATCCCTGGAAAAGCAGCTCGGAATTCTGGGCAGAAACCCGTAAGAGATGTCCTCCGCCACTGATCCGCTCAATGGCAGTGATGCCTGTATAGGCAGTCTGCCCATCCGGGGGCCCCAGAAGAACGACGGGATTGATCGGTATCGCTTCCGTGGAGTACTGATCGCAACCCGTCAGAAAGGCCAGTCCAAGGCACAGTATGATGACAGAAAACTTCTTCATAACACGCTCATACATGCTTACAGCAGCTTGTTGTATAGCTGAAGCTGTCCAAGGTGAATCCCTTCATGTACCACGTTATACTGCAGGGCATCCTGAACATTGCCGAGCACCAGGCCGGTGCTTGTTCTGTAGGGATCGCTAAAGGGTTGGTCCCCATCGGCGGATTCCAGGAAGGCAAGGATCTTTTCCTGGCACTGCTGCTCCACCTCAAAGAGACGATCTTTCCATCCCTCCGTGGTTTTCCAATCGGCAGGTGAACTGCCTTTGGCAAAGTATGGATCCAGCTCTGCGGGGAAATTCATCTCATTCCCGGATAACTTTAAAAGAAGAAAGTCTGTTGTACGCACAAGGTGACCGAAGATCCAGAGCATGTTGTTCGAAAGCCCTGGAATCCTGCGCAGCAGATCCTCTTCGGAACGACCGGCAACAAGGGAGCGGCTCTGGTCACGGATGACTGTAAAAAGTTGTATCTTTGCCTTCTCCATATAAGCAGCAAGATTGGCGGCAGGCCCGACCTGTAAAGCAAAGCACGGGCAGACATCGAAAAAGCCTGCCGGTAAAAAATGATCCACAGCAGAGCCCTCCTGTCTAATTCGTATTCTGTAGAGACATGAAAGCCCTGCGATACAAAGTTCTTCTGGCTCTGTTCGTCATGTCGAGCTGTCAACTCCCCGAGCCCGGTCCCACGCCAGAAGCGGATCTTTCTCGTCTGGTACAGATCACGTCTGCTGATCCCGTGCTTGTGGAGCTGATCTGTGAAAGGGTGCTGTGCGGGCCGGGGCCTGTCCTTAACGTGGACCTGACCATACAGGAATCCTCGGCAGATTTTTTCAGAAATAACGGCCTGTCCCTGCTTACCCTGACCACCGGACTTTTCGTATCCCACAGTGCAACGGTCGATTATTCGATCACCCTCGACCTGAAAGAACACCGCCCCCAGAAGGGCAGCGTGACGGTGCGCTATGGCTACTGGTTTATTCTTCCGTTCTATGCAGGTCTGGCCGGAACGAATATGGGCACGCTTTTGAACGGCTACAGGGATCCGGTGCATCTTCGACGCTACTGTCTTGACGAATCCCCTGGCGAATGGCGGACCTTCTTTGATGGCAGCCGGGAAGAGATATGCAACGAATACAAACGCTTCCTCACCGTTACCCTGGATTCTCTCTGGCCCCGGCTTGAGCCCGTGCTTGCAGCCGTTCCGCCCAATGCCAATCTCAAACGAGTCCGAATAGGTGTCCGATGAAGTATCGTACTGGACGCGCACTCCTCTGTGTAGCAGTCGCTCTGCTCCTGACGCCCATCAAGGCCCGTTCTGAAAAGAGGGCCGGAGACATTGTCTTTTACCACGGCAAATATACAGAGACCGATCTGCTGCCCATAGTCTTTCGTCAGCGCACCGATTACCGCGAAACCTATATTACGGTTCTGGGCTACAGCCACCCTTTGAACACCAACATCCGCTGGATTCACTTTGAAGCAGAAGCGCAGCTTGGAATACACAGCGGAGCCATGAAGCATATAGAGGCCAATGGCTTCCTCATTGCCCGTACATCGCCACTTTTCGGGCAGCCCTTCACACTTGCCCTCGGAGAAGGGCTGTCTGCAGCAAGCAGGAATCCTGACTTCGAGAACAAAAGCAAGGGCTTCCGTTTCGGAAGTACCACGATTCGGCTGGCAGAGGCCTACGTCATTCAGCAGAATTATCCGGACTTCCCGCTCTGGCTTGCTTCACTTCAGCTCGATACGATTGAGTCCCGTCGTATATTGAACTATATGATGGTGGAGGCACAGTATCGCTTTACCGGCCTGCCGCACAGCCCGGCCCTCTTTCTGCGAATCCACCACCGGTCGGGGGTTTTTGGGCTGTACTGCCCGCCCGATCCGGCCTGCGGATCAAACTATATCAGCTATGGCATGAAATGGTCTCTGGAGTAGCCTTTCTGACGAAACAGCCGGAGTCGCTGCTTCCTGAGCCAGAATCCGAAAAACGATTGCATTTATGCGACATAATGCAACTTTCAGCCCATGAAGCGCATTCTGGCCTTTCTTGCCCTCGGGGCTCTTGTTTCCTGTGCCTCTCTTGACAATCAGAATTCGTACACCCCCCCTGTGGGATACATCTACCAATCCACCACGGTTAACAGGATGATGGCTCCGGCATCCGATATCGGCAGTCGCACCGGTGAGGCATGCGCTGAAAGTTACCTGGGCCTCATATCAACGGGCGAAGCCGGCGTAAAACAGGCAGCAGCGGCAGGTGCCATCCTGCACGTAAAGGCCATCGATTACAGGATCGTTCGCTTCTTTGGCATCGGTTATGTAAAGGTGTGCACGATTGCTTACGGTGACTGACGCCTGACGGGTTAGCCAATCTTTACAACGATTTCATCCTGTCCCACACGATCTCCTTCTGCGAATAGAACACTCTGCACCCTGCCGGCGTAGGGTGCGGTTAACGTATGCTCCATTTTCATCGCTTCCAGGATGGCCAGGCGATCTCCTTTCTGCACCTCATCGCCTTCTTTTACGAAGATCTTGCGTATAAAGCCAGGCATGGGCGAATATAGATCATGACGTTCTTCTTCTCCTGAAGACTGCTGTCGTACCGTGCGAGCATAAATGGTAGATGCACCACGACGCAGCTGATACTGATCGCGATCTCTCGAAATATACACCTCTTCGCTGTGTTCCACGCCATCTCTGTCAAAGAAGATGCGCAAAGCGATGCCGTTTCTGGATCGGCGAATCACCTCATACCTGTAGACGTCTCCCTGGCCCTCGCCATAGCGAACCGTTTTATCGGTCACCTGCAGGGACGTGTCGTATCGCTCTCCGTTGATTTCAAAGGTCTGTTTCACGGACATCGATATCCTCCGTTCCATATCTGCCGCTGATCAATGCCCGAAGAACCGGCCGATGCTTTACGATTGCCAAGCAGTGCAGCGCCAAGATGAAAAAGCGAAAGTGTAACGGAATCAACGGCTGCCGATCCTGTTTCTACGTACTGGCAAAGAGAGGTATCATACCGGCCCGACTGAAACCGTTCATCGTCTACAATCTGGTAAAGATAGCCCAGATTGGTGCGAGGACCGAGCACGCAGTAGTCTGAAAGTGCCCGTTTCAATCGCCTTAGGCAGCCCTGCCGATCGGTATCATAGACGATCAGCTTGGCAAGCATAGGATCATAGTGCACGGATACCTCATCACCTTCCTGCACACCGCTATCCACACGAATGCCCGGCCCTGCAGGCTCGCTATACTGATCAATTCTACCGGTTGAAGGCAGAAAGCCAGATGCAGGATCTTCGGCATAAATACGTGCCTCAATGGCATGACCGCGTATGGCAGGAACACCGTCAGGCAGCAGCTCTGTTAACGATCGACCATCGGCAACCTGCAACTGTAGCTTCACAAGGTCAAGGCCTGTAATCATCTCCGTCACCGGATGCTCTACCTGCAGCCGGGTGTTCATTTCGAGAAAGTAGAAGTTCTGATCTGCATCGACCAGGAACTCTATCGTACCGGCATTCTCATAGCTTACTGCCTTCGCAATCTGCACGGCAGCCTCGCCCATCCGCTTTCGAAGTCCTTCATCGAGCAAAACGGAAGGCGCTTCTTCGATGATCTTCTGATGTCTGCGCTGTACCGAACATTCGCGCTCATGCAGGGCAACGACGTTCTTATGCCGGTCGGCCAATATCTGAATCTCTATATGCCGTGGTTGAAGCAGGTATTTTTCAAGATATACGGTTTCATCGGCAAAGGCCTTGCGGGCTTCGCTGCGTACCGAATCAAAGGCCTCTTCCAGAGAGGCAGCATCGTGTACGACACGCATTCCTTTACCACCGCCTCCTGCACTGGCCTTGATCAGTACCGGATATCCGATTCGTTCTGCTTCTGCTTCAAGCATCTGCAGCGGATCGGAAACGCCTGCGGGAATTACGTATCCTGGCGTTACCGGAACACCAAGCGACGTGGCCAGTTCGCGCGATTCAATCTTGCCTCCCATGCGTTCTATGGCACCGGCATCAGGACCGATAAAGAGAATGTTTTCCTGTTTACAGAGTCTTGCAAACTCGGCCTTCTCTGAAAGAAAACCATAGCCCGGATGAATGGCATCGGCCTTCGTCTTTCTGGCCGCCTCTATAATCCGCTCAGGCAGCAAATAGCTTTCAAGGGCTGTTTCTCCACCGATACAGACGACCTCATCGCAGTGCTGTGTATGCATGGCATGTCGATCGGTTTCACTGCAAACGGCCACGGTCTGAATGCCCATCTCTCGGGCAGAGCGGGCTATGCGAATGGCAATCTCTCCTCGATTGGCAATCAGCAGCTTACTTATCATTTTCTCTGTCCCGCCTGATTTTCGCGAAAGAGGCCAGACGTTTCTCAAGAAAAGCAGACAACCCTTCCTGTCCTTCTTCAGAAACGCGAAGCTCTGCAATCAACTGTGCCGATGCCTCCCGACGCTCTTCAAAAGACTTTTCAAACTGTAGACGCAAAAGTTCTTTGGTTCTGGCAAGTGCAACGGGCCCTGTTAGAAAGATGCTGTCCAGAATCTTCTGCAACCTCTCTTCCAGGGCCTCCAGGCTGTCTTCCACTCGCGTAACAAGACCTGCATCAAAGGCATCCGCTGCACTGAAAAGCTCTGCGGTTAACGCAAAATGGCGCAGCTGTGCCGGATTCACCTTCTGCATAAGATAGGTCGATATCACGGCAGGTGAAATGCCAATCTTTGCTTCGGTAAAGCCAAACTTTGCCTCAACCCATGCCAGAACGATATCGCAGGCACCCAGAAGCCCTGTACCGCCCCCCACGGCCGGGCCATGCACAACGGCAATCACAGGACGATCGCAAACATAGACGGCATGAAACATACGGTCCAGTTTCTTTGCATCGGCCAGGTTCTCTTCCCTGCTTGCCGTTTTCATGCGCCGCATCCAGTTCATGTCCCCACCGGCACAGAAGGCCTGGCCAGCGCCGCGAATGACAACAGCCCGACTCTCCTCGGACGCAATCCGTCTTTCAAAGGCATCGGTGATCTCAGCAATCATCTCATCATTAAACGCATTTCGAAGAGCGGGACGATTCAGGGTAAGGGTGTGGATGCCTTCACTGTGTTTCAGGATAATGTGTTTGTATTCCATTTTCATCTCCTATTGGATCAAAGCAGACCGAGCAGCCGATCGAGCTGCTCCATCACATACGAAAGATGCCGTAGCTCAAGCCTTCTTCATGCGACGGAAGGGGAGCATTCAGCGAAGCAGCAATGGACAGAGCCAGCGCCTGCCGACTGCTTGCAGGATCAAGGATGCCGTCATCCCACAGCCGCGCCGTAGAGTAATAGGGCGAGCCTTCTCGCTCATAGGTGGAAAGGATCGGTTCTTTAAAGCTCTTTTCCTGCTCTTCAAGCTCTGCAGGCTCGGGAAGCCTGCCTTCCCGCTCCATCTGATCTCGCCGGATTGTCCAGAGCACACCGGCTGCCTGTTCACCGCCCATCACCGAAATACGCGAATTCGGCCACATATAGAGCATACGCGGAGAATAGGCCCGTCCGCACATACCATAGTTCCCGGCACCGAACGATCCCCCCGTTACCAGGGTAAACTTTGGTACACGGGCATTGGCAACGGCCATCACCATCTTGGCTCCATCGCGTGCTATGCCGCGATTCTCGTATTCACGTCCCACAATAAAGCCCGTAATATTCTGCAAAAAGAGCAGCGGGATGCGACGCTGGTCCGTCATCTGAATAAAGTGTGTGGCCTTCAGGGCTGATTCTGAAAAAAGCACGCCATTATTTGCCACGATGCCAACCGGATAACCATGAATGCGGCCGTAACCACAGACGATGGTCGTTGCATAGCGGGCCTTAAACTC
>CAZUEX010000004.1:215074-259813 GCA_964619535.1 uncultured Leptospiraceae bacterium | reverse complement strand
ACAACAACAATATGCCGACAAGATGAGGCGGCCACCCGGCACAGGAACCGGTAATAGAGCTCCTGGGCGCGGTTGCTCGGAGCGCTGGTGTCAAAGACATCACCCGCCACCAGCAAGGCATCAATTGCATTCTGCTGAATCGTCTCAGCCAGCCAGGTCAGAAAGGCATCAAACTCCTCGTAGCGTTTTCTGCCATAAAGAGTGCGGCCGATATGCCAATCGGATGTGTGTAGCAATTTGAGTGGCGGCAATTTCTGATTCATTGGGCCTCCCCGCCTTCCTGCGGAGAATCGTCATCAGCTTCCGCTTCCGACCCTGCCCAATCGCTGGTGATTTTATCCCAATCGATTGGGCGAGGTTCTTCGTTGGTCCAGACATTCCAGAAATCCGGGTCGTCAGATTCCGGCCTCTGACCGTCCTCCAGATGCTTCACCTCAACGAGCGCAGGTACCTTTGAGGCGATGCCAAGGAGAATGCAATGGCGTGTGGGCAGGCTGGGTAGTTCCCGAAGCAGGCCGCGTGCGTTATCAGGAACCAAGCGGGAGATCAGCTCTTGATCCCGATCATTCGTAATCCGATGGAGGAGGAAGGAATTGCATTGAGATAGAACTGTTTCCGACAGTTCAGACGGTCGTTGCGACGAGAGAACGAGCCCCAAGCCAAACTTGCGACCCTCCCGGGCAATCCGCTCAAAAATTCCACGACACATATCTGCGGGACTAGGAATTTCATCCCCATGAGGAAGCCGCTTTGCTACAAAGGTATGCGCCTCTTCCAGAACAAGCACCGTTGGCAGATTTTTGTTGTTGATCTTTCGGTAACGTTGTAGGGACTCGAGTATCAGCCGTGAGGCAACGGCGATGACGAGATGGAGAATTTCATAAGGAACAAGGGACAGGTCTATTACGGCAACAGGACCGTTTCCACCACCGTCGGAGCCGACATGAAGATTAAGCCAATCTTTCAGAGACACTGAGGAATCGGGGTTTATGACGCCATTCATTCTCGGATCTGACATGATCCCCTTGATCCGCATCGTCAGAGTAGAGATGAATTGGGACGCCGAGCCACCTTCTTGCATTGCCAAGGATTCAAGATGTTCAGCCAAGACCTGAGGATCAAAAGGTAATGGGCTGTCTTCGTTTACCGATCCAGCATTTTCGCCTTGAGGAAATCCCTGGAATATATTCTGAAGCCACTGGCCGACCGAAGATAAATCTGTATCACCAAAGTCATTGAAACCGGTTCTTCCATCCCGACCTGTCCACATTCTGTTGTCAAGGATTTGCTTGATTGCGGCGGCAGCTCTTTCAGTACGAGCTTTAATATCTCCCGAAAGCTCCTGAGCATAGTTTGAGACATCTTCCCAAAAACGAGTTAGCTGCTGGCCGCAATTATTGCTGCTCTGAAAACCAATAGCGCCGGTTCCGGCGTATTGAAGAAGAAAAGAATCCAGCGATTTGCACCTTGCAAATAACCGATTTTCTATGGTGAGCGTTATTTGCTTATTCGATCTTAGATTTCGCAATGCTTCTTGCAACAACGGCCTTTGAGCGCGTGGTGCCGCCTGGGCAACGGCTGCCCACTCGGAGCTATTCCACATCCAGGCAGGCAAAGTGAATTCAGCGGCATCGGTGTTGGTAAGCGGTGGAACCTGAAATACCCTGCAGCCCGCTCCCAAGTCCTGAAAACATTTCGAATATTCGCCATTAGGATCAAGGATTATGAAACGTGCGTTTGGATTGTCTTGTCCGTTTTGAGCTTCCTCGTCTCCCTCCGGAACCCCGGGTTTCTTAATGGATTTCTGAGCCGATTCAACGGCGGACCGCACCAAGGCTGCTAAGGTGCAAGATTTACCACTGCCGGTGTTGCCCAAAACGGCAAGATGGCGGCCAAACAGCTTGTCAGGGTCAACCGCGATTGGCGCATCATGCGCGATAGGACAGGTCCCCAGCGGAACTCGGCTGTCCTTTCCTTGGCCGGTAACTATAGCGATGGTTTGATCCCTTGTTGGCAGAATTACTGGGTCGCCAACGGATGGGAAACTCTGGACGCCTCTTTCGAGCCGCCATTTATTCTTTTCCGAAAGCAGGGTTCCAATCGGACACACCGCCATTTTTCGCAGCGGGAATGGCAGGTCGATCAGTCCAAAATCCTTGAGCCCTTGTCGTTTGGGATAGGCTGATCTTTCCACGCCAAGCCACACGACGATCCCGACGACTGCCCCGGATTCGTTGGGCAGCAGAACGAAACTGTTTATTCTCGGAAAGGGGGTCGGGACGCCGGTGTTGAGGGCGGTATTTCTGGGAGAATCGATATCCAGCAACACCTTGATTTCATCTGGGGCAACGCTCTCCACCGTCCCGATTGTCAGGGATGAAATCTTGGAAATCGGTGAGGTCATGCCTCGTCCTCCTCGTCTTTATGGGAGGAAGGTTCCCAACCCCGGTTTCGAAGCAATTCGGTCTGCCGGATGGTGATGCGGTCTATTGCGGGCTTCGGAAGGTAGTTTTCGACCAAGGTCGGCATGTTCCCAAAGTGCGGACCGATCAATAACGATATTTGCGCCTTTCTGCCGACGTGTTTGCAGAAGGAGCTAATCCGTCCTCCTTCATCACCGAAGGAGATAATGACCAGATGCGTCGATGGAATCGTCAGCATGTCGGCGATGGTGCGGTTGATGTGCTCGTCACCAAAGCCATATCCATAGGTGACAAGCACCGAGTTCGGTCGGCAGACCGCAGCCGCATAATCGCGGAATAGCTCAACGTAGGGGTATTCGGATGTCTCCCGGTCCTTGGCCGAGTTCGGGTAGATCATCACGGAATCGCTTGGCTGATCGTTAATCGCCGGATGGTCGTCCTGCGGGCCAAATGGCAACCCAACCTTTCTTACAAAACCGTTTCGGTAAACCCAGTCCAATGAGCCGTGAAGCTTGGTAAGACGAACCACGCCCTCCAGATAACGTGGCTCACCACGGATGCCAGGTGGGTTGTAGTGCATATCGATGTCCAAGCGCGAAGACCTGAAAATCGGTTCAAGACAGCCGACGAATCGGTCTAGCAAATGCAGACCCGCCAGATCTGCACCATATTCGATCAGCCGGTCGTAATTGGTCGTGAAGATATGGAGGCGCTCCCTTGTTGCTGTCCGGCTAGAAAAGCTGAGCAAAAAAGAGACGAGCATGACAAGCGGATCGAGCTTCTCCGACGCTTCTTCCCCGGCTTTTTTGTCGGCCTCAGGTTCGGCATCTGCTGGTTCAGATGCCGCGCATTTTTCGACCGCTGATTTCAGATCCCGCTCGGTTTTGGAGATACCGTTCAAAAACTTTTTGAACAAAGCATCAAGGGCGGAGATGACCTCGGTGTGACGGTCATCGCCCAGAATTTTCAAACCTTGGGCCAACGCGTTGGCGGACCGGATCTGATCTTCAATATTTGCCTCGCCGCGTCCCATAGCCACAGCGGCCTGCTGGGCGGCATCCTGCAGCTTGTCGTCCAGTGGAAAGCCACCATAGTCACAAGCCATGTCAGCTGCGCTGGTTCCGGCCTGATATGCAACTGCCTTTGTGAAACCGCTGCCAAGCAAGAGAGCAAGGTGCTCACTCTGAAAAACAGCCGCCAGCCAGGGTTCGATGTGCTTTTTCTGAAGCTCAATGCTTTTGCTGTCATCGGGATCTTGGACATCAAGATTTTCTTCGTTACCGATGCGATAAACATGCTTTCCCCATGGCTTCATGGCTTTTCTCCTAGTTTTCAATCCCTATCACCGCCAAGGGCGTAGCAGAGTAAGACATGTCATCGTTGATGATGCCCGAATAACTCAGTTCGCGATGCAGCAATTCTTGCAATCGGCCCTTCTTGTTAGCCGCTATAGCCTGCCATTTCTCGATCGGCGTTGATTGCATTCCCAGGATTTTGTCGTCCAGGCGCTCAAGCCATGGTGCTCGGTCTCCTTCCGCAGTCATGCCAATTCTGACTACATGGTGGCTGGCTTGGCCGTCTTTGCCGTGGGTGCTGATTTTCCAGAGTGTAAGCAGGCCCTCACCCGCTATTCCGTTCACCTTCCCGGCCAAAGCCCGAGGCCCTGCATCGAAAGATGAATATCTGCGCATGAACTGATTGACTACCGGATGCTCCAAGCCGATAAGCTGAAGGGTTTCTTCCTGAAGAGCAGCGTCACGCTCTGTTGTGAACACTATATTCGGTTCGCCATCCCTGACCAGTATCCACCTGCCATCACTCTCTTTCCGGAAATTCCACCCTGCGAGTCGGGCCGACCGCGCAATGAAATTGACAAGGCGCTGCATTCCTCGACCTTCATCATCGAATTTCTGGTAGTCGCCCAGATTGAAGCGGTCGAGTTCCTGGAAGAGTTCGAATACAACCTGACGCGCCAGATTGGCATTGCTCATGGCAACCTCCAGTTCCTGGCGGGTTCGTTTCAGGGTCGGATCACTAATGGCATCTTGATAGAGCCGGTCATAGCTCAAGGTACTGCCGAGCTGCCCCAACACCTGCGTCCGTAAATCCTCGGCGATCTGCCCCTGTTCATCCACTTTGCCCAGAGTTCTGGCGATGTCGTTCAGCTTTTCCTCAAGCAGTAGATAGATCTGGCCTTCAATGGTGTCTGCAGCCACGAGGTTGTAGACCTGCGCGGTTGATTCCTGGCCATAGCGATGGATGCGGCCGATGCGTTGCTCGAGATCCATGGGATTCCAGGGCAGGTCGTAATTGAAGAGGATGCGGGCAAACTGGAGATTGATGCCTTCCCGACCGGCAGCGGTACAGACCAGCACCTTGGGTCCATCCTTGCGGCGGAATCTCTTTTGCGCTGCTGTCTTTGCACCGTGATCTCCGCCTTTGAGGACATCGACACCCGCACTGGGAAAAACTTCATCCAGCTGTTTCTTAATGGCCTCGACCGTGCCTAGGTAGGTGGCAAAGATAACCACTTTTTCGTCTGGGTTCTGCTGCCAGATCTGGCGCAGAGCATGAACAAGCGCCGCAGTCTTTGATTCGATTCCGTCAGGAAATTTTGCCAGTAGATCACGTATCCGTTGCCGTTCTTCCGGCAGCGCAACCGCGACAAGCATGGCGGCTGATTCCTCTCCGGCTCCGGCCGCATATTCAGAATCGGAATAGCTTTCAGTCGTCGAGGCAAAGGAGAGCGCTTCGTTTCGCTTTTTCAATAGTTGATATTTTGCGTCCGCCAAGATCTGATCGGTCTTGGCGTTACCCACGGCGTCATGCGGGATGGAGTAAATGTCGTGAATGATCTGTCGGGCCTCCTCGAAGACCCGGTTCCGGCCATCCACATCCAGCAATTCGTCGCGCTCAATTCCTTCCTGGATGGTCAGCATCAATAACCGGCGCTGCAGGGTCGAGAGGATAGCGGCAAAGCTACTGGCTGCGATTTTCTGAAACACCGTCATCACAAAACCCAGCGCACGGCCTTTGTTGCCTTGCTGAGCGGCCAGGTTGTAGCCATCCCGGAGATAGTCCAGAAGCGCGTTGTAAAACTTCTTTTCCCGTTCCGACAGCTCAAAGCCCTCGGTGTGAACCATGCGGCGGACAAACAGCGGGCTGCCATCCTGGGCGCAGGCGTCGGCCTTGGTGCGACGGATGACGACCGCATTGAGGCGGTGCCGGTTACGAACCATGTCCTGCTCACTCTCGAAAAGTTCGGGATTCAGCAGTCGGATCAACATCCAGAAACGGAAATGGTCGCCCTGGTGCGGTGTTGCCGACAGGAGAATAAGATCCCGGCAGTGGTCACGGATCGCTTCGGCGAGTTTGAAATTTTCGGTTTTCTTGATCTTGTTACCGTAACGATAAACGCTCAGATGATGCGCCTCGTCGAAGACCACCAAGTCCCAGGGCGGAGCAGCGAGAAGCCTCTTTACCCGCGCCGGGCGCTTGAGGGTATCGACCGAGACGATCAGGCGGTTGTGCTTGGCAAAGGCGTTGGTTTTTCGGTCGGTTACATCCCCCTCGCTGCCGAACACCTCAAAGTCGAGATTGAAAACCTCATTCAGTTCCCTGCGCCAGTTTTCCACCAGCCCGGCAGGTACGATCATGATGGCTCGGGTCAGTTCACCCCGGGAAGCCAGTTCACGAAGGATGAGCGCGGCCTCGATGGTCTTGCCCAACCCGACCTCATCGGCGACCAGGAACCGCTTGGGGCGGGCATTGGCCACCCGGTGGACCAGCACCACCTGGTGCGGAAGCAAATCTACCTTGGCCGAGGTCAGCGTCGCGGCGCTTTCCATCAGCGGCAATTCTTCAGCTTCTACCGCCAACCAAAGCTGTTCCAGCCGTTCCGCTGTCGCCGGAACCATGCTTTGGACGATCTGATCGAACCGGTCAGCCGCAGGCCGCAGAGCGTCGGCAGGCACCTGCCGCTCCCCATGGGCGCGAAAGAAGACCGTGATGTACCCCGTCGGCTCACGACCGACGACGACGCCATCCCCCAGCTCGGGGTGGTTGATCTTCAGGCCGGGGCGTATCTCATGAAATGCGTGCGACATAGTAGCCAACTATGACCTCTTCTCCTGGTTTATCGCCTTCTCGAACAACCCGCTTCATGTTGACGGTAGCACTGCCATCCCAAAGCCCTTCGGAAAGGCGCACCTGCTTGCGGTCACGGCGGCGGAACAACACCTCCTCCTCAAGGGAGGTTTCCTCAAAGGTCTTGGGATGCGAGGTAAACCCAAACACCACGCCGCAATTGGTCCAGCGGTTCTGGATATTGATCAGTAACGGACGTATCCGGCGGCACAGGAAGTCTTCCGTTTCCTGCGGCTCCATGGTTTCGATGACCGTCTCCAGCCCCGAGATGAGGATGGTCCGGCCCGGGACGGGCGGATCGGCCGGAAGACTTTTGGACCAGGAGAGGGCCTGCCGCAGGGAGATCATCGCGCCTTCGGAGATGAACGGGCCGAGACTTTTCTGATCGAAGATGACACAGGACCCTTTGCGCTGCCATACAGTAGTGGTAATGGTGTCCATCAATCGTTCTCCTCCAGCAGGTCAAACAGCGTCCGCTGCACAGCTTGCGGCCGGTCTTTGCGGGACCGCCAATGCTCAACCAGTTGAGCCGCTGTTCTAGCCGCCAAGCGGTTGGCGGAGTTCTTGTCCACCTCCGCATACCATTTCAGGATTTCATCCACAGACTTCTTGATGCGGAAGTTCGGGTTATTCAGTTCCGCCTCGATCTTGATCCCCGAGTTGGGATACGCCGCGCCAATCAGAAAATGGGCCTGATCAAGGTCGGTCTTGATGACTTTCCGGTTGCGTCCCCGTTCGGTGAAAAAGGCAAAGCGCTCATGGATAGGCACCACATGAACCGCCCGGCCGACGACGCGAATCCACCCCTTGGCTTCCAGGTCGCCCTGGGCAATGCCGGTGCCGCGCAGGGTCTTGTGCAGCTCGTCGCGTTCCATCTCCGTGCGGTTCTTGAAAATCCGCAGGTAGAGGCGGCTGGCCGGTTCGGCGCTGTCGGGCGGACGCAGACCGCCGGTCTGGGTTGTGTCTTCCAGCAGATCATCGAGGAGTTGATTGATGCCGAGCAGGGCGTCACGCACGTCCAGCACCTGGCCGTCACCGGTGAACACCTGGCCGTAATGGCGCGAATAGAACTCCAGCGATTTGCCGCGCAGAATGACCCGCAGGTCGGATTCCGGCAGGGTCTTGCCGTGGGTGTGTTCGAGGAGATCCTTGAGCCGGACCGTTTCTTCCTTCACCCAGCGACGCATCCGAGCCCAACTGACCGGTTCCGGGGCTTCGAGACGTTTACGACAGACATGGATGATGTCGTATTCGATCTTGCGGCTGCCAAAGGCTCCGGAATCGCCTTTGGTCTCATCGCTACGGATGGGATAGGTCGCCACCAGCACATAACCCGCATCAAACAGGGCCTTGAGGATGTCGATCCAGGCTTGGTCCTCGTTGTGATGGAAGGTAAAGGCCATGATGCCGCCATCTTTAAGGCGGCGGCCCGCCTCGGCCCAGACGGCTGAAAGGGTCTGGCTGTAGAAATCACTGGAGGGTTGAGGCCGATAGAGCGGATTCGGGTCCTTCTCCGCCAGGGCAGCGTCGCCGGTGAGTTCCTGAATGCGGGCCAGATGCTTTGACTCAATGAAGGGCTCTTTCTCGTAGTCTTCCCGGTCGTCCGGGTGCTCTACCGAGTTGTCCACCGCCTCCATGCTGTGGGGTGTGCGCTCTTGCTCGAAGTAGGCTGCCTCCGGCAGACCCGCATACCATTTGCGCAGGGGCAGACGCAACCAGACGTAGAAGAAGTCAGACAGGTCGGCGTAGAAGAGGTTGTTCCCGAACGGCGGATCGGTGATCACCAGATCGAACTGTTCATTGCCCAGCATCGACAGGTCTGTGGAAGATCCACAATATGGCTCGTTGCCGGGAATGATGGGATCGTTCAAATCTGCCCTAATACTTTTGGTTTGACCTGCCTCCTCTTTGATTACTGGGTCCCAAGGATTACGTGCCCATTCCAAGCCACCAAGAATTCCGACCGAAGTTGATTTCCATGGTCCATATCCATCGCTATAGGCACTGACTTCAATGACGGCATTCTTTGGATGAAAGTTTGAGTTACTTAATGCTGGCGCAAGGCAATCGCGCTTGACGTGATAAAACGCGAACATATTCTGATTTCTCAGATATTGCTGAAAAGCCCCCAAAGCTTGTTCGCGTACATCAAGCGGCCAAGCATCTTCTGGAGCTTCAGTGATGGCTTTGAGAATTTGGGTATGAGTTAGTAGCTGGCGCGAGTTAAACATTTTCCACCAATGGGTGTATCCCCAGCCGTCGTTGACGCCGCCATTGGCCCGCATCATGTAGGCATCCCAGCAAATCTGCCGGGGCCAATACTCTGCCAAATCGCCCTCCATCCGGCTGGCCCATTCTTTTTCCGTTTCGGCAAGTCGTTTGAGATCGTACTCATCGGGCGCTTTGAAATAACGCCCTCCGTAGGTATAACCCTCGGCCTCGCATTGCGGGCAATGGCATTGCAGGGTGTAGGCCGCCACCGGGGCGGTGTGTTTGGTGGGGCGAACCGATTCCAGGGTGTTGCCTTCGCGACCACAGGCGGCACAGGTGAAATGGGCTCTGCGTGGAACGGTACCCCGTGTAGTTTCAACCTCTGTCCCATCTGCCAGAGTAACGACCTCAGGGAGCTTTTTCCCGCGTACCTCAATCACTTGCAGATGTTCCATCCGCTTTTCATACCAATCCGAGGTCGCGTCAGCAGGCGCACCGGCCCAGCCGCCCAGTTCTTCATCACCGACAAACCCCGAAGTCCCCTTCATCCATTCGGGATGGATGAGCAGGTACATCTGTACCGGTTTGCTTTTGAGGGCGAAGTCTTTCTTTTTGCGCTGGGCAGCGCGGAGGCTGGGCTGGGCATGACGGTCAAAGACATCGGCCAGGCGTTTCCCGGCAAAGGTGCCGCAATGGGGGCAGTGGAGGCCGGGTTCCTGTGCGGCCGCCGCCTTCAAGGCCAGCGCCCGTTCCCAGGTGTCGTTGGCGTTGCCCTTGTCGTAGTCATTCAGCAGCCGGGCGAAATCCTGAGTCAGTTCGGTGAACGGTGTGTCACCTTCCAGGATGATTCGCTCCGCACCGGGAGCCATGCGGGTCTCGCCCAACTCTGCATGAAACATCGTGCCGCAGCCGGGGCAGGTCAGCTCGGCGTAACCCGTTGAGAGCTTCTTCTCGGCAATGACCGGGGTGCGGAAAATCGGGGTGCGATGACCGCAGCCCTTGGCCTGGCAGGGTCCATGTTTGGCCCAGAAGGTATAGATGACCTCCGGCCCTTCCCAGCGATACCGGGATCTCTGATCGGGCGGTAGCTCGATGGGGTCAAGGTTGACGGTTTCGCCGGTTTCCACGTCAATCCAGCGCCCCTGGTGGCCTCGCGGGCAGGTGGTGGTATAGAACGGCTGAATCTGCGGTTTGACCTGACGTTCTATCTCTTCAAAAAGGGCCTTGACCTGTGCCGGGTCGCTGCAGGCCAGTTCGTTTTTGACCACGAACCATGCCACCGGATTGAGATCGACGCCGGTCATCTGCATGCCGAGACGGGAGCCCTCAACCAGGGTGGTGCCGCCGCCCATGAAACAGTCGAGTACCTTCAGATGCTTGAAAGAGCCCGCCTTCTGGTGGTTGCAGTAATAATGATCCCAAACGCGCTTGGCTGCCTCGTTGGGATCATCAGGTGCCTCGGTCGCGGCAGCGATCAGCATGGAACGGAAGACACTGGAACGACGTCTGGCCCACCACTTGGACATCTGATAAATCGGTTTGCCCGCATTGCCTTCCAGGTTGGAGAGGGCATTGATCTGCGCGATGGGGAAATCCGCCTCCAGGCAGGTAGGCTTGCGGTTGGGATCTGAAAAATCCGGTACCGGCAATTTGACCGCCTTGCCGAGCTTGTCGGGGAGCAGCTCTGCCAGTTTGTCGGCTTTTGACTTCCGACTATTTTTCTTGGGGGCTGCCGCGTTCTTTTCTAGCGGGTTACCCCAAAGATCGAGGTTCTTTACATTTTGGTTACTCATAGCGCGGGAAACTCCATGTAGGGTACGGCAACCTCGAGAAGGCTCATGCCGCCGTGGCAGACATGAGGGAATCCCCCCTGGACCTTCCACTTCCGTTGGCCCATCACCACGTGCTGGTTGTTATACGTCATGACGATAGGCGGCATGAATCGCTCCTGCCAAGGCTCGGAAACAGCCTTGTTGCGGGATGCGCCGAAGGTCTTCCGCAATATTTCGATGGCATCCGGGTCCTCGACCTCCGAGGAAAAACGCTTGCTGACCGCATAGCCATGGTCCGAGGTAATAATCAGATCCCGGCCTTGGCGCAGCCGATTGACAAAGTTCCAGAAGCCATCGCTCTGCAAGGTGCTGGTAGCAATGCTGGCGATCTGATCCGGGAGCTTTTGCTGAAGGTGGATGAGATCATCCAGCCAGGAATGCCAGATCACCAGGTTAGGCGACGGCGGAACCGCACAATCTTCAAAAGGAAGGCTCACCACATCGGTGTAACAATTACCGCCGAATAATGCGAAGGTACCGGGCTTGCCGTCGTTGGCCAAGGCGCTTCGGGATGGAAGCCCGAGGCTCTTGGCAAAGTGATCGGTGGTGGACGGACATTCAGAGCCCGTGACCTTAACGTGTACCGGCCGAACACCTCGTGCCTCTGCTGCCCCCATGAGGATGGGCAGCTCGCGAAGAGAAAGGGCGTCGAGGATAAGGACCGCCTTGCCGGAGCCAGAGGACGCCCAGCCCTTGAGACAATCCGATGTTTTCTCGGCATGTGCCGGGAATGCTTCCCACAGCTCCCATGCGGCTTCGGTCAGCAGGCGATCCGGGATAACGGTCGCATCATGCAGCGCCACCGGCGACGAGCTGGATATCGACAGTGATTGCAGCGCGGAGAAGATCTCCGCCCATGCGTCTTGGGGTGATTGCGAGTCGAGAATGATGCCGCTCCAATCCGCGCTCATTGCTCCTCTCCCTCTTTGTAGGCGATCTCAAGTGTCGCTTTGAAGGTGGATGGAATTCGCTGCAGAATCTGTTTGATCTGCTGGGCCGTCAGCCCGGAAAACTCAATCCGGGCCGTTTCGATGGCCTGGCTGGTGGGCACGCCCCAAGTTTCGAAACAGCCGGAGAGGTTAATTCCGGTGGCGGGTTCTTCCGATTTTTTGGTCTTGAGGGCCGGGATTGGTTCGGGAGGATTAATCCCGCCGGTACCGGTCGTGCCGCCTGGTTCACCGGTCTCACCAAAGGTGCCGCCTCCACCGGAAGTAGTCGAAGGATATGGCGTGTCGGTACCACCACCCACCGGTGAAATGACCCCGCCAGTTCCTGGCTGCGTGGCGCTACCCTGGGGAGGATTGGGAACAGTGACCGTACCTCCACCTACAGCCCCGGGAAGACCAAGCTGAATCTGCCGCATCTCCTGACCGGTTCTGAACGCCTTGCCCCGTATATAGCGCAGGGCATCTTCATCGGTGGCGTCTTCAGAACGTCGGCCGATCCAGGTGCCGCTCACATTGAGAACAAGATCGCCGGAGGCGGCAATAGCCAATACAAATTCATAGATCTTCGTTTCACCGAGGAAGGGAATCGCCTCTCCGGCATTAGGTGGCGGCGGCTCGGTGAGGTCATCCATCATGGAGCCGACAAAATCGGAATCCTTGGCCCGTTTCAGGACAAACTGCTTGAACTCGGTCTGGTCGAAAAGATCGGAGAGGATCTTTGCCTCTACCGCTGTCGGAATATCTCCACCTTGCTCGGTTATCTTTTCGATCTCGAAAACGCAATTCTGCGGTTGCTGAAAATCCCATTTGCGCAGAACGGCGAACCGGTTGAATCGGGATTTCAGCGAAGCCCGCAGTGGGCGGTCAAAATCCTGATGCAAGGCGCGATAGGTTGTGTCCGAACCCCACCCCTCCCGAGAGCAGAGGAAGCTGCACCGGGCGGAATAGACAAGTTCCTCATCGGAGAAAAGGCTTTGTGTGTCCGTAGCCGGAAGAAGAAAGCGGATAGTGTTCCTTCTTTTCTGAACATGCTTGGCCAACCAGGCTCCCAGGACGGCGTTGATACCTGTTGGGCCGCCTTCGATCTGGTCGGGGACCACCAGCAGCACGGGTCTGTCCCATTTTGCCGGTCTATCGGCCTCATCCACATCGTTCCAGGGATCGTTTTTCCAGTTGGGGCCAAGAATGATGACCCGTGACGGTGGCGAGGTGGTCTCAGGGACAAGAATGTGCCTCAGGGTATTTCGAATGTGCTGCACATCTTTTCCCGGGTAAACGGTCTGGCCCGCTGTTGGAACGGCCCCGATGTGCCAGAGCTTGTTGTTTTTTGCGCAAGCCCGAACCTTTGAACGCGGGTTTTCATTCACGCCAAACCAAAGCGCCCCCCCTGGAACCTCATCTCCATGAATATTGACGCTGTTTTCTATGAGCAGCGCTAATTCGGCTTGAAAGGAATTATCGTCAATGGTCGCTCCTCTAGTGATGTCCAGATGCAACTGTGCTGGTGTTCCACCCGCATTTTTGCCGGGCGACATTGAGCGCATCCAAATGGCGCTCACCAGCTCCCGTGCATGGGGCACATTCACGCCGGAATCTCGAACAAGCTCAAGATTGCGCTGAGCAATCTGCCGCAGCTTTTCTTGCCCGGCCTGGACGGCTATCGAGTCAACAAGGGTCTGGACCTCATCGGAATCTCCATCGACAAAAAAATCCGCAGGCGTGATAACAGGCACCAAATCCCCCCGGCTTCTGAAAACCTGGGCAAGTATGCGGATGAGATCCCGCGTCTCCTGGGCGGCTGATGACAAGAGGATATGGTCTTCGAGAAGCTCTAGAAGTTCTGGGCTGAAAGGCCAGCAGGCGAATACCTCCTGCTGGACCCGCTCTTTTTCAGCCTCAGACTTGTTCACATGCAACAAGCGAAATCGTTCGTTTGCATAGGCTCCACATGCGGCGATAATGTCCGATTCGGGGATATTCCGACGATTTTCAAAGAGACGATGTAGAAGCAGTTTCTGGCGGTCCTGCTTTGCCGATGGTCCTCGGAAATCGATAATAACCGGCCCTTGCCGATGGACCTGCTGGAAGGCATCGTTTTGGTTGTTCAGAACCGATATGACGAAAATGAGGATCTCTGGACGATCCTTTGCGATCTCGGAAAGAATCTGGACGAAATTGAAAGCGTACTGCTTGAGAAGAAGCCCTGTCTTGGGATCTTTGTCCGGCAGCCCTGTATACCAGGTCTGAAATTCGTCCAAGATAAGACAGGTTGGCTGGTCCTCGAACATCTTTTCCAGCAACGTCCGAGGCGGAAACGGCTGGGTCATGCTCTCGAATTGGCCACGGTAATACTGACCCTTTGGGTGTCGATCAAAGATGAGATCCCAGAGCAACGGGTACTCATGGTTATGAACCGGCTCGGAGATTGGCACATAACCTTTGAGCATTTTGGCATTTTTCAACTCGTCGCTGCCTAACTTATTCCCCCAATCCTGGAGCCATGACTCGACGAATTCAGGCGACTGAATACCGTGATGCATCACCGCCATGATGTGCGATTTACCACGCCCACGATCACCCATCAGGACGATGGGACGTCCAGAGTTCTTGGCGCTGATAGCTTTTAATGCCGTCTGGACATCCGCTGTAGGATATGTGATGGACAGAATGTGGTCGGGGGATTTCTGAGCCGCCCCCTGGTTATCACTCGTGCGAAGAGCAATAGCGGTCCCGGGCATGTGTGCTCCGAGAAACTCGTCTCTTAATTTCAATCCCAGCATTCTTGTTTCTCCTGATTATGTTCGCTTTGCATACGGCCTACTTTGTCTTCACCGAGTCGTTGTCGGTTGACGAAGCTCCACCAGCCTTGACCCAGGAATCGACCTCATCTTTCTTGAACTTCCAAAGACGGCCCATGCGATGGGCGGGCATCGCATGTTTGTCGATCCAGCGGTAAACGGTGTCACTGCTGACACCGAGGTACTTGCCTATCTCGTCTACTGATAACCAGCGGTCTTCCATCTCGGCCATTTTTCTAGCTCCTCATGGGCGATTGGTTTTCTTGCCACGCCAGAGGCGGTAACGGGGATGCTGGGCACAGGTTCCCCAACTTAAAACATCATCTAATATATTTAGGCAGGGGCCGATTGTCAAACGCTTTCGTCCGGATAAGGCCGCAAACGTCGGCTCACGGACGTAACCACTGGCCGCTGGCGACTCTCTCCGCGTAAGGCGGGCATGGCATCCAATAGGTCCAGGCTGGAGTAGAGTTCCGCCCGCACAGCACCGCCACCATCACCCGCTGGTACATGCTGTGCCCGCCGGGCCGGAAGCCTTCCAACCGGTCGATGGGCGGCAGGTTGCGTTGCGGGTCGGTGAAGGTCACCAGTTCCCCATGGATCAGATCCCAATCGCCGGTCGGGCGGCCGAAGCGTGGTGTGCCAATCTCCTGCTGCCTGCGGGCGTCGGCCAGCGGATCGTCGGTGCCCCGGGCCAGGATCAGACCTTCCGGCACCTCGAGGGCCGGGAACCCGGCGTGGAGGTGATAGAGCCTGCCCCAGACCACGGCCGGTTCGGTGCTGCGGGCCTGGGCGCAGAAGCGTTGATGGTTCCAGTAGCCTCGTTTCAGGGTGCCGTAGACGAAGAGCCGAAGGATGGTCTCGGGACTGTCTTCCGGGTTTGTGTTCAGCTTCGCGCTGTCTCCGATGTTCATGCATTCACTCCTTCGGGCAGTGTCCCTTTGCGCTCCTGGGGTATGAAGCGGAATTCGCTGTTGTCGATGGCCCGTACATCCTCGTAACGGATGGTGAGCATGGTCATGGGCAGCACCTCCAGCTCGCGCCAGCCCTTCTCGTTGTCCACGGCAAAGTCGATGAAGGCGTCGTCCGAGGTGTAGAGCACCACCCGGTGCTGGCGGTGGATGCGCAGGCAGAGTGGCTTGTTGCCCTTGAGCACGGTGATGGTGCCGGGGTCGAGGCGTGAGGTCAGCACGGCGCTCATCTGGCCGCGACAGAGGGCAAGCGCCTTCTTCAGCCCCTCCTGGTCGATGGGGCCTTCGGGCGCGAAACGGTCGGCCAGAGGGAAGACCAGCTCGTGCGCCCGCATCGGCCGCTTGAAGATGCGATGGCTGCCGTCAGCCTTGAGCCAGGCCAGACCGGAGGCGTGTGGGCCGCGTTCCTCGCTGTGCAGCAGCATCCGAATAAAGACCTCGCGCAGGTAATCCTGCTCATCCGGCCGTCTGCGCTTGCGGCCGAAGATGACGCCTACTTGTCCGCACATGGAGACGGGTCCTCCTTGCCGCCGAAGTTCTTGCCGAGCGGTCTCGTCCCTTCGAGGACGAAAGTCGCGTATTCGCGCCGGTGGTCCGCCAGCCACTCAGCCACATCCGGGTAGCCCATCTCGGCGGTCAGCCGGGTCACCTCCGGGTGGTCGAGCATGTTGGTGCGCCCGGAAAGTCGCACCGTCTCCAGGGCTTCGAGGAAGCGTTCCGGCCAGGGATCGCTGGTCTTGTCGTCGGGCAGGAACTCGATCAGGCCGTGCCGGGCCAGACGGGTGGGAAACTCGGCGGTCGCAGCGACGGCGTCCTCCGGCAATGGCCGGGTCGGCCCGCCTTCAATACTGGAAAGCACCTCGGTCATGTAGTCCCGGGGCGGTCGGCTGGCGGTGAACGGCGTCTGGCCGCGCATCAGCTCGATAACTTCGAGGCAGTCGGCGGCTTGCAGGGTTTCCCCGCTGCCGGGGATCGGTTCGCCGTCCAGCGTGGTGGAGCGGATCAGAATCTTCATGGGGAACCTCCTTAAACAGTGAGGCCGGGAACTTGCCCGGCCTCGTTGGTGAGAGTGGTGGTTGTTTCATCCGGTAGGACGTCCTCCGGTTTGGGCCGTCCGTTTTTGAAGGCGGCGTCGCCGGGCATGTTGGCCATCAGATGCTTGCCGGCGGTTTTGAACTCGTCGCCGATCAGGCCGAGGTGGAGCAGGAAGACCCGGAAGTCGTACTTGGCACTCTGGGGATCGAAATCCCGCTTGCGGCTGGAGGCGGCCCGGCCGTTGAGCGCCTTGGCGGCGACGGCGAGGCAGAATTGCAGGTAAGCCTTGATCCGTCCGGCGTGGAGGGTCGCCTCGAACCAGCGGAACTCCACCGTGCCCCGGTACCAGACGTTGTGCAGGTTGACCCCGTGGTAGCGGCTGTTGTCGTAGTGCTGGAGCTGGCGGTTGTGGTAGCAGTACCAGATGCGGTTGAGCTGGTCCTTGGTGCGGGGGCGATGCTGTTCGATGCGCTGGATCAGCTCGTCGCTGACCGGCCGGGTGTAGCGGTTGAGCCGGTCGCGGCTGATGCCGAGGGCGTGGAGGATCAGCGGTTCCTGCTTGTAGATGATCTTGGCCAGGTTACCCAGGTGTCTGCCGTCGAAGGGCGCGGCGTCGATGTGGATGTGAATGCCGCACTGGCTGTTGATCTTGCCTCCGGCGCGGCGGATGGCCCGGACCGCCTCCTGCAGTTGCGGGATGTCGTCGTAGCCGAGCACCGGGCTGACTACCTCGGCCCGCAGATGGGCCGGGACGCCGGTCAGGGAGGCGTCCCCCACCACCTTCCGGACGCGGCCGCGCAGGTCCTCGACCTCCCAGGGGTCACAGCTGCTGGGGATGCCGACATGGCGGACCGTGCCGCCCACCACCGAGTGGATGGCCCAGGCGATCTGCTCCCTGGTGCTTTTACGGTCTCGATCTCGATCCCGTAGTGGATCTCTTTCAGGTTCATGCGTGCCTCCGTCGTTCGTGGAGCTTCTAAGTCTTTGTCTGGCAAGGCTTTTCAGCCTCCGCTTACACCATGAATGAATGCTTCTTTCCGGACACAAATCAAGTAGAAGAACAGCCGAAGCAGACATTTAACACGTTTATTTTCAATTACTTGCGAACGCTCTTGGCCGAGGCTCGGTTTTTCTTCGAAAAAACCCTTGACTCCGTAGTATGGTACTGACTTTATATTTTCTGCAGGAGATCGAGTTGTGAACACCATGACCATCGGTAAGCTGGCGAAGCGGTGCGGTGTCGGGGTGGAAACCATCCGCTTCTACGAACGGGAGGGATTGATTCTGCAGCCCGAGAGAAAACCTTCCGGCTATCGCCTCTATCCCGAGGAGGCGGTAGATCAGGTCCATTTCATTCGGCAGGCGAAGGAGCTCGGCTTTTCGCTGAAGGAAATCAGGGAACTTCTGAATCTCAGATTGGATGGCGAACAGTCCTGCGACGAGCTGCGTTCTCTTGCGGAGGCCAAGATTGCCGACATCGAGGAGAAGATCGCCTTGCTGCAGAGGATGCGGACTACCCTGGGAGAGCTGGTTGTCGCCTGCAAAAGCAACACGAAAACCGAACTATGCCCGATTTTGCGGGCACTCGAAAAGGAGGACCGACCATGAACCCCGAGGCCGACAAGAAACTGATGGGCGTGGGTGTCCTATCCGCCTTCGCGGCATCACTGTGCTGCATCACGCCGATACTGGCGTTTCTCTCCGGTGCCAGTGGGCTGGCATCCGCGTTTTCCTGGATGGAACCGGCCCGTCCCTGGCTGATCGCGCTGAGCGTCGGCATGTTGGGATTTGCCTGGTATCAGAAGCTCAAACCACGCACCGCCGCCGAGATTCAGTGCGCGTGCGAAGCTGAACGGAAACCACGGACGGACCTACGGTGAAGCGGTTTGACAGGCCATTGACGCGACAGGATACAAAGTGAAAGACAAGGAGGATAGGCAATGAGCGAGCAATCATATCGGGAAAGCTGCTGCGCATCGTCTTCTTATGATGTGCGGAAATACGACCTGATCATTCTTGGCGGTGGTTCAGCGGGATTCGCCGCCGCCATTCAGGCGCATGAGTTGGGCCGGACGGCGCTGATGGTGAACGCTGGAACCATTGGCGGCACCTGCGTCAATGTCGGCTGCGTGCCTTCCAAGACTCTGATCCGGGCAGCCGAGGCCCTGCACAAGGGAGGCCATCACGCTTTTGCCGGAATCAGGAGCGAAACCGCGCTGATCGATTTCGAGGCTGTTATCCGGCAGAAGGATGAACTTGTATCGCAGCTCAGGCAAGCCAAATACATCAATGTGTTGGAGGCCTACGACCGGGTAAAGCTGATCGAAGGCGACGCCAGACTGGAATCTCCCCGGATGGTGCGGGTCAATGGCGTGGTGTACGAAGCGTCGAGCATCATAGTCGCTACCGGTTCGCGTCCCTGGCTGCCGGATATTCCCGGCCTGGCTGAGAGTGACCCGCTTGACAGTACCTCGGCCTTCGAGCTGACGCGTCTGCCGGAATCAATGATCGTGCTGGGTGGGCGCTATATCGCCCTGGAGATCGCTCAGATGTTCGCGAGACTCGGCACCAAAGTCACGGTGCTCCAACGCAGCGAGCGGATTCTCCCCACTGAAGACGCGGATCTGACCGAGGCGTTGACTGGCTATCTGCGGGATGAAGGGCTGCGCATCGAAACCTCGGTGCGGGTACGTGAGGTGAGGCGTGAGGGGCACGACGTGGTTGTCCACGCTCTTGTCGGCGATACGGAGCGGGAGTTTTCCGCCGAACGGATTCTGTGCGCCACCGGCAGACGAGCCAACACCGAGAATCTTGGTCTGGAGGAAATCGGTGTGCGTCTGAGCAGCCAGGGTGAAATCCTGGTGGACGAACATCTGCAAACATCTCAGACCGGCATCTTTGCCGCCGGAGACGTCATCGGTGAACCCGCTTTCGTTTACACGGCGGCCTACGAGGGACGCCTGGCCGCCGCCAACGCCTTGTCACCGGAGCCTCAAAGGCGCGATTACCGGGCGTTGCCCTGGGTCATCTTTTCCGATCCGCAAGTGGCCGGTGTCGGTCTGAACGAACTGGAAGCGGCAAGCGCCGGAATCGAGGTGGAGGTGGCCAGACTCGATATCAAAAACGTTCCACGGGCGCTGGCGGCGAGGGACACCCGGGGCTTCATCAAGCTTATCCGCCGCAAGGGTTCCGATGAACTGATCGGGGCACGCATCCTGGCACCGGAAGGCGGCGAACAGATCATGGAGGCCGCACTGGCGATCCGCCACGGCATCGGCGTGTCGGATCTCGCTTCGGCCTTCCACCCCTATCTGACCCAGGCGGAAGGGATCAAGCTCTGCGCCCAGACCTTCGGCAAGGATGTAGCCAAGCTGTCATGCTGCTCGGCATAAACAACTACAAAGGAGAACGATTTTTTTGAGGTGGGGGGGAGTCGCCCTTCAGTCGCGCGCGTCCTGCGCGCTCCTTACGGGCCGCCGCGCTCGCTCCGCGCCCATCCATGGGCGCGGCCGGCTACGTTCCTCGTCGACTCGGAACGCCGCCGTCGCTCGCTTGGTTCGACTCCCCCCACCTCTGATTAAAACTGAAGCCCCCATGAAGGTGGCTCCAGTTTTTGGAGGGAACGACGACCTACCGCAAAACAGTCTCAAAGCCCGCGCTCCTCGTAACTCCTTGATAATAAACGCCGAAGTCATCTCGCACAACAACTTCCCGACAACCCGACCAGAGAAACGATTTTCTCCCTCGATTTCCCGGCACCGGACGAGGGTGACGGGTTTGCAGTAAAACCGGATGCCCGGCGCTTCTCAGCAACAACTTCGAATCCGGTTTTCGGACGCCGGTTCGGTTCCCAAAACGGGAATCGAACTGAGGAGCCAGCATACATCAGACAACTATCTCCTTGTGCAGTGAAAGGCCTCTCAAGGTCATGGCCTCTATCATTCCGGCAGCCTTCAGAACATTTTCCAGACTAACCTGGGGGATATGAGCGTTCTCGTTCATGTATCCGCCGAGGATTCTGCCGACGGATTTTTTATCCCAGCCCGCGCACACACAAGCCAGGCAACGCTTTCGACCTCGAACTCTCGAATGTTGATGTGCTCCTTACGGCGATCTGGCCACCAGTTTTCATTTGGCGTTCCGAGGTGGCCGCAATAGAAACGGCCTGGTTCGTGGGCAATCGTTGCGAATTTTTCTTCTTTCGAGTGGTTTTGGTTTACCACCAGGCGGTAAAGCACCTTAGCCTTTTTCTTTCCCGCATCATGGCCCCATTGGCCTGGCTTACGGGATTCGAACAACCCCGTAAGCCAGTGGCGATGGTCATGCCACAGTCAAAAGGATCGGAGTCGAGCCAGAACTGATAGGCCCGAAGCGCGGCATCGGGATCATAGGCTCCACGCTCAGTCAGCATCCGGGCCAGCAGCAGCGCCATTTCCGAGTCTTCAACTGTTGGAGACAATGGCAGTTACGTTGACATGAAAACCCGGCTTTTCAACCTTTCCTTCAAGTTTGACCTCCGTTTCTCATAGAATTCCCTGAATGCCTCAAACTCCAAGCTGATTCCTTCAACAAGTAGATCCTGTGCTCGCAGGTTTACATTCGGGTCCTTGAGCCATTCGGACAAAGGCCTGTCGTTCTTTGAGAGATTCTGCGAGTCGTTGAGCAAATGAAGATTTGCCACGGAATTCCAATGTTTTTTATCAGAGAAAAATTTAAGTAGCGTCTCGTCACTTTGGAGGAAGTTGTGCGACTTGAGTGCCTTTGGTTGAAAAGCACTACGGGGATGCAGATGATCAACGTGGAAGACCTCTGTCGAATTCATCTCAGGAAAAAGAAGGTGCAGGAGTGTTCGGCAACTAGGATCTCCATACTGAGTGTTCAGCAGGTTTTCAATGTAGTCATCATCGAAACGAAGATCCTTGTTCTCGCCTTTATACCGCTCGATGATAGCTTCTAAAGGAAATGCTGTTTTTTGAATGTTTTCCCGTAAAACTCTGCGCATGCTTGTAAGAATTGCATCCGCTTGCCCGCCAAAAACTCCTTTGAGCAATGCCATGTAAAACCATTGGCCAATCTTCGACCGTTGCTCATGGCATTTGGCCAGGTTATTGATGTCGTGGTATAAAGGTCGATCACCCTCGTTTTTTTTGTACAAGTAATAGCAAATAGGAATCACGGCATTGTGGGATCTCAACGACTGTGGGTTGATGCCAAGCCGACGCACAAGAAGGAAAGTGGCCTTGATACAGTCTTTTATGGATTGCCACTCGGACTGAATTTTCTTCACCTGCTCAGCATTGAAATTTTTGACTTTGAAACGGACATCTGCGTCAGTAAGCATTAAGCACGTTTTTAGAATCCAATCCCGGTCAATGTAAAATCCCATCTCACTGCTTTGATGGATATGGTTTGTCAAATTATCTACCTCTCGACGAAAATCCCCATCCCAGTTTGCAACAGCTACCGACATCAGTAAGTCTGAAAATGCCAGCTTGGTTCCGCCGCTATTGGTTCGAATAAAGACATCGAGTACATGATCAATTTCCTGACTGGTTTCATTGAAATAATGGATAATCTTCTGCACCCTGATTACATCGTAGAGTTGAGAGAGGGTCTCTTGAGCGAATTCGTTATCGGATAAGCCAACAGACTCAAGAAAGGGCATTACGACTTTGTTCCATATCTGGCTCCCTCCATCAACCTGTTGAAATTCTAAAATCTTGTGCACGCAGAACCAGTGATGCTCTTTTGGTTCAGCCAAGGAATCCTGATATTCTTTTTCGGTCAGGAACTGGAAATTGTACTTCATTCGTGAGTTATCATCGTCTGTAATCACAGGCTGTTTGAGATCGAGATACAGCTTTCTCGGCGGCAGTTTGTTTTCATCCATGGTACTTGGCCACCAAACCCAACGCTGCTTATATGCGTAAGTACCACACAAACCTATGTACAAGGATGTCAGCCTTTGCTGTCCATCGATTATAGCTTTGAAATCTTTGAAGCTGGCGCTGGTCTTTACGTATGGATTCTCTTCCTTGAACCTCTCGCAGTAATACTTCAGAAACTCATAAAATTTATATTCGTTTTTGATGTGGTCGCTTTTGATTTCCCACATCATGAACGTGTTGATAGGATATCCGCGCATGATCGAATCGAACAAAACACAGATCTTCTCACTATCCCAAACAAATTTGCGCTGAATGGCTGGCAATAGGTAGTCCCGGTTATTTATCGCATCAATCGCTTCCTTGATGCTAATTGCTCTTTCATATTCACCTGGCATAAATCAGCTCCATTTGGATATCTATTATTTCTTTACTATTGTTCAAAATCATTTGAGTTGCCGTATCTGCGACAACCTTGAAATTCAATAGGTCTTGAGTTGTTTCTACATCATTCCACATAGCTCTTCCTTCATTGTATTAGGGCACAGCCTGCACCGGAGTCCTGAGCGGTCTCAAAAGGGGTGGCGTGGGGTAAAAATTGTCGGTTCGATCTTCCATCTTAGGCATCACGAGTGGTCCTGCCTTCATCAGGGACTTTAGAGGCTTACTCAACCAGCAGCGCTCATAACGGGTCCAGTTACTGAACGACCGGCTTGTCTTTCAACTTGCCCTGCCACTTCTTAATTTGAACGGCTATCATCATGCAAAATACGTAATCCAGGCTGTGCTCACATATCATCACACTGTACACTTACAGCATATCTTGTCAATCCATACACAAACAACACATTACACGATGCACATCGTATATCTGGCTCACAATATACTGTCTACATCGCTGTATGATTGCGGTAGAAATACCATACATATCATATCCATGAGACATTCGGGAGGTGCGGGCAGAGTTACTTGAAAGACCAGAGCCCTTCTCGATTTCTACGCTTGGTGCCTTCTACAGAGAAGAATGAACGTGTTGGCGGCAAATCGAATCTCGGTGAGAGAGGGCCGTCGCCCTTCCTGGACGCGAGCAGGAAAACGACCGCCTTACGGCGGAAAGTCAGTGATTATTTGGATTGAGAATTGGAGACGGCGGGAGTCGAACCCGCGTCCTACCGTGCGACCCGAGGGCCCCTACATGCTTAGTCGCTGCTTACTTACGATCGGGGCAAGCGCAGCGACAGCCAACCTCGATCGTTCCGGGCGGGTTATACAAAATCTACAGCCGTCCGGGCCCATAGATTTCGCCTTCTCTCAGGTGATACTCTGTTCCGGCCCGAGAAGGAAAGCCGGGCAGAGCATCTGGCTATATATTAAGCAGCCAGAGCAAACTCTTCGTTTGCACGTATAAGGTGAGGTTTTTAGAAGCTCCTCAACTTCGCATGCGACCAACGAACCGAACCACGGCAGTCGAAACCAGATCGTCCCCGATTGCTTCGGTTATTCCTAAAATGGGGGCCTCCTGTGCTTCCGTCAAGCAGAATTCAGTTGACACATGACGGGTGAACGATCCGCTTCCTCCCTATGTCTGTATTCCGTCGAAACCTGCTGCTTGTGCTTGCCGCACTTGTTCTGCTTTCCATCTCACTCTACTCCGTTTTCTTCCTGACCTATCCGGATGGGCGACCGGGCGCCTATACGGTTGATCTGGAAGGCATGCGCAGCAAGGCTGCATCCGATGCCCGGCCGGTAGAAATCGAGGCCCTTGTTGTGGGTGAAGGTGCCTTCCCTGCTGCTGCCGTACGTGCGGGCTGGTCTCTTTTCAAAACACATCCCATTGTCTTCGTTGCCTTCCGGCTGAAATACGCTGACGGGCGCTCTGTCATCATCGATACGGCTATGGACCGCTCTTTGCAAGAAGAGATGTTTCCGGGCAATCCTTTCTATGACGGCAACTATGAGGCCATGCAGAAGGCCATGCTTGCTGCTGCCCGATCCAGTGGCACCATCCTGCTCACCCATGAGCATCCCGACCACATTGGTGGCATATCGGCCTCTCCTTCGATCAAGGACCTGGCCGTTGCGGCAAAGCTAACAGAAGAGCAGCTGAACGGCCCTTCCCTGCCTGATTCCCATTTTCCCGAAGAGGCCAGGCAGTATTTTACTCCTTTCCAGTACGAAGGATTGGCCTCACCGGCCCCTGGTGTGGTCGTAGCAAAGGCTCCGGGACATTCGCCTGGCAGTCAGCTTGTTTATGTCATGCTTCGTGATGGGCGCGAGTTCCTGTTTGTGGGCGATATCGCCTGGGATCGGGCCAATATTGAAACTGGCATCGGTCGTCCGCTTCTTCTGAGCATGTTCTTCCTGCACGAAGACCGACAGGCGGTAGCCGACCAGCTGGTTGCTCTGCGTAATCTCAAACAAAAGGAGCCTGATCTGAACCTCGTTGTAGCCCATGATGCAGCTGGCCTGGAGGATCTGATCATAAAAAAGGCCATCAAAGAAGGATTCCAGGACTGAACTGTCCGTTTTTTGATCGTCCAAACCCAATATCGTCCGTCTTAGCCTGCAGGGAGGCCTGCAGGTTATCGGCGACTTCCCTGTAAAAAAGCCTGGGGCAAGAGGTGTTCATGAAGACGCAATCCAATCCATATCAAGACGCTGTCCTGGAATCGATGCGAAAGCGTATCCGACAGCTCTTCCTTCAAGAGCAGGTACGTTCCGAAAAGCTGGTCGTTTTTATCCGTCTGGGGATCATGGCCCTTTATGTGATTGGTGGGCTGGGCGTGCGAGATGAGATTCCGGCCCATTCTCTGAATGCCATTATCGTCGCAGCTGCCACCGGCACACTGCTCAGCACTGTGGTATTCTTTCTGCTGCAAAAGAAAATATTCAGTGAAAGGCTGAAATACTATACAACGACGGCCGACATCATCATCTTTCTGACGACGCTATGGCAGTTCGGCACCTTTCGCACCTTCAAATCCGAAGCCTTTCTGGTTCTGTTTCTGTGGATAGCCATTGCTGCCATGCGCTTTTCTGTGAAGCTTACGCTCTATGCTGGCACCCTGTCTGCTCTGGGCTATACCTTTCTGATCGTGCTGGCACTTTCTCTTGGAACGATTCAAACGGGAACGGTAACCGAACACTTCACCTCAGAAAAGGTTAGCCTGGGGAACCTTGGTCTGCGTGTTCTGTTCATTATCGCCCTCTTTGTGGTCTCTGCCTATATCGCCAGGATCTATGAACGGCTTGTACTGCAGGCCGCAGAAAAAGAGATTACTGCAGAGCGTGAAGGACAGGAGAAAGACAAGGTGAAAGACATGTTCTCGCGCTATGTAACGCATCAGGTTGCAGAGAAGATTCTGCAGGAAGGCATATCGATGAGCGGCGAGCGTCGTCGGGCCACCGTGCTTTTCTGCGATATTCGCAACTTCACGCGAATGAGTGAACATATGGAACCCGAAGAGGTCGTGTCCTTTCTCAATGAATATCTGACCGCCATGGTGGATGTTATCTTTGAACATGGGGGGACGCTTGATAAGTTTGTGGGTGATGAAATTATGGCCGTCTTTGGTGCTCCTGTATCAACAGGGAGCGATGAAGAAAATGCTGTTCTTGCGGCTCTGCGCATGAAAGAAAAGCTGCGTCAGTTCAACGAACGAAGAGAGAATCAGGGACTAACCCCCATACAGTTCGGTATAGGCATCCATACAGGCGACGTTGTGGCGGGTAACATTGGATCCGATAAACGTATGGAGTATACGGTTATCGGCCAGGCTGTGAATATTGCCTCGCGCATTGAAGCCCTGAACAAGCACCTGTCTACAGACATACTGATTACACAGGCAACCTTCGACGCTGTGTCATCCAGGATTCGCGCAGCAAAACAGCCAGCAGTCCGGGTCAAAGGTGTGGAAAAGCCCATTCAAACGTATCTTGTACAGGAACTGCTTCCGGCCTCATAACGGGCTTTTGCAGTTTAACTGTGGCCGCCGGCCTATCTCCGTTACTTTTTTTCCTTGCTTCCTGAGATCGTGCCTTTACTTTTGCCACTCCCTGGAATCAACAAGGAGAGACCTATGATCCGATTGTCCGTCCCTGCTTGCAGAACTTTGCTGGCCGTCTTTGCGGTCTTCATGCTCGTTGCCCAGTGTGGCGAAAAATCAACGGAAGATACAGGGAAGTCAGAAGATACCACTTCTTATCTCTTTGCACGTTATCCGGTGTCGATCTATTCCGTTGCCGGAAGTAAAGCCAGGACGGACTATGTAGCAACCCTTGTGAAGGCCGAGCGAGTCGAACTTCTGAACAGAACAGAGGTGGGCGAGAAAAAGGTTCCTTATGTGAAGGTTCGCGCAGCGGGTGATAAGATTGGCTTCGCTGAAGAACGACACTTTGCCCCCGATGTTGCTGTCGTTACCGCCGAATCGCCGAATCTGCTGCAACGTCCTTTGATTACGGCCGCTCGCGGCTACAATGCCGATCTCGTAAAACAGGGAACGATTGCCTTTATTATCGGGCGTGCGGAAGAAGCAGAAACCTGGTACGAAGTATCTGGCAGCACTGCCGGTGGCTTCTTTCGCGGCTGGATTCGCGAGGCCGAAACAGGCAGGGATGAAAGGCTTCTCACCGAAGCAGTACTCTTCGACAAAGCCATGACCCAGCTGAAAAGCGACAAAGAGGCTGGGCAAAAGAAAGGCCTCGAAGCTCTGAAGCAGTTGCAGACAGAAAGCCACACGATGATCGCCGATCTGGCAGCAAAGGCACTGGAAGAGGCAAGCCAGGACACGGAAGAGACTCCCGAAGCACCGGCTCCTCCAGAAGAGGCACCCAAAGAAGCACACACGGAGCAGGCTGAATAACCGGCCAGTGGTCCTGAGTGTGGCGCTCGGCCCCGGTATTCGACCTTTCTCAGCGACCGTTCTATGGCCGATGCAGTAACGGTTGTTCAGCGTTCCACATTGCCCGGCAGGATCAGCGGATATTCTTTGTTCTGAATTTTTGTTCTGACAAACCGCTCAAGCCTTCGGAAAGCCAGAAAGATGCGCCATATCCAGGCATCCTCTCTGTAATAGGCATCTACCTCTTTTCGCCGAATGTTATCCAGATCCGGATAACGTTCTTTCAGGAAGTCGTTGGCAATGGCAATGAAAGGCTCGATCAGATCAGGCTTCTTTTCTTTATACAGGTTGGCAATCAGGTCTATAATGACGAGACGCAGATCATAGTAACGGTTCAGCACATCCTTTAAAAAAAACAGCCGGATCACCCATACCAGATACGACGGACAGATGCGCAGGAAAAGCTCGGGATCAAGCTGCTCGACCCCATTCTTGCGAAGAAGGGGTGTGCCGGTATCGAGGTAGAGCAGCTGCCCGTTATGCAGAGCCCAGTTTGACATCTGGCCATCGAATCCGATGGTCACTTCACCCTGAAGGGTGTTATACGAAAACACACGGTCCAGCCGTATCAGAACCTCTTGAAAAAGCGCGGCTGCCTTTTCTTGATCTACAGACCGAAGATACCCAGAGGCAACCTCTGAAGGATGAACCATGCGCTGGTAGACGTACAGTACCGGATCGCCATGACGCATGAGTCGAGCCGCGCCGTAATCGGGCGTGAGAACATCGAGCTCATTCAGGAGGCGCGAATACTCCCGATACAATCGTTCGTAGGGCAGCACCTCGTCCTCATGACGGAAGATGGCCATACGCTTGAAGGCCAGCCCTCCGAGGTCGTCATCCACAAAGCAAAAAACCGTGCTCATCTCGCCATAGCCGATTATCCGGGGTTGAAAAGGCCCGGCTTCGGGGTTTGCCGGATCAAGAGCTGCCTCAAACCGTTGCAATTTCTGCAGGGCAGCCTGTGAAAGGGCGATTTCGTTTCCACCTTCGTTTTGCATTTCTGACCACGCTTTTCTTTTCAGGTGAGAGTCTGTTTCGGATCAAAGCATTGCCTTGAGAATCCTTTTCAGCAGGCGATACCGCAGGCGTCCGGTATCGATCAAGGCCTTTTCGACGATCTGCATAATCTCCTCGCGCTGAGCTTCTGTTACGATGAGTGGAGGCAGAAACTGCAGCACGCTTTTATCGTTATTGGCATAGACGGCAAAGATACCGTGATCCAGGAGAGCCCGCAGCAGGATCAGGCAGTCCTCGGCAGAAGACATACGGATTCCCATAAACATGCCAAGCCTTCGAATCTCGGTAATGGCCGGGAAACGTCCGCTCAGCTCATTCCAGCGCTGTTCAAAGAAAAGGCCGGAGGATTCGACCTGTGCCAGGAATTCTTCATTCTCTATGATATCCAGAACGGCAAGAGCCGCGCTGCATCCTATCTCAGCTCCTCCAAAGGTGGAGATATGAACAAAGGGATCCTTCCTGAAGACCTGTTCGAACTTCTCTTTATAGCAGGTTGCCGAAATCGGATACATCCCTCCGGATAACCCTTTTCCGGTTACGACGATATCGGGAACGATGTCATAGTGTTGAAACCCCCATGTTCTGCCGGTACGTCCCAGGCCGGTTTGAATCTCATCCAGGATCATCACCGCACCGTGTTGATCGCAGAGTTTGCGTACATCGCGCAAAAAGCCGGCCGGGAAGAGCGGCATCCCCAGGGTGGCCGGAACCGTTTCCAGGATAACGGCCGCTGCCTGTTGCAGATGCTGCTTCAAGGCATCAAGGTCGGCAAACGGAACCTGAACGAAATCGGGCAAGGCAAGCGCAAAGGGAATGCGATACTTTTCGTCGCCGGTTGCGGCGGCGAGGCCTGTATGACCATGATAGCCACCTGCAATAGAGACGATGGTCTGTCGGCCGGTATAACCCCGGGCCAGCTTGATTGCCAGGTCGACGGCCTCTCCCCCCGACGCACCGAAAACGACCCGCGTGATTTCGCTTTTTCGACGTCCCGTGGCAAACGAGGCAGAAAGACGTTCGGCAAGCAAGGCACGGGGGCCCGAGATGAGGTGATGATTGCCGATGTCGTATTCACCCAGGGCCGACTGCAGGGCAGAAACCACCCGGGGATTTCGATGGCCCAGGTTAAAGACACCGCCATTACAGTGACAGTTAATATAGCGTTTTCCCGAAAGATCCCAGAAATAGATTCCCTCGCGGCGACCCATGACAAGGTCGAGCCCCACCCTGCGATAATAGGATGCCTTGTAGCGCGAGAGGTGTTTTTCGTAGCGCCTTATGATGGCCTTTTTCTGCTTCTTTCTGTCCTGACTGTCCGTTCGCATGGGGGTATCATTCTGTTGCATTCGAAAACCGGGGTCAAGAGCTATTCACGCCTTTTTCGTTATCAATAACACGGCTTTACAGCCACCGGCTGCCCCCGACCTCGAAAACGAAATCGGCTCCCAGAGCAAGAGACGGCGTTTGAAATCCCGTTTGATGCCCCTCCTGCAGCCTCCCCTCCAGGATGCGTCGCACAGCGGCCAGTGAACTCTCAACCGTAAAGGCATAGCCTTCCTGTGTTTCCAGGCGTAACCTCAGCGAGCGACCCTCTGCATTTTTCACAAGCCCTTCTATACGAGACCGGGCCGTGCGGCGGACCGTTTCTCCGGGCCCCTTTACAAGAGGGGACAGCATGGCACCCATCGCGCCGAAAAGCGATTGTGCCTTTGCGCGACCGAGCATGGACCGCAGTGGCATCAGCATTCCGAGCAGCATGCGCTGCGATGAGGGCACGTTTGTATACACCTCGATATTGGGAATACCGGTAGAGATGTGGGCCGTATACACATCGCCCCAGGGGATGGCATAGTAGGTCTGCACCCGTTCGGTTAAATCGATCTTCGCAGCCCGGCTGAAATAGGGTATGGATCTAATGTTTCCGTCTTCGCGTACCTTCGAGTCATCGGCAAGCCCCAGCAATGCGGATCGCATGGTACCTGCCGATATACTGGATAACCCTGCAAAAGCCAGCCTCAGGTATGTGGCATCCGGCATCTTTGTATAGACGGTTCGGGCAACGCAATCCGTCGGAACAACGTCAAAACCTACACCGGGAAGCAAAAGGACTTTCGCTCCACGCGCCTGTTCATCCAATCCGTGCAGAGCCTCAAAGACAGCGATCTCACCTGTAATGTCACTGTAAGAGGTCCGGGTCTGCAAACAGGCCAGTGCCATCGGCTTCGCTGTAAAAGCAAAGGGCCCGGCACAGTTCAGCACAACACTGCAGTCCTCGATAAACGGAGCGATCTCTGACGGATCTTCTGTTATATCAAAGATGCGAAACTCGCAATCATGGCGTCGTGCAATCTCCTCGATTGCACGACGATTGCGCCCGGCAAGCACCGGACGTGGCATCGATGACTGTGCGGCAGCCGCGGCGATCAAACTGCCTGTGTAGCCGTTGGCTCCGTAGATCATCCACTTCTTGTGGTCAGAATCTTTCATATATACGAAACAGTGAGTGGAAGAAATTTGCAAACGCAAACAAAAAACCCTTGTCTTTTCCGGCGCTCTGACATTTCTTCCGGGCAATCATGGCCAGAAAGAAAACAAGACCTCCTGGAGTTATCAGCACCATCCTGTCCCCGTTTGATCGATTCGTACAGATGGAATCATCTTCGGGAATCCTGCTCATCCTGTGTACAATTGTCGCAATGATCTGGGCAAACTCGGATTATGCCGAATCCTATCATGCACTGTGGCAACTGCCTTTTGCCTTTGGTCCTGAGGCCCTGCATCTGACCAAGCCGCTCATCCTCTGGATCAACGATGGACTGATGGCTGTCTTTTTCTTTGTCGTAGGCCTTGAGATCAAACGGGAGATCGTGGCCGGTGAGCTTTCTTCTTTCAAACAGGCAGCGCTGCCGATCGGTGCAGCTGTGGGTGGGATGGTATTGCCTGCAGGCATCTTTTTGCTGCTGAACCG
Organism: uncultured Leptospiraceae bacterium; assembly: GCA_964619535.1. Classification (GTDB taxonomy): domain Bacteria; phylum Spirochaetota; class Leptospiria; order Leptospirales; family Leptonemataceae; genus Leptonema. The sequence goes on along the minus strand of CAZUEX010000004.1, from coordinate 228,676 downwards.
TGGCAACCCGGGCTCCGAGGGCTGGGGGATTCCCATGGCCACAGACATTGCCTTTTCACTGGGCGTTCTTTCTCTTCTTGGATCCCGCATCCCCTTGACCATCAAGGTCTTTCTTACGGCCTTTGCCATCGTCGATGACCTCGGTGCTGTGATCGTCATAGCCTTCTTCTACAGCACCGGTGTACAGCTACAGCTGCTCGGCCTGGCCGCTCTGTTTCTTGGCCTGATGTTTCTGTTTAACCGCATGAATGTGCGGGCGATGGCTGCCTATCTCATTCCCGGTGCCATCGTCTGGTATCTGTTTTTGAAGTCCGGCGTGCATCCAACGGTGGCCGGTGTGCTTGGCGCCTTTGCCATCCCCATCAACCCTCTGGCAAAACCGGGGGATTTCGTTGCCTCGATGCGCGAAAACCTGGCCCTGTTCGAAAAGGCAAAGAACGGCGCAAAAGAGAGACTGCTCAGTCATGAACAGCTCGATGCCATGGAAGACCTCAATGCGGAACTGGAAAAGGTACAATCTCCGCTGCAACGGCTGGAGCATGGCATGCATGGCCTGGTTAGCTATTTTATCATGCCGGTCTTTGCCCTGGCCAATGCCGGTGTTACCATCGAAGGCGACCTGCTTGCAAGCATGAGCCGCCCGCTGAGCATCCACATCGCTGCCGGCCTGCTTTTTGGAAAGATGATCGGTATCTTTGGCTTTACGTTTCTTACGGCAAAGCTGCTTGGCACAAGGCTTCCCGAAGGCGTGCGCTGGGCCCATTTCTTTGGCGTGGCCCTTCTCGGTGGAATCGGTTTTACCATGTCGCTTTTTATTACGGGTCTGGCCTACACCGATGCAACCCTGATTGCCGATGCGAAGATCGGTATCCTGACGGGCTCGTTGCTGAGCGGTGTCCTGGGCTACCTTTTTCTTCGAAAGACGGCCTGAAAAGGGCCGTTCCGTCAGGGAAAGCGGCTTGACCGTTTCCACCGGTTTTGCTGTTTCTCTATTATGGGTGAATTTCCGAAGCTTCCTGGCCTTCCGGGGCTTCTGCTGCAGATTACCGGACTCCTGACGGAATCGGCCGTTTCAGGCATACGCAACTTTGCGTATGAATCGATGACATGGATGGGGGAGCAGGCCGAAACGATTTCGGACTACCCTGTCCTGCGCAACACAGAGCTGGCCCGTCAGCTTCGCCGTACGGGCGATTCTCTGAAAGAGGCCGGTTCTGTATCGTTCGAAGCGATCTACAGTTCCATTCACAGAGCAGCAGAGTCACTGGCCGAAACCCTGCTTACCCTGCGCATCGTCGACCAGGAAACCTTTCAAAGCCTGTCCTCAAACATCGCCGATACGGCCATCCTGGGTGACAGCTTTGTATCGCTTCGCGATCCCTTTGAAATCAAGACTTCGTTTCGCCTTGGCTCCGCCGATGCCACACCCGAGCAGGTTGCCGAAGCCTTTCGGGAAAAGCCCGCCTCGCGTGGTTTGATGATCTGTGTTCCTGGCCTGTATCAGGATGAAAGCCTGTGGAGAAGTGGCAGACCACAGCCCGTTGCAGAGCTGTTTCAACAACAGTCCTACTTCCCTGTCTATCTACGTCTTCATCCAGGCATGCATGTCTCTGCCCTTGCCAGAGAGGTCAATGCCCTCCTGGAATCTCTGCTTGCTGCCGTTCCCGATGTGCCCGTGCATCTGATCAGCTTCAGCCAGGGGGGATTGATCCTTCGAAGCACGCTTCTTGCAAACGATCGAGCCGGTGGCTCCCTTCGCAAACGTCTTGGCAAGGTCATCCTTGTCAGCTCGCCGGATGGCGGCTACTTCATCGAAAAAACAGGCCTGCTTTTTGGCTTCGGGCTGGGCGACACACCGTCCCGGGCCATCAAGTTCATGAGCTTTGCAGGCAACGTCCATTCGCCAGCCTTTCGCGATATGGCAGCCGGTATTATTCGCGAAGAAGACGAAAAGAAGGCGGGCCCGGTGCTTCCCATGAGCACGAACCATTACTTTGGCGAGCTGGACAACGTCGATGCCTATCAGATCTACAGCCTGATCAGCGACAGCAATCACATATGGAGCAACTGGCTTGGCGATGGTCTGATCGAAGAATCCTCGCTGACCCTGCTTTCTGACTCGGTGTATCGCAAAGACGGTGACGATCGCATTCAGTGTCTGGTCGGGCTTTCGCATTTTCAGATCCTGCACAGCGAGGCCTTTCAGAAGGCACTGTTTCATATTCTCGAAAAGCCCTGAATCATTCAACTTCGAGCAGGATCATTGCGATGTCATCTTCGCGTATCGAACGTCTGGCAAATCGATTCAGAGAAACAAAGATGGCATCGAGCAGCTCGTCACCGGAAAGGTGACTGTTCTCGAGCAACGTACGACGCAGTCTTTCTGTTCCGTACAGCTGCTCTGCATCGTTCAGGGTTTCGACGATACCATCGGTGTAAAAAAGCAGGCAGTCACCGGATTGCAGCTGTGTTTCCACGGTTGCATACGTCGGATCTTCCAGGATACCAAGGCAGATGCCGTTTGCCTCTATGTCATGGAACTCCTGCGTGGCACGACGAAAGAGCAATGGATAGCAATGCCCTGCATTGGCCACCTTCAGCGTCAGGTCGCTGTAGTTCACAGAACAGGCCAGGGCCGTAATAAAATGCATCCCCGTCCTTTCGTAAATCGTACGATTCAGGTGGCGCAGAAAGGCATCGGGCAGAACCAGCATATCCTTGCTCAGCGTGGATGATGTTTTGATCATCATCGTAATCAAAGCAGATGAAATACCATGCCCCGACACATCGGCCATCAGGAATCCCAGGCATTCATGCAGATCGTAAAGATCGAGAAAATCCCCTCCCAGAGAATTGGCAGGCACATATCGCGAGGTAAGCCGCAAAGGACCGTACTGCTTTGATACAACGGGGATGATGCTCAGCTGTGTTTTCCGTGCAAGTTCCAGCTCTTCCTGGATCTTCATCATGGCATGACGGAGCTCTTTTTCGCGACGGGCCAGCATCTTCGTCGTTGAATCCAGAGAATGATCGAAATGCTCCAGCTGCTCTTTGTAGGGTGAGGTAATCTGACGGGCGATAAAAAAGGACATGCCGATGGTCATAAGCACCAGGGCTGCAAAGATCAGAAGCAGGGCAACGACACGCGTTTCCATCGGACGGATCAGCTCGCTTTCGGGCAAACAGAGAAAGATCTGTGCTGCAAGCCCCGGCACCTGTACCGGATCCTTCCACCAGCGGCAGCCCCTGGCATGCTCAAGGGCCGCTTCAGGATCAACAACCAGTGCGGCAACGGCGGGATCGGAGGCATCGTCCACGGTGGACACAAAGAGGCCCTTTTGATCCCGGCCTGTTTGATACAGCAGGCCTCGCATCGTGGCATTATCGAAACGGCCGGCCTGAACCTCGGGAAAGTACAGCACCGGTATCAGGTTCTCGTCGGGCCGGATGAGCTCAAAGAAATGCGTCAGGTCGATCAAACGCAGATCATAGGCAACGATCAGGCGCTGTCCGGTAGCCATGTGGCGGGCCGTAACGCCTGTTATGCCCGGATCGCCTGTTGTCCTGAAGCGATAGACATCCGTCCACCGTATAATGGCATCTTCTTCGGGCACAGCAGAATACCATTCACTGTCTCTGTAAGAATAGGCAACGCTGCCGTCGCTCTGGCAGGCCCCGCTGGCATTGCAGCTGGCATAACGTGCCCTGCCACGATACTCTTCTCGGATGCGGAACCGTGTTTCACTGTCACGCAGCATCATAAAGCTTCGATCGCCGACAGCAACGTTCAGCGAACGGACCATGGCATTCTGCGCGAGAAAGGGAGCGAAGTAGCGAACCATCATGGTTCGATCGGTATAAGGGATCAGTCCATCCTGTATAAGAGCGGCCGAAAGCCTCTGATGCTCGAGGGCAGGCTCCAGGGTATTGCGAAACTCCTGGAGCAGGAAGGCACCACGATTGCCAAGGTTTGACATGGCAAAGGATTCCACGGAGGAATGCAGAAGCAGGACACCGCTGACCAGAAAGGCCAGTGCCAGAAGGACAGGCAGAAGCAGGATTTTCTGAACAACCTGTGCATCCAGTCTATTCGTTTTCGTGGATTCTTCCGTGGATTCCATGAGGGGGAGCTGGCATTGTAGTCCTTCAATCGATGTTCTGTCAAGCCTGGAAAAGAAGAAGCGTCCGCCCCACCCCCTTTGTATCAAGCCAGCCATTCAGGGCATCCAGTTCAGGCCATTGCCCTGCCACCTCTTGCAGCTCGAGCTTTTCCGTCGACGTCAGAGAAGAAGGGATCAAAAACAGGCGATCTCCACAGCGCATCTGCCAGCGCTGTATATGCAGGTTGCGTCCGGACTGTGGGCGCAGGCTGTGCAGCTCGCCGTCCCGGATCAGAACATGTTCATGTCGGTAATTCAAAAGCTCCATACTGCCATCACGTCGCCCTTCCAGGACGCTGATCCGGACTTCCGACGGCGGATGATTTAAAAGCAGGTCTTCCAGACGATATACCGGATAGGCCGCAGAGGACAGGCCATCGATCAGGGCCGTTACGTATGCAGCCTTCAGGCGCTCTTCAGAACTGATGTAGATCAGGAACAGCCGATCGCCGGCCAGCCGAACAAACATCTTACGAAAGAGCTGCCCCCTGCTGGAGCCCACAATGCGATAACCGATTCCGTCGGGCCCGAAAGGGAGTCCTGCTTCATCGTTCTTTGAGGCCGTGCCTGGCCGGGCCGAAGAAGAGGCTTCCTCTGCTTGCTCCTGAAGCAGATCACGAAAGGTATAGCGATCTTCTCTGATGCGATCGGGTAGCTCCGATTTACCGGCCAGCAGTCGCTCAAGAAGCGGAGCATCGGGAGACCAGAGTACAAAAAAAAGAGGACGCATCTCCATGCGGCCCAGACGAAAGCGAGTGGGCCGCAGGAACTCATACTCTTCTGGCCGACGGCCACAGCGCTCCAGGTAATCCCTCAGTTCTTCCAGTAAAAGAAGCCGTTCGCTGCGTGTCACAGACCTGCTCTGTGAACAGACAAGGCCAAGATGCAGACGACGACGGTCACCAAGCAGATCTCCGCCCTCTCGCAGCAAAAAGGCCTCAGAGGCTGCCTGTTCCCTGAGTGCGGGCGGAAACTGATCCTCCCCTACCCAGGTGAGCTGACGCACCTTCAGCCATTCTGCAATCAGCAGGTCCAGTGGAACGGATTTCAAAAGCCATTGTCTGACAGGATTCAATGCCTTACGAGACATCTGACTTGCCACTGTAATAGTTCGAAATCTGCGTAAAGGCCGATTGAATGCGACGACACAGTGCACCGATGATCTTGAAAGCCCACCGCGGATGGGTTTGAAAGATTTGCTCAAACTGTTCGGGAGCCAGAACCAGCAGCTTTACATCGGTGGCAGAGATCAGGGTGGCCGATCGCAGCTCATTCTCAAGCAGGGCCATCTCTCCGAAGATCTCGCCAGGTCCCAGTCGATTCAACACCCGATACTGACCCGACACCTGGCGCTCTGTGACAAGAACAAGACCGGAAATGATGATATACACATCCTGCCCTGAATCCCCTTCACGCAGGATAATTCGCTTTGGCTCGTAGGTTTTGCCGTATTTGAAGAACAGCTGCTGGGTGATGGCCTGTTCTCCTTCAAAGCCCAGCTTGATCAGATCGTAGTCGTGGTTTTCAATCTTCATGGGCAGTCTCCCCGGTCAGGCCGGCAGCTCCTTGATATGACGGTTCACCTTGCGTAAAATGGCGCTCAAACTGCGAATGATGGACAGTGAAACCGACAATTCCGATGTCATCAGCTTCTCCACGCCTTCCCTGGTGAAGCCCAGCAGCTTCACGTCCGTCATGCACTGTGCTTCGGTAATGCGGGCCTTCCCCAGATAGACCTCCAGGATGCCAAACATGTCGCCTTTTTCGTAATGCAGCTCATCATGTTTCAGGGCCGTATGCTTGCGACGCAGTGTGACCTTCCCTTCGAGGATGTAAAACACACGCAGATCATCGAGCAACTGGCCCTGTTTATAGACATAATCCCCCTCTTTAAAGCTGAGGGGATGGCCGAGCTCTTCAAAAAGCTTTCCTGTGGACTCCATGGTCTCTCCGTATTCCGCTTTACCGCAATTGCAGCTGAAAAAATCTATAATAAATATGGCCATCCGCCGACCCGGATTTGACGAATGCTACCAGGCACTGCCGCAACTGGCCCGTCCGGCCCAGTTCCAATCCTTCTGGAACAGTGTCATCCTTTCCCTGAAGAAGGTTCCCATGGAACCACAGCTGAAGCTGCGCCTGAAGCGTAGCTTTGCACGGGAAACCCTTCACGACGTTCAGTTTCGCACGCACAATGACACCATTCAGTCCGGGTTTCTGAACATCCCGCGCAAGCTAAAACGTATACCGGCCGTGATTACCTTTCACGATTATTTATCGGACTTCGAAAGTGTAAACGAAAACATTACCGAACCGCTTTCTCAGGCCGGAATTGCCCATCTTCATCTGAACATGCGAGGGCATGAAGCGTCTCAGCGCAGTACAAGAAGCCGGGACGCCCAGGCAATGCCTCCCACCCCCTTCCTGGATCAACAGGGACAGCCGTTTGAACGCAGCCTGGCGGTTTCCATGATCCTCGATGCACTGCGCGCGGTTGACTTTCTGCGGCTGAATCGTAATATTAACCATACAGCCATCGGTCTTCTGGGCAGAGGGCTGGGCTGCGTACCGGCTCTTTTTGCCGCTGCCTTCAAGCCGGAGTCGATCCGGGCGCTGGCACTGGAAAGGCCCGGTCCTGTATGGCATGAGCAGTGGATGTCTCTCAGCCAGTCCAGCCTGGCCCGTGAATGGAGCGAATGGCTGAAAGGAAGGTCGGCACAGAAGAAAGAGCTGCGCGAAAAGATGAAGAACATCGATCCCATATTTCTGGCCGAGGACATTGGCTGTCCGGTCATGATGAGCACCGGCCTGGAAGATCCAGAGCATCCAGCGCTGCCTGCCTTTGGACTTTTTAACCTTCTGCATACCGAGAAGTCCATGCAGATCTTCACGGATGAAGCCCAGGATCCCGATCATAAGAAGGAACACCAGAAACAGGTGGAGTTTCTCATCGAAACGCTGCAGGCAAAGGGCTGAAATCGAACATGATAAAGGGAAATCGTTCGCAGGGTTTATAATGTAATTTAGTAAATTTTTTTTAGTTTACAGTAAGTGAAGCACAAATTTATCATACGAGGAAAACGATGGCTACAGACAATCAGGAAGTGGAAAACCAGCATCAGGGTGAAGAAAGCGAACCGGTTCGCAAACCCCGATCTCGTTTCAAGAAAAAGGTACTCGATACTCGTGGTCTGGACATTGACTACAAGAATATCGAGGTAATCGAGAAGTTTGTTTCAAAGACGGGTAAGATCCTGCCGCGAAGGATGACAGGCGCTACCGCTCGCGTCCAGCGCAAGATCTCCCGGGAAGTGAAACGTGCCAGAATGGCCAACCTTTTACCGTTTGTAAAACGCTGAAAATACACTATGTCACTGTTCGAGGCTATCTCCGTCCTCCAGGGAGATCAAAAAGAGTTTCTGGAGGAGCTTTATCAGCAGTACGTTAAGGACCCTGATAGTATCGCTCCTGAGTGGAGAAGTCTTTTTAACGAGGTGGACGGCGGAGGCGGGCATTACAGACCGGCCAGGCCGTCACTGGCCCTGCAGCCCGAAGATATCCCCGATACGGATGACATCAATCTCAAGGCCCACCGTCTGATCCAGGACTACCGTCGACACGGGCATTTCCTGGCCCGGATCAATCCGCTTGGCTTTCAAAACACAGACGAAGACCTGCTCGATCCGGGACGTTACGGCATCGCTCCGTCCGATCTGCAGAAGATCGTACGTGTGAATATTGCCGGCCAGACGGTCACCGACACCCTGTCGACGATCATCAAGAAGATGCAGCAGATCTACTGCTCGTCGACGGGTATTGAGTACTTCTATATTCGCGACGAACACCGTCGCAACTGGATCACCGAACGCATTGAATCCGACGATTATTTCAGTCCGCTTTCCAAAGAACAGCTGAAGTTGATCTACTCAAAGGTCTACATTGCAGAGGCTTTTGAGAAATTTCTGGCAACACGCTTCCCCGGTAAGAAGCGCTTTTCGCTGGAAGGGGGCGAAAGCCTGATCCCTGCCCTGGCCTGTATCGTAGAAGAGGCCGGGAACTATTCCGTCGAGCAGATTGTTCTGGGTATGGCCCACCGCGGCCGTCTGAACGTCCTGGCCAACATCATGGGCAAGGATCCGGCGGCTATCTTCGCCGAATTCAACGAGAATGTCTCGGTAGACTTCGGTCCCGGCGACGTAAAATACCACCTGGGATTCTCTCGCGACTACAAGACCATGACAGGGCGTATGGTACACCTGTCGCTGGCCTTTAACCCGTCGCACCTGGAGGTCATCAATCCCGTTGTCATGGGATCCATCCGCGCACGTCAGACGATGGCCGATGATGAAGGACGTCTGCGTCACCTGCCGCTTTTGATTCACGGCGATGCAGCGCTGGCCGGCCAGGGCATCAACTACGAATGCGCCAACATGTCCGGTCTGCGTGGCTATGCCGTTGGCGGAACGATTCACATCGTGGTGAACAACCAGGTGGGCTTTACCACCGACCCCATCGATTCGCGCTCCACGATCTATGCCACAGACCTGGCGAAGATCCTGAATACACCGATCCTGCACGTCAACGGTGATGATCCCATTGCCGTATTCCGTGCTGCACGCTTTGCACTTGCATGGCGCCAGGCCTTTAATTCCGACGTTTTTATCGATCTCATCTGCTTCCGCAAATGGGGCCATAACGAAACCGATGAGCCTGCCTTCACGCAGCCGAAGATGTATGAGCTCATCAAGAAGCATCCAGGCACCTTTACCGTTTTCGACCGAGCACTGCCTGAAGATCAGCTTTCGCCCGATGAAAGGCAGGCCATCCGCGACGGACATAACAAGGCCCTCGAAGAGGCCTTCCATCGCTTCCAGTCGCAGAACATCCAGGTGGATATCGAAACCCTGCAGGGTAAGTGGCGTGGTCTGAAAAAGATCGATCCCGACTCCAACCCCGACACAGGCGTTTCTGATACCCTTCTCAAAAAGGCCGCAGAGGCCATAACCAGCGTTCCCTCCGGCTTTACACTGAACAGGAAGCTGCAGCGCCTCTTCGAAGAACGTCGCAAGATGATCTTCGAGCCCGAGAATTCAAGAGGCGTGGACTGGGGGATGGGCGAGCTGCTTGCCTATGGAACCCTTCTTGCAGAGGGATTCTCAGTTCGCATATCGGGTCAGGACTCCAAACGTGGCACATTCTCGCACCGCCATGCCAGCGTCTTCGATACGAAGACGGGAGCAGAGTTCGTTCCCCTGACACAGCTACCGGGCCGCAAGGCAAACTTTGAGGTTCTGAACTCCCTTCTCTCAGAGGAGGCAGTGCTGGGATTTGAGTTCGGCTATTCACTGGCCGATCCATCCACACTGGTGATCTGGGAGGCACAGTTCGGCGACTTTGCAAACGGTGCCCAGGTCATCATCGATCAGTTTATCTCGTCTTCCGAAGCAAAATGGAAGCGGATGTCCGGGCTTACCCTGCTTCTGCCGCATGGCTATGAAGGCCAGGGCCCCGAACATTCCAGCGCCCGTCTGGAGCGATACCTGCAGCTCTGCAGCCAGCACAACATGCAGGTCTGCTACCCGACAACACCGGCACAGATCTATCACCTGCTTCGCCGGCAGATGCATCGTAACTACCGCAAGCCTCTGATCGTCATGTCGCCCAAGTCCTTGCTGCGACATCCCGAGGCTGTGTCCAGACCGGAAGATTTTCTGTCCGGTCGCTTTAAGGATGTGATTCCAGAGACAGATCCTGCCATCGAGCCAGGCAATGTAAAACGTGTGCTTTTCTGCTCTGGCAAGATCTACTATGAGTTAAGCGAAGCTCGCAAGAATGCCGGCATTACAGATACGGCTATTATTCGTGTCGAACAGCTCTATCCCTTCCCGGATCGCGACATCCAGGCGGTTCTGGAAAGCTATTCGGCAGTGAAAGAAGTGGGCTGGGTTCAGGAAGAACCAAGGAACCAGGGCGCGTGGATCTACATGGAAAACCTGCTTGGCCATATGTGCAAAAGCAGGCTGAACTACTACGGTCGCCCTGCCTCTCCCAGTCCGGCTACCGGTTATTACAAGGTACACGTAAAAGAGCAACAGGCCCTCCTGAACGAGGCGCTTTTGCTCAATAAATAACGGCGCAAGCCGCGAAAGGAATTGTTATGGCACTGGAAGTAAAAGTTCCTCCGATGGGCGAATCGATATCCGAGGCAACGGTAGCCTCCTGGCATAAGAACCCTGGAGATGCCGTACAGAGCGGCGACATCCTCGTCGAACTCGAAACGGATAAGGTGACGATGGAGGTTCCCTGCCCCGTCAACGGCGTCCTGAAAGAGATCAAGCATCAAAGCGGTGACGTGGTGAAGCTGGACGACGTGCTTGCCATTGTCGAGGAAGGAGCAACGGCAGCTGCAGCCCCGTCCGCAGTCCCACAACCCGAAGCACCGGCTTCTCAACCGGAAGCGCCGGCAGCCTCGGCCCCTGGCGTCAAAAATGAAACATTGCCGCCGGGTGCACGCCGTCTTGCCGCAGAAGCAGGCGTCGATCCTTCGCAGGTTCAGGGCACGGGCAAGCGTGGCCAGGTAACCAAACCTGACATTGTCGAACATATGGAAAAGGCCCAGGCGGCTCCCGCGAAACCGGCGCCCGCTGCCTCTGCCACTCCGATTGCTCCTTCAAGACAGCGCACGGGCGAACGCGAAGAGATCGTGCCGATGAGTCGCCTTCGTCAGCGCATTGCAGAGCGCCTGGTCGAAGCACAGCATTCCGCTGCCATCCTTACCACGTTCAATGAAGTGGACATGTCGGCCATGATGAACATGCGCAGCCGTTACAAGGATGCCTTTGAGAAGAAGCATGGCGTGAAGCTTGGCTTTATGTCCTTCTTTGTGAAGGCCGTGATCGAAGGCCTGAAAGCCTATCCGGCTGTGAATGCAGAGATCCGCGGAACGGATATCGTCTACAAGAACTACTACGATATCGGCGTGGCCGTTGGCGGCCCCAGAGGACTGGTCGTGCCCGTCGTTCGTGATAGCGACCTTCTGTCCATGGCCGAGATTGAGATGGAGATTGCACGCCTGGCACAGCGGGTGAAAGAAGGAAGCATTACGCTCGATGAGATGTCGGGCGGTACGTTTACCATCTCTAACGGGGGCATCTACGGATCCATGATGTCCACTCCGATCCTGAACCCGCCTCAATCCGGCATTCTGGGCATGCATAACATCGTAAAGCGGCCGGTCGTTGTAAACGATGAGATCGTCATCCGTCCGATGATGTATCTTGCTCTGTCATACGACCACCGCATCATCGATGGCAAGGAGGCCGTCAGTTTTCTTGTAAAAGTGAAAGAATGCGTGGAGAATCCCGAACGCATGCTGCTTGAGGTTTAAGGCCAGAGGGCCGGCCTTACGGTCGGCCTTTTCTTTGCCATCAGGCAAAATCAATCTAAAAGGCGAGGAACTATATCTATGGAAACTTTTGATGTTGCCATCATCGGAGGCGGACCGGGCGGATACGTCTGTGCCATTCGCGCCTCACAACTCGGGCTGAAGGTTGCCCTGATCGAAAAACGCGAAACGATCGGCGGCACCTGCGTTAACGTCGGCTGTATACCATCCAAGGCTTTGCTCGATACGTCAGAGCACTATCATCGTATCAAGCATGAAATGGATGACCATGGCATTGCCGTCTCCAGCGTTAAAATTGACGTGAAGAAGATGATGGCCCGCAAGGAGCGCGTCGTTAAAGAGCTGACCGATGGCCTGAACTTCCTCATGAACAAGAACAAGATCACGGTTTTCCGTGGAACGGGCAGTCTTGTTTCGGCCAAACCCGATGCCATCGAGATCAAGGTAGACGGCGAAAAACCTGCCTCGCTTACGGCAAAGAAATGCGTCATTGCCACAGGATCCGACATCATCAACATCCCCTCCGTTCCCGTTGACGGAAAAAACATCATTACCTCAGACCATGCCATTGCTCTGGAGCAGATACCCGAAAGCATGATCGTCATTGGTGGCGGCGTGATAGGCCTCGAACTGGGCTCCGTCTGGAACCGACTTGGCACAAAGGTAACCGTCATCGAGATGCTTCCTGACATTCTCATGGGGCTGGACGCACCTCTTCGCAGCCTGGCACGCCGTACTCTCGAGAAGCAGGGCTTTACCTTCAAGCTTGAAACCAAGGTTCTCGGCGCATCCGCGAAAGGCAAACAGGTAGAGGTGAAGATCCAGGGCAAAGATGGTAAAGAAGAGTCCCTCGTTGCTTCCAAAGTTCTCGTTGCCGTTGGACGAAAGCCCTTTTACGACTCGCTTGGAGCAGAGGCCGTTGGCGTTAAGATCAACGAGCGAGGCCGTATCGAAGTCGATCCGCACACCCTGCAGACATCGGTGCCTGGCATCTATGCCATCGGTGATGTCATTGAAGGTCCGATGCTTGCCCATAAGGCAGAAGAAGAAGGCGTCATGGTGGCAGAGATTCTCGCCGGCAAGCCAGGCCATGTAAACTATGACTGCGTGCCTTTCGTCGTCTACACCTGGCCGGAGATCGCCTGGGTAGGGAAAAACGAAGAACAGCTGAAGGCAGCCGGTATCCAATACAACACCGGCAAATACATGTTCAAGCCAAACGGACGTGCAAAGGCCATGAACCAAACAGAAGGCCAGATCCGCATCTATGCAGACAAGCGCACCGACAAGATCCTCGGCGTTCACATCGTTGGCCCCAATGCCTCGGAGCTTCTGGGCGAGGCCGTCGTAGCCATGGAATTCGGCGGTGCAGCGGAAGACCTGGGACGCTCCTTCCACTCGCATCCAACGCTGTCCGAGGTCATGAAAGAGGCAGCCCTGGATGTGAACAAGATGAGCATTCACCAGTAACCTGGACTGTTCTGTAGCCCCCTGGCCCCGGATGGGAACGCTTTGCTTCCCTGCGATCCGGGGCCTTCGCTTTTCCGCCTATGCATGCGTTGATTTCGCATCTGTGCCGTTACTTTCTGCACGACATAATGATGGGATAAAATTGCTGCATCCTGCTCCGTGCTCCGTGCTCCGTGCTCCGTGCTCCGTGCGCGACATAATATCGTTATGTTCGTATTTTTAATGTGACGAAGCGGGATTATGTCGTGTTGCTCGAAAGCAGGACACCGGAACGAAAGTACTGCACAGTAATTGCTGGCGCAACATAATATCGTTATCTTCGCATTTCTAATGTACCTGTAACAGGATTATGTCGCGTGCTTAGAAGAGGACCGAGATATAATTGCTGCAGCCTGCTCCGTGCCCGACATAATATCGTTATGTTCGCATTCTCAATGCGCCCGTAACAGGATTATGTCGCGTTACCCGAAAGGGAAAGACGGAAGCGGAAGTGCTGCGTCCTTACTCTGCACGCGCAACATAATATCGTTATCTTCGCATTTCTAATGTACCTGTAACAGGATTATG
>CAZUEX010000004.1:0-214974 GCA_964619535.1 uncultured Leptospiraceae bacterium | reverse complement strand
GATATAATTGCTGCAGCCTGCTCCGTGCCCGACATAATATCGTTATGTTCGCATTTCCCATGTGCCCGTAATAGGATTATGTCGCGTTGCTCTAAAGGCGGACACCGGAACGAGAGTATTACACAGTAATTGCTGGCGCGACATAATACCATTATCTTCGCATTCTCAATGTACCCGTAACAGGATTATGTCGCGTTCCCTAACCAGGGAAAGCGAGGATAGCTGTACCGTGCCATTAGCCTGCGGCTGACATAATACCATTATCTTCGCATTCCTAATGCGCCAGTAACAGAATTATGTCGCACGCGTAAAACGCCAAACCGGATACGGCCATACTACAACACACCATTCCCATCACGACATAATCTGATTATGTCACATATCACACCCTGGCGCACCATTGCCTTAGCCGCACCTCGATCCCCTCGCCCTTTCGCGCATAGGAAAATTCCCGCCCGGCCGCAACGCCAGACGGGATTTACCTCTTATGCCTCTATCTTCGATCCAAGCACCGACAAGAACTGTCGCATCCACTCCGGATGAGCCGGCCAGGCAGGTGCTGTAACCAGATTCCCATCCGTTAAGGCATTCGATGCCGTATCGTTAACCTCTCCAAACTTCGCGCCGGCAACCGTGCATTCCGGTCCAACAGCCGGATAGGCAATGACATTACGCCCCTTCAGCACACCGGCCGCAGCAAGAATCTGCGGACCGTGACAGACTGCAGCCATGGGCTTCTTGTTTTCTGCAAAATGCCTCGTCATCTCGAGAATCTTCGGGTTCAGCCTCAGGTATTCCGGCGCCCTGCCACCCGGAATCACCAGAGCATCGTAGCCCTTCACGTCCACCTTCTCAAAATCAAAGTTCACGGCAAAGCGATGGCCGGGAGCTTCCATATACGTCTGATCACCAACAAAGTCATGAACAGCCGTGCGCACGGTCTCGCCCGGCTTCTTACCCGGACAAACCGCATGCACGGTATGCCCAACCATAGTCAGGATCTGGAATGGAACCATCACCTCATAGTCTTCCACATAGTCCCCAACAAACATCAGGATCTTCTTAGCTGCCATTGTCTCTCCTCCAGTTCTCAATCTAATGATCTCATTCTTCGGTAGCCCTGTCGAGCAGGTGCAGAATAGAATAATACGAATGCCCCGTTGCTTCCGTTAGGGCTATTTCACATGTGCGAGCAGAGCTGTAATACCCCGAGCATCGTGCCTCTATTACCTGTCGTGCTTCTTCCCTCGTTGCCGACTCGGTTAACTCAGGATAGAGCATGCCTCTGTCGCCGGCCATACCACAGCATCCGGCTCCAAGGGGGATCACAACCTCTTCCGCACAGGCCTCGGCCAGTTTTTGCATTGCCGCCTGATGATTCATCTTCTGCGATGCACAAGTGGGATGCAGGGCTATCCTGGACTGTCTGCCCACGATATGAAGCCGGGGGAGCAACCATTCCGAGGCAAAGTTCACAGAATCCACAATCTGCAACGAACGCAGCCTCTGGCCGGTAGAATCATCTGCTTTTGCCTTCTGTATCAGGGTATACGTGCATGAGGATGTATCCAGAACAACCGGAATCGCCCCACCCTCCGTTAACCGGTACAGATGATCGACAAGCTCTGCAAGAGTCTTCTCGGCCGCTTCCGGAAATCCTTTCGAGGCCAGAGGCATCCCACAACAATGGCCATCAACGACCGTGCGCATCCTTAATCCGGCCTTGCCGGCCAGACGATCCATTGTTTCTCCAACAGAGGGGGCATCGGCGTAACCACCCATCGACCGAGAGATGCAGGTCTGGAAATAGATAAAATCTGCCTCTGCCGCATTCCGGGAGACAACAGGCCTGGCGCTGCGCAGAGATCCCGGCAATCGTGGAAGACGAATGACCGGCCGCAGTAAAGCGGTCATAAACCGTATCGATTGGCTAACCCCTGGCAACGCAACAGGACGAAGCGACCATGATATCAGACGGCTCATCATCTTCATATGGGATGATACAAACAGGGCCATCCGTTTCGAAAGGCCTCCGCGGTGTACGGAGCGCAGGTCTTTGATGTAACGCCCCGTATCGATGCCAACCGGACAGGCAAGAGCACACAGTCCATCGGTGGCACAGGTATCGATCCCTTCATACGTATAATCCTGCAGGACCTCCCCGCGAACGGAATCATCGACGCCATTTTTGAGATGTCTCTGCACGACGATACGCTGCCTCGGCGTAAGCGTAAGATCGCGACTCGGGCAACGACTTTCGCAGAACCCGCATTCAATGCAGAGATCGACCTCGTCATGGATGGCGGGTAACGGTTTCAGGTTGGCCAGATGCACGCGACGATCGGGATTCACAATAACGCCGGGGTTGCAAACATTAAGAGGATCCACAAGCTGCTTTACCTCTTTCATGAGGTCATAGATCTTTTCACCCCACTCCGTTTCTACAAAGGGAGCCATATTGCGTCCTGTGCCGTGCTCTCCCTTCAGGGATCCGTCGTATTTATGAATGACAAGCTCAACGACATCGTTCATCAGTCCTTCATAGCGCCTTACCTCTGCTCCAGAGGGGAAGGAAGGCGTAATCACAAAGTGCAGATTGCCGTCTTTTGCATGCCCGAATAGAATTGCCTCTGTATATCCATACTTTGCAAAGAGGGCCTGTAGATCGACACAGAGATCTGCCAGATGCGAAACGGGTACGGCAATATCTTCAATGATGGCAGTGCTGCCTTTTGGGCGAAGCGATCCCACAGAGGGATACATCCCCTTGCGAAGGCTCCAGAAAAGTGCCTGCTCCGATGGCTCATCCGTTATGGCAGGCGGAACAAGAAGAGAGAAGTCCTCAAAACGCTCTTTGATATCGAGTCCTGCCTGCTTCATCTCTGCCTCTGACGAAAACTCGAATTCCACAAGGAGGGCCGCTGCATCCGACGGTGCCTGCATCAACGTTTCAGAAAGGGATCCGGCCTTTGCCTCAATGCTGCGGATGGCACTGCGATCCATGATTTCAACGGCTGCAGCATCAAGCAGCCGGGGCACGGCCTCTCCCGCCGCATATAGATCGGGAAAAAGCAGCAGTGCGGTTAATCTGTGCTTTGCAGCGGGAATGGTTTTTAGGGTGGCCTCGGCAATAAAGCCAAGCGTCCCCTCGCTTCCAATCATCAGGTGGGCGAGAATATCAAGCGGGCTTTCAAAATCGACAAAAGCATTCATCGCATAACCAACGGTATTTTTGATGCGATACTTCTGCCGAAGGCGTTCGTAAATTTCCTTATCGGCCATGATACGACGGCGAATCGAAAGGAGCCCCTTGCAAATGGCAGGTTGTTCTTCTTGCAGCCGCTCCGCCTCACCTTCTGCATCTGTTCTGTAAATGCTGCCGTCGGGCAAAACGAAGGTCATCGCCTGCAACGTATGATAGGCATTGTTAACCACACCACAGCACATGCCACTTGAATTGTTTGCCAGGATGCCTCCAAGCATGGCCGCCTGTATGCTGGCAGGATCCGGCCCGATTTTGCGACCATAAGTGCGCAGATGATCATTGGCCCGCTGACCGGTCACTCCGGGCTGCAACCGAATACTGCGGCCTTCATCGATGATCTGAATCGTCCGAAAAGACCGACTGATATCAACGAGAACGCTGTCGGTAATGGCCTGCCCTGAAAGGCTTGTTCCTGCTGCCCGAAATGTCAATGGTATGCGGTATTTTGAAGAAAGACGCAGCAACAGGGCCACATCCTGCACCGACCTCGGTCGAACGATGCAGGCCGGAACAAGGCTGTAGAAGCTGGCATCCGACGATAGGGCCAGACGGTCGATCCATCGGGTTAACACCTTCTCTGTGCCAATGCTCTTCTGCAGGGAATGATAAAATTCGGTCAGCATGTCCCCCCCAATTCCGGAGCATGTTCTGGCAAGAGATGCTGTCAATGTGTTTTATTGATATTTGAAGAGGGGAGCCCTGCCGCCGCTTACGTTAGAAAGAGCCGACCCGTGCTTTTTTCGTCGACAGAGCCCCCGGGCCTTCCTTCTTTGAAAGCAGAAAGTGACCCGACAATCATCATGCAGCGAGATTTCTCACACGAAACCAATCCCGTTCGCAGTCGTATTATACGCATCGTTTTGATCACCACCGGCACGATCAGTCTTGGATTGGGCATAGCGGGTATCGTTCTGCCCGTCCTGCCGACAACGCCATTTCTGCTCTTAACAGCCCTGTGTTATGCCCGAAGCTCGGTGCGGTTCTACAATGCCCTGATGAACCACCGATACCTGGGACCGTATATCCACCAGTGGCGGATCGAACGTACGTTAACGCCTGGCACGAAGGTCTTTGCCCTGAGTACGCTTGCCATCACGATCATCAGCTCCGTTGTCTTCTTTATTCCGCTGCTACCGGTTAAGATTCTCGTTGCCGCCATCGGTCTTACGGTTGCCATCTATATATGGCGTATTCCAACGCGAAAGCGCCAGGCAGCGATCCCCGATTCCCGCTCAGGCCTGCAATAGATTCAGGTAGCTGAGACCGGCCAGGGCCGCCGTCTCTATACGCAATATGCCATCGGCCAGTGCCACGGGCAGAGCTCCTTTTTCCAGAAGTGCCGTTCTTTCCAGCTCTGTAATGCCGCCTTCCGGACCAACGACGATGGCATGGGAACGAATGGCCTGCTGTGCTTCACTTTTCCGCGGAAGCAAATCCGTTGCAGCCCTACCCGAAGGATCGAGTAGCAAGAACATACAGGCTTCTATCGAACCTTCTACACGATTGAGCAATTCTTCAAAATCAATGGCCGCTTCAAAGACAGGAACATGACAGCGTTGACTCTGTCCGGCAGCCTGCCTTGCAATGCGCATGGCTCGTTCTTCCGGATAGCTTTCGCGCACCGAACGCTCAAACCGAACGGGAATAAACCGCGTCATACCGAGCTCCGTGCCCTTCTCCAGGATCAGATCAACCCTGCTGCCTTTGGGCAGGGCACAGTAAACGATGCGTTCCGGAGCATCGGTATAGCTCTGGCGGTCGTAGTCCACCACGGCCGACCACTGTTCCCTGCGCGAAACCATCTGGCGAACAAGGCGTGCCGGAGCAGTCCGTCCGCGGCCGTCGCAGACGATGATCTCCGCTTCTTCATCGAGCCGACGAGCCTTCAGATGCTGGATCTCTTCAGTTACAAGTTCGATCCGGGCCGGCCGGCTGCGAAACTCTTCAAAAGTGCGGTATACATAGAACATATTTTTGTTTACAGTCAACGCTACCCGAGAATGCTCATCCCGTCAACGAATGCCGGAGTGGTGAAACTGGTAGACACAGTAGATTCAAAATCTACCGAGAGCGATCTCGTGTCGGTTCGAGTCCGACCTCCGGTACTTTCGTTGAGATACTCCCTCTTACTGCTTCTGCTATTCCTTCCCCCTTTCGCTTCTCTGCACCCTGACAGCAATGCCATCGTCGGGCTGCAGCTGCTTGGTGGTGAAGGCTGGTCCCCCTGGGCCCATCGTATGAATGACCCCTATTTGAACCAGCTCCAGACGGAAGCACTTCTGCGATCGCTGGAATCGAAGAACGTGAACCGCACACTCATCGAGCTTTACCTGCCAGGTCAGAGGCCGGAGGTCCGATCCAGCTCGGGCCGCATCAGCTTCCTCGCTTCTACCGGTAAGTGGTTTGCCTTTGGCTTTTCAACCACTGGCTCATTTACCCGGGTATACAATCTTCCACCCGAGAACATGACCGAGTACTACCGGCAATTGCAGGATGGCGGTAAAGGTTTTCTGTACCCGGCAGGAAGCCTGTACCTGGCAGAGCTCTACTTCAATCAACAACGACGCTCTATGAGCCTGTCACCGAACTTCATGCTGTCAGCCGATATGTGGATCAGACCTGAAAGCTGGTATGTGCAGCCTTTTCTGCGTCTCGGCATCTCGGCGCCCATAGAAGAGAATACGGCTAACGGCCTTTTCGCATCTTCCGCCGGTCTGCAGATTGCTCTCAATCAAGAGAGGACGCTTGCCCTCGTAATAGAGGGATACGCAGACCTTTACCAGGTAATGTGGCAGGACTACACCGCTCTACACAGAAGGGCCACCGTGTGGGACACCGGCTGGCGAGCCGGATTCCATGTCGGCCTGTGATGGTTATACCAGGTTGTAGATGCAGTGTTCGTCGTGTCGGCCCTGCGGATTGGCGCAACGACAGCGGAACGCTATTCCGGTGCGCTCGTCTACAACAGGCAGGGGCTTGACTCCTGACTTAATCGCTGCTGCTCGTTCTTTCGTCTGTGGACGCAGAACAGGTTTTTCTCGCTCGAGGAGAAGGCTGGGGCTCATGGCTCACTCCTTCATCCGGTAACTCACTTCCCGGCTCTGTGTATATTTTGCCGCCGGTGCTGGTTTTAGTATCGGATTGCAGCAGGTCGGAATTTACGGCCGTCTTCTTTTCTTCTTTATCTTCTTTCAAAGAGCTGGCAGATAGAAAATACGGCGGCCATCACGCCAGACCGGTCGTGCCTTCCAGGGCTGCAGATGCGACTCCACATCGGCATGCAGATGCATGGTCGTCATCACAAGGCGGCCATGATGGGATAAAGACACAGGAGCTTCCCCCAGTGGCAGGGCAAGAACGGGCGGCAACAGGTCCCCTTCGGGAGCGGGGTAGCGCTGCACCACATCGGCAGAGACATTGATCTCAAGCTTTCGCAATATGTCTGCGGCCTGCTCGCGCACCTCGCGCGACAGATTGACGCCGCGGGCCACGTCGATCCAGCTTACAAGCAGGGCATCGGTTTCAGAAGAAGACCAGGCAACGCCGAAGACGGACTGACGCTTTCCTTCTTTTTGAAAGAAGACGGTAGCAGAAAGCAGAAGGCCCGTGCCATGATCGTAGACGGCTTGAAATCCCCTTTGCACTTCAAGCTCTCTGTAGCGAAAGGATCGACTTCGGTCCCGTCGGTGCACCGCCTTGAAGGCACTTTCCTTCAGGGCCCAGATCTTCCACAGCGCCAGTTCAAAGTCTTCTTCTGCCTCTAAAAAAGAGGCCTCACCCTCGGTACAGATTTTACGAACATAGCGCTGTAAAAAGGCACGGGATCGGTCTTTCTCTTCAAGCAGGTCCACGACATCGTTCCCGAATACAAAGTGCGGATCCCGTAAAAAAATACCCATAGGTCCTCACTTTCAGGCATTTCGACCAAAGTAGTCGTCTTCCAGGGACTGCAGCACAGAAAGAATCTGGTGTGACAGGTCCTTCTGTGCCCGCATCCCCTTATATTCGGTGACCGGCTTTATAAGACGCATCGACAGGGAAAATCGCTCTCCCTTAACAGGCAGGCTGGATTTTTTCTCCTGATGATCACCGCGCAGGTAGATGCACAGCACGGCAGCATCTGGCACTCGCTGCAGCAACAGTCCCGTGCCGTAAGCCGCTCCTTCGAGGTCGAGTCGACCGGTCTGTGAACGCCTCCCTTCTGGAAAAAGCAGGATAGGATCACCGCGACGAAGCAGCCATGTCATTCGATCCAGAACTCCTTCCCGGTGCTCGGGCGATCCTTTTCGATCGATCGGTATGCATTTCGTCAGGTATACGATCAGACGCAGCCAGAAGCTATGACGGAAGTTCTCAACAGCCGGTATATTCCACGGCAGTTTTCGGTAATGAAAGAAGTAGAACGTATTCGAGGCCAGAGCCCACTGTATAATGGCAGAGTCCACCATCGTGAGATGGTTGGGACATATCAGCAAAGACGGATTTTCGCGCACGATGCGTCGAAACTCGCGCCGAACGGTCTTTACATCGCGTATAGAATAGCGTCCGACCAGGCGCATCACCAGAACCAGAACCACTCCCAGAACCGGAAAGGCAAGCCAGCCCAGCAGACGCTGCCAGAGCAGGTATCTGGCAAAAGAAGGCATGTCCTGGCGCATGTTATCCTCTGGATTGCAATGGTCTGGAGTAGGTCCGGGCAGGCAATACCTGCCCGGCAACATTCTCAGAGCTTGTTCTTGATCATCTCAACAGCGGCACCGACGGTATTCACCTTGTCGGCCTCGCCATCTTCGACTTCAATATCGAACTCATCCTCAAAAGCAAGGATGATGTCGACCAGACGGGAAGAGTTCACTTCCAGATCTGTCAGGATGTTCGTGCCTTCGTTAGCCGCGGCAAGAGCATCTTTGTTTTTGGCATACGGTCCGAGAATCTTCAAGACCTTTTCCATTATTTCCTTCTGTTCCATTAATTTCTCCTGATATGGATTGATAAAGGATCACGCGGGAGTTATCCCTCCCATTTTTTGTAGATCACGCATCCGTTCACATCGCCGAAACCAAAGCTGGCCTTGGCAAAGATGCGCGCCTGTTTATCGAGCGTCGATTGCAGCACGCTTTTTTCATAGGGCTGGATCTTCTCGTGAAGATCCTCGCAGTTAATCGACCTGTGCAGGAAGCCCTGCTCCAGCTGATACATAACGGCCGCTGATTCGATAGATCCTGCAGCACCAAGACAGTGGCCGATCATCGATTTTGTGGATTGAATGTGCGGGAACTTATCGGCGGGCAGGCCAAGGGCCTGGGCCCAGTTATTCACCTCTACAGGATCGGCCATCGTTGCCGTCAGGTGGCCGTTTATGGCATCGATTTCTTCCGGCTGAATTCCCGCCTTGCGAATGGCTTCTTTGATTGCAATCTGTACGGACTCCGGATTGGGAAATGTCATGCTACCCCCGTTCCTGTGTCCGCCACAGTTCAGATGGGCTCCCAGCACTTCTGCATAGATCTTCGCTCCGCGCTTCTGCGCACTTTCCAGGCTTTCAAGCAACAGAACACCCGAACCTGAACCAGGAACGAAGCCGGCACTGGAAGCACTCATCGGACGTGAGGCCTTCTCGGGTGTGTCATTGTATTTTGAGCTGAGAACCCTCATAGCATCGAAGGCTCCCCAGACGTAACGCGACGATGACTCTGCTCCACCGACAACCATACGGTCTGCGTCGCCATGACGGATGCGGTCATAGCCCATGATGATGGCTTCCGTTCCTGTGTTGCATGCACTGGAGTTCGACGAGGATTGATTCCCCAGGGCAAGTAAACCACCGATCTTGGCCGATACCGAAGAGGCCATAATCTGCTCCACCATCGTCGAGCCAAGACGCTTCACCTTGCCTTCGTCGATACGTGGAATCACCTTTTCTGCGATCGTTTCCATACCGGAAAGACCCAGGCCAACGATACAGCCTGCATCCCAGTTCACGTGGTCATCCTTTGGATCGGGAACTTCGTAGCCCGCATCCCGCCATGCATCGACGGCAGCAATACCGGCAAGGATCATGATTTCATTCATGGCAAGCAGGCTTTCATCAGAGAAGTAGCCTTCTGCCTTCTTCATCAGCACTTCGCGATCAATCCATCCGCCGACCTGACATGCGAACTTCAGATCGGCAATTTCCTGACGAAAACGTATGCCACTTTTCCCTTCGCGAAGAGCAGCGGAAAATTCTTCTTTACCATGACCGTTTGAGGTAATGACTCCTACACCTGTTACTACGACTCGTCTGCTCATAATGTTACTCCCATTCCCGACAGGGTTCCTGAGGCGGCCAGTTTTCCGTCCTCTTTGTACACATCAACCTTTGACCGTATCTTTCCTCTTCGAAGAAAAATCTTCTCGCTCTTTATCGTCACCGTTTCTCCGGGCAGAACCATGGCAGCAAAGTCGACCTCGGCATCCGTAAAAAGGGAAATCTGATTCAGGTTCTCGCCCTTTTTCAGGGCATTATAGATGCCGAGAGCAACCACGCCTGTCTGTGCCATCGTTTCAAGTAGAATGACACCAGGCGTTACCGGATGTCCCGGGAAATGACCTGCATAGAAGAACTCATCCTGCTTATAGGTATAGGTTCCTATGATATGATCTTCTGAAAGTTCCACGATACGATCAATAAACCGAAAAGGCGGCCTCTGCGGAACGGCCTGCAATACCTGATCGATAATGGCCGGGTCTGTAACCAGTTCAGCCGCCATACATTCCTCCGTTTACATGTATGACCGTCCCGGTGATGTAGCTACCGGCTGTGGCAAGGAAGCCCACAACCTCGGCTATCTCTTCGGGCCGACCGATACGACGCAGAGGAATGCGATCGAGGATAAACTGCTTATGCTCTTCTGATAAATCCTTTGTCATGTCCGTTTCAATAAAGCCCGGCGCTACGGAATTGACAAGGATGCCATATTCAGCCATCTCCATGGCTGCCACCTTCGTGAAGTTATCAATGGCAGCCTTTGTCATACCATAGACGGACTGTGTTGGATTCCCCTGACTGCCAATCACACTGGAGATATTGACAATTCTGCCACTACGATTCCGGATCATCAAACGCATCAGGCGTTTTGTAAGATACCAGGTAGCCTTCATGTTCAGGTCGACCATCATCTGGAACTCGTCCAGGGATGCCTGAAACAGTGGATTGTCTTTGACGACTCCGGCGTTATTCACAAGGACTTCCAGTGGTTCAGGCCTGGCCTTGATTTCATTGTAGATGCGGTCACATCCTTCGGCTGTTGAAATATCAGCCTGGATCAGAAAGGCGTTGCCAATTTCTTCTTTCAGTTTCTCGGCCGGTGCTGCGCTGGAATTGTAATGTATACCAACAATGAAGCCTTTGCGGCCAAGCTCACGGGCAATGGCCGCTCCAATGCCCCGACCGGCACCGGTAACAAGTGCTATTTTCTGTTCCATGTATAACCCTCTTCTCTTCCGTATCAGCGATTCAACAATCCGCCCATATAATTCTCTGTTTTATTCGGATAACCTCGATAACCTATGCCTGTAAAAAGACCCACTCTGGCATCGTTTACTCTGTAAATAGCCTCTCCATCTACCAGCACCGTACCGTTTGCGATGGCCAGACAGGCCCCCTGATCGGGCAGCATCGTAAAACGCCGCACGTCCAGCTCGTATTGCAATACCCTGTTATGCGGACGGATCTGGCCGGAGAATTCGATCTCTCCTGCGCCAAGCGCCCGGCCCGAACCCGGCGCCCCGTTCACGCAACAGTAGAATCCGAGCAGCTGCCATACGGCATCGACTCCAAGACATCCTGGCATCACCGGATCATCGCGAAAATGGCATTGAAAGAACCATTCATCCAGCTGGATGTCTTTCTCGGCAACGATCCGTCCTTTCTTGCCCGACTTCACGATTTCCGTAACGCGATCCATCATCAGGAATGGAGGAGCCGGCATCTTCGCAAGTTCATGAGGAGCATCCTCCACCAGGTTCCCCTGTGAGAAAGCCAGGAGCTCCTCTTTACTGAAATCAGTTCGTTGTAAGAATTCTTGATATGTCATTGTTACCCGGTTCTGCTGGGGTTATCCAGCAATCCTTTCTCCTCCATCCACACGGATGATTTCGCCGTTAATCCATGCCGTTTCATCGAGGCTCATGGCCAGCACAACTGCACCAACATCATCGGGGGTTGTAAGACGGCCCAGAGGATTACGCATACGCGAATGCGCTGCCATCTGGGCACTGCCGGGAATCAATCGCAGAGCCGGCGTGTCGGTTACACCTGGCTGCAAGATGTTGGAACGGATTCCATGCGGACCATACTCGTAAGCAATCGATCGAGAGATCGCTTCCAGAGCCACCTTTGCAGCACTGACCGCTGCATAGCCTCGCCAGGCCGTGGTATTGCCTTCGCTGGTCAGGCCAAGAACCCTGGCATCGGCAGCAAACATCTTTCTCTGGAACAGGGCAGCGGTCCACGTGGCCAGGCTTGTTCCCATGGCATAGATGGTGTTGGCAATGTCCTCATCTCCGAGAAGCAGCTCTTCGTTATAGGCAGGCTCTTCGGCAATGTGCATCAGCTCATCCACGCCTTCTTCAAGAAACAGCCTCGTTGCCTCTGCTTTCAGTTTGGCTTCGTCCACGCCAAGAGAGGCAGCCAGTTTGGCCACGGCATCCGAACGTCGCTTTACCAGTGGAGCCATCAGTTTCAGGTTGCCAAAGGCAATGGAATGCAGGAGGGTGCGGACCTTCCCTCCGTTCATGGCCTGCTCCAGTCCGTCCAGAACCGTTTTGCGTCCTTCTTCGCTCAACCCGTCCAGATTGAAGGTCAGCAACTGTGCACCGGTAGAACGGATGCTTTCAAACTCCGGTTCGATACGGGACATCGCACCCTTACGATCGCGGTGTACGATGCAGATGTTCATACCAGCACCGGCCAGTCGTTTTGCTGAGGCCAGGCCAAATCCGCTTGATCCTCCGAGGATCAATGCCCAGTAATTCTTATCTTTGAGAGATGCCATAGAATCCTTTCCTTACACTACATTACATTAAATCAATGGTTCAAAGCAATTGCCTTTTCGAGGTCAGCCAAATACCTTTTTCAATCCTCTTAAATTCAGCACAGAAGGGACCTCTGCTCCCAGTGTCTGGAAGAATTTGCCAAGAGGACGATTCGGACCAATCTCAACGATCGAGGCCTTCGTATCGATCAAGGCCTGCATGTTCTCGATCCAGCGCACAGAGCCGCTGATCTGACGAACGAGATGATCGACGAGGGTATCGGGCCTGTGGAAGGTGCCGGAGAAGTTCGAAAGCACCTTCCCGGACAGCTCCGGTCTGAGGTTAAAGGAGGTAAGGTACGAACGGAATTCCTCTTCAATCGGTTCCATCATGCGGGAATGAAAGGGGGCGCTTACGTTAAGGAACACAGCGTTCATCCCTTCGATCGATTCGCGAATCTCTGCGACGGCCCCTTCAACGGCAGCCTTTGCTCCGCTGATAACGACCTGGTCGGCGCTGTTCAGATTGGCAACGTCGGCATCGTGTTTTGCAACAATCTCACGATAGTTTGTTGATTCGATGTTTTCAAGCATCAACGCTGCCATGGCGCCTTTGCCTTCAGGAACAGCCGTCTGCATCAGGTTGCCCCTTTTACGAACAATCTTCACGGCATCGGCAAAGTCGACAACGCCGGCTGCTGCAAGAGCTGTATATTCGCCAAGGCTATGGCCCGCAAAGTAATCGGCCTTCTTTGAGTATTCCTGCTCGATAACCCTGACCATTGCCATTTCAACGGTAAGAATGGCCGGTTGCGTATATTCGGTCAGGTTGAGCTTCGGATCATCTTCGGCAAAGATAAGGGAAGGAAGGTCGACGTCGATGGCTGCAGATGCTTCGTCAAAGACGGCTTTCGCTACCGGATACTGATCATAAAAATCCTTTGCCATCCCCGGACGTTGCGACCCCTGCCCCGGAAATACAAACGCATACATAAACAACTCCTGTTCTCACTATCGCTAAATCTTTCGATTCGCGAGGCACTCTGAGCAAAGCCCGCAATATTAAAAGCCGAAAAAATCCAGCGGGGATCTTTATCAGCCTTGCCGGTTCGGTCATTTCGACCTCTCAGTTTACTGCCTGTTCTACTGCTGTAGATTCTGCATCCGGCACTGGTTATGCAGCCATGCAACTGAGACGACAAAATGATAAACTTTCTATAGTGGATACAACCATCCCCGAGCGGGGTATGTGTCAATCCAAAAACCCGTACAAGGATTTCTTCTTGAAAATAGTTAAGTAATATATGGCATCAGCGATAGGCCTAATGAATGGCATTCACAAACTGCGAAGGGATTCATCGAATAGGATAACGCGATTTCGTCCGCTATTCTTACATGCATATAAAGCACGGTCAGCCCTTTCAATCATTGCTTTGCTTGTGCGCGCATCCAGCTCTGGATCGAAAAGAGAGATGCCAGCTGATACCGTTACCCTGAGGTCCTTGCCCTCATGTCGCAACACCATCTCTTCCACGCTGCTACGAAAGGCCTCGGCGATTTCAACAGCCCTGTCTGCATCGGTTGCAGGCAGTATCATGCAGAACTCTTCACCACCGTATCGGGCAGCGGTATCGGACGGTCGCGTTTGCTGCAACAGCATACGCGCCACGCCTCGAAGCACCTCATCACCGGCCTGGTGACCGTAGGTGTCGTTAAAGACCTTGAAGTGATCTACGTCCGTCAGGACAAAGGCCAGTGGTGTTTTACGACGCAGGGCCTTCTCTCGCTCCTCACGTAAGCGACTCTGCAGGTAGGCATGATTCTTCAGTCCTGTCATCATGTCCACGGTGGCCCGTTCATACAGGCGGGCATTATCCACGGCGATGCCACCCAGCGAAGCCAGATCGACGAGAAAGTTCTTCTCACCCTCCAGATACATACCGCCGACGGCCTTTTCGCCAAGGACAATCACGCCGATGATTTTGCCTTTGGCCCGCATCGGCACGATCAGCTCGGCCCCCATTTCGCGCAGAATCTCTCGCGACGGACAGTCCGAAAAGGTTTGCTCCAGCTCCGCGAACGTAATGGCTCGATTCTTTTCTTCAAAGAAATGAATCAGCGGAGAGTCCAGAGGTATGCAGTAATCGGACTGAGGACGGTTCAGTTCAAAGCCCTTTGTATCGCCGATCAGATACAGATGCTCTGCATCCATATCGGGCGTCAGGAAAAGGGCGGCCTGCAGGGTTTGCACCTGGGCCAGACAGATATCAAGGACGGCATTGATCAGATACTGGTAATCAAGCGTGGAATTCAGGGCACGTGAGATTTCTATCAGCTGCCGCTGATCATAGATCTTTTTCTCGTATTGCTGAAATTCATCGGGGATTCGGAATGACATGACCCTCTTCTCGCTGCTGCTCTTTCTGGAACCCCTGTTCCAAAATGTAGCAGCAAGCGACCGTACTGCGAGGACTTCAGAAGTTCAACTCTTTTTTGCCTTGACGGCGTACACCAGATATTATTTCTGGATATTAAGAGATCGCGCGGTAGAGCAGTTGGCAGCTCGTTGGGCTCATAACCCAAAGGTCGCAGGTTCAAATCCTGCCCGCGCTACCACTCTTAAAAAGGCGAAGTAGCTCAGTCGGTTAGAGCAGTGGAATCATAATCCACGTGTCCGGGGTTCGAATCCCTGCTTCGCTAATTTTCACAGAGGAGTTCTTTCTGAGTCTCCTTGTAACAGGCGTGGTTCTCACGCTGATTTTCATCCTTCCCCGGGCAGTACTTTCGCTTCTGCCTCGCATCCTGCCGATTCAGATTCGAATGAAAGGCCCGGGATTTATTTCTCCCTTCTTCTTCTCTGCCCGTGATGTTTCCATTGTCTGGCGGGGAAAGGGAACGGACCATCTGCTGTTACGGAGCGCCGCCGTGCGCTTCCGCATCTCTTTTTTACAGCTCTTTCTATTCCGCATCTGCTTCCGCAGCTTCTTTCTTTCCAGGCCCTACCTGGAATACGACAATCACGTCGACTCCTTTAAAAAAACGAAGCATCTACCTCCTCGAAAGCGGGTCATCATCGACTCACTGAATATCGAAGAAGGCGAGGTGGCCCTGGTCGACTACACCCTTCCGGGACCTTACAGGATCCGTCTGCGCCACATCAATCTTGATGGCGGCAGGGTAGACCTTGCCACAAGCGCAGACCTCCTGTTTCAGATCCGAAGCGGCAGCGCAGAACTGGGCCGTGGCATGATCCTGGCCCATCACAACGGAAAAATCGGAACGCTTTCACTGAAGAATGTGGACTGGAACTCCATCATCGGAATGGAGCATCTTCCCTTTCTGCCGGGGACGGCCTTCTCCCTGCTACTCGAACACCATCTGCTTTCGGACTCGCGGGTGCAGGTACATGGAACGCTGCATCTGCTCGGACAGCGCAACGAAAACGAGCCTGAAGCCTCGGGCGTGCCCTTTTCCTTTCAGATCCGGTGGGAGGAGTACCGAATGACGATGGACCTGGGCATACAGAAGCTGATCGAACAGATCTTCACGTATGCAAGGCCAGGCCTGGTCGAGGCCGGGCTGCTTTTCGTGGGGAAAGAGATCTTCAACCGCTTCAAGAAGAGCGGGGAGGGGTAGATTGCTTATCGCCCACGGATTGCTGTAAAAAGGTTTCTCTGTACAGCACAATGGCCTTTAAAAGAACCTCTTCTGCCTCGTTTCTGTCCGAGAATTTTTCGACACTGACCTGCCGGTCTGCCTTTTCCAGCTTCTTATAATCAAGAAAGAACGTTTCAAGCTCCCTGATTCGATGCGGAGGCAGCTGATCGATATCTTCGTAGTGGTTGTATTCCGGGTCATCCACGTGGATGGCGATGATCTTATCATCCTGCTCCTGGTTATCGATCATGGTCATCACACCGATGGCCCGACAGCGCATCAGAATACCGGGATACACAGGCTCCTGGCCAAGGACCAGAACATCCAGCGGGTCATTGTCATCACAATACGTTCGTGGAATAAAGCCATAGTTGGCCGGATAATGGATCGAAGAATGCAATACACGATCCACCATCATCAGACCGCTTGGCTTGTGCATCTCATATTTGTACTTCGACGTTTTGGGGATTTCGATCACACTGAAGAAGCCCTCCATGGCACCGATATCGATGGTATGCCACGGCGTAAACGGTAGGAAATCCGGTGTTTCCCATGGAGTGAGAGATTCCATCCCTCCGGCTTTGCCTGTTGAGCGGTTCTGTCAAACGGAATCACTGAACAGGCAAAGCCCTGCAGCAACATCCTCAAAAAAACACCTGCCTGCCAGCAATACGCAAAAAAAACAGCACATAACGCAAACAAAAGTCCTTCTTTTGCGTCTCATAGTAAGATGAAGCCTGTGCTCCGCATCATGGCAGGTCTCCTGCTTCCGTTTATCGCTTCCTGCCTGCCAAGAGCGGAAGAGGTCACACTGGATCCACTTTCCCTGGTCCAGGACCTCCTTACCACGCCAGCAACGACAACGCCAACGGCAACACCGGGCTTTACCGTTGGCGGTACGATGTACGGGGATTCACCGGCGGGCCTGCAGCTCCTGTTTTCTGGAACGGGCTGTGGTGCGGCACAGACGGTGCTGCCGGTTGCAGCTGGCACGTATCAGTTCAGTGGAGTCCCCGATGGCTGTTTGGCTGCCAGTGTCACCATCACCGCCCAGCCTGGAGGAAGTTTCTGCCAGATCTACAACAACACGGGACTGGCCATCACCGGAGCAAGTATTGCGAACGTTGATGTTTACTGCTTCTCCATTGATATGACATCCGGACCCCTTACCGTCTACGAGGGCACACCGCTTTCTGTTCCGGTACGGTTAACGGCAAGCCCGGGGCCGACGCCGGTCAACGTTAGCATCAGCAGCGACAATACAGGTATCACCACAACGCCAGTACTGACCTTCACACAGACAGATTACGGCGTCTATCAGGATCTCGTGCTGACCAATCCGCCCGATACCAATACGGTTGTGGAAAGTGCCAACATCACAGCCACGGCAGGAACCCACAGCTCCTTCCTTGTGGCGAATTCCTACGATTCCACCAGCGCCTCCACGGACCGCTTCCTGTTCGTTTCAGCGGGAACTCATAACGGAGACCTGAGCGGCGATGTAGTGCTGACAGGCGCGTCGTGGATGGAGAAGGCGGACTCCTTCTGTTCTACATGGGGCAACATGCCCATTGCCCTCATCGGCACCGGCAATTACCGGGCTGTTTTAACAGACGGAACGCTTAGAAGCTCTACCGTTGGCTCACAGGTAAACTGGCCGATCAGGCCAAACATCAACTACTACGGCCCTGATTCCCTTTTGTTTCACACATCCAATCTTAACGGCATCTTCACTTTGCCGGTTGCAAACCTTCTTACCGGCGGCGGCAACTACTGGACCGGCATCGGCAATACCACTACCTGGGCTTCCACCAATAATTGCCTTTCCTGGTCAGACAGTAGCGGCCTGCAGTCGGGCTCCTACGGCATTGCCACCTTCAACAACACCTCCATGCTGAACCTCGGCTCACAAACCTGTGACAACCCCAAAAGTCTGCTCTGCGCCCAGGACCTTCGCGATCGAGGCGATGGCACTGTATCATCGGCCTATCAGAACGTGCTCTGGCAGAAATGTGAAGGCGGACAGACCTGGGCCGGGGCCTGCAGCGGGCCGGTGACGGCCCTGACATTCTGCGACGCCGTAGACAATAGCTGTAACGGTGGCGTGGGAACCGGTACGCTCGATGGAGGCGGAAACAGTGCGGTTTACGATTACTGCAACGGCCTGACACTTGCCGGCCGCTCCTGGCGGGTGCCCACGGTGGGCGAGTTGCAGGAGCTGTTCCGGGCAACGCGCATCGATTCGTCTCTTTTTCCCGGTCTGTCTACAACCAATTACTATATGTCCAACACGTCTGCATCGAGCACACAGAGCGCTGCCGTTCTCTTTGCCGGCGGCACCATCGGTACCCTGCTGAAAACGAACCTGCTACGAGTCCGCTGCATCTCTGACGGTATGTAGGCCGTTCGCCGGGCCACGATTACATGGGCTCGGCGTTGCGGATGGCCTCTTCGATCTCTTTCAGCTGCGTGGAGATACGGGCATCGATCGAACCAACGTCGGTTTCGATGATACAGCCACCCCGGTCCACGCGAGAATCTTCGTAAATGTTCACCTTGCGCAAAGACTCCATCATCTTGATCAGCTCATCCTTATGGGCCGTCGTCAGTTCGAGGTCTGCAAAGTTCACACGAATATTCACACGGTCACGGTCTTTGATCCTGCGCAGGGCCTCTCGAATGTTGTTCAGAACGACCTCTTTTCGTTCCACCACTTCGTCTTTGATTACCTTGCGGGCCACCATGAGGATCATGTCCACCATCTGCTTCTCTGAAGCGGCGATGATCTCTTCCCGAACATCAATGGCCTGCCCGACAATCATCCCCAGGCGGTCAATCAGGCGGCGGACCTCGCTCTGGCCCTTTTTGAAGCCGACCTCACGCCCTGCATCATAGCCCTTTTGATAGGCCTCGTGCTCGATCTCGGCCACGCGCATCTCTGCCTCTTTCACCATGCGCTCCACTTCCATCCTGGAGCGCTCGATGATCTGCTCGGCATCCTGACGGGCCTTTTCCAGGTCTTTCTTTGCCCGTTCATGGGCATCCTGGTTTAACTGGAAGGCTACGGTTTTGCCCTGTTCTTCGATGGCACGGGCCTTTTCATGTGCCTCTTCCAGGGTGCGCCGGATCTCTTCTTCGGTCTCTTTGCGATACCGTTCCAGCTCGGCCTCGATCTCTTCGATCGTGGGCCCGTGATACTGCTCGACTACATTCCCTTCTGAATCGATCTCATACTCATCGACCTCTTCAATCCCCTGATACTTCTTGTAACGATCGGGGATCTGCAGGGTCATCTTTTCCTGTACACGGGAGATGTGACCTGGCTTAAATACGAGTCGATTGGTAGCCATATCGTTACTGATTATCGGCAGATAGGGAAAAGCCGGTCAATCAAATTCATGGCTGTCAAGAAGAAAGGCCGATATTTCCAGCCCTCTTTCATGGGTTTGTCTTTTTTTCCTTCCCAATGGCAGGCAGAAAAAAAAGATCCCCCTGGATATTGCTATGATTCTGTCCGGCAAAGAGATAGAGAAGCGTCTTGGTACAGACATTGTGATCGACCCCTACGATCCGGAATGTCTCAACCCGAACTCGTACAACCTGCGTTTACATGACGAGATGCTCGTCTATCGCTCCAACGAGCTCGACATGAAAGTGCCAAACGAAACGGAGCAGCTGCGAATCCCCCCGGAAGGGCTGCTGCTCCAGCCAGGCAGACTGTACCTGGGAAGAACGCTTGAGTATACGGAAACCCATAACGTGGTTCCCATGCTTGAAGGCCGATCTTCCATTGGCCGCCTCGGTCTTTTCGTACACGTCACTGCCGGATTCGGCGACGTAGGCTTCTGCGGCTACTGGACGCTTGAAATCTCCTGTATCCAGCCTGTCCGCATCTATCCTCTGATCAAGATCTGCCAGATCTTCTATCATACGATTGAAGGCGATTTCTTTGAGTACCGAAGCGGCAAATATCAGAAGAACAATGGGATTCAGCCAAGTCTGATCTACAGGGAGTTCCAATGACACGCCGCATCTACAAATCACGCTTTGCCTTCTACGTTTTCTGGATAGCCCTTCCCTTCCTGCTTGGAGGGCTGTTACTTGCCTTCTACCCGGCACCGGTGCTGCCATACCTGGCCCCCGGCCACGAGAATTTCTCCGGAGCCCTGCGCCTGGCCACGCGCATCAGCGGAGCGCTCTTTCTCTACACGGGCATTACCCTGCTTTTCATGCGCCGTGAGCCAGACAGGAACAGAGAGCTGGCCTTCTGGCAGTCCCTTCTGTGCATAGGGCTGGCAGGCCTCTTTGGCAGCTCCCCCTGGCTTTTTGGCATGGCCTACTGGACCCTGCCCATTGCATTTTATCTCCTGGTTTCCGGTCTTTTTCTGTTCACCTTTGCCTCAAGGAACCTTCTTGTAAGAGAATGAGCCTTGCTATCTGGGAAGATATGAAAGCAGCGCGGCGGAACGATCCCGCTGCGCGCGGCCTTGAAATCCTTCTGTATCCCACCCTGCATGCGATGCTGTTCCATCGCTTTATCTGTCATCCTCTGTATAAGATGGGCCTGTGCTTTCTGGCACGGCTGTTTTCGCAGATCAGTCGCTTTTTGACCGGCCTGGAGATCCATCCCGGTGCGCGCATCGGCCCGGGCTTCTTCTGTGATCACGGTATGGGAGTGGTCATCGGTGAAACGGCCGTCATCGGCAAAAATTGTGTGATGTTCCACGGCGTTACGCTGGGAGGAACCGGAAAACATAACCGCAAACGACATCCCACCGTAGGGGATGACTGCTTCATCGGAACACACAGCACGCTGCTTGGCCCGATCAACATCGGTAACGGAGTGAAGATCGGAGCGGAAAGCGTCATCGTAAACAGGGACGTACCCGATCACTGCACCGTCGTCGGTGCGCCGGCCATGATCGTGAAGCGTGGACAGCGCAAGGTGCATCCGCCGGAGCCTCTGCCATTCTCGGGCTACCGCCTCGAAGAGGTAAAGCAGGAGCTGGGAGCGGGTCCTGGACCGGATTATGTGTCGGACGGAGCGGGAATCTAAGACGGACGGCCCGAGAAACGACCGGGAAGAACCTTGAATTCCACTTGACCGTCCTTTTCTTTTCGTTAAATTCAACTCATGCAGCCGTTTGTCCGGGGGAATCAGAATGCTCCATGCGGAGTTCTGGTAGCCTTCGCCGATGTCCGCGGGAAGAACCCCATTGACCCGGAAGGCAAAATTCTGGCCGTTCATATCTCTGTGAGCGCCCTTTCCGCTCATATGAGCCATTACCCGGTCGTGGTGTTCCCGCCCACATCCTTTCGTGATCGCAGCCATCTGGATCGGGTCCTCGATTTCATGGGGGACGTGGATGTCATAGAACTGGAGCCTTTTCAGCTGCCGGAAAACAGCGAAGAAGAGGATTACTTCCAGGTTCGGATGGATGAGCTGAACCACATCGTACAGGACTATGTAGACCTCTTCCAGAAGAGGTATCTGTCCATGGCACAGGAACAGGGCATTGAATTCCTGAACCTTGACCTCGAAGCGGACCCTGCTGTTGAGGATGAACATCCCCTTGATCTGCGTTCCAGCCTGAACCAGCTGGAGACCTTGCTGCAGAAAAAGGCAGACATCGATCAGTATCGCTCGGTCATTCGTTACATCCGCTCACACCATCCCGAGCTGGATGTATGGAATTTCGAGCAGCTGATCCGCAACTCCAGGCATGAAATCGCCGAGCTTTACATCAAAAAGTTCCGTGCCATTGCAGAAGAACGATATGAGGCTGCGGCCTTTTACCAGAACCGCATCCTCGATGCCGAGCCCGGTCGAAACGCATGATGCCCGGCGGGGCTACCGGCGAAGGAACACGTCGTTACTTTAAGAGGCTGCAACGAACCTTTCGTAACTATGCAGCCTCCTCCTGGACTGTGTCGCCGGCCTTACTTCCCTTCCATGCCTCGCGCCTCGGCATCGGAACCTACCGAGCCCACAGGGATCGCACCGACCACCACGATACCCTGCGTGAGGCCTTTCTCTCCGGGATCAATATCATCGACGTGGCGCCGAACCATTCGGACGGTGCAGCGGAGGTTCTCGTCGGCAATGTATTGCAGGAGCTCTTTGAGGCCAGACGGCTCTTTCGAGATGAGGTCATTGTCGTTGAGCGAGCCGGCTTTATCGAAGGTTCAACCCTGAAGCTTCTCAGCGGACGCATGCCAGACAACACCGTGCATCTGTCTCCTTCGCTGGCTCACAGCCTGCACCCGGATTTTCTGAGCATGCAGATCGATCTTTCCCTGCAACGCCTGGGGCTGCAAACCATCGACATCTTTCTGCTGCACAACCCCGAACTGCAATGGGAAGAGGATCTCAGGCGGGTAAACAGGGCTCTGTTCCACCTCGAAAAGGAACGTCAGCAGGGACGGATTCAGTTCTACGGCATCAGCTCCAATGCCCTGCCCTCTGCCGATGGACTGTCTGTGCTGGAGGATTTGCTGGACACGGCGCCGCCTGGCTTTCGCGTTGTGCAGTTCCCCGCCAACCTGCTTGAAAGGGAATACCGGCCCCTGCTGGCCTTTGCAAGAAAGAAAGGGCTCTTTACACTGGGCTGCAGACCCTTAAATGCTCTTTACGATGACAGCATTTTACGCCTGGCCCGGATGATCGATCCGCCACCGGAGGGCGAAGAGAATCCGGAAGCAAGACAGATGCGCATCGAGGATGAGCTGCTATCCCTCGAAGAACGAATGCTGCAGCTCATCAATGAAAGAGAGCATCGCTTCTCTTTCGACAGCAGGACTCCCTCTGTCTATCGATCCCTGGTTCATTATCGCAGACAGATCAAGGACCTGGAAACGGTCCTGCCGGTCATTGATGGCCTTACGGTACCTTTTCAGCGCAGTGTATCGGCCTTACGTGCAGGCCTTGAGCACTGCTCTGATCCCGACACGGGGCGACTGCTTTTCCAGCGCTATATGCGCCTGCTGCACACGGCCCTGGGCTTTCTGCCGTCTTACACGGCCTACAGGCATCACCTGGCCATGGAAGATCTGGAGCGCCATCTACAGAAGGTCACGGGCCTCAGTCTTCCGCTGTCCATGCTGGCCGTCCAGGCGGTGCTGGCCGATGGCATGGATACGGTCTTCGTGGGGATGAGAAATAGCAAGGCCGTCCGGCAGATGACCGGCCTTTTTGCAAGGGATTCCTTCATAAAAATCCCGGAAGTGGATGAAAGTTGGTTGCCCCGGACCTCTGCCGGATAGAATACAGCCATGTTCACCGAGCAGGATAAAAAGCTCCTCGAAACCTACAATGCGGCCCTTTCGCTGTACAAGCAGCGCAAATGGGATGAAGCCATTGCAGGCTTTCAAAAGGCGCTGGAAATCCGTCCCGATGATGGGCCATCGAAGCTTTATCTTGAACGTTCCGAGGCCTACAAGGCCAATCCTCCGGACGATGACTGGGATGGCGTCTTCGTTATGAAAACGAAGTAGCCGGCATCGTACCGATAAAAAGCTGATAAAAACCTTGCTCCGTTACCGCTCTGAAAAAACCTGTGGATGACCTATGGCAAAGAAACCCTTAGCCCCGCTTATTACCGAAGAAGGATCGGTAACAACCATCTTTGAGAAAGGAACCCATTTCCAGGGCATTCTCGAATTCGAAAAGCCGCTACAGATTAACGGCGAGTTTGAAGGCGAGATCCGCTCCAGCGGGGTTCTGGTAATCGGCGAAGGTGCCCGGGTGAAGGCAAATATCCGCTGCAATACCGTTATCGTCGGCGGAACTGTCATCGGAAACATCGAGGCTTTGAAGCGCATCGAGATGCTGAGCACGGGAAAGATCATCGGCAACATCAGAACGGCCCGCCTCCAGATCGCTGAAGGCGTTGTGTTCGATGGAAATTGCGAGATGATCGATCCTCAGGAAGCCAGCTCTTTAAAGGCTGCCCTGTAAATCTCAGCGGTTTTCTTCCAGGACCACCGAGCGGTGTCAAAATCCACCTCTTTCAGGGCTCCACTGCGATGTTTTTCTACCATCTGCTTCAGGGCCATGGCCCAGGAGTCCACGTCATGTGCAGGCAGGTAACGCACCTTATCGCCGGCAATCTCGTGAAAGCATGCCAGGTCTGATACAACGGCAGGCTTTCCGTGACTCAGGGCTTCGAGAAGAGGAATGCCGAAGCCCTCGTAAAGAGAGGGCAGGCAGAAGAACGACGCATCCTCGTAAAGTGCTGAAAGCTGATCATCACGAAGCCCTTCCAGAACAAAAACAGACCCTGTTTCCTGTTGAATCTGGTCCAGACGCGCAAAAAACTCCCTCGATTCCCAGCCGCGACGGCCTGCCAGCACCAGGCTGTAGGGCGTTTCTGCCTCGCTGCGATGGTACCTGAGATAGGCCTCAAGCAACATGCCATAGTTCTTTCTTGGCTCAATCGTGGAAACAGACAGGATGTACGGGCCCTGGATGCTGATCGGAAGGCTTTTGCCGCCTTTCCTGTCGCCTTTGCGGTCATTCTTTCGTTCATGCAGACCGTTTTCCACGCCAGGATAGCCCACACGCAACCGCTCCACATCCGTGCCAAAAAAGGACTGAATCTCCTGCATGGTCTGCCTGGAGTTTGCGATAATGCAGTCGGCAATGCGAACGCTGCGCCTCTGCAGCATCCGCTGTTGAATGCGCGCGGCAAGACGAATGGTATCCGGAAAGCGATAGCTTACAAAGTCATGAAACGTAAGAACGGTTGGTATACGGGGGGAAAGGAAGGCAGGAACCGTCTGCTGTGTTCCCCAGTAGATGGCGGGCTTCATCCGGTTCAGGATCATGGGAAGGGTGCTGTTATACCAGAGGCCGGCCTTCGCAGAAAGAATGCCATGCGACTGATTCCAGATCACATTGGACTGCTTGATCACGCCTTCAAAGTCTCTGTTCCAGTTAGCCGGAGCAAACAGATGGAATTCAAAGGCCTCGTCGTACAGCTGTTCGATGATGCGGGATATCATCCTCGAAACGCCGCTTACAGGATGCGTGAGCGGGCGCGCATCCACCGCTATGGTAATCCTTTCAGAGCTCATCTTCTACGTGGGGGGCGCGACGGTGACAGAGATGAAATGGCATGCTTGTAGATCAAGATCTGCCCCTGTTCTGTTACAACAAAAACGGAATGATTATCGTGAGCAATGACCTTTCCGCGTATCGGTACTCCACTTTTCAAGAATATCTGAATCGCCATCGACCGCTTGCGGGCCTTTTCGATGAGCTGATTCTGCTCAATTGCGCCGTACTGTTTAGGCATGTTCTCCTCTTTTTATTGCAGTTATTGCAGTGCCCTCCATCGGGACACCTGTAGTGCAGCCTTCTGACTGCCCGGGCGACCTTTTCTGTGTGTTCGCCATAATATAAATTTGTATAATTTCTCACTCATCCGTCCCATACTGCAATAATTTTTTCTCCAGAAGACTGACCTCGGATTTCAACCTTGGAACGGAGTTAAGGGTTTGTAACAGAGCCGCATCCCGATACACATACAGATAATTGTAAAGACAGCGCACCATCTCTTCGATGGTATCCAGCACGGTCTTGCGGCTGAACCTGGTAGAGCCGGCCACAATGGCATCGGCAAAAGGCAGAAACCTCTGCTCCGCACTGATCGTTTCGATGGGAATCATTCGGGTCCGTTGCAGCGCCTCTTTCAGGTGCCCTGTTGCCTCTTTCTCTACGGTTTCCCGGTGCGCAACGAGAACCGTTCTCAGTTTACTGAGAAGTGAAGAAAAAAGCTGGCAGCTTTTTGTAGCAATCGGGCGAAAGTTCTGACTGACCTGATCTTTGGCCTCCCCTTTTGTGGCCGCCAGATACATGGCAAAAGAAAACGTCACATTCTTGTATGTTTTCAGGAATTCGGCCATGTCCTGCTGCAGCTCGCTCAGCATGTCCATCTCATTCTTAAAGAGGCCGGGACGAAAGATGATCACCTCTGCGGGGGCACCTTCCTGATACACGTGCACACTGCCCGACAGGATCTGAATAAAGTTTACATCGACATCCTTTAGCAGAATGGCAAGAAGACGGTGCGGCTCGGTAACGGATGACCGAAAATACTCGGCCGATGTCCTCTGTTCGCCACTCGACCGGCTGAGAACATCCCGGGCAATCTCCTGAATAAAATCAACGTTTGCCTTTCCGCGCTCATCGATCTTAAAGTAGGTTTCGCGAATATAGGCTATCTCGGCGATCGATCGTTTTCGAAAATCAATCTCGTTGCGAAGGCGCTCCTGTCTGTGTTGAATCACCTTTTGAATCTTATCCGGCGCCCTGTAACGATTGGTTACCGGCGCTCCCACCTGCAACTCTGCGATAAGATCCTGCCATGAAAAAAGGCGCTTACGTTCAATCACATACAGAGCAAGGATACAGTCGGTTAATCGGGGTCTTCTTGTTTCAAAGCCCAGGATACTCTCTATGCCTGAAAGCAGATCTGAACTTACCGTGCCGTAGTCCTTGTCTTCTCTTAAGAAATCGACAAAGTCCTCTCGCAGGAAGTTAGTCACATTTTCGAACTGCAGCAGCTGTGCATATAATACCTGCAGCTTAATCGTCTGGGTCAGTATATTGCGAACCGGCTCCCCCTTTCTGAAGAGAAGATCTACTTTCACATACTCTTCAAAAAACTGGTAAAGGGTAATGATCAGGTTATACTGAGGAGGAGGGAAACGTTCCCATCCCTTCTGGATAAAGAAGCGCATGGCCTTCAACAGTTCAACAATCTGCTTTTCCTGAATGGCAGAGAAGGCTCGCTGTACCTGCGACGAAAGGCGCTGATTCAGTCCAAAGACACCGGTAACAATCGTACCTGTTTTGTCTCCCCAGGCTGCCAGGTCGCTTTTGCCGAAAAGGAATGAAAGAAAGCCGCCTTTGCCGGTAGAAGAGGACTTTGGCCGAAGGGGCGCCGGTGCCGGAGCTGCCGTTGAGCGGCTACGACGCGCAGGTGCAGAGCGCCCCGATGTGCGACTGCCTGATCTGCGGCTGCGTTCATACTGCTCGTCGATTTCCTGAATCTTCTGTATACGCACAAAGATATCGGAAACGCCCTTAATGGCCTCCTCCACCTTCTGCTGCAGCTCGGGAGGACGGGGCTTACTGTACAGCTCTCCGAACAGAACATGTGCTTTCGTTCTTGTAAGAGAGGGATCCATGTTATTGGACGAACATCAGTTGCGCTGGTTCAACGGATTGTCAACGGTTCTTGAACCCGGAGGTGGTTTATAGCTGAAGATCGAAACCGGAAAGCTGGCCACCCGTTTTATGTTGCTCAGTCTGATGGAAATTACGTCGCCTCCCTTTCCTTTCATTGATATGCTTCGCAGGAAGTATCCATCATCCCAGCTGAGCCGCACCTCTTCATAACGCTGGTTCGGCGAGGTTGGCGTAAGAACGGCACGGTTACCGGTGATGCGCGCATTGTAGGACAGTATCCAGCCCAGGCCGCCGCCACCCGTAGCGTCCTGTCGGCCCATCGTACGCGTCGATGGATCAAAGGCAAAGATCTTACGCCCATTCGATGCAATGATACGTCCATCACTCAGGCGAAAGTTCATCTTTCCGGCCGAGCAGGAAAGCGTTCCGCTGAAGCGACTGCTGCCCGAACGAATGCTGACGGAGGCCCGAAACGTAGATGAATTCATCACGCCGACAACCTTGCGCAGGGGATTGGCATGCAGTGTTCCCGACATGAACATCGATACGATCATGACAGGCAGAATGCTGCAGGCGAAACGACTTCTTGGCATCATATCCGCCATTCCAGCGAGGGCAATGAGGAATTCAAGCCACAATCGTTCTAACATACAGGGCCTGTGGCTGCAAGTCCACGGCATTCCCGATGCCCGTACAGAGAAAAAGGGAGCCCGAAAGCTCCCTTTTTACATCGGTTTTGCGTTTTTCGTTTGCTGTGCAGCCGATATCAGCCCAGAACCTTCTTGAATTCCTCGGTCAGAGCAGGCACGACCTTGAACAGATCATCTACGACGCCGTAGGTGGCAACCTTGAAGATCGGTGCATCAGGGTCTTTGTTGATGGCCACGATGTATTTGGACGAGCCCATACCTGCCAGGTGCTGGATGGCACCGGAAATGCCGCAGGCAATGTAGCAGTTCGGAGAAACGGTTTTCCCCGTTTGACCAACCTGATGACCGTGATCGATCCAGCCTGCATCTACGGCAGCGCGGGATGCACCGAGAGCTCCGCCCAGGGTGTCGACCAGCTCCTGCAGCATTGGCCAGGCTTCCGGTCCTTTAATACCACGACCACCGGATACAATGATGGCTGCGTCGGTCAGGGCAACCTTGGTTCCACCGCTCATCTCAACGTTCGTCAGCTTCGAAGCAACCTCGCCTTCTGCAGCGGAGCTTGTTTCAACGGCTTTTGCACCGGCATAACCGGTTACAACTTCCTGAGAGTTCGGACGAACGGTAAGAACGGCCGGAGCGCCAAGCTTGATGTTGGCATAAGCCTTTCCGGAATAGACAGGCTTCTTCACTTCCATGGCATCGGCAGAGCCCGACACCTCGATGATATCGGCAACAAGGCTGGCATTCATCGCAACAGCAACGCGGCCAGCGTAGTCTTTACCCTGTACAGAGTGAGGGATCAGAACGGCCTTCGCGCCTTTTTCAGCGGCAACGGCAGCCACAATATTGGCAACACCCTGCGGGCTGTAATCGCCAAGGGAGGCTTTTACAACGGTATCAGCACCGGCATCGAAAAGCTCGTTGGCATGATCGTCGGTTCCATTGATGAGCAGGGCCACAACGGGACCGCCCAGTTTTCGACCGGCAGAGGTCAGTTCACGGGAAATCTTCTTCAGCGAATCCCCTTTCAGTTCAGCTACTGCAAGAATAGACATGATGTACTCCTGAGATTATTTCGATCAGATGACCTTCGCCTCTTCGCGAAGAAGACGGACGAGCTCTTTTGCCTTGTCCTCTGGGGCTTCGGCTTCGATTACACGTCCCGGCGGACGCGGCGGAGGCGGTTCAAGCGAGGTAATCTCGATTTTCGGAGCATTCACTCCAAGCGAACCAACATCGACCGTTTCGATCTGCTTTTTCTTCGAGGCCATGATGCCTTTCAGAGAAGGATAGCGCGGATCGTTCAGTCCTTTGGCAGCGGTAATCACAACCGGACCGGAAGCGGACATCTCGGCTGTTCCACCTTCGATTTCACGTTTAACCTTTACGTCGTTACCATTAACCTCGATAGCAATGGCATTGTTGATGTTCGCGCATCCGAGGATCTGAGCGATCATGGCAGGAACCATGGATGACTGCGAATCGATGGCGATATGACCGGCGAGGATCAGATCAGGATTCAGCTGCTTCAGATAAGCGGCAAGAACCTGAGCCGTATAATTCACATCGAGGACATTGTAGGAGTCGTCCTTGATCTGAACTGCCTTATCAACACCAAGAGCATAGGCGGTGCGCAGCGCTTCTTGAACACGGTCCGGTCCAAGCGAGATGGCCGTAATTTCGGCACTTGTTTTGTCACGCAGACGGAGGCTTTCTTCCAGTGCATGCTCGTCGAATGGCGAGACAATCCACTTCACTCCGGCTTCGCTGATGGCGGGGCCGGAAACCTTCAGATTCGTTTCCGTGTCCGGTACCTGTTTCACCAGAACAGCAATCTTCATAAATTTCTCCTGCTGAGAGATGATTCCCGGGAATCCGGGTGGATTCCTGAAAGAAAGCCCAATCTCTGGACCCTTTTTCCGGAACCCTGCAACTACAATAGTGAACCTGATTCAGTTACCCTGTCAGTCCACTGCTCGCAGTTTGTCGATCAAGCTTTTTTCAACCCAGAGAAGGTCAACTGAAAAGGCGCATTAAAGAACGGCTTCTGCCGGATATACACGCTGCAATAGCTGCATGGTAGCGATAATGGCCCCAACGGCGATGAGAAAATTCCCATCGGTATGAAGGAGAAAGCCAGCCAGAGCAAGAGGTGTAAAGAGATGAACCAGTATATAATGGAATAAACAGACGATATGCTCTGCAGAGCGGCCTTTGCCCTTGAAGACCTCGTCAAGCCGGCCTCTGTAGTAAGAGAGGACTCCCCCCTGCTTTTCCTGCACAGATGTAAGGGCCAGCCTGTAACGGCCGTTAATCCACCAGGCGCCTGCGAGGATGGCCAGGCCGTCTACTGTGGCAAAGATCAACGCTGTTACACTCATGGCGCTTCAGCCTTTTTTCGCAGCCATTCGCTGACAAGTCGGTTTACAATACTACTGGCCTCTGGAAATCGATCTTTTTCCTGTTTCGAGAAAGGCGACAATACGTACTCGGCCACCGCACCGTCTGCCGGGCGATCCACACCTATCCGGATGCGGGCAAAATCGCCTGTACCGTTCACAGACATAATGTCTCGCAGACCGTTATGGCCACGATGGCCTCCCCCTTCTTTCAGGCGGATGTCTAAAAAGGGAAGATCGATCTCATCATGAAGTACAAGCCAGTTCCGGGCAGGAATACGGTAATGATCCGCCACCTGTTTTACAGGCCGGCCCGAACAGTTCATATAGGAAAGCGGTTTGAAAAGCGTAATCAGCTCAATGTTCCGATCACCGGACGAGAAATCCCGCAGCTCGGCAACGAGCCCACCAAACTTTTCACGAAAGGCCCCGACCGTTCCCGACATGCCATGGCTTCCCGCTTGCACGTCTTCGGCAAACATATCCAGGAACAAAAATCCTG
Source organism: uncultured Leptospiraceae bacterium (assembly GCA_964619535.1). GTDB lineage: Bacteria > Spirochaetota > Leptospiria > Leptospirales > Leptonemataceae > Leptonema. Next base: position 184,287 of record CAZUEX010000004.1, on the reverse strand, counting down.
CATTATGTCGGGTATGGCTGTATTTCGGCCCGGGATTTCCCAGGCCCACAATCAACAGGGTCAAACGGTGGCTTCCTCTGCAAGAAAGGTAGAGAGCTCCTGCACGGCCCGGGCAGCCTGCTTCACCTTCGTACGATTAACGGCCTTCTTCAGCACGGTTTCCCATTGCTTCTGAGGCAGATCTTCTTTCATACGCTCGATCAGCTCAAGGATGTTCAGATCATCGGTCGTGTTGAAGATCTCTTCTGCATCGTAGCGGAACAGACCGGCAAGGTCGTCGATGTACTGACCAACCGTTCGACGGGCACGGGCAGACTTCCGCTCCAGGACCTCAACCTTCTTGGCCGAGCGCCTCAGCTCACGTTCTCTGCGTTCCAGCTCCGTACGTTTCATAAGATCCAGTTTTTTTTGAAGATTTTTCCGGGAAAGCCTTTTCACAAACCGCTCATGCCTCGAAAATAGAGAAGATACAGGTACGGACAACAAGAATGGAGCAAGCAGCGATCTTTGATTTTGATGGTCGAATCTTTGGGAAACAGGCCTCCTGGCGGGTACAGGACCCCCGCATTGGTTATGCCGGTTCAGTAAGGGATCCGGGATGGGTGTTTCGCTACTGGCAGGACCACAGATCAGAAAAGGGCTTCGATGTTACGGAGTCCCTGTCCCTGCTGGATCCTGGCTTCGTCGATGTCAATTCTGTAGAGGGCTTCACCTTTCTGCCTGTAGAGCACCTTGCTCCGACGGCCCTGCAGCACCGAATCCGTGGCCGTTCTTTGTATCTGCTGACCACAGCAGCCTCAGCAGGCCTGGAACATCTGCTACGGCAGCTGGTAAAGCAAACCTTTGAAAGTGCTCCCGGACCACGATCCAACGTCCCCGCACATCGCGGCAATCCTCTCGAAGCGGCCGAGCTTATGGAATGCAGTCCGGCTGACCTGAGTGGTATTTCTACGGCCGAGGATCTGCCCCTTGCCCGCTTCCGCCGCATCCGTTCTCTGCTGGACATTCGTGATGAACAGCAAGCAGAACGGCCCGGGCCCTTTGAGCGCATCTTTGTTTACACATCGGATCCTGTCCTGGCGATGATGCTTGATCGCTTCATCATTGAAAACCAGGACAGGTTCGAAGCCGGTCGTAATGCACTGATGCTTTCGCTGATCGCGAATATCAATTCTGATGCCGTGGCTACGGCTCAGAAAACTACATCCGGCGAAGGTTAACGAGCCCTCCTACTCGTACATTGACTCAATCAGCTTTGCATAGCGCTCGGTTACGACATGGCGTTTTACGGATAGCTTGCCTGTTAGCTCATCTCCCTGCTCGAAGGGCTTGGGTAACAGGCGGAAATCCACCACCTTTTCAAAGCTCTTAAAGCCATGCTCGGCCGAAATCAGGCGTCGGATCTCATGGCGGATCATGCCCTGGGCTTCCGGGTCAACGGCCAGGGTTGTAAAGTCCTTATGGCCCGGGAATTTCTCGATCTCGGGTACAACCAGGGCCGTAAGGTATTTCCTGTCCTGGCCCACAACCATGACCTGCCTGATATAGGGCGACTGAAGAAGGGCATTTTCAACCGGCACAGGCTCAACGTTTTCACCATTCAGAAGCACGATCGTCTCTTTGGATCGGCCCGTAATCTTCAGGCAGTCGTTATAGGTCATCATGCCCAGGTCTCCGGTATTGAACCAGCCATCCTTGAGCACCTTATCCGTGGCCGCAGCATCCTTGTAGTAGCCCTTCATAACCTGCGGCCCTTTCACGTGTATCTCGCCTTTTACACCCCGACGCTTCGGACCACCGGGTTCGGTCGTATAGATCAGCTCACCCGTATTCAGATCGAAGATCCGTAGCTCTGTGTCAGGATACATTGGGCCGACGGTACCGGGAACGAGAAGATCCGGGGTACGTACCGAAAGCACAGGAGATGTTTCGGTTAAGCCATATCCTTCCAGCACGGGAATGCCGGCATCGTTAAAGAACAGATCGACGTGATACGGCAGGGCGCCACCGCCCGAACAGGTACCGCGAAGCGCACCGCCCGTGGCTGCACGGATCTTTTTCAGGACAATACGATCCAGCAAAATGAAGGGGATGGCAAACAGAACAACCTCAACCAGCGACCACAGACCGCGCAATGCGGAAACGACGATCGGGCGCCCGGTAAGATCGAGCTCATTCCCTTTCAGAAATCTCAGCCCACCGCGAAAGTGACGCGACACAAAAAGGGTGATCGAAAACAGCCCGCGACGCACCGGCGAGGCCTTTTCAATATTCGAAAGGATGCCGGAATAGACGCTTTCCCACAGACGTGGTGCCGAGGCCATAAACGTGGGCCGAACATCCCGCATGTCGTCACGCAGGGAACGAACGCTGGAGTAATAGGTGCAGCAACCACGCGACAGGGCAATCATCTCAAAGACCCGTTCAAAGATATGCCATACGGGCAGGATGGACACAACGCGGTCGTCGGGCCGGATGGGAATGGGTATGCGCTCCAGCTGTGAAAGCATGTTGGCATGGGTGAGCATCACGCCTTTCGGCGCCCCCGTAGTCCCTGATGTGTAGATGAGCGTAAACAGGTCATCGGCATTGATCTGTTCAAGATGCGACTCCAGGCGGCGATCCCCCTGCTGACGGAGTTCACGACCACGACGGATCAGATCTCCCTGCGCATACACATCAGGGTCCTCTCCACTCATCAATATCAGCGTCAGCCCTTTGATAACATCAGGATGACGGCGTACCTTTTCGAGAACGTTCACATTCTCAACGAACAGGAAGCGCATCCCGGAATGTGGAACGATGTGCAGAATATCAGGATCGGTAACATCAGCGCCCCGCGGTACATCGGCACCACCGGCCAGAAGAACGGCCAGGTCGGCCTGGATCCACTCCAGCCGGTTCTCGGCAAAGATGCCCACATGGTCCCGTGGCTTCAAGCCGAGGTCGATCAGGGCTGTGCCCAGGCATTCTGCCTGCTCACGCAGTTGCGCATAGGTGGTCATCTGAAAATGACCGCCCTCACGGGTACCAAAGGCCGGCTGCCCGGCATACCGTTCTGCAGATTCGAGGAACAGATGCGCTACACTGCGATGTGCTGCATCCGCCCTTTGCGAGGTCGGTGCCTCTTTTGCCATTTGCATCGTCATGAACCTTCTCCTTATTGAATCCCTGTGCAGGGAGGGGATATTTTTATCTGAACTACAGAGTATACACAGTGGTAGCCATCTGTCGTCCCATTCTATGGAATGGGACAAGGAAAAATATGTTTTTTCAGGAACGAGCAGTCCTTCTGCGGCGATACTCCCGGGGAGAAACGCCCATCACCTTCAAAAAGGCACGATGAAACGAAGATCGTGAATTGAAGCCTGCAGAAAAGCCGACCGAAAGGATGGTTCGCTCCGGATCTTCTTCCAGAAGCCGGCAGGCCTCGTGTACACGCCAGCGATTGACATAGTCAGAGAAGCTCTGCTGCATATGAACGTTCAAAAGATAGGACAACCGGTCCCCGGTTGTTCCCAGTTCGCGGGCCAGGGTGGCCAGGGTCAGGTCTTCATCGGCATACAGTTTTTCCCGGCGCATCTTCTGCTCCAGATCAAGACTCATCTGATCCAGGTCCAGGTCTCCGAGTTTTGCACGCCGTCTTCGGCGTCGCTCCATCTGTTCCTGCAGGCCATGCACGGCATCCGGATAGCGTCCTGAGAGCACGAAAAAGACATACAGGTTCACGGGCAGAAGAAGAGCGCTCAGGCGAAGCAGGAGCAGGTCGGGAGTGAGAAAGCCGACCAGGCCGATCAGAAGGTCCACAAAAAGGAGCAGGTACACGAAAAAGACCGGAAACAACCCTGACGTCAGCAGAGCCCGCAGGTTGCCGGTGGACCGGTAGGCATGCCAGCCAATCGAGAACAGGTAGCCAAGAAACGAAAGCTTTGTGCCTGCATTTCCCAGGGCAACCCAGAGGTGCATCGGATCTTCTATCTGTATGCCACGCTCGAAAAAGGCACGCTGCTCCATTTCGCTGTGCAAATGAAAAAAGACGGGTACGGAAAAGGACAGGATGGGTAGTACCCAGTGATACCAGGAAAGATGCGCCGGCCCGAAAAGCCTGCGATAGTGCAGCAACATCAGCGGACCACCGGTGTAAACGGGTGGCAGATGCCATAGAAAAAGGGGGGGCCAGCGAGCGGCCGCTCCGGAGAAAACGTAGGCACCTGCAAGAAGCCAGATGCCTGCCACGATCAAAGCACCGGCCAGGGCTCGGTCACGTCCGGCCCGCGCACAGATAATCTGAAGGCCCCAGATGCAGCCAAAGATGCCACCGGCACTCATCCAGTGAATCTGAAGTATTTCACCCAACCCGTTCTACTCCACTCTTTCAGAACGTCGACCGTTCATCAGTCAAGGCTGAAATAACCGGAGCCACAGTAAGGACGGCGTAAACACCGACGGACAGCTGAACGAAGATCATTGGTGACATCGGCATGACAATCATCCATTGCCATCCGATGTCAAGCCTTCATTTCAGATTCGTAGATCTATCACCCTCGCGGATGATGTTTGCGATGCACCTCTTTTAGATGGCTTGCTGCCATGTGTGTGTAGATCTGGGTGGTGGCAATGTCGAGGTGACCGAGAAGCTCCTGCACGCTGCGCAGGTCGGCATTGTTTTCGATCAGGTGAGTGGCAAAGCTATGCCGGAAGGTATGAGGAGTTACCGTCTTTGTAATGCCGGTTCTGGAGATGTATTTTTTCAGAAGCCTCCATACAGACTTGCGGTTCAGGCTCTCCCCTTTCTTCGAGATAAAAAGATATTCGCTTTCGCGATCTTTCAGGATCACTTCGCGGGAGTTCTGCAGATAATCCTCGATCACGCCTCTGGACTGTTCGCCAAAGGGAATGAGTCGCTCCCGACCGCCTTTGCCCCTGACGACGACCATCAGGTTCTCCATATCCAGATCGGCCAGCTTTATCGCACAGGCCTCAGAGATACGCAGCCCGCTTGAGTACATCATCTCAAAGATGGCTCGGTCGCGAATCTCATAGGGATCATTCTCATCGAAAACAGAGAACAGAAGACGGATCTCCTCTACGGTCAGGTAATCCGGAAGTGTGCGACGGATCTCAGGTGGTTCCACCTTATCGGCTGGATTGACCTTTATGCGCCCTTCATCTCGAAGATAGCCGAAGAACTGTCGCAGGGCAGCAAGCTCCCTTGCCCTCGATCGCGTCGAGATATTCATGTCCTGCTGATATTTCAAAAAGCCGACGATGTCCTCAGATGTGACGGTGTTGACGGCCTTGCCCTTCTGGAACCGTTGCAAATAATCCAGGAATTTTTTTATGTCGTATGAGTAAGCAAAGATGGAGTTTTCACTCAGTCCCCGCTCTACAAGCAGGTAATCCTGAAATTCTTTAATCAGATCCGATGAACCGCGTTGTTGCGCCTGTTTCTTCGTTGCCAAGGCCGTTCTCCTCTGTGTTTACTCTATATTTCGGCCTGGATGCAAAGAGACCCTGTAACTTTTTCTGTCTCATAACGGTAAGCCGACATAAAATTTTACACTCCTGAATGCATGAATCGCCGGCATCATCCTGCTCCCGGAGGCACTGCTACGATACGCCTGCGGGATTCTCGTCTGCATTGCCTATCCGAACCGCTTTTCGATTGATTCGAGAGCCTGCTAAAAAAGAACGCATTAGAACCCTCACTTCCCCAAAGCAGTTACAGGATCAAATCATGGCCGAAAAGAAGAACAAAACAGAAGAATCGCTGAAGGATATCGTAGCCCTTGCAAAACGCAGGGGGTTCGTATATCCGGGCTCTGATATCTACGGAGGTCTTTCCAATACCTTCGATTATGGCCCCTATGGCGCAGAGCTAATGCGCAACATCAAGAATGCCTGGTGGAAGGCCTTTGTTCATGATCGTGCCGACGTGGTTGGACTGGATTCATCGATCCTTTTGCATCCCGACGTCTGGAAGGCCAGCGGCCATGTGGATAGCTTCACCGATCCGCTTTTTGACTGCAAGGCCTGTAAATCACGCTTTCGCGCCGACAAGTTCCTTGAAGATGCCCTGGACATCGACGGCTCCAAACTCGATCTAAACGCCATCCGCGAGATCATGGAAAAAGAAAAGGACAAACTGAAATGTCCGAACTGCGGCGCCCGGGACTTCACAGAACCACGTCAGTTTAACCTGATGTTTGAGACGAAGATGGGCGCCACAGCAGGCTCAGACCAGACCGTCTATCTACGTCCGGAAACGGCACAGGGGATTTTCATCAACTTCAAGAACATCGTCGACACATGTCGGGTGCGCATTCCCTTTGGTGTGGCGCAGATCGGTAAATCTTTTCGTAATGAAATCGTGGCGCGCCAGTTCGTGTTTCGCACCCGGGAATTCGAACAGATGGAAATGGAGTATTTCTGCAAGCCGGGAACCCAGAAGGAATGGTTCGATTTCTGGGTCGACTACTGCATAAAATGGCTGCACGGGTTAGGCATAAAAGAAGAGAACCTTCGCGTCAGGGCCCATGAACCCGAAGAGCTGGCCTTTTACTCAGAAGGGACGGTGGACATCGAGTTCAACTTTCCTTTTGGCTGGGGCGAACTGTGGGGGATTGCATCGCGCACAGACTATGACCTGCGAAAGCATATGGAGTTCTCTCGCAAAAATCTTGATTACCAGGATCCCGAAAGCAAGGAGCGCTACGTGCCTTACGTAATCGAACCTGCCCTGGGTGTAAACCGCCTGTTCCTGGCTATCCTTTCAGATGCATACCGCGTAGAAAACGCAGGCAGTCCGGAGCAGCGTGTAGTGCTCAGCCTGCATCCATCTCTTTCGCCCGTGAAGGCCGGTATCTTTCCTTTAACAAAGAAGGATGGGCTGCCCGAAATCGCCGAAGCCCTGCACAAGAGCCTGTCAAAGGTCTTCCCTGTAGACTACGACATTTCCGGCTCCATCGGCAAACGCTATTACAGACAGGATGAACTCGGAACTCCCTACTGTATAACGATCGATCATCAGACAAAAGACGACAACACCGTCACCATGCGTGATCGGGATTCAACAAAGCAGGAGCGTATCTCGCTCGATAAGGTGCGTGATTTCCTGATCGATCATATAAACGGAGACTAACAGGAAGGGCCGGTATATGCCGGCCCGCTTTCTTTGAATCTGGTCGCTCCCCCGGCGACGAACGAGACCGTTCACGCATCTATTTTTCCAGGTATTTTTTATTGACATCTTTACATTTGCAGCACCTTGTAGAATTGGATGTAGGTGCTTAATATGGATGGTGCAACACATAGATTCGGCGGAAACTGGACGGAGCGGAAACTCCGCATTCTGAAAGACTATCTAACAGCCTATACAACCGCCCTAAAGAATCAGCCATTTAAAAAAATTTATATAGATGCATTTGCTGGTTCAGGCTTCATCGACTTATCCACCAACCCTCCGCCCCCTTCGTTGTTCGATGAGCCTGTAGATTCAGGCCCTGGTTCACCGGCAAAAGAGTCAAAAGGATCTGCCTCAATTGCTCTGGAGACAGATCCACCATTCGATGAATGGATTTTCATCGAAAAGGATGCAAAAAAATGTAAAGAACTGGAGAAACTGCGCCACCAATACCCTGAGTATGGACCAATGATCCATATACAGCAGGGCGAAGCTAACAAGGAACTCCAGAACTTATGCAAGATGGACTGGTCGAACAGGCGAGCAGTAATCTTCCTTGACCCATATGGAATGCAGGTGGACTGGACAACGGTTGAGTCAATCGCTCGCACACGGGCTGTAGACATGTGGTATCTTTTCCCCCTCGGCATTGGGCTGAACAGAATGTTACCGAAATCTGGCCGTATCCAAGAATCATGGGAAAACAGGATTACACGTTGTCTTGGAACTGGTGAGTGGTATAGCAAACTCTATTCTGTGGACTATCAGGAAAATATTTTCGGCGAAAGGCAGGAACACCTTATTAAGGAAAGTATAGACGGTCTGCAACGCTGGTTTTTGGAACGTCTACAGCAAACCTTCGAAGCGGTATCTCCCAATCCAGCCATCCTCAAAAATAGCACCAATAATCCAATGTACATGCTCTGCTTCGCAGCGGCTAATCCAGCTGGCGCGCAAATTGCCTTGAAGATTGCAGACCACATTTTAAATAAGATATGAGATGGCTCTTGGTTCAGAAATCGAATGGACACAGTCCACATGGAACCCGGTGACTGGCTGCTCAAAGATCAGTAGCGGTTGCAAAAATTGCTACGCCCAACGAATGGCCGTCCGGCTGCAGGCGATGGGACAACCTAACTATCGCAATGGCTTTGACCTTACTCTGCAACCACAAATGCTTGAGCTGCCATTCAAATGGAAAAGGCCACAAAATATTTTCGTAAACTCGATGAGTGACCTCTTCCACGAAAAGGTCCCTCTGGAGTATATCCAGCAGGTCTTCGATGTTATGGGACGCGCGTTCTGGCATAGCTTTCAATTGCTTACGAAACGTTCAGATCGACTCAAAAGAGTCAGTCATTTACTCCCATGGGCTGAGAACATCTGGATGGGCGTAAGCGTTGAAAATGCTGACGTTCGTTACCGAATTAACCACCTCCGAGCCTGCGATGCTCACGTAAAATTCCTGTCACTGGAACCATTACTGGGCCCACTTCCGAGCCTTGATCTTAACGGCATTGACTGGGTCATAGTGGGGGGGGAATCCGGGCCGAAAGCAAGACCTGTTGATGTTCGTTGGGTGGTAGATATTCGCGATCAATGCATCAAGAATAATGTCCCATTTTTCTTTAAACAATGGGGCGGCTACAACAAGAAGAAAGCTGGTCGCCTCCTGGAGGGACGCACATGGGATGAGATGCCTGCTATCGACCGCCGAGCCCCGGTTTCAATAAGTTGAGACGCCAGAGCCGCTCTGCTTCACAGATCAGACTCTCATGAGGTGCGAACCACATCACCGCGAATTCAGGATGAACGTCCTTTGCTCAGGCAGCTTCTGAAGCCGTCCACAAGCCACTTGACAAATATTTAGCGTCTACTATTCTGTATGTGTGAAAACGGAACACCGTTGGATTTCTGGTTCAGCCGCGGATATGAGTGCCATAGACGACGGTTCGGTAGACCTAATCGTCACTTCGCCTCCATATCCTATGATTGAGATGTGGGATGCTAGCTTTGCCGAACAGGATCCGGCGCTTGATGCCACATCAATTGATCGCCACCCTGAAGAGTGCTTTGAACGAATGCATCGCCTGCTGGACTCCGTTTGGCAGGAATGCTACCGTGTCATGCGCCCGGGGGGATTCTTGTGTATCAATATCGGCGATGCCACGCGCTCCATAGCCAAAGAATTCCGTCTTTACTCTAACCATTCGCGTATTCTGCGAACCTGCCTCTCTCTTGGTTTTCGCAACCTACCAAATATTATCTGGCGCAAACAGACCAACGCTCCCAACAAATTCATGGGTAGTGGTATGCTGCCCGCAGGTGCCTATGTTACTCTCGAACACGAGTACATTCTAATCTTCCGCAAAGAAGGGAAACGCTCCTTTAAGACGCCAGAAGAACGGTTACGCCGCGCGCAATCGGCCTTCTTCTGGGAAGAACGCAATACATGGTTTTCTGACATCTGGGATCTCAAAGGGATTCGACAAGCGTTTTCTGGAACGAAAAGAGATCGAACAGCCGCGTTTCCTTTCGAACTCGCCTATCGGTTAATCAACATGTATTCCTTACGCCACGATACTGTGCTTGACCCATTTTTGGGCACCGGTACAACCATGCTGGCAGCTTTGGCGGCGGAACGACATTCCATTGGTTTTGACATTGATGAATCATTACGCCCTCTGGTCCAGAAACAGATGACGACAACCTGGAGATCATTGAATGATATCAACGCTAACCGAATCCGAAATCACATGCTTTTCATAGAAACCAGGAAGTCGCAAGGTAAGCCAATTCGATACTGGAACGATTTTTTTGGATTCCCTGTTATGACAATGCAGGAACGCCACCTGCAACTACATTTTTTACGGCAGTGTACAGACACGGGTAACCGATGGATTGGCTTCTACGAGAGACGATCTCTTGCGGATATACTGGAAGAGCAGAAGCCAGCGCAATTTGCTTTACGGCTCTAACACTTCTACGACCTGCGTATAATCGACTCTCAGCCCGGATTTAATCTTTTCATAGAAAATGATCGGCACAGCAATACTCTCTGCCAACATGCTTTTGGCCCTATAGCTAACGGGCTTTATGGACACAGCTTGTTCTCCGATATATCCATCAATTCCCTGAGATTCGTCGTAACGATCGGACATCCGATAATGGCTGCGCAAAGCGGTAGCGACGTCCTTGAGTATCGCCTCTTGGAAACGAAACCCTGCAAAGGTCTTGTTCAGCACAAGATCACGAATCCATTTTTCTACCATCTCCTTGTCAATGAGATCCATTGCATGCTTTAGCTTTTGAAGCATAGCAAATACTTTCTCAGTCGCCTCATGGATCGAGTCCGGGTGCCTTTCGGTATACCAGGAGACCCACTGATCGAAATTTCGCCCCCCAAATTCCTGAACAAGTTCACTCATATTACCAACAATCCTCGGCCGAGTGGCCTGTGCATTTTGATTGGCCAGGTTCATCAACTGACTTGTGTACAGTGGGAAGTCAACAGATGGCAGATTCAACGTTTCATTGATACTCTGCAAAGAAACGGTTAGCTCGTGCACCATGCATAAATTGTCGGCCCCGACAAACAATCTATGCAGCCTAAGAATCGGCTAATTCTCAATATTTTCGATTGACAATCGCTTCTAAGTCATAAATGGTAATTGTTCAGGCCAATATCAACAAGCAAGGTGGTAAAGTTGAATCCGCTCTTCAGGCTCCTATTACTGTCCTGTCTCCTCGCCACGGGCTGCCTGCCCTCCCTGCCCTGTGAGTCTGGAGAATGCGAACTGGCACTGTTCTCTTCTCTGTCATCAGGTCTGACAGGCGCCAGCCAGCAGGCCAATGTGGCTACGATTCTGCCTGCCGGTGGATACTATGACTCAGAGATCACCGTATCCATGAGCCATCCGGACCCGGGGGCCACCCTGTACTATACCACGGACGGAACGACGCCGACCACCTCCTCAAGCGTATACGCCACGCCCTTCGTCCTTCCCGATTCAGGCCTGGCCGAGATCGTCACCGTGAAGGTGCTTGCTGTCCTTTCTGATGGCAGCACCGACCCGGTGCAGAGCACCACATACCGTCGATTCGGCTTTCTCTATGCCGTGGGCGCCTCTGGAAGCAATGCCGGGCACTTCTATCTTCCGCAATGGTCGGGGATCGGCAGCAGCAATAACATCTTCATTTCGGAAACCTACTATCAGCCTCGCGTTAACCGCTACCTGCCCGATGGCACATTCAACGTCATGTGGGGACAGAACGTAGGTGGAGCGGGAACGCATTTCTGCTACGGTCCCCTCTGCTCGGGTGGACTGGGAGACTGTTCAGTCGGACAGCCACATCTCGATACCCCGTCAGGCATTGCCGTTGGAGGGGGGCGTGTCTACGTTGCCGACCGCCATCTTGCAGCGCCCTGTCCGCGCATCATGGTCTATGATGAAGCCGGGACGTTCATCACAGATTTCGGTGGTCCTGGCGCTGCAGAAGGACTGTTCCCGGGTGATATAGCGGATCTGGGGCTTTCAGGCAATCGCTTAATCGTTGCCGACAAAGCAGCAGAGCGGATTCAGATCTTCGATACGGCGTCGGGTACTCCCATCCTGGTTTTAGGGCGTGATGTGGGAGGAGCCGGCACCGACATATGCAATGCAGGATGCTCAACGGGAACAACCGGTACGGCAGAAGGGCAGTTTACATCGCCCGAGGGCAATGGGGTGGCAACCGACGGATCGTTCTGGGTAGCAGAACCCACGACCTTCCGTATACAGCATTTTGATACATCCGGGTCCTTTTTGAAGATGTGGGGAAAGGGCGTCGACGGAGCCACGGGTTTTATCTGTACAGGCGGATGCTCATCAGGGACTACAGGAACAGCAGAACAGGAATTCATCTCTCCTCGTGACGTCGCTGTGGCTGCCGATGGATCCATTTACGTAGCCGACGGAAACCGCATTCAAAAGTTCGCTGCGAATGGTATCTTTCTGCGCATGTGGGGCAGGGATGTAGGAGGGCCGGGAGTCCCTGTATGCTATTCTGGCTGTAGCGCCGGGACTGCGGGTGCTGGAAACGGCGAGTTCAACGGTCCCCAGGGTATTTCCGTCGATAGCAATGGCAGGGTCATTGTCGTAGACACGGGTAATCACCGTATCCAGGCTTTTGGTTATCCATAAGAACTACGATCTGCCATCGCTTCCCTCAGCAGGCTGCCAGCGCATGTCAGCATGGCTGCCTTCCCGGCCCGATAATGTCATCAGGCGGTTCAGATACAGCTGTGTAACCGTATCTTCAGGAAATTGTTCGGCCACTTCTTCAAAAAGTTCCCGTGCTTCAGCCAGACGTCGAGAATGAAAGGCCGATGCAGCCCTTACAAAGGTATTGCGCGTCTCCATTTTCTTCGCAATCGCCTCATCCTCGTCGCCACTGAACACCTCATACACAGAGATGGGCTTCGCCTTCCCCTTCACCCGAACTCGATCCAGAAACCGGTAATGCAGATCGCTGCTGCCATTCTCGTTAATGGACAGTGCAGCCGTTTCGCTTACAGCAATCCGTACGCCGTATACCTTGGTAAGATTCTCGATCCGGGCAGCAAGGTTCACGGTATCTGAAATCACCGTACCTTCCAGACGCTCCTCATCACCGATGGTCCCCAGCATCAGCGTTCCAGAATGGATTCCAATGCCGATTCGCACGGGCATAAAACCCTGATGCGCCCTTGTCTCATTGTATTGAAGTAGATAGCGTTGCATCTCAACTCCGGCGCGAATGGCATCGATAATACTCCGTTCAAAAAGAGCCATGATGGCATCGCCAATATACTTGTCGATGTATCCTGCATGTTTCTGTATAATGGGATTCATTCTTCCCAGATAGGCGTTAATAAAGTTAAAGTTCTCTTCCGGCGTCATCTGCTCGGACAGGGTTGTAAACGATCGGATGTCGCTGAACAGCACCGCCATCTCTTTCTGCACCTGATCTCCAGGCCTTACATCAAGAATGGATTCCTTTCCGAGCATGGACAGAAAGTCACGGGGAACAAACCGGGCATACGATTCTGTTAAGACCTTCTGCATTTCAATCGCTCTGGCCTGTGCTTCTTCTTTTTCCTGTTTCATCACATTGATGCGATCAGCCAGAGCAATGGAAAGGAGGATGACCTCCATCGCAGAGCCAACGTACAGGCCGTAGTCGGTTAAGAACGAAGAAGGAAGAATACTCAGAAACTGCAGGGCAACAACCAGCCCCGAAACAATCAACACCGTAAAGGCCAATAGAAAATAGCGCGCAGGCCTGAAGCCTTTTATCAGTGCTGCTATGGCAAGCCCCATAACAATCACGGGAACAGGAACGGTAAACAGCAAAGCGATCTTCACAGAAACCTCGGGTGGAACGATGAACACCGATCCTATCAGGGCCAGAAGCATATATCCGTAGATCTTCACCGCCCGCTCAATTCGCGGGCCTACGATCTGCTCTGCGTTCAGGAATCGTCTGGAAAAGGTTATCAAGGATGACAGACAGATACCTGTAAACATGACATAGGCATTTCTCTGCAGCCACGGCAGATCGGGCCAGATATACTGAAACCCATGTCCGGTTAACGTAAGCTGAATACCAAGAAAAGCACCGATATACAGAACGTAGTACAGATAGCTTTTGTCCTTTACCGTAACAAAAACAAACAGATTGTACAGAATCATGACAAGCATGACTCCGTAGTATATGCCAAGGCCATGCTGTACATTGGCATAGGTCTGCAAAAACTCGCTGCGCGTCCACAGATAGAGCGGAACGTATAACCCTCCACTCGTTTTCAAGCGCAGAAGAACCGTATATTCCGTGGCAGGTGGCACACTGACTGGAAAGACGAAGTTTCGGTGAATAAAGTGACGCGTATCAAACGGCATGGACATGCCTGTCCTTTCATGCCGAATACGCCGATCTCCTGAATAAAGATAAAAATCCACCTCATCAATATTGCTGTAATCGACCTCCAACAGGCGCTCCACCACAGCTTCAGAATTGTTCTGCAGCCGAAAACGAAACCAGTAAGCAAAATTCGTCTGGCCGGGATTTGGCACCGCCTCCGAGGGCCTTTGAAAGTCCTGGCTTTTCAGTACCTGCAATACTTCGAGCTGACCGGAACGATCTTCCAGGATCTCGGTTCGCTCTCCAATCGGTCGGTCCCCCCTCAACGAGGTTATATCGATGGGAGCGGCAAACAGGCCGGTTCCACACAGAAGCAAAACGGCCGACCAACCACCCCGAAACCTCCGCCTCATCCTTTGTTCTTCTCCTCTGCTGCAAAGAGACCGCTTGCCTTCCATGCTTCGTAGTTCCGTTTTCCTTTCTTTGCCATCGCCGGATAGATGATATGCAGCAGATCGGGAAACAGCACTCCCAGCCTGGAAAGCAACCCCTGATTATACGGCACGTAGAATTCGGGTTTTCCAGAGTATACAGCGCCATCAATCGACGCAGCGACACTGACCGGCTCAATGGGAGGATTCACATAGGCCATAGGCGAACTTTTACGCCGGGCCATGCGGCTGGTCATAGGCCCTGAAACGGTTCCAGGCAGAACACAACTCACACTCACTCCATAAGGACGCAGCTCGAAGTGCAGACTCAACGACAGGCTGCGAACGGCTGCCTTGGTTGCTGCATATACAGAATGGATGGGAGCGGGAACGATTGCGGCAAGAGATGATACAAAAACAATACTGCCACGACTCTCAATTATCGAAGGAAGCATGGCATGGGTCAGATGCAATGTTCCGTAAAGGTTCGTCTGCAATTGATCGTCGATTTCTTCGTCCGTTGTTTCAAGTAGCGGAGCCGGATGCATCAACCCTGCGTTGTTGATGAGGACATCCACCCTGCCGGTACGCGCAATACAGCGCTTCACCACACTGTGGATCGACCTGTTATCACGCAGATCGACAGAATCGACAAAATGCGATCCCGGAAGGGAGGTCTTCAGGTTTTCCAGATCCTTTTTTCTGCTTTTCAGATCAACGAGGTAGAGAGTCCATCCCCGCTCTGCCAGCTTCTCCGCTGTAGCGGACCCAATTGCGCCGGCCGCCCCGGTTAGAAAAACAACCTTCTCTGTCATCCTGACAGCAGCTGTATCAAACCTGACACAGCTGCCAAGGATATTTTTTGCACTCGATGAACAGAAATAAACCGGAGATTGGGATTACCTCCGGTTTATCATCAGACTCATACAGTGGTATATTAGAGAGAATCGATGATGTTGTTCAGCGTTGCACTGGGACGCAGCGCAGCCGAGGCCTTCGCATCATCGGGATGATAGTAACCACCGATATCCACAGGGCTGCCCTGTGCTGCATTCAGCTCATCGATGATCTTCGCTTCGTTTTCTTTCAAGGCTTTCGCCATAGCCGAGAAGCGAGTCTTCAATTCCTGGTCCTTATCCTGGGCGGCCAGGGCTTCAGCCCAGTAAAGGCCGAGATAGAAGTTACTGCCGCGGTTATCCAGTTCTCCAACCTTACGGGACGGAGAACGTCCATTCTCAAGGAAAGCCCCCACGGCCTGGTCCAGGCATTCGGCCAGTACTGCAGCCTTTTCGTTTTTGAACCGAGCCGCAAGGTGTTCAAGAGAGGCAACCAGAGCACAGTACTCACCGAGAGAATCCCAGCGCAGGTGGCCTTCTGACAGAAATTGCTGCACATGCTTCGGAGCCGATCCACCTGCTCCCGTCTCGAACAGACCGCCACCATTGAGCAGAGGAACGATCGAAAGCATACGCGCAGATGTGCCCAGCTCCAGAATCGGGAACAGGTCGGTCAGATAATCGCGAAGAACGTTACCCGTTACAGAAATCGTGTCCTGTCCTTTACGGATACGTTCCAGAGAGAATTGCATGGCCGAAACGGGATCAAGGATCTTGATCTCAAGTCCGGTCGTATCGTGCTCTTTCAGATACACTTCAACCTTCTTGATCAGCTCCGCATCATGAGCTCGATTGCTGTCCAACCAGAATACAGCGGGCACGCCGGCAGCACGAGCGCGGGTTACGGCAAGCTTCACCCAGTCGCGAATGGGCTCGTCCTTCGTCTGGCACATTCTAAAGATGTCGCCCTGCTGCACGTTCTGCTCAAGCAGCACATTGCCCGATTCATCCACGACCCGCACCTTACCGGCCGCATCCATTTCGAACGTCTTATCGTGCGATCCATACTCTTCGGCCTTCTGCGCCATGAGCCCTACGTTGGATACACTGCCCATGGTCGACGGATCGAACTGACCGTTTTTCTGGCAATCTTCGATAATTGCCTGATACATCGTTGCATAGGAACGGTCAGGAACCATGGCCACGGTGTCCTGCAGCTCATCTTTGGCATTCCACATCTTTCCGCCGTCGCGAATCACGTTAGGCATCGAAGCATCGATAATAATGTCATTGGGAACGTGCAGATTGGTAATCCCCTTGCGAGAGTCCACCATGGCCAGCGGCGGCTGTTTGGTATAAAGCTGCTGGATGTCGTTCTCAATCTCGCGACGCTTCTCTTCTGGCAGAGACTGAATACGTGCATACAGTTCGGAAATACCGTTATTCAGATTCACTCCCAGCTGCTTGATGGTGTCGGCATGCTTTTCGAGAACCTCGGCGTAGTAAACAGACACGGCATGACCGAACATGATGGGATCAGAGACCTTCATCATGGTCGCTTTCAGGTGCAGCGACAGCAGCGTTCCGTCTTTTTTCGATGCCTCGATCTGCTCTGCATAGAATTTACGCAGGGCAGCAACGTTCATAACAGCAGCATCGATTACCTCGCCGGCCTTAAGAGGCAGCTTCTCTTTCAGGACCTTTGTCTGTCCGTCGTCTGCAACAAATTCAATCTTCACATTTACGGCAGAAGGAACGGTCGTCGACTTCTCGCTGCCATAAAAGTCACCTTCCTTCATCGTGGCCACGCGTGCCTTTGAAGGCTTTGTCCAGGGCTTCAGGGAGTGTTGTGGATTCTTCTGGGCGAATTTTTTTACAGCCTTTGCCGCACGTCGGTCAGAGTTTCCTTCACGCAGAACAGGGTTTACAGCACTGCCCAGAACACGGGCATAACGGGCCTGGATGGCCTTCTCTTCTTCAGTGGCGGGCTCGCGCGGATAATCAGGAACTGCGTATCCCTGCTCCTGCAACTCTTTGATGGCCCCCTCCAGCTGAGGAACGGAGGCACTGATGTTTGGCAGCTTGATGATATTCGCTTCTGGCTTTTTGGCAAGCTCTCCCAGATAGGCCAGGTCATCGGATTGTTTCTGGTCATCTTTCAGATAGTCGGGAAAGGCAGCAATAATACGACCGGCCAGAGAAATGTCTCGCACTTCAATCTCAATGCCGGTTCCTCTGGTATACGATTTTATGATAGGAAGCAACGAATACGTCGCAAGAGCGGGCGCTTCGTCAATTTTTGTCCAGATGATCTTCTGTGTCATGTTTGCTCCTCAGCGATGGCTTGCGCAACGGCGCTGCCGCCAGTTGGCCCTGACCGGGCGCACTGAAAACCAGTTTTTGGCCTGTACGCTAACATTTACTAAAAAAAAGCAACCTTTCCGGGCAACAGCAGTCCTGTCGTCCGGTTATGGTCGCTTACTTTCCAGGACCTTTTTCTGCCCTGTTTAAAGGTACATCATCCTTCCATTCTCCATCATAGAGAACGGTGCCATTCTTGCTCAGTTTGCCATGCCCTTCCCGCTTGTTATTCACCCACTGACCTTCGTATACCGTACCGTCCGGATAACGATAGACGCCCATGCCATGCTTCAGACCGTTTTCGAAATCGCCCGTATAGGAATGCCCGTTTGTAGACGTAAACACTCCTTCTCCGTGAGCCTTCCCGTTTCGGAAGCATCCTTCGTAGCGAAATTTGCTGGCCTGTTCCTGGACGCCACATCCGTTCTCACAATCACCGGAAACACATTCCGGGCTTGAGAAGTAATAGGAACCAAGGATGATGGCAACAGCGAAGAGGCTGGTAAGAATGGCTATGGCATGTTTTCCCATGCCTTTTCGTCGCCCTTGCCACTTCGACGTCAAGCCTTCTTCACGTATCGGTATGTTCGGCAATCGCGTCAAGAATCACCGGCCAGTCGGCCTCATGCAACTCATGGCCAGCACCTTCCAGCGTAAGCAGGCTGGAGCCGGCAATATTGGCATGCAAAGCCTCTGCATGGGCCAGGGGCAGTACCGGATCTTCCGTGCCATGAACAATGAGAAACGGACAGCCAATCTCAACCGATCGACCATACAGATGCTCTCCACCCGAAAGCTGCGCATGGTTAAACATACTGAGCACATTGTCAGCCCTCTCTATGTCCTTTTCGGCGATCCTTCTGATCGCACCTTCATCAAAAGGGTGCGCTGAGCCGTTCAGAATCCTGCATCCTTCCACCATAAACTCCACTATAGAACGCCGATCAGACCAGTCCACGGACGTAGCGGTGGCCTGGTGAGCAAAGACCCGTTCGTCCATCTGCCTCAACTCCGGGCGGTCGTCCCACACGCTTGAAGACAGAGCGGTGATGCTGCGCACACGATCCGGATCTCTGATGGCCACAATCTGGGCAATCATGCCGCCCAGAGACATGCCCACAAGGTGAGCATCATCCAGCGCGAAGGCCTCAAGAAGCGATACGGCATCATCGGCCATATCAATGACGTTATATGCAGGTCGTCCCGGTTCATAGACGGTAGATCGCCCCGTATCACGATGATCGTAGCGAATCACATACCGCCCCCTGTTTGCCAGGGCCTGGCAGAATCGATCATCCCACCACATCATCGACGCTGTGGCTCCCATGATCAGAAGAATGGGTGGAGCGGACGGATCTCCAAAGTCCTCTGTGCAGATCTCCACGCCATTCACCTTTCGAATCACCTCAGCCATCAGCGAACTCCTTCGTACGATTCCTACCGGCGATCAGGCCAGCACTGTCAGAGCGAGAAAAAGGCCCGGAAGGCCGGGCCCTGCAACTCCTGCATCGCGGTTTCGTTTACATCAAACTTGCGGCCCTGTTTCAGCCAAGTGCCTTTCGAACGCCGGCCGCATAATCCGGATGCACCTGTTCGAAAAGCTTCAGCTGCCTTTCGATAATGAAACCGGGAACCTCGCGTATAGAAGCAGCGATATTCGAAAAAAGCCGCTCTTTCTGCCCGGCATCGAAAAGCTCAAACAGTGCTCGTGGCTGTGAGAAATCGTCGTTACCCTCTCTGTGGTCATAACGATCTGCATCGCCCGAAATACGCAGCGGAGGCTCCGATATATCTTCCGTGGCCACGGCTCCGCCAAAAGAGTTCGGTTCATAATAGGCATCGACATTTCCCGTCTTCGGCCCGAAGAAGTTCATCGAACCATCCATGTGATAGTGATGCACCGGACATTTCGGAACATTCACGGGCAAGGACTCGTAATGCGTTCCCAGACGATAACGGTGTGCATCAGGATAGCTGAATATCCTGGCCTGAAGCATCTTATCGGGAGAGAATCCAATGCCTGGCACGACATTACTCGGCGAAAAGGCCGCCTGTTCAATCTCTGCAAAGTAGTTATCCGGATTGCGATTGAGCTCCATCACGCCGACCTTGATCAGCGGATAATCCTTATGTGGCCATACCTTGGTCAGATCAAAGGGATTATAGGGCGTTTTCTCGGCATCGGCTTCTGGCATGATCTGCACATACATCGTCCACTTCGGAAACTCTCCGCTTTCGATCGAATAGAACAGATCCTCCTGGTAGCTTTCCCGGCTTTTCGCCACAACGGCCTCTGCCTCTTCATTCGTCAGCGTCTTATGGCCCTGCTGTGTCTTGAAGTGAAACTTCACCCAGTAGCGTTCGCCTTTCTCGTTCCAGAGGCTATATGTATGGCTTCCGTAGCCGTTCATGAAGCGTGGGCTCAGGGGGATGCCGCGATCGCTCATCAGTATCGTTACCTGATGCAGGCTTTCCGGGGACAGACTCCAGAAATCCCAGGCAGCCGTGTTGCTTCGCAGATTGGTCCTTGGATGGCGTTTCTGTGTATGGATGAAGTCTGGAAACTTCAGAGGATCCCGGATAAAAAAGACCGGCGTATTGTTGCCGACCATATCCCAGTTGCCCTCTTCGGTGTAAAACTTCAGGGCAAATCCACGTACATCCCGCTCTGCATCGGCCGCTCCCTTCTCGCCGGCCACCGTCGAAAATCGGGCAAGCATCGGTATCTTTTTTCCGACCTGTGCAAAGATCTTCGCCCTGGAATAGCGGCTGATATCATCGGTTATCGTCAGAGTTCCAAATGCTCCCCAGCCCTTTGCATGAACGACACGCTCGGGAATGCGCTCCCGGTTCTGATGGGCCAGCTTCTCAAGCAGATGATAGTCTTCAAGAAGCACGGGCCCACGGGGGCCGGCCGTCTTCGTATTCTGGTTATCGACAACCGGCGCACCGCCTGTTGTCGTATGAAATGGACATTTTTGGTTGCTCATAAATTCCTCTCTTCGCTGCAGCAACAGTAGCCCAAAGAAGAGGGGAAAGCAAATCAATTCTTTCTATATTTTTATTGATGACAGCTATGAGACGAAGTACCGACCCTATCAGGCAGGCCGTTGTTTTCTCATCTCAGTAAAATCCTTCTCCTCGTCGTTCAAAGATCCTGGCCTCAATAAAGATCTGCAGTATGTCTTTGTCGATATGGCCGTCCCGGGCCTCTTTGTTCAGGATATCCAGGGCCTCTTCTGCCTGTAATGACTTCTTATAGGGCCGATCGGGTGCTGTCAGAGCATCGTAGATATCTGCAATGGTCATCATCCTGGTCTGTGGAAGGATTTCAGGCTCATTGAGTCCAAGTGGATAACCCGAACCGTTTAGCTTTTCATGATGTCCGTAGGCGATATCGGGAACTCGCTTCAGATCGCCTGTCCACGGGATCTGTACAAGAAAACGGTAGGTATGCGTTACATGGCTTTCGATCTCAAGCCTTTCTCGTTGATCGAGGTTCCCACGCCTGACCTGAAGGCTCATCAGCTCGTTATCGGTGAGAAAAGGAATAATCGATCCATCATCAAGACGAATACGATTTAATGCGATCTGCTCGATCTGCAGGATGGATTCAGCATCCACCACACTCGGTTCGTTCGACAGCTCTACAATCTGGAGCATCCCCTGCAGCTCGGCAATCTTCTGTGCCAGTTCGGCATCCATGTATTTTTCGTATTCCTGAAATCCAATGTCTCCGTTCTCTTTCAGGTAGGATAACTTCTTCTGAGCATAGCTGTGCTCCAGGGCCTTGCGCGCATAACGGAACCTCCAGCGTATCTCGTTTAACTGTTCCGGGTACAGCTTCTTGGCCTTCACAAGCACCTGCTCACGAACGCCTACTTTACCGAAGTCATGCAGAAGCGAGGCATAACGAATCTCACGAATCTGTTCACGGGTAAATTTCAGATGTCGAAAACGGCCTGATGAAAGCCGGTCGATTGCCTCGGCCAGTCCTACCGTATACTCAGCAACGCGAAAGGAATGTCCTGATGTTGTTGGATCCCGTTGCTCGATTGCTGTCACGGAGGCCCTTACAAACCCCTCGAAAAGGTTATGAATATCATTGATCAGGCGGTTGTTCTCGATAGCAACGGCAGCCTGTCCGGCCACCGCAAGTGCCTTGTCCATGTCATGACCTGTAAAAGGCAGCACCTCACCATCCCGCATCTGTTCGAAAGTAAGCGGCTGCCCTGATTCAGGCTTTTTGTTGATCAGCTGAATCACTCCGATGATTTCGTTGCGATAATTCTTCATCGGAATCACAAGCATCGACCGCGTAACATACTGATGCAGCTGATCGTATTCGCTGTTGAAGCGATACGGCTCATTGCCTGTCAGTGCGTAGCAGTCCGGTATCATCAGCGGCACGCCCGAATAGGCCACATAACCGGCAATCGAAGAAGAGTCGATTGGAAGCAAGAACTCGCTTGCATTGAGCTGCAGGGCTGACTTCTTAAAGCGCAGAAATTCTGGCTTTTCGCCGCTGTAGGGCTCCGTTACGTAGATGGAACCGGCATCGGCACCGACAACTCCCATGGCCTCCTGCAGGATCTTATCGATCAACACCTCAAAGTCCTTTTCTGTGGACAGGAGCTGACCGATGCGAATGATCCGGCGCATATCCTGCAGACTCAACTCAAGGCGTGTCTGATAGCCAAGGCGGTCCAGGCGCAGAGACATTTCGCGATAGGCATTCTCCACCAGCTGGCGTAGAAGAGGGCCCGGTATTTCTGATGGAATGACAAGGTAGATGAGCTCCGCCGGAATCCCCTCAAAGGATTCCTTGCTTCTGTCTCTTTTGCACAGGATCAGAAAGAGCATTTCTCGCGCGAAAATGCCCTTCAACCATTCCTGTAGCATTGCAGCGTTACTGTCTGCGTAATCCTCACTGACGATACAGATAGCGGTCACAAAGCGATCCACAATGGACGCAGGCTCTGCGCGATGCTCCGGATCATCGATTCGCCGGACCTCCATCCCCTCGAAGGCCGAGGCATCCAGATCCGGTGAAAGGTAGACATACCGCACCAGGCGGTTCCCACGCCGCCGCCCCGAGGTAAGGGGCAGAGGCTTCACTTCTATAGAAGTGCCCTCAGCAGTAGAAGGTGATTTTGAGTCTGACTCTAAGCTGGGATCCATCGCAGGAATAGCCTGCACCGATGCGAAGGAATTGCCAGCAAAAAAAACCTTTTCACCCTGAAACGGGCTGCGCTCCGCTCCAGAAGGCCACTTTTTTCGTTTTCAGTATGGGCAGCTGACGGTACATGACCGAAACTGAGACCGGAAAATGATTGTATTTTCTGCAAACCGGTCCTTCTTAATAGAAGACGGGTGCAGGCATCCGGATTCGGGTGGAGGGTTGATCATGCTGATTGAGATGTGCAAATCGAAAATCCATCGTGCAACGGTAACAGAGGCCGATCTGAACTACCAGGGCTCCCTGACCGTGGACGAGGATCTACTCGATGCTGCTGGCATCAAGGTCTACGAAAAGGTGGCCATCGTCAATGTGAACAATGGTGCACGCCTTGAAACCTACACCATCCGAGGCGAACGGGGAAGTGGAACGATCTGCCTGAACGGTGCGGCTGCAAGGCTGGGCCATGCAGGCGACAAGATCATCATCATCACCTACGCCCATTACGATGCCAATGAGATTCCCCACGACTATGAGCCCCGCGTCGTTCATGTGGACGAATCGAACCGAATTCGTGCCGTTACAGGTGAGCTGATTGGCGTCTGAAGGCGTCTGAATGAGCTGGAAAAGGACCGTCCGGGCCTACCTGGCCGTCTTTCAATCGCTGCGCATCGTTCGCGCACACCGGCTCTGGTCCTTCTTCCTGTTGCCGGGGTTCTTCAGCCTGGTAACAGGCTTTGCACTGGCCGTCGGAGTATTCTATGCAACGGTGCTGCTTTTGGAATGGCTCGTTCTGCTGCTGCCGGGAACGATCGCCGATGTGGCACTACCCTACGTCTGGATTCTTGCCCTTCCCCCGGCCATCTTCTTTTTTCTCATCAGTTACCGCATCGTTACCGCCCTTGTCGTGCTGCCTTTTCTGGGGCCGCTTCAGGACCGCCTGGAACGGCTGCGATTCGGACAGCGAAAAGAGACATCCCTGTTAACCGATATCGGGAATGCTTTGCTCGGCTCTGTTCGTGCCCTCGGGCAGGTTATCGGCATGCTTCTGCTCATGCTGATCACGCTGCCGCTTGGGCCGTTTCAAACCGTGCCTCTTGTAATCTATGACGCCTACTTTATTGGACGAGGCGTCTTTGACATGCTGCTTGAAAGGGACTTTCCGCGCAGCCGGGATCGAATGCAGCAACTCAAAACCATGCGTCCGGAATCCCTGGGTCTTGGCCTGGCCTGGCTTACCCTTCTGCTGGTTCCGGTTATCGGCCTTGTCATGGCCACCGGTCTTTGCCTGATCGCTGCCTTCGGGCTGCGCTATGGTGCAGTAGATCGGCGCGACGTTCAGGAAGCATAACACTGGCGATACAGACCGTCCATATAGTCCTTTGCCCGGGGATGGCCTTCTGCCGGGGCCCATTCGGCAAACTCCTTATCATCGGCCGGAGCATACGGCCCTGGCTTTACCTCAAAGATGACGGCTGAATCGGTGACCGGCAACAGCGTATGCCATATGCCTGGATCGATATCCACTCCTGTTGCCACGGCATCCCTGTATGGCAGGATCAGACGCTGTCTTTCTCTGTGAAAAGAAAAGCCTGGCTCTGAATCCCTGTTCTGCAACAAATCCCGAGCAGCAAGCAGCCTGCCTTCTTGAATCCTGCCATCATCGGCAAAGATCAGAAATACAAGGGCTCCACTCAGTACCACAAAGGACTCCGCCTTCGGAGGGTGAAGGTGACGATGGGGACGTACATAGGTGCCGCGCAAAAGGGCGTTCAGAAAGCGATGCGGATTGTCTTCGAGGGTATGATGAAAGTTTCGATTCAGACGACCTCGAGGAGTCTTTCGGGCCTGCTCCGTCAGGTCCTCAAGCATTTCTGCATCGATCCATCGAATAGAGTCCATCGGCGAAGGCTGCCTTCATTCCTGCACATGTCAAGAGGAAGATGAACTCCTTTACCTCAGTGCCACAGCTCGGAAGGTGGTATCACAAAAAAGGGTTTACCTGAAACCCTGTTCAATTAGGTCTGAAGCTCCGATGGAAAACCAGTCGAATTCCAGCTTTAAAAGGGCTCGCACCGAGCAGGCCCGTGAACAGCGACGGAACGTAATTCTCGATGCCGCTCGGTCCACCTTCTTCGAGAAAGGCTACCAGAATGCCACGATTAAAGAAATCACCGATCGGGCCGGCCTTTCCATAGGAACCTTTTATCTTTATTTTGAAGATAAGGTAGATGTTTATAAGTGCGTCCTTCTGGAAGGCATCGGTCTTCTCGAAAAGCATCTGCGCCAATCTGTGGCCGCGGCCGCTGTAGATTCTTCCACCGAAAAGCTGCGCATCGTTGCCCGGGCTTATCTCGATTTCTACAGGCAGAATCCCGAGTATTTCGACATCATTGCCATCCTGAACCTGACCGAGCAGGAGCTGCGCGAAAATCGTTCTCGCATCAGTCGGGAAATTGACCGCAAAGCACGCGATGTCATCAAATTTGTTCAGGCAGTTGTACGCGAAGGTATCCTCAGACATGAGTTTCCGATCAACGACTCCGGCGCAGCAGCAACGGGCCTGTGGGCCATCCTCGACGGCATCCTTGTCCTCTTTCACAGGCGTAACCTTACGCTTCTGAAGCAGGATCTTGACAGGCTTGCAGAAAACTCCATCGACTACTTCATTGAAGGCATGAAGGCCTCGCCCAAACAGCCGAGGGCCTCCTGAGCCAGAGCAGGCCTTAGCCGAAGCGGTATTGTTGTTCGCGCCACAGAAAGTCCTTTAGCTGGTTCACTGACACGGAACGACAGATCGGCCGAAACAGCACCTCATATACAGTTCGCTCCATGGCATGTTCCGGATAAACGGCGCGATGCAGGCAGCAAAAGAGATTCTCGGCACGCGTCATGCCAACGTATGCAATGCGGATCTCTTCGTCTGTAAGAAATGTTTCGCCACTCCAGCCTCCCATTACATCGAGAAGAACGACAGGAAACTCCAGGCCTTTCGAACGATGAATCGTCATAATCCTCTGTTCGGGAAAACCAGCCGCAATCCACAGATCACGACGAAAATTGCTTCGCGTAAGAATGACCGGCTCATGCCTGCGAACCGATTCCACAAATTCAGGCTCTTCTCCCGGCCGAAGGCCAAGTGACAGAACCGGAAAATTCGGTCCGCGCCCCCGCACGGCCTGCACCTTCTTGCGAATCTGTCGCGACGAATGCTTGATCACATTGCTTGCTCCGCGCACAATGGGATGCAGGCTTCGATAGTTCTCGGTTAACGGATAAAGCGCGGTGCCGGGAAAAAGCTTTCTAAAATCGAGAAAGGGCTGTACCGTTGCTCCTCTGAAGCTGTAGATTGCCTGCCAGTCATCCCCGACAACCATAAGCCTTGGCACCTGCATTCGCCTGAGGAACTCGAGCTGTTCCGGGTCGGTATCCTGGAATTCATCGACAAGGATCATATCATAGAGAGACTTCATGTGCATCGCCCAGCTTTCCTGACGACGCAGACCCCAGAGAAGAATCTGAATCAGATCATCATATTCAAGCAGATCGTTCTCGCGCTTGTATGCGTGGAAAGCCCGAAACGTCTTCATGGCCAGCTCCGGGAAATACTCATAGAATATGTCGCGTCTTTTAATGATCAGGGAAAAGGGAACTCCGCCGATCACATCGGCATGCCTGCGCAGGATGCGAGCCAGGAAGGCATTACGATCTTCTTCTTCAAGGATGCGAAACGAAGACCGGCTGAGCACCGGATGCAGTTCCAGCAACCTTCTATAACAGAAGCTGTGAAACGTGCGAATCTCAACAGCTCTGTGCAGGGATGCAGGCAGACGATCCCGTATCTCTCCGCAGGCTTTGCGGCTGAAACTGAGGATAAGAAAGCGACCGGGCTGCTCCAGACCTGCCTCAAACCGATGTCTGGTTAACCCGATCACCGTCCGGGTCTTGCCGCTTCCGGCTGCAGCCACAACCTGCTTACAGGGGTTTTCTTCTGTGATGATGGCACTCTGCGCAGCAGAGAAACCATCAAGAACCGTGCGTTTTGTAAAGAGTGGCATCATACCCTCTGTGGTAAGCCATTGCCCGTTTTTTTTCGCTCCCGCAGCTTTTTTTGGGCCCATTCGACCATTTCTTTACCCGTTCAAAGCAGAATACCACCCGGCATTGAAGGAGAATCGCATGATGAACATTGACTTTGTGCTTTTTGACGGCAACCTGACACACGACCCGGAGGCGCGGATCGTAGGCGACAACAAACGCCTCACGACGTTCAGCGTTGCCATCAATCATCCGTCAGGCAGGGAAGATCGGGACGGCGTTAGCTACATTCCCGTCGAAACCTGGGGTAAGCTGGCCGAAAACTGCGCGAAATATCTTGTGAAGGGAAGCAGGGTTACCGTTGAAGGCGCCCTGCGTCAGGAACGCTGGCAGGATGACCAGGGGAAAAACCACAGCCGCATCAAAATCCTGGCACGCAACATTCGCTTCGAGAACTCGAAAAAACAGGAGGCTGCCTGATTCAACCGGTGGGCCCCGCCGGGCCCTCCCTTTTTACGTCCGCTGACCGGTAGCTATACGATCTTCTCTATTTTGATGTCTACATTCCATCGACTGGACGGCAGCTCAAGATATCGGGAAAGAAGATCGGTGACCGAGATCGCCCCTGTTTCCGGCGACTCGATCGAAAAGGTGACCCGGCTCGCATAACCTTCACTTTCGCCACAGGCCTCTGTAGCGATATCGCCTAAAGCCGATGCCAGTCGTTTACTGACGCGCTTCTTCAGCCTGCCTTTCGATTTCTTATCGCGCTTTTCGAACTCCATGCTTTCCGGCGCTTGCTGCAAGCGGGCGTATATGCCTTCTGCCTCTTCCTGTGAGACAAAATAGATGGCATATCGTTCTGTTCCCGTTTTCAGGACAGGTAAACGATCAAGCAGAGTAAAATCACGAAGCACCAGGCCTGCGGGCAGGTTATTCTGCAGTGCCGTCCTCATGCTTTCTACATCGATGTCATTATAGAGCTCCACCACCACCCTTTCGTTCTGCGAATGGAAATAGATGGGCAGGGATCCACCAAGATGAAGCTTTTCATGCTTGTTAAAGCCCTGCGAAAAGGTCATGGGCATCCGGATACGACGCAGGGCCTTCCGAATAACCTCGATGGTATCAAGGTGGCTGATATAGGCAAAGGCATCTTTCTTCTGAAACACAAGCTGCAGGTAGTGCTTCGTTTTAAACCGTTCAGGTGAGATCTCCACCGGCTGCAGAAGTTCCGGCGGAAAATCCGAGGCCTTGAACTCCTGTTTGCGGGCCGGATTCATGTTTTCTTCGTTGATGGATTCAAACTTCTCGAAATCGCGAACAAGCTTCTCTCGCGGGATGCCTTCCACCACATCTTCCCAGGGCACATGAGAGCCGCCCGGGCGCCCTTTCATCCACAGATCGCTCAGGTCTTGCGGAATCGACTCATAGACCGACTGCCAGACCTCTTTCTTGAATCCGTCATCCCATGAATCGAACCGCGCCCCTTTCTGATAGGCTTCAAGGATATACGGGGCCACACGATGGTCACTGCGCGAAAGCAGGCCTTCGATCCATGCCATCCAGGGCGAAGGATGCTTCAGTCTCACCCGGCGGGTTTTCATTCCAGCCTTGATCTTTGCAATGGACTCTTCAAAAAAGGCCGGATCTTTTTGCTCTTCCCACTGAAATGTGGTAAACGGCTTCGGAACGAAAAGGGATACGGCAACGTTCGCATTCTTTCTCGGGCCATGGGCCTGCGCAAGTTCTCCAAGAGCATTGATGGACTGAATCAGGTCATCCACTTCGCGGCCGTCGCGGTCTGGAAGGCCAAGCATGAAGTATACTTTGACCAGCTCCCATCCCTTTTCATAGACCAGGTGGATCAAATAATGCAGGTTTTCTTCTGACGACTTCTTATGAATCCTTTCGCGCATCAGCTCCGAGCCGGCTTCCAGCGCAAAGGTAATATTGGATCGCCGAATGCCCGATGTCATCTCGAGAATGGGAATCGTACGGACCTGCACCCGCAAAGAAGGGACAGAAAGAGAGATGCCTTCGGGCCCGAACTTCTGTGCCAGAGCAATGACAAGCTCTTCCAGCCAGGGATAGTCCGCGATGGATAACGAATGCAGGGTTAACGTATCGGCCCCCGTTTTACGAATCATGTGCTCGGCTATCTCCACCAGACGATCGACCTGTGCGTTTCTTACAGGTCTCTTCCAGAAGCCTGCATGACAGAAACGACATCCCTGCCCGCATCCGCGATTCACCTCTACAACAGCCCTGTCCTGGGTAATGGCAAGATTCGGAAGAACGACGTGCTCAAGCCGGGCAAATTCCGGGGCCCGGTAGGTGCGCTTGCTTACGCGCTCACCGATGTAATGCGGTCCATTTTCATCGACCTTTACATCCCACAGATCGGGGATAACCAGTCCCTGCACGGCATGAAGGCTCTGCAGAAGCTGCAGGCGACTCAGGCCCTTTTCGCGGGCTTCAGCCACGAGATCCATAATCTCGAGAATCCCTTCTTCTCCGTCTCCCATGAAGATGCCATCGACAAATGCCATGAGAGGAAGGGGATTGGTCACCGCCGTTCCACCGACGATGATCAGCGGATCTTCGGCACCGCGCTGCACGCGAAGCAACGGAATGCGCGCAAGGTCCAGGGCATAGAGAAGATTTGTATAGTGCAGTTCATGGGCTACGTTAAAGCCCCATACATCAAAAGAACGAACGGTCAAAAAGCGATCCAGACTGTAAAGCGGCAGGTTGTTTTCCTGTAAGAGCGCTCCGAAATCCGGCCAGGGCAGGGCCGTGCGGTCCGCATACAGATCTTCGCGACGCTGCACCCGGTCATAGAGGATCTTCAACCCCTCGTTGGACATGGCCAGTTCATAGGTATCGGGATAGCTGAAAACGACCCGCGCACGAGCGGTTGCAGGATCCTTATCGGGAATGCCAAACTCCCCACCCGTATAACGCCCAGGCTTTTCCACCTGCTGCCACAGTGGTCGCAACCGTTCCAGGTCCACCGAAGCGATCTGTGGAGCAAAGGGACGACTGGCACGATCCGGATGCGGAACAGCGCCCGGAAAGAAGGGATCAGCATGAAGTGATTGCAAAGCCGGTGAAGACTCTACCGAGATGGAGGACATAGATACTGATAATGAAGCAAAGAAGGGGCGGCAACTTAAAAACCGATTATGTGCTTGAGCTGCTGCAGCAACTTTTCCCGATTCAGCGGCTTTGGCAGAAAGCCGGCAGCTCCATGGGCAGCCAGATCCTTTACAAGCGGTGGTGAACTTTCGACAGAGACGAAGAAGACCTTAAGCTTTGGGTCGGCCTCCTTGATCTCAAAGAAGGCCGCATAGCCGTCCATGACGGGCATGATGATGTCCAGGATCAGCACATCGGCCTGCCCCGGATTCCGCTTTACCCAGTCAGCGACGTCCCTTCCGTTCGTGAAGGTCTCAACGACGGTGTAGCGCGGATTGGCCCCGAGCACCTGCCTGAGCTCCTGAACACGGAGCTTCTGATCATCACAGATCAAGAATTTAGCCTGCATGGTGCCTCCTGTGCCCGGGGAGCTACAGCCCCTCAATAATGGCAGACGCCATCTCTTCAGTACCGATGACCGCATCGCCCGGAGCAGCAATGTCACCGGTTCGGGCGCCTTTTTCAATTGCCCGATCGACGGCCTTCTCGATGCGCTTCGCCACATCGTCCATGCCAAAGCTGTAACGAAGCATCAAGGCTGCCGACAGGATCTGTGCTACCGGATTGGCTATGCCCTTACCGGCTATGTCCGGAGCCGTTCCGCCGGAGGGCTCGTACAGTCCAAAGCTTCCCTGTGTGGAAAGGGAGGCAGATGGCAGCATGCCCAGCGAGCCTCCAAGCACCGATGCCTCGTCGCTTAAGATATCGCCGAACATATTGCCACAGAGAACCACATCAAAACGCGACGGATTCAGAATGAGCTGCATGGCGCCGTTATCGACATACATATGTTCCAGCTGGATTTCGGCCTTATGGGACGGCTTGTAGTTCCGGGCAAACTCTGAAACGACCTCGCGCCACAGCACCATGCTGGTAAGAACGTTTGCCTTATCGATGCTTGTCACATGCCCCTTGCGCAGGTCGGCAGAATCAAAGGCCACCTTTGCAATGCGCTCGATCTCGTAACGATGATAGATCATTGTATCGAAGGCCTTCTCGTTTTCGCCTTCTCCTTCGCGCCCTTTGGGCTGACCGAAATAGACATCGCCGGTGAGCTCACGAATAATGAGCAGATCGACTCCGTCCTTGATTCGCTCTTCTTTTAGTGGAGACGAGTGAATCAGCCCTGGATAAAGCTTCACGGGACGCAGGTTGGCAAATAGATTAAAATGCTTTCGCAGCGGAAGCAGAGCACCGCGTTCCGGCTGCTGCACGGGAGGAAGGTGCTCCCATTTGGGTCCTCCAACGGAACCAAACAGTATGGCATCGGATTGCTCGCAGAGCTTCAGCGTTTCTTCCGGTAAAGGGGATCCGGTGGCATCAATCGCTGCCCCTCCTACAAGGGCCTGCTCGAATTCAAAGTCAGAGGCTGTCGGCCCAAGGGCCTTCTTCAGAACCTTTAACGAGGCCTCCATGACCTCGGGACCGATACCATCACCTGGAAGAACTGCAATACGACGGGGCATAGGGGAATTCTTTCTGGCGGCGAGCACTGTCAACCAAGAACAGGGGGGATGATCGACACAGCGGGTCTCTTCGCCGGAATCACACCAGAGCAACAAAAATCCTCTTTACATGCTACCTGACGACCTTCGCATCGCCCTATGTTCCTTCGCTACCGATTCACAGCCCTGTTGGCCGTTCTTGCCTTCTTTCTGGTTGCCCTGCCTGGCTGCAGGGGAAAAGCTGCTTCCGTGCCAGATAGAAAAGGGCTTTTTGCCGTCATTTCCACCGATAAAGGCGATCTTGTGGTTGAACTGCTTCCCGAAGCTGCTCCAAAGACCGTTGAGAATTTCGTTACACTGTCAGAGAAGGGTTTCTACGATGGAATCATCTTCCACCGTGTCATCCCACAGTTCATGGCCCAGACGGGCGATCCGCAGGGAACCGGAACAGGCGGACCGGGCTACTCCTTCGAAGATGAGATCGATGCCACGGCCCTGGGCCTGGATACGATGAAGGCCGGTGATACCCCCTACTACCAGCGCCAGATCATGATGGCCGCCATCAAGAAGCTGGGCATCGAAGACGAGGCCACCTTTCAACAACGAAGGGCCGAGGTTGAACGTGAAGCCCGGTCCCTTGCCGAAAAATCCGTCAAAGAGGTGCTGGAGCTGAATGGCTACAGCTACCAGGAAGGGCTTGCCTCCGTTCCCGGTAAGCGAGGCGCCCTGGGGATGGCCAACTCCGGGCCGAATACAAACGGCTCGCAATTCTTCATCAACCAGGTGGACACACCGCATCTGAACGGCCTTCACACGTTTTTCGGTCAGCTGGAAGACAAATCGTTCCCGGTACTGGACCAGATCATCCTGGCGGGCAACGGCAATTCAAAAATCACGGGCATCGAGATCGTCGATAAACGATAGCCTCTGTCACCTCCAGCAGCTGCTACGCTACAGGAAGGCCGGGGCTGGCCAGAACATACGAGCCAGCCTCCCTTTCTGCCGGAGGGCTACAGTGTATTTTTTTGAGTACACTGCAGTAAACTTGATGCGCTCGTCCCGATGGCTCTAACCATGCCCGAATGAATGCCTCATCCGGCCGGGGGGCCAGCCCATATTACCTGTTCTTTCTTCTGAGCATCTGCAGCTGCACAGCCAGGGCAGACTTTGCCGGAGATTCTGAAACACTGGCCCTTTTACTCGGATTCGCCGAGACTGGCGGTTGCGCTGAAATCGAAAGCAATACTGCTCCACCCTATTATGATACCAGGATCTGGGGGCTTCCCTCACGACTGTGCAACGTTGAGAACAAAGGGGGGAACTCATACGCAGAATACCTGGAACTCGCCAGGTCGGAATACGTACTGATCGGCCAGGTAGCAGAGCGTTATGCCGGAGATTCCTGCTCTGCCGAGGTGAGTGCCGTTCAGGCCTTTCCACTGGATCCCGCCCTATCACAGCCGGTTTCCATGGACGTCCTCAAGGACGACATCGACTATGATTCTACACAATGGGTTCCCGTTGCCGATCCGATCAATGAAGCAAGGAACTTCCTGAAGGATGAATGGGCTATGAGTGATGCCTATATCGCTGCATCATCAGCAACGTCCTATGCCGAATACATTTCCCTGCTTGCCGGCGTCTACATCATCGAAATGGCCTCCGGGAATCCAGCCTGTGAAACTCAGGCCCAGGCCATGATCAATAGCTTTCACCCCGGATGGATTGCCAACGAGATCGGAGACGCGTCCGTCCCCATCAAGAAGGTGGTGCTTTCCGAATGCTATTACGGGCCAAGCCCTCCCTCAACGACCCGGCTTTGCTCAACGCTGGGACCAGAATTTTAGACTCATCCGTCTACGGTCCTGTAATGCGGGCCGCTTCGGTCGATCGCCAGACCGGCCACAGGAATACACTTGACAGGCAGTCCGGGACTCGTATCCTTCTGACAGTGCTATGGTTTCGCGTGGTCTCGACTTCTCGGTCGGATCGCTTCGATATCATGTCGCTTTTTCGCTTTTGCTATTGCTGGGCCACTGCACAGCAAAGACTGACTTCGAAAGCGATTCCGAGGATCTTGCCCTTTTGCTCGGCTTCTCTGAGATGGGGGGCTGTGCTGAGCTGAGGTATCTTGGCCCCCAGGACTATGGGGCCCGCATCATGAGTATCCCCTCCTGGCTTTGCACGACTGAAACAAGGAGCGGCACATCATACAGCCATTACATTGAGATTCAGCGCAAAGAACATGAGCTGATAGCATCGAAAGCTCCTCTGTATGAGAGTGCTGCCTGCTCGGATGAGGTGGCAGCCGTACAGGCCTACCCTGACGATCCGTCGCTGCTCTCCCCCCAGGGGTTCGACCAGGTTCGCTCTGCTGCAGACTATCCGAACACTCGCTGGCAACCGATCGCCAACCCTGTTCAAGAAGGGCGAAACCATTTGCTGTACCACGGTCTCACCGATGCGCAGCTTAATGCGGCGCGCAACTCTACCTATGCAGAATATCTCTCCTTCATGGCAGGGCTTTACGTATCATCGGAAGCAGATCTCAACAGCGATGCCGTCTGTCAGGCCGATGTTTGGGGATTTATCGACACGTACCACCCCGGATGGGTAAAGGGTAACCTCATGGACACAGCCATTGACCGGACCCAGGCCGTCATTTACGCCTCAGCCTGCTTTTACGGCGCAGCCGGACTTCACCCCGAAGAGCGCTGCCTGTCTTCGTTCCCGGAGTTTAATGGCTGAGCATCCGCCCCAATGCCTTCCAGCAGCCCGAACCAGGCATTTGCGTAAAAATGAGTTGCTCGGTACAGCACCCTGCTTTTTCTGTACTTTCCATTCTGGTATTCTGAGGTAGTTATGTTCGCCATTGTCGAGCTGGCAGGGAAGCAGCACAAAATCACGAAAGATCAGGTTTTTCTCTCTGAGCGCACCGGCAAAGAACCGGGTGAAACGTTCCAGATCGAGCAGGTGCTTCTGGCCGGTGAAGGCGCTGGCGTGAAGGTTGGTAAGCCCTTCGTTTCGGGCGCATCTGTTACGGTCCAGGTACTGGCCGACGTCCGGGGTCCCAAGGTACGTGGATTCAAGTATAAGAAGAAAACCGGCTATAAAACAAGCTGGGGGCACCGACAGGACCTCCAGAAACTGAAGGTCGTCGAAATCAACGCTTGATTGAGATAACGCTACGCAGCAATTCCGAAGGTCAGCTGGTCGAATTGCATGCATCCGGTCATGCAGGCCTGGCAGCAAAGGGCAGTGACATCCTCTGTGCTGCCGTTTCGGCACTGCTGGAAAACCTTGCTGCCGGCCTGGAAGAGGTCATCAAAGCGGCCGAGGTCAGACGGGAAGACGATGATCTTACGATTCTGATCCGCCCGGAAGCCTCAACGGAGCTACTATGCGGAACGACCTTGCTGACATTGAAACGGCTTCAAAGTCAGCATCCGGATCGCCTCCGGATCACGATAAAGCCGACGGCATTATAAGGCCTGCGGGCCCGGGCATTAGCCTGAGAAAGCATGAATGAAAGAGGAAGCAGGAGAACGTCATGGCACATAAGAAGGGCGGTGGCTCAACAAAGAACGGTCGCGATTCCCAGAGTAAACGTCTGGGCGTAAAACGCTTTGGCGGCGAGGTTATCAAGGCGGGTAACATCATCATCCGTCAGCGCGGCACACAGATTCATCCCGGAACAAACGTAGGCCTGGGCCGTGACCATACGCTTTTTGCTCTGGTCGACGGAAAGGTCACGTTCGAACATATCAATCGTAAGAAGAAAAAGGTATCGGTTTATCCGGTAGCCTGATTCTTTTTTCCCGCAGTCGCGTCCGTGAAATTCGTCGATACGGTGGAGATAGGAGTGCGCGCCGGGCATGGTGGTCCGGGCTCATCCCACTTTCACCGTGAAAAATACGTCGACAGAGGCGGACCCGACGGCGGAGACGGAGGCCGGGGCGGTGATGTTCTGCTCCAGGCCGATCCATCCCTTTCCACACTCGATCGCTTTCTTTCCCGGCGATTCTTTGCTGCAAAGAACGGCGAGCCTGGCAGGTCGCTGCGCCGTTTCGGACAGGATGCCCCTCCCCTTATCATTCAGGTGCCCGTCGGAACCGTTGTAGAGGATGCAGATACAGGCGAATTCCTCTGCGAGTTGATCCATCCCGATGATCAGGTCGTCATTGCTACCGGTGGAAAGGGCGGACTTGGCAATGCCCACTTTGCAACGTCGGTCAACCAGGCACCTGCCTATGCACAGCCGGGGCTTCCTGGCGAAGAGCGACGGCTCCGCTTAACGCTAAAACTCATCGCTGATGCAGGCTTGATCGGCCTGCCCAATGCAGGCAAGTCCACACTGCTTGCTGCCGTTTCGAATAACAGCCCGGCCATCGGCGACTATCCCTTTACGACGTTGAATCCCAATCTTGGCGTGCTGATACGCAACGAACGCCGTCTGATTTTGGCCGACATCCCGGGGATTATCGAAGGAGCGAGTAAAGGCGCAGGACTGGGGCTTTCCTTTCTCAAACATATTGAACGGGTTAACGTTATCATCTATGTTCTGGACATTGCCTCGCTTGATCCAACAGCAGAGTTCAGAATACTGCGTATGGAATTAAGTAAATACGCAGAATCCCTTTTACAGAGGCCTTACCTGATCCTTTTTAACAAGGCAGACGAGGCCGATTATGATGCTGAGTTCGAAAAGACGGTAGAAGAGCAGTTCCGACAGAAAGGTGCAGAGCTCGACCCTCCCCTTGCGAAGGATTGCAAGGTGCTTTTCATCTCGGCCAGAGAACAGAAAAACCTTGATGCATTTCTCGATACGCTCTTCGCTCTTTTTAAAGATGAAACACATGCTGAGCGACTGATCCGCAGGAAATAATGGAACGGGCAGAACTACAGAAGGCCATTGCCACGTCAAAAAGGGTCGTCTTGAAGGTCGGCTCCGGACTTATCGCGAAAACAAACGAAGCCAGCGAACCGAACGGACTGGATCGCAGCATGATCGAGAAACTGCGCGACGAGGTTCTCTTTTTGCGCAGTCGCGGAATCGAGGTCATCCTTGTGTCAAGCGGTGCCGTTGCCATGGGACGGTCCGTCCTTCGAAAAACCCTGCCTGGCTATCATCCTTTATCGAATCCGGGCCTTTCGCGTAAACAGGCCCTGGCCGCTGTCGGTCAGGCCAGACTGATCTCTCTTTACGGAGAGATCTTTGCCGAGAAGGGTCTTGCCGTATCGCAGATTCTCATTACGGCCAGGGATTTTCGAGATCGCAATGCCTACCTGAACATAGGGCATACCCTGCAGGAGCTTCTGCGCCTTGGCATCGTTCCCATAATTAACGAAAACGACACCGTTTCCACAGAAGAGCTTCGCTTCGGAGACAATGACCTTCTCAGTGCTGCATGTGCTGCCCTGCTACATTCCGATCTGCTCATTCTGCTTACATCCGTAAATGGCTTCTTCATGAATGAAAGCCGTGTAAAGGTACTTACATCCATAACGGCCGATGCCCTTGAAGCAGCCGGAGGCCCGACCGGACCTGGATCCGGTGGAATGCGCACGAAGATCCGGGCCGGACAGCTTGGTCTGCGCACGGGCTTTCGCGTGGCCATCCTGCCTGGCCGGCATCCAGCGCCTGTAAGGTCTCTGTTTCACGGCGAAGACATCGGAACCATCATCGGCTCAACGCAGCCTTCGCATATGAAGGCACGCAAGATGTGGTTGCTCTTTGCCCGTACACGCGGGGCCGTCATGATCGACGACGGGGCCGTGCAGGCTTTGCGTCACCGCGGGTCATCCTTACTTGGAGCGGGGATTCGAGAACTCCGCGGCAGCTTTACACAGGCGGATGTAGTTGAGATTCTCGATCTACAGGGCCGCAGCGTGGGCCGTGGCATCGTTCGCGCAGGATCACGTGAAATCCAGGCCTCGATTGATGCAGGCAGGCCGCTGCCCTACGAGGTGATCCACCGAAACGATCTGATCATCGAGGCCGAAGTTGGCTGAAGGAGCCTGCTGGCATTACGAAGCAGGCCTGTCAAAAGAGCTCTTCATCTGTAACATCTTGTTCCATTCGTCCTGCTGAATGGCACTGGTTACGATAAAAAGCAGATACGCTGTGAAAATCGATACAAGATCAAGTGCAAGAACAAGCGTGGTAGAGTCCGGCAGATCGATACCATTGGCCTGTCGAATCCGCTGCAGATCCCTGGAAATACAGTAATCCACGTAGATTCCCCACAGCCCGGCCGTCAAAACGGCGATCAGAAGATCGACAGCGAACGGCAGGCCTGTGGGGGACCGTCCCGTAATGGAATGCAGGTCTCGATAAAAGCAGTAGTACCAGTAAACAAGATACAGCCCGCACGTCACCAATGTGAAAAGCAAAACCGTAACAGGGGATCGTTCTTCGTAGCGCATACTCGTTCAGACGTGCAACGGCTGTCTCTGGCAATCCTTTTTTTCGAACAACCCGGCCTTATGGCTTCAGGAAACGAAGCTCGGAATCGCCGACAATGACCTCTGATGGCCTGCAACGGGCAAAGATACCGTTTTCGAGAACCCCTGGAATTTCGTTGATTGCCTGCTCCATCTTCACGGGATCAAAGGCAGGAAAGGCTACGTCAAGAATCAGATTTCCATTATCGGTTACAACGGGACCATCCTTTCTGGTGGCCATGCGCAGCGAGCACTCCGTAGCTCCAAGCTGCAGAAGCTCTCTCTGTACCAGCCTGATAGAGGCAGGCAGGAATTCTACGGGCACGCGAAAGGCTCCCAGCTTCGAAACGAGCTTCGATGGATCGACAATACACAGAAACTCATCGGCCAATGCATGCACGATCTTCTCGCGCGTATGGGCTGCGCCACCGCCTTTGATCAAACAGAGCTGCGGATCCACCTCATCGGCACCGTCGATGGAAATATCAAGACGATCAAACGATTCCACGGGCAGCGGACGCAGGCCTGCCTGCAATGCCAGATTTTGCGAGGAAAAGGAAGTGACGCAGCAATCGATGCTCAGACCTTCTTCTCGCACCCGCCTGCCAAGCTCGGCAATGGCAAAGGCAGTCGTTGATCCGGTGCCCAGTCCTACGGTCGTACCCGACTTTACGCGGCGGGCTGCCTCTTCGCCTGCTCTACGCTTTCCTTCACTGTTGGCATTTACGTCTTTCATAGAATCCTCTTCTCGGCCCGGTCAGGCCTGCTGCTGTGAATTGCGGCTGCGCAATTCCTCATGATACAGGGCAATGAGCTGTTCTGCCGCTTCAAAGGGATTGATTTCACCCGATTCCACCCGGCCTGCAATCTCATCGCGTCTCCCCGCTACCGTCTTATGAAAATCCTGCTTCAGATGCTCTTCGATAGCCTGCTCCATCCAGAACAGGGCCTGTTCGCGACGCCGTGCTGTAAAAAAGCCACTCTCTGTCATCTGCTCGATATAGCCTTCCAGCATAGCTGCAAGATCCACCAGGCCTTCTCCGGTTAAGGCAGAGGTCAGCGTAACGGGGACGGCCCAGCCATCGTTTCTGGGCGGGAACAGATGCAGGGCACGCTTCAGATCGGCTGCTGCCATCTTTGCGCGTGCAACGTTGTCGCCGTCGGCCTTTGTAATAGCGATGCCGTCAGCCATCTCCATGATGCCACGTTTCATGCCCTGCAGTTCATCACCGGCACCGGCAAGAGAAAGCAACAGGAAGAAATCGACCATGGAATGTACAATGAATTCACTCTGCCCCACTCCCACCGTTTCAATGAGAATGCGGTCAAAGCCAGCCGCTTCAACAAGTAGAATCGTCTCTCGCGTATGTCGCGCAACACCACCCGCCGTCGTCCCGGAAGCGGTCGGCCGTATATAGGCATTCGGTTCACGCGAAAGCCGTTCCATTCGAGTCTTGTCGCCAAGAATACTGCCATGTGTCCGTTCACTGCTTGGATCCACGGCAAGAACGGCTAACCTGTGGCCGCCTTCCACAAGATGCAAACCAAAAGACTCAATAAACGTGGACTTACCCACGCCCGGAACGCCGGTAATACCAATGCGCAGAGACTTTCCTGTATGAGGCATGAGAGCCTCAAGCACCTTTGAAGACACTTCCCGATCTTCCGGTCGTTCGCTTTCAATCAGGGTGATCGCCTGACTGAGAAGCACACGATCACCGGCAAGCACGCCTTCAATCAGGGTAGCGGCATCCGGACGACGACGCCTCTTGATGCGCGAACGAAAAGCAAGATCGGGATTCAGGGCTGGCGGTGTTTCGACGCCACCCATAACGTGCAGCGCCGCCTCATCCGTCTGACTTTCCTGATCCAGGTCGTCCTTCATAGTCTCAAGCCGAACGGGTGGCCGGATCTTCACCAAGCAGCAGTTTCAGCAGCTGCGCCGCAGCCACAGCGATGACCGTACCG
This sequence comes from uncultured Leptospiraceae bacterium, assembly GCA_964619535.1. GTDB lineage: Bacteria > Spirochaetota > Leptospiria > Leptospirales > Leptonemataceae > Leptonema. The sequence continues at coordinate 144,319 of CAZUEX010000004.1, read as the reverse complement.
GGTCCGAAAACGGCAGCCACACCGGCTTTGTACAGATCATCGTAGTCCTGGTGCGGGATCACCCCACCTGCAATGACCAGGATGTCATCGCGGCCAAGCTTCTTCAGTTCTTCAATGACCTGCGGGACAAGCGTTCTGTGTCCGCCCGCCAGCGACGATACACCAAGGATATGGACGTCATTCTCGATGGCCTGTCGCGCCACCTCTTCGGGTGTTTGAAACAGCGGACCTACATCCACATCGAATCCGATGTCGGCAAAGCTTGTGGCAACGACCTTGGCACCGCGGTCATGCCCATCCTGCCCCATCTTGGCCACAAGGATACGCGGACGGCGGCCTTCGGCTTTTGCAAAACGGTCGGCAAGCTCTTTTGCCTCTTGAAACGAACTATCGTTCATAATCTCGCTCGAATACACTCCGGAAATCGTCCGAATTACGGCACGATAACGGCCAAAGACCTTTTCCATGGCCTCAGAGATCTCGCCAAGCGTTGCACGCTTGCGAGCGGCCTGAACGGCCAGATCGAGCAGGTTGCCCTGCCCCGTTTCCGCGCACTTCGTAATGGCCTGCAGTGCTGCTTCTACGTCAGCAGAATTGCGTTCTGCGCGAAGCTTCTGCAGACGACGAATCTGCGCATTACGTACCGCCGTATTATCAACGGCCAATATATCAACGGGCTTTTCCCGATCGGCCTTGAAGCGATTCACACCGACGATCGTATCACGTCCGGAGTCAATACGTGCCTGTTTACGAGCCGAGGCCTCTTCGATACGCATCTTGGGCAGGCCTGTTTCAATGGCCTTCGCAATACCGCCCAACCCTTCGACCTCTTCGATCAACTTCCAGGCCCGCCGTGCAAGCATATGGGTTAACGTTTCTACGTAGTAGGAACCTGCCCACGGATCAATGGCCTTTGTAATACCCGTTTCTTCTTGCAGATAGATCTGTGTATTGCGGGCAATACGGGCAGAAAAGTCCGTCGGCAGAGCAATGGCCTCGTCAAGGGCATTGGTATGGAGCGACTGGGTATGTCCGAGGGCTGCAGCCAGTGCCTCAACGCATGTACGCGTCACGTTATTGAAAGGATCCTGTTCTGTAAGGGACCATCCAGACGTCTGACAGTGCGTGCGAAGGGCCATGGATTTAGCCGATTTCGGACCAAAGGATTTCACGATCTTCGCCCAGAGCAGGCGACCGGCACGCATCTTCGCAATCTCCATAAAGTGGTTCATGCCGATGGCCCAGAAGAAGGACAGCCGCGGTGCAAACTCATCGATGCTCAGTCCTGCCTTCAGTCCGGTTCGAATATACTCCATACCATCTGCCAGGGTATAGGCCAGCTCGATGTCTGCCGTCGCACCGGCCTCCTGCATGTGGTAGCCCGAAATGGAGATGGAGTTGAACTTCGGCATGTTCTTCGAGGTGAACGAGAAGATGTCTGCAATGATCTGCATCGACGGAGCGGGCGGATAGATATACGTATTCCGCACCATGAACTCTTTCAAGATGTCGTTCTGGATGGTGCCGGTCAGCTTTTCATGCGGAACTCCCTGCTCTTCTCCGGCCACGATAAAGAAGGCCAGTACCGGTATAACGGCGCCGTTCATCGTCATCGACACAGACACGGAATCCAGCGGGATCTGATCGAACAGGATCTTCATGTCTTCGACCGAATCAATGGCCACACCGGCCATGCCCACATCACCAACGACGCGGGGATGATCGGAGTCGTATCCGCGGTGCGTTGCCAGGTCAAAGGCAACGGATAGTCCTTTCTGTCCGGCAGCAAGGTTACGACGGTAGAAGGCATTGGATTCTTCTGCTGTAGAAAAGCCGGCATACTGGCGAATCGTCCACGGACGAAGGGTGTACATCGTAGGATACGGCCCGCGAAGAAACGGAGGTATGCCCGCTGCATAGTCCAGATGCTCCATCCCCGTGAGGGCTCGAGCATCGTAGACGGGCTTTACCGGTATGCCTTCAGGCGTTGTCCAGACATCATCTACCAGAAGGCGATCAAATTCCTCTTCGCTAATCTGAGCCAGAGGCTCTTTCGTATAGGATATGTTTGCAAAATTCGGTCTCATGCACAGAACCTCTTCTGATACTCGCTCAGTGTTTCGTAAACGTTTCGACGGACGTGAATAAAATCCTCAATACCGCAGGCCTTCAATTCGTCGGCTTCGGCCGGATTGCCGGCCAGGATCACCGGAACATTATGTGCCTTCAGGTCCGCCATGATGGCCCGGGCAGCAGGCAGATATTCGTCGTCTGCCGAGCACAGAACAAAGACATCGATTTTCTGTTTTGCAGCGGCCTCCCTGGCATATTCTACACAGGCCTCCGCTGTTCCCAGTGAACCCGGGTCATGCACCTCAAAACCGGCACAGCCAAAAAAGTTAGCCGTAAAGGCAGCACGAGCTCGCTGCATCGACAGATTCCCAAAGGGCAGAAGCTGCACAAAGGGCCGGTGGCCTTTCTTTGCAAAGTCCTCTGTCTGCAGGCGCAGACGTTCGAATGGGATGGCACAGCGAAAGATGGGAACGGCAGCAAAACGTCCCTTTTTCGCTTCTGGCATTACAGGAATCTCCACATCGCTGTAATCCGAATCGCGAAGCATTTCAGCATTGTTCGGGAATCGATTCACACCAAGCTGGATTTCCTTACGCCGGAAGACGGCATTCAGGCGGTTCTCGCCCGCCTGTTGCAGTCTGGACTGAATCGTCCCCTTTTCCAGGGCCTTACGATAGCCACCTTCCTCTTCGATAGCCAGGAAGATCTTCCAGGCGGCCTCGGCAATCTGGTCGGTCAGTGCTTCGATATAGTAGGATCCGCCTGCTGGATCGGTGACGCGATCCAGATAGCTTTCATGCCTCAGCACAAGCTGCGTATTGATGGCCATGCGACGTGTAAACTCATCGTCCCGGCCAAAGGGAGCATCAAGCGGCAGAACAAGCAGCGACCGTGCCCCTCCGAGGATTGCAGACATGGCTTCGGTGCACGTGCGAAGCATGTTTGTGTACGGATCGTAAAGGCTCAGGTTAAAGAACGATGTAATGGCCGATTGCGGCAGAACAGGCTTATCGTAAGAGTCAACGCCAAAGCCTTTCGCCACCATGGCAGCCAGGCGACGTGTGGCCCGGAATTTAGCGATTTCTACGAAGTAAAGGGAGCCTGCAGGCTGAAACAGGGTGATGCCCTGCAGGGCTTCCAGGGCAGGCATACCGGCCTCGATCAGGCCCGTGGCCACATCGGCAGCAGCGGAAAGGGTCAGCCCAAGCTCCAGGGCCGGGGTTGCACCTGCATTGTGAAATAGATCGGCACGAACTGCAGCAACGTGCAGACGAGAGGAGGCGTCTTTCAGACGACGAAAGATGTCTTTTTCATCAGCAGCGAAGTCACCGTTGATCAGAACATCAGAGAAAGGATCCAGAAGCAGGGAGGACTCAGGATGAAGCTCCTGTCCAGAGACGGCCTCAAGCAATGCCATCAGTTCTGGTGTAGAACCGATACACTGCACCGGCAGATCCTGCTGTTTCAAGGCCTGGCCGGCATCCGCAACAGAGCGCCCTTTTCCGTAAGGAACAGCCGGAAAGCTGCCACCCACAAAAAGGCTGATGCCGTCTGCACCGCGCCGCTTTGCCTCTTCGATACGATCGCCTAAAGGACCATCTCCCTGGATGGGATATCGGGCAGACCAGGCCTGTCCACTTCGCTCTGTGGATCGGGTATAGGGATAAACGCCCGGCAGGTCCGAGGTAAAGGGTAGCTCGCCCAGGTCCTCCCTTACCAGGAAGGGTGGAATTGCTATGCCATCCGGAAGTGCCCATTCCAGGGAAAGGCCTGCCTTACCCTGCTTTTCCAGTGTACGGGCAATTTCCTTCTCCCATTCCTGTCGTGATGAGGAAGGAAAGTCTTCAAAGAGTTTAAGATCGGAGGGCGGAAAGAGATCGCTTGCCGATTGTGCCATGAAGAACACAATTCGGCGACCGGCCTGGTTTTCCAGCAGAATTGTAAGGAATAATTAAGAAGGCAGCGAAGCAGCGTTCATCCCATCGCCGCGGCCTTTTGCCGTTTGCGCTGCACCTGCTTACGATAGAAGTCTACCTGCTTTTCAAGCTCGGGCAGATCATAGCACTTCAGCGTTCCCTGATCCAGTCGCAGCCAGCGGTGCTTGCTGATCAGACTTGCCACGTACTGCTGATCGTTTTGCGGATCGAAGCCCACCATCTTCAGAAGGTCTGCTGCACCGAAGTTGAAGTCATGCGTTACCTTTGGCTTGATGGGCACCTTGTTCTTTTCGACCTGAATCAGCAGCATGTCATAGAGGCGGCCCACAGGATCGTCAATGGTCAGGTTGGCAAGCTGCCGATAGGCCGTCCAGATGCGTTCCGATAGCAGGGTAATCAGCTTAACGGCAACATTGGGATTGCTTTTCACAAGGCCTTCAAAGTTGGCCTTGTTAATGGCCATCATTCGCGTTTCTTCGGCCACGATGGCAGAAGCGCTGCGTGGCTTGTTATCGAGGATGGCCATCTCACCGAAGATGTCGCCCGCACTGAGAACGGCAAGCATCACCTCCTGCCCGTTCACCAGCTTGGTAATCATCACGCTGCCGCTTTGAATAATATACAGCTCATAGCCCGGCTCATTCTCACAGAAGACAATCTTGTCTTTCGGATAGACCCGGTTCATATTCTTATCTGCCACCGGAGGGGCCTGCAGGGGACGGTTCATCTTCTGCAGGTACATCTTGGTCTGGCTGACATGCTCTCCGCGAGGGCAGTATTGCAGATAGCGCTGGAAGGCATAGGCCGCATGGTCCAGGCGGTTCTTCTTGAACCAGGATTCCCCCAGCTCAAAGAGATGACTGGGATCCTCGTCCAGGGCATTTCGAAACGACAATCGCGTGATGGCCGTATCAAAGGCCCGCAGCTTCATCGAAAAGGACCGGATAATCTTCATGGCCAGCGGCGCACTTTTCTGGATCAGAAGGCCAAACTGGTCATTCTTTACCTTGATGGCTGATACCGGCGTCAGGGCCTGGGCCACCTCAATCGGCTTATGTCCGGACATAGCCGATTCTACGCCGAAAAAGTCACCGGGGCCGAGCACCGTGGGTTTATCATCACCGTAAACAGGCGTACTCTTATAGGTTCGCACCTGTCCGCTCTGGATGATGAAAAACTCCCTGAGCTCCTCCTGCCCTTCAATGATGATATAGGCCTGCGGGTTGAATTTTACAATCTGTAATGACATGCGCCGAACCCGGTTCTCCCCGTAAGGAGATCCGTCCTGATTATCGGCCATACCGGAACCAGGGTTCACCGGCCCGGTCAGCAAAAAGAACGGAGCTCGAAGTTAATTTTCAATATCAAGACCTTCGCCCAACCTGTCAAGTGATGATTGATCATTCTCCGGAGGTTTCCCCTTCAGAGGATCGGTGGGCTCGGGTCGGTCTTCCCGGGGCTCAGGCTCGGTTTCTGGCTGCATCTCTGCCAGGCGCTTTCTTGCCACAGCAACGTCCTTTGAGGACGGATAAAGCTCGATCAGCCTTTCGTAGGATGCCACCGAGGCCTGCCAGTCGCCAAGACGGTATTCCAGATCGGCCTGCATGGCAAGCAGGGGCATGGCCGCTGCATCGGGTTGTCCGGCAAGGTTCAGGGTTCGCAGATAGCTTCGAAGCTCGGCCAGGGCCCGACCCGGCCGAGAAAGCCTGTCATAGATGTCGGCGATATGACCAACAACAAGCGGCGTTTGTGGATGGGAGGGATATAACAGGCGAAAATCCTGGAACCTTCGCAAGGCGGCCACCAGCCTGCCCCGGTCTTTCAGTTCCAGGGCCATCGCATAATCCATTCTCGCCTGCTTTTGAAAGAGCTGCCTGCCCGACTCATTGCGAAGGCCCAGACTGGACCGGGCAGGGAATGGGTTGTCTTTTTTCTGCGGACCATCCTGGGCCTGGAGGGCCGCTGTGATGAGAATCACGAAGATGATCGGACGTTTCATTTTTTTTATACGGCTTCAGACCTTGTGCTTTCTACAAAACCTTCGAACCATGTCTGGTCTTCTTCAGAAAGTTCGGCCTTTTCCAGATTCATCTCTTCGTAATATTGCAGCAGGATGCCAAGGTGCTCTGCCTGTTGTTCGTTCTCGCTCCGAAGCTCGGGCTCAAGACCGGAAACCACCAGGGCCTCTTCCCGAACGGCCTGCCGGAACTCTTTAGATTTATCCCTGAAAATCAGTATAGATGATATGAGATCAAAATGGACCGTATCGCAGATTCGCTCGAACTCTTCATCCGTATGATCGAAGTACTGTGAGGCAACCTCGGTCTGGAAATAATCCCCCCAGGTAATGATCTCCGGCCGGGCACCATACTTTGCCTCAAGCTCAACGGCCTCGCGCTCGGAAATACGTGGGCCCGGAGCAATACGATCGACCATTTCCCGAAGCTCCAGCAAGGAGACAATCTTACGGGCGGACAGCTGGCCGCGAAGGACCATGCCACGCAGCTGAGGATGCAAGCCTTTGATCTCTACCATATCCGATGAATCGACCAGATACGACAAAAACGGGAGAACTTTTCTGCCAGATTTTGAACACAAAAGGGAAGAGACGGCAAAAAAAATCTATATCGAAGAGCTAAAGCCGAAACCAACGCCGGATTCATCGACGGGTGTGTACTGCCCTTCTGCCTCGGAGTAAACCCAGGTACGGCGAAACGTATATTTTACGTACATCCCTCCGAAGAAGCGTATGCCTGCCTCTGCGGCCATCAGCGCATTCTCGTTTACCTTAAAGGCCTCGCTGAGCTTATCAAACTCTTTCTTTTTGTAGTATCCGTTTGCAAAGATGCCGCCTACATCGGGGATGTACAGGCCAACCATGATGGCCGAATTATTCGGTCCGTCATAGTCCTGGTACTCTGCTTCCAGTGTTACATACTCTACAAACTCCATCGTGGAGTTGATAAAAAAGCCCTTGGTAATGGCACCATCGTCGGGCAGAGTCTTTAAGTAGGCCAGCTTCGGTGTTGTACTGGTGGTAGCGCCAGAAGGCAGGTAGTTTGTTCTTTCTACGGCATAATAGGAATCAAAATAGGTGGGCAGATAATTCGACGTAACCTCTCGATATTCAGGACGTACAAACCACCGAAACAGGGAGCTGAACTGCATTTCAAAGATAACGCCCATATGCGTTCCTTCGGCATTGTTCAGACCTTTGATGCGGTTCCGGTCCACATACAGGGTCAGCTCCATCCAGCTAAACGGTGACAGGCGAAGCTCTGTATCGACGCCTTCGATGGTAAGGGTTTCCGTTTCAATGGCCCGCGGCAACAACGTGTAGGGATCAACCACAAGGTTCCCCGATCCATCGAGCTCCAGCTCAAGCGGTGCCTCGGAATCGATCACTCTCGTGGCACCGATGGCCCATCGGCTCCAGAAGCTCTGATCAAGCCCACGGCTACTCTTTTTGCGTTGCTCGGGAGGTCTTTCCAGGGAAGGATCCTCTACGGGTAGCTGCTCGTTTTCGCGAAGCACCGGCTCAATCTTCGTTTCGCCGGTTACCGGATCTCTGGTTTCTACGAAGTCGATCTTGCTATCCTCAAGATCTTCGCGCAGGGGCCGATAAAGATGCTCCCGAAGGGCGCCCCCTTTTCCCTGTTCGGGCACACGTTCCTGGAATAGATATTCACGGCGCAGCCGTCTGTTCTCGGCCACAGAGCGAGCCACGTCACGGCTGCTAAAGCCACCGGCTACAAAGGCATTCCAGCCAGAGACAAAGATACCCACAGGACGCACGTAGGCACGTCCACCGCGCACCTCCCGACTCCACACATCAGAGAGGAAGACCTCCACACCGCCCCAGTTGTTATTGATATCGGCCATCAGCCCCGGGCGAAACACCGTCGGATCATAGCTGCTTACGTAGCGATGGATGATGGTACGGTGACCGATGTAGCCATCCGTCATCTCACCATAATAGAAGGACCAGTTAAAGGCATCATCGGGATTGTAGTACAGGTGTGTGCCTTTACGCACATATTTGACAAACTTCTGGTAATCGCTGTCTTCGTTGTACATGCCGGGACGCAGGGAGGGAACCTTATCACCCGATTTGGGCTCCCGGTCATAGATCAGAACCTCCAGGGGGATCTGCAGGCCGACGCGAAACCCGAACAGGGGTAGCTCAAATGTGGGAGTGATCGTTGCATAGTAGTCGCCATCGACCTCTTTCAGGCCTGTGTCGACGCCAAAGCTGTTCCCTTCAAGGTTCTGACCGGCTCCCTGCCCTGGCGGAAGATAGATCTCTGCCCGCAGAGGAAAAGCGCACAGCAAAGCCAGACAGCCCATAACGGAGAACAGCCCCCTGCCGCCCATTCTATCAAAGCCCCTGGCCGTTTTTCTTTCGTTCATTCCCATCGTCGGCCTGCAACCATTATCGGCAGCACCACGCCTTCCTTGCAGTATTCCGGGGAATGGGATCAGAAAAGGTGAGCATCATTCCCCCTGGCCGGCCAGCAACTCTTCGATCAACATGCGTGCGGAAAGCGGACTATCTCGCAGCACAAAGAACTCGTCCAGCTTGCTCGTCCGGAAAATATGCTCCACGCCACTCTGCACGTTGGAAAGCACAAGCAATCCGCCCCGGCTTTTCAGCCAGTTGAAGATCTGAATCAGGGCACCGATGCCGGATGAGTCAACATAGGACAGGTCTGTCATATCGAAAACGGCAAAACGATAGCCATTCTCCATGGCCCGCCGCACCGCTCCCTTCAGATCCGGGCAGCGATACAGGTCCAGCTGCTCTGAAAGGGCAATCTCAAGAATTCGATCGTGACAGCCGGAGCTCTGATTCCGTCGCACCACGGCATCGGCCTCTGCAAGCAGTCGTTTGCTCTGCAGGCCCAGGTTTTGATCGAGGTTGCGTTCCGTCACTTCAAGCCGTTCATCCAGGCGGGAAAGCAGGTCCACATCCAGTGCCCGACATTCCTGGATCTGCAGCCTCTTATGTCGGATGAGCTCCCGGGCCGTGACCAGATCCCTTTCGGCCCACAGCCGGGAGGCCTCGAGCAAGGCACGTCCGGTAGAGGCGATAAGGGCCTCCAGGCGCACCTCCGGATCGAAATCCCCGGTCGGAGTTCCGACCTGGAAGCTGACCTCGGCAGAAAGCCGCTCCATGCGGGCCCCCTGACGCATATTATAAAATGAACATTCTGCCGTTACGGCGGGTCGTTCGGGATCCAGCCTGCTGCCGTCCACCTCAAGCACCAGAACAAGGTTCATCAGGTCATCGGAACGGATGTCGCCGGGCCTGAGAATCAGCTCATCCCCTCGCCGCTCATGGGGAATCTCATGGAGGAGCTCCTTTACCGTAACGCCAGGCCCCGGACGCAGACGGATCTCCAGGCCCTGGCCCAGTAAAGCAGCGATCTCACCGAATTCCTGAAAGAAAACCGTATGGGCCTGCTCCGGCCCTTCGATGAAGTAGAAGTTGCCACCGCCTTCGCCTGCAATCTCACGGAGCGTCATCTCAGAGAAGTCGCGGCCAAAGCCGATCGTCGTTGTGCTGATCTTTCTTTCGAAATGGTCCCGTGCAATGCGGCGCAGCTGGGTGGGATTGACAATGCCGGCATTGGCCATCCCATCCGTAAGCAGGATCACCCTGCGTACAGCGGCAGGCTCATCCGCTGAAGCCCCATCTTCGATGATGCGCAGGGCCTGCAGCCAGCCACCGCTGAGGTTCGTTGACGAACCGGCACGGATCGAGCGGATGCGCTCCGTAACAGAAAACTTGTCTGTAAGTGGAAGGAGTGGCTGTATTACCTCAACGTTTGTGTCATAGGCAATGACGGCCAGCGAATCGCTTCGCGTCAGCCAGTTCACAAGGGCATTGGCAGCCTCGATCACCGATTCCAGCTTTTCACCATGCATGGACTTGCTGCGATCGATGGCCAGGGCGATGTGCAACGGAGTGTGCGGAGTGGATTCATCGACCGGCGGCGAGGCAAGGCGAATCAGAAGATGCTGTAAAACAGGCTCTTCAGCCGATACCTGCTTTTGCTCCACGTGAAGGCTGAACTTCATGAACCTCTACGCTTGAGGGAAAAGTCGTCCCGGTCAAGCCCCTTGTTATGGATCGAGCGGCAGCAGGCCAGGAGGCTGCGCGGCAGGGGATTCCGGCCCCGGAGCAGGCCTTTGCTCATCGGTAGAGAAGATAACATCGTCCTGCATGGGCAGTGGTTCCAGCTCTGTCGGTACAACCTCTTCTGATCGAGGGGCCGGTTCCGGTTCATATACGGCCAGGGGAGCCACCTCTTCTTTATTCAGCTCATTCAGATCGGGAAGCGTAACGTCGGCTGGCTTTTTCTGCATGCGGTCTCTGTATACCTTCTCTTTGATATTGGAAAGGTACAGATCCTCACCGCTTTGCGGCGCCGATTCTTGTCCGGCGCTGAAGGACCACACCACAACGAACACCACCAGCACGCCCCATACGATCAATGCGCCAAGACGGATCGACCTCTGCATTTCGGGAGGCACAGAATGCAGGATCCGGTCGATCATTTTGAAAAAGGCATCCACGTTTCTATCTTCTACCTTCCGGCAACAATTCTCAACATAATTTTTCTACGAAATCGCCTGAATCAGCTATTCAGTGCCTCACGAATCTCTGCCCTGCTCTGCATTCGCAGTAGCGACTTAAGCAAGCGCTGCTGTGGGTCGATACTCTGCAGGCGTTTTCGCACCGCCTCGTACGAACCCAAAGGCACGCTGAAGGCATTAACGCCTAACTCAAGAAAGACCGGTAAGAATTCCAGTCGGGCTCCCATCATTCCGCAAACCGAGATGTTACTTTGAATGCGCCGTAACCCATAAAAGAGAAGCCTGTAGAACGATGGCTCATACAAGTCATCGGGAGCAGGCTGGGATCGGTTTTTTCCGATAACAAAACGAAGCAGATCATTTGTACCGAGACTGAAGAAGTCGGAGGAATCCTGGATCCGCTGCAGTGAGAAAAGGGCCGACGGTATCTCAACCATCATACCGGCCCGGAAAGGACCATCATAACCCGACCTTTCTTTTTCTGCCTGCAGGGCCGAGCGCACAAAATGCCAATCCTCCGGAGTGCGCATCATGGGAGCCATAATGCGCAGCTCAGCTCCCTTTCCATAGCGAGAGGCGGCCTGAAACAACGATCGAAGCTGTGCGTAAAAGATTTCGGGTTCGGCGCGATAGTAATCTGCACCGCGAAGCCCGCGATGGCCAGGCTTTGAAAAAAAGTGAGCGGAAAACTTATCCTCATCTACGTCAAGCAGCCTGAAGGTAACCGAGCCACCCTCACCGGCTGCTTCGAAGACTTCTCCGTAGGCCTCCACAGCACCGGCTTCATCAAAAAGCAACGAGGTATTGCGCAGATAAAGAAATTCCGTGCGAAACAGGCCAACCGATACGCGATAGTGCATGCCATGCTTGCGGATCGTTTCTGCATCGTCTGCATTCAAAGAAAGCCGTATCATCCGACCGTCGGAAAGCTGGACGTAATCGTCTTCCCGGCTACGGGGCACAGAAGGCGCTGCGACCGGGCGGCTGCTGTTCTGCCGTTTCTCGTATACGGCAGCGGTTGAGCCATGCACCTCAATCCAGTTGCCATCACGAATCCGTTCAAGGTCGGATACGGGGCCGGTGCGAACAAGGATGGGGATTCCCTGATTGGCTGCCAGCAATGCAAGGTGCCCGGACGGTCCGCCGTCCCGCAATAATATGGCTGCAGGCTTGGGCATTTTCAGATAAAGGGCCGGAGCAAGATCGTGAGCCACCACCACAGCCCGATCCCCTGCTGAGCGAACCTTCTTCAGGCAGGTCTCTTCGTAGGAAACGCCCATCAACAGATCCAGGGCCAGGCGACCGGCATCCTCAAAGTCCACCCAGCGCTGACGGTAAAAATCATTGGCGGATTGCGTAAACCGCTGCTTCAGAACCTGCAAAGCACGAAAAAGTGCCACAGGTGCATTATAGCCGGCGGCTAACTGGCCTTCGATTTCCTCGGCCAGCGAAGGGTCTCGCAGAAACACCTGTTGCAGGTGGATCAATTCGCGAACCGACTCTGGCTGTTTCTCCTCAAACCGACGTAGCTGCTCCTGGGCCTGCTGGATGCCTTCTTCGATCAGCCGGCGCTCCTCCTCTACAGAGAGGCTTTCTCTTTCGGGTAGAAGGTGTTCAACGGGAGGCAGAACGACTGCAGGGCCTGCAGCATCACCGGTGGAGGCGGCAATGCCGTGCAGATAAAAAACCCTGCGCTCTGTCTTCTGCATCCCCCCATTTTTTGGCACAGGTGTAAAAATCAACGTTTCTTCTTTCTTCTGCGCAGGATCACATAGGTGGTGTCATCGGCCTGTCTGCGAAACAGAGAATGGCGTCGCCAGTCGAAGATCAGATGTCTGAGCATCTTTTTCGTCGTAGTGCGGGCGCCTTCCCTGAAGACTCGCTTCATCCTTTCGATGCCGTAAGGACGCCCTTTCAGGTCCTCCCCTTCGTAGGCACCGTCAGAGAAGAGCAGCAGGGCATCCCCTGGATTGAGCTCCGTACGACTGCCCCGGTACTGAAAATCATCGAGGATACCGATCGGTATATTTCGGGTGTCAAGCTCCTCTACTTCATTGCCCCGATAGGAGTAACGCAGAAGTGGCGGACTGCCAGCAGCAGAATACTCCACCGTTCCCGATATCAGATCAAGAATGACAAAAACAAACGTAGAATAACGGTCTGCATCGAAAAAGGCCCGGCTGATGGCATTTGCCTTCTTCATGACCGATGAAGGCACAACGCTGGACATATCGACCCCGCCATTCAGCATCCTGGCCAGGTGTATGGTCAGCAGGCCGGCTTCGATACCCTTCCCTGCCACATCGCAGAGCGTAACGGCCACCCTGCTGCTGGAAAGAGGAAAGATTCCAAAGAAGTCGCCGCTGGTACGGTACCTGGGGATGGTTCGACCGAGGATCTCATAGTCTTTAAAGCGAAAGACCTCGTCGCTGTTCATACCGAGGTCGCGGGTAATGAAGCGGTACAGATCTCGCTCGCGCAACAGCCTTTTGCGCACCAGAAAGGCCCCCAGCGGCTCGGTGGATTTACCCACCATGTCCTGAATCTCGCCTTTCCTTTCAACAGGCAATAATTCGTGTTCAAACAGGACGTCGAGTACCTGTAAATCGTTCATGCTATTCAACAGACGATATTCCCTGGCCTTGCCTCGCAAGAAAAAATGCCATTCTGTCTTTTTTTACTGTACAGAATCTCTGGCCATATGACGCTGCGGCAAGCCCATGCTCGATGACCTGCGAAAACCCGAGGATGTGCTCCAGAAATACCGGACCATTCTCAAAGAAACCGATCCCATCCTTCCGCTCGGTCGGGTTGTGGAGGTGAACGGTATCTCCATCCTCAGCTTTGGTCCGCCTGATACAAGCATCGGACAGCTCTGCCGCATCGAGCCGGATGGCGCTCCGCCTGTACTCTGTGAGGTTACAGGCTTTCGAAACAATCAGCTCATTCTCATGCCCTTTGGCTCTACAGAAGGCATTTATCCCTCTGCCGTCGTACACAATACGGGGCGGCGCATGTCCATCTACACCTCCACGGACCTGCTGGGTCGCGTCCTCAATGGAATGGGACAGCCCATCGACGGCAAGCCTCCTGTCCTTCATGGAGAGTTACGCCCTGCCGATGCAAATCCTCCGGATCCCATCAGTCGTAAACCGATCGACTCTGCCCTCGTTACGGGAGTGAAGGCTATCGATGGCCTGCTTACCGTTGGCCGTGGACAGCGAATCGGCATCTTCGCAGGAACGGGCGTGGGTAAGTCTACAACGCTCGGTATGATTGCCCGCTATACAAAGGCCGATGCCAGCGTAATCTGTCTTGTCGGAGAAAGGGGACGTGAGGTTCGAGAGTTCATCGAGCGCGACCTCGGTCCGGAAGGCCTGCAACGCTCGGTGCTGGTCGTTGCAACGTCGGACCGCTCAGCCATCGAAAAGGTCTATGCAGCCCTGTTTGCCACGACCATTGCCGAATACCTGAGAGATCAGGGCATGCATGTAAACCTGCTGATGGACTCGGTGACGCGCTACTGTATGGCCCTGCGAGAAATCGGCATCGCCTCGGGGGATCAGCTCGGTCCAGGAGGCTATCCGCCTGCTGTCTGGTATCGACTCAGCCGCCTGGTGGAACGCTCCGGCGTTTCTCCACGGGGAACGATCACCGGCTTTTACAGCATTCTCGTCGAGGCGGATGACATGAATGATCCCGTAGCCGACGCTGCTCGCGGTATGCTCGACGGACACATCGTGCTTTCACGCCGCCTTGCACGGAAGAATCACTACCCATCGATCGAGATTCCCGACTCCATTTCCAGGGTTATGGATCAGGTCATTTCTACCGATCACAAACGTATGGCGGATCAGCTGAAGGCCTGGATTGCTGCCTATCAGGAAAACGAAGAGATCGTTTCTCTTGGGGCCTATGCAAGGGGCTCCAATCCGGATCTGGACCAGTATCTGGCAAGACAGGCGCAGATACAGGCCTTCTTAAAGCAGCCCGTGAATCAGGGTTTTACCCTTGAACAAACCCTGGAGCAACTCGCCCAGGCAACATTTACACCTGAGGAAGAATTCTGATGAAGCGGTTTCGTTTTCCACTGGAAGGGTTGCTTAAGGTTCGCGACCTCAAACAGAAACAGGTAATGGCCGAAATGGCCGATGTGATGCAACGCGTCAATGAAGTGCGCGGCATCGTGGAACAGTCCGAACAGGAATACAGAGAAGAGATGGAACGCTTCTCTCGCTCACAGGGAGAAGATTTTTCCATCGATGTGTACAGAACCTTCGATCGCTACGTCAATCGTCTGGAAGACGAAAAGGCCCGGGCCTATGAGCGTCTGGAAGAGATGCGTCCCGAGCTGGAACAGATGCAGGCGAAGCTACTCGAAGCACGCCGCGAAAAGCGTGTGGTAGAGCTGCTGCGTGAAAGGCATCTGAACCGATACAAAGAAGAACTTCGACGTCAGGAACGTCGTGAATTGCAGGAACTGAATCAGTTGCGCAAAGAGGTGTCCCGTGTTTCAGAAGATACGCCGGTGGTTTTCGAATCCGACGACGGAAGCGAAGAAAGAACCGAAGATTTACGAACCAGAGAAGCTCAGCGCAGGGCTGAATATCTCGAGCAGGCCGGACTCAGTCCAGAGCAGGCTCGAAAATCGGTCGGGCTCTGAAGAGCTGTATTCGCTGCTCCCTCAAAAGGATGCGGAAAGGCGCATGGTAATGACGCATGACCATCATTCGGTCGATTACCAGAAAAAACGCCTCGAAGAACGGGCTCAACTGTTCGCTGAGATTGCACGGAAACATTCATGAACGCTTTATCGCCTAAAATCAAGATCGTCTATCTGACGTTGCTGATCCTGTTCTCCGTTGTGGTGTTCCTCTATCTGCTGGATACCTGGAACATCATCAATGCCAGGCGCTACATTCCTTTTCTGTCGGATGAGCCGCCTGTGGTCAGCGATTCCACAGACAGCATTGCCCTGCTTGAGCAGGAGCGACGCCGCAAAGAAGAGGAGCGCCTCGCCGAGCTGGAATTGCAGCTGAAAGAGATGGAGGCACGCCTCCTTGAAGAAAAGGAGGCCCTTGCTGAAAAACAGAAAGAATATGAAGAGCTGAAGCAGGGCCTGCTCGAAGAAAAGAAGCGCTTCGAGGAACAGCGCAACGCCCAGGCAGAAAAAGAGAAGATGGTGGCTGAGATGGCAAACCGGCTGAACAACATGCCTCCCACGGATGCCGTGGAGATTCTCAGCGGATGGTCCGACGCCGACATCGTCGATGTATTTCTGCACATGGAAAAGAATGCCGAAGAAGAAGGCACGCCTTCTATTGTTCCCTTTCTCCTGACGAAGATGCCTCGCGATCGAGCCTCCATCATTACCTCGCAGATGATGGATGAAGAGGCCCGGCTGAAGCCCGTCATCGATTGAAGCGGATGTCACAGCGCTTGACATCGCATGCGCGGGGCATCATATGGCGGTGTGTCTTCTTCTTCAGGTAAGATCTTCTCTATTACCACATTTGGTGAAAGTCACGGAGCCGGTATCGGTGTAATCATCGACGGCTGTCCGGCTGGCATTAGTATCGATAACGAGTTTATTCAGCGACAGCTGACGCGAAGGCGTCCGGGCCAGAACCGGCTCACAACTCCCCGAAATGAAGAGGACCGATTCCAGATCCTGAGTGGCGTCTACGAAGGGAGAACGCTTGGGACGCCGATTGCGCTTTTTGTTCCCAATGCAGACGTCAAGTCGGGGGACTACTATCGCTGGGCAGACGTTTACAGGCCCTCTCATGCCGACTTCACCTATCATGCAAAGTACGGCTATCGCACCCCCATCGGCGGAGGCAGGGCCTCGGTTCGCGAAACCATCGGTCGGGTAGCAGCCGGTGCCCTGGCAGCGCAGATACTGAGGGATGAGTTTGGTACAGAGATCATTGCCTGGGTTGACTCCATCGGCAAGGTGTCCGGGCCCGGCTATGAAAACCTGCCGGCATCCGTGGAAGAGGTCGATGCCTCGATTGTACGCTCCCACATTCCAGAAGTAGCCGAGCGAATGATCAAGGAAATCGAGCAGGCTCGCTTAAACGGCGATTCCGTAGGAGGCACCATATGCGTCGTTGTCCGCAACGTGCCTCCGGGGCTTGGCGAACCCGTATTTGATAAGCTGGAAGCAGAGGTAGCCAAGGCCTGTCTCAGCATACCGGCCTGCAAGGGCTTCGAATCAGGTTCTGGCTTTGCCGGAACGACCATGCGCGGCAGCGAGCATAACGATGCCTTTTTTGTTAAAGGGAAGGATGCCATTCCTGAAGATGGCGACGATGCCGACGACATGGAACGCGTCAGACCCGGCTATGAGCCACGTCCCGTTCACGGCATTGAAAACGTACCCGAAATCTATACCGCTACCAACCGATCCGGCGGAATACAGGGTGGCATCTCAAACGGCATGCCTCTTCTTTTCAGGCTGGCCTTCAAGCCAACGGCAACGATCCGTAAACGGCAGATTACGGCCAACGAAAGCGGCGAACCCATTACACTTCGCGCGGGCGGACGACACGATCCCTGCGTGGTACCAAGGGCGGTGCCCATCGTCGAAGCCGGTATCAGTCTTGTTCTGATAGACATGATGCTACGGCAGCGTGCCATTCATCCAGAATGGTGGTTAAGATACTCGAAAAATGCGAAAAAACACGGGTCATCGTTGTAATGATACCGTGAGGAGTGACAATGAATATTGCCCGAAAGTCAATCGTTCTGCTGATCCCCGTCCTCCTCTTCCACTGTCAGAAGAAAGCTGATCCCGCCGTTGTACTGGCTGCCCTGGAGCAGGCCGTCCAGCAGCACTATTACTTTTATGAAGACGGCCCTGTTTTTACAGATGCGGACTACGAAGCAGCGGCTCGCGCCATCGACTCTCATTCGGCCTGGACTCCTGGCTCTGATCCGGCGGCCAGCCTGATCGCAAGGATCAATGAGGCCCCGGCAGAACGACAGGAAGACGTCATGCGCCGGGCCTTTAATGCATTGCTTGGCGGGCAGAAAGACCTCCGCCATAACTATTATATTTCCGGTACCACAACGAGACTTTTAAACGATCCCGACAGAAACGCCGGAGCCGGTATTGTGCTTTTCCGCGAAGGATACGGTCGCTTTCGCATCGTCGACGTCCTCGAGGGATCACCGGCCCACAATGCCGGCATTCCACAGAAGGGCATTCTTGAAAAGATCGACGGCCGTCCGGTGCTTGATCTCGAACTGGAAGATGTTGTGGCAAGAATTCGCGGTGAAGCGGGCACTGCCCTTTCGTTAACCATCGATGGAGAGAATTATGATGTGGTCCGCGGTCAGTATACGGTACAGCTCCTGCGCCATGCCGAATGGAATGTGAATGGAAAAACAATCCTCTATACGGAGCTGCGGTCTGCGGCCAGGGGAGCAGCCAGGGATCTTGAAAGCTTTCTGATGCGCAGCAAGAATCCCGATGCCCTTGTACTCGATCTAAGAAAACTCAACCAGGGAGATTTTGATGAGGCCTTCGCCATCGCCGACCTTTTCGTAGGCAAAGGACAGATGGGTCAGATCAAGCGCAAAGGGGTTGCACCGCGTTCCATGCAGGCCGATGGCAATGTGCTCTACTCGGGCAAGGTCTTTGTACTGGTAAGCAATCATACATCGCCTCACGTAAGAACACTGGCCATGGCACTGCGGCTGTCTGACAACGTACACTTCATCGGTCCGGACATGCCCCTCGTCGCCTATGCAGGTGTCAGGGTGCCTGTAGAAGGCGATGGCTATGCCATGATTATCGATGCGGTCATCGAACCCGCCCCTGAAATGAGCGCCACATTGCAGCCTGAAAGTGAAATCCGCGATTTCATTCCGGTAAATCCGCCCTCGAAGCCCGATCCCGCTGATCCGGCACATGCAACGATTCTGAAACATCTGTAATATGGACGTTGCTGGAAGAACAGCTCTGATTACGGGGGCTGCCACGCGCATCGGACGCTACATTGCACGGGCACTGGCAGAAGAAGGTGCGATTATCGCTCTGCACTATCGCCACTCACGCAAAGAGGCCGAAGAGGCTATACAGGAAATCCGCGCTGTGTCGCCTGAGAGCTTTCTCGTGCAGGGAGATCTTTCGAACCGGGAACAGATCGAAGCCGTCGCAGATGCCGCTCAAAGGCAGGGTCCGGTACACATCCTCGTCAACAATGCCTCTCTTTTTCCCGTCCATGACAGCTTCACTTCTTTCGATATGAAGCAGTGGGATCGTCTGTGGAACGTAAACGTACTTGCTCCGATGCTTCTTTCCAGGCGATTACTGTCCGGCTCCGAGCAGGGAGTCATCATCAACCTGATCGATGCCGGTTTGAATCATATTAAACCCGAAAACTTCGTCTACCGGATGACCAAGGCAGCGTTGAAGGAGATGACGCTGATGCTTGCCCTGGAGCTGGCCCCCCGTGTAAGGGTGAACGGTATTGCTCCAGGGGCCATCCTGCCTCCGGCAAAGATGGCATCGGATGGCACAACCATCCGTCCAGACGACAAACAGGCTGCAGAACGCTTCCAGGCCTATGTGCAGAAAAACGTTCCTCTGCAGATGCCAGGCTCACCGCAGATCATTGCCTCAAACGCCCTCCATCTCATCCGTCAGGATTTTCTAACGGGCGTCATCCTTCCTGTGGATGGCGGTGAGTACATTTAGGACGGCTTCATTCTCTGAACTCTGCACTGCTTTCGGTTTGCCAGCTCTACCCGTCTCATTTCACTGGGCCTGATGGCCGATCGAATACTCATTCACGATCTGCGACTGCGATGTTTGATCGGCATTCATCCGGAAGAACGCGAAACCCCTCAGGAATTGCGAATTCATCTGGCTCTGTCTGTAGACATACGAAAGGCCGCGGCCACAGACTCCATCGCCGATGCCGTCGACTACCAATCCGTTACAGAGCGCATCCATGCATTTACGGCCAGCTCACGCCGTCTGCTGCTTGAAACACTGGTGGAAGATATGGCACGTATGATTCTGCAGGAGTTTCCGGCCGTACAGTCCCTGCAGCTTCGAGTGGAAAAGCCTGCCGCCCTTCCTCTGGCCCGCTTTGCAGGGATAGAGATCGAACGCAGCAGGTCCGATTTTCGCCTTTAGCGCTGAACTGTTCTATTGATACGTTATCCGGTCTTTCGCTTTTGCTTGCGCTTTACATTTCCCCGGCTGAAGACAGAGCCGTGTATAATCGGTTACAGCTTTTCCAGAGGAGTATATCGGTCGAGAAAGCGCCGGGTTGTACCGTCATCAAAGCATATAGTTAACTTTCTACCTGCCGGGGTATTTTCGACGTCTTCTATTATACCATCGCCGAAGCTCTTGTGCCTGACACGCTCTCCTCGGCTCAGTTCTAAACCGCTTGAACCTGCATCGGGCATGGGACGCGAAACAGGCCTGGTACGTCTGACCTGATGTTGTGAAGTATAGTCTGACCATGAAGACTCAAACTCATCGTATGAACGCTCTCTTCGCGTCTGTATGCCCATCTCTTCCAGAAAGCGGGACGGCAGACGTGGGTCAAAAGATCCACCGGTCCGTCGAAAGCGACAGGCAGAAAGATACAGCTGCTCCATGGCTCTTGTGATGCCCACGTATACAAGACGGCGCTCTTCTTCCAGGTTCCCTTCTTCCAGAGACATGCGATGGGGAATCAGAGCCTCTTCCAGGCCTGTAAAAAAGACAACACGAAATTCCAGGCCTTTTGCATTGTGCAGTGTCATCAACTGCACACCCTGCCGATCCTCCTCATCAAGATCAGGATCGCTTTCAGAAGAGTACAGAGAGACACTCTGCAAGAACTCGGCCAGGTCGATGCTGCGATCGTCGTCGACGGCCCTGTCCTCATAGTCGGCAAGGGCGGTGGCAAACTCCTG
This sequence comes from uncultured Leptospiraceae bacterium, assembly GCA_964619535.1. Lineage (GTDB taxonomy): Bacteria > Spirochaetota > Leptospiria > Leptospirales > Leptonemataceae > Leptonema. Next base: position 123,785 of record CAZUEX010000004.1, on the reverse strand, counting down.
CATGTTCTCGATCCTGGAGATGGACTCCGGATCGTCCTCTTTGCGGTAGTAGTCTGCAAGTCCCGATTCTTCGATCAGGGTCTGCAAAACAACAGAAGGCCTTTCGCCCGATTCGTTCAGCTCCGCCCATCGATCATATTTCTCGAGAAATGCCTTCAGGGGCTTCGCGCCGCGAAACCCGGGCTTCACAGAAAGCTGACGCAAGGCTTCCAGATACGATAGGCCGCTTGTTCCTGCAAGAAAACGCACCGCTTCCATGGTCTTTTCACCAATCCCTTTCGGAGGATTGGCCAGAACTCGCTCAAAGTTCTCTGCATCGAGAGGGTTAACAAGCACCTGCATATAGGCCATCAGATCGCGAATCTCTTTGCGATCGAAAAAGCGGAATCCCCCATAAATCGTATGGGGTAGATTTTCTTCGCGAAAGACCTGCTCAAAAATACGAGACTGCGCATTGGTACGATAAAAGACGGCAATGTCATTTAAGCGAATGCCTTCAGAGCGAAGCTCCCGGATGCGCGCCAGTACAGAACGGGCCTCTTCTCCCTCTTCCTGGTAGAGACGAAAAACGGGCGGACGCGCATCGGCCCGCCTTGTAAAAAGCGTCTTCTCCCGTCTCTCTGAATTATTGCGAATCACATTGGCGGCCAGCTTAAGAATCGAAGGTGTGCTTCGATAGTTCTCTTCCAGCCGCAACACCCTGGCCTCTGGAAAATCCTTTTCGAAGTTCAGGATGTTCCCTATATCGGCGCCACGCCAGGAGTAGATGGACTGATCATCATCACCTACAACAACCACATTGCGATGACCTCCGGCCAGCAAAAGCACAAGACGGTACTGTGCATGGTTCGTATCCTGGTACTCATCGACAAGGATATGCTGCCATCGTTGCCGGCACATGGCAAGCAGGTCCGCATTCGTCTGCAAAAGCATTACCGATTCAAAAAGCAGGTCTGAAAAGTCCAGGGCCTGCTGCTCTCGAAGCCGACGCCGGTACTCTTTATAGAACTGTGGAATCGATTGTTGATAGTGATCCCTGCGCGTTTCGGCAGCGTAGGCATCAGGATCGAGCAAACGTTCCCTGGCACGCTCGGTGGCACTTAAAGCAGCATCCGGAGGCAACAGAGCAGGTTCTATCTTCAGATCCTTCAGGATCTTTTTGGCCAGGCTTTTCTGCGCTGCCGTGTCGTAGATGGTAAAGGATTTCTTCAGGCCCAGCAGAGGGGCATTTTCGCGCAGAAGTTGAAGCCCCAGCGAATGGAAGGTGCGGATCATGGCATCCCGCCCGTAGGGACCAACAAGCGACTCGGTTCTTTCGCGCATTTCCGCGGCGGCCTTATTGGTAAAGGTTACCGCCAGAATACGTCGGGATGGAACATCACGCACGCGAATCAGATGAGCGATGCGGTGCGTAATCGCCCTCGTTTTACCGGAGCCCGCTCCGGCCAGAATCAGCAGAGGGCCACCACTGTGCAATACTGCATCTCGCTGTACGTCATTGAGCCCATTCAGGAATTCCTTTTCCAGGATTGACTTAAGGCTATCCTGCTCCATTATTCTGCCCTCCGTACAGCGTTGCTGAAAGCCCCGGCGCAAAAGAATACCGATCCAGCAAATCCATATCACGAAACTCCGTGTCGATGCGCAGCCAGCCATCACCGGAGGCATGATATGCTTCGTCTCTTTTTACGTGGATCAAGACGTCGTTCTTTCCTGCGTTTCGCAACCACAGGGGCAACATGCTATAGCCGGCCTCTATCAAGATGCGCTGCAGTCCCCGATCAATCAAAAGATCCGAAAGCTCCCGGAAAAAGGCCGGATCGTCCAGATCGGGTACAACGACAGAGCCGGGCCAGGAAGCACTCGTAGAACGCAGGCTTAGAAACAGAGGCTGGCGGCCTGTGACAGAAGATAGAGCATTCTGACGCTCCAGAAAAGCCTCCCGGTCCGCAAAGGGCCGCCCCAGCAAAAAGATGCGCATCGGCTGATAATCATAGCGTCCTTCTGGCTCTTCCAGCATATGCCAGCCGCTATCCGGCTCGAAAAGCGACCGAAACCAGGCCCGGGCATCCCCCTGAACAGATTGCAGGTTCATGGCAGATTCATGAAAGGCCACGCTGTTGCCCATAAGCGGCGGACGCAGGTCCAGAGATGGGCGATCCACGGCAGTCGTGCCAGGCCCGACAAGCACCCCGTCACATCTTGCGCGTAACCTCATGGTTAGAATCCGACCCGATTCTCCGGTTAACGATACGGCTTTCTGCCGATGTCCCATGATACCCGACACATCCGTTGCCACCTTGATTGCATACAGAGGACGCCGGTTGAGGCTTGAAAGAAATGGCAGCAGGAAAGGATGGCCGGAAACAGGATGATCGATCCGCTCCACCTTAAACCCCATGCGCTGCAGGGCTTTTATACCCCAACCCTGTAAAGAAGGATCGAGCTCGCCGATCCGCACGGTATCAATGTACAGTCCATGTGCCCTGGCAAATTCTGACTGCCTGCCATAGTGCATGATCCGCTGTACACACGGAGGAGTTCTACCGTACCGGCTGCAGGGCTCCAGGGTTACGGTCATCGTCAGAGGTTGGGGAGGATCAAAACGTGGCTGCGTTGCAGCATAGGCATCCAGAGCATCCAGGGCAACAATCTCTGCGTGCCGACCACCGGCCGGCTCCGTGGCCCCGCCGATCAGGACGGACCGATCAGGAAAGCTGATTACACATGCAACGGGCGGATTGGGGGCTGTCCGGCCGGAGGCAAAGATGGACAACCGCAAAAGGGCGCGTGCAACGGCCTCCGGCGATGCTTCATCAGGAATGTCGACGAAGTCGCATCCTTTCATACTGTTGAACAATGGGACTGGCCACGCATATGGATGAGTAGGTTCCGATCAGGATACCAAAGACAAGGATCGAGGCAAAGTCCATCAATGACTCGGCTCCACTTACAAGGATGGCAACAATGGCAAGCATCGTCAAAAAGGAGGTCAAAATCGTCCTTGAAAGCGTGGCCTTGATGGCGCTGTCGATTACGTTCGCCGAGACAAGATCGGACCGTTCGGTAACCATACTGCGAATCCGGTCAAAGATGATGATCGTATCGTTAATCGAATAACCGATCAGCGTAAGCACGGCGGCCACGACCGGCACCGAAGGCTCAATCTGCATGATACCGATATAGCCAAGCGTAAAGATGATATCATGCAACAGCGCAACCGTTGCACCAAGGGCATAAGAAAAATCAAAGCGAAACGACACATAGATCGTAATGATAACGAAGGCTACAAAGAGCGCCTTCAAAGAGGTCTTGAACAGGTCAGAACCATAAGAAGCCGAGATGACCTCTCTTGATACGATCTGCTCCGTTGGAACCTTCAGATGCGGCAGCAATACCTTTTCGATCTCTCCGGCCACGGTTCGTTCTTCGAATACCGGCCGCTTTTCACCGTCTCGCAGATTCTTATTCGCTTCTTCAAACTTCTTGCGTTCTTCTGCATTCCACCGGTCAACGATGGCCTGATAGTGGTCGCGCACATCCGGACCGAACTCAATATCGTATTTGTTTTCCTGCACATCGGTCTGCCGGATCACAGGATCTTCCAGACCGGCAGCACGAACGGCCTCTTCAATGGCGGCCCTGTCCATATCTGCCGGCATCAGGATGCTCAGGCGAATACCGCCGTCAAAGGATATGGAGCGGGCAAAGCCACCAAAATGGCCATACGTAACTCCGAAGAAAAGGGCCATTCCGCTCAGAGAGAAAAGCAAATAGACGAATTTATGTTTAACAAAGCTCATTTCAGCATCCCCGCTATACCCTTGCCGATAGGCACATGTCGCATTCCAAGACCATCGGTTAACAGCTCAAAAAGGTACCGTGAAACGTACAGCGCCGTAAACATCGATGAAACAAGACCGAAAAACAGCGTCAGGGCAAATCCCTGAATCGGACCATCACCATTGTAGTACAGGATCACGGCCGCGATCAGTGTGGTAACGTTTGCATCAAGGATGGTCCAGAACGATGACTCAAACCCGGAATGAATGGCCAGGGCCATCGATTTGCCTGCACGAAGGTCTTCGCGAATCTTCTCGAAGATGATTACATTGGCATCCACAGCCATACCGACGGTAAGGATAAGACCGGCAAAACCGGGCAGCGTTAACGTAAATTCAAGAAGTGAAAGAAGGGCACTGAGAATCACCAGGTTCAGGAACAGGGTTATAACGGCAATCAGACCGGCCACCCTGTAATACAGTATCATAAAAAGATTCACCAGCAAAAAGCCTACAAGCACCGAATAGATGCCTTTCTCGATCGACTGCTTGCCAAGCGAAGGCCCGATAAACGAAACCGAAAGTATATCAAGCGGAAGTGGCAGGGCTCCTTCACGAATCACCGTGGCCACCTCACGAGCTTCGTCAAGATCGAACTGGCCGGTAATCTCTCCGCGTCCGCCTGCTATGACGCCCTGTATAACCGGAGCCGACACGACCCGATCCCCCCAGACGATTGCCATGGCCTTACCGATGTTGTTTCGGGTCAGTTCGGCAAACTTCTCTGCCCCTTCGCTGCTTAAGACGAAGGTGATGCTGTAATACGGGCTTTCGCCTGTAAGGATCTCCCGGGCATCGGTCATATCACTTCCGTCCAGTACGACGGGACCGAGGACAACGAACTCCCGGGGAAGCGATATACCGGTACCTGCCTGGTTTTTTCGCCAGTACAGAAACAGCCGGCCTTCTTCTGGCTTCAGGCCTCCCAGATTGGCTGCTTCTTCGATCAGCTGTTTTACCTGAATAAAGTCAGGATGCTCCTGGCGATAAACGTTTTGAATCTTCAACAGAATGTCCTGAAATTCAGGGCCGACAAAGCGATCGGTGGCCTCCCTGTTTACGATACGGTATTCCACCGTAACGGTATCTTTGATGATATCAAGAACCTGCGTTGAGTTGGCAACGCCGGGCAGGTCCACTGCAATGCTGTAGCTGCCCGGCTGAATACGCAGCTCGGGCTCGGTGAGGTTCTGGTTCATCAGTCGCTTTTCGATAATGCGCCTGGCTTCCTGCAACAATTCCAGTTTTCGCTCATCGGTCAGCTCCAGCATACGCCGGTTCTCGGCAAGTCGACGTTCTGCCTCAGCCCGTTCATCCTCTGGCAGGCTACCCGACGCCAGCTTGCTTTCCAGCTCCTTCACAACAGGCCCGGCCTTTTCTTTCAGGTGTTCAAGATACGTTTCGTAATCGGCCTGAAATACAGCCCGCATCCCCCCCTGAAGGTCAAGGCCAAGCTTCAAAGAAAGGCGCTTGATGCCGTCCGTTGAAAGGAAGCCCAGGAAATGCTCCACAGGATGCGGCAGGATCGCCGTGCGACGATCATCGATCAGACCTGCATTGCGCTGTGCCATCTCATTGATCTGTGTGGCCGTCACAAACCGTGCCGTTACGATACACTGGCGTTCTTCGATCGGCTTGCCTTTGCACTCAGCACCTGGAAACGAAGCAGCCAATCCGGTCTTTGCATCCGACAGGAAGGCTTCTATCTCCGCAGGGCTGACGGGAATACGCTGCCCCTCCGCATTGTATCGGTATTCCAGAAAGGCAATCCGTACCTCTCGCTCTCCGTAGTTAGGCCAGAGAACAAGCACTGCCAGGGCTACACTCAGTCCGACGACAATCGTCTTCCAGATCAATTTATTCATAGGTTATCTCGGGTTATCTCGTTTCAAGATCACAGAGGCTCAGCGACGGGAGCCTCCGGAACGGAGTTTATAGAGGACAAAAACCCCCAGAAGCAGAACCAGCAGGATGAGATTGATGAAGGTCTGATCCTGTAGCAGACGAGACAGCAGGCCTTCTTCAGAATCGGCCTCGGATGCAGCAGGACCCTCCTCTGGCATCTCCAGGCCAGGATCCTGCTCGGTGACCTCCATGCGCCGATCGACCTGCGCCTCTTCGCCTGAGATCAGACCGGGAATGTAGCGGTCGGTACTGCGCGGCAGTGTCAGGTCAACTCCATCTTCCGGAGCCGCCCAGAGTGGAACGGTTAGAATAAGAATGGCAGCGATACCTGAGGCCGTCCGTCGCATAGACCTTTACTTCCCGTCTTTTTTCTCGGACTTCTCAGCAGAGCCTCGGCCACGCACATCCTGGATGGCAGAACGCAGCATTTCCACGCGTGTGTTGTCGCCGATGTTCAGAACGATGGTATCCTCTTTTACAGAATGGACATTGCCGATCATGCCCGAGGTCGTGATCACGGAATCGCCTTTTTTGAGGGAGTCCAGCATCTCCTTTTTGCGCTTCTCTTCTTTTCGAGCCGGACGGATCGAGAAAAAGTACATGATAGCAAAGACGCCGATGATCATGAAGAGCATGGAGTACTGCTGCATCCAGCTGTCAGCACCGGGCTGCATCTGCGCCGGTGTTGCCGGAGGCGCCTCCGTCTCGGCGGTTTGCTGAGCAAGATAGGGAAGAAAACGTGGATCCATTGGGCAACCGTTTCCAGGGATCATCGGGGGGCAAGCAAAAACGAAGAGACCACCCATACAGGTGGCCCTGCTTAGCTGCCCACCGATGTTACAGAGCCGGAATTGTTCCGAAACGACCGCCACCGATTCAGGGTTTCCATGGCCTGCCCCGATTTCAGGTGTTCATAAACGGCCGTTCTGGCATCTGCAAGGCTCAGATCTTCACGAAGCAGGCTGAGTACTGCCCCTGCGTTCACCGACACCATCATGTTTTCAACGGCATCGCCCTCACCTTTTAGAATGCGCTCAAAGCGATCGGCCGACTCTTTGCGATTGGCAACGACAAGGGAGTCCAGGGATGTTGGCGATATACCGAAATCTTCCGGATGCCATGTTCCCTCGGATTGGATGCGACCGTTGTCGATGAAGATGAAGTCCGTCGGAGCAGCGATGGATATCTCATCCAGGCCATCATGGGAGTGAACGACATAGGCACGCTTTCGGCCAAGGCCTACCAGGGCCCGGGCCACCGGTGCAAGAAACTTACGATCGTAGACGCCCATCAGCTGATGCGTAACGGGCGCAGGATTCGTAATCGGTCCCAGGATATTGAAAACGGTACGCACACCAAGAGCCTTGCGCACAGGTGCAGCAAAGCGCATCGCAGGATGCCATGCAGGAGCAAAAAGAAAGCACATGCCGATCTCGTTCAGGGCTTCGACGCTTTCTTCATGCGGAATCTCAAGATTGATCCCCAGCTCTTCCAGGACATCGGCAGATCCGGTTGGAGAGGAGACGGCCCGGTTGCCATGCTTTGCCACCTTGAAGCCCATCGATGCAATAACAAGGGCGGCTATCGTGGAAATGTTCAGCAAGGACGATGCATCGCCTCCTGTGCCGCATGTATCGACGATGTCCATTTTGTCTCGCGACGGCCATGGTCTGGCTGCCTTTCGCATGGCACGGGCAAACGATTCAATCTCTTCGCCCGTTTCCCCTTTCAAGGCCAGGGCAATCAAAAAGCCCGCTGTGCGGATCTCACCTGCCATCCCCGTCATGATCTCGGTCATGGCGCGCAGTGCCTCGTCGGAGGTCAGGTCTTCTCCCTGCATCAGTTTCTTGATATAATCAATCATCGTCACACCTGCTGTTTTTAAAGAAGTTACCGGCCCTTACTCTTTCTTCACCCGGTAGGGCGGAAGGAGAAGCTCGTAATTGCTGTAAACGTAGCGCAGCCCCGAGATCACCGTGATGATCGTCGTAAAGAGCATCAGAAAGTAAGGCAGGAAAGAAGACAGTCCGAAGAAGATGCTTTCGTTGGGCCCTTCGATAAACCTGATAAGCATGTCCACGGCCATCTGAAAAGGACCGATGCCCTGTTCTGCACCCTCCAGATACATCTGGTTGATGGTGCCGCGCTCTTTATAGGTAATCAGTACAAAACTTAAGAGGATAACGATGATGGCAAACATCTGAAAGGCCGTCTTGATCTTACCGAAACGCGACGTACGCATACTTTTGCCTTTCCAGATGGCCAGGTAACGCAGGGCCGTAATCAACATATCACGGCCAACAATACATAGGACCATCCAGATCTGGATCTGCTCGGTCATAAACAGGAAGGCAATAAAGGCGCCGAGTACCAGAAACTTGTCGGCCAGGGGATCCAGAAACTTTCCGAATTCTGTTTCCTGCTTCAGTCGGCGGGCAATATAGCCATCCACCAGATCGGTCAGCGAGGCCAGAGCAAAAAGGATAAAGGCAACCACTCGCAGGGTATTGGAATGCGAAAGCAGGAAGTAGATAAAGAATGGTACGGATATTACCCGGAGGATGGTCAGTGTATTGGGAATGTTAAGATCTTTCCAGGTCATACTGGTTCGGCTCCGGCCAGCCTTCCCTCCATGTCATATTCATAAAAGCCGGTGATTTCCACCTCTATTAGATCCCCCGGAGCAGGCAACTTCATTCCCTTTTCGTACTGAAAGGGAATCAAAACCGTTTCGTCAATCTCGGGAGCATCCTGTGGACGCCGGCAGACGATCTCCGTCGGATGAATGGCATCCACCATGCACTGATAACGCTGGCCGACGCGTTGCAGGTGGATCTCCTTCAGTACATTCAGATGCGTCTGTCTCAGTTCATTAATGCGTTCGTTTGTTTCTGCAGGGTCAACAGCGCCCGATGCAAAGGCAGCCGTCCCCTCCTCGGGAGAATAGGCAAACAATGCCAGCTTTTCCAGTCCTGTGTCCTCGATAAACCGGTGCAGCTCATCGACGTCCGCAGCTGTCTCTCCAGGAAATCCCACCAGGAAGGATGTACGAATCTCAAGGCCGGGGAACAGCTCCCTGGCCATGGCAAAAAGATCCTTGAAGTAAGCGGCATTGCCCGCTCGTTTCATCGACTTCAATACAGATGAAGAAACATGCTGAACAGGACTTTCCAGATAGGGAACCAGCCTGGACCGATTCAACCCACGATCTGCCAGCAACCGCAGAATCCGTTCGGTTTTTCTGTCAGGATATAGATACAGCAGCCGCAGCCAGTGCAGGGAATCCAGCTCATTCAGTCGCTCGATCAGCTCAACAAGGGCCTCCGGCCTTCCGCCAAAGGAGTTCGTATCCTGGCTGACCAGACAGATCTCGCGAATGCCGCTATCACCCAGCTCCGCGCATTCGGCAACGATCTCCTGGGTCTCCCTGCTGCGAAATGAGCCACGAAATTGCGGGATGGCACAGAAGGCACAGGAACGATCACAGCCATCCGAAACCTTTACAGGTGCATAGGGATGAAGCCTTCGCCGCTTTAGATGCTCAAAGGGTGATGCAATATCTGCCTGGTGCGGCCGTGGTATGCGAAAGGCCTCTCGTATTAGAGCTCCGGCGCGGTGATACAGTCCCGTTCCAAAGCTAAAATCCACCTCAGGCCATTCCTCAGAAACGGCTGCCTGATAGCGCTCCGTAAAACAACCGACAACGACCAGTTTCTGATCCGCCCGTTTTTTGCGGGCCTCTTTTACATCGATGGCCTCGAAAACGGTTTCGATGGTCTGTTCGCGAGCGCTTTCAATAAAGGAGCAGGTATTAACCAGATGAAAGTCGGCCGACTCGGCGCTGGGTGCGGGGTGAAAGCCTTCCAGCAGCAGAGAACGTTCCATTTCTCTGCTGTCGGCCGTATTCTTTGGACAGCCCAGGGTGGTGATGTAGAAGGTGTGGCTCATCGGGCCACCGTCAGCTCCTCCTGAATCTCAAAGCGGGTCGGATCAAGAGGGTTCGGCGTTTTGCTGAGCGTCAGTTTGACGATCTTTGCCGGCGGGCCGGCCAATCGCGGAGGCTTACCCTCGCGATAGATGCGTACGCCCCCTCCGTTTCCGATCTTCACCTCAAGGCGGCTGTCGGCCTCAAGCGTGCGCTTTTCACCGGGCGTCAGGTACCCGGCCGTAAGGGTTTTACCGTCAGCAGTCCACTCCAGATAGGAGTCCTGAATGATTTCAAGAACGACGCGAATCGGTTTTGTCGAGGTCACCGCCGACTCATTCTTGATCTGCAACTTTATCGATACATCGCCGATCTCACGGACGGTCAGAACAAGCGGGTTTTCAAGCTCCCCCAGATTGGGGATATTCGTCTGCAACGGAACACTTTCGCCTTCACCGCTAACGACATCAAAGGACTTACCTTTATAAAGAAATGCCATAGAGGCAAGAGGCCGATCGCCGCGATTGCGATCGATAGACATCATACATACCTTCAGGTCGCCCGATTCCGTTTCCAGAACAATCGAGCGATCGGGATCAAGCACTGTAACCGTGTCGATGCCTGCAGTAGCAGCAATGCGCTCACCCGGTCGGTCACCGCAGGCAAGGGCATGCGGGGCCTCGGTTCTGTCGAACAGCGTACTGTCGAGTAAGGCATAAACGAGGGCCACGACAACAATGAGGCCGGCAAGGACAAGGGCTCCCTTCTGCAAAAGCCCCACATCAATGTTCAGCCCCGAAAAGAATCCAGGACGCGTTACGTCGGTCAGTTCTTTTAATGGCGTTTCGCTGTATTCCAGCTTCACGCCCCGATATTGCTGCAGGAGCTGTTCTGCATTCAGGCCCAGAAACTCTGCATACCGCGTCAGAAAGCCCGTTGTATATGTTTCTCCAGGGAATACGCTATAGTCATCGCGCTCCAGAGCCTCGATATAACGGGCCATGATATGAATTTCTTCAGAGACGTCGCGAATCGAATACCCTTTAGCCTGGCGGGCCTCTTTCAGAATATCACCAATCTGTCCACCTACCATGTTACTCCTCGGATACAAGCGGGTTATACACAATGGGCCGCGTATCAGGGGGACGGTATTGAAAGAGCTTTCCATCCAGAGCCACGTCGGGCCGGATATTGCGAAACTGTATCATCGTTTTACCGTCAAGGCTGTCCACAGCTTCGGCTTTTTCGATAAGGTAACTTTGCGAGTTGATATACAGCGTCATGTGTGTATAACCGCCAATCTTTTCTTTCTGTTCCAGTTCAAGCACAAAGTATTCCTTTCCGTCAAGCTTGCGCGGCTGTTCTAACCCGGCAAAACGATAATGATATTTGCGAAAAAGACGATCCACACCGGCACCCGGCATCACAGCAAAGATCCTGTTCCCGTTTTCATCTCGAGTATCCAGTGCCAGGTCCTGGCGTCCGATGACGTTCAGGCGGGAGATCACGATCCACAGGACCTTGCCATCCGAAAGCAGCATATCGCCTGCGGGGCTGGAAAAATCGAAACGGACCTTGCCCGGTTTCAGATACGATGCCGTTCCCCTCATCGTTTTTTTCGGGGTCTGAATGACAAATTCAGCCCTGTAGGATTTCAGCTTTCTGTAAACCGATGTTACCTTGCGTACCACATCGGCATGGGAATGCCAGTTGTGGGGTGGATTGGCGTCCACAAGGACCACCGGAAACAGGAACAGCAATCCGGCCAGAACCGGGATTCGAAGTCGTGAGCTCACGCCTCACCGTTTTCGGATCTCGTATGACGGTCAATGTCTTTTCAAAATCTCTCTGGGCCTGTTCCCGATGGCCGGTCCCAGATAGCCCAGCTGCTCCAGTTTTTCCACGATCGTGGCCGCCCTGTTGTAGCCGATGCGCAGTCGCCTTTGCACGTAGGAGGTCGATGTCTTTCCGGACTCCTGGATGATCTCCCAGGCGGCATCGAGCAGGGCCTGATCGACGTCCACGGCAGCCGTATCGATGCCATCATCGCTTTCCTTGCCGGGAAGCTCGATAAAGCGAGGCTGCCCGAACCGACTGGCCTCGGCCACCAGCTGCTCGATCTCCGTATCAGAGATCATCGGGGACTGGATGCGTGCCGGATCGGCAGCCGTTGGGGATTTGTAGAGCATGTCGCCCCGGCCAAGCAGCGCCTCCGCACCGTTGGTGTCGAGGATGACCCGTGAGTCCGTGCGCTGGGCCACCTGAAAGGAGATCCGTGCCGGACAGTTGGCCTTGATCAGGGCCGTAATCACATCGACCGAAGGACGCTGCGTGGCCATAATGACGTGAATGCCAACGGCACGGGCCTTCTGGGTCAGACGAATGATCGAGTCCTCCACCTCTTTGGCTGCCACCATCATCAGATCGGACAGCTCATCGATCAGGATCACAATATAGGGCATCAGCTTCCCTGAAAGCGTTCCGGCCTTGATACGGTCATTGTAGGAGCGGATGTCGCGACATTTAACACCGGACAGGAGCTGATACCGCGCCTCCATTTCCTGCACGGCCCAGCTCAGGGCTCGATCCGCCAGGCGAATATCGGTAATCACAGGATGCAGAAGGTGGGGAATGCCTTCAAAGAGTTTCAGCTCCACCATCTTCGGATCGATCATCAGGAAACGCACTTCATCGGGCGAATGATTAAAAAGCAGGGAGCCGATCACAGAATTCATGAATACGGACTTGCCCGACCCCGTGGCACCCGCAATCAGCAGGTGCGGCAGTTTCGCCAGGTCCAGGTATCGGTTCGTTCCGGTGATGTCCTTTCCAAGGGCAATGGATAACTCCCGTTTTCCCGAAGAAAACTCGGGATCACCGTTGGCCAAATCCCCCATCGAAACATACTGTCGGATGCGATTGGGAAGCTCAATGCCAATGGTCGATTTACCTGGAATAGGAGCAAGAATGCGAACCGATAGCGCTGCAAGGTGCATGCGAATTTCGTCCTGAATCCCAAGGATGCGATTGACGCGCACCCCTGGCTCGGGCAAGACCTCATACATCGTAATCATCGGACCGCGAATCGCACCGACGACCTTCGCCTGCACCCCGTAGTCGCTGAGCACCTTCTCAAGCCGCTGCCAGTTTTCGCGAATCTCTGCTTCCGGATCCTCTGCTTCCACCCTGGGACTCTGCTTTACAATGCGACGGGACAGACGATACCGCGAGAACCGATTCTCTGATAATACCACGGGGGGCATGTTAATATTCGGAAGAAGTTGCTGTGTTGGTCCGGGGGCAGGCTCCTGTGGCCGTGCGGTTAACGGAGCAGTCTCTTCTTGCTCTTCCTGCCCTTCCTCTGCTTCTGCCTGTTCGTCTTCAGCCGCGAAGGCCGTTACCGCTTCGCTTTCTTCGATTTGCTGTTCTTCGGCCCTGTCATCCGGTGCGTAGTCGTCGGTATGCATGACCACCTTTTCCACCGGTGCTTCGGACACCACCGATTGGGCCTCAGCCCGTTCTTCAAAGGCTTCCCTTTCAGGCACAGAGGACATCTCCTGCCAGTGATGCGGCAGATCCACCTCCATGCGATCCAGCAATTCCAGGCCCTGGCGGCTGTGCTGCTCTTCTGGCCCCTGGCGAAACAGATAGCGGTTTTTCACCGGATCGTAGATGATCCGGCTTGTGGAACGCCTGACGGGCCTTTCCGTTCTGCTGGCAGTAACAGGAAAGCGGTCCTCTTCGATGACAAGGCTTCCCTCATGCCTGCGGTCATCGTCGGGAAAAGGGTGGTACTCTTCTTCTGTTGAATCGAAGCCATAGCCAGGCCTCCATCGGTTTCCCGCTGTATCGGTATTGGTCGAAGCATCGGGGCCATCGATTTCCGGTTCCGGGGATGGAAGCGGTTCGAAAGACTCGCTTCCCGACGTCTCCGCCTCGCTGAGGGCCGCATCGGTAATCTCCTGGAGGTCCGAAAGGCCTTCGTCATCGACAACTACCTTCTGAATCCACGGCGGACGATCCTTCGAACGAAATCGATGTAACACAGCTGTACCTCCCGATGCTTCTTTCTCTTCTTGTATGGTTTCCGCCGCTTCTTCTTTCGATGTGTTTGCCGGCTCCTGTTCTTCCTGCTGCGTCTTTCGCGGCTTCCGGAACTGGCGGTAGATGCCGTAGGCCATGGGCAGCAGAGGAAGGATGGCCATGATGCGCTTCAGCCACGCGGCAGAACCGGATTCAGCCGAGGGACGTCCCTCCAGTACGTCGATCACCCGCTCCTTTACCCGATCAAAAGGAATCTGAAGCAGAAGCAACAGGCCGGTAAACATCAGCAGGCTGTTGATGGTGTAGGCCCCCGTCCGACCGGTGAAGAATTCAAGCAACAGACCGAACTGTTCTCCTGCAATACCCGCATCTGCCCTGCCTGTTAAGTAAAAGAAGACGGCCAGGCTCCACAACAACGCCAGGTTACCGATCACACCCGAAAGATAGGCCTGCCAGTCATCGCGGGCAATGCCGCGAAGGCCGCTCCAGATTAAAGCGGGGCCAAACAGATAGGCAGCCTTGCCAAACAGGGCAAAGAGCAGATGGGCAGACCAGATGCCGAACCGGCCTGTTAGATCGGCAGCCTCTCCGTCAATGGTTGCAGCCGCCACACTGGAAAGCAGACCGGCAATGATAAAGATGAATCCCGTGACGTTACGAGCACGCCTTGACACGGCCAGTTCATCGAGAATGGCCTTCGTACGGGCATGCAGGGCAGCGGCTATGCGAGCCCCTGCCGTAGGTGGTACAGGAGGAGGCGGGGCAGAATCCATCCCCTCCTGTATCGGCAGATCTCAGGATCTTTTCAGCGATTTTCAGGCCAGGCCGGTAGAACCGAATCCTCCGCTTCCTCGCTGTGTGGGATCGAGATCCTCCAGTGGTGCTTCATCCCATTGCAGGGGGATCTCACGCTCCAGAAGCAGCTGGGCAATACGATCCTGCGACCGAATCGTCACGGCCTTCTGGCCCAGATTGATCATGAGGATCTTCAACTCCCCGCGGTAATCGCTGTCAATGGTGCCCGGGGAATTCACAAGTGTCAGCCCGTCCCGGATGGCAAGGCCCGATCGCGGCCGCACCGTAATAAAGTAGCCCCTCGGTATGGCAAAATAAAGCCCTGTGGGAACAGCAAAGCGATCGCCCGGCTCCAGCACGATCTCCGTATCAGCCGGCAGCAGGGCACGGACATCGTAGCCTGCCGCTCCCTCCGAAGCCTTCTCGGGCAGCCGTGCTCCTCGCATGGCATGGATTTTTACGCGCACTTCGCTCATAATGACTCCCCGGGCCGTTTTTCAAGGCCCCTCGCACGAGGCCAGAGATTTGACAGGAAGCCTTTTTCTTCTTGCCGGAAAAGATGCTCGGGTATATATCTGGTCTATGCTTAAGCGGGCTCCCATTCTGCTCTGGCTCGCCTTTGCCGGCACACTGCAATGTACAGAAGAGACAGCTTCGTTATATCCCGCTCCTGGGGAGCCGGACATTGACCTTCAGATAGCAGGACAGGGCGGCGCAACGTTCGTCGGCATGGAGCCGATCCTGTCCACGGCCAGCTATGCCACCGAAGAGAACTTCTATCAGACGCTGAACCCCTACTTCCACTTCGCGCGAAAGAAAGCGGTGCTGCCCCCGGGGCGCTCCATCGTCGTTCTACCCGAACATACAGGCACCTGGCTGGTGGCAACGGCAGAACACCGATCTGTATTCGAGGCAGAAACGATCGATGCAGCCATGCAGAACCTCGTTTTGCACAATCTGGGCCGCTTTCTCAAGCACTATCTGTTCGACACATCCTACGCAGAAGACAGGCTGAAAGAAACGCTGTTCCGCATGAAGGCTGCTTCGATGGCCACACATTATCAGAATACGTTTCGTCGTCTTGCCAGGCAGTATCAGGTGTTTATCGTCGCCGGTTCGATCGTACTTCCACATCCCGAAGTAGAGAACGGTCAGATTATAATCACAGATGGCCCCCTGGAAAACGCAAGCTTCGTATTTCGACCGGATGGCAGCGTCGACCATCGCATCACCAGGAAAACCTTTCCCATCATCGATGAAAAGGCCTTCCTGCAGGAGGCCAGCCTGAAATCCAACATGGCAGTTGAAACTCCGATCGGGCCGCTGTACACGATGATCTGTGCCGATTCGTGGTTCCCGCAATCCTACGATCGCTTCAACCAGACAGGAGCAGAATTGCTTGCCGTACCGTCCATGGTCTCACCGGCCGATGCCTGGAATGCCCGATGGAAAGGCTACAATGGCTATGCAAACCCTGCTGACGTCGATCCTTCGGACATCGAAGGCATTTCAGAAAAAGAGGCATGGCACAGGTATGCCATGAACAGCAGGCTGAAAAAGACCCGGGCCCGTGCAGGTATAAACGTTTTCTTTCGCGGCAGGATCTGGGACCTGACAGCAGATGGCCAGGCAATGCAATACCTGAACGGCCGGCCCATACCGGTGAATCCGGCTGAAGCCCCGAACACAGGCCGAATCGTTGTCTTACGACTGTAGGCCCTTTAGATGCTCCGGATCAGGGCCTTAGAAGGCCCCTGCCGTGCAGGCCTGTTAGAACGGAGAAGGTTTTCTTCATGCTAACAGCCTCGGGATCGAGATAAAACTGTACAAAAACCCCATCGATCAACGCCAGCACAGCAATGGCCAGGCATTCGTTTTCTTCTTCATCGAGCGAGGCGTTATACAGGGCATTTTTCAACCGCTGCCGAAAGCCAGCATACATCTCTTGCAGGCGCAGGGTAATGTCAGGGTGCACGCCTTTCTGAAAAAGGAGCTGAAAGAAGATGGCATTGATCTGTGGCGCTTCCTCAAACCAATCCGACACCCTCTTCAAGAGCTCGGGCAGCAGCTCCTCGGTTGACAGCGCCATAAGACCCGATGCCTTCAGCCTGGCCTCAAAGTCATCAAAGAGGACGGTGACGGCCTCAAGCACAAGATCCTCTTTGCTTCCAAAATGCCAGAGAATACTGGTTTTGGCCACACCGACCCGCTTTGCAAGCTCATCGAGTGTAAAGCCAGACAGGCCCTGCTCTGCAATCAGGCGAATGCATTCGTCAAGGAGGCGTGTCTTTGTTTCCCTGCCATTCCGACGTTTCTGAATCGATCTCGTCATGAACTCCTCCATTTGTGCAGTCAGGGCCTGAAGCCTTACAGTCCGGCATAGACTGCCTTTGCTGCCACGTAGCTGAATGCCATGATCGTATAACTTGGATCCACCGAGGCCCCGGTGGGGAAAACGCTGGAATCGGCAACATACAGGTTATCGAATCCATGGACTCGATGTTCGCTGTTTACCACCGATGTCCTGGCGTCCCTGCCCATGCGGCAGCCTCCGGATGGATGCGGAGCGGCCATGAGCAGTGTTCCGGGCCTCAGACTGATGTTATCGATCAGGTCGATCTGATCGGCCGAGGTTAGCAGTGTTGCTCTATTGTCCGGGATCAAGACCTTTTCCGCACCGGCAGCAAAGTTGATCAGGACCTGTTTTTTCAACAGGTCACGAATCATCATTCCCGAAACCCTGCCAATGCTGTAATGCACCATTCTTACGTCACCATCTACCTCGATGCGCCCGAGCTCGGTGCGCACATCGTCGATCCAGCCAATCGTACCCCCCACGCGCGGAAGAGCCTTCATCCATTCCTGATGCTGCTGCCCTCCACCCGGTATCATTGCCGCAAGGGTTCCCGGATGCAGCTGATTCGGCATGAGCAGATAACCGCCTTCCACGTAGTTTCCTTTTGCATCGTACACGGCCTTACGAAACTGATCCACGCCAAAACCGGCTGGAATGTTCCTCCACTGAATCACGTCATGCGGATACAGGGCATGCACAAAAGGGGATGGATTGATGCCTACGAATTCGCCAAGAACGGGCAGCTTCTTTTTCAGCCCATTCTTCAAAAGAAAGGTCGAGCTGCCAAAGCCACCTGCTGCAACAACAAAGGCACGGGCCCTGACCTCTATTCTGAAAGAGCTGTCCTTTCCGCTCGGCCGATGAATGACCGTTGCAATTAACGACCGTATTTTGTTTCCATCAAACAATAGCCGGTCGGCCCGGGCATCGGCATATATAGAACCTCCGCGCTTCACCACGTCTTCTATATGCGTAACAAGCTGCGATTGCTTCGCGGCAAAGGCACAGCCCTGCATGCAATGCCCGGATTTCTGACAGTGTTTTCTCGCCTGTGGAACGCGATGCCCGTGCCATCCAAGCTTTCTTGCTCCCTTTTCTACAAGCCGGTTCATCGGATTGAGATACTCATCCGTAGCCGGATGGACGTTTAACCGCTTATCAAGCTCATCCCATGCGGGACTCAGATCCTTCTCTGTATGATACTCTATGCCGTATTCGCTCTGCCAGAGCTCCAGGCGATCCACAGGCGTGCGGTAGCTGTCCGCCCAGTAATGCACCGAAGCCCCACCTACATTGTTTCCGTATACAAGATTGATGGCACCATCGGCCGTTGTCTGCAAATTGCGTTCGGCACTGATCTTACCGGCCATATTCAATTCATGATTGTCAAAGGTATGGGTCGGATAATACCCTCCCTTCTCAAGCATAACCACGTTCACGCCAAGCCTCGTCAGCTCAGCGGCCAGGGTTGCTCCACCACAGCCCGTGCCGATAATACAGACGTCCGTCTGGACCTGCACATCCTCGGTAATATCCTTCCATTCGTAAATTCTGCCGCTCATCGTCTTTTCTCCTTTTCAGCTCTCTTTCATCCCTGCCCATGAGAGATGCGTTCATAGTAGCGGCGCTGCTCTGAAAGAATCTCGCCGAATCCGCCAAACGGGCCATCATAACCAATGCTTGCATAGGTACTGCTATGGCCGTAATACATAAGGAAGATGACCATGCGCAGATTGCTGAATACAACGCGAACAAGATCGTTCTTGCTCTGCAGGCCCATTTCGATCAGGCGAGCGGCATCCTCTGTTTGCAGCCTGGAGAAGCGACTGAGGTAGCCGCAGGCAAAGGGATACCATTCCACGAGAAGCAAAGCATCCCGCATATCAGACGATATCGAGCGATTGCAGAAATACAGCTCTTCATCCAGACGCCGATACAGGCGGGCCTCTTCTGCCGACGGAAAGCCCTGCCCTCGTGGCAGAAGTGCATCTGCCATCTTTTTCAGTGTATCCAGGTTCCATCGAGACAGTACCTGGTAATATCTACCCCATTCGCCGATGGGCATCGACCTCCAGATGGCAAGCGTCGTTCCGCCAAGCAGCAATGTGCTTAAAAACTGTTTTCGCGTGATCTTCTTCATGTTTTCCCCCGAAATGCCGGAAGGCTTATTATACTGACTATTCAGTACAATATAAAATCTGTCAAGCCCTGTTCTGGATCGGCGAA
Source organism: uncultured Leptospiraceae bacterium (assembly GCA_964619535.1). Lineage (GTDB taxonomy): Bacteria > Spirochaetota > Leptospiria > Leptospirales > Leptonemataceae > Leptonema. Next base: position 104,692 of record CAZUEX010000004.1, on the reverse strand, counting down.
AACGGATTATTTCAGGCTTCAGCCTCCGTGTGGGCCATCAGGGCAAAAAAAAGGGACCGAAGCCCCCTTTTTTCTCGAAAACGGATCGGATCCTAACGCCGGCGTCCACGGCCACCGCGATCGTCACGGCCGCCATCAAACGACCCGGGCGGCATGGAATCGGCCAGATCCTTTAGAATCAGATTTACGCGACCCAGGGAGTCGACACCCAGAACGGCCACGGTAACCTCTGTTCCAACATCCATAACGTCTTTCACAGACTGGATGCGATTCTTCGACATCTTCGAGATGTGAAGCAGGCCATCCTTGCCCGGGAAAAGCTCTACAAAGGCACCGAAGTCCGTAATACGTTTTACAACGCCCTTGTAGGTCTGACCAACCTCTACCTCGCGGAAGATCTCTTCGATCAGCTGTTTTGCATGCTCTGCGCGCTCCCTGTTCATCGCCGCAATCGTCACCGTGCCGTCGTCTTCGACGTTCAGCTCGGCCTTGGAGCGCTCGATGATGGAGCGGATGATCTTTCCGCCCGGGCCGATCAGCTCGCCAATGCGATCCGGACTGATCTGCACGGTCATAACCAGCGGCGCATTTTCCGGTACACTGGGACGGGCCGCATTGATGGCAGCATTCATCTTGCCAAGTATATGCATGCGTCCCCGCTCGGCCTGTGCCAGGGCATCGCGCAGAATCTGAACAGACAGACCGGCCACCTTGATATCAAGCTGGAAGGCCGTAATGCCTTTTTCCGTTCCGGCCACCTTGAAGTCCATGTCACCGAAGTGATCTTCCAGGCCTGCAATGTCAGAGAGGATGACGTATTTTCCGTCATCCCCCATGATCAGACCCATGGCAATACCGGCCACCTGCCCTTTTACGGGCACACCGGCTGCCATCATGGCCATCGATCCCGAACATACAGAGGCCATGGAAGAAGAGCCATTGGACTCAAGGATCTCAGAAACGACGCGGATAACGTAAGGGAACTCTTCTTTTGTTGGAACGACGGCCCGCAAAGCCCGTTCAGCAAGGTTTCCGTGGCCAATCTCCCGTCGACCCGGACCTGCCATACGCTTCACCTCTCCCGTCGAAAAAGGCGGGAAGTTATAGTGAAGCATGAAGTTCTTCTGGTGCTCGCCGGACAGATATTCAATGCGCTGATAGTCATCCCCCGTTCCCAGGGTTACCACACCCAGCGACTGCGTCTGGCCACGTGTAAACACAGCCGAGCCATGCGCAGCAGGGAGGACATCCAGCTCAATCGATATATCGCGAATCTCATCGGTTTTGCGTCCGTCAGCACGGATGCCTTCGCTGAAGATCAGATCGCGAACAACGATGTATTCCAGTTCATGCAGATAGGATTTAATGTCTTTCAGGGCTGCTTCAACATCCTGATCGGGCTGACCGGCAAGCTTCTCGCGGACAAACTCCAGGGCCTCTTTATTGACCTGCTCGATTGCATCACTGCGAGCCTGCTTATCGGGATTACGGTTGGCCACACGCAGTTTTTCCAGAGCGAACTCTCGTACGGCTTCTCGCAGGGCTTCATCGGGCTTGCGCAGATTGACCTCACGCTTCTTCACGTTCAGGCGTTCTGCAAGGCGTTCCTGCGCTACGATCTTCTCTTTGATCTTCTGGTGAGCAAAATCAATGGCTTCGATGAAATACTCAGGAGAGACCTCTTTGGCCGCCCCTTCGATCATCATGACGGCATCCTTTGTTCCGGCAACCACAAGCTCAAGATCGCCTTCCTGAATAACCGAACTATCAGGATCGGCCACAAAGGCTCCGTCTTTTCTGCCAACGACAACACCGGCTATCGGACCAAGGAAAGGAATATCAGAGACAGACAGGGCAGCGGATGCAGCCGTAATGGCATGGCCTTCCAGGGTCTTCCCTGGATCGGCAGAGAGGACGGTAACAAGAAGCTGCACCTCGCAGAAGTAGCCTTCCGGAAAAAGCGGCCGAATCGGCCGATCGATCAACCGGGAAAGAAGCGTTTCATGCTCGGCCGGACGATTCTCTCGCTTGATATAACCGCCGGGGATCTTTCCCACAGCATATGTTTTCTCACGATAATCAACCGTAAGGGGAAAGAAATCCTGTCCTTCGCGGGCCTCTTTTTCAGCACAGACGGTGGCCAGCAGCACAAGCTTGCCATGACGATATACAACGGAGCCATGCGCCTGCTTGGCCCAGTTGCCTGTTTCGATCGATAGCTCTTCTCCGTTCCAGGAGATCGATTCCTGCATCTTCACTTCCTCAGTCCGAGCTCGTCGATCAGTTTTTTGTACTGCTCCGGATTGCGTGATTTCAGGTATTCAATCAGGCGGCGACGACGACCAACAAGCTTCAGCAGGCCGCGGCGGGAATGATGATCTGTTTTATGAGTTTTAAAGTGCTCTGTCAGATCACGGATACGAGCGGTAATAAGAGCAATCTGCACTTCAGTGGATCCCGTATCTTTTGCATGTTTTTGATGCTGTTTTAGAACAGCGGCTTTATCGTCTCTGGTCAACATTTCCGATCCTCAATTTTCTTACTAAAACGGTCCTTACAGGAATTGTACAGAATCCTGTCATCCCCCATCATGTAAATACCTTTTTGTAGGTATAGGTCAGGCCTGTTTGCTGTGCCCAGGCAAGCAGCTCTCCTTCTTCGTCGATCAGGAAGAAGTTTCCTTCAGGCGGACGCTGTGCGCCCAGGGGGATTCGGGCCCCATGACGTACACGCAGGCGATTCTCAACGGATACAATACGCCTTGGCCAATCAGGGAAGGCAGCCAGCAGGCCCACCGGCACGGGCATTTCCTCCAGGTTGCGCCACACAAGGGGATGCGAAAGGGAATAGGAGCCCACAGAAAGCCTGCGAAGGGAAGAAAGGTGGGTGGGCACGCCAAGCATCTGGCCGAGATCCCGGGCCACAGAACGAATGTAGGTGCCCGAAGATACACTGAAAAAGGCATGAACCAGCCCTTCCGGTTCAATGGACAGGCAGCGGGCCTCATAGAACCGCACCGCTCTCGGTCGGAGTTCCGACTTCAGGCCAAGGCGCTTGCGATCAGAAAGCCTCATGCCTTCCTGCTTGATAGCGGAATACTCCGGGGGGATCTGCTCTGTTTGCTCCACAAAACCGGCAATGGCTTCTTCTATAGAAGAAGACTGTTCGGCCACAAAGCGCCCGATACGGTCGGCCTCCCACTGCTCGAGAACCGTCCCATGCGGATCCAGGGTATCGGTAGAACAGCCCAGCTGAAAGGTCGCCTCGTAGGTTTTATCAAGCTTGAGAAAGAAGTCAGAAAAGGCCGTGGCCCTGCCCGCCAGCAGTATCATCAACCCGCTTGCAAAGCGATCCAGCGTTCCGGTATGACCGGCCCGCATGCCGGTGGCCTTCTTCAGTCGCTTCACAAGGGCTGCCGATCCCATTTCCGGGGGCTTATCGGCTAAAACCAGTCCGTCGATCATGCTCGTTTCAGAAAGAGTGTTCATTCTGGCCTTGGTGAGCGGCGCTGCTCTTCGTCCATCTGTTCAAGGATACGATCGCCTTCCTGAATGCTGAAATCCTTGCGGAAGATGAACCGCGGAGTCTGTCGCAGGCGAAGATCACGGCTGATGCCGGACTGCAGTTCACGCCTTGCCATTGTCACGGCCCGCCACGTCTGGTTGTTCTCTTCTTTTGTTCCAAAAAGGGAAAAGTACACACGCGCCTCGGACAGGTCCGGTAGCAGCTCACACCGCACCACAGAAACCAGACCAATCCGCTCATCCTTCGCCCTGCGGCGGTGCAGTCGCTCGGCGACCTCCCGTACAATCATCTTTTCCAGCCGAATGCGGCGAATCTCGTTCACGGTAACCTCTTCTGGCAACCTACGGGCGACGGCTTACTTCGACAATCTTGTAGGATTCGACGATGTCGCCTTCCTTGATGTCATTGAAGCCCTTGATGCTCAGGCCGCATTCATAGCCTTCGGCCACCTCGGCCACATCATCCTTGAATCGCTTAAGCGCAGACAGCTCCCCGTCATGAATGACAACGCCGTCGCGGATCACGCGGATCTTGTTCGAACGATGGATTTTGCCGCGTTTCACCATACAGCCGGCCACATTGCCGACTCTGGATATCTTGAAGACCTGACGGATCTCAATCTCACCGGTAAGCTCCTCTTCATAGGTAGGCTCAAGCATACCGGCCATAGCCTTCTGCACGTCTTCAAGAAGGGCATAGATGATGCTGTAGTAACGGATTTCAACGCCGTTCTTTTCGGCAAGATCGGTGGCAGCGGCAGATGCCCTGACCTGGAAGCCAAGGATCAGCGCTTCGGATGCGGCCGCCAGTGTAACGTCGGATTCTGTAATACCGCCCGTTGCGGCATAGATGACGCGAACCTTCACCTCGTCATCGGACAGCTTGTTCAGACCATCACGGATGGCCTCAACCGATCCATGGACGTCACCCTTAACAATGACCTTGATCTCTTTATGATCTGCCATCCAGTTATCCAGGGTGCGCAGGGAGGGCTGTGCCCTTTGCGATGCCTCGGTGATCTGCTTGTAATGCTGACGCACGGCAGCAAATTCACGGGCCTCTTTTTCGGTTTCAAGAACATGAAAGGGATCGCCCGATCCAGGAACGCCGTCCAGACCGATGATTTCCACAGGAGTGGCCGGCCCGGCCTCTTTCAGGCGGTGACCGAAGTCGTCGAACATGGCCCTGACCCGACCGGAATAGACGCCAACAACAAAGGGATCGCCTTCATGCAGGGTTCCCTTTTGCACAAGAATCGTAGCGACCGGTCCTTTACCGGGGTCGACACGGGCCTCGACCACACGTCCCACCGCTCTTACAGTCGGATTGGCCTTCAGATCCAGCAGCTCTGCCTGGAGCAGGACCATCTCAAGCAGATGATCAATGCCAATGTTGTTCTTCGCGGAAATCTCGCAGAATACGGTGGTACCGCCCCAGTCCTCGGGTTGCAGTCCGTGGGCTACCAGGGCCTGCTTCACCTTATCGGGATTGGCATTCTCCAGATCGATCTTGTTTACAGCAACGATGATGGGAACATCGGCCTCTTTGGCATGCGTGATGGCCTCGATGGTCTGTTCTTTTACCCCATCATCGGCAGCCACAACAAGGATTACAATGTCTGTAACCGATGCACCGCGTGCCCGCATGGCCGTAAAGGCCTCGTGGCCCGGTGTATCAAGAAAGGTAATCTTACCCTGTGGAGTCTCTACCTGGTAGGCACCGATATGCTGCGTAATGGCACCGGCCTCTGTATCGATAACATTGGTAGAGCGGATCGTATCGAGAAGTTTCGTTTTACCGTGGTCCACGTGTCCCATAATGGTAACAACGGGAGGACGACGGACCATATCCTCTTCGCGATCCTCTTCTTCTTTAATAATGGTTTCATCGTAGAGGCTGACAACACGAACCTCGCAGCCGAATTCCGCAGCCACAAGGGCAGCCGTGTCAGAATCGATCACCTTGTTGATGGTGACCATCTCGCCCATCTTCATCAGACGACCGATTACATCGCCGGGCTTCAGATTCAGCTTCTTGGCCAGCTCCCCGACCTGAATACTTTCAAGAATATCAATAGAAGAAGGCACGGTCGTTCCGGATGGAGCCTTGCGACGCTTCTTAACAGAACGCTCAAACCGCCTGAGAACATCCCTTTCCCCGTCCTTTCTGGGACCGGATTTTTTCGACTGGTTCAGCTCATCCGATTTTTTGTGGATGATCTTACCGCGTTCTTTTCCGGAAGAGGATCCGGGAGCACCACCCGGCCTTGCCTCTGACTTACGAACAAGATCATCAAAGGGCGTGGCCCCGCCAATCCTCGGTCGATTCCCCTGCTGCGGACGCTGGCCGCCCTGATAGCGTTGCTGACCGCCCTGCTGGGGTCGTTGACCGCCTTGCTGGTAGCGCTGCTGGCCACCCTGCTGCGGACGCTGACCACCTTGCTGGTAGCGCTGCTGGCCGCCCTGCTGGTAGCGCTGCTGGCCGCCCTGCTGGGGTCGCTGACCGCCTTCCTGGTAGCGTTGCTGGGCTCCCTGTTGCGGACGTTGCTGGGCTCCCTGCTCGGGCCGCTGCTGCTGACTGCCCTGCTGGGGAGACGGCTTTGCAGCCTCCGGCCGTGCAGGCGTAGCGGCATCCGGCTGCCTTGCAGGCGGCTTTGCGACGGGCCGGTCGGCCGTTTTCTTGCTCAAGCCGGGTTGCCCCTCTATCACCTCGGAAATGTCAGAGGGAAGGGCTTCCTTTCCCTTCTTGATCTTGAGCTTGATCTTCGGCTTGCCGGTTTTCTGGTTCTTGTTCTCTTCAGTCATAATTAAAACGCTATACTTCTTCGAACTCGATGTTCTCCCTGATGATCTTCGTGATCAGCTGGGCGGTTGTCTTTCCTATTCCGTCGATCTTTTCGAGTTCGGACTCGTCTGTTTCGACAAGTTCTTCTACACTGTTGATTCCGGCAGATTTCAGGATTTCAATAACCCGGCGTGTCAGGCCGGGAAGTTCAGAAAGTGGCGTAAGATCATCGTCGATGTCCTGATCCGTTGCCTCTTCCTCTTTACGGTCGCTGAACAATTCCTCCAGACGGGCCCGCGCTTCCGGTGATGAGTATTCCTGTTCGTACTGCGATTGCGATTTTACGACAAGCCTGTATCCGGTCAACTGAGAAGCAAGGCGGACATTTTTCCCGGCCATTCCTATGGCCGCGCTGTAAGAATCGTCGGGAACAACGACCAGAGCCTCACGGGCTCCGGTATCAACGCGTACCTCCTGCACCCGGGCAGGAGACAGGGCCTCCGCTATCAAGAAAGCCGGATCTTCTTTGTAGGCAATGATATCGATGCGCTCGTTCTGCAATTCTCGCACAATGGACTGAATCCGCACGCCCTTGATGCCCACACAGGCCCCAACGGGGTCCACATCCATGCGGTTGGACCGAACAAGCAGCTTTGTACGAAAGCCTGCCTCACGCGCCACATTCAGAATCTCGACGATTCCATCGTAAACCTCGGGGATTTCCTGCTCGAACAGCCGTTTTACAAAGTCCCCGGAGGCACGGGAAAGCAGGATGTAGGGCCCGGGATCGCGGGATTTGTCTTTTTTCAGCTCAACGGCCTTGATGACGGCCTTGATTCGAGAGCCAGGATGAAAACGATCCCCTGGAATCTGCTCTTTGCGGGGCAAAATGCCCTCGGCCTTGCCCAGATCGACATAGACGATCTCTTTATCACGCCAGCGCAGGAATTGGCCGTTTGTCAGCTCACCCACGCGATCCTTGTAATCGTTATAGACCAGCTCTCTTTCAAGCTCTTTAATCCTCTGCGAGAAGATATTGCGGATATTGGTGGTACCGATCCGGGAAAAATCGGTCAGATACTCTTTGCGTTCGATCGTCTGGCCGATTTCAGCATCGGGATGGGTGGTCTTTGCATCGTCGAGGGTAACCTCGCGGTCGGCATTCTCCACGTTTTCGACCACGGCATAGCGCGCCACAACGGACACCTCTGGCACCTTCGGATCGAGGATGACATCCAGATCGGCATCCAGGCCATATTTCTTCTGGCATGCAGAAAGGACGGTGCCACGGAAGATCTCCATGACCTGATCATAACCCAGGTTTCGCAACTGAGCCAGTTCGCGAAGCGACTCGAAAAAACCTACGAGGTCGGGGCCCTGTTGTTTAGCGCTTTTCTTAACAGCCATAGTTACACGTCCAGATATAGATTCACTTTTTCAATTCGATCCAGCTCCACCGTGTAAGGTTCTGGAGCACGGACCCGGCCTTTTTTCGGAGCACGAGGAGCAAAACCGAGAAACCGCACCCGGGCCCCGTCCATTCCGTCATAGATTCCATGATCGACATGGATCTTGTCCTCGTCCGTTCGATACCGGATTTTCAACGGACGACCTCGAAAACGCTCGAACTCCGCCGGAATACGCAGTTCTCTCTCAGCCCCCGAAGAAGAGACCTCGAGGCTGTAGTTCTCTTCGTTCAGGTCGTCTGGAAGGCCATCCTGTCCGATTGCTTCGTCCAGCAGGCCGATAAAGGCTTTGCTGAACCGTTCACATTCATCGAGGCTTACAGAACCCTGTGGATCCGCCAGCCCGTCCAGTTCAATCTGAATGTGATAACCGTTCCGAACGCGCTTCAGGCGCAGAGCAAACAGGTCAACATCGGCATTGAGAGCCCGGCGAGCAATGTCATGTAAAAGAGCATATTCCATTCTTTCAACTGATTCGAAACGAAAAAAAAAAGCGGGCTAAACCCACTTTCCCACGCCATAAAACCCTGCATAGCCCGTATGTCAAGTCATACAGCCGCCTGTGTACGGTATTGAGAATGAGAACGATCGGGGCTTTTCTGGTTTACACCGGCAACGCAGATGCTGTTTCGAAACCAATGCCTCGCTATGCCGTTCCCCTTCTTCTGGCCCTCGTCCTGTCGTGTGCCCGTTTCAAGATCCATGATCTGCAGCCTTCTGTGCTGCTTTCCCTGCCCATGCGCAGCGATACCACAGAACAGAGGGCCGATCAGCTTCTCGTTTCGGTAAAAGAAGGGGCCCTGTACGGCCTGCCGGCACGCCCATCCGTCTTCGACAATCGAATCCTTCTGCCTTTGGCCGAGCAGAACCTTGTGCTTGAGTTTTCTGAAGGGGAGGCAGTGCCCAAACGCATCTATATTCCAGAAAACGCCGCCCTTTCGGCCCGCTACAGCGATGCTGACATAGAAACGATCCGCATGCCGGCCGGCCAGGTGGGCCAGGTCGGAGTCCTCGAAGAAGCGACAATCATTCAGCTTTACCCGGCCGAGACAGAAGAACGAACCGAAGAGATCGAACCCGAGCACCGCATGCCGGCCATCCTTTTTCCCGAAGCGATGGAGCAGCCGGGCTCAGAGATCCTGGCCTTTTTGCCCGAAGCACAGGGCCCCGTAAAACTGATGTCAGGGGCCGACACCACCTTCCGTCAGGTCTGGCAGATCTTGCCTGGAGAGGACGGCTGGCTTTACATCCTGCATTCACCGAATGGCCAACATCCTGTTTTGAATGTTTACAGGCAGCTACAGCTGCATGCCGTGCTATCCGTTCCCGATTCACTCTTTGTTGCAAAGGATGCAAGCGTTCAGCTGGAGGCCCTGATCCCCTTTCGAGGGAAGCCCGAGGCCCTGGCAAGCCTGGTACTGCGCAAGAAAAACAGCTTTGAACCGATACAACGGGCCCTGTACCGGCTACGACCGAATACGGAACCCGAAGAGATCTTCCGATACGATACGAAAGAAGACGTGCCAATCTGGACCACAGAAGGTGGTGGATTCTTCTTAGCCCATGACGAAGATGGAACCGGTATGCTTCTTAAGATCTTCGGCCCGGACGGAAATTACGAAAACAACCACCGTCTGCAATTCGAAGGCCTTCGGGAGTCCTACCAGGATACCTTCTTCAACGGCGAAGATCGTCTTTTCTCTGTTCGACTGATGCGCGGAGTGTATGAAATCATCGAATGGAAATAGAAGGCTTCCACTTATCAGCTATGCCCAGGCCCGCAGGATTGATGCTCAATGCATCGAAACAGGGAATGAAGAAACGCTGCTTATGGGCCTTGCCGCGGCAGGCGCCCTGCATCATCTGAAGCAGGACTACCTGTTTGATTTCTGGCACAGAAACGACCTGCAGCTCATCATCCTCTGTGGCAGCGGCAATAACGGCGGCGATGGCCTGGCACTGGCAAGCCTTCTCTGCGCCGATCCAGACAGGCCGTCACAGGCCCATGCACAACACCGTCTGCGTCTGTACGGGCTTCCGCCTAAAAGCAAAACATCGCGCTTTTATCTGGAAAAGCTACAGCGCCAGGGCCTTACCGTTCGTCCATTAGAGGACTTCCCGAAAGAAGCCGCCTTACTGGAGGCCTCATTCAAAACAGCGTCACTGGAAACATCCTCCTCGCCTGAACAACGGGTCGTTGTTGTCGAGGCCCTGCTCGGCACCGGTCAGTCACGCCCTCCTGGCGGCATCATCGGTCAGGCCTTGCAGGTATTACGCCGCTGGAAAGAGGCAGCAAAGGCTACGCTTGTGGCCCTGGACGTTCCCGCCGGATTGCAGGAGGCAGAAGGCCTTGCCGAAGAGGCTATCCTTCCCGATCGCGTCTATACGTTCGGATACGAAAAGACCGTCACCGCCCTTCTTCCGGGATTGTCCGTTATTCGAATCCCCTGCGGCTTCGAGTCGCAGATCGAAGAGGCAGTAACAGCCCGGGCACCGGTGTTTCGCTGCCAGCCGGACAGGCAGTTTTCTGATACCTTTCGGCGCCAGAACAGCGACCATAAGTACACGGCCGGTTATGGCTGGATCGTGGGCGGACAGTATGGCATGGAAGGAGCTGCCCTGCTTGCCATGAAGGCCTTTCTGGCATCGGGCGGCGGATACATTCGCCATTTTCATCCCACACCCTCTTCCAGAGAACGCTATCTGGCCGTTCTACCGTCCGTCGTATATGGCACCGACTTCAAGCAGGCCTGTAAAACAGAGAAGCCACCGCAGAGTATTCTCATCGGTCCAGGCATGCAGGCCGAAACGCTGCAGAGCATGCAGGAGGACCTCCTTGAAGGCCTGGACGTGCTGAGCCAGCGCTCGCCCGGCTTAACGGTCATCCTCGATGCAGCGGCCTGTTCGCTTGCCTTTGATCAGCGCTTTCCGTCTGTTCCTGTTTTGATCACGCCACATGCCGGCGAATGGCAGTCTCTGGGTGGCCCGCCCGTCCGCTGCGCCGACGATCTGGAAAAGGCTCGCCAGTTCAGTGGAAGGGTGCATACCTACCTGAAAGGCCCTGTTTCTTTTCTGTTCTCTCCGGACGCCGTGGACGTTTTTAACGACCCACAGCCTTCGCTGGCCGTAGCCGGCAGCGGAGATGTCTTTGGCGGGCTGCTGCTACGGGCCACCAGCACAGCCAGAAAAGGCCCGGGGATTCGCGATGCCGTATCGGCCTGTGTGGCCCTGCAACATCAGGCAGCCGTGCACACGATGCATCCCGAACAGCAACTGAAGGCCATACAGGAGATTCTGGCATGAATTATCACTATAAGAGTCCGGAAGAGGTACGAAAGCAATTCGGTAAGCCTGACCGGTTAAAGAATCCCATGTTTAACCGGACCTTCTTTCTGCTGGTGGCCGACGTCATCATCATCCTCATTGCCGGAACCCTGCTTTACAAGAGTGGCTATGCAGATCTCATCAAAACAGGAGAAGGCGTTCTCAAAGTAGAGTATGAACGGCTGGACGAAGCGCATATCAGGCTGCATCTTTACTCTGACATGCGCGACATCCTGCTCGTGGATGGAAAAACAGGAATGAGCAAGCAGGATGACCGTAACACGGCCGTACTCACCGAAGTGCGCTGGGAACTGGACCGAGGCGATCAAATCCTCATACTCAGAGACGCGCCGGAATTCCAGCCTCTCGCTGTGAAAGCAAAAGAACCGGCCACGCTCGATCTGACCATACCTGAAACGGCCCGATCAGCGCCTCCGGTCTTCGAGCTCATCTTTCAGAACCGACAGCTGTATCCAGAAGAGAAGGCCTCGCAGCAACAGGCCGATCAAAGCGCTCCGTAGATCCATTCGAGAACGGCCTTCTGTACGTGCAGGCGGTTCTCTGCCTGGCGGAAGATCGTTGTGCCATGCTGCTCCATGATGCCGTCAGAGATCTCTTCGCCGCGATGAGCCGGCAAGCAGTGCATGACGATGGCATCGGACGGAGCGTGTTTCATCAAGGCCTCGTTAACTGAATAATCAGCAAAGTCCTTCTTGCGAATCTCGCTTTCGCCTTCCTGCCCCATCGAGACCCATACATCCGTATAGACAACATCGGCACGCCGGACTGCCTCAGCCGGATCACGAAAGACCTCTATGGTCTTATTGCGTTTACGAAGCAGTTCCTGAATGCCAGGACGAATCTCATAGCCTTCGGGGCAGGCCACACAGATGGACGACCGTGAATGGAGCGTTCCCAGTGCCAGCGAGTTAAAGACATTGTTGGGTTCGCCAATAAAGGCGATGCGGGTTTTGGCCAGGTCTCTTCCGGTTTCGGTGATCGTCATAAAATCGGCAAGGGCCTGACAGGGATGATGTCGATCGGAAAGCCCGTTAATCACCGGAACCTGATCCAGGCCAGCCATCAGCTCGAGTTTGCGATGGCTGTCGGTTCGTATCATCACACCGTGCACATACCGGCCAAGAACCATCGTCGTATCTTCAATCGTTTCGCCGCGACCGATCTGCAGAGAGCCTGCCTGCATCTCCAGATCACTGCCTCCAAGCTCCCGAATGGCCACAGAAAAAGAGATTCGGGTACGTGTGGAGGATTTCTCAAAGATTAAGGCAATGATCTTGTCACGCAAAACGTCGGGATTCAATCGCCGATTACCGGAATGCTCCCGGCCCCTTTTCAGGATCGCAAAGAAGTCATCTTCATTCAGGTTTAGCAGACTGATTAAATGGCGCATCGTTTTTCCCGGGTGAAAAGGCCCATCTTTTTTCCGGACCCTGGATTTGTAAATTTATTTAAGAGTTCGCTTTTGCTGTGCGACGAGAGCGAGCGCTGCCCGCCCTTCCCTTTACATACCGTTCGATGAACTCAACGGCCAGCTTTGCCGGCCTTTTCCTTTTCGGAGCAAAGGGAATCTCGGCCAATCGTTTTACAATACGGTCTCGCTCAGACTTCCTGGATAACAGCCTCTGGCCTTCCTCTGCGATGGCCTCGGGGGTAACCTCTGTTTGCAGAAGCTCCAGGGCAACCTGCTCACCGGCAAGCAGATTGGGCAGGCCAATAAATCGCGTACGCATCACAAGCGAGGCGATGATAACATTCAGCCAGTGGGAACGGTAACAGATGAGCATCGGCTTTCGAAAGAAGGCCGCTTCCAGGGTTGCTGTTCCCGATGCAATAAAGATGATATCAGAGGCTTCCATGACGGCAAGAGAATTACCAATCGATATTTCCAGGCCCAGATCTTCCGTTCCCTGCAGATAGGGAGCGGCAAAATCTTTCAGATGTTCATCTACAAACGGAAGACGAATATGCAAACGGGGATGCTTCTTCTTGAGAATGCGAGCGGCTTCGAGAAAGGCTGGCAGAAGGAGTCGCACCTCACTGCGGCGACTTCCAGGCAAAAGGCCCAGAGAAAGCCCCTTATGCGGAGTTACGGCTGCCTGTTGCTTTAACTCTTCTGGAATGCGGTTAACCATGGGATGGCCAATCCACTCTGCCGGCACGCCTTCGCTATCATAGATCTCTTTTTCGAATTCGAACAGCGTCAGCATCAAATCCACGTTCTTGCGGATACTGTGAATACGACCATACTTCCAGGCCCAGATCTGCGGGCTGACAAGATAAACGATAAAGATATCAGGATTGGCAGCCTTCAACATAGCAGCAAGACGCAGGTTGAAGCCAGGGTAATCGATGAGAATGGCGGTCTTTACCTGTCTTTCTGCAGCCATCTGTGCAAGCTTCTGTGCAAGGGCCTTCAGCCGCCTGTAAGAACGCAGCACCTCCACAAAGCCGATGACGGCCATCGTGTCCACGTGCTCTACCAGCTCCATGCCTTCAGATTGCATGCGGTCACCACCCGTGCCGAAACATTTACGAAGCCCTTTCTGCTTCAGTTCATGAAGCAGGTCCCCACCAAGTCGATCTCCGGAATGCTCGCCGGCAACGATGAGCATGGGCGAAGTAAATGGGCTGCGCTGTGCCCGGGTGGCGGTTTTCTTTGGTGCAGATTTTTTTACGGCCGTCTTTTTTGCCGTGGCTTTCTTTTTCGTCGTCGTTTTCGACGTCGCTTTTTTTACAGAGGATTTCTTTGCCGCCGGTTTTGTTGTAACCGTCTTCTTTACGGCCCTTTTGATGGACTTTTTCTTTGCTGCCTTTTTCTCTTTCATGATCGTTTTGCAAAGGGTCGATTCAGGCGACGCAGCTTCGCCTTATCGGTTAAATCGCCTTTCAGTGATATAATGGTAATGCCATATTCTCTGGCCCGTTTCAGGAATTCGTCTTTCTTAACGACGATCGTGGAATTCGATTCAATGGCCAGCACACGACATCCGGCCTGTTTCATCACCTCGAGGGTCTGCGTACCCGTTGTTGGAAGGTCAAAGCGAGGATCGTGATCGCGTTTCGATACCTTGCATACGACGGCCCCCCTCTTATGAAACAGCTCTCCGCCCCGCTCAATACAGCGATCGGTGCCTTCTGCACACTCCACGGCAAAGACCGTGCGATCGCCCACAACAACACACTGTCCGATATCCAGCCGGTTCACTTCCATGGCATAGTGCATGCCATAGGGGATGTCTTCAAGCTCCCGGGCAGAGAGTCGCTTTCCATATCTGCCTTCTTCGAGGAAACAGTCCGAAAGATAATCTGTTTGTGGTATCACGCGAATACTCCGTTTTGCAAGGACTCGCTCAATGGTCTGGAAGATCGTATAATCATTACGGTTAGGCATGCGCGCAAGCATCCACAGCGTGCGCAGATCGAAGGAAGGCCTGTCATACAGGACGTCCCTGGTTGATTTGCCAAGCAACAGCAGGCGTTCAATCTTCTCGCGCTGTAACGCCCGCAAAACCGACGTGTAAAAGCGAGTCAGTACAACGGATTCACACACATCGGCATAAGCATCGGGTGGAGGATCGGAGGTCACAAGAAAGACCCGGAAATCCTCTCCCCGTCGCCGCGCCTCTGCTGCCGCCAGCCAGGGGAGGTCTCCCCTTCCGGCTATGATACCCAGTCTACCCATTCGGGCTGACTTTCAGGTAAGAGGCATACAGAGCAAATAGTTTTCGGATTTCGACCTCTGTCAGGAGTCAGAAGATCCGCCAGAGCTCGATGACGAGGTCGATGCCGATGAATCCTGTCCCGACTTTTTGTAATCGGTGACATAGAATCCCGAGCCTTTGAAGACGATACCAGCACCGGCCCCGATCAGCCGATCCACGGTGCCCTTGCAGGACGGACACTCCGTGTGTGGATCGTCCTTCATAGACTGGAAGGCTTCATACGTATGGCCGCAATCCCGGCATTGATATGTGTATGTAGGCATGAGCCAGGTCTTGGTTTGAAGTTTCCACAGTCAAGCAAAACCCTGCCGCAGGTTATGCCTGCACGTATTCGAAGTAGAAGATCAGGCCAAAACAGACCAGGACCCAGGCCACGATAATGAACATCAGGAACAGATCCGCGAGCAGCACATTGGAGGGGTTGCCGTCGATGTCTGCCGGAGAATCAAGCAGCGTATAGTAGCGAAAGATACCCATGACAACAAACGGGATCGTCAGATAAAGCATCGAACCGGCATGCGTCCCCTGGATGGTGTAAAGGGAATAGGTCATGATGGCAAGGCCGGCCGATATATCGATAAAGCTCTTCAGTGATTCACGTCGGTACTGGCCGCCAAGCATGGGCTCTGCCGGAGCGTTTGAGATCTCGAAGTAACGCTTGTAAAAACCGAGGAAGAGCGAAATAAAGAAGGTACAGCTGAGCAGCCAGGGGGAGGCCTCAACATCAATACTGTAAGCACCGGCCAGCACGCGAAGAACGAATCCGACCGAGATGATAAACACATCCAGCAAAAGCACATTCTTGCCAAAATACGTATAGAACAGGTTCATCACGGCGTAGGCGAAGATGATGCCCGCTGTGATGATACCGGCCTGTGTGCCGAGGAAGAAACCAAGCAGGGCAAGAGACACGCCGATCACGGCCCCTTCTACAGGCGAAACGGCTCCACTGGCCAGAGGCCTTTTCTTTTTTTTGGGATCCAGTCGGTCCAGATCACGGTCCTTCCAGTCATTAAGGACGTAGATGGCACTTGCCATGAAAGAAAAGCCGAAGAAGGCCAGTGCGATCTGCGAAAGGATGTATGGCGTGTAGTCAGCCCAGGGATCCGTTACAATGGAAATGGCCTTCGAAGAGAATACAAAAGGCAGGAAGATAAAGCCGGACTTTGTCCACTGGTAGACGCGAATCAATCGCACATAAGCCTTTACTTTTTGCACCCATCCACGATTTGCTGAAAAACCGAAAGGTCAACCAGATATGCCTGAAAGTAGAACCGACGTTTCCGTCATCGTGCCCGTTCGTAACAGACCGACATTGCTCAGAGAGGCCCTTTCTTCAGTCCTGGCCGGTTCCGCACTGCCCGATGAGGTCATCGTTGTCCTGGACGGCCCCTCCGATGCCATCCAGAGCGACCGCGAGGCCGCCCTGGACATGCAACAGGACTTTGAAAAACACCGTTGTAGCCTGCTTCTGCTTCCGGCTCCTGGGGCCGGGCCGGCCCTTGCCCGTAACATCGGCGCTGCCAGGGCCCGAAGCTCCTTCCTGGCCTTTCTGGATTCCGACGATCTGTGGAAGCCGCAAAAGCTACAGCATCAACTGCAGTATATGAAAAAGCGGCCGCACCTGCATGCCTCGCACTGCACCGAGGAATGGATCAAGAACGGGCAACGGGTCCACGTGCCGGCCCGTCTGCAGCCGGCCCCTGGCCGGCTTCTGGTAGAATCGCTGGATCACTGCGTCGTTTCGGCAAGCTCTGTTCTGATCCGACGCTCCACCTTCTTTTCCCTGGGCGGATTTGATCCGACCCTGCGCGCCTGCGAGGACTATGACCTGTGGATTCGCTATTTTTTACGACATCCGATGGGGCTGGTAGACCTCGAACCCCTGGTCATTAAACGGTCCGGCCCCTGGGAACAGCTGAGCAGCATCCGGGGTATTGACCTTTTTCGGGTACAGTCTTTGCTTAAGATTCTAAGGACAGAACACCTGACGGCAGAGGAAGACCAACTTGTAAGGGAGGCGCTGCAGGCAAAATGGAACATCCTGCTTGCCCAGAAAAAAAAATACGGATTCCCAGAGGATGCGCAGTACAATACCCTGGAAAAAAAGATTGAGTCCCTGAACCTTATGGTCGGGCTCTAACAAAACGCCGCTCAGCGGAAGGCTCCTCTATGAACAGTCCAGAAAAACGAGAGCTCATCCTCCGATGTGCTCTCAGTCTTATCATCGAACATGGTATCCATGGCACCTCTGTGCCCGACGTGGCGCGCCGGGCAGGCGTTGCTGCTGGCACCATTTACCAGTTTTTTCAGAGTAAAGAGCAGTTAATCGACACACTGTACCAGGAATTAAAAAGCAGTATGGGAGCCGCTCTTCTGCGCGGCTATGATCCCAATCTTTCGTATGAAGAGCGGTTCCGCCTGATCTGGAAGAACCTGTTTTTCCATTTTATCGAGCATCCCGATGAATTTCGCTTCCTGACCCGCTATGTCGATTCGCCCATTATCAACGAGTCGATCCGGCGAGGAACAAGGGAGTATCGACCGATTCGCAAGCTTCTCCGCGAAGCAAGGCGCTCGGGCGTGATTCGCAACCTGAACTCCGAGATCACGCTCGCTCTGCTCTATGGCTCTGTCATCTCACTGGCCGACCTGCATCTGCGAGGAACGCCGATTCGCGGCAAGGTGCTCGAAGAGACCATACGGTCATGCTGGGATGCCGTGCGCAAATCAGGATAGCATGAGCAGCGAAACGGCCATCAGGGCCATCCCTGCCATGACGCTGTAAACGGCCTCATGATGTCGACCATGGGCCAGAGCGGAAGGCAGCAGTGAGTCCAGAGAGAGAAAGACCATGATACCGGCCACAACGGCAAAGGCAATGCCCATCACCGTCGGCCCGAGAAAGGGCAGCAGAAGCGCATAGCCCAGTATGGCTCCGATCGGCTCGGCAAGGCCCGAGGCAAAAGAATACAGAAGCGCCTTTGAACGGCTTCCTGTGGCAAAGTAAACCGGCAGGGCAACGGCCAGCCCCTCGGGAATGTTATGCAGAGCAACGGCCAGCGTCACGCCCCATCCAAACTCCCGGCCACTGAGATTGCTGAAGAATACGGCCGCTCCTTCAGGGAAGTTATGCAACCCGATCGAAAGGGCCGTTAACAATCCCAGCCGAAACAGCGCATTCCTCGGTGGTCTGGCGTTACCCTCTGGATCCAGGGCAGAGGCATCATGACTTTCATGCGGATTCACCTGAACCGGCACCACGCGGTCAAGCAGGGCAACCAGAAGGATACCACCGAAGAAGGCAAGCACCGTATACAGCATACCCTGCCCGTTCCCATGATGATTGAATTCGTCACGGGCAGCCGGCAATAGCTCCATAAACGAAATATACAGCATCACACCTGCTGAAAAGCCAAGCGACAGTGTAAGGATGCTGCGATTCGATCGCGGTGCTACAATGGCCAGAACGCTGCCCAGACCGGTCGACAGACCGGCCAGGGTGGTGAAAAAGAGAGCGCTGCCAACGTCGTGCATAGATCAGACCTTCAGCAACAGCTCCTGATAGGTTGGCATCGGCCAGTAGCTCCGGTCCACCAGGCCTTCCAGAAGATCGGCACTCTGCCTGGCTTTGCCCATGGCCGTCAAGACACGATCCCTCCACAGGCAGGCCACGGCATAGGTATCGTCATGCGACGCCTGCTCTGCCTCTTCCACGGCAGAACGCAGGGCAGCAATGCCCTCACCGAATTCTTTTAGAAGTGCGCTGACCTGTTTCAGTCGGTCCTGTGCTACCGATGTATCGGCCCCCGTCCCCGTGGCCGCAACGGCATTGATAGACTCTGCAAGCATCTTCGAATAGCGAATCACCGCAGGGATGATCATGCGCTCGGCCATCTCGATCATGGCACCGGCTTCGATGCGTATCGTCTTGATGTAGGTATCAAGCGTGATTTCGTAGCGCGCTTCCAGCTCTCCGGCCTTGAACACACCGTGTTTTTCATAGAGCTTCTTGTTCTTTTCGGCAATGATGGCCTTCGCTGCATCGACCGTATTCGTCAGGTTTGGCAGGCCTCGACGGGTGGCCTCTTCCACCCATTCTGCCGAGTAGCCATTCCCATTAAAGACGATCCTTTTATGCTGCCGGATGATGTCCCTGATGACAGCCTTAACCTCTTCAAGAACATCGGTGGCCTTTTCAAGGCGGTCCGCTATCTGACAGAGCGATTCAGCCACGATGGTATTCAGCGTAAAGACAGGAGCGGAAACAGAAGACGAAGATGGCACCATACGGAATTCGAACTTGTTTCCCGTAAAGGCAAAGGGGGAGGTACGATTCCGATCCGAAGCATCGCGCGGAAACGGAGGAAGAACGGATGTACCGATATCGAGGAAGCCACCGGACCGTGATCCGCGAGTTTCACCGGACTCGATCTGTTCCAGAATGTCGGTTAACTGATCGCCAAGAAACACAGAGATAATGGCAGGAGGGGCCTCATTGGCTCCGAGGCGATGGTCGTTTCCTGCATTGGCAGCCGATACGCGAAGCAGATCCGCATACTCGTCGACGGCCTTGATCACGGCAGCCAGGAATAGCAAAAACTGCGCATTATCGTGAGGAGTATTGCCAGGATCGAGCAGATTCTGCCCGTCGTCCGTCTGCATCGACCAGTTGTTATGCTTACCCGAACCGTTAATCCCGGCAAAGGGCTTCTCATGTAACAGGCAGACCAGGCCATGTCGGATGGCCACCTGTTTCATCACTGCCATCATGATCTGATTATGATCCGAGGCAATGTTAGCCGTTGCAAAAACGGGTGCCAGCTCATGCTGCGCCGGAGCCACTTCATTGTGACGGGTACGGGCAGAGACGCCAAGTTTCCACAGCTCTTCATCGAGCTCACTCATGAAGGCAGAGATGCGTTCCTTGATCGAACCAAAGTAATGGTCCTCCATCTCCTGTCCCTTTGCCGGCTTCGCCCCGTACAGCGTGCGACCTGTGTAGATCAGATCCGGACGCCGCTCGTAATATTTGCGATCAATGAGAAAATACTCCTGCTCTGCTCCAAGCGTGGCCACCACCTTCTGCACCTTGCGATTCCCCAGAAGTCGTAGAACCCGAACTGCCTGTCTGGAAAGCGCTTCCATAGAAAGAAGGAGAGGTGTCTTTTTATCAAGAGCCTCACCTGTATAAGAACAGAAAGCGGTTGGGATGCACAGGGTCAGTCCACCCTGGTCCTCTTTCAAGAAGGCAGGAGAGGAGATGTCCCAGGCTGTATAACCACGGGCCTCGAAGGTAGCGCGCAGACCACCGGAAGGGAACGAAGAAGCATCGGGCTCGCCCTTGATCAGCTCCTTGCCGCTAAACGTTTCAACGGCCTTGCCGTTCTCAGAAGGCCACAGAAAGGCTTCATGCTTTTCGGCCGTGACTCCGGTCATCGGCTGAAACCAGTGTGTAAAATGCGTCGCTCCGTGCGAGATGGCCCATTCTTTCATCGCCTTCGCCACAATGTCTGCCTGTTCGGGCGTCAGCGAACCGCCTCTGTCGATGACCTTGCGAATGGCCTTGTAGGTGTCTTTTGGCAGATGCCGCTTCATGGCAGCATCGTTAAACACGCGACTGCCAAAGATGGCGCTGATCGATTTCTTCTTTTCACGTCTCATTTTATTCTCCGACGATTCAGGTGGGGAGGCTCAGCACGAACATGGTGATTCTTCTGGTGTCGTGCATCTGGATTATCAGACAGGTTTGCATTGCGATCGGCCTTCCTGTGGCACGGCCCGCTATGACATCAGCCTGTGGCCGCGAAAGCCCAGTATAGCCGGATAACCGGTCAGTACCATGATCGCGGCTGCCACACCGGCAGCCAGCCAGTTTGAAAACAGGATATAACCAACAGTAAACATCATGGCCAGAACGGCCGTACATGATAGAAGCCACAGAATCACATGCGCTGCGAAGCGCCTCCCCGCCCCCTGCACCGCAGCCGGACGCAACTGTGAAGGCCATGCCCCCAGTGGATCGACCCTTTCCACAAAGTGTCGTAAATGAGCCGTTTCCACAGGCGGTGTCAGGAAGGTCACTACCATACTGACAAGGGCTGATCCAGCGGCAACAGCAAAAAGCAGGTGCTCAGGCGGTGCATCCGGAAAGGTCGGATAAAGCAGCAGACTGAGCACAAGCGACGCTACCATACCGGACACCTCGGTCCAGGCATTGGCCCGCCACCACAGCCATCGAAGCATCTGCGGCAGTCCAAGGCCGGCAGCCATTGCCAGCAGGAACTTCCAGGCCGCTTCGATCGATGTCGTATGGGCTGCAATGACCAGCCCCGCGATGGCAATGCCAATGACACAGAGGCGGCTTACGACCATCTGTTCCAGACGACCGGCGCCGGGTCGCAGGAAGCGCAGATAGATGTCGTTCACAAGATAGGATGCCCCCCAGTTAATGTGCGTGTCCACCGTGCTCATAAAAGCAGCCAGTAATCCGGCAAGCAGGAATCCCACAAGGCCAGGATAGGGCGAAAGCACATGATGAATGAGCACGGGATAGGCCATCTCTCGATCGGCACAGATCATCGAACCGGCCTGGCCTGCACAGGCTTCAGAGGCAGGTGGAAAAAGAGCAAGGCCCACAAGACCGATAATGACCCAGGGCCATGTACGCAGGGCGTAGTTGGCCACATTAAACCACAGGGATCCAAGCTGAGCATCACGCTCGCTTCGCGCTGTATTGATGCGCTGGGCAATGTAGCCCGTGCCATCTGAAAAATACTGCGCCCACCACTGTACCACAAAGTACACGCCAAAGACCGTCCAGGGGATGCGATCAAAGTCAGGAAAGAACGACAGAAGCCCTGGATCGATGTCTTCTACACGCTGTACAACCTGATCCATGCCACCGGCGGACTGCACCGCAAGATAGGCAAAGAGGATGGAGCCTCCCATGGCCATCGCGAACTGGATCAGGTCGTTGATCACACCACCGCGAATCCCGCCCATGCTCGAATAGAAAAGAATCACGGACAGACTGACAAGCAACGTAAGAGTGCTGTTGGGCGAATCGAGGTGCAGCATGGTTGGCCATACCGACACGAAGCCTTCATAAGCATCGGCACCGATCAGATCCGTCCACTGCACATAGGGCAAAAAGATCTTGCTCAGCGATCGAAAGATCCATCCCAGAATGATGGAGTTCATAACCACGCTTAAATAGAAGGCCTTGACCATACGCAGGGAAGAAGCAGGACGTCCTCCGTACCGCAGCTCGGTAAACTCCACGTCCGTTAACGCCCCGGTGCGACGCCAGCGCCTGGCAAAAAATACGGTAATGGCCATGTAGCTGAGGATCCAGCTCCACCAGAACCAGTTCCCGGACACGCCCTGTTTCGCGGTAATTCCGGCAATAGCCAGAGGTGTATCTGCAGAAAAGGTCGTGGCCACGATGGACGTTCCAAGCCACCACCAGGCAAGCGAACGCCCGGCCAGGAAATAGGAGTCGACTCCAGACGCTGCACGGTTTCGCATGGTGAAACCGATGCCGATTACCAGGACAAAATAAGAAACGATGACCAGCAAATCCAGAGCCGTAAGAGCAAACATCGGGATACGTTTATGATCCAGCGCTTTCGGGCCGAGCTTTTTTTGCTGGGCGCAACCATGATCTGGGGCGGCACGTTTCCGGCCATCAACGTCCTCTTGCATTATGCCGACGCCGGTTACATCGTGGCCCTGCGCTTTGCCATTGCTGCCCTGATCCTTCTGCCCTTCCTCTTTCGCGGTGGCCTGCTCAGGTGCATGGCTGGCTTTCGCTCCGGCACAATACTCGGCGCCCTTACCTTCTCTGGCTTTTATCTGCAAACGCTGGGCCTGGCCTATACAACGCCGGCAAAGTCTGCCTTCATTACCTATCTTCTGGTTCTGTACGTACTGGCCTTTCAGATCATCTTTGCCGGACGCCGTCCAACGCTGTGGAATTACATCAGCACGGCCATACTGCTTACCGGAGCTGCCATTCTCGTCCAGCCTGCCAGCGGTGAGATCAATCGCGGCGACTGGATTACCTTTGCCTCTGCAGGAGCCTTCGCGGGTTATATCATAGCCGTCGATCGCACGGATTCAGAAGGTCGCATGGCTTCCATACTGTTCTGGCAGTTCCTGTTCTGTGCAGCAGGGGGGATGATACTGGCCCTGATGGCCAAGGCCCCACCGCCACAGTGGACGCCTCTGTCTGTTGCGCTGCTTCTGTACCTGGCCATTCCTGCAAGCCTGCTTGCCGTCTACATCATGCTGAAGTATCAGCCTGCAACCACGCCCGTTCGTGCCTCCATCCTCTATGCCATGGAACCGGTCTTTGCCACGTTCATTACGATTGCCTATCCGGGCATCTGGCCCACCGTAAACGAATGGATCGGTGGCTTCATCATTCTCGGTGGAGTCATCCTGTCAGAGGTGACGGCCAGGCTTTCCCCAACCGGGTCGAAAGAGGAAGCGATACGCTAAAAAGAAAACTACATGCAGAGCCAATCCGGCAGAGAAAAGCGACAGAGCCGAGTCGGTGGAAAACTTCCAGTCAAGCAGGGGGTCTCTACCCATCCAGAGAAGAATCAGCAGGGCCTCTCCCTGGGCTATGGCCCACGGCAGAAGGGAACCAGAGGGGCGCCGAAAGACAGCGATTACATTCCATAGATGGATCAGCTGTCCTGCAAGCAGAACAAAAAAAAACCGGGCAGCCAGTTCTTTCTGCTGAGGTGGCGGTATCAGATGGTACGTCCATCGTACGCCTTCCTGTGCTGCGGGAATCAAGACATCCTCTGTGAAGACAAAAGCCTTTGCTCCGAGGGTTAACCCGGCCTCAAAGACCTCTGACCAGTGACGAACGGTCAGCGGTCGAAAAGCGGCCGCACGTATCGCCTCAGCCGGTAGCACAGGCCTCCCATCAAGCTCTGGCAACGAAACGGCTGTCATTCCGTAAAGCAACAGGGGCAGCAGCAAGGGAAGAACAAGATAGATGCTGCCGCGTCGCACCCTGTGAAGGATATACAGCAGCAGAGAAGGCTTCTGTCTGCGACGGGGCGGAAGAGGAGGCTCGATGGCAAGCTCAACCTCTTCAATCTGCAGCTTCGATCGCATATGCAGGCCGGCAGCATAGGCATAGCCGCTCATCTGTTCCGGATGCAGATCGATCCAATCACGAATCGCTCGATCAGACAGAAGCAAGAACAATGGATCAGGATCAGAGAATCCCGTTAGCCACCGATTGATAAGGCGTCTTCCCCACCACAATCGCCCGGCACCGTCCAGACCAACAACGATATCTGCCTTCTGCTTTGCCTGCATCCTGGCATGCATCAGATCGAAAAGATATTCGGGTGAACAACGCTGATCGGCATCGATTAGAACGGATTTTCCCCGGCTGTGCAGAAGCCCACTGCGAATGGCCTCTGCCCGGCCCGCTTCCCGGTAATGCTGCACATGAATCGATGCACCCGATACCGAAGAGGCCGATACATCGTCTTCAACGGAGATGAGTTCCACCTCATGCACGCGATGGCGGGCAATAAACTCCTCCCACTGTTTCAATCGATCGGCTGTAAGCGCGGGAATGATCACGCTTAACCTCATACCGTCCGTTTCGCGGTGTCGTGCGGGGCTTTTCTGAACGATCACAAAGAGTTCACGGCCAAAAATACCGGCTAACGAAGGAAAAAAGGCCGTTACCAGACGCAGCAGGATGCGACGCAGAATACTTCGCGGCACCGGCAGTCCGGCAGGTGTCATCTTGATGCGCCCCTTGGCCGGCACAGGACTTAGAAACAGCAACTGCATGCCGGCGCCACGGCAGAAATCGCTGATGGCCCGACGACTCCAGTGTTTCGCTGGAAGAAAAAGGATGCCCACGCCGCCGGCTCCCAGTGTCTGCAACACCGCTGCAAGATCCTTGCTGTTCTGAGGAGCATGCGCCGAATCGACCCAGATTCCGTCCAGGCTTGCAGCCGGTGCCAGATGCACGGGTATGGGATAAATCCTTTCAGGGAACAGGCCTTCTGGCGAAACGCCATCAAAATAGCCGGCCCGGGAAGCATAGGCGGGCAGGAATCGAGCAAACATCCGCCTGGCAAGGGCAGATTCAGAGTAAATCAAGGTCCCTGTTCTCCTGTCTGACGGAAATCACGTAGGTCCGATACGTCTGCATGCACTCCGTAGTACATATTTCCATCATCGACCGATCGGGACCAGCAAATCAAGCCCCTGAGGTTCTTCTCAACATTCTTTTCTGGCCATTGCAGCACGCCATCGATGGGCTGACCGGGGGCCACCCTTCGCCCGCCCTGCCGCCTGAGGCAGAACCCATCCTCCGCCATGTTCACCACATCGAACCGATCCTCGCCCGACAGGAAGGTGATTCCTGACAGGGCAACGATAATGCGAGGATACCGGCGTCGTTCTACCACACCGTAAGATAGGGACCGACCGACGCCTTGCAAGACATTTTTTCTGCCCTTCTATACCAGAAGCAGTGGCGGATGTTCCATCAGATGCTTGAAGGTGGCAAGAAAGCTTGCTCCTTCTGCACCATCGACCACACGATGATCGCAGCTCAGTGTAACCGTCACCGTCTTGGTGGCCACCACCTGCCCGTCTTTCACCGTGGCCCGATCGAAGATGCCGCCCACAGCCATGATGGCCGCTTCCGGCTCATTGATAATGGCAGAAAAATCCCGGATGCCATACATGCCCAGGTTCGACACGGTAAAGGTGCCATCCGAATACTCTTCTGGCTTCAACTTGCGGTCGCGTGCCCGTCGGGCCAGCTCGCGAATGCGCACAGCCAGGTCGCGCAAACTGAGCTGATCGGCATGTCTAACGTAAGGTGTGATCAGGCCTTCATCAAGTGCAACGGCAATGCCTATGTCCACCCTGCCATGCTGCACAATGTGGTCATCGCGCCAGGAACTGTTCACAACCGGATGCCTTTTCAACGCCAGAGCGCATCCACGCACGATAAAATCGTTAATCGAAAACTTCACGTCACCTTCTGCAAGACCGCTGTTAATCTCTTCGCGCAGGGCAACAAGGGCCGTCGCATCAAACTCAGCCGTAAGATAGTAATGGGGAATGTGCGTCTTGGAATCAGACAACCGGTTGGCAATGACGCGTCGCATGCCCGAAATGTTTATGCGGCGATCGGGTGCCACGTCCACATGTGCCGATACCGATCCCCTCTGTTTGATGAATGCCTCTACGTCGGCTGCCTTGATTCGCTTGCCATCTCCGGGCTGGATAACGCTGATATCCACACCATGTGCCTCTGCAATACGCCGGGCCAGAGGACTGATCGGATATCGACTGCGATACGAAGACCGTGCCAGCGTCATATGCGGAGGCAGAGAAATAAGGCCGTTCAATGACGGTTCGTCCAGCAGAGGCCTGTCCAGTGTCGATACGGCCACCGACACACGGTCCACCACAGAAGGGCTACGCACAGGCTCTGCGGTTAACGCATCTTCCTGCATTGGTGCAGGTCGTTCTTTTTCGACTTCCGGTTCCTGCCCTGCCTCGGGAAGCATATCCTCGGCTATCGACGAAACAGGAGCCGATGTAGCAGGCGGATCGGAAGCCACAGGCTCAGGTGCCTGCTCGCGAATGGCGCGCAGCTTTTCCCTGGCCTTCTCAAGCATGTCCGATATATCTTCACCGACTTCGCCGATAATAGCAATGGGAGCTCCAACGGGCAGCTGTTCGCCTTCTTCTACAAGGGTACCGAGCAGCACACCTGTATCAAAGGCCGCCATCTCCATTACGGCCTTATCGGTTTCTATTTCGGCCACAATGTCATCGGGTGATACGGCATCACCAGGCTTCTTCACCCATTTTACAAAGGTGCCGATCTTCATCGTCGGCGAAAGCTGCATCAATTCAAGAATACGTGCCATAATCCGCTCCCTCCTTTCAGTATTTCATCAGCTCTTCCACGGCCTGGACAATCTTTACAGGATTGGGAAGACTGAGCTTCTCCAGGTTTCGGGCATAGGGCATGGGGATGTCTTCTTGCGTTACCCGAAGAATCGGAGCATGCAAATCGTAGAAGCAGTTCCGCTGAATAAAATCGGCGACGTAGGACCCCATCGAAGCCCGGGGCCAGCCTTCTTCAATAATCAGGACCCGGCCTGTGGCAGAAACGGCCTCCATGATGGCCTGTTCATCCATGGGGCGCAGGCTGCGAAGATCAAGAACCATCGGATCATAGCCCAGCTTGCGAATCGCATCCATGGCCTCCTCTGCGAAGATGTATCCGCGTGACCATGTGATGATCGTAAAGTCACGCCCTTCTTTTTTCACATCTGCCTTACCGATGGGGACCAAAAATTCTTCGTCCGGCACATCACCGGTCATCCCGTACAGAACCTCTCCTTCGATGAAGATGACCGGATTATTATCACGAATCGAGCTCTTCAGAAGGCCACAGGCATCGGCCGGGGTGGCAGGGGCAACAACAACCAAGCCCGGGCAGTGCACGTAAAGGGATTCCAGAGACTGCGAATGCTGCGCTGCCAGCATTCCGCCTGCACCGGCCGGAGCGCGAAAGACGATCGGTACAGGTATCTGGCCGCCCGACATGTAGTATAACTTGGCTGCATTCGAATAGATCTGGTCGATGGCCACAAGGGAGAAGTTCCAGGTCATGAATTCGATCACCGGTCGCAGCCCGCACATGGCGGCACCCACACCCAGACCGGCAAATCCCTGTTCTGAGATGGGAGTATCGACAACACGCTGCGGACCAAACTTATCAAGCAGCCCCTGACTGACCTTGTAGGCTCCCTGATAGGCTCCCACCTCTTCGCCCATCAAAAAGACGTTTTCATCGCGCTCCATCTCCTCTTCAAGTGCGCGGCGTAAAGCTTCTCTATAACTGATTACTGCCATTGTGTTCCTCGTTTATACGGCATAGACATCGGTGTAAAGATCAGACACAGGAGGTTCGGGTGACTCCTCGGCGAACTTCAATGAAGCAGAAACAATGTCTTTTACATCGGCCTCGATGCGGGCAAATTCCTTCTCGGGGACGCCGTTAAACTCAAGCATTTTGCGAGCCCGTAGAATAGCATCGCGCTTCTTCCAGGTCTCCACCTCTTCTTTGGTCCGGTATTTTGCCGGATCCGACATCGAGTGCCCGCGAAAACGGTAGGTGCTGATCTCAAGTAGCGACGGACCGCCTCCTTCTCTGGCCTTTTCTACATGCTCCGATACCTTCTTCTGAACAAAGAGAACATCATCGCCGTCAAAGAGATCGCGATCCATGTTATAGGCCACCGCACGAATACTGACATCCGGAACAGAAAGTGCCTTATATTCGGGCGTACCCATGCTGTAATGGTTATTCTCGCATATAAAGATAACGGGAAGCTTCCACAGAGCAGCCAGGTTCAGGCCTTCATGAAAGGCACCGATGTTGGCAGCCCCTTCTCCAAAGAAGCAGATGCAGACGGCCTTCTCTTTACGATACTGGATCGCCCAGCCAACACCGGCTGCAAGTGCCACATGACCACCGACGATGCCGTGCCCTCCCATGAAGTTACGGTGACGGTCGAAGAAGTGCATCGAGCCTCCCTTCCCTTTAACGATACCGGTGCGTTTTCCAAATAGTTCGGCCATAAGCGAACCTGGATCACATCCGCGGGCGAGGGCATGGCCATGGTCCCGGTAGGTGGATAGAATGTAGTCTCGCTCGGTCAGGGCATTGATGGCACCGGTGCCAACCGCCTCCTGTCCTATATATAGATGACAGAAGCCGCCGAACTTTCCCATTGCATAGGCTCGCGCTGCCTCTTCTTCGAAGCGACGGATCAAAACCATTTCGCGATACATCTTCTTTAATAGGTCTGTATCGGCTGCAGATAGCTTTTCGATCGGGCGTTCCGTTCCCGGATTAACCTGTCGGACTTCCATGCATCAACACCTCGCGATCAGTGATGTGTTACATAATTACCACAGTGTGATTTTTGCAAGACGTTTTCCATCAGAAATACTTGCAATTTATAAAAAACATTTATTAGAAAAAACAAGAAACGCGCGCATATTGCAAGACAAACGCCATGCGTTAGTCACAAAAAAAAGCAGCTATAACGAATGCTCAGTTGATGGTTGTAATGGCGCCGGGGTTGGCCCTCTGGATACGCAACAGCACTTCCCGCAATTCGGGATTCTGTGGCATCTCAATCAGCATACGCTGTTTAGCTCTTGTAAACGGTATGAGAAACCAGGATGGCAGTGTCTGCAGCGACTGAAAGGCCAGACCTGACCGCAACAGCGCTTCTCGCTTCAACGCGAACTGCAGCCACTGATCCAGGTCAAAGACAACCGTGGCCCATCCTTCCAGACCACGACAGCTTTCCAGAGATACGTTACGGACTTCAGCCAGCTCGGGGAGTTTTTTTCTGTCCTCTTTTGTGACGGCATCCCAGTAATCCCATCCATTCTCGCGAAGTATGTCAAAACGCTGGCGAATGCGATGCGATTCCTTCCCGCCGCTTCCCTGCAGCATCAAAAAGTCTATGGCAAAGTAATCGTCTTTCTTGCGGATCAGTTCTTCAAGAAACAGCCCCAGTACCTTTTCATCAAATCGCTGAAAGTAGTATATCTCGCCTCCCGTCAGCTGGGGGTTTCTCTCTACCCGCCAGTCCAGACCAAGCTCGCCGGCAAGAGCATTGGAAAAATCCGAAAGGTTGGACGTCTGACGGAGAGCGACTTTGCCGGGGATTACCTTAACATCTACCCCTCTGGCCTGCGCATCGCCTTTCCAGTTCGCTACCGAAGGGGCCCGAAGGCACTGATCCGTGCCCACGGCAATCAAAACCTTGTTCGGGGGAAAGACAGAGAGAACAATACGCCTTTCCTCTTCGTACCAGTCCTGGGCCTCGTCAATGGCCACCATCGTATAACCATAGGACTGTTCTTTTACCCGGGCCATATTCGACGGATCCTGCAATGCCTCTACAAGCAGGGCACGAACGGCATCATAGACAGTGCTGTCCTGTTCCTCAGCGTACCGCTCGACTTCACTCTTCTCCAGAATGTTCATTCCATAGGCAATTTGAAACAGGAACTCATAGATCGTTTTCACGGTGATCCCGCTTCTGCCGCTAACTGTCTGCAGCTGCATCAGACGCTGCAGATCTCTTGCCAGGGCCTGGTTGAAGGTTAACACCAGTACGTTCTCAAGCCCCTGTTCAGCAATATCTCTGGCAGCCCGGAGCAGCCGCACGGTCTTGCCGGTACCGGCCGGGCCTGTAAAGGCCACCATCTTTTTCCCTATTTCCTGTGCCCATTGCTGTGATTCGATATATTTCTTTGTGATCTTTTCCAGCTTCGGCTGTTCCAGTCGAGAGGGCACAAGCTGTCTGAAATAGCCTTCGATCTTCCTGTACAGCGCCCCGTTCTCATGGTACAGGCCTCTTCGGCCATCGCCAAGATATCGAGGCCCTTCCGGATCACTGTATCCTCGCATGCCCTGTTGTTGCAGAAGCTTGTTGATAAGGTCCTGATACGTACTGTCCGCAAATAGCAGGATTCGTCCCAGGTCCTCGTTGACACGTATCTGGTCGCGCCTGACAGAGGGAAGATAGATAAAACGGGCCGCTCGATCTCTGATCCCAAAATGATTTTCAACAAAGTCGGCTGCCGTTCGCGCCTGTTCAATGGAGATGGCCGTAGCACATTTCCATTCCTCGCGCGCCGGGTTTTTGTAGAGAAAATCAATATCGTTACCACGCACGCGAATCGCTCGCGCATCGTGTGATTTTACCTCTACCGTTACAAGCACGGAGCTCAGGATACAGGTTGTCTCTTCGCGACATACAAGTCTCTTCTGTCCGGTGTCCAAACAGTAAACGGATTGAGTGTCTGGCTTAAATGGGAACACAACGGGGGGTTTAGGCCTCCAGGAAAGATAGAGAAGCAGATCAAGCTCTCTCTGTGATGCCCGATGTGGATTCAGACCCACGGAAGCCAGGGCAAGGTAGCTATCACTGGCTAACCCATCGAACATCTGTTTCATAAACAGCTCTACATGCTGCGATTCTGCTTTTCCTTCGGCCCCGAGTATTTTATATCCCATAACCCCTCTCGTATTCCATCCAAACTGTACAGACACCATACAGACTGGACATGCAGTCAACACTAATATCTCATTCTGATTTTAATTCGTATCCGGGACATTCATACTTTGTGTACCGGGCATATTTTCCTCAGATTCACATGCTGCGCAGCCGTTCGCCCCGTGAATTTTTTCTATTCAACTGTTCTTTCAATTATTTCTGTAAGGTATGAACGCAAGCCCTGAACTACAGACATTTCTTGAAATGTCTGCATCGCAGCTGGTCGATGCGTATGCATCTGGCCTCGAATCCCTCCACCCCGATTTGCTATCGCTTACAGAAGAGATGGCCGATCGCACCTTTGAAGGCAAAGCGGGGACGTGGTCCTGTCGCGTACTGCTCGGCCACCTGCTGGATGCAGAGATTGCCTTCGTGCAGCGGATGCGTCGAACCGTGGCCGAAGAACGTCCCCTTCTCAGCGCCTGGCAGGAGGATGACTACGTAGCAAGAGGCCTCTATCAGGGGACGTCTATCTCTGAAGCAAAGCAGGCCCTGCAGGGGTTGCGTCGTTATACAACCTCCTGGCTGCAATCCCTGCCAGAAAAAGAATTCAGCCGTGTGGGCATACATCCGGTAACCGGCGAACAGACCGTCCATACCATCCTTGCAGCCTGCACCTGGCACCTTCTACATCATGCATGGTTCCTTGACCAGAAGATGCAGCAACTTCTTTGATTGACGCCACCAGGGGCAGAGCCAGACACTTCTTTACGTGAAACCTCTTTATCTGTTCCTGGTCTGTCTGCTACTGACATGGCCACTCTATTCGCAGCCTGCTGACCCTTCTGATCCTTACGGCATCGATGCCGTTTACTATTTAACCGGTCGGTTTAATCCGGCCCGTCATCCTTCCTTTGCTACGACAGCCTCATACGGTATTCCGGATAGCGGAAGACCCACCTACCTGCGCCGCGAAGCATTAAAAGCCCTGCAGCAGCTGCACCGCCAGTTACAGAAGGATATGCCGGGCACCCCCTTCTGGATACAGAGCGGAACGCGAACCTTTGCCAGACAGAAAAAGATCTGGGAGGCAAAATGGTATGGCAGGATTCCCGTCGGTGGCATTCGGTTAAATACGGTGAAGGATCCGGTCCAGCGAGCAAGACGAATCCTTACGTATTCGTCGATGCCCGGCACCTCGCGCCATCACTGGGGAACAGACTTCGATATTAACATACTTGAGGTTGACTATTACCGCTCGGGAAAGGGCAAAAGGCTTTTTCAGTGGATGCTTGACAATGCTCCGAAATACGGCTTCTGCCTGGTTTATACAGAGGACAGAACAGGTGGCTATCATTTCGAGCCATGGCATTGGTCCTACCAACCTCTGGCCAGCAGGTTCGTAAAAGACTGGGAAGACCTGTATCACAAGAAGAAGATCGACGGACGCCATCTTGCCTTTGCGGGCTCCCGCTCAACGTTCATTATGGCTCCGGAGTACGTCGGTTCCATCAATGCCGCATGCCGGTAAAGGCCGACAAGCCAACAACGAGAAAAAAAATCCCGCCCCTTTCGTGAGAAAAGAGGCGGGGCATGCCTGTCATAAACAGGCCCCGATGCCGCCTGTCCATGACAGGACTCTTGTAGAAGAGAGAGTTGCCTTAGCTCGACTCCATGCCCTGACGGACACAGGCCGAACTCTGGCTGTTCCGATCAGCGACGACGCCGACCGGATCCACCGGATTCAAATTTGCGGCCCTTACCGGAACCGCGATCATAGCTTCCTCGTCCACGGGACGGATAACCACGTCCACCGGACCGGGGTGCAGGTCTGGAAAGGTAATCCTTGATTCGATCAACATCCCAGCCGATCTTTTCCGGGCCTGCAGGAGCATCCCGGGCAAGTAACATACTGAGTGCTCTTGCCGCAATTTCTTCCACCGACAATCCGCCTTCTACCAGGCGTTCAACCTGACGAACGGCCTCTTTGCTCTGCTCCGTTTCCTGCAACAGGGCAGCCATACGCTCAACCTCGCGCCGACGTAATTCCCGAAGGGTGGGAATCGCAGCGGGTTTGATATCGCCTACGGCCTGCTTCAGCATGCGAAGCCTGCGCATTTCGGAAGGGGCCACAAATGTAATGGCCTCACCCGAACGACCGGCACGGCCTGTTCGGCCAATACGGTGGATGTAGCTTTCGGAATTTCCCGGAATATGGTAATTAAATACGTGCGAAACATCAGCAACGTCAAGCCCCCGTGCTGCCACATCGGTGGCCACGAGGATCTTCACACGGCCATGTCTGAACTCGCGAATGGTCTTTTCGCGTCGCGATTGGTCAATGTCGCCGTGAAGCGGTGCAGCGGGAAAACTGCGGCTGAGAAGGGTCGATGTAAGCCGATCCGTCTCTTCACGTGTGCGACAGAAGACAATGCATTTCTCTGGATTCATCGATTCGATCAGACGCAGGGCAGCAAGATCACGTTCCTCTTCGCCCACCACGTAGAAGCTCTGCTCGATCTGCAGGTTTGCAGAGCCTGCGCCGGCAGCCTTCAGCCTCACAGGATCCTTCTGAAATTTCTTGATCAGCCCCTGAATGGGAGCCGGAAGCGTGGCCGAAAAAAGCAGGGTTTGTTTGCGGTCGGGCACATAGTCCATAATGCGCTGAATGTCATCGAGAAAGCCCATATCGAGCATTTCGTCGGCCTCATCAAGAACGACGATGGAAGGCGAGAACTTCAGGCGGCCGGAATCAAGCAGATCCAGCAGGCGACCGGGAGTGGCCACGATGACGTTTACGCCACGGCTGATCATGTCGGTCTGGCGCCCGTAGGAACGCCCACCGTAAATGGCAAGACTGCGAAGACTGGCGAACCGGCCCAGACGGTACAGCTCATCGCTGATCTGTCCGGCAAGTTCGCGGGTTGGGGCCATCACAAGCATCGTCTCTTTCGGATGACGCGCCAGGTAATCAAGAGAGGGCAGGCCGTAGGCCGCTGTTTTTCCAGTTCCCGTTGCAGCCATTACTGTGGCATCCTTGCCTTCAAGCAGGGCGGGAATGGCAAGACTCTGTACAGGGCTCGGCGTTTCGAAACCGGCCTCTTTAATGCCCTGTAGAATGGTATCGACGAAGCCGAACTCTTCAAAGCTCGTTGCTTCTTCTGTTGTTAGTGTTTTCAAATGCTGGTCTCCATCCAGTTAAGATGCAGGCTGTTGCCTGCTGCGGTTTCCGGATGGAACCAGTATTCTGAATCCAGGGGAAAACGACGGTCCGTCATAGGGGTTACAATACGGATAGACTGTCAGTTTTTCAGGTATCCCTTTGCCGGCAACGAGAAAAATCTCTGCAGCCGAAGAGGATCTTCCTGTCAGCGCTCCAGTTCGCGGCGAACGTCGGCACGCAGCCTGTTCATATCAAGATGTTTGCCGGGACATTTCGTATGCTGTAGCTCGCGATGCCCGATAATGCGCTCGGGGGGGATGTAATACTCCCGCGCAAGGGTTACAAGCAGACTGACGAGCGACTGATACTGCAGGGCCGCCGGTGGATGCCGCTCAAGATTCCCCACCATAACAACGGCAATGCCCACGGTGTTGATGTATGTGTTCCTGGTGGAGTAGCCAGGGCTTCGGTTCTTCCAGAGGTTGCTTTCTTCGATCTGACCGGGTACCGTATTCGATGCGCCGTTGTTTACGACGAAGTGGTAGGCTATGTCAGGCCAGCCCCGCTCTTCCTGATGCATCCGCCTGTAATATTCGAGGTTCCCTGCATCAGAGGCAGTATGGTGAACAACGATGTATCGCCATCGCCACTCCCGCCAGGCATGCCTGGCAACCAAAGCAAAAGCTCCTGCTACAAGAAGGAGCAGGAGCAGGTGACGAATTCTAAATCGGCGACGCACCTTGCATCAGCTGGCCGTTGCCGGCCGCCAGGCAACCTGGCGTGCAGCAACATAGATGGCAGCAAAGGCTCCGGTGTAAAGCAGGTCACCGATTGCGGTATTACGGAAGAAGGGCAGAGCGTAGGTGTAGCAGAGAACGAGACCCTGCATCGTATGCTCGTACATACCGCTGAAGCCCCAGACGGCCAGGTTTGTCACCAGATAAAAGATGACCGAGGAAAGAAGAGAAGAACCAACCAGACCGAAGCCAAAACGAGCACCTCTTTTGCCTTTCAGGGCATAGCCAAGGAAAACCGGCACAAACAGGGCCGAATAGACAGCGACGCGAACCATCACACTTTCAAAGCCGATGATCAGGTCACTGACAACCATGGCCGCAAGAACGAGGAGAAGGCCGGCCAGACGCGAGCGAAACATGTAGCCGCCAACAATGGCAAGCGCTGCTACAGGAGCCACGTTTGGCGCATGCTCAACAAGGCGTGCCATGACGGCAAAGCCAGCAAGGATAACAAAAAGCAGGATACGACCTGCGTCTTCTGATGTAATACGAATAAAGTTCATAGATCCCCCGATTCCGGTAACGATACAATCTTTTCATGCAGCCCCAGAAGGCAAAGCGATTTTTGCCAGCACGGACATGGCCGGCCAGAGGCGAGCCTACCGACAGTTCTGCCGATCTTCCCGGCGAATAAAACACCACGTAATCTCATCGCCCGGCATCAGCTGTAGCTGTCCGATCCCCTGGGCGGAGAGCTTTCCGTTGCGTGCAAAGAGCCAGTTCCGCTTTGTGTCGCCCATTCCTTCATTCTTCTGGCCCTCCAACGAGGCAAGCATACTCATCTCGCCTGAGCCTTTGAATTCAACCTGAAGCCTGCCCTCAGACTTCAGGGCCTGCATAACGGAAAGCAGCGTCTGCCCTTCCGTTACCGTCGTCTCCAGGCTCTTTTCGCCGATACGAAGCGTTACCTGGCCCGTAGCCTGCCCGGCCGGCGCCGGTTCTTTACCACAGTGCAGCAGCATCAAGGACAGTGCCAGAACGCCTGTAATCCGAAGTAATTGCATACAGAACCACTGCACCATGTCCGTCGTATTACAAGCAATTTTTATGCCACGATCCGGAAATGGCCCTCGTTTTGGTGGCTCTTTGGTCGCCTTCCCGGAAGACTCTATTTTTTTGGTTCCAATGCGAAGCCCTGAACTGATCCGGAAGATCTATATCGACCGGGCCGTAGCCGACGGAGCGCTGGCCCGCTCGATTCGAAACAGGCTGCAGGACAGCCCCGTTGAAATCGAAGAGGTCGATGATCCGCGCTCCCTGCTCGATCATTACCAGAAGAACGGCAATCTTTTTGAGAAAGACACGCTTCTTGTGTACCGGTATCCGGGTCGCTTCCTTTCATCGTGCCCTGGCTCCGACGGCATGGTCTGCTGCCAGTACTTTGTCATCAACTTCGGAGTGGGCTGCCTTTACGACTGCCATTACTGCTATTTGCAGAACTTTTTGAACCATCCGTTGATGACGCTTTTCGGCAACCTCGAAGACATGTTTGCAGAGCTCGATCGCAAGATCCTCGGCAAGAAGTTCCACTTTCGAGTGGGCACAGGCGAATACACGGATTCGCTTGCCCTGGAACCGATTACGGGGCTTTCTACCATCCTGGTCGAACGCTTTGCAAACATCCCCAATGCCACGCTTGAACTGAAAACGAAATCATCGAACGTACACGAACTGCTGCACCTCGATCATCGGGAGCATACCGTCGTCTCCTGGTCGCTGAATCCCCAGGACATCATCGATGCGGTGGAGCCAGGCACGGCCTCTTTACAGGAACGACTTGCAGCAGCAGAGAAGGTCCAGGGAGCGGGCTACCGGCTTGCCTTTCACCTGGATCCGCTGATCTACCATGAAGGCTGGGAGCAAAATTATCATCGTCTGCTTGAAGAACTCTTTGACCGCATCCATCCTGATCGCATTTCGTGGATCTCTGTCGGATCCTTCCGCTACTCGCCGGGACAGAAAGAGATCATGCAGGCACGATTTGCCGCCGATGCTTTAACGCGCGAGGAAATGGTTCAAGGATCAGATGGGAAGTACCGTTACTTTAAAACGATACGGGAATCCATGTATGCATCGATCCGCCAAAAGATCCAGGACCGGGACCCTCGCCTCTTCCTTTACCTCTGCATGGAAACGCAGCGTATGTGGGAAGGCGTGTTCGGCTTTGTTCCAGGATCGGCGAAGAATCTCGATGCCCTTTTTGACGAGCGTCGTCGTTATATGGATGATGCTATTGCCGGTAACGTCCCGCTCAGCCCCTCTAACCCCTGAACAGGACAGCACGGCACAATCGTCAATGTCAGCCCCCCGGCCAGAGGAAGCCGGGCCAACCGCACTTTCCGATGCTGTGCCCGAGAACCAAACGGTCATCAACCATCCCTGGGACGATTATGCTCCCCTTCCCCTTCTGCGCGAACGGTTCTTGATATTCCAGTCCGCAAGACCGGGCTCTACGGAAGGGCATGACCTGTGGTACAGCCACAATGCGAATTACAACAACCGCCAGGCAAAACCAAGATGGTCTGTGCCCCTGCCACTGGCCTTTCCTTTAAGCGGTACTCCTTCCGACACCATGCAGGTGCAGAATCCGGATGAGAACCCGCCGGGCCAGTTCTCTGTAAACAGTGACGGCTTCGAAGGCCATGCATCGATCGTGATGCATAACGACCGGCCCGTTGAGATCTATCTGACATCAAGGGCCGATAAAAAACGCCCGGGATATGCAGGCCTGAACATCTACTATGCCCGTTACAGGAATAACCGCTGGAGTCCCCTGGTTCACATCAACGAAATCAACAGCGAATACGACGACCGCATGCCCTATGTTACGCCTGACGGCAGGCGTATGTTCTTTGTTTCCAACCGGCCCGGCGGCTACGGCGGCGATGACATTTACTACACAGAACGAAATATGCGCACCGGACTGTGGGCCACACCGATCAACCTGGGCCCTCTTGTAAACAGCCCGGAAGATGAGATCACGCCCTTCCTGACGGCCAACGGACAGAAGCTTGTCTTTTCGTCGAACCGAAAAGGCGGACTGGGCGGCTTCGACATCTACATCTCTCACTGGAATGGCCTGGAATTCGAGATGCCCTTAAACGCAGGCCGTCCTTTTAATTCCGATCGCGACGATGAAGCCTTTAAGTTAACCGATGATGGACTGTGGGGATACTTTGCCTCGAACCGAAGGCATGCCGATGCAAAAGGCCGTTTCGATATATACAGGGTGGCCGTACCATCCGAGCTCATTGAATCCGTTAAGCTAACGCTGACGGGCAGGATCCTGGACGCCTCTTCAAGGCTTCCCCTTGGTATGGATGCTACCATCCACATCGACTATGAGGTGATGACCGAGGTCATTACGTCGAAGCGCAGGGTGAAGAACAACGGCGAAACGATCGAGAACAACTTCCAGGCCAGCCTGTACACGGGCCGTAGCTACCGCCTGCGCATCAGCGCACCGGGCTACCAGCCCTATCAAACCATCCTTGATTACAGAGGGGTATCCCTGCCCGATCAGAAGGATGAGCGTATCTTCTATCTTGAACCGATTGCCCGGGATACAACCTATGAAAGGCAACTAACCGGCATCGTTGTGGACGATGCAACAGGGCTGCCCCTTCCAGGCTCCAGGGTTACCAAGCTTGCATCGGATGGAAAAACGAGGGCCCTTGACATCAATGCCGAAGGACGCTTCTCCGTCCCGGTACGAAACGGAGAGCGCTTTACTCTGAAGGCCTCCTCGCCTGGCTATATCTCCACAGAACAGCATTTTACCGAAAGCAAAGAGCTGAAAGAGATCGTCATTCGACTGAAGGCTGGAAAGGATGTTGATCCCTGTGCCATCGACGATCCCCGATGCATTGGCAACACACGCATCTATTTTGCCCTGAACAGCGCAAGGATCCGGCCATCCGAACGGCCAAAGCTGCGCTCCATTGCCCGTATCATGCAGAAACATCCCGACCTTCGCATCGAGATCCAGGGACATACCGACCTCACCTACCGTGGACCGGAAACCCGATCCCATGCCTACAATCTGAAGCTGTCGCTGGACCGGGCCCGGGCCGTACAGCGGGAGCTCATCCGCCTTGGTATTGCTGAAGACCGACTTGTGGTCCGTGGATACAGCTATGACCGTCCCCTCGTCCCCGTAAAAGATGCAGTCAAAGGAGCCATCAACCGCAGGGTTGAATTCAAAAAAATCGACTGATTTTTGACAAACTGCCGTCGTAAAAGATACAGACAGGCTGCAATTCTGTGGCAGCCTGAAGGATAATGTCACCATGACAAACGAAGAGGCAAACCAGGAAACGGCCGGCGGATTCAGCAGTTACGATTACAGGCTTTTGAAAGAAACGCCACGGAACTGGCAGGTCATGAAGGATCGCGACGCTATCCTTACCCTCATCGAGGACAAGCTGCAACGACGTCCACTTTATCTAAAGGGCACCAGCCCGGCAGCAGAGTTCGTTCCAGGGGAACGCAGAGGGGATGGCCTGGAATTCTATTACAATCCTTCGGTGAAGCTTGGCACACACAATACGCTCTTTATTACCCTGAATCGACAGCTTGAGCTGGACTTCTCGCTTGGAGAACTGATCGGTCCCGGCCATGTCGTCCTGATCCCCCTGCAGGCGCGCGTGGGTTCCGTGCAAAGAGCCTCGCCACGGTTTGCACTGGAAGACGGAGAGGTTACGGCCACCAACTTCCGCATCTCCACCAACAGCATTGCTCCCAACAATACGAAACTGCAGATCACGACGAAGGTGATCTTCCCTGAATTCGAGAAGCTGCATCAGGGCGAGTTTAAAGGACTGAAGGTCTTTCTTGCCCGTGATGGAGCCCAGCCCCCCGGACTGCCAGACGCTGCAGAAACAGGAACCCAGGTCTCTATTCAGGGGCGCCCCTATTACCTGCAGCCTGTATACGTTCTTGACGACAGAAAAAGCGTTCTGCTGGCCCGGATCCTCATCCCTTTAGCAGCCGGCCTGCAAGAGGGGCTCTCTGCCCGTGCAGAAGAGCTGGCAGATGAGCTTTTGCAGAAGGTCATCGATGCCAATGCCTCGCTTGTAAAAGAACGACAGAGGGTGGTGAACATTTCAGAAGGCGGAGTAGCGCTTCAGATAGACAGCGAGGTCTTACAGAAAAACCTGCCTCTTAGAGACTGGTTGACCTTCGACCTGCTTTTCAAGATGCATGCGCCGATCCGGTTCTACGGCAATATCCGTTACATCGGAAAAAAGGATAACGAATGGCTTGTAGGTATCGACCTGTCCGGTCAGGGCCATTCTCATTACGGCAAAAGCACCAAAGAGGTTTACCGCTCTCTGATTCAGAAACTTTTGCGGAGCTGACGGAACGTGAGCTCCGGGAGGGCTCATGGCTGCAAAATTTCGATCCTATCCGGGAACGCGAGACTTTTACCCTGCAGAGATGGAATTCCGCAACTGGATGTTCCAGGTTCAACGCGACGTCTGCGAACGTTACGGGTATGGCGAATACCAGGCCCCCATCCTTGAATCGACGGATCTGTACCGCGCAAAATCCTCAGAAGAAATCGTTAACGAACAGCTCTATACGTTCCGGGACCGCGGCGATCGCGAGGTTTCCATTCGTCCTGAAATGACGCCTACGCTGGCACGCATGGCCGTCGACCGACCTGCAGGCTCTGTTCTTCCTCTGCGCTGGTTCTCCATTGCCAACTTCATGCGCTATGAACGTCCCGGTCGCGGACGCCTTCGTGAATTCTACCAGCTTAACGTCGACCTTCTCGGCGCAGCAGGACCGGGAGCGGATGCCGAAATCCTCATGATTGCCATCGATCTGATGCGCGCCTACGGAGCAGGCGACGACATGTTTGTGGTGCGAATCAGCGACAGGCGCCTGCTCGATCTGTGGCTGGGCATCGATGACAGAGAAAAGCTGCGTCGCATCGGCCGCCTGATCGACAAAAAAGAGAAGATCAGCGAAGAGGCCTTTGCAACAGAGCTGGCAAAAGAGTGTGAGGATCCGGCTCTGGAAGCCCGCGTTCGCTCCTTCCTTTCGCTCGATAATGCCTCGCTGCACCGAAACACCGACGACATCATTGCCGACCTGCAGCTGAAACCAGACAGAGCGTTGGAGCTGGCAGACGTCCTGGATCATATCATGGCCGTACGGGCCGTGCTTCGCAAGGCCGGCTACGACGCTCCGGTTATCTTTGATCCTGCCATCGTGCGCGGCTTTGACTACTACACCGGGCTTGTGTTCGAGATCTATGACACCAATCCGGAAAACCGAAGGGCCATCTTCGGTGGAGGTCGTTACGATCGCCTGCTGGGCCAGTTCGGCAAAGAAGACATCCCGGCCGTCGGCTTTGGCATGGGGGATGTAACCCTCGAGCATTTCCTTGAAGGCCACGGTCTGAAATCCACGGCATCGACGCCTCCTCGCGCCTTTCTGACGCTGATGAACGACGATCTGCTTGGTGAAAGCCTGCAGCTTGCCTCGGAGCTTCGTTCAAACGGTATAAGCATTGAAACGGTTACTGCAGCCACAAAGAAGTTCGGCAAACAGTTCGAGATGGCCGAAAAGAAAGGCTTTCGCTTTGTCCTGATTCTGGGAGAAGACGAGATACAGAATGCAACCGTAACGATCAAGGATCTGGAAACGGGGGCTCAGCGAAGCGAATCGCGACACAGGGTGGCCGAAATTCTAAAGGGCCGGTGAGCGGGATGCTCAGGCAATCGTCAGCGACGGTTTGTCAGCCACACTCCGACCATAACAAGAAGGCCACCCAGAAGCTGTCGCGGCTCGATGCTGCCACCAAGTAACACCTCGATTACCAGGGCGGTGACCGGTACAAGGTTCATGAAAACGGCAGCAGAGGCAGGCCCGAGCGACTGGACGGCCCGTGCCCACCAGACGTAGGCCAGGCCCGTTGCAAAGATGGCCATATAGACGACGGCCAGAAGCGGCCCTGTGGCAATGTCCAGCTCCTGCCAGTCATCCACAAAAAGCGGCAGCAGCAGGGAGCCCACTACAACAGAATAAAGCGTAACCGCCCGCTGCTCGTAGGTGCGCATCACGTCACGTCCGGCAATGCTGTACAGGGACCAGGCGGTGGCCGCTCCCATGATACAGAGCTCCCCCACCCCCACCGACCATCCCATGTCGGGCTTCAAAACGACCAGGGCCACTCCGGTGAAGGCCAGACAGATCCCTATCAGGGAGGACAGGGGCAGTGCCTCTTTTTTCCAGACCCGAAGCAACAGGGCCGTGATGCCTGGATTGGCTGCAGCAATCAGGGCCGCCCTGGCCGGATTCAGCCTGGAAATCCCTTCATATATAAGGAGGTTATAGCCCACAACGCCTACGATACCAAGAAAAACGACATGCTTTACAAAGCGCCTGTTTCGAAGCAGGGCGAGGTCAGAACGCCGTGCATTGACCAGCAGCAGAAAAACGGCACCGATCAGGAAGCGACTGGCGGCCAGGGAAACCGGCGAGAAGCTCTGCATGGCATAGCGAGCGGTATGAAACGTAGTGCCCCAGAGCAGCACCGTACACAACAGGAGCAGAACGTCTCGCCATCGGCCCATAGGGCTGCATTTTACGAAAGCGGCAGGAAGGAAAGCGAAACGAAATCAGCGACCGAAAAACCTCTCAAAGCGAGAGCGACAGAGATCCCACTTCTTGCGATTGATTCGGTACAGAACACAGTTGCCGGACGATCTACCTTCAATCAGGCCATTCTCTTTCAGCTCTTTCAGGTGCCTTGACACGGTCGCCTGGGCCAGAGGAAGATGGGCCACAATATCGCTGCACGTGCACAGGTTACGATCATAGATAAAGTCAAGGATAGCCACGCGCGACGGACTGGCCAGAGCCCGGGCCATCGCGGCCAGCTCGTTCTGCATTCGACTAAACTCTTTTGTCTTTGGAACGCCCATCGCCCCGAGCGTTCCAGAGAAATGCCCCCTGTGCATAGCTCTTTACCATAAAGCCAGGACTGTCAGTCTATATTGATTCTCAGCTTCACAGACTGTGTCGGCAACGCCTAACGCATCGACACTGAACAGTCATTCAAATTAGACCTGAACGGCATTCATTCATTAAATTTGAATTATAGATTTTTTTTAATTTCTGTGTCTGAGCGAGAAAAAATTCTTGTAAAATATCAAGCCCCCTTCATTATTCTAAAAAAAATATAAGGCTTTGTTGTGGTTGAGTTCCGCAACGGAGCAAGGGACCTGCAGATATTTCTGCTTCCCTTACTTGAGATGAGTCGTTCGTAACGTTCGCAAACAACGATAGAAGCGAAGAACGCGGAAGAGCGTTATAGCGCTCGATATTAGATTAGAAAGTGACACTTTACAGGGGGGATTTATCAGACGACCTGATCCGTTGCAGCCTTTAACACCTTTACCGGAGAGAGAATGCCTTTCCCTTACGTAAACGTAACCATGCACATTTGTCGTGCCTGGTTGGTGCTGAGTTGAGGAGGGGCTCCATATTCGGGTTGCGAAGGGTGTTACAGGCCCTGAAAAGAATCACATAAACCAACAAACGTTAACAGAATAAAAGGAGAGCGTATGACCAGGAAAAGATTGTGGCTCACTGTGGCCCTTTCCGCTCTGATCAGTCCTGCCATGCTACAGGCGCAGGAATCGGAGTATGGAATAAAATTCGGTGGCTTCGTGAAGTTCGATGCCTTTAACGATTCGCGTCAGGTGGTGGCCGTGCGCGACGACATGTTCCTGCTGTATCCGGCAGCCCGGCAGCAGATCCGGGGCGTACCGACCGTGGACGATGCGTTGCTCGGAGGGCCTGGAGGCACAGCGACTCCGCTGATTGCAGATCCAACGGCCGCCGCCATTTACGTCTATGGCAACAATGAGGACCTCAATGCGCGTGGCCAGACCGGCATGACAGCCGTTCAGTCCCGCATCAGCGGCAAGATCACAGCACCCGATGCCTTCGGCGCGAAGGTCACAGGACTGATCGAGATCGACTTCTTCGGCCATGTCAATGCG
Organism: uncultured Leptospiraceae bacterium; assembly: GCA_964619535.1. GTDB lineage: Bacteria > Spirochaetota > Leptospiria > Leptospirales > Leptonemataceae > Leptonema. Next base: position 60,767 of record CAZUEX010000004.1, on the reverse strand, counting down.
ACCACGAATATGGCCCGTCTGCGTCATGCCTGGGTCAACCTGGACTGGGGCATGGTTTCACTGCGTGCTGGCCAGGCCTGGCACCCACTGTTCCTGCAGGGAGGGGTATTTCCGGGAACGCTTCAGTTTAACCCGCTGGCTCCGATCCATCCTTTCGGCCGTGCCCCGCAGGTGGCCCTGACATTCAAGCCGGCAGATGACCTGCGTGTTAGCCTGTATGCACTTGAGCAATCGTATCATGCAGACTTCGATCCAAACAATCCTAACAGCCCTGGCCCGAGCGGCAAGGCCCTTCGAAACGCCAAGCGACCCGAGCTTGCCGTGCAGGCCGACTACACGATCGGCGGCTTCAAGATCGGCGGTACCTACGACAACAAGGTCATCATTCCTCGTGACAATGCGAACCCAACCCTTCTCGGTGGTGTTCCCCACACCCAGGTCGGCACCAACGAGAATGAGGTCCGCTCGCAGATCTACTCTGCCTACATGCAGCTGAAAACCGGCGATCTGACGATCAAAGCCTCAACCACCTGGGGCGACAACTGGTTCTCCATGCTGGGTATCGGCGGATACGCTGTACAGCAAAGCGTGGCCGAGGCCAACCTTGCAGCCCTTGGCGTCCCCACAACCGACGTGGTGGCCTACAATGCGTTAACCAAGAGGCAGTTTGCTCAGACGAAATCGCAGGGATACTGGGGTGAAATCGCTTACGGTAAAAACGTTGAGTTCGGCATTGTGGGCGGTCGCACTGTGAACAAAGGTGCAAGCGAAGAGATCGACACGACGGCAACCGTAGGTCGTGGTGTGACCTCTCTGAAAGAGGTTGTAACCATCGCTCCGCGCATCAAGCTGAAGTCGGGCAAGACGATGTTCGGCATTGAGTACATCTACTCGCAGGCCAAGTATAAAGAAGACGACAAGAACTACATGGCCGCGCTGAACCAGGCCACCACAGGAAGCTATACGGTTCCTGGCTCGGTCGATACGCTGACCGTAGACGGGCTTACAATCAACAATGAGGCGGTTATCAGCAAAACCGGTGTGATCGGCAAAACATATACAGTTGCCAACCACCGCATTCAGCTGTCCGTTCAACAGAACTTCTAAGAAGAGGAGAGAGTTGTACCGGGGCTCCGGCCCCGGATTTTTTCGGGTTTCCAGAAACCCGTTCGAAGACTGCCATGATCCTTTGATACAGCAGTCGAAGGATCGTGATAGACTTTGAAACAGAATACCGGCAGCACAGGCTGCGCCCGATGTCTTTGCACAAAAGATCATGCAGACACATCGGAGAAAATCATGTTCTTCCGGTTCAACCGGTAAGAAAAATCAGCGTAACGCTGTTGGCAGGGGTTAACCCTGACTACTATGTTTGAAGGAGAAGCTGAATGAGCGGAAAAAGCCTTCAGGACTACTGGAAGAAAAACCTGACGTATGTGGGTATACTTCTGGCTATATGGGTCCTGGTATCGTACGGGGCAGGCATCGTATTTGCTCCCGCCCTGAACAAGATCAACCTCTTCGGATTCCAGCTGGGCTTCTGGTTTGCACAGCAGGGTTCAATGATCATCTTCGTCTTTCTGATTATCGCCTACGTATGGCTGATGGACAGACTCGACGAAGAATTCGATGTCCACGAGGACTGAAATACAAATACTAAGGAAGGAGAGAGACGGAATGTCTGTTCAAACTTGGACGTATATACTTGTTGCGCTTTCGTTTGCCCTCTACATTGGGATCGCTATCTGGTCCCGGGCACGAAGCACCAAAGACTTTTATGTAGCCGCTGCATCGGTTCCGCCGATTGCTAACGGTATGGCCACGGGCGCTGACTGGATGTCGGCTGCATCGTTTATTTCCATGGCGGGTATGATCGCGTTTATGGGCTACTCCGGATCGGTTTATCTGATGGGCTGGACCGGCGGTTATGTGCTCCTGGCCACGCTGCTTGCCCCCTATCTGCGTAAATTCGGCAAGTTTACCGTTCCCGACTTTGTCGGCGACCGTTACTATTCGAAAACAGCTCGAGTCATTGCGGTCATTGCCGCCATCTTCGTATCGTTCACCTATGTTGCCGGTCAGATGCGTGGCGTGGGTATCGTATTCGCTCGCTTCCTTCAGGTAGACGTGAATACCGGCGTCATTATCGGAATGGTGATCGTATTCTTCTATGCAGTTCTTGGCGGCATGAAAGGCATCACCTGGACCCAGGTGGCTCAGTACTGCGTTCTGATCATAGCCTATCTGGTGCCGGCCATCTTCCTGTCTTTGATGATGACAGGTCACGTGCTGCCACAAACCGGGATGGGCGCTACTCTGAGCTCTGATCCGAACACCTTCCTGCTGGAACGTCTCGATGGTCTGATGACAGAGCTTGGCTTTACCGCCTACACGGCCGGTACAACGAACATGATCAATATGATCGCAATTACCATAGCCCTGATGGTGGGCACGGCCGGTCTGCCTCACGTGATCGTTCGCTTCTATACGGTTCCGAAGGTACGGGATGCCCGCACATCGGCTGGCTGGGCACTTTTCTTCATTGTCCTGCTGTATTCTACAGCTCCGGCAGTTGGTGCTTTCGCCCGTACAAACATCATCCAGACCATTCACAACAGACCCGTTGCCGATCTGCCTGAGTGGTTCCATAACTGGGAAGAAACAGGACTTCTGAAATTCGAGGACAAAAACGGCGACGGAATCGTTCAGTACTACAACGATAAGAGCACAGACGAAGCCTTCCTGGCAAAGGTAGAAGAAGCTGGCTGGAAGGGCAATGAGCTCAACGTTGACCTTGATATCATGGTTCTTGCCAACCCCGAAATCGGTGGTCTGCCCAACTGGGTTGTGGGCCTTGTTGCGGCCGGTGGACTTGCAGCGGCCCTTTCCACAGCTGCTGGTTTGCTACTGGTCATCTCTACGGGCGTGGCGCATGACCTGATCAAGAACGTATTCAATCCGAATATCACGGATAGAGGAGAGCTGCTTGCTGCCCGTATTGCCGCCGGTGGCGCCGTGATTGTTGCCGGATACTTCGGTATCAAGCCACCAGGCTTTGTGGCCCAGGTGGTTGCCTTTGCATTCGGACTGGCGGCAGCCTCCTTCTTCCCGGTTATCCTTATGGGAATTTTCAATAAGAAGATGAACAAAGAAGGAGCCATCTCCGGCATGGTGGTAGGTCTGGTCTTTACAATGGCCTACATCATCTACTTCAAGTTCATCTCTCCCGAGCTGAACAATGCAGATCACTGGCTGTTCAGGATCTCCCCCGAAGGAATTGGAACCGTCGGCATGCTCCTGAACTTCATCGTCGCCTACGTGATTTCGAAGTTCACACCACCGCCTCCCGAAGAGATTCAGGAAATGGTGGAAGGAATTCGTTATCCGCGCGGCGCAGGTGCCGCTTCTGCCTCTCACTGAGAAACAGGAGAGATCAGACGGAGGGGTGCGGTGATTCGCACCCCTTTTTTGGTGGTACATTGCTGTCTGTAATGATAAAGCACCTTTTCGGGTGAGAACACTATGAACGATAAAATAAAACCGGTCTTTCAGTTAAACCGTACACAGTCGATTGTGTTCCTGGTTATATACGGAGCTGTAACCATGGCATTGCGACTCTACATCGAGCCGTTCTTCCGCGGAAACTTCTTGCTATCCATAGGCGTCGGGTTGGTCCTTGTGGCCTTCATCTTTCTGTTAATCAGGATTGGTGTTCTGAACTTCCAGAATCAGCAATAGACATTACGGCATTTTACCCTTTTTCCGTTCAAGGAAGAGGCATGCGAAGGTTATACAAAAGCCTGGAAATAGATTAGAGGTCTACGGTGGATAATACAGCTATTGCGATTGAAACAACAAACAGAAGCCTGCGCATCACGGCCTTCATGGCCGGTGTCCTCTTCCTGATCCCTGGTCTTATGACCTCCTGGCAGTCTACTGCCGCTCTTACCCTGTTCGGTATTGCATTTCTCTGTAACACCCAGCTACTTCTACCACGTCTACCCGGATGGATTCGTGCTGCAGGCTGCGCAGCCTTTGCTCTCTGTATTGTGCTGGCAACTCCCTCTCAAGCCGTTGTCTGGGTTTATACTGTACTGGCCCTTATCTTTCTTTCTACTGTCATCCCGTTGCCTGCCCTTGCCGCCTTTGCCGGCTTGATGCTGGCTGCCCTCAATACGCTGGCCTACCTGCTTGAAGAATCCCCTTTTACAGAACTTCAGCATATGGTTGGCCTGAACGTCCTGCTTGCTTCTGCTGCATCGCTTGCCTGGACCACTGCCAGACAGACAGAGAAGGAGCAGAAAGATCAGCTGGAAACGATTCGAAGATATGAGGAGCTTGAGAAGACCTATGGCTCAACACTTGCCGATATCAAAACCCGAAGCCGTCGTTATGAACAACAACAGATGTTCTACCAGTCTGTATCGGACGACGTAACAAAGGCCGCAGAATCCATCTTTCACAGCACTGTCGGCATCCAGGACCGACTGACATCACAATCCGTTTCGCTCAAGAGGCTCGATGAAGGGATTCGCGAGCTAAGCAAGAACATTCAGGTAACGACCGAGGACATTGCCAGCACGGTTCATCATGCTGACATGGCCTACGATGTGGCCAATAAAGGGAAGGAGGCACTTTCTGAAACGATCGAATCTCTGCGCCTGCTTGCCGATCTTGTCGAACGTACCGTCCGGGCATCGGATGAGCTGGCAGAATCGACCCGCCGCGTGCACCGTGTCGTGCAGGTCATCGAAGAGATTGCCGAAAAGACCAATCTACTGTCACTCAATGCAGCCATCGAGGCTGCGCGTTCGGGTGAAGCCGGTCGCGGGTTTGCAGTGGTTGCCGACGAGGTAAGCAAGCTTGCAGACCGCACAAGACAGGCCATTCGCGAGATTTCCGAAACGGTAAACCGAATCAAAGACAATACCGATCAAACCCTGTCAACAGTCCAGGATGGCCATGAAAAGGCCCAGCATGGAATCGAGGTCTCTTCCAGGGCCGAAGAACAGCTGTCTCATATCGTTCAGAGTATCGAGGTCGTAAACGACAGGCTCCAGAACATATCTGCTATTGCAGAAGAACAGGCCCAGAATATTGAAGTCTTCGCCGACAATCTCGGACAGATCAATCAGGCCATGCAGGGCGATGAAGGAAGCCTGAACGAGATCACCGCTGCCATCGATCGCCTGCGCTCCGATGCGGATAGCATTCGCCTGCATGCCAGCGAATTTGAGATGGCCGATGAAACAAAAGAGGTCATTGATCGCATCCGCGGATACGCAGAAGAAATGGCACGGAAATGTGCTGCAATCCTCGAAGAGGGCGTTAGCAGGGGAGAACTAACCGACGACGACCTGTGGGATCGAGACTATCGTCCGATCGAAGGCACAAATCCGCAAAAGTACCATACGCGATTCGATGCATTTACGGATGAACATATCCAGGATGTCGAGGAGGAGTATCTTGCAAAAGACTCTCGAATCGTCTTCGCTCTCTTAAACGACAACAATGGCTATATTCCCACGCATAACCTGAAATTTTCCAAACCGCTGACCGGCGACTATGAAACCGATCTATGGGGGAACCGCACCAAGCGACTGTTCAACGATACAGTGGGCCTGAAGGCAGCCCGGAACCAGGCTCCCTTCCTGTTGCAGACGTACAGGCGTGATACAGGTGAAATCATGAACGACCTGTCGGTACCGGTGTATGTACAGGGCAAGCACTGGGGAGCGATTCGCATCGCCTTCAAGATTGAGCAATAGTGTTTTATGCAGCAACATCAGGTTTACTCCACATCTTTCAATACAGGGGGAGTCCTTCTTTATGGTCTCTGAAAGTCTGAAGCATCGTATCGCTGACTTCTTGAAAAAATTTCCGCCATTCTCGTTTCTGGAAGAAGACGAGCTGGTACGACTCAGTGCAGGAACACGCGTACAGTTCCGAAAGGCCGGTGAGGTCATCTTTCACCAGGGCGAACAGCCAGGCGATGTCTTTTATGTCATCAATCAAGGCCATGTCCATCTTACGATAGAAGAAGAGAATGAAACGGGCCTGGTAGAAGCTCTCGATGAAGGGGACATCCTCGGTATTGCCGCCCTGCTGGCTCGACGCCTGTATCTGTTTACGGCCAGGGCCGAAGAGGATTGTATTCTCTACCTGCTTCCGTGGGAACCCTTTAAGAAGATCATCTACACGCACCCCCGCATTCTTCGCTTCTTCTCATCGGGCTTTTCGGCGGGAATGCATGTTTATCATAAGCGCAATATTGGCACAGGCCTTGAATCTCACAGCAGGGCAGCCTTCAGCTCACATGATGAGATTCTAAGGATCCACGTTGCCAAGCGCGTCGTTCAATGTAGTCCCGATACCCTGGTTTCTGAAGCTGCGAAGATCATGACAGATCATCGCGTCGGCTCCATCCTGGTTCTTGATGACAAACAGCATCCACTCGGTATCATCACAGACTCGGATATGCGAAAGAAGGTGGCCACGGGCATCTTCGCCATCACGGATAGGACCCGCGACATCATGTCAGCCCCGGTTATTACGGCCCCTCCTGAACTTACGGCCTCCGATGCCATCGTGTTGATGATGCGGCATAACATCAAACACGTGGCCATTACAGAGGATGGAACGCCCAACTCCCCTGTAAAAGGGATGGTCTCCGAGCATGACGTTCTTGTTCTTCACGGCAATAACCCGGCTGTTCTCGTGAAAGAGATCGAGCAGGCCACCGATCTTACACCACTGCCGCGAATACGAGACCGGGCCGAACAGCTACTTCGTGATTATCTGCAGCAAAGCGTATCCATTCAGTTTATTGCCAGCACATTGACCGAAATAAACGACGAGCTGATCGACAGGGCCATTGAGCTGTCGATTGAGAAGCTGAAAGATATGGGACTTACCCTGCCCGATACCCGCTTCTGCTGGCTTTCTCTGGGCAGTGAAGGGCGAAAAGAGCAGCTGCTGCGTACCGACCAGGACAATGCCATCGTCTACGCCGATCCTCCTCCGGGACGCGAAGAAGAATACGAACGCTATTTCCTGGCACTTGGCCGTGAGGTAAACGATGTGCTGATCAGCTGCGGCTTTCAGGAATGCCCTTCGAATATCATGGCGCGCAATCCCATGTGGTGTAAGCCCGTTTCGGTCTGGAAGGATTACTTCTCTCGGTGGATTCACGTCCCCGATGACAAAGCCGTAATGCATACGACGATCTTCTTTGACCTGAGGCCCGCTTATGGGGACAGCCTGCTGGCCGATGAACTTCGAAGCTGCATCCTTACGCAGAAGAAGAAGGATCCGGCCTTTCTTCTGTTCCTTGCGAAGAATGCCATTTCCAATCCGCCGCCATTGAACTTCTTCCGTAACTTCATCGTAGAGAAGTCAGGGGCCCATGAAGACCGTTTCGACCTGAAAGCGCGGTGTATGATGCCTCTTGCCGATGCAGCCCGACTGCTGACCATCAGCCATGACCGGGTCAGCTCAGTTTCAACAATAGAGCGCTACCGCACCCTGATCGAACTGGAGCCCGAGCATCGCTCCGTATACGAAGAGGCCATCCACGCATATGGAATCTATATGCAATTTCGGGCCACATACGGACTTCGCAATAACGACTCCGGCCGCTATATCAATCCGCAGGAGCTCGATAAGATCGATCGCCAGACCCTGCGAAATACGTTCCAGACTATCGACGAAATCCAGAGAATCGTTCGCTCACGATTCCAGCTTGATTTACTGCGTTAGGAGGCTGCCGTTGAACGCCCTTCGCCTTCGACTGAACCTGCTTCGAAAGTCATTGCCTGCACCGCTGCGCGAATACATGCAAGCGGTCCGCAATGCCAATCTGTCTCAGAGAATCATGGCAAGCAGGCTTGTCGTTCTCGATACGGAAACGACCGGACTGGACGCAAAAACCGACAACATTATACAAATCGGTGCCGTTGCAATACAGAACGGCGAAATCATCATAGCCGATTCTTTCGAATGTCTTGTGCGGTCCGATCATGCAGGATCGGATGAAAGTATCGGTATTCATGGACTGCGTCCTTCCGATGTACAGAACGGACTGGAGATTTCTGATGTCCTGCTTCCTCTGCTCCAGTACATAGGCGGAGATGTCATTGTCGGGCATCACATCTCTTTCGACAGAAAGATATTGAGTTTCAATTTAAGGAAACACCATAGAGCCCAGATCTACAATCGCTGCATCGATACAGCACGCATGGCTGTGCGATTGGAACATCCAGGCAAGCAGCCCGAAGAGATCAACTGGAAGGATTACAGCCTGGACGCACTCTGTGATCGGTATAACATCAGGCGAACAGATCGGCATACGGCGGCAGGAGATGCCTTTATTACGGCGCAGCTGTTTCTCATTCTGCTCGGACGCCTTGATCCGCAGCAGAACATGACGCTGGCAAGTCTATCATTCTGATAGGTTCTTGCAGACTACATCAACGCGAAGAGAAGAATGCTCTGAAAAAACATGTGTTGATTATTACATATATTTTATAAAATGATTTGATCTCCTGAGCGGCAGGATGAGGGTAACCACACTGCAATAGATCAAGGGGAGGAATTCATGTTATGAGTACAATAGACACATTGATGCAGCAAAGCGAACGATTGCAACCAACGGAAGAGCTCAAGAAAAACGCTCTCATCCAGGATTACGAAGCGCTGTATCTTCACTCCATCACCCAACCCGACAGCTTCTGGGGAGGCATCGCTTCAGACCTTGTCTGGGACAAAAAATGGGACAAGGTAATGGAGTTCAATGCTCCGCACCATAAATGGTTTCTCAATGCCCGACTGAATATTACGAAAAACGTTCTCGATCGCCACGTGGCCGGTCCGAATCGAAACCGCGTTGCTATTATCTGGTCCAGCGAGCAGGGAGAAGAGGTACTTGTAACCTACGACCGTCTGCTCCGTCGCGTCTGTCAGATGGCCAATGCCCTGAAGTCAATGGGCGTAAAAAAAGGAGACAGGGTTATCATCTATATGCCCCTCACCCTGCAGGGCATCTACTCCATGCTGGCCTGTGCTCGCATTGGAGCCATTCACTCCGTGGTCTATGCCGGCATGGGCGTACAGGCATTGCGCAGCCGAATCCAGGACTCCCAGGCCAAGGTTGTCATCTGCTCCGACATCACATATCGTAATGGAAAGATCGTGCCTCTGAAAGGCATTGTCGACGAAGCGGTCGAAGATATGGAATTCGTCGAGCACATTATCGTGCACCGACGCCAGGAGCCCAAAGTAGAATTCAGTTCTCTTAAAGAAGTAGATTTCAACGAGGTACTGGAAGCACAGCCGCAATGGTGTGAACCGGAGATCATGGACAGTGAGGATCCTCTGTTCATCCTCTACACCTCGGGCACTACGGGCAGGCCCAAGGGCGTTGTCCACGTTCACGGCGGATACATGGTTGGCACCTACTACCTTTCGCGAGCCTTCTATGACATCAAGGACGGCGATATCTTCTGGTCTACCTCTGATATCGGCTGGATCGTAGGTCACTCCTACATCGTCTACGGACCGCTGCTGACCGGAGCAACCATTGTTGCACGCGAAGGTGCCATCAACTATCCCGACCCGGGAGTGGTCTGGAAGGTTGTAGAACGGCACGGTGTTAACGTAATGTTTACAGCTCCGACGGCCATCCGTATGTTTATGCGTTTCGGTGAAGAGTTCGTTAACAAATACGACACCAAGAGCCTTCGTCTGATTGCCTCTGCCGGTGAGCCGCTGAACCCCGAAGCTCAGCTCTGGGCTCAGAAGCATATTCTGAAGGATCATGGCTACATCGTCGATAACTGGTGGCAAACAGAGATTGCTTCGCCGGTACTTGGCACCCTGCCAGCCATGGAAGCCAGAGTCGGTAAGGTTGGTCGTCCCATGCCGGGCGCTATCGTCGACGTCGTATCGCCCGAAGGCGAAAAGGTAGAACCGAACAAGGGTGGAATGCTGATCATTCGTCGTCCTCTGCCCTACATGATGCGAACAATCTGGAATGACGATGATCGCTACAAAGAATACTGGAGCGAATTCCCCGGATGCTACTCAGCCGGAGACGTTGCCTTCTACGACGAAGATGGCTACTTCTGTGTCCTCGGTCGCGCCGATGACGTCATGAACGTAGCAGGTCACCGTATCGGAACGGCTGAAGTAGAAAGTGCCTTTGTTTCGCATCCGGCTGTTGCCGAGGCTGCCGTCATCGGTCTGCCTGACGATGTAAAAGGCGAACGCATTAAAGGCTTCATCGTCCTGCGTCCGGGCCACGAACCCACCGAAAACCTGCGCCTGACGCTTCGAGACCATGTTCGCCGCGAACTTGGCCCCATCGCCACTCCCAGTGAAGTGGAGTTCCGCGAATCTCTGCCCAAGACGCGGTCCGGCAAGATTGTACGTCGTCTGCTCAAAGCTCAGGAAATGGGGCAGGATGCAGGAGACCTTTCTACCCTCGAAGATTGATCCCACCGGAAGACGGGCCGGAAGGCCCGTTGCAGCCCGGCCAGAAGGCCGGGCCCTTTTATGCCCTGGCGCATCGGTCGTTCATTCTCTGTAGATGGACCAGGCCGGTTCAGAGATCTTCGAAGGAGCCTTTTCGTTTATAAAGGCACTGACTGCAAAGTAATAGGGATGATTGTTCTCGAAGTAAGGAAGCGGACGATGAACGTTCTGAACAAAACGTGCATGTGATAGCAGGCGGTTATCCAGAAACACGCGAATATGCGACCGCTTCCATTCGCGAATCTGTTCGGGACGCAGTTCCTCGCGCTTTTTCTCTTCCGGCGTAAGCGGAAAGTCCTTTAGATTCTTCTGACGAATGCGAATCAGGGTATCCGAAGAGAAGGCCTTTGTTAATACAGCCTCATATTCCCCTGGCCTGACGCCAATATGAATGATATAGCCTCCTCTTTCCTCAATCTCGATCTCCGGATTGATACGCCACTCCAGGCAGATCCTGCCATCTCGTGAAAGCTCTTCGATAATGCGCACGCCTGTGGGTTTCATCGGTGGATCCACCACGTGCTGCTCGATGGCAAGGGAATGCAAAACCGGGCCTGTACTGCCTGACGGATCCGGCTGCCATTCGCCCTTCAACTGTATATATCGGGCCGGTAGATGCACCACCTTTTGAAAATCCTGCCCGGATGCAAAGTCTGCAAACTGCTTCCAGGCAAGATCTTTGCGGTTTGCTGAAAACGGAGCCTCAGACAATCTATAATACAGACGCAGAGAAGACCCATTTCGCGCAGATCCGCTTGCCCTGATCGTAATCGATTCAGTAGCGGGCAACAACTGGTAAACGCCTGTCGCTTCCGATACAACGGGCAGACGTCCACGACCGGAGCGATGATTGTATTGCAGCCGACCGTAGGGCGATGTATCCAGCTCGGATTCTTCGGATACTGCCCGATCCAGAATCATCAACTCGTCAATATGGCCAATAAAATCGCCTCCAAGCTGAATCGGAGCCAGCTCCGGTCCGCTGAAATCGACCTCCGGCAAAATGCCATTGCGATCAAATCTCAGACGACCTTCTTCTCTACCGTCGAGAAACAGGATGACGGTTGATCGGGCCCGATCAAAGGAAACGGCAACATGATACCATTGCCCTTTTTTCAGCGGTCGATTGACGCGAAGGCTGAGCGGTGCACCGACATCGCCATTGTAGCGTAAAATTCCCTCAAGGTTCAGACGAAGACGATTCTGTTCCAGCAGTATTTCGATGCCCTTCCGTTCCCCGGAGGCATATCCAATTCGTCGAAAGAGGTTCGAAGAACGAAAGAAGTGTCGCGGACGCATCCAGAAGCTGATCGTAAAGGCCTGCTCATGCTTCAGTGGCCACAGGGCCTCCGTTGTTCGCAGACGAATATTCTGACTGCGACGGCGAAAAAAGGCCGAACGATCGCCGGAATGCGCCACTTCAGAGGGTGAATACTGCGACTCAATCACCCTGTAAAGCCCGCGCCGATCCTTCAGCAGCGGAGCAGCGGGTTCGTCAAAATTGAGATACAGCAAGGCGCGATTCAGGTCTACGGCCCTGCCTGCAGCAAGCTGTAATCCGTTCTTATAATGCAAGAACGGGTTGTTCCGGGCCAGGGCCGCCAGATCCACCTCCACACGTTCGGGAACGGGAACAATGCGAGGAGCAGCGGCCAGAGAACAAACGGAGCAAACGGTTAAAAGGGCGAATCGCCAGGCCTTCACCCTGCAAGTTTCGGTCGGTTCTTCAGGCCTCTTTATGGAAAAAAGTCTGACGAGCGAAGATCATCCGGCAGCGCTCTTGCCAGTTTAAAGTAGGCTGTGTAATAGGGCAGGAACCAGCGCCCTTCAGGCACTGGAGAAGACTGGCAGGCAGCTATGGCCTGCAGCCAGTAGCTTTGAATATGCAGAAGCCTTTCTTCTGCGACGGTTTCGAGCAAAAGCCGGTTACGTCGGAACTCCGACAGCGAGGATTGCTGCTGCAACCGGGCCTCCAGGGCATCCAGCCGCAGCCGAAGCTGCTTCATCACAGCCCTGTTCCGTCTGTCTGTCTGTTCTTTCATGCGATCCAGAGAAGAACGCCGACATTCCGGCCCGCAGCCATCGCAGAGTAGAGGACGCACGGCCCTGGCCTCTGCCTGCAGGCGCTGTTTCAGGGCCCGCTCATTCTGATTCGCCAGATGAAAAAGCCCCTGGCCATCTCCTTTCACGATAAAAGGCCTGGCCGGCTGTAAAGACTCCAGAGGCAGCGGGTAGCCTGGAAAAAGGGGGATCGGGGGATGATTGCGCTCTATGCCTGTTTCGGGTGCGGCACAGGCCAAGACGAAAACAAGGGCCAGACAGTGCTTCCACCAACGGCGAATCAGTGCTGCATGCGGTTTCTGTGTTGCTGCCTCTGCCTTCATGAACAGGAAACCCTCCCCGTCTTTTTCAACAGGGAAACGGCAAACCGGTCGATATTTTTTATAGACGAACCGGTCCTGAAACGATTTTTGAACCCGACAATTGTATAAACTGCCATGCTATCAAGAACATTCCTGACCATCCTGCTTTCTACGACATTCTTTTTCCTCGTCGCCACCTGTAAGACAACGACGACCACGGAACCTGTTCCATCAGAGGATGCCGACAACGCCGAACAACCTGTTGAAGAACCCGTTGAAGAACAGGCAGCCCAAGAAGCCAAAGAAGCAAAAGAGTCCGCCAGCACTGCTGAAGAAAACGCGCCGTTTTCAGAAGAGCTGATGCCCATTCCCCTGGATGACTCCGGCCAGCCTCGCTCCCTGACAATGGAAGAGACGGTACGACTCGTTCTGCGCAATAACAATACAGTCCGTCTGCAACAGCTTGAGATCATCAAGGCAGACACAGATCTCATCAAAGAAGAAGCGAAGTACAAACCGAAGATCGATTTCAAGGCCCAGAACTACCAGAAGACCGACAAAACACTGCCCTCGACAATCTTCACCGGTACAAAGATTCAACAGAACACCTTTACCGCCGGCATGGACTGGGCATTCAAAACCGGTACCTTCATGCGAATCGAAGGATCCGATACGCGCTATGACTCCAATGCCGGTGAAGGTTCCATAGCCCTGACAAACTCCCTTCTGGCCAGCCTGGCACAGCCTCCCATCCATACGGGCTCTGTATCGATTAAACTGCAACAGGAACTGCTGAAGAACGCTTTTGGATACAGTCAAAAGCGACTCAGTGAGATTGCGCGAAAGCAATCATTGCTGAAGCGCGAACAGCTCGAATATCAACTCACCGGTCTTGTCGTACAGACAATGATCGACTACTGGAACCTGGCCATTGCCGAGCAGGAAGTAAGAACGGCCAGGCTGCTTTTGAATAACACGCGAAACATCAGAAACATTACAAGGCAGAAGCTGAACATCGGACTGGCCGAAGGCTTCGAGCTGAATCAGTGGAATGCCCTTGTTAGCTCTGCAGAGATCCAGGTTGAGGCTGCAGAACTGAATCGCGATACGATGCGTCGGGACCTGCTCCGCACCCTGAATCTTGATCCGAACCTGAAGCTTTCCGGGGCAACAGATCTTATGGAAACGCTGCCCGACGATATCGATCTTCAAAAAGATACAGACTATGCACTGCAGCATCGTCCGGATCTGAAGGCCATCGACAAGCAACTGGAGATTGCCCGGCTGTCCACAGAACTGGCCGACAACAATCTGCTGCCCACAATGCGCATCGGTGGAAGCTACGCCAGTCGTGACTGGGGGCGCCATGGCTCAACGGCCTTCAATGCCGTACCCGATGGAATCTACCCGGAAACCGGGATTGAATTCTACATGGAATATCCTCTGTGGAATGAAGAGGCACGTGTCGAGGCGCGCAATGCACGCATTACCCTGAAGCAGCTGACCATCCAAAAGGCTGAAATAACCAGACAGGTAAAGGATGAAGTCGCTCAGGGCTACGAACAGATTCGCGTCAGCTACCAGGCGCTGCAAAAGGCCAGGAATGCGCTTCGTCAAACCGAGGCCTTTTACTACGGACTGGTTAACGGTTATCGCCGCGGTCGCTTTACGGCCGTTGCCGTAAAAAATGCCCTCGATTCACTTGTACAGGCCAGACAGGCTCTGACCCGCGCGACAATACAGTATAACATTGCCCTTGTTCGTTACGATATGATCAGAAACCGGATTTTCCCCAAATATAACATCGACATCGATGAGGTCATTTCCAGAATGGAAAACCGGATACAACGGTGACGGCTTCTTCACGTCCCGGCACAGAAAAGGCAACATGGACAGTTGCAGCCCTCCGGGAGCCGGAAGGCTGCCTGGCTCTGAATCACCGTTCCTGGACGGGGCCATGGAGTAACGATGCTAATCTTTGACCGAATTCTACAGGCTGTGCGATCCCGCCCGGTGGCGATGAATGCGGCAGGACTGAAGCGGCAGCTCTTCCTGATCCCCGAGATCTTTATCGCCGCTGTAGCCGTTCCCGTATTCCTTCTTGTGCGGATCCTCATCGAGCCATCTGCCCCACGCCAGATTACTTCTCTTCTGACTGCCTTCGCCCTGGCGGTGGTCATCAGTGCTCTTGCCGGCCTTCCCTTTTTTCTGAGAAACCGACATCTCATTGACACCTTTTTCGTTATCCTGAAAAATCCGGACGCCCATAGCGGCAAAGAGCGGGCTTCCCTTGTGAACCGTCTTATGTCGCTTCCGAATCACTTCACGCTCAACGTTGCCCTGCGCTCCACTGCTCTGACGGCCCTGGCCATAGGCAGCCGTCTTATAGCCGAACACGGGCACATCTATGACTCAGCCCTGTTGCTGGCACAGATTCTCATAGCCGGAAGCTCCGTTCTATTCTGTCTGCTGGTTTACCAGCGGATCATTATCGGTAATCTGCTGAACCAGACTCGGTTTCAAAATGCACCGGTTTCGTGGCTTGCATTTCCGCGAGCAAGGAACCTCGTATCTTTCTCTGTTTTCCTGGCCATGGCCTTTTTCACGGGATGGCTGATTCTGCTGATTCGGTTTACAGGAGGGAACTCCCTGATCCAGGAAGAGCTCGAAAAAACCGATGGCGTACGCGCCCTTTTGCAGACACGCCTGGAAGAGCATCTCGAAGTGATACAGGCGGACTGTAGAGAAGCTGGCGCGATGCTAAAACGTGAAGCTTCTGTGGACGAGATCCGGCGTGCCCTGCAACACAGGTCCGGGCCCGCTGCAGTCCGGCGAGTATCGAAGACAGATGCAGGCCTTGCAGCAGATCATCTCTACGTTGATCTGCTGCAAGAAGACAGGCCTCTCATACGGGTTCACTGTTCCTCGTCTGGACCACAGCTGCTCTATGATGCGCAAGCCGAGATCTCCAGTCTTACCTCTTCCCTGCCGCGGGCCCTGGGCCTGGTCCTGACCAATCACAAAGGGTCCATTGTCTATCATCCGGATCCTGGCTTCATCGGCAAAGAGCTGGGACCTCCAACTTCCGAAAAACCGCCAACCATTCGCTACTATCAAAACAATGTCGAGTACGTCCTTGTTGGTCCCCACAGGGATCAGCCCCTTTCCGTGCTGTTACTGATCGATTCCAGGCAGCTGGCGCGAGTGGTGGATGCACTCCTTTTCTATATTTCTCTGGCCATGCTTCCCCTGGCGCTGCTTCTTGCAGGCGGCATGCACCTGTTACTGTTCTTTAATCTTGCCAGTGTTCGAACTCTGAAGGGGCAGATAACCCGTCTTTCTACCGGTGACCTGCAGGCACATATCGATTACATTACGGGAGATGACCTCGGCCATCTTTCCATGCATCTGAATCACTTTGTTAACCGATTGCAGGACGTTATTCACCAGACGAGACGAATGATCCAGCTCAATCTGCAGCGAAACCAGCGAAACGTACAGCTGGCCGAGGAAAGTCACAGACAGTTTCAGAACATTTCCACGACGATGGAACAGATCACCACCGCCGCTACGGAAATCATGCGAACCGTGGAAACGGTCGATGAGAAAACCCGCTATCAGATGGGCAACATTGATCGTTATATGCAGGCCATTCAGAAGCTAACGGCTACGACCACCAAAATGAACGATACGGTCAATCAGCTCAATACGCTGTATAACTCTACTCGAAGCGAGGCAACGATCGGACGGTCACTGCTGAAAGAGCTGAAAGAAACGATGCGTGGTCTCGATGACCGGGCCAGCGAAATCGCAGGGATCGTATCTTTCATCAACGATATTTCAAAACAGGTACATCTGCTTGCACTCAATGCCTCGATCGAAGCGGCGCGAGCAGGTGAGGCAGGACGTGGATTCTCTGTAGTTGCAGATGAGGTTTCACGGCTGGCCGATCGAATCTCGCAGAGCGTAAAGGACATCAGCCTGCTTGTACAGGGTAACCATGAAGAAAGCCAGCGCGGCCTGAATAATGCCACAGAGGCCGCCAGGCTCTTTAACCGGGTGCTTGTCGATATGAGCACGGTCAATGACGTGATCGAAGAGATTTCGGTCACCCGCAACGAACTCAGCAAGACGAACGAGTTTGTGGCAGAGCACAATCACGAGCTCAATGATATTGTATCGTTTATCTATACAAACAGTGTCGAGCAGAAGAATGCGCTTCAGGAAATTGGGACCGGATTAAACAACATTATGTCTACGGTGACGGATCACCTCGGTCAGAACGAACAGATTCAAAACGAAGCAGAGGCCCTGCTTTCTTCTACGAGCAACCTCCAGGAGATTCTACAGTTTTTCTCGGATGTGCCGGACCAGCAGGGCGCAGAGGCCGACATAAACGAGCCAGAAAACAGCAAATAATCCTTGAATATGCGCGAGGCCGGTAGCATATGAATCGTAGCTATGGACACTCTCACCAGCATCAACCCGGCCACAGACGAAACACTTGAAACATTCTCCATTCATTCGCCAGAACAGGTTCAGGCGGCCATTGACCGGGCGCGCCAGAGCTACCTGCACTGGAAAAATCAGTCCATTCAAAATCGTTGCAATCTTCTCTCAAGGGCCGCGCAGGTGCTGCGCGACGGCAAAGAGGAATACGCCCGCATCATGACCCGGGAGATGGGGAAGCCCATTTCAGAGTCTATTGCCGAAGTACAAAAATGCGCTGTACTCTGCGACTACTATGCCCTCCATGCTGAGAGGTTTTTGCAGGAAGAGCTCCGTCCCTCTGCTCCATTCCGTCGTTCATCGGTTCGATTTGATCCTTTGGGGATTGTACTGGCCGTTATGCCCTGGAATTTTCCTTTCTGGCAGGTTTTCCGTGCGGCGGCACCGGCCCTGATGGCCGGCAACGTCATGCTGCTGAAGCACTCTTCGAATGTCAGCCGCTGCGCGCTGGAAATCGAAGACATCTTTCGAAAGGCAGGCTTCCCGGACGGAGTGTTCACCACCCTTCTTCTGCCCCCCAGTCGCCTGGATACGGTTGTTCCGCAGGTGCAGGCAGTAACGCTTACGGGCTCTGAAGCAGCGGGTAGATCGCTTGGAACGCTTGCGGGTCAACATCTGAAGCCTGTTGTGCTCGAGCTGGGTGGCTCCGATCCTTTTATCGTTCTTCCCGATGCCGATGTGGACCTGGTGGCAAAGAATGCCGTCATGGGACGGTGTGTGAACAGTGGTCAGAGCTGCATAGCAGCGAAACGTTTCATCGTTCATGAATCCATCTACGATGCCTTTATCGAACGATTTCGTGAAGGCATGGAATCGCTAAAGGTCGGCGATCCCTTACGGCCAGAAACAGAGATTGGCCCTCTCGCTCGCAAGGATCTTCGTGATGAGCTGCATGCCCTTGTCGAAGATGCGCGGTTTCAGGGAGCACGCACGGTTCTGGGAGGCAATGCCCTGCCCGGTAGCGGCGCCTATTACGCCCCGACCATCATAGACTCACTGAACCCTTCTATGACCATCTACTATGAAGAGACCTTCGGTCCCGTCGCGTCGGTGTTTCGCTTCTCCAGCGAGGCAGAAGCGATTCAGCTGGCAAACGACAGCCGATTCGGCCTCGGTGCTTCGATCTGGACGTCGAACACCGATCATGCCATGACACTGGTTCCGCACATAGAAGCAGGAAGCGTTTTCATCAATGCCACCGTACGATCTGATCCCGCTCTTCCGTTTGGGGGTGTGAAGGATTCAGGGTTCGGCCGCGAACTATCCCTCGAAGGGATACGCTCCTTCGTAAACATCAAAACAGTAAGGCTTTTATGACACATGACGACACCACCCTCGATTTGCTGGAGCGTCTGAATCATGGTCCCATGGTCTTCTTCAAGTGGAAGGCCGATCAACACCGGACCGTCCTGGCGGTGACCGGAAACGTCGAAACATTGTGCGGCTACTCGACAATGCAACTCATCAACGGCATGCATTTCGATGAAATCGTCCATCCAGATGATCGTCCGCGAGTAAAAGCCGAAACCCTTGCCTCTTCAGAGAACGGGCAGTTTCGAATATCTCCCTACCGTATCATCCATCGAGATGGGAGCATTCGATGGGTAAACGAATACAGCTGCGTGGAATACGAAGGGAAGAAGCCATCGTTCTTTTACGGCTATCTGAGCGACATTACCTCACAGAAGCATAACATGGAAGCTCTGATGGTCGATTCTTTGAAGTATCGATCATTCTTTGAGAAGCATTCATCCATCTTCCTTCTCGTCGATCCTGTAAACGGTCATATCGTAAAGGCCAACCGGGCTGCCTCAGAATTTTACGGCTATTCGATTGAAGAGCTGGAACAGATGACCATCACCCAGATCAACGTGCTTGAGCCCGAAGAAATCAAACGTCGGATGGATGAAGCAGACCGCCTCCGCCGCAATTACTTCATCTTCCCTCATCGGCTCGCTTCCGGTGAGGTGCGCACCGTCGAGGTTCATAGCACTCCGGCCCGGATCTTTGACCGGGACTATCTCTTTTCGATCGTTCACGACATTACCGAAAGGGTCCGCCTGGAAACGGAGCTGAAAGAGCTGAACCAGGACCTGCAACGCCGCGTCGACTCTGAAATTCAGCGGCGCGCCGAAATTCTCAGACGTTATCAGCTGCTTTTCGAAAGGGCCGGCGAGGCCGTCTTTATTATACAGGATTCGGTGTACCTCGACGCCAACGACGCGGCTTTACGCCTGTTCGGCCTCGATGACCGTGCACAGCTCATCGGTCGTCATCCCCATGACTTTGCTCCGCCTTTACAAACGGATGGGCAGAGCTCCGAGGCTCGCGTGGAACAGATACTGCGAAAGACGGAAGAGCAAGGCAGGCAGCAATTCACATTCTTACATCGTAAAGCTGACGGCACCGATATCCTTGTACGCATTGACCTTTCTCGCATCGATCTGGACGACGGACATGTCCTCTACGCTCTGTGTCAGGACATCACCGAAGAAGAAGAACAGAAAAAGAAACAGGAAGCTGCCAGACGACTCGTCCTGCAACAGGCGCGGGTCAGCGCCATGGAAGAGATGCTTGGCACCATTGCCGACCAATGGAAGCAACCTCTCAATGCTGTATCGTTGATGGTGCAGTATCTATCGGAACTCCGCCAGAACGGCAACCTTACTCCGGATTCCATTGACCCGATCATCAACGATGCCACCAGACAGCTGGAGTTCATGGCGAGGACGATTGATGATTTCCATGAGCTCTTTCGGTCCCGGGGAGCTGAAGACGAAAGCACCTTTTCTGTGCGCCCCCTGATCCTGGAGGCCACGGAGATTCTTGCCGGCCGCATGGCAGATATTACCGTAGAGCTGGTAGGGGGAGACTTCAGGATTACCGGATCTCCGAACCGATTCAGACAGGCCATCCAGAAGCTCTTAAACAATGCAAGGGATGCCATCTACAAAAGGCTTGCCACAGATCCCGAGACAGCGGGACGAATCGTCATCGACATCGACGACCACCTTCGAAAAATCGACATCCTGGACAATGGCGGAGGAATACCCGAAGACGTTGCAAACCGCATCTTTGAGCCCTGCTCCAGTGCAAAACCCATCGAAGATGGCCATGGTCCCGGGCTATACCTCGTCAAAATCGTCATTGAATCGATGCGCGGAGGTATCCATCATCACAATCGGCAGGAAGGGGCCTGTATGACTCTTCAATTCTGATCGGAATTGACCGGACACATTTGAGACACCATGGAATTCATAGAAGACTTTTTCATGCCCGCAAACCGGGAAGTAACGATCCTCTACGTTGAGGATAGCCAGGTGAACCGGGAATACACCCTGAAAATCCTGCAACAGCACTTCCCGAACGTAATCACAGCAGAGAACGGAGAACAGGGGCTTGCCCTCTTCGAAAAGCATCGCCCTGATATCGTGATCAGTGACGTCCGCATGCCCGTGATGGACGGAATCACAATGGCAGGAAAGATCAAAGAACTGCAGAATGACGTCCCCATCATCGTCACATCTGCATTTGGTGATCGTGATGTTCTTATGGAACTGATCCGGGCAGGTGTTACTCGCTTCATCATGAAGCCCATACAGATGCAGGAACTCGTTTCCACACTGGAAGAACTGCATAACGTCATCCTGCTGCGGCGACGGCTGGCCCTGCAAAGGTCTTTTATCGATACGGTGCTGGATTCTCAGAACCTCATCACCATTCTAACCGACGGTGAAAGTATTACCGGTGTAAACCAGTGCATGCTTCGTTTTACGGGCTACCCCACGCTGAAGGCCTTTCGGGAAAAGCACCGGTGCATCTGTGAATTGTTCGTAGAAGAAGAAGGCTTCCTGTCAGGACAGGAGAACTGGCTGCAGGCCGTCCTCGAATCAAGCACACCTCAACGCGTGAAGATGTTCGATAACGAAACGAAATCGACGCGGATCTTCAGCCCACATGCAAGCCTGGTTCCGGGATTTGAAAACCGCTACATCATCTCCTTCTTCGATATTACCGAGCTGGAACTGCACAGGCAGGAGCTGGAAAAGCTTGCCACCGTAGATCCGCTTACCGGTGTGTATAACCGCCATCACTTCAATACGATTCTACAGTTTAACATTCAGAAGATTCAGCGCTACAACGGTAATCGTACCTTTTCCATCCTCATGCTGGACCTGGACCATTTTAAAGATATCAACGATACATTCGGGCACCTGGTCGGGGATGAAATCCTCAAAGAGTTTACCGCACAGGTACAGGCCAATGTGCGCAAATCGGACTTCCTGGCACGCTGGGGTGGAGAGGAATTCGTGATCCTTGTTCCCGAGGCCGATCTCGGCCAGGCCTTGATCCTTGCCGATAAGGTACGCGAGGTCATCGCCGGCCATAGCTTCCGAAGCATCGACAGGCCCTTAACGACAAGTGTTGGCGTAACACAGTTCCGGACCGATGATACGATCAACTCCATCATGGATCGGGCCGACCATGCACTGTATCAGGCAAAGAATGCAGGGCGGAACTGCACACGCTCGGCCTGACGGACTTCAGGACTGCTGCAAGAAGAGGCTAATAGGCATCGTTATAATCGAGCCTGCCGCCATATAAAAGCCAAGCGGAGCCGCTGCTTTCATATTCCGTTTGATCAGCCAGAGGTGCAACAGAGAACCTGCCGCTCCGATCTGCAACGGAAGAAGCAGCCATGGAAAACCGTGATGAAAGCCAAGTACGGCGGCCAGCAGTATATCGCCAAAGCCAGGCTGCCTGCCTCCGGTCACCATATACGATAACAGAAAGAAGGCAGCCACACCGGCCGATGCCATCAAATGAGATAAGGCCTCACCTCCCTGGATCCAGAGTGTGAAGATCGACAGAAGAAGAAGGATGGCTGTGTTCTCATAGTCCAGGGTAAGGCGTCTCCAGTCCGTAAGCATGGCCACCAGCAGATGACCGCAGAACAGTAGCAGGCTACCCGTCATAACGATGCTTTTCGTCAGAGCCAGAAAAGCAATGGCCAGCACAGCAAAGAGCAACTCAGTCATCAGATGCCAGACGGTAATCCTGCTACGACAGTGCTCACACCGGCCACGGCCGAGAAGCCAGCCAACAACAGGAAGCAGCCTGCTCACAGAGATGCGACCTCCACAATGATCGCAACGAGAGGGATCGGATAAAAGGAGCTTCCACTTTGTGCCATTACTGATCGGCCTGCCATTGGCCTTGCGACCGGGCCCATAAAAGTAATACAGTATGCGATCTGCAAGGGCCCGATAAAAGCTGCCCAGCGAAGCACCGATGCAGGCCACAAACAGGTACGGAGCTGCCTCTAAAAGAATCTGCATTTTTCCTCGAATTCCTGAAATCGCTCTGGAATCGGTGCCTCAAAGCTCATTCTTTCTTTTGTAACGGGATGCTCGAAGGCAATACGACGGGCAAGCAACAACAGCCCGAAACGAGAGAACTCTCTGGCCGAAGACGAATACAGCTCATCGCCAACGATGGCACACTGCAAGTAGGCAAAATGGGCGCGAATCTGATGCGTTCTTCCGGTAAGCAGGTTAACATCGACCTTTGTAAACTTCCTTCCTTTGCGTGAGATCGTATAATCCTGCACCTGGTATTCCGTAATGGCCATGCGACCGTCCTTATGCACCTGCATGCGCATGCGATCCACCGGATGGCGCCGCAGGGGCTGCTCGATACGCCCCTGCGGTTCCTTTGGAGAACCGTTCAGCCAGGCCAGATACTGCTTCTCGACCTCCCGTCTTTGAAACAGCCTCGACAGCTGCCATTGCATCTGCGAGGTCTTTGCCACAAGCATGACTCCTTCTGTGGGACGGTCCAGCCGGTGAACGATACCGGGACGACGATTCTCTTCGTGCACATCCAGAGAGGAGATGGCCGGCCAGCGATGCAGCAAACCGTGCAGAAGGGTCGTTCCTCCGCTTTCACCGGGGCCCGGATGAACCGAAATACCGGCAGGTTTGATGATCACCGCAAGATATTCATCCTCATAGAGAACGGGAAAGTCGACAGGCCGGGCCTCAAGCACAGGGGCTTCTTCAGCCGGAATCTCAAGCGTAACGACAGATCCAGGTTCGACAGGCAGGGAGGGTTTGACCTTCTTATCGGGAAGCTGCCTTCCCTCCACAAGAACGGTCACCGATCCACGCTTGATCCAGCGCTGGACCATGGATCGGCTGTAACGCTCCTCGCCGTAATGGGCAACGAGCTGCTCCACGAGGAATTGATCGAGCCGCATCGGCGATTCTTCTGCTTTGAACTGCACATCGCCAGAAATTACTTTACAGGCAACCGGACAACCATTCTATGCGAGCTATGCTCGAGCTTCGCCTCATCCAGGACAACCCCGAGGCGCTGAAACAGATGCTTTCGCGCCGCCAACATGAAGGGGTGGCCGTCCCCGAACTGCTAAAACTGATTGAAGAATCAAAAGAAATACGGGCCAACGCTGAGGCCCTGCGCTCTGAAAGAAACCGTGCCAGTAAAGAGATCGGCGCCCTGATCGGTCAGGGAAAAAAGGACGAGGCCGAGGCTCGAAAGGAGTCCGTACGCAAGATCGGCGACCAGATTGCAGCTCTTGAGAAGCAACTCGAAGAGGTGCAGGCCCGCCAGGATGAGATTGTCATAGCCCTGCCAAACTGGGTCGACGATGACGTTCCCGATGGTGCCGATGAAGAATCCAACGTTGAGCTCCGTCGAGTTGGAACGATTCCCGAGTTCGATTTTCAGCCACTGCCACACTACGAAATCGGAGAGAACCTGGGCATCCTCGATTTTGAACGGGGAGCGAAGCTGGCCGGCTCACGCTTTTATACATACAGAGATCTGGCAGCACGCCTGGAAAGGGCCATCATCAGCTTCATGCTCGACCTTCACACCAAACAGAACGGTTATACAGAGGTCTGGGTGCCCATCCTGGTCAATGATCAGTGCATGATGACCACCGGACAATATCCAAAATTCAAGGGCGAGTACTATCAGCTCGACCGTGACGGCCTTTCACTGATTCCCACGGCCGAGGTTCCACTCGTCAACCTGTACTACGACGAAATCATCAAAGAAGACGATCTTCCGATCGCTGTAACGGCCGCTTCGTCCTGCTTTCGGCGAGAGGCAGGAGCTGCTGGCAGGGACACCCGTGGCCTTGTTCGCGTACACCAGTTCCAGAAGGTGGAACTCGTTCGCATCACACATCCCGATAACTCTGCCACGGAGCACGAACAGATGCTGGCCCATGCGGAGTCCGTGCTTCAGGCATTGAAGCTTCCCTATCGCGTCCTGCTTCTTTGCTCGGGCGACATGGGCGCCACGGCGCGCAAAACCTATGACCTTGAGGTATGGATGCCCGGACTGAATCGATGGCTTGAGATCTCTTCGGTTTCAAACTGCGGGGACTATCAGGCGCGTCGCGGCAAGATCCGTATCAAAACCAAAAAGGGAAACATCTACGCCCATACGCTCAATGGCTCCGGATTGGCCGCCGGTCGAACGATGATTGCCATTATTGAAAACTATCAGAAGGCCGACGGTACCTTCGACATCCCCGAAGTGCTGCAAAAGTACATGTAAGTCAGGGGCCGCTATTCTGCGGCCGGCAACAGTCTGTAGCGCATCATACATAGCCCATCGGGATCGTTATACACATCCAGAAGTTCAATACGAGCACCGGCCTGCAGAGCACGATGGGCTGCACGATCCTGCCCTTCTTCGGCCTTCGGGCCGCACAGGTAGGTAACGTGAACCAGCTCAGAAAAAAGCATACCGTCTTCGCTCACCCATTTCGGATAACGATATTTCGAGTCTGTGCGAATCCTTCCGCTGCCGTATGTGCGATAGCGCAGGAAAAGGTCGATTTCCGTAGCCTGCTGCCTGCCCTGCACTGGAGATGCTGGATCATGAAAGTCGTTTAGCAGAATGGCATCGGTTGTGGCAGGCAGATGGGCAGCCATTCGACGGGCTGCATCGATCGGCGCAGGATCGGTAGTGGCAAAGCATACATAGCGATCTGTGGCTGCATACAGAGGCCTTGCCGCCACAACAGGAAGCGGCAGAACCATGAAAAGCGGCACGACCTGGCGAAGCAGTTTATCGACCGGTAAAGAACGTCCCAGCTGCCAGAACAGCATACCGTGAAAGAAAAGAAACACAGGAAAGATATGAAACAGATACCTGGCCTGATGGTTGGAGGTCATAAACTGCATGATGCCGATATTGGCCCATGCAAACAGAATCATCTGCCATTCCAGACTGAGTCCGGTCTTTTCGGGCAGAAACCTCCAGCCAGAGGAACGGATGTCGTCTACGGTGTCAGGCGCGGGTGCCAAAGGCCGATACCGGCGAAAGAAGGCATAGGCCACCAGGCCGCAGGCAAGACCGCCGAGGACGAGAGCGGCCACGCCCTGCGTGGACAGGAAGTATTCCTGAAAGAGGGCCACCGGATAAAACCGACTTCCACCGGGAACGCGATCGGTCTGGGCCTGCACAAGAGAGCCAAAGCGATCCGGATGTGAAAGAAGCACAAGCAGAAAGGGCAGAAGAAAATACTGATAGAACAGCCGCAGCTCCGACGGAAAATAATCGGGCCTGCGACGGTACAGATAGTGATTGAAGTCCAGAAAGACAATGACGATGGCAAGATAGAGAAAGCGTTTTACGCCTTTTGTGTTCACCACAGAGGAGCCAAGATACGGCCCGAGCAGGATGATCAGGACGGCAGCAGCAAGCAGGGCAAGAGGAATCAGATGCCAGCCCGTATAACGTTCTTTCAGGACGCGCAGGGCTGCCTGAACCATGCCACCGGGGGAACGCAGAACACATACAAGGACAAGAGAGAGACCCGTCAGAATGCCAAAGGGATATTTGGTCAGATAGAGCCCTGCACCGGACAGGGCAAAGGACCAGAGCAAGGCCGCAGGCGGATCTCGTCGATCTCGATGATCTCCGGGAGCATCATCCAGCCGCTTCAGAATGGCAAAGACAGTCCAGGCATTCCATGTAAAAAAGAACATCCCCTGCAGCTCAAGCATCGAACTGAAGACATAGGCAGGTAGATCGATGATGCCGGGCAACAGAAGAAGGACGGTCAGAGCCAGAAAGCCCTTGAAGAAGGGAAGCAGGGCCTCCTGACGCTCCTCTTCTTTTCGATAGAAGAAGGCAAAGGCCAGCAGAAGGGCCATCGTAGCGAAGAAGAAAAAGGCCGACGGACGACCGTCCAGAACGGGATCAGGAGCACCGTTCCACAAAAGCAGCAGGATACTGAACAGGGTACGAAGCGGCGGCCAGGTAGGCGATGCCAGAAGCGACGAAATGCCGGGCAGGATACTGCCCCGCCTGGCATCATCGACGATGTCGATCGCCTGGGTAAAGCGCATGTTTCCATCCCAGACAAGCGAGTCCTTATTCGGACACGTAGAAAGAAAGAGCTCATTCCATGCGGCGAACTGCGTCCACAGAACGTAGCCCGCGACCAGAACAACGGCGGTCCAGAAAACGGCATAGAGGGCTTTCATCGCTTCTTCCCAGCTCTGGCTCCTGTCTTCCTGCCCTTGATCGTTTCATCGATGATGTACTGGGGGCGATTCTTTACCTCGTCGAAAACCGAGCCAATGTATTCGCCGATGACGCCAATCGTCAGCAGCTGAACCCCACCAAGAAAGACGATGGCAATCATGATCGAGGTCCATCCGGGGATGGTCGTTTCCGGGAAGGCAAAGCGTGAGATCACCGCATACACCGTCAGCAGAAGGCTGATCATAATACTGGAAAAGCCCAGCCCCATCGCCATCTTCAGCGGCTTCCTTGTAAAATACAGCAATGCATTGGTGGCAAACTTCAGCATTTTGGAAAGTGGATACTTGGTTTCGCCGGCAAAGCGGGGCTCACGCACATACAGAATCGGCACCTGCTTGAAGCCGATCCAGCTGATCAATCCACGGATGTACTTGTTCTTCTCATCGAGGCGGCAGAACTCATCGATGACCCGTCGATCGACCAGACGAAAGTCCCCCGTATTCATGGGCAATGGCACATCGGACAGCACATTGATCAGCCGGTAGAAAAGAGAGGCAGTAAAACGCTTGAAAAAGGATTCCCCTTTGCGTTCATCCCGCACGGCATACACAACGCTGGCCTGTTCTTCGAGCATCTTCTCCACCATCTGCGGGATGAGCTCCGGCGGATCCTGCAGATCGGCATCGATGATGACGGCTGCATCCCCCGTGCACTGGTGCAGTCCGGCCGTCACAGCCGGCTGGTGGCCGAAGTTCCTGGAGAAGGAGATGACGATGACACGGGAGTCCTTGCTGGCAATCTTACGCAGTAACGGAAGGGTCCGGTCGCTGCTGCCGTCGTTGATGAAGATCAGTTCATGATTGGAAAGGCCGCTGTCCTGCAGCACATTCTTAAGTCGCCTGTAGGTTTCCTCAACGACCTCTTCTTCGTTATAGCATGGTACGATAACGGAAAGCTTTCCCCGGAACATCAGGGACAGGTTTCAGAGGCTCCGGAAAGTTACAATCTTATTCAGCAAGAAATTGACAGCCGTATACACAACCATCGACGTCGCCTGGGCCAGCCAGACGGGCACGCCCAGCCACTCTTTCTGTACAATCAGGGCAGCAAACTGTACGGCATAGCTTATGACGAATACAAGCACGAAGAAAACGGCCTCCCTGCCCCAGGGTCCGCTGCTTCGAAAGGTCCACAGGCGGTTCATAACAAAGCTGTTGGCAAAGCCTGCCACATAGCCGATGGCATTGGAAACGATGTAGGACAGGCCCAGATACGTCAGTCCGTAGATGAGGATGAGGGTGATGGCCGTATTGATGCCACCGACAAGGCCGAAGCGGATGGCCTCGGCCAGGGTATGTCGGTGCCAGATCGGTTTTCGAAGGCCCGTATCGGTCATTTCTCGGGACGTTCCCCTACACGGACCAGGACGGAAAGCCTTTTCTTGTTGCGGATTACGGAAAGACGCACCGTTTTTCCTGGAGGAGTGGCCATAATCGAACGGATCAGCTCTTCCGGTGCAGAGATCGAACGCCCATTCAGTGCATAGATCACATCACCAGGACGAATTCCCGCTTTCCCTGCCGGTCCATCGAGGTAAACGGCGGCCACAAGCAGGCCCGATTTTACAGGCAGCTTCGCCTGTTCGATCATCTCAGGGCTAAGAGGGCTGATGCGAATGCCAATAAAGCCGCGAACGATCTTACCTTTTTCGCGCAATTGATCGACAATCTCCCGTACGCGATTCACAGGGATGGCAAAGCCAATGCCAAGGTTCCCCCCGGTTCGCGAGAAGATCATGCGGTTCATGCCGATCACCTCACCATCGAGGTTGATAAGTGGGCCCCCTGAATTTCCAGGATTGATCGATGCGTCGGTCTGCAGGTGATCCATGTCCATGTCGTCCACACCGCGACGGGCAACGGCACTGATCACGCCGACCGTAAAGGTGCGTTCCAGACCGAAGGGATTGCCGATGGCCACAGCCCAGTCTCCCACCTGCACCTTCGACGAATCACCAAGCTTTACCGGTTTCAAGCCTCTGGCGCCCTCTATCTTCAGAAGGGCAATATCTGTAAGTGAGTCCGAACCTACGATCTTTGCTTCGTATTCGCGATCGTGCAGGCGGACGCGGACGCGATCAAAGCCAGCAACGACATGATGATTGGTGCACACATATCCATCTTCGCTGATTACAAAGCCAGTGCCCATCCCCTGCTGGCGTTGCGTCTGCGGGCTCTGCTGTCCGAAGAAGTGCTGCAGGAAGGGATCCATCTGCACCTTCACCGTACGCTCTGTTGCGATGAAGACGACGGAGTCCTGATACTCCTCATAAATCCGGTGAAAGGTATTCTGTAACTCGCGCGCCTGTCCGGCCGTCTGAGCCTGCAATGCGCTGAGGCCGAACAACATACCGAAGAACATCAAAATATAAAGCGATCGTATTCTTCTCATAACAGATTCAAAATCGGAAATTCTCAAAGAAAATCAACCGCATCGGGCCGCCGAAAACAAAGATTTACATATGCCTCTGCTCTGCCCACCGCATGGATGCAGGGATAACGCCTACAGGCCAGGAAAGGCATCGACGTACTGGATCGTGATGTCAGGAAAGGAATCGACGATCTGCACCTTCAGATCCGGAAAGGACCTTACAATCTGCCATTCGCCACAGCGGTCTGCAAAAGCCTTTACCTTTTTTACTTTCAGGTCAGGAAAGGAGTCTACAATCTTCACCTTGATATCAGGAAATGAATCCACAAACTGCACGCGGCCGTACAGCTTCTTGCCTCGAAACGTACAGTCCTTTTCAACGGGACCGGCTGCAACAGAAAAACAAATCAGAAAAAAAAGAACCGTAAAACGTTTCATATTCCCGTACTGTCTTATGGCATTACAGCCGTCAAGCGATGTGGAAGGTCCCCCAACCACTAAAACAAGAAGTCTGTAGATATAAAGGACGACAGGCGTTCTTCGGTAATCGTGCGCAGCAGGGCACGGTTGGTCTCATTCTCCCGGGCAGCCACAAGCGTTCGTATGCTGAAAGCACGCAATGCATCCGATACGGATAACGTTCCCTCTGCCGACCCCTTTCGACCTGTAAAAGGAAAGACGTCAGGCCCCCTCTGACACTGGCTGTTCAGGTTTACCCGGCATACCTGATGCACAAGCTCATCGACAAAGTGTGCGACCTGCGTCGGATCCTCTCCGAAGAGCGAGGCCTGCTGTCCGTAGTGGGATTGCACAATCCACTCAAGGGCCTCTTCTGGATCATCATAGGGTACAACAGGGACAACAGGCCCGAACTGTTCCTCTTCGTAGGCCTTCATTCCCGGTTTCACAGGATACAGCACGGCAGGAAGAAACAACGGGCCAAGATAGCCGCCACCGAAGGCCTGTGCTCCCTGTGAAACGGCATCCTCTACCAGACCCTGCAGATAGGCAGATTTGCCTTCGATTGGAAGGGGAGTGATGTGCACGCCGTCCAGATAGGGCATGCCTGCCGATAGCGTGGCCATCTTTTCACAGAAGGCCTGCACAAAGGCCTCTCCCTTTTCGCGCGGAACAAAAAAGATCTTAAGCGCCGTACATCGCTGGCCATTAAAGCTTAACGCACCACGAACACATTCATCGATGACGTTTTCAATCTCAACGTCGGGCAGCAGGATGGCCGCATTCTTTGCCCCCATTCCCAGAACAGCCCGCAACCGATGCGGATGAGGATGCTCTTTTTTTAACCGGTCGGCCACGCTGCTTGAGCCGATAAAGGCCAGCACATCGACCTTACCCGATCGCATAATCGGTGGGATAATCGCCGGTCCGTCCCCGTAGACCGTATTCACAACGCCTGGCGGGAAGCATTCGGCCATGGCATCGAGAAGAGGGCCGTACAGCAGCACACCGTTTTTGGGCGGCTTGAACACAACGGTGTTCCCCATAACAAGGGCCGGAATGAACGTGGCAAACGTTTCGTTAAGCGGATAGTTAAACGGGCCCATACAGAGCACCACTCCAAGCGGAGACCGTCGAATCTGCGCAAGGATACCCTGCTCTACGATAAAACGGGCTGTTGAACGTGCGCCCTCTTTCACAGCATTGAGGGTATCGCGAATGTAGTCGGTGGTGCGGGTAAACTCCTGTTCTGCATCAGCGCGTGACTTTCCGATCTCGAACATAATCCAGTGCACGATCTCTTCGCGCTTCTCTTCCATTCGCTTCGTAAACGAAACGATGGCCTGGATACGCTTCTCAGCAGAAAGACGGGGCCACACCCCATTGCCGCGATCCCATGCCCTGACGGCTGCATCCAGGGCCTGCATTGCCGTTGCCTGGTCCATTTCGGGAATGGAACCCAGATAAACCGGCTCGATGTCATTGTCTTTTCGCAGGCATACAGGCGAATAGACATCCATCATCGGTCCCTTCCACTCCTCGATGCGTCCGTCTATCAGGTAACGCCTCTGTTCAAAGGGAAACGTCAAAGGCATGTTAGCAGGCAGTTCGGCCGGAAAAAGATCCAGGAGAGAGGAGCGTTCGGGCATACCCAACGGTTCGCCTGGCAACAGTGCTGTCAAGATCGAAGAACAGGCTTGCAGCATCGGCAGCATTTTTGATGCTGGGGCCATGGGCGAAAGACAGCTTTTTCCCCCGCTGCGTATCGATCAGATTATCGATGAATCCTCGCGCAGCAGCACCGTCGGTGACTTTCATATCGACCGGTTCGAAAACTTCAGACAGGTCATCCGGCATGCGACCTTTCCCCACCGTCATGATTTCTATAACGTCATACTCTTCACAGCGGGATCGGGCAGCCACCGTATCGACTTTCACGATTACAGTATTGAACCGGGCACAACGTTCTTTCTGACTCCAGGACAGATCCACTCCTGGGAGCTTTCCGACGACGTGGCAGGCTACAATGTGCTCTTCTCAAGAAGCTTTTTAGAGAGGAACTGTGCCTATCCGCCTCTACTGGACCTTCCCTACTTTCACAGCCTGGAAGACAAGCCCCTGCTCAAAAAGGACGCCGATCGTATCGAGAAGGCAATGAGCTGGATCTATCAGGAATTCCAGCGCGGACAGGAGGCCGATCCCAACATCATCCGCGTCCTTACCAAACTTTTGCTGCTTGAAGCTGCGCGGAGCTACCCCGCATCGAAACCAGAACGTTTTGACCTGTTTCGCCGTTTTGAACGTCTCGTCGACGAGCACTTTCTACGGCTGCGCACCCCTTCGGATTATGCCGGTCTCCTTGCCATTACTCCAAACTACCTGAACGTCCTGTGCAAGCGTCATTCAGGAAAAACGGCAGGGTCATTGATCCGGGAAAGGCTGGTCCTTGAGGCCTGCCGGCTGCTGGTTCATTCTGACGAGAAGGTTGCCTGGATTGCCGACCGGCTTGGTTTCGAAGATCCATCCTATTTCAGCCGCTTCTTTCGTAAACAGACGGGCCAATCCCCGGAGGCCTTTCGTACAACGCATAAGCCTGCTTCGAAAAGATAAATAGTCCAGGAAAAAACCTATTCCGTATCTTTCTCTTTACTTGAGAAAGTATCAAAATAAGGGCATGACGATCACTGTAGCCCTTGCCGCAGAGTCTGACAGATCCCTGCGCCGAATTCATTTTGGTGCTGCTCCCCTCTACTCCATCTACCGTCGTGACGAAGAAGGTCACTGGCAGCACATCACCGATATTGAAAACCCCGGAAAACAAGACCATGGTGCTCACCACCACGGTGCCCACCATACACATCACCATCACCATCACGGCCATCATCGCGGACCGGGCAGCAAGTTCCGTCGTATCTTTTCAGAGCTGAAAAAATATGACGTAAACGTTGTAGGCTCCGTTCAGTACGGTCCGAACATACGCAACCTGCGCACGGCCTTCACTCCGGTCGTTGTGAACGAAGGGAGTGCCGACGATGCCCTGGCTGCCATCGACAGACATCTTGATCTGGTTAACGAGCAGATCCGCGCAGGAGAAAGCAGACGGCATCTGATGCTCCGCGCCCTCAAGGTGGGATGAGGAGAGCCGATGCCGCAGGTTTAACAACGGAGCTCAGTCTCTGAGGTAATGCTTCTCGTATCGGTCCGAGATCTTTCTGGAATCGAAGAAGATGAAGAAATCCGTCGTTCCAAAAACGGAATCAAGAGCTGGCTCCCCACCGATCTTTGCTCCCACCTTTGTGTAGCCATGAAGGAGAGGCGGGATCTTCCACATCGCCGCCTTCAGGTTTTCCGGTCGGTGTTCTGGATCAAAGCCTGGCATACGATGAGAGGCTAACGGTGTAACGCGCAGATTGCCATCGACAAGGTGCCCCTTCTCTCTGAAGAAGGCGAAGGCATCGTTTGCCGTTTCTACAGAGGTGTCATGCACGGAGCCACAGCCCATCAGGTAGCGGATGTTATGCTTCTTGATATACCAGCCAAGGCCGGTCCATAGCAGGCCGATCACCGATCCATCCCTGTAATCAGGATGCACGCAGCTGCGTCCAATCTCTGCCGTTTCGTCCTTTTGCTCGTAGATGGCCGACAGATCGAATTCGTTGTCAGAATAGAAGCCGATACCCGCACGGGCCACAGATCCTCGCAGCAGGCGGTAGGTGCCGGCAATGCGGTTGTTTGCAGCTCTGTCGACGACGATCAGATGGTCGCAGTACAGATCGTATTCGTCACGATCCTTGCATGTGGCAGCAGATTCAGGTAATCCCTCACCAAGCTCCTGGTTGAACACCTCGTAACGCAGGGCCAGCGTCTGCTCGATTTCAAGCTGGTTTTCGGCCAGGCGCACCTCCAGCTGTTTTTGTTGTAATGCAACACCTTGCATGCGTTTCCCTCTCAGGTTAGATGAACACACGATCGTCGGTGGATGTGATGATTGTATGACAGGATGCGGTTTTCTATGTGACATTCAGCAAAGGGACGTTTTCGAAAAACGAAAGGCCAAAGTACTTTACCGTAAAGCCCTGCCTTCATTGATTGAGATGTGCATAAGACAGCGGCGCGTCTCTTTATCGAATACGATAATATTCTCGTCATTACAGGAGCAGGAATCTCGGCCGATTCTGGCCTGCCCACCTACCGGGGTATGGGAGGCCTTTACAATGCCGGTAAGACAGAAGAGGGGTATGCCATCGAAGACATCCTTTCCAGAGACATGTTCGAAAAACGTCCGGAGCTTACCTGGAAATACCTTCTGGAGCTGGAAAAAAGCGGACGCCACCGCAGGCCCAATGCCGCCCATGAAACCCTGGCCTATCTGGAACAGAAAAAGCAGCGGCTGTGGGTCTTAACACAGAATGTCGACGGCTTTCATCGCAAAGCCGGCTCAAGAAACCTTATCGAGATTCATGGCAATCTACATCGTCTGGCCTGCACGGCCTGTAACTACCAGGAAGAACGCGAAAACTATGTAGATCTGTCGCTGCCCCCTTCCTGCCCTCGCTGCTCCGGACTGATTCGGCCACAGGTAACCCTTTTTGGTGAATCTCTACCCGAAGAAGCCGCGCGCACCTACGAACGCGAAATGCTTCGCGGTTTTGACTTTGTCGTTGTCATCGGCACCTCTGCCGTATTCCCGTACATCTACGGGCCCGTTGTCGAAGCCGCACGCAACGGCATCCCCACCCTTGAAATCAATCCGGATCGAACGGAACTCAGTCAGGTCGTTGAGTATTTCCTGGCCGATCGAGCTGCTTCTGCCCTGACCCGTATCAGAGAGTACTTTGATGAAGCGGCGCAGGGTTAGGGTTTGAGAAGCGGTCTACGTTAACCAGGGATTCACTCTAAGGAGAAGTAAAGAAGGAAGGGGCCACACACAAATCTGGCAGGACCACCGAGAACACGGTGTCCCGCTGCGGAGCGAACAGATGAGGATGCAGATAAGTCCCCTCCAGCAATACATAACGCTCCAGTTCCATCACGTCAAGATAGATCGCCCAGTACTCTCGAAGACCACCGCGTTCGTATAACCGTCGACGCTTCGCGGCAGATTCTCTACTTCGCTCATCAAAGAATTCAATGACAAGAGCTGGCCGCCTCTCCTCGGACGAGAAGACCTGAATATGCGGAAGAAGCAGGGTATCCTCTGCAAGCCTCAGCGGATGCATAACGTTGCAATGCTGATCCGGCAATTCCAGCTGAGAGGTAATCAAAGCTGCTAATCTATCAACGACGGTCCGGTTCACCGGAAGGCATTTCTCGCTGTGGCCCTGAATCGTTTCTTCAGCAATCATTTCTTTCACAGCATCTGGCGGCAACATGGTGCCACGGCCGAAGCCCACCACCCCATTTCTTCACTTTTGCTTTTTCACTTCTGGTGATGAAATAATTCTTCAGCATTCTGCACATACATGACTGGTGTCGAGAAAAAACTCCGCGCCATTCCTGGGAAGATACCGAACAGTGGCGTTGTCCGGATGGCTCCACATTTTTGTAGACGGATCGCGAAAAATCCTTTAGCATGACAGATCATGCGCGCCTACCGATACTTTGACTTTGTCATGGCAGGTTTCGTCACCGTCCTGCTCTGCTCAAATATCATAGGCGCAGCCAAGGTAGCCAGCGTTGGCGGATTCGTTTTCGGCGCTGGTGTGTTCTTTTTTCCTTTCAGCTATGTTTTCGGTGACGTTTTAACCGAAGTGTACGGCTACGCAAAGACGAGGCGCGTCGTCTGGGCCGGATTCGCTGCCCTGGCCTTTGCTTCTCTGATGAGTGTCAGCATCGTAGCCCTGCCGCCAGCCCCGGACTGGGGTAAGCAAGAAGCCTACGCCACCATATTCGGACAAACTCCTCGCATTGCATTGGCCTCACTCATCGCTTACTGGGCCGGTGAGTTCGCAAACTCTTTCGTCATGGCTCGTATGAAGGTTATGATGGAAGGCCGATGGCTCTGGATGCGCACCATCGGCTCAACCATTGTGGGTCAGGCCGTAGACTCCCTGCTCTTTTATCCGATCGCATTCTTTGGCGTGTGGACAACCAGGGACATGCTTTTGGTTATGGTTTCCAATTATCTGATCAAGGTTGGCTGGGAGGCCGTCATCACACCGTTCACATATGGCCTCGTGAACTTCCTCAAAAGAAAAGAAGATGAAGATTACTACGATCTGGATACGGACTTTTCGCCTTTCACCCTGAAAGAATAACTGCCTCTACTGTTCTCTGGCAAGATAACGAACAAGGAATAGACTGACCAGAATGACACCGATAGCGAGATATCCAGCATGATGATAGTGCGGAATCGGTTGACCTTCGCCTGCACTGCCTGCAAGGAATCCACCAAGGATCGTTGCAAACCCTGCGGACATCTGTTGCACTGACGAATTCACGCTCATAAAGCTACCTCGAATCCGGCTGTCCACGTTGCCTGTAATCAAGGCAAGGGCAGGAACAAAACGTCCAGACACCAGAACCATAAAAAACGTGGTTAACGTGAAGATCACAACCTCGGACGAACGAGGCAGATTCGTCACAGCGAAAATGGGCAATATGGACATCGTGGCCACCACGCGGAACACAGGAATCTTGCCATAGCGATCCGAAAGCCGGCCAATCCAGCGCGAAGAAAAAAACGTAAAACAGCCACCGATAAAGTATACAAGAAAGAGATGCTCGCTGCTCAGACCTGCATTCTCAACGAGATAGATCGGCATATAAGGAATCACGCTGAACCCTCCCACAACGACCGTAAACACAAAGGCAAAAAGGATCCAGTGCTTGCCCGTAAAGAAGATCGTCTTCAGCAGGGCCAGCCAGTGTAGCCTGGCATGTTGGTGATGGCCTTTCACCGATGGAAAGATGCGATAGGCATAAGGAATGATCACAGCACAGATAGCGGCAATCATGTAGAAAGGACTCTGCCATCCCAGAAGATCAGCAGCCTTCAAGCCAATCGGAATCCCGACGACTGAGGCAACCGAAAAGGCACTCATGATCACGCCCGTTGGCGTTCCACGTCGCTCCGGCGGAAAGAGATCACCGATTATCGAAAAGATCACTCCACCAAGGATACCTCCAAAGCCACCGGCCATGATACGCGCAAAAAGCATCAACCAGTAATTCCAGGCAATGGCACAGAGAAGCGTCCCCAGGGTAAACCCGCTGAATAGAACCAGAAGCGCATGCTTGCGATCAAAACGATCAATGACAAATGCACCAAGCAAACCAGAGGTGGCCGCCGAAAAGGCATAGGCAGAAACCAGGATGCCAAATTTCGGAGCATCGATGTGAAAGGCATGAATGAGTTTCGGCCCAAGCGGCATCATGATCACAAAGTCCAGGATGTGGGCGAAGTTCATCAGTGTGAGGAGGGCTACGATGAGCTTTTCCTGTTTGTCGGTGAACAACGTGGGTTTCGTTTGCATAGGACTCGGGCGATGGAGTAGCTTTTCTATCTGTCAGGAAACAACAAAAAAGCCGCCATAAAGAGATGCCAGCCTTTTCGCAAGCTTTCTCCGGTCAACGGCACAGATCCGGCAACCGAACCGTATTTTTTACTTGAATGATCCTGTAACTGGAATCAGATCGATTCTCATCAATCCTTCTATTCGAGGTCTTATGCAGCTGAACAATCCACAGGCAACCGATGCCGCTTTAAGCATCCTGCGAAAGGGCGATAACTTTCAATGGTATGTCATAACCCTTCTGGCCTTCGTAGTCTACGTGTATACCAATGAATACTCGAAGAAGAACTGGCGCGGTATAGCGGCCGGCCTTGCTCTTTATTCAGTTCACTGGTTCTTCGAGATCATAAATGCCCTGATTCAGCATTTCAGCGGACATGCACTGTGGACCGTACCCACAGGAACGGCCTGGCTGCTTCTGGTCGGTGTGGGCATTGAACTCAGCTTCATGTTCTCGATTGCCGGCCTGGTGTTAAGCAAACTGCTTCCCGAGGATCCAGGACTGCGCATCGCAGGTATTCCGAACCGGCTCTTTTTTGCC
Source organism: uncultured Leptospiraceae bacterium (assembly GCA_964619535.1). Classification (GTDB taxonomy): domain Bacteria; phylum Spirochaetota; class Leptospiria; order Leptospirales; family Leptonemataceae; genus Leptonema. Next base: position 22,890 of record CAZUEX010000004.1, on the reverse strand, counting down.
GTGGGCAATGCAGCCTTCTTTTCTATCGTCGAGATTTTCCTGGCAAAGACACCGACCTTCGTCTGGGTTTATCCGTGGTGGGGTGCCCTGCCCGTCTTTATCACGGTTTATATTCCCTTTTTCCTGGCTGCCTTCTATTGTTATGACTGGAAGCCAAAACGGCAGATTGCCTTTATTTCAACGATGTTTGCCATCGATGTGGTAGCTATGATCGTTTTTGCCGGCTGGCTTGGCTGGATCTGAGCCGGGCCAGTCCCGGTACGCAGCAACGAGATGCAGACTGCTCAGGCAGTTCTCGCCTGAGCTGCTGTTTCACCATGGTGCAATGCCTGATGCAGTACAAGCTCGCCAATATAAGCATAGCTTTCTTCATTGGGATGATAGCCATCCCCAGAAAACTGTTCGGGCCTGGCATCGAACTGTAAAGGCACATGAAGCACGCCATGATGCTGCTCCGTCACGCTCTTCAGTATACGGTCAAATGTGCGCGCTCGAATTCCGATCACGGAGCGAAGAGGCTCCGGCAAAAGCGGAAACCGCCAGAGGGGTGGAATACCGAGAAAAACTATAGTCGCCTCGGGTGAGTATTCGCGCAGTTCGCCAATGATCCGATAGAGGTTGTATCTCCATCGACCCGTGCGCTGAAGTCCGGTAATGTCATTGACTCCGGCCGAAACAACGATGAGCTCGGCTGGCTTATCCTCTGTCATTCGCAGCTGTGGAAGCATCTCTTCGATAATCTCTGATGACGTTGCACCGGTGCGACCGATGGCGCGATAGTGCACCTTTCGACCTGTTCTGGCCCAGGCAGAGGCGATACTGCCAACAAGGGCCCGATCTATCGTACGGGCACCAACACCATCGATGATCGAATCGCCTATACAGAGCAATCGTCCTGTCTTTCCTCTTCCCGTAACACCGGATCGCTGACCTTCAGCGGGTGGAAACCGCGGCGCTCGTTTTCGCAGACGCAATGCCTGCACCGATACGAACGGTAAGGATAACCAGAAAAAAGCCCTCTGCATCATACATTCTCCAGTTTAATCTCATTGCCTGTAAGGATCGCCATGGAGTCAATTTGATATTCTTTCGCCACCTGAAGCCTTTCTTCCCGGTCGCTTCCTGTCAGCTTTCCTGCAGTCTTTTCCAGGAACAATGAACAGAGCAGACGTGCGGCAGACTGCACAACCTCAAAGCTATACCGACCTTTTATGTCGGCATCGGGCAGATCCTTATACAGAGCGACGATGCTTTCGAAGGTTTCGCGCATTTTGATCAGTCGCTCGTTCTCCTGCGGCAGGGCAGCAAACTGTGCATCGATATATTCGCGCAGATGACCTCTGGGAGATACTCCTGCAACGACACCTCCAATAGCGGCATTTACCTGAATCTGTGTCGTGCCATCATAAATGTTCGTTATACGAGCATCCCGATACAGACGGGCCAGATCGTATTCTTCGGTATAACCTGCTCCGCCAAGGACCTGCAGGCCATCATATACGACCGAATTACACGATTCCGATATATAGTACTTCGATATCGGAGTAAGAATGGAGGCGATCTTCTCCCATTTTCGAGTATCGGTCTGATTCGACCGCTTTGCAGAAGCGGATTGTCCGGTCTCAGCAAAGCGATTACGCAGCTCAGCCCAGTGATACCGGTCGACGCTTAAGGCGGCCTCGACCATAAGGCAGCGCATGGCCTTGATCTCCACCTCCATACGACGGAGCATACGGGCAACAGCAGGTAGCTCAGCAATCGGTTTCCCGAACTGGATGCGTTCCCGGGCATACTTTTCGGCTTCTTTAAAAGCGGCCATGGCAATCCCGGTTCCCTGAGAGGCAACGCTTAACCTTGCTCCGTTCAGCATTCCGATGACGTAGCGCGAAAGGCCGTAGCCCTTCTCGCCAATCAGAACACCGGGGGATCGATCCAGAACCACCTCGCATGTGGCCGATGCCTTCAGGCCCAGCTTTTTCTCAAGGCCGCTGATCTCAACATCCTTGCCTTCGACGAGAAAAAACGAAAGCCCACGTGCTCCGGCATCACCGGTTCGCGCCAGAGCGAGAATTACAGAGGGGATGTCATTGATCCCACTGGCCACGGTCTGAAAGCGCTTCGTTCCTGTAAGAAGCCAGCGACCGTCCACCAGTTCGGCCCTGGTGCGCACAGAGGGGAGGTCGGAGCCGAAGTCCGGCTCGGTTAATCCCATGGTAACGGCATAACCGTCTTCGATGAGTCTGGGTATCCACTCTTCACAGAGTTCTTCGCTGGCATACATCTCAAGAATGCCCGCAAGATTCACACTGCCAGCAGCAATCGTCATCGACGTATCGGCCCTGTAGGCAAGCTCAAAGGCCATCGCTTTTACAACATGCGGCACGCCCAGGCCACCAAAACGACGCAGGAATGCCACCGGATGCAATCCCGTGGCATGAAATTTCTTAACGACATCGACAAAGGGCTCCGGGTGAATGACACGCCCATTTTCAAAGGTCAGACCGGCCTGGTCCATTGGCTGCGCCAGAGGAGCTACCTCTTTGCCCCAGAATTCACCGTAGCCTTCAAGAATCTGTCTGTAATAATCAACGGCCTCGGAGGTACTGCGTGGAGCCATAGACAACCGCTCAGCCTGCACGCTGCCCGGCTCGGCTGCGTCAAATGCAGCAGCGTCGGCGAATCCATCCTCGTACAGCGAGACGACCTCGTCCCAATCAATAAACGTGTTAAAGTGCTGCTGTAGGTCGCTATTATCTTCGAAATAATTGCCCTGAATCATAGGGCATCAGATCACGGCCGGTGCTTCGGGCAAGCAAACATTTGACGTAAAACTAACAGGAAGAAGCCCGCTACGTGATTGGCAAATGCAAACGGTGGCAGCCTGCAGACAGGTTGCCACAAACCAGCCCTGTAAAAAATTATTGACCAAAGAGCGGATTAGACAACAATCGAACTGCTCTTGTACGACGGCAACAGGTTTCTAAATGAGGTGTCCAAATGATAAGAAGAGATGAAGATGTATTGTATCTTGACTGGGAAGGACCGTTCTCCATCAAAGACCCAGAATTTTATTCACAGAGCCTGCCCGGCCTTTATCTGTTCACGGTTCCATTCAATGGTGAATATCACGTCCAGTACATCGGGAAAAGCTCAATGTCAATCACAGCGCGTCTCGTGGGCTATGGGAGCACGACAGGCCATCTACGCGATACGGTATCGGGCAGATATTACCTGTACGATCCTGCGGAACGAAGGAATCTTCGCCTTGTAACGAAATACAAACTAGAGGATAATTTCGCGGAATTCTTCATGAATTTAGAGGAATACCAGAGAATTGCCCGTGAGAATCTCGAAGATACGGCATTCTTCTTCTGCCCATTTCAAATGCACGAGGATCTAATTGATATTGCCGAAAGCACATTGATATATCATGTGCTCTCAACTCCTGATCTGGAAAAAAACTTTCCGATCATCGAAAATTCGAAGCGAATCTCTTCCGCTGCATATGACTCCGGTTTATCATTGAAAAACACTTTTCCAGACAAAGCAAAGGTCATTGGCTTTGAGACGTTAATACCACCGCCAACACGCTCATAATGTCTTCGACGACATCGACAAAGGGCTCGGGATGAACGACGCGGCCGTTTTCAAACGTCAGCCGCGCCTGGTCCATCGGCTGTGCCAGGGGCTGCTCGTTATGGATAGGCTGTTACGATGTACTGGTAGGGCAACGACGATTGGTCGACGTTAACCTTCGAGAACCCCGATCTCTTGAGTTCATCCGCAACCCTGTCGGCTTCGATGCGAAAAGAACAAACCCGCCCCCAGGCGCGGTGGACATTCATGAAATACAAAAAAACACACCCCCCGGTTTGCTTGAGGCCGGTGCGCACCTCGGCAAAATACGGGATTCGGTTCTCGATATGGTGATACGTATTCACGGTAAAAACAACATCGGCCTCTGCCTGCTTCAGGTTCGGAGAATCATAAGGGATCTTACGGGTACGCAAACGTTGCGTAGAAATGCCCCGTTCCTGACGACGCTTTTCGATGAGATCGAGAAAACGCTCATCGACATCGCCGGCGATGACGTATGCTTCGGCAGCGGCCAGACGAAACGTAAAGTATCCCGTGCCTGCCCCGATTTCAAACACGGTTCTATTCTTAAGCGGTCCCAGGTGTTTCAGAACAACATCGGGCTTCTGCCAGGCATCCCGCGATGGATGATCAAAGGATGCGACCAGGTCATCAAAGGAATGACGATGCATGTGCTCATTGGCACGCCCATGAGAGTGACAGGCGACAGAAAGAGCAGCCAGAAGAACGATTACCAGAAGACGCAGCATACGCCATCCTGTTCAGCACGGTTTTAGAATACAAGCCTTTCCCGGGATTCGACCGTCCCTACTTACTGCCCTTCAGGTCGGGGAGCGAATCGGGCTCCACAAGGGTTCCCAGCACGCGCTTCTGCAGCTCGTTCTCGATGGAAAAGTCCTTCGTTTCGGAATCACCGAACACCTTGCGCTCCGATGATTCCGGGACCTTCGGCGCTTCCGGCGCAGGTGGATTCGCAGCCGCTTTCGGGGCGGGGGAAGAAGGAGGCGGAGGAGGAGCCGGAGCCGACTGTACAGGAGAAGGCTTCTCTGCGGCGGCCGGTGGTGTAAACAGCCGATCCTCGCTTACGTCCTCGCCTTCCAGCACACGGGACAGATGATTCAGCTGCTGGATCACGTCATCGAGCGACGGACGGTGCATCTTCTCATGAATGCGCAGCAGGGTCATTTCGATCAGGATGCGCGCCTCGTAGGAGTTTCGAATCCGCATCTGATGCGCCCTGCCCTTCAGATCGAACATGTCATCAAACAGCTGCTGCAGTCGGGATGAGGAGACCTCCTGGATCCCCTCTTGAATCCGAACGATGTCCTGGCCACTTAAGCCGAGAAAGTCGGAGTCGGCCACGCCACGGCGGATATAGAGCGCCGTGCGCAGAAAATCCATGTATTCCCAGACGAAGCGCTCCAGATCACCGCCTTCATCGAAGATCTGCACAATGGGACGAATCAGCGTATCGGGCCCCACAGCGGGATCCAGCAACGAAGTGGTGATCTGCAAAAAGGTTTCAAGCTTGAAGCTGCCGGTCAGTTCACGAATTCGCTCTGCCGTAATATTGCGGTCGCAGAAAGAAACGGCCTGTTCCAGAAAGGACAGCGAATCTCGGACGGATCCATCCCCTTTTCTTGCGATCAGGAAAAGGGCATCCTCTTCAGCAGCAATATTCTCACGGCGACAGATCTCTGTAAGATGGCGGGTCAGCCTGGTTACCGGCACCTTGCGAAACGTGAATACCTGGCAGCGAGACAGGATGGTCTCGGGAATCTTATTCAACTCTGTAGTAGCCAGTACAAAAACAACATGATCGGGCGGTTCTTCCAGTGTCTTAAGGAGGGCGTTGAAGGCCTCCGTCGTCAACATGTGAACCTCATCAATGATATAGACCTTCTTGATACCCCGAATCGGTCGAAACTTCACCTTTTCACGCAGGTCCCGAATATCGTCGATCTTGCGATTGGAGGCCGCATCGATCTCGATCACATCCATGGAATAGCCCTTCTGGATGGAAAGGCAGGATTCACAGGCATCACAGGGCTCCGTATCCCGGGGATTTTCACAATTGATACGCTTGGCCAGGATTCGGGCAATGGTCGTCTTCCCCACGCCTCGCGGTCCGAAGAACAGATACGCTGACCCAACACGATTCTCGCGGATGGCATTTTCGAGGGCATGCACAGCCGTATGCTGCTCCACAACCTCAGAAAAGAGCTGTGGACGGTATTTTCGGGCCAGAACCTGATGGATATCGGACATCGGGACGACTTTCACCATGGTGGACGGACAAACAAGTGCAAAAAAGCTGTTCCCTTCTGTGAGAAATTCTGCATACTATTCTGGAACTGTCGATAATTCGCACAGGCGGACTTATGACTGAAGGCAACCTCACACAGGAAGAAATCGACGCACTATTGCGAGGAGCGGATCCCTATGCCGTCTCGGAAGATACGACGCTTCCGGACACCGAAGGCGGCGGAGGCGGGGTAGACATGTCCCCGCTGGAGCGAGAATCCATTGCGGACGCCGTTCTTTCAGGCCTGCGCTCAGGGGCGCAGGGACTGATGACAATCCTGAACAATCGTCGGGTATCAATCTCCAACCCATACGCAGAGCTGCGACCTACACAGGAAGCTACGCGAGATTTTGGCGAGGCCACCGTATATTTCACGCAACGTATGACCGGTGGCCTTCAGGGGGCCCTGCATTTGATACTGCCAACCCAGGACGGAGCCAAAATCGCCAGTGTAGTAATGGGATCAAACGGTGATTCCGCAGAGCCCGCTGCCCTCGACAGTGCACAGCTGGCCACAGTGAAGGATACGATCGGTCCGCTTCTCTATTCCGTCCTTTCTCAGTTCTCGGCCAAGGTAGGCCAGCCGGTCAGCCATGCCGGTCTCGACGTAAAGAACGGAGCCGATGGGGTTCCTCCGCTTGAGGATTCTCATTATCTGCGCATTCAGTACAATCTCAGTATTGAAGGCCTTATCGATACGAAGGTAACCGTGCTGCTTGGCGTTACCCTGGCCCGGGACTTCCTGAGTCGCAACGCAGGCAGTGCGTCGGCCCATATCCCCTCCGCCGATATGATGGACCAGGGAGGAGATTCGGTATCGTCCAATCAGCTTCCCATCCAGGACGTGGAGTTCCCGCAAATCTCCACAACGGTTCAGGGTCTGGCCTCGCCGAATCTCGACCTGCTACTGGATGTTCAGATGACGGTGACGGTGGAGCTGGGCCGTACGCGAAAGTACATCAAGGAGATTCTGCTCCTCGGTGAAGGATCGATTCTCGAGCTCGACAAGCTGGCCGGCGAACCTGTAGACCTGCTGGTCAATGGCAAGCTCATCGCCAAAGGAGAGGTCGTCGTGATTGACGAAAACTTCGGCGTACGTGTAACGGATATCGTCAGCTCTAAAGATCGATTGAAACTCGTGAAGAAAAAAGGATGAAAAAGAAAGACACGCCTCCCGTTACATTCTCGAAACGATCGAACAAAGCCATTGAAGATAAAATCGTCGTAAAAAAGAGCCCCATCCACGGGAAGGGATGCTTCGCCAAAAAGAAGATCCGCAAGGGGGCCTATCTCGGCTCATACGAAGGCCCCACGGTTCTTGAAGATGGGACCTACGTCCTCTGGGTCCAAAAGGAGAATGGCGGCTGGCATCTGATTGACGGCAAGAATGACCTGCGATGGCTGAACCACTCGTCAAAACCTAATGCCGAATGGGATGGCAACAAGTTATACGCCCTACGCACGATCGAAGAAGGAGAAGAGATCACCTTCCATTACGGCGAAGACTGGGAAGACGTGGAGTAAGCATACGGGAAACGATCCCGTTTAGAATCCACGGCAATTCGATTGATCTGTGACCTTCTCAGGGTATGAAAGACCGTACCCGGATTGTTCCAGAACCATACAGCTTTTCTCGCTCCACTTTGCTGATTCCAGAAATATATTTCCACCGGTTTTTTGGACCAGGTCCTTATAAAAAAGTGGGCCATCTTCCCCTATCGTCGTATCTGTCTCGACTCCTCGATGATCCCCTTCTGGATTTCAAGCTGAGTTTCTTAAAACCACGAAAATGGAAAACGGAGTATCAAGCCGAAGGTCAGAACCTGCGACGGGTGAATTTTTATCCTAACGAGCAAGATTGGGGACGCCTGTCAGCCATCGCAAATGCAACGGGATTCTCTCGCTGCTACATCTTCATGTATCTGATGCTCATTGATATGGGAGTGCTCTCACCGGGGGATGGTGGAACTCATCCACCCAAAGCACGAGCGACCTGGAATCCACAGGTTTCGGCAGTGATTTCCGTCGATGCGATTGTCAGAAAACTAACGAGAAGACTCCAGACATAGCATTTGGCCAGAAATCCTCCCTCCCAAACACCCCACATCATCACAACACAATGCCATGCCAGGTTCGTTCAGTTCCCTGGAAGGCTGCGACATGCCCTTATCCCGTGCCGGATTGTTTTCTCCGCACCAGAACGACCAAAATGAACAACAACACCGGGAACCACATCCAATGGTTTCCAAAACGCACAAAAACCGTCGGCTTATTGCGGTGAATCGGTACCTCAAAAATCTGTACGGCCTCCACATCCTGTTCCGTGAACGTCGGCCCATAGAGCGGTCGCGCATAGTTCCCGGCCAGATCCACCATGCCGCTGCTTCCACTATTCGTCGAACGTACGAGGGCCTTGCGCGTTTCGATAGCACGAATGCGACCCAGCTCAAAATGCTGATACGTTTCGATCGTGTTTCCGTACCAGCGGTCCTGAGTAATGTTGACCAGAAAGTCTGCGCTGTCGGATCGTACAAAGTCGCGTACATACCCCGGGTCCAGTACTTCATAGCATATGAGAGGCAGGAATTGTCCCTGCGCCGAGGTCCCGTAGGGAAGCATCACAAACTCATCTCCTGGCCTGAATCTGCTGTAGCGGATTGACTCGGGCACAAGCTGGATGAGCCCCGTTTCGTCCAGGAAGCCGGCCATTGGAATCTGCTCACCAAAGGCAATCAAGATCCGCTTATGGTACTGGCCCGCCCGTTCTCCACCGGCATCAAAAACCGAAGAAGAATTATAGGCATCGATTCGTGGCCTCCTTGTAAACCTGTCCCGACTCATGCCAACCGCAATTTCATTAAAGAAAACCGGCGTCTGATATCCACTGCTCAACCGTACAACCATGCTTTCAAAGTCAGGATTGTACAAACCAAGCCGACGGGTCAGCCGATCATCCTGAGTCGTATAGTAAGGCACCGCGGATTCAGGCAGTACAATCAAATCCAGTCTTCCATCGGCGCGACGAAAGGCCTCTTCTGCCAGTGCAGGGATGGTCTGACGCAAAAGCTTACGGATAACTTCGTCGGTTACTCTGTGTTCCCCATACTTTTCGAGCGGAGCGTTGGGCTGCAGTGCGGCCACTCTGGCATGGGGCAACTGGCTCTGCAGCTGTTCGTAGCGGGATTTCTGAACGACACCATACAGGAACCAGACAAACAGGATCACAACCGGCAGGGCAAAGCGACGCAATACGATGCTGCGGCCGAATAACGCCAACCCCCTCGGGCGACCATACCGAAGCCATCGCCGTACGGCATGCCTCAGGACGGGAAACAACCGGTATCCTGCATAGGTAACCAAAAAGTACAGGAATGTGATTCCGTGAATACCGACCAGATCGGCCACCTGAGCCAGATATGGATTATGGGCTGCTACGTTACCCCAGTACCAGTTAAAGATCTGTGGTGTATAACGATCAAGAAGCAATCCGACAAGCGGAACAAGCAAAAGCGGCATAACCCGCAGCCTGCGAAAGAGCCGATGGCGCAACAGCCCCAGGGCAAGAAGGAAAAGCGGTATCTTGAGATTTAAGAAAAACGTATGCGCTGCAAATACGATCAGGGCCAGCCAGACCGGCAATCCACCAAAGACAATAAAAAGATATACAGTCCAGTAAAAGGCAAACGTGCAGAGAAAGAAGGCCACAAGAATACCGGCACCGATCATCTTCCAGTGCGAATGGCGGTATCGCTCTGCCAGAATAAAGATGGGCCACAGGGCAAACCATCCAACAACAGGCCAGTGAAAGGGCGCAAAAGACATGGTTCCCAGAAAACCGGAGAGTGCACTGAGAAAAAGCGTTGATCGGATGACTGCCTTCACTGATTTAAGAAGATATGGCATCTTTCCCTCCGCTCACTGCTCGTCTCTTTCAGGAAACGTCCCCTCTTATCTACATGTATCGAGAAGAACCTTTCACTCTGGCCTCCGGCAAGATGTCGCATCACTATTTCAATTGCAAGAAGATTACCTTACACCCTGCGCGTCTGTCGCTGCTTGCTGAAGCGATTCGCGACGAACTGCTCCCCGGCCGAGGGATCTCTCTGCCACGGGCGGCTGGCGGTCTTACACTCGGTGCCGATCCCATCGCCTATGCCTTTTCTCTGGCCTGCCTTGCAAAAGGTCATCTGTGCATGCCTGTTGTGGTGCGTAAAGAGGCCAAAGGACATGGTACCGGCCAGCAAATAGAAGGCCACCTCAGCGATATCGACGAAGTCCTTGTACTTGATGATGTCATTACCACAGCAGGCTCTACCCTGAAGGCTGTCCGGGCTCTTCGCGAAGCCGGCAAAAAGGTAACGACGGCCTGCTGCATCGTTGATCGCGAAGAAGGAGGCAGTGAGGCACTCAGTGCGGAAAACGTGCAGCTGATCTCACTTTTCAAGAAGTCGGATTTTTCCAGCCGCGAATAAAGGGATTGCCGTTTCCCTGCAATCGTCGCCTGGCAGCTTCCAGCTGACGCTCCATGGCATCCGGAGGATCTTCAAGGTTCCACCGCAGAAAAATTGCCTTCTCTTCGTCCGTTAAAGCAAGGCCGTATCGCCATGCCATGTAGAGGTACGAACGCGCAATGTCGCCGCGAATCTGCGGCATGGGCTCAACGATGCGACGACGACGGTCGACCTCAAAATCACAGCTGCCGTAGTTTCGTTTTTCTCCGGCTATCTCTCCGAACATGAAGTTGCTGCGCGCATAATTCAGCTCTCCGAGCGACAGATGCAGGTTATGCAGATCGGCCTCCATTCGATTGAAACAGGGATCACTGGACTGACAGCATCGGCGACCTCGCTTTCCTTTGCATCCCTCGCCCTTCCAGCAGGGACGCAGCTGTCCGAAACGAGAGGCTGGCATCACGTGCTCCCAGTTAATGACGGGGCCTTTGCGTTTTGGCTTATACGAACAGCCATCCTCTACAATCAGTGACCTGCCTTTCAAAACCGGCGTACACTGACAGTAGATCGTCCGTGCGCCGAGAGATAGAAACATCGTTCGAAGAACCTTCTTTGAATCCCGAAAATTAAGGGTCCGGGAATTGCGCGGTGCCTCGCAACCTGCGGCATAACCGTTTTCCAGTGGTATCGATGTAAGCAGGGCGAAATAGGATGGCATCTCGCGCTGTGCCAGGGTCGTAGAAGATGCAAGAACAAGGGATGCAAGTAGCAGCGCTGCCAGACGTCTCACTGCTTTTTCATCTCCTGCTGTAGCTTCTGCTTGTACCGCTGCTCCATTCCGCGCACGTTGCTTTCATAGCGCGCCTTACCTGCCGTATCATCAGTAAAACCGGCAATCTGCACGCCGCAGACCAGGTGCCCTTCCAGTGTTTTGGATGCAGATCGGATCAGGCCATAAACCGTAATCGGAGCCTGTCCGCGAAACAGAACGTCAAACGTAAAACCACTCTGCCGCATGAGATAGCTGGCCAGCTCACGATTACGAATGCGAACCCGCATCCCTCGAAGAGACATGTTCAGAATGCGTTCTCGATCCTTCACATAGACCGTATTGGAAAGGCGGATCTTCTCGATCATCTCCTCGCAGATTTGCTTCAGCCGGTCAATCACCGAAACATCAAAAGGCTTTGTCCGGCTCTGCACCTGGAGATATCCAATCGGCACCTCGGTGCGATCATGTGTAACATACATGACCGGAACAATGGCCTCCGACCGTACCTTCTTGTTCCGGTATTCAAAGATTTGCTTCTTTAAACCTGCTCCCAGGAACCGCCCGTAATCGATGAAGCGTGGATCCGGGGGCGAATAACTGGCCGGATCCGTTGTGTCGGCCACGAATACGGCCTTGCCTGTTTTTCGCACCTCATCGAGCAAGGTGCCCCGCTGACCGAATACGTCGATCTTCACCGTATCGAACTCCCCTGACAGCACGCGCTCATATTCGCCGAAACTTACCTTAACCGTTGTCGGAATGGTCGAGTTCGCCGTATCAATCAGATACTTGCTCGTCTGAATATTCGTTATGCAAACGTCATCCCCTTCCACGGGAATACGTACATCACCGCGATCCTTTACCGATACACCGAGGCGATCGATACGCATCGTAAAAAGGTCTACACTTTTCTTCTGAACGATCGTGCCGTGTATTTCAAGGTAGCGGCCCAGAATACGGAAGAAGACCGGCTTCTGCTGTACGTCAAAGCTTATCGGTGACTGTATCTCGACGGTTCCGTTCGGATTACGCGACAGCAAGCGCACGCGGGGATGCGGCTCATATCCCTTGAGAAAGATGACCTTGCCGATCAGATACCGGTCAACCAGAGCACTTACCGACTCCGGCTTTGAAACCCATTCCAGAGGTCGGATCTCTTCATTCATTCGTATGCCTCATCTGTACTGCCAGGAGAACCTGTCATTATAGGATCGATCAGTACAGATGTAAAATCAAATGCAGCAAACATTTTTCTACCCGTATGCAGACAGCAATCCGCCCGGGCAGGGAAAAGAGCCTGCACTTTAAGCATCATGACTCAAACAGGGCACATGCCGACAGCAAGCCTTCGTCATTATGACGCATCAGCCTATACTATAAGCATACCGCACCTTTTTACGACACATCACCCCTGGCACGCCTCGTGCATATACATCGACAACAGGATTTTCCAGGAGGCAAACTTTGAAATCCAATACTAAAAAACGTCTCGGCCTTGTAGCCGGGCTAACAGGAGCCCTCTTTGCTACGGGGACTCTGCAAGCACAGGAATTCGAACCGAGCATCGACTTTGATGCCGTATTCGCTTCCAACTACGTATTCCGTGGTGCTGATGTGCACTCGAACAAATTCGTGCAGGACGGCAAGTCCTACAGCAGCTTTAACAATGCGCAGGCCTTTCAGCCAAGCCTTACCTTCAACTTTGCAGAAGGCTGGTCTCTGAACATCTGGGGCTCGTTTGCCCTGACCGGACGCAATGACGTCGACACAGACGGATTGCTGCAACTGGGTCCAGGCAGCTCGGACGCCGTATCCGAGGCCTATCTGGCCGGCCTGACTTCCGGCAACCTGGATCTGAACACGGTCCTTGCATCCTACACCGTAGACGGTGCTACAATCCGGGATCCGTCAACAGCTCCGGGATTCCACAACGAAGAAAACGGCCTGAAACGCAATGACGAGGTCGACATTACCCTCAGCTACGAAACAAGCTCCAGGATCGGAACCCTGACCGGCGGGATCATTTCGTATAACTATACGAACCAGGTTCAGCAATCAGCTTCAAACATGGAGATGTTTGCTGGATTCTCGCCGGCTGCACTGCCCGACCTGTCCTTTACGACCTACGTCGATGTTGCTACTCCAGGCTATGCAGGTTCTACCTACAACTACCTGTCGTATTCTATAGGTGTTGACCTGGGCGAGAATGCAGCGCTTGATATATCTCCGGGTGTAGCCTATGCTACCGACACAAGCTTGAAGATCCAGGGATGGAAAAATGCAGATCTTCCGATCACCCTGAGCATTGGCGATTTCTTCATCGGAGTTACAGGCGTGTATCGTATCGATACCCGTTTCTATGAAGGCGACTCTTCTACAAGCGACGCCGTTTCTATTCTTGGCGAAACCTCCAATGGAGATGGCCTCGTAGCCGATCCGGCACAAACCAACGGCATAGCAAATACCTATGTCAACAGCCTGGTGACCTCTGCTATCGGCGATCCCACCGGATACGGATACACCTACACTCCGACACAGAAGCTTCCGAAATTCGTTTACTACTACACAGTAGGGTATTCCACGAGCTTCTGATCCTTCAGTGTTACTCTCCTTTATTCAAGAGGGCCGCATGGCCCTCTTTTTCTGTGCTACTGGTGGCAGGACGATATGGCTGGCCGAGAATGTCTCACCAGCACTCGTCCGTCAGTCTTACAAGGTGTTCAAATTCATTCGGGGACAAGTACCGAAACGATTGTGGAGGCCTGAAGCTTTTGCCGAATACAGTACTGGGGTGAATGCCATCTTTCAATGTCAAAAGGTTCGAAAGCTCTAAAGCTACTCCCTCGTCTTTTCCACTCATATATTCGAAGAGTTGTTCTCTGGAGATTCCGCCACCTTTGTTTCGAGCCAGCGCCCAGAGCTCGCTTTTGCTGCCTCGAAAGACATTCTGAATGCGAGTGATCGCGATGATTTTCTGAATAGGGGCAGTAGCATAGATCACCAAGATATCAATGGCTCGTGTAGTCCACTGTCGCCGAAACTCGAGTCGTTTCTCACCAGACAGTATTTTCGCCACGTGTTCCGGACGTATTGAAATCAGTATTGCATTGCTATGCATGATCGAGGATTTTCTGAAAGTTCTCATGATCAATTGACGTAATACTCTGTGGAGGCCCTTTTAAGATTCTGTTGTCAACCAGGAAAGACTGTTGGACTGGATTTCTGAAATGCTTTACCAGCCGAAACAGCATCACCTTCGTGGGTTTCGTTGCCTTTCGTTTGATGTCTTCCATTGAATAGACAGTTCGCCGTTTGACTCTCGTGGCAATCTTGTCTGGATCACTCATTGTCTCATAGCTTTCTACCACACCAAGGCTTGTAATCGCTCTGTCATCATCAGACCTGTAAAACAGTACGATGGAACCGGGTGGCATGTCATTTATTTGCGCATGAGAAAGATATGCCATCTTTATCGCATTGCCAGCAGGATTTGGTGGTGCATATAGGTATAACTGTCTATCACTCGGTGACTCATAGTCGGGAAAGAGAACACGGTGATATTCAGGTCTAATCGGTACAACAAATTTCCGGATACGTTCATCATGTCGGAAGTTCGGAAAATAGCGCCGCGAGTACTCAAAATCTGCCAAATCGGCGGCAGGAGGCGGATGAATCGGATGTTCTTTAAGATAAACCGCATCGCTGCTTTGTTTCGGGTGGTAGCCAACCTTGTAGAAGCCAAAATCTTCCAGCATGGAAAACAAAAAGTGATGACGAGACTCGTCACCATGAATGAAAATATGCTCCAACTCATTGCGACTGGCATAACGAAACGCCGCTTTCAGGAATAACTCACCGATCTTGTGCCCTCGACTGTTTTCACCAACCTTGAATGTACACATTTTTAAAGCCCGACCGGGCAGTGTTATATTCTCAGTGATTCGTTCATCCGTTTGGACTGCATAGATACAGATTCCACCGAGTATAATATCTGGCGCCTCCCAGTTTACCCATGCTTCTCTCCCCTCTTTTGCCTTTTCGCGAAACCAAACATCAAAGCCAGCATAACCTTCTCTCAAACTATCAAAGAACGGCGAACCCAATAGTGGTGTAAGCTTGTGGAGTGGCACAATGTCAATATTAGGAAGCTTAATCGGATGACATTCGTGTAATCGGCGTAAGAGATCTTCAGCCGTCTGAATGGTATATACACGCTGACTCAGTCTACGCAATTTTGCAGCGGCATGAATGCCCTGATCCTCCGTAACCAGGGCGTGAGCAGCATCGATTTCGAGAGCATAGAGTATCTCGTTGTCCGCTCTATCATTCCTGTTCTTGCTTTCTTCAACCCAGGGGCACGGCGGTAGGTCCTCGAGTAAGGTGTATTGGTGCAGTCGTTCCAGGGTTTGCCTGCGCCTTTCAGGATCCTTGTCTTGATTGATATCCTCTATTGAAGCCGGATGATACAGCAGCTGATGCCCATGGCATGTCGCCAACCTTACAAAATTGGCTAGACTCCGTTCCAGTCGCTGACTGGAATCCTCAAGTGGAATCAGAATATTCGTATCGAGAAGAAATCTCATCTCTGGTCATAACCCATCTTTTCAAGCATAAGCGGCTATCAGATAACTTCGTCTGTCCTCAGCGCCCTCCACACCATGGCAGTAACGTCGTAGCAAGAATCATCTCAAAGCGGAAGAAGATCTGTCAAGAACGAACCTCGCACCCAAAACGTAGTTTAGACACCACCCATACCTTTGCATTAACAGGTCACATATGACTCCATTCGATCAAACCACAAATTTCGGCCCGGCCCCAATCCGAACCCGCCATCTTCTGGCCCATGGACATGTTACACTTTAGCTATGGCGAAGGCAATGAAGGCATACAGGGCCCTCCACTTGTAGGGCTGCCCGAAAACCACAGGTTCTACCGAACTCTGTAACGCCTTTCTCTGCCATCGTTATACAGCAGTATGTTATGCACCTCCACAGCACGCTCCGGTTCTGCGGTCCGGGTTTGCATCGTGGCCAGAAGCGAACCCTCATAGCTCGACCCATCATACAGAAAAAAGGCGGGCATCTTGAAATGACGCAACACCCTGCCGCTCGATGTAAAGAAACGCGATGTATCGGATGGATCCTGAAAAACGGTGTAGGCATACTGTATAACTGCGATTTCGGCCGCCGACGGCTGGTCTGCGCCGGAGGTGTCTGCATACATGACGTCAGAGGTGCTTCCAGAATGCCTGAGGCCAAGACAGTGACCGAATTCATGGGTGAATATGGATACCCTGTTTGCAAGCGTCTCGGCTTCGTTCATCTGATAGTCACGGCCAATGAGAATGGTCGAATTGAGGATTTCTCCTGTAAGTGTATCATTGATAACCTGACAAATACCGACCACGGAAGCCTCGGCAAGCGGACAGTCGCTTCTCATGTCGTAAGGGGCGCCCATCACCATGCAGTCTCGCGAAGCAATGGCCATCCAGTGCGGCGGATCATAGCTACCAGCAGCGCCACCTGCATTCCGGTAGCGAGAACGAAAACCGGTATTTAAACCGATCTGCCAGGCGGTCATGCCCTGCTCGGCCCGCTCGATCAGATCGGTATCCGGGGCAACGGTACCGAGGTTGGCCACAAGGCCTACCATGGCATTGTCTTCTGACTGACGACCACAGGCCACCAATGCAGTCAGAAGCAAAGAAACGTACACCAACCGCATCTTCCTATCAGACGCATACTGCCTCATATCTCCACCGATTTTCTCTGCCTTAGACCGGTTTTGGATTATACGGCGGGCACATCCTCGCTATCGGCAGCCTTTCGCGGACGAAACGACTCCACGAGTTCGCCAAGGTCAGGCCTGAGGGATTCACCGCCATCGACGGCGATCGTTGCCCCTGTCATCATGGCTGCAGCGGGCGAGGCAAGAAAGAGCACCGGCCCGACGATATCATCGGGCTCGGGAAAGCGTCCAAGCGGAACGCGGCGCTGCACCTCTTCTACGATCTTCTCGTTCAACCACAGGCGGTCAAAACTACCTTTTGTAAAAACCGGGCCCGGGCTTACGTCATTGATACGGATCTTATGCTTCGCCCATTCCGACCCAAGCGTTCGGCCCAGGTTGACGATACCTGCCTTTGCCGCACCCGATGGAGCCATAAAAGGAGAGCCTGTAAAGGCCGTCGTTGAGGCTATGTTGATGATGTGTCCGCCCCGTCCGGCTCTGATCCAGTGAAGGGCACATTCCCTGGACATATAAAACGTTCCGTTTAAGACTGTATCGATGATGGCCTGCCAGCGCACGGGTGTTAGGGCTTCGGCCGGTCGCAGGCTGTTTGCACCGGCATTGTTAATCAGCAAATCGATCTTCTTCCATTGAAAGGCAGCAGCTACTGCCTTCTTTACCCGTGCCGGATCCGATATGTCGCATTCGAGACAGAGCGTATCGACGCCGTATCCCTCTGCTTTGAGCTCTGCTACGGTTTCTTCGAGCTTGTCCCTGCGACGACCGAGCAAAGCCAGCGATGCACCGAGAGAGGCAAAGCCATGTGCCAGCCTTCTTCCAATGCCGCTGCCTCCCCCTGTTAGCAGGATGGACTGTCCTTCAAATAGATCCTTTCTATATACCTGTTCTGCACGAAACACCGCTTCCTCCAGTGCGCATAATCAACCACGAAAGCCCGTCTATCACGGCCCGAGCAGGGCAAAAATTGACTCTCGTGTCAACATCACCCGATCCTTGCATGCCCCTGAGTCAGGGCAACCCTTATTTCACCTGCTCTGCCGGCCTCATGCAAATCCTGTTGACGAAGACCTGGCACCGATCTGACTGATGGCCGCATGAAAGAGGACCTGGACAGTCTCTTGCGGGAGGTCAGAAGCTGCACGCTCTGCAAGGATCATCTTCCTTTCCCGCCCCGTCCTGTTCTCAGGGCCAGGGAATCCGCCCGCATCCTCATCGTCGGCCAGGCCCCGGGTACAAAGGTTCATGCCTCGGGCATCCCCTGGGACGATGCAAGCGGCAGGCGACTGCGTTCCTGGATGGCAGTGGACGAGGCCACTTTCTATGATGAAAGCCGCATCGCCATCATTCCGATGGGATTCTGCTACCCCGGCAGAGGACGCTCGGGCGACCTTCCACCCCGTAAAGAATGCGCGCCGACCTGGCATAAGGCCCTCCTTGAGCACCTGAAAGGGCTTGAGCTGATCCTGCTTATCGGGCAGTATGCCCAGGCCTACTACCTCGGTAGCAGACGCAAGGCCACACTTACGGAAACGGTGCGATCCTTTGCCGAATACGGTCCGCTGTATCTGCCTCTGGTACATCCCTCTGCACGCAACCAGCTCTGGCTAAAGAAGAATCCCTTCTTCGAAGAAACGCTGGTGCCCTACTTGCAAAAGCGTGTGCATGCCCTCCTCTGATACGCCAGCTGTTGAGGATATGGCCCTTTCGGCCGATCGTAAAGGTGTATGATTATCAACCGTCTACGGCAACTCTTCGGCAAAGAATCTGACGACTCTTCCGGCTCTGACAATGCAGTGGCCGACATCGAAAAAGAGCAGGCATCCCTCCTTGCGAAAACGGGCCTTCAGGGACCGAAGGGCATATGGACGGCCATGCTGTTATCGGCTGTTGTGGCCGGCGGTCTTGGAAGCCTGGCAGGACGCCTTACGGCAGGCAATGCCTGCGAGGTGAATCGGCCGGCTGTGCTGATCACAAAGGACGGCCAGCAATGGACGGGCATCCTGAACTCCCTGGATCGGGCCGGGGCTTTCTTTCAAAAGGAAGCCACATCGGAACGCTACGACTTTGCAAACATCTCGCGCATCATCTTCTTTCGGGACGAGGCAGAACTCCGAAATGCCTCGTTCGACGTCATGAGCACGGCAGCGGCCCTTGGCTATTTTCCCGGTCGCTACTCAATCGAAGCCGGAGGTCATAAAGGAGAGCTTTCTATCTTTTTGTCACAGCAGGGATCGATCGGCGCCATCGTACGCTTCACAAACTGGGGAAGAAGACAGCCTGAATACCTGACCGGCGTGCGTGTGATTGGCAACCGTATCGATTTTCGAAGATCCTGTACAGGCCAGGAATGCCGCCGCATTGGCTCTCCGCATGACTTTCACCAAGAATACACCGGTTTCCTGGACCCTGTACGCCGGGAAATCAAGGGCAAATACTCTGGATCGCACAGCTCCGGCACCTGGGTGGCCCGTCGTATGTAGGATTTCCGGACGTCTCCGTACAGCGACAATGTGACATTTTTCATACACATGGCCATTCCCGCCCCGCTTGAAACGATTACGGAAGTGTTACAAACGGCCCTGTACAGGGCTTTTTCGCGCCTTTCCGCAAAAGTCCGCCATTCTGGCCAGGCTGGCACGCTCCTTGCACTATACATAGCGGAGCCAATACCATGCAAACGTTACACAATGAGCCCTTTTTTACCGATTCCGTGCTGGTGGCACCGTCCCGGGAGCTGCCTGCCAATCGCCCCGGTCGCCTGAATCGCAGCACGGTCGCTGAAACGGTCAGCTTCACGGGAACCGGCATCCACACGGCTGGGCAGACCACGCTCCGGATTCACCCTGCTCCGGCAGGCACAGGCCTACTTCTACAGAGCACTTCTCCTTCGCATGGCATCATTCCGATCTCTCCTCTCAGTGTAACAGAAACGGCACAGGCCGTCACCCTCTCCAATGGCGCATGGAAGGTCCATACCGTAGAGCATGTTCTCTGCGCCCTGGCCGTTGCAGGCGTTACGGACGCCATCCTCGAGCTCGACGGAACAGAGATTCCCATCCTGGACGGCGCCGCCGGTGAGCTCTACCGCGGCATCATGGCTGCCGGCATCGATGAGTTTGACGTTGCCGTTGAGCCGATCCGCCTCAGCGCTCCGGTATGGGTCGTTAAAGATGACAAGTATCTCGTGGCAATCCCTGCCGACGACTTCAGCGTTACGTATACGATTGACTTCCCCCACCCCGACCTGAAGGGTCAGACCTACCACGGACAGCTGAACAGCGAAATCCTGGCAAACGAAATCCTTGATGCACGTACCTTTGGCTTCCTCAAAGATGTGGAAGAGCTACGTAAACGTGGCCTGGGCATGGGCGCTTCTCTGGACAATGCCGTGGTTCTGACAGAAACCGGCTATCTCAACGATGATCTTCGCTATCCGGATGAATGCCTTCGCCATAAGGTGCTCGACCTTGTGGGTGACCTTTATCTTCTGGGCCGACCGCTGATGGCTCATGTCATTGCCTTTCGCGCCGGACATGCACTCGACGTTGCACTGGGGCGAAACATACTGGCAAACCTGGCCGGCGATGAGCTGGCCGACCGACGCCAGCCCTTTCCTGCAACACATTAAGCAGTCATTCCCTCTTCTACAGCCTGCTACAGGCAACCAGGCTCCTTCGGGAGCCCTTCTTGTACTCCCTGATTGTAGCCGTTCGAGGTATGAATGGAAAAGGGATTGCATTTCTCGGGCAGCCGCTCATTACGAGAGTCAAGTGAATCGGGCTCAGTTGCGCGCATATTTGCGACATAACATTTTTTTGCCCGTTTCTCGAGCCCGGATTTGAAAAAGAAGCGGGCTCTGCACCCCGTTCAGACGATACTCAAAAAGGCGAATGAGGTTCTAAGCGATGAAACAAAAGGGAGAGATGATGCTCGAGCTGCTCAATCACTACGATATCTACTTCAACTTTTTCTCATTTGGAACGCTGCTCGTAACTGTGTTCTCCGGCTTCCTGGCCGTTTTCACACTGACGATCAAACAGAAGTCCAGGCCAACCATTGACCTTGGACTGATGTATCTCTGGTTTTCGCTCTTCTTCTTTGGTTACTTCATCGCCGCTGTTGTTTACTCTCCCCTGGCCGTCTACCACCGCTATCTGACCCTTGGCTTCATCTTTCCTGCTCTGCTCCACCTCGGGCAGTGGATCCTGCGCTATCCAGAAAACACCCATCCGCGTGTGCAGCGTGCATTCCTGATCATTCAGTATCTGCTCGGTATTGGCATGATCGGCGCCTTCATCTGGGTTACGCAATCATCAGAAATCAAATTCCATTTCAACGGTCATTACTGGGATTTCGATGCAGAACGGATCAGCCGCTACGGCGCCTATCTGATTATGCTCTATATCTTTCTTATACCTGCCATCGGTGCGTGGAAGGCCAGCATCATCACCGAGAAGAAGCATCGCTACACCATCGCCGGTCTGGTTACCAGCCTCATTGCCGGAGCGGCCATTCCAGCCGTTCTCAATACGCTGAGCCGTGACGGTGTCGTCGATCGTGGTTTCTATCTGAACGCCCTTGTGCTTATGTCCATCGTAGCCTTTTTCGCGATGACGATCCTCTTCCTCAATACCACCACGGACCGCACAACCTTCATGGCGAAGATTGTCGGCATCTGTATGGTTACCTTCCTTTTGCTTTTCCAGGGTATGGCCTACATCTCGATGGAAGACCGCGAAAAAGAATACGACCAGATTCGTTTGCAGTATCTCATTCGCGCCATGGAAGGCGGAACGATCGAATCAGAGCTTGCCTATCTCTATGTTTATAACATGAAGGACGGTAAAGGAGAGCTCAAATACACGCATGATAGGTATTTTAACCTGCCCGAGCCCCGTCGCGTGGACTTTTCGCATGCAGAGATTGAATACCGCAATACAGCATTGTACGAAAAAATCCGCAAGCTGGATTCCAGTCAGGTCGCCGATAGCCTGCGCAAAATCCTGAACGAAACTCCTCCTGAATTTACAGGCTACCGTAAATCACTTGAGGCATTTCTCGAAAGCCAGGCCTTCAAAGACAATCCCACAATCGATGCAGTATATGCGGAAATTGACCGTTTGAATCAGCTAACATTCGTCAACAAGAACCGCATCAGCTATATTTCTGATTCAGAGTTTCGAGAGGGTGTAACAGAGCGGCTGAAAAACGATGGCAGTACTGATTTCGCTCCATTCCGAGATGCAATGCTCGAATTCATAGAGAAGCGTCCGGCTTTAAAGGGCAAGGCTCTGAAGCTGGCTCTCAGCGAATTCATGGCTCCCTTCAAGCCACAGTACAGCCGCCACTATCGCCACAGCCGAGATGGATTTGAGCACCTGATTGCCTATACGGCATATAACCCGGCAACACAGACGGTTTACGAAGGTGGCTTCTTTTATCAGGATTACCGTGCCTTTATTCACAGAACGGCCTTCAAGCAGGTCACGATTCTTGCAGCTGTCCTCTTCATGGTTCTGATCGTTTTTCCGTTGTTCTTCCGCGGATCGATGGTGAATCCGCTAACCGAACTTCTGGAAGGTGTGACGAAGGTGAACCGCGGGAACCTGGAAGTGCGTGTTCCCGTTCATGTGCAGGATGAGATCGGCTTCCTGGCCGCATCATTCAACAGCATGGTGAGCTCGATTCGCGAAGCTCGAGACCAGTTAAGGGACTACGCCAATAACCTCGAAGAGAAGGTAAAAGAGAGGACGGCAGAACTGAACGCCACTCTTGAAGAGGTTCGCAAACTGAAGATTCAGCAGGATGGAGATTACTTCCTGACCTCACTCCTCATGAAGCCTCTGAACTTCAATGCGAACAAATCTGAGCGTGTGCGAACCAACTTCCTTGTATTCCAGAAGAAACAGTTTGAGTTCCGAAACAAAAGTGCGGATCTCGGTGGCGACATCTTCGTGACGTGTAACCTGCGGCTGGGCAAGCCAGACAACTACCGACGCTACCTCGTTGCCATG